>JBBATH010000011.1:28435-121593 GCA_040398845.1 Candidatus Nanopelagicales bacterium | reverse complement strand
GTGCCCCTAGCGGGATCGCTCGGCGAGTAGCACTCCGGTCAGCACCACGGCCGCACCGGCGACCTGGATTGTGGTGAGTGATTCACCGAGGGCAAACCAGGCGATGAAGATGGCGAGGAGTGGTTCGGTCATCCCGACAACCGATGCCTGTGAGGCGCGGATGTGGTGGAGCGCCGCGACGACGAGCCAGAACGGGACCACAGTGCCGAGCACGACCATGTAGGTACAGAGCATCCACAGCGGTACGGGCGCGCCCTCGCTGCCGAGCGGGCACCCCGAGCCTCCGAGGGCATTCCAGGGGAAGGACCACCAAGGCTGGAAGATGGCCCAGAACAGGCTTGCGGCACCGAACCCCCACATGGTGAGCGAGACCGCATCACGCGGCTCGGGCTGGTGGACCTGCCGATCGCCCAGAACGTAATAGGTGGCGAGGGCTGCAGCGGCACCGAACCCCGCGATCACCCCGAGGGCATTGAGGTTGAAGCCCTTCCAGACCTGCGCGACCATTGCTAGGCCGACAAGGGCGAGCACGAGGGCAGCCCAGACCAGCTTGCGGGTTGGCTGGCGCATGCCGAACCTGAACCACAGGGTAACCATGATTGGTGCGGTGAACTCGATGAGGAGCGCGACCCCGACTGGCAGTCGCTCGATTGCCACGAAGTAGAGCCACTGGGTCATGGCAACGCCGAGAATGCCGTAGGCAAGGAGTATCGGGATCTCGGCTCGTCGAATGCGAAGGGCTGCAGGTCTGCTTATCGCGACGAAGGTGAGGAGGATGAGGAAGGCGACGGTGACTCGTAGCTGCGACAGTCGGGCAGAGTCGATTCCGCTCGTGAGGATCGCCTTTGACACCGTCCCGTTCAGCGCGAAACAGGTTGCCGCGAGGAGGTAGAGCAGGTAGCCCTTCGCGGGACTCGCCCGGCGATTGAGTGAGATGCCGGGGAGTGGCTCGGCGAGGTCGCTCACTGGGTGAGGGTGGTGCGGTAGACGTCCATCGTCTGCTCGGCAATTGCGCCCCAACCAAAGTGGGCAATCGCCCGCTCACGGCCGGTTCGGCCCAGCTGCGCGGCTCGACCGGGGTCGCCGGCGATCGCATTGACCGCTGAGGCGAAGTCGCTCTCGAACCGGGCGGGGTCGGCGGCGTCGTAGTGAACGAGCACGCCAGTGACGCCATCGGCGACCACCTCGGGAATCCCGCCGACGTCACTTGCGACAACGGCGGTCTCGCAGGCCATGGCTTCGAGGTTCACGATGCCGAGGGGCTCGTAGACCGATGGGCAGACGAACGCGACCGCGTGGCTGAACAGCTGGATCAATGCCCACCTCGGTACCTGCTGCTCGATCCACACGACGCTGTCCTGCCCTCGAACAGCGCGCAGGGCCTGCACGGCGGCCGCAGTCTCGACCTCGATCTCGGGGGTATCCGCGGCCGACGCACACATGACGAGCACCAGGTCGTCCTTGAATTGCTGCGCTGCACGAAGGAGATGGACCAAGCCCTTCTGCCGGGTGATGCGCCCAACGAACAGCACGTATGGCCGAGATGGGTCAATGCCGTGCTCGACGAGGGCAATGGTGTCTGGATCTTTTCGATAGACGTCGGTGTCAACGCCGTTATGCACCACATGAACGCGGCTCGGATCGACGGCCGGGTATGAGCGCAGGACGTCGTCCCGCATGCCGTGGCTCACCGCGATGACTGCGCTGGCGTCGTTGTAGGCGGTGCGCTCAACCCATGATGAGACACGGTAGCCACCGCCGAGTTGCTCCTCCTTCCACGGGCGCATTGGCTCGAGGGAGTGGGCGGTGATGACGTGCGGCACGCCGTGGAACAGCGAACCGACGTGACCGGCGAAGTTGGTATACCAGGTGTGCGAGTGCAGGACATCGAGATCCGCGGTCGCCGAGATCATCCCGAGATCGACGCCGAGGGTCTGGAGCGCACTGTTGGCCCCCAGCAATTCGACCGGTACTGCATGGGCCGTGGCGTCCGAGCGGGGAGCCCCGAAGCAGTGGACCTCTACGGGCGTCAACCGCCGTAGTTCGGTGGCGAGTTGCTCGACATGGACGCCGGCGCCCCCGTAGATGTCCGGTGGCCATTCACGGGTGAGCAGTCCAATGCGCATTGGGCGAGCATAGGCAATGCGAGTCGATGAATGCTCCGGCGTCGCGAGGGGTTTCGGGTCTACAGTTCAATGGTGACGTCAGATCCGCACGTGTTGGCGATGGTCCTGGCTGGCGGCGAGGGCAAGCGACTCATGCCCCTCACTGCTGATCGCGCTAAACCGGCGGTGCCCTTTGGGGGCTCCTATCGCCTCGTTGACTTCGTCCTGTCGAACCTCATTAATGCGGGGTTGCGCCGGGTGTGCGTCCTTACCCAATACAAATCGCACTCCCTCGACAGGCACGTGACCCAGACCTGGCGCATGCCGATCCTCCTCGGTGACTACGTCACGCCCGTACCTGCACAGCAGCGCCTCGGTCCCCGCTGGTACACCGGAAGTGCCGATGCCATCTTCCAGAGCCTGAATCTGGTCTACGACGAGGATCCTGAGTTTGTTGTCGTCTTTGGCGCCGACCATGTGTACCGAATGGATCCGATGCAAATGATCCGGGCGCACGTTGAGTCAGGAGCCGGGGTCACGGTCGCAGGGATCCGAATGCCCAAGGCGATGGCGAGTGACTTCGGCGTGATTCAGACGGCCCCCGATGGCGTTCGCATCACGAACTTCCTTGAGAAGCCTGCTGACCCGCCCACGATCCCGGGCGACGACGAGCAATGCTTCGTCTCAATGGGCAACTACGTCTTCACGAAGGATGTGCTCCTCGAAGCGCTCAAGGTGGACGCAGCAGATTCCTCATCGATCCACGACATGGGAACGAACATCATCCCCATGCTCACTGCTTCGGGCACTGCGAATGTCTATGACTTTGCGGAGAACGTCGTGGTTGGGGCGACCGAGCGCGACAAGGGGTACTGGCGGGATGTCGGAACCCTCGATAGTTACCACGATGCGCACATGGACCTCGTCTCCGTCCATCCGATCTTCAATCTCTACAACCGGCGCTGGCCGATCCTTACCCACCTGCCGCCATTGCCACCTGCGAAATTCATCCAGGGCGGCAATGCCCACGAGTCAATGGTCGGTGCGGGAACGATCATCTCCGGCGCCCACGTTCGAACCTCGGTGATTGCCTCAAGTGTCGCCATCGATGCCGGGGCCTATGTGGAGGGCAGCGTACTCATGCCAGGGGTCCGCATCGGCAAGAACGCTGTCGTACGCCGGGCGATTCTTGACAAGAACGTCGTCGTGCCCGACGGCGCGCAAATCGGTGTGGACCTCGAGCGCGACCGAGGGCTCTACACGGTGAGCGATGGCGGCGTTGTGGTGCTCGGTAAGGGCGTCCGGGCCGAACTGTAGTGATGCCATGTGACAATTCACTATGCGCTTCTCACTGCCCTCAGCAGCAATCAGATCGGGCGTATTTGCTCTTTGTCTAGCCGTTCCGGCGGCAGGCCAGGCGCTGCCCGCGTTAGCCGCCTCACCGGCGCTTGCTCCTCGAATCATCGGCGGCGTGCCGAGCGGCGCATCCGAGAACCCATGGCAGGTTCTCCTCCTCATCAACGATCGGTCCCTATGCGGTGGATCCCTCATCTCGAGAACCTGGATCATCACTGCCGCGCACTGCATGAAGGACGCCAATGCCTCCGGAGTGAAGGCGTGGGCGGGCATCAGTGCGCTGAGTGAGCGAACTGAGCAGAACCGGTTACCGGCCGCGCGCCTTGTTGTCCACCCGCAGTACGACGCGGCCACGCTCGCCAATGACGTGGCACTCATCGAGCTCTCGTCGCCTTGGGTGCCGAGCGCTAGCCAGCGCGTGATTGCCCTCCCGGTGACTCAGGACCCGGCGACGTGGCCAGCGGTCGGGACTGCCGCAACAGTGAGTGGATGGGGCTACCTCGGTAGCAAGGGCCCATCGTCGACGGTGCTACACCGGGCACCCGTACATGTGCTCTCCGCTCCTGATGGGACCTGCGGTTCGTACGGTGCCACCTACCGGCCAGGAAACCACCTGTGTGCTGGCGAAACCGCAGGGGGCGTCGATACCTGTCAGGGAGACAGCGGCGGTCCCCTCGTGATTGATGTCGGTGGTGTCCCAGTCCTCGCGGGCGTGACAAGCGCGGGCAACCAGTGCGCTCTCGCCAATTATCCGGGCCTCTACACGCGGGTCACATCGCATCTTCTCTGGATTCGCGACACAACCGGCATCCCACTCACTCCCCCTGCGACCCCTGAGGCAGTCGCTGCCGCCGCAATTGCTGGAGGCAGGGTCGTGGTGGCTTGGACAGCGCCCGCCGCGGCGTCATTTGTCGTGTCGGCCGACTCCGGTGGCTTCACCTGTGAGACGACAGAACTCACGTGCGTTGTGAGCGGACTCACGCCCGGAACGACCTACACCTTCACCGCTCAGGCGGTGAACTCCGCCGGTTCAAGCCCGGTCTCGACCCCCACCCCACCCGTCATCGCGGTCGACGGAACGACCTCGGTCGGCCAGACGGTCAAGGAATCGACGGTCTTCCGTTGGGGGAGCGTCCCATTGCGCGCGAATAGCAGCATGCGGTCGCTTACCCCGTTACGCTGCCGGGTGGTAGCACGGGGTCTTGCCATCACCAAGGCCGGGATCTGCAGGGCTTCAGTGAAGACTGGTCGCACGAGTACGGTGGTCGTCGTAGGATCGCAATCGTGAATCTGAACCCGTCGTGATGACGATGGTCATGTCCAACCTGGAGATTTGAGCACCATTGAGATGGGTTTTGTCATGAGGCGCACCACGCGAGGTTGTCGACGTGTTATCACCGGTGTTATCGGGGTATCCCTGTCGCTGGGGTTCCTGCCGCTTGGCGTGGCGACGGCGAGTGTCGGGCACATGGCGCCGCAGGTTGTTGGCGGCGCGCCGATCAACTCGTCCGCGGTCCCGTGGCAGGTGCTCTTCATCATCGGCAATTCGCCAGACAAGAGCACGCTTTGCTCCGGATCGCTCATCTCCGCGACCACGGTTGTATCCGCTGCCCATTGCTTTACCGGAATCTCACCCGGTGCTGTTCAGGGCTGGACAGGGGTCACGAACATCCCCGACCGCAACAAGGGTTCGAAGCTCGCAATCTCAGCAGTTACCGTGCACCCCGGTTACGACACTGTGACAAACGCGAACGACATCGCAATCATCCAACTCTCGGCTCCGGCCGATATCGCAGGGGCAGCAAGGGTCATCTCCCTGCCCCTCACACAGGACCCTTCATCCTGGCCGCAATCGGGGACCGCGGCAGGCATTAGTGGTTGGGGTGCAGTGAAGAACGACGGGCTGTCATCAGATGCGCTGCGCGGGGCAACGGTGCAGGTGCTCGGCTCGCCGACCGATACCTGCGGCCAGTACGGGTCGACCTTCGCCGCTGCGAACAGCATCTGCGCCGGCGTTCCTGGGGGCGGCATCGACACCTGCCAGGGTGATAGCGGCGGGCCGCTTGTCGTCGTGGTCAATGGCCTGCCGGTCCTCGCCGGCCTGACGAGCAATGGCGGTGAATGTGCGTCGGCGCAACTCCCTGGGGTTTACACGCGCTTGACCACCTACCTGCCATGGGTTCGGTCGATGACTGAACTACCGGTGGCAGCCCCCGGTGCACCGACAGTGATCGCCGTGTCATCAGCGGCGGGCAAAACGAACGTCTCGTGGGTGGCTCCCGCTGATGTGGGCGGCGCATCAACGGTATGGACCGTCACTGCGACTCCAAGTGGGCAGACCTGTCGAACCTCTGGAACGCAGTGCGCCGTCCCCGGCCTCAAGCTTGGTTCGGAGGCATCCTTCACCGTGCAGGGGAGCAACCCCGTCGGAACCGGCGTGGCATCAACTCCGACCGCGCCCGCGACCATCGTGAGCGGGGTGGCTGCCCCGGGCGCCCGCATTGCGGCAACGACGATAGCCAAATGGTCAGGGCTCAAGGGCTCGGGACTGGTGAAGGCGGGGACCGGATCGGGTGGAACCTGCAAGATGTCGGGTAGTGCGATTGTCATGATGAAAGCCGGGCTGTGCACGGTCACGGCGAGCCGAGGCAAGTCCAAGGCTCAGGCCGTAGTTCTCATTAAATAGGCGTCATCATTCTTCAATAGGTGCGGTGATCGGGGCGGCGATCCCGAAGTCGGTGAGCCTCGTCACGGTTGAGGCAGCGACATCGGTAGTCCCGATAAGTGTTCGCATGACCTGAACGATCAAGCCGCTGCTATCGATCCACACTGTTGCCGCGATGCGCGCTGACGGGCTTGCGGCGGCAAGTTGCAGGGCCCGAGAATTGAGGCCGAGTCCGTCGCTATGGCCGGCGAGGTTCAAGAACCCTGAGTACCTGGTCGACTCGACCCCGTCTAGGAGCTCAACTCCATCGAGACGAACGTCCGTGACGTCACTGAGGCCACGCAGGGGTCGACCTGCAGCGGCCGTCGGAGTCCACTCCTCGGCAGGCACTGTCACCCAGGCGCCTGATGGAGGCTCGAGTTGAACGAAGAGCTCGTCAGCTAGGACGATTTCATGGGTCTGCCCGACCACCGAATTCCAGGTGAGGTCAGCATCCCCAGCGTTGAGCACAGCGAAGCCCTCACCTTGAATTTCATCCTCGAATCCCTCGACCGTGCTCAGCACCGTGATGGCCAGCCGTGCGGTGCCACGAGCCGTGGTTGAGCTCACTGCAGAGGTGAGAACCGTGGCTGAGGGCGAGGTTGAAAGGCTCGGCGAGGGTGAGGGTAATGCCGAGAGTGACGGTGGGGGTGTTGCTACGGGTGAGGCGGTCGGTGCCGGTCCAGCGGTCGGAGCGGGTGCGCAGGCTGCGAGGGCTGCTGAGGCGAAGCATGCCGTCGCTAAGCCCAAGAATGTCGGACGTCTATTCATCTACCTGCTCCGCTTCGATGTGAAGTTTCCTTGACGGGCACCGTAACCGGCGTAGTGCTCATTCGTCGGCGGCGACGTGCCGTTCGATGGCGACGAGTCTCGGCGCCGCCCCTTCGAGAAACGAGCGGTGCAGGACGATGAAGCCCCCCGGCGGCAACTTCGGGTCCCATCGGGCCGCCCGGTTCTCGACGTCGCTGGTTGGATTCTCACTCGTCATCTCGGTGGTTTCGAGGACCTCGGCTGCGACCTCAAGCAAGGTCGGGAGCAGTGGCCGGTGCGAGCACAGGACGAGTGGCGCGGGGTCGAGGATCATCTTGCGCATCCGTCGGATTGTCCGTTCTGGTCGCTCCTCGAACCCCTCCTCGCTCATGGCCGGCTCATGTTGGACCCCGGTTCCAAGGTGCTTGGCGAACTTCCGGACACTGTCTTGACACCGCACGGCAGTGGAGGAATGGACATCGGTAATGCCGAAGGCGTCGAGGAGGGAAACAAGGGCCTTTGCCTGGCTTCGACCCTTCCCGGAAAGTGGACGCTCAGCATCGTCCTTTCCGCGGTAATCCGACCGCTTGGCTGCCACCGTATGCCGAAGCAGGATGAGCGGACTCGTCTGTGGCAGGGCCGCAGCCCGTGCGACGAGGTTTGCCTCCGAGGCTCGGGTGAGCGAGATAGGGAACGAGTCGACGGGAATCCATTGAATGGCGTCAACCTCCGGTCCCGGGGTAAAACCCTCGTCACTGCTTGCATGAGCAGCCCAGAAGTCAACCCTTTTCGGGATTCCTTCCACGTCATAGTGCAGCGAAGGAAGTCGAGGTCCTAGGACCGCCTGGAATCCCGTTTCCTCGTCGCATTCGCGGACTGCCGCGTGGATTTCCTGTTCGCCTGGTTCGAGTTTTCCCTTGGGTAGCGACCAGTCACCGTACTTGGGGCGGTGGACGACGAGGACTTCGGGGAATGCTCCGGTATGTCGCAGGAGGACGACTCCCGCTGCACGAATGCACTTACTGCCCGGCATGACGGACCAATCCTGATCGCCCGGCCTCCCAGACGACCGTGGACCAACTGGTGAACACCGCCCTGCGTGCCTCGATTTCGCGATCGGCCTCGTAGGCATGAAGCCGTCCCAGCGCGAACACGCGACGAGGCTCAATCCCCGGCCCATCTGAAAGCTCTCGAATCATCTGCTGGGCGACCACGGCATCTTGATGCTCCCCGAGTGCCTCGGTGAGTTCTGCCAGCACGTCGGCAAAACGCATTGCCTGCTTGCCGAAGGTTGGTGCCACCGCCTCTACGGCGTATCGAGCCCGCTTCGCCTTGATCCTTGCCCGATGCCAGGGATCGCTTGCACCGTAGAGAGTAAGCCGGGTGACCGAGGCCTCGAGGGCGCGCCAAGCACGGTCAATGAGTGGAGGCAGGGCCTGTCCGCATGACACGCTGGCCCGATACCCGACCACTGGCGCGGTCGCTGCTGCGACGAGATCATCAAGCAGCCATTCATGACGGTCGCTCCGCAGGGCCCCGAGAGCGCCAGATCGCGATGACGCGAGCCGCTGCTCCAGACGGGGATCAATGACGGACCTCGCGTACGGCCCGTCATCGCAACCGAGCTGGTCGGCGTGGCGATCTAGCCTCTCGAGGAGTACCTCGGTGTCGCGGATGGCCCCGAGCTCACTCGCGATCCAGGCAAGCTCCTCGGCGAGCGAGGCCGCCCACGATTCATCGAGGAGCGATGAGAAACTCTTGAGAATGCTGCGAATCCGCCGGGCCGCGACTCGCATCTGATGAACCGAGTCCGGCAGACCCCGACGCACGGCGACATCGGACAGGATGAAGTGGCGAACGTGCTTCGACAGCGCTGCGCGCAGTGCGTCGCTGGACGCAGCGTGCAGTGGCGGCCAGGCAATGCTCGGGACATCGGGCGGCTCGGTCGCGGTGGCCCCCAGTGCGCTCGCGGCCTTGCTCGTCGACTCGACCGTGGCACCACCGTGAATGAGGCGCGCAATGACAGTCTCAAGGAGGGCCTCCGCAAGCGGATGCTCATGATCGAGAAGTTCGACCTCGATCTCGCGAAAGGTCGTCATGACTTGGTCTTGGGCGTCGAGGACAACCACGCTGTCGTCGACGAGTTCGAGGAACGGTGCGCCATCGCCGGCGTGGAGAACCTGAGGGGTTCGATTGGTGCGTACGGTGACCTGGGGGATGAGGCGCTCTCCGCGAATGAGCGGTGAAACGATGTCCACGAGGGCGGCTGGAACCGAGCCGACCGTGCCGGCAAGGAGCGGCAATCGAATTTCGTCGCGTGATGTAGATGGCGCGCCTGCCACCGGCAATTTAAGGTGCCAGCCAGCGTCAGTGCCACCTTCCCTGCGGCGCAATGTTGCGCGCCAGCGAAAGAGCGAGAGGCTAGGGGTGTCGTGATACACGGCAGCCATGTCGAAACTTGCGACCGGCGTGATCGAGGCGACAATGCCCTCAGACACTAGGTCGGGAACGACGAAGTCACTCGGCACCCGGAGCTTGCGTTCGACCTCCCGGTGCACCGTAGGGGTGATCACGGATCGATCCATTTGCCCTGCCGAGCGACGAGGGTCTCCTGGTACTCACGGAGCGGACTGCCGTCCGGCGCGTTCGTGCGGCGAGCCCACGTGCCATCGGGATGGAGGTCCCATACTGATGTCTTGGGGTCGAATGCTAGGTCGAAAAGATCCCTCACTGAGGCAATGTGCTCGGGATCCTTGAGCCGGACGAGGGTCTCGACCCGGCGATCGAGGTTGCGGTGCATCATGTCGGCCGACCCGATCCAAGTCTCGGGATCTCCGCCGTTCTCGAAGCAGAAGGTGCGGGAGTGCTCGAGGAACCGGCCCAGGATGCTGATAACGCGGACCATCTCGCTGAGGCCGAAGACGCCCGGCCGCATGGCGCAGATCCCGCGCACCCAAATGTCGACCTGAACGCCAGCCTGCGATGCACGGTAGAGAGCGTCGATGACACGCTCGTCGACAAGCGCATTGCACTTGATGCGAATGCGCGCCGGGCGTCCTTCGTGGTGATGTTCGATTTCCCGCTCGATCCGCTCGACGAGTCCGATGCGAACGGAGTGTGGGGCAACGAGCAGGCGCGCGTATTCGGTATGCAGGGAATAGCCGGACAGCACGTTGAACAGGTTCGAGACGTCGTCGCCCACTGATGGATCGCAGGTAAGAAGGCCGAAGTCCTCGTACAGGCGGGCGGTCTTCGGATGATAATTTCCTGTACCGATGTGGCAGTAGCGGCGCAGTTGGTCGCCGTCATCGCGAACGACCATGGACAGCTTGCTGTGGGTCTTCAGCCCGACAAGGCCGTAGACGACGTGCACGCCGGACTGCTCTAACTTGCGACTCCAGTCGATGTTGTTCTGCTCGTCGAACCGGGCCTTGATCTCGACAATGGCAAGAACCTGCTTGCCATTCTCTGCTGCGTTGATGAGGGCATCCACGATCGGCGAATCCCCGGAGGTGCGGTAGAGGGTCTGCTTGATGGCCAAGACGTTGGGGTCGATTGCGGCCTGCTCGAGAAACAACTGCACGCTGGTGGAGAACGAGTCGTAGGGATGGTGGAGGAGGATGTCGCGCTCTCTCATCGCGGCGAGGACATCAGGCGCCGATGATGACTCAACATCGGCGAGCCGCTTTGCGGTCTTCGAGATGAACCTCGGCTGCTTTAGGTCATCACGTTCGAGCGTCACGACTGTCCAGAGCCCGGTGAGGTCCAGTGGGCCGGGAAGGTGGAAGACCTCGTGCTCGTTCACATCAAGCTCGCTCACGAGGAGGGCCAGCACGTGAGGGTCGATTGACTCCTCCACCTCGAGCCGGACCGGCGGGCCGAACCTGCGACGCATGAGTTCGCGCTCAAGGGCGAGCAGGAGGTTCTCTGCGTCGTCCTCCTCCACCTCGACATCCTCATTGCGCGTGACCCTGAAGGAGTGATGCTGGAGCACCTGCATTCCTGGGAAGAGCTGGTCGAGATGCGCGGCGATGACGTCCTCAAGCGGGACGAAGCGCTGATGGCCGAGGAGGACGAAGCGAGGTAGGGATGGTGGGATCTTGACCCTCGCAAAGAGCTCCGCGCCCGTGATCGGATGGCGGACGACGACGGCGAGGTTGAGGGAAAGGCCGCTGATGTACGGGAAGGGGTGGGATGGGTCCACGGCGAGTGGAGTGAGGACCGGGAATAGATGTGCATCGAAGAATCTGTCCATGTCACGGCGCTCGGACTCAGAAAGAGACTCCCAGCGCAGCAGTTGAATGCCAGCGCCACTGAGGGACGGGAGGATGTCGTCGCGGAAGGTGTGCGCATGCTGACGCTGCAACTCGTGCGCGCGCTCCCAGATGTTCTCCAAGACCTCGCGCGGGCTGAGTCCGCTTGCCGCCTTCACTGCTATGCCGGTCGCAATCCTCCGCTTGAGGCCGGCGACCCGCACCATGAAGAATTCGTCAAGATTGCTCGCGAAGATGGCGAGGAATTTGGTGCGTTCTAGGCACGGGAGATCGTGATCCTCGGCCAGTTCGAGTACCCGCTGGTTGAATGCCAGCCAGGAAAGTTCACGGTCGAGGAAGCGATCTGCGGGCAAGTTCTCGGTCTCCACCCCGCCATGCTCCCACAGTGAGGTGAACGATTGCCCGTATTCAGGTGTGCGGGATGAGCAGGTACATGACGTCTGTTTCCCAGCGGGTGAACCCGAGGCTCTCGTAGAGGCGAATTGCTGGTTCGTTCGTCGATTCGACGAAGAGCATCGCCTGGCCCAACCCAAGTGATCGGAGGTGTTGCAGTCCGGCGACGGTGAGGGCCCGGCCTAGGCCGTTGCCGACCCATGCGGGATCAACGCCGACCACATACACCTCACCGATCGCATCATGTCCGTGCGAGCCATGCTTCCCGTGCACTTTTGTCCAGTGGAAGCCGATGAGGGTGCCGGTGGTGTCGCTTTGTGCGATGAGGAATCCGCCTGGTGAGAACCATGGCTCGGACATCCGCTGATGGAGGTCGATGAGGGACCACTCCCCCTGCTCTGGATGCCCGGCGAAGGCGCGCCCGTTGAGGGCGAGCCACGGCGCATCGTCGTCGCCCGGCACGAAGGTGCGCAGCGTGATGCCGGCTGGGAGGGAGACGTCGGGGAGGGGACGAAGGAGCGATCGTCGCATCTGCCACAGCACGCGGCTGTGCGTGAAGCCGAAGGACTTTGCCAGAGCGGTGGCGGCGGCCTGCTCTCCATGGGCCCAAAGCCGCAGTCGCCCGTCGTCAGTCTCGTTGATAAGTGCTGCAACCAGTCGTCGGCCGATGCCGCATCGACGGTGCTCGGAGTGGACCGCTAGCTCCGCACTCGCGCCATGGACCTCGTCGGTCATGTCGAGATGCGCGTAGCCGATCATCACGCCATCGGTATCGGTGGCAATGAGGTGGCGGCCGCCCTCATCGCCACCGTGGCGGAGGTGGAGGAGCACGTGCTCCGAAAGGGGCGCCACGCTGTCGGCTTCGGTTACAGCGCCGATGAGGTCGAGAACCTGAGCGGTTTCAGAGGAATCGAGCCGCTCCGCGATGCGAATTGCGGTCATGGGTTAGGCCGAGGACGTTGAGCGCATCTGAGAAGCCGGGTCATCGGCAAGTGCCGCCAGCGTTGCTACGTCAGCCCGCTGCGGAACGAACCGATATCCAACATTTCGGACGGTACCGATGAGCGCCTCGTGTTCGGTACCGAGTTTGGCACGTAGGCGACGGACGTGGACGTCAACCGTTCGGGTACCCCCGAAGTAGTCGTATCCCCACACCTCCTGGAGAAGGACAGGACGTGTGAAGACGCGACCAGGGTGCTGCGCGAGGAACTTCAGGAGCTCGAACTCCTTGAAGGTGAGGTCCAAGGTGCGACCGCGCAGCTTCGAGGTGTAGGTCGACTCGTCGATCATGAGCTCGCCGCTGCGAATCTCCTCGGGCTCATGCTCAGGGGCTCCGAGGATGTCACCCACGCGCGAGCAGGCCAGCCGAAGTCGTGCCTCCACCTCGGCAGGGGAGGTGGTGTCGACAAGGACCTCGTCCATGCCCCAATCCCACTGTATTGCTGCGAGGCCGCCCTCGGTTGTGACGAGGATGAGCGGAACACTGACGCCGGTCTGGCGCAGGAGCCGGGTGAGTCCCCGCACGGCAGGGAGATCGCGACGTCCGTCGATGATGAGGACGTCGCAGTCGGGGGCGTCGAGGAGGGCTGTTGGCTCGGCCGGGAGGGTGCGGATGTGGTGGGCAAGGAGTCCGAGAGCGGGCAGGACCTCTGAAGACTGTTCCATCCCGCGGGTGAGGAGAACGACTCTCATGCCTGCCTCCCCTCAACTCACCGCGAATTTTCGGACGTCCCTAGGCGACGCAGCCTACCGGCGCTTGAGGTCGTGATCCATGCGCGATGTGGGGACCCGCGCCTATGAGGCAACAATTGATTCATGTACCCCGGTGAGGAGAGGACCCTTGTGACGTCTGATGGCGTCACAATCAGCGCGAACCACGTTCCTGCGATCGGTCCGGGAGCACGTGACCTGTGCCTCGTCGTGGCCCATGGATTCTCGAATGGCTGGCGCCTGCCGCGGGTGCAGCGTGTGATGCGCCGGCTGGGTCAATTCGGCGGGGTCATCGGGCTCGACTTCCGGGGGCACGGCAAGTCCGCAGGCGTATCGACCGTCGGCGAGCGTGAGATTCACGATCTCGATGCCGGCGTGCACTGGGCAAGGGACCTCGGCTACCGCTGCATCGTGCCGGTCGGATTCTCGATGGGAGGCTCGGTGGTGTTACGGCAGGCGGCCATAGGTCGCGAGACTGTCGATGCGGTCGTGAGCGTGAGTGCCCCAGCGTTCTGGTACTACCGCGGGACCCGCAGCATGCGGATCCTGCATCTCGCGGTGGGCACCCGGGCCGGTAGGGCCTATATGCGGGCGCGCGGGGTTCGGATCGGTGCCGCTGGTTGGCCAGACCCGCTCCCGATGGAGCCTGTCGCTGCAGCGTCGATCATCGACGTTCCACTCCTCATCGTCCACGGACATAGTGACCACTACTTCCCAATTGAGCACCCCAAGGCCCTGCATCGGTCGGCGGTGAGCGGCGGCAACAAGCAGGCGCAAATGTGGCTCATTGATGGCTTTGCCCACGCCGAGTCCGGAATCGACAACTCGACGCTTGACGACATTGGCCGCTGGATTCGACAGACCTGCGGGCTGGAGCGGGCCGGCTCCCAGGTTGGTTGGGGCCGTTCATGACCGGCGTTGTCATCCTCATCGTTGTCCTGTTGGCCGCCACCGCCTTCGGATTGTGGCGCCGTAGGTCCGACGGGCGCATGCGCGACATGACCGCTCGCCGGCCGATCCCGGTGGCTGATGACGATGGAGAGGTGGAGATGGACGAAGCCGAGGGGGAGACACTCGATAAGCGTGAGCTCGGCGCGCCCCTCGGCACGGAGGCGACCCTCCTGCAGTTCTCGACCGCGTTCTGCCAGCCATGTCGTGCGACCCGCCGCATCCTCGACGAGGTTGCGGCGATGGTCGAGGGCGTCGTCCACATAGAGATCGATGCGGAGGCCCACCTCGACCTCGTGCGCCGCCTCGACATCCGCAGAACCCCAACCGTACTCATCCTCGACAGCGACGGAGTCATCCGCAAGCGCGCATCAGGGCTCCCTCGGAAGGTCGATGTCATCGCGGCGGTGGGAGCGGTCATCGGCCCTGCGAGTCCTTCGCAGTAGGCCAATCTGTCCACTAGTGAGAATTCGCGTTGTCGGGCTCGGGCCACGTGATTAATCTGCAAAACATGACCTCACCACTCGTGCCCGATGCCCGCACGACCGTTGACCCACGGGGACCACGATTCGGTGCGTCGATCACCGTCATCGTCCTTGCAGCAGCACTCGTCACTGCTGGGTCACCCGTTGGCTTCGTGCTCATCACCTGGCAGACCCTCGTCTTCGCACTTGGCGCGTTCGTCGGGCTCTACGCGCAGCCGTACGGAGTGATCTTTCGCAAGTTCATCTGCCCACGGTTGACGCCGCCGACGGAGCTAGAGGATGCGGCGCCCCCCCGTTTCGCCCAGCTCGTCGGATTCGTGTTCCTCGCGATTGCGCTGATCTCCACGCTCGCGGGATCATCCGCCATCGCGATGGTGGCTGTCGGGTTCGCTTTGGCGGCGGCGTTCCTCAATGCCGCATTCAATATCTGCCTCGGATGCGAGATGTACCTCATCAGCAAGCGGGTCCTCGTTCGGGGGTGACCCCGGCTGGACCCTGATTCAGTAGACGAGTGCCTGGGTCAGGGGTGCGACCGCCTCCTCAACGAAGGCGGTTGCGCCCTTGATTCGCACTCCGGGCAGGCAATCCTCGGCAGCGATGCCCCGACGTTCGGCGCATTGGATGCACACGGTCACTGACCCCGAATCAAGGATGAGCGCGAGGAGTGCGTCAAGGGGGGCTGAGCCGGCGAGTTCGAACGCAGCAGCCCGTCCGGGCATCGCGAGCCAGGCAGCCTCACCGGTCAGCCACAGTGACACAGAAACTCCAGAGCTGACGGCCGCAGCCGCCACCGTAAAGGCCTGCGCGCACCGCTCTGGGTCGTCGGCGCCAGCGGTTGATTTGACGAGCAAGCGAACGGAACCGTCCGAGGTCATGGACGGTAGGCTGCCGCATATGGTTGATGCCATCTACACCGGACTCCTCGTGGCGTCACTTGCCGTGGCCGGCCTGGTGTGCTTCTTTATCGTTATTCGGATGTTCAAGGGTCGGGCGTGAACATGGAAACAGGAAGCGAATCCACGATCCCGGAGCAGTTGCTCCCGATCTCGTGGTTGATCGGCCGCTGGACCGGAGTCGGCACGGGCCAGTATCCGTCGATCGATGACTTCAGGTTCGGGCAGGAGGTCACCTTCTCAACCGATGGCAGGCCCTTCCTCAGCTATGCGTCCCGAAGCTGGCTTATCGACGACGACGGCAATCGGGTGCGTCCCCTCGCGACCGAATCAGGCTTCTGGCGACCGCGACCCCACAACCAGGTGGAGGTCCAACTTGCCCACCCGACCGGGTATGCGGAAATCTGGTACGGCAATGTCGAGATCACCGGTCTGGAGAACGCACGCATCACGGGCGCCCGGGCCGAGCTCCGCACCGACATGGTGGGGCGCACTGAGAGTGCAAAGGAGTACGCGGGCGGGCACCGGCTCTACGGCCTCGTTGATGATCGTCTCCTGTGGACCTTCGATATGTCCGCAGTCGGGCTTCCCATCACGAATCACCTCGCGGCCACCTTGCATCACGTTGACGACGACGCGCCACCCGCATGATCGTCGACTGGGACCGACGCCTTCGCGAGCACGGGTTCCGCATCACCCCGCAGCGGCAACTCGTCCTTGAGGCGGTGGAGCGGCTGCGTCACGGGACTCCCGAGGAGATCCTCGTCGAAGTCCAGCGCACAGCGTCCGGTGTCAATCTGTCGACCGTCTATCGCACCCTTGAAGTCCTCGAGGATGTCGGTCTCGTTACCCACGCTCACATCGGCCATGGGGCACCGACCTATCACGCAGTCGATGAGCACATGCACATCCATCTCGTCTGCGACCTCTGCTCGAAGGTCTCCAGCGTGCCAGCCGAGGTGGCGACCGAGTTCGTCAGCAGCCTGAGGGCCGATCACGGCTTCGTCACCGATATTTCGCACGTCTCAATCCATGGCTGGTGCGTTGAGTGCATTGAGGCCTCCCGGGCCGACGCCGAGGCGAATTCTCAGTGAGCGACGCTCCTCGCAGTGCCGTCCCACCGCCTGATGGGTCCCCCGACCCACGGGTCGCGTGGCATTTCGGGGATCCCCATGGCGAGCAGCGCCGACTCTCGCACGGCGAGGGGATCGTCGATCTGTCGAATCGCGGCGTTGTGACCGTCATGGGTGTTGATCGCCTTTCGTGGCTGCATAGCCTCACTTCGCAGCATGTCGAGCACCTGGGTGCAGGTGAGTCCGCGCTCGCGCTCATCCTCAGCCCGCACGGACATGTCGAGCACGAACTGCACCTCATCGACGATGGTGAAACCGCCTGGATCATCACCCAGCCCGGCGCCGCCCCGGAGCTCACCCGCTACCTCGACTCGATGCGGTTCATGCTCCGGGTCGATGTAGCCGACGTTTCAGATGCTTTTGCCGTGGTGTGGGAGCCCGCCGCGCAGTCTGACGTGCAGGCGCCCACCTGGCTGGTGCCCGAGTCCTTCGCTTCCCGAGGCTATAAAGGCCGGGAGGTCATTCTTGCGCGCGAGGCTCTGACGACCCGGCTCGACGACGCCGCACCTGCTGGCACGTGGGCGCTCGAGGCCCTACGCGTGGCGGCAGCGATGCCGCGACTGGGTCAGGAGACCGACCACCGAACGATCCCGCACGAGGTGGGCTGGATTCCGGCAGCGGTGCATCTGCAGAAGGGGTGCTACCGCGGTCAGGAGACCGTGGCCCGCGTGCAGAATCTCGGGAAGCCGCCGCGCCGCCTAGTGCTGCTCCACCTCGATGGCTCAGATGAGGTGACCCTCGCTCATGGAGATGCCGTCTTTTGGGGCGATCGGGAGGTCGGGTGGGTCGGCTCGTTCGCACGTCATTTCGAACTCGGACCGGTAGCGCTCGCTATCGTCAAGCGGAATGTCCCGGTCGATGCCCCGCTAGTTGTGCGCCACGTGATTGGAGTAGGAACACCGTCCACGCGAACTGCAGAGATAGCAGCGGCGCAAGAAATAATCGTCTCAGCCAACTAACCCCTCCATTCATCTGCCCCAGAATCCGGGCGAGATGAATGAATGTGCGTCGTTTCGAGGCTGATTCGTTCATCTGGCCCAGAATCCGGGTGAGATGGGTCGGGGGTTAGCGGGTGATGTCGAGGGTGATCGTCATGGGTCCGTCGTTGACGAGATGGACTCGCATGTCAGCGCCAAAGATCCCGGTGGCGACCTTGGCTCCTCTCGCACGGAAGCGCTCGGCGACGGCATCGACGAGGGGCTGGGCTACTGGTCGAGGTGCCGCGGCGTCCCACGTGGGCCGGCGGCCCTTGCGAGTGTCCGCGTAGAGAGTGAACTGGCTGATGACAAGCACGGGGAGTCCAAGATCGGACGCGGGTACCTCCCGGCTGACATCAGGCGCGAGTGGTACCCCCGCCACTCTCGCGTGCTCGTGTCCGAAGATTCGCAGGTCGTAGATCTTGTCGGCCAGCGAGGATGCGACGGCCTCATCATCGTCATGCGTGATCCCGATGAGGACGACGAGCCCGGGTCCGTCGAATGAGCCGACGACCGCGCCATCGACGGCGACCGAGGCCCCATCAGCCCGTTGCACCACCGCTCTCACGGGCCCAGCGTGCCATGATGCGCCCGTGACACAACATGGGCCTGTCGTCCTCGCCGATATCGTGCGGAATGGATTCGTTGAGGGCACACACTTCGGGCACGCCGTGATCGTGACCGCGGACGGTCAGGTCGAGCGCGCATGGGGTGACCCGAGAACTGTCATATTCCCTCGATCATCGAGCAAGCCGGGGCAGGCAACGGCGATGGTCCACGCAGGCCTTGACCTTCCGCCGGAACTCCTCGCCCTCACCGCTTCCTCCCACAGCGGCGAGCAACTCCACCTTGACGGAGTGGCGCGAATTCTCGCCGGGGCCGGCCTCGAAGAAGACGCCCTCCAGACCCCATTGGACCTCCCCCTCGATTCGGTCGAGCGCGACTCGTGGATCCGGCAGGGCCGTGCCCCGCGGTCAATTGCCATGAACTGTTCGGGTAAGCATGCGTCAATGCTGGCGACCTGTCGAGCCAATGACTGGAGCACCCACGACTACCTTGATCCGCGCCATCCCCTCCAGCAGGTGATCACGCTTCATCTGGCCGAACTTTCGGGCGAGCCAACCGCCCATCTAGGGGTCGATGGCTGCGGCGCACCGTTGCTGGCCATGAGCATCACCGGGCTGGCCCGCTCCGTATCGCAGATCGTCCGGTCATCGATCGGCTCGCCTGGGCATCGGGTGGCGACGGCGATGCGCGCGGAACCGGAGCGTGTTGGTGGCTCTCGCAGGGACGTCACGGCCTTGATGCGACGGGTCCCGGGTCTCGTTGCGAAAGATGGCGCCGAGGGCGTATACGTCGTGGCACTCGCAGATGGCCGAGCTGGTGCGCTCAAGGTGTGCGATGGGTCGGATAGGGCTCGTATCGTGGCCTGTGCCGCCTTACTGGTGGCCATGGGAGTTGAGGAGGAACTGGTTGCGGAGCAGCGCGAACTCCCAGTCGTCGGGGGCGGCCGACCGGTTGGCAGGGTGCGATCCTCGCTCACGTAACGGCAGTCCGCTAGCTTTTGCATGCAGTCCCGCTTGCAATAGCTAGCGCGGTGCGGCACCATGACGGTATGGCACGAATCGACGTTAGCGGTCTTGGGGATTACATCAAGGCGCAGCGGGACCAAGCGCAGATGTCCTTGCGCCAACTCGCCAACGCTGCGGAGATTTCCAATCCTTACCTAAGTCAGGTGGAGCGGGGGCTGCGCAAGCCCAGTGCCGACATCCTCGCTCGCATTGCCCAGGGACTACGGATTTCCGCTGAAACCCTGTACGTGCAGGCTGGGATTCTGGCCGAGCGGGAAGGCGATGAGACCGTCACAACGGGGATCGCATCCGATTCGACCCTCACCGAACGGCAGCGAACCACGCTGCTGCAGATTTACGCCGCCTTCCAAGCAGAGAATCGCGGCAATCGAGAGGACACCGATCAACATGACTGAGCAGACCACGAACCCAAAGGCCGCGACAAACCCGAAGGCCCCCACCAAGTCGAAGGCCACCACCACATCGAAGGCCACCACCACATCGAAGGCTGCGACAACACCGCAGGAAACAGCCTCGCGGTTCGGCCTCCCCTTTGAGGTCCCGAGTTTTTCCCTGCCGAAGGTTGACCTGTCAAAGGTCAATGTCTCAAGGTTTGATCCGCGCGAGCTTGATGTCAATGCGTTGGCATCCACCGCGAGGGACGCCGCCGTGACCGCGAAGACGAAAGCCACCTCGGTGTCGAACGACGTTCGCAAGAACATCACCCACACGGTCACCCTGCTTCGGGAGGCCGTCGGAATCTGACCGCCTCACGGTGGTTGGCGCGGCGTGCGTTAGCGTGTTGGAATGTTTGGAGCCGTTCAGGGCCTTGTTATCTACGCGTTGTGGATCGTCCTTTTGGTCGTCAAGGGCGCCGCACTTATCGATTGCGTCCGGCGTCCGCCGCAGGCGTTTCCGGCAGTGGGCCGAAAGTCCAAGGTGCTGTGGCTGGTCCTCACCGGCCTCGCGGCCTTGACCGGCCTGCTGCCGGGCTTGACTTTGGAACTGTTTGGTATTGCCGGGACGGTCATCGCCCTCGTGTACCTCTTCGATGTACGCCCCAAGATCATCGACATCACCGGTCGCTGATCTACCGCTTTCCTTGGGCTGCGACTGCGGCTGATGCCGCAGCGGCAGCGGCAGGATCGAGGTACTCGCCTCCGCGGACGATCGGCCTGAGCGACTCGTCAAGCCGATAGACGAGCGGAATGCCCGTCGGGATGTTGAGGCCGGCAATATCGGTGTCGGAGATTCCATCGAGGTGCTTGACGAGGGCTCGAAGGGAGTTGCCGTGCGCAGCTACGAGGACGGTAAGCCCGGCACGCAGGTGCTCTGCGACTATGACGTCCTCCCAGTAGGGGATGAGGCGGTTCACGACGTCGGCGAGGCACTCGGTCGCCGGGCGAGTCTCGGGTGGCAGCGCTGAATAGCGGGGGTCATGGGTCTGTGCCCAACGGTCCTGCGGATCGATGGGCGGCGGTGGCACGTCATAGGAGCGACGCCACAGCATGAACTGCTCCTCGCCAAATTGTGCCAACGTCTCCTTTTTGTTCTTGCCCTGAAGGGCGCCGTAGTGCCGCTCGTTCAGGCGCCAGTTTCGGACGACGGGGATCCAATGCCGGTCGCAGGCGTCAAGGGCTAGTTGAGAGGTTCGGATGGCGCGACGAAGCAGCGAGGTGTGAACGACATCGGGGAGGAGTCCGGCCTGGGCGAGGAGCTCTCCACCGCGGACGGCCTCGGCGACACCCTTCTCATTGAGGTCGACGTCGACCCAGCCGGTGAACAGGTTCTTCGCATTCCACTCGCTCTCGCCGTGGCGGAGCAGGAGGAGGGTATACGGGGCACTCGTGACTGAAGTCATCGTCATAGTCTGCCGGGGTCGGCCGAATGGTCGATGAGGTGCTCGAAGGCAGCGAGGTTCTCGGTCGACTCCCCGCGGCTTTTCCGCCACGCCCACTCCCGTCGGATTGCTGACGCGAAACCGATTTCGAGCACCGTGTTGAACGCGCCGTCGGAGTACTCAAGCGCGGCGCCGAGGAGCCGGTCGAGTTCGTCATCGTTAAGTGAAGTCAGCGGAACCTTGCCGGTCAGGTAGATATCGCCGTGATGATCGATGGCAAACGCGACGCCGTACATTCGCCGGTTCTGCTCGAGTAGCCACGCATGGACAGCGGGCGCTTGCTCGTCTGGTTTTCGAGCGACGAACGCATTGATGGTGAGCGCATGCGGGCCGACGGTGAGTGAGACATTTGTCTTGAGTTTGCGGGTGCCCGGCAGTTCGACAATGAACGTGTCCGGGGTGGAGCGCTCGAATACGATCCCAGCGCGCTCGAGAAACCCGCCGAGGTAGTCGGATTGGGCCCGGGACGTCATGAGTGCCCCGCAGCGAGCGCGATTCGTCCCGCACTACCCGACATGGCACGCGCGTAGGTGTCGAGAAGGCCCGTCGTGGTGGCGGCCCACCCGAATGTGGCTGCATGCATTCGGGCGCCGCGCGAGAGTTCAGCGAGCCGCTCCGGATGGTCGATGAGGTGGCGCAGGACGCTCGCGTAGTCGCGGGGATCGTGACCCTCGACGAGGACACCGCTTGTCTCATGGAGGACGGCGGTGCGAAGACCGCCGACGGCAGCGGCGACCACGGGGGTTCCGCACGCCTGTGCCTCGACGGCCACGAGCCCGAAGGACTCGGAGTATGAGGGAACGACACTGATATCTGCGGCCCGGTACCAATCGGCGAGCATCTGACGATCCCCCGGCGGCTCGAATCGAACGATGTCGGCGATGCCGAGATCGGCTGCAAGGTCGCTAAGCGAGGTGGGGTGCTCGAGTCCGGTCCCCGATGGCCCGCCGCACACAACAACGAGCAGGCGTGATCGGAGCGAAGGGTCGGTCTCGACCAATCGCGCTGCCGCGTGCAGCAGGATGTCGGGGGCCTTGAGCGGCTGAATGCGTCCGACGAATAGGAGGATCACGGAATCCTCCGCGAGTCCGAGTCGACGTCGGGAGACACCGGGCTCACCGGGAGTGAACTGTTCAAGATCGACTCCCGGGTGGACGACATCAACGGCCTGGGAATCGGCTCCGTAAAGGTCGATCAGTTGCCGGGCCTCGTCGGCGGTATTTGCGACGAGCCGGGCGGCGGCGGCGACGACCTGTTCCTCGCCGATGACACGCACCATCGGTTCCGGGATATCGCCGGCCGCGAGTTCAAGATTCTTCACCTTTGCCATCGTGTGCATTGAGTGGACGAGCGGTACGCCCCAGCGTTCTGAGGCCAGCCAGCCCACTTGGCCCGAGAGCCAGTAATGCGAGTGGATAAGGTCGAACCAGCCCTCAGCATGGGACGCCTCCACCCTCATGACGCCTGACGTGACCGCGCACAACTGCCCGGGAAGATCCGCTTTGAGGAGTCCCTCGTACGGCCCGGCAGTGACATGCCGAACGAGCACTCCGGGGGCGAGTTCAAGGGCGGGTGGAAGATCCGAAGAGGTTGCGCGAGTGAAGATCTCAACGGCGGTGCCGGCTGCGGCGATGCGCTTAGCGGTCTCGACGACGTAGACATTCATCCCACCGGCGTCGCCAGTGCCGGGCTGGTCCAGCGGCGAGGTGTGGATGGATAGGACGGCGATCCGGGAGGGTAGAGACGCTAGGAGGCGTTGTGCGGTCATTGTTCACCTCACTCTCGCGCATTGCCATTGGACGACTCGTTTAATCGAGGCTCACGCCGACGTACGGTTCCCCGGTCACGATCGTGACGACGCGACGAGTCACGGAAACCGCGTGATCAGCGTAGCGCTCGTAGTAGCGGGAGAGCAGGGTCACGTCGATGGCTGCCTCCACGCCGTGGGTCCAGGATTCAGACAGGACGATCGTGAAGAGTTCACGATGCAGGCGGTCCATTTCTTCATCGTGTGCGGCGATGTCGGTCGCGAGCGAGACGTCGTTCGTTGCAATGACAGACCCAGTCTTGGAGACGATCGCTTCGGCGAGGCCGCCCATGACGGCGAACGTTCCTCGAAGCTCCTGTGGAACGGAGGGGCGGGGGTAACGCATCCGGGCCTGCTTCGCCACATGCTCAGCGAGGTCGCCCATGCGTTCGAGGGAGGCAGCGATCCGAAGGGCCCCAATGACAACGCGGAGGTCACCCCCCACCGGCTGCTGGATGGCAAGGAGGTCAAAGCAGCGTTCCTCGACGGCCCCGGTGAGCAAGTCAACTTCAGCATCCCCATCGATGACGTTTTCGGCTACTCGGAGGTCGGCGTCGAGCAGTGATCTGGTGGCTTGGTTCATCGCCGAACCCACCAGGCGGGTCATCTGCACGAGATCGTTGTTGACCGAGAGAAGTTCGTCGTGATATCCACCGTTCATGTACTGAGTTTAGAGAGGTTCGTAAGAATTCCGTCGCCGCGTTCCTTGAACATGTCGAAAGCACGAACGGCTGATGATGTGAGGGGAAACTACACGAACAGCCGATGAATCTCGGGTGAACCCTCAGCAGCAGACCAGAGCATTGAGATCTGATCACGTGGACCGCCCGTAGGCTAAAGACGTGACTCGCAGACTCATCTCCGCAGATGCTCTGCGAAATGACGTCGTTGAGCCGAGATCCGGCGGACTCCCGGTCGTGCCAGACGAGGTCGTTCGAGTCCTGAGTGTGCTCCCGTCAGCATCACTGGTTGTGAGTGCCGATGGCGTGGTACTCCGGGCGAGTGCTAGGAGCCAAGCGCTCGGGCTCGTGAGCCGCAGTCTCGTCACTGTGCCCGAGATCTCCCGTCTGATCGAAAAGGTCGCCCTTGACGGAGAGGCTCGCGAGCAGGAGATGCGCGTTCGTCGGCCACCGCTCGGGCGCGAACTGCTCGAGCTCAGGGTCAGGATTGCTCCCCTAGGAACAGGCGCCATTCTCGTCCTCATTGACGACCTCGCCGAGGAGCGGAGAGTTGATGCGGTGAGGCGTGATTTCGTTGCGAATGTCAGCCATGAGTTGAAGACACCCGTTGGCGCACTGTCGCTGCTGGCCGAGGCGGTACTGGCGTCGTCTGAGGATCCAGACCAGGTTCGTCACTTCGCCGAGCGCATGCAACTCGAGGCTGCCCGCCTCAGTCACCTCGTTCAGGACGTGATCGACCTCTCAAGGCTTCAGGGCGATGATCCTCACACTCATGCTGAAGTCGTCGATGTTGACGACCTCGTCGACCGCTCGATCGACGAGGTTCGAACCGTCGCAACTGCCAGCAGCGTTGACTTCATCGTCGGGACGTCCTCGCGCGCTTCGATCTATGGTGACCGCGGGCAATTGCAGACCGCGATCCGCAACCTCCTTGCCAATGCGGTCGCTTACTCGCCGGAGGGCACCAGGGTGGCCATTGAAGCGCGCGTCACCGGTTCCATGGTCGAGATCATGGTGAAAGACCAAGGTATCGGCATCCCGTCGAACGATCTCGACCGAATATTCGAGCGCTTCTATCGGGTTGACCCCGCCCGCTCGCGGGTGACGGGCGGCACCGGTCTCGGCCTGTCGATCGTGAAGCACGTGTGCCAGAACCACGGTGGGGAGTGCACTGCGTGGTCCGAGGTTGGCGTCGGATCGACCTTCACCCTCAGACTGCCTCTGTACGGGGCCGATTCAGATCCCATGCTGGAGGCGCAGACCATCTCGCTTGAAAATGTTTCGATCCCGAATGCCGAGGTGCTCGCGTGACGCGTTTGCTCGTAGTTGAGGACGAGGAGTCATTCTCGGACGCACTGTCGTTCATGTTGCGCCGGGAGGGCTATGAGGTTGTCGTCGCAGGCGATGGGCTCAAGGCGATGGATGAGTTTGACCGGCATGGTGCAGATCTCGTGCTCCTTGACCTTATGCTCCCTGGGATTTCTGGGACTGAGGTATGCCGGCTCATTCGCGCCAAGTCGACCGTTCCGATCATCATGCTCACCGCCAAGGATGGCGAGGTCGACAAGGTCGTGGGGCTCGAACTTGGCGCAGATGACTATGTGACGAAGCCGTTCTCATCCCGGGAGTTGCTCGCTCGAGTTCGTGCCGTTCTCCGCAGGCATGGCGAGATCGACGAGTTGCTGCCAGCCGTGGTTGAGGCGGGTCCGGTTCGACTTGACGTTGATCGGCATGCAGTCACGGTTCGCGGTTCCACGGTGAGTCTGCCGCTGAAGGAATTCGACCTGCTGGAACTCCTCGTCCGGAACTCAGGAAGGGTCCTCACCCGCGCTCAGCTGATAGACCGGGTGTGGGGTGCCGACTACGTCGGGGACACCAAGACCCTCGACGTCCACATCAAGCGACTGCGGGCCAAGATTGAGTCCGATCCGGCGAACCCGGTGCATATTCAGACCGTTCGAGGCCTGGGCTACCGATTCGAATCCTGACCGCTTGGGGTTCAGGCGGGATGGCCCTCTTTTCCGGCGGCGGACAAGGCTTTACTGCTGGGGAGCGGACGCCGGATTCGGCGCAATGCCCTCGTAGTATCCGGACGCGGGCACACTCAACACTGAGAATGAGGTCGTTCCGGCCCGTTCGAACTGCATCATCACCGGGACGAAGGCGCTTGACGCGATGTTGAGGTCATAGGTATTGAGCCAGAGGTCGCTGTCGTAGCCGAAGCTCACGGCCGCCCCCGGTGCAAGTTCGCCGGCGCCCGGGGTGATGTAGGCGGGAACGCCGTTGATCGTCGCGGCGATGAGTTGGTCGCGCTCCCGACCGGTATTCACGAGGGTCGTGATGAGTGTGCCGCTCGTCGAACCGTCCGGGCCGGTAACGAGGGTTGCATTCTCGATGCGCAGATCACCGATGATCTGCTGCGTGCCGTTACCGGAATTCATCGTGCTCTGCGCGGTTGTCGTGGCGTTCGGTCCATTGAAGCAGCCAGCCAGCAGCGGGACGGCCGTGAGAGCGCACGCACCAATGAGCAGCGCAGACAGTCGTGGGGTGAGGTTCAGTCGTATCGTCGTCACAAGGAGAGGGTAGCGGCAGGAATTCAGACGTGTCGTCACGTGGTAGCCTAAGCCTTTGGAAAGGGGCTTCACTTCATGGCTTTTAGCGTTGGCGACACTGTTGTTTACCCGCACCACGGGGCTGCACTCATCGAGGCCTTGGAAATTCGCACCGTTCGAGGTGAAGAACGCGAGTACCTCGTCCTTAGGGTTGCTCAGGGTGATCTCACCGTGCGAGTGCCCTCGGATAACGTCGATCTGGTCGGCGTCCGCGACGTGGTGAACCAAGAAGGCCTTGATCGCGTGTTTAACGTGCTTCGCCAGCCCTACACCGAGGAGCCGACCAACTGGTCACGCCGGTACAAGGCGAACCTCGAGAAGCTTGCCTCAGGTGACGTTATCAAGGTTGCCGAGGTCGTCCGCGATCTCTGGCGACGTGAACGAGAGCGTGGACTTTCCGCCGGCGAGAAGCGCATGCTTGCGAAGGCTCGGCAGATCCTCGTGAGTGAACTCGCGCTGGCGGAGAAGACCGATGAGGACAAAGCCGAGGCGATCCTCGACGAGGTCCTCGCCTCCTAGGACGCGGTGACAGCCGAACGGCGAACCGCGGCAATCGTGCCGGCCGCGGGGCGCGGCGAGCGACTCGGGCCGGGCGCTCCGAAGGCACTTCGGTTGCTCGGGGGCGCGCCACTGCTTGTGCATGCAGTTCGTGCATTAAGTGCCTCGCACTCCATCGATGTGATTATCGTTGCTGCGCCGATCGATCAGCTTGACTTCGTCCGCAACCTGCTCGACCAACCCGACCTGTCGACTGAAGTAGAGGTGGTCGCAGGTGGCGAGTCTCGCCAGGAATCGGTGGCCCTCGCGCTGCTGTCGCTCAGCTCGGATATCGAGTTCGTTCTCGTGCACGACGCGGCGCGGCCGCTTGTCCCGGCTGAACTCATCGCGGCCGTTGTTGCGTCCGTGCACGCGGGAAACCCCGCAGTCGTGCCGGGCCTCCCAGTGGTCGATACGGTCAAGCAGGTCGATGGTGACGATCACGTGTTGGCCACGATTGATCGGCGCCCGTTGCGGGCGATCCAGACTCCGCAGGGCTTCACGAGGGCTGTGCTCCAGTCGGCGCACGCATTGACCGATTCGCACGAGAGTTCGGCGACCGATGATGCGGGCCTTGTCGAGCTATCTGGCCAACAGGTACTCGTCATTCCTGGGCACGAGGAGGCCTTCAAGGTGACCCGGCCCATCGACCTCGTGCTCGCGGAGGCACTTCTCTCGCGCCGACGTGCCTCGGGCATCGTTTCATGAGCGACGTTCCCCTTGTCGGGATCGGCACCGACGTGCACGCCTTTGCCGAGGGAAGGCCACTGTGGCTGGCTGGGCTCCTTTGGGTGGGTGAGACGGGTCTCGCCGGACACTCCGATGCCGACGTCGCGGCGCATGCTCTTTGCGACGCACTCCTCTCGGCCGCCGGACTTGGCGATCTTGGTGAGGTATTCGGCACCGACGATCCGCGATGGTCCGAGGCAGCCGGGGTCACCCTCCTCGCGCACACTGCCCAACTTGTTCGTGATGCGGGCTTCACCATCGGAAACGGCTCAGTGCAGGTCATCGGGAATCGGCCCCGGGTTGGCCGCCGGCGCGAGGAGGCGCAGGACGTCATGAGTGCTGCGATAGGTGCGCCGGTCCGGGTTTCTGGAACGACCACCGACGGTCTTGGTCTCACCGGTAGGGGAGAGGGCGTCGCTGCGATCGCGGTGGCGACCGTGCGAGCAGGGGTACGGTGAGCGCATGTTGATCGAGTTGCCCGAGCCAGTTTCAACGATCTTTGACGCTCCGGAGTTCGCCACCCTTGCGACCCTTCAACGAGGTGGCCAGCCCCAGTTGTCCGTTGTCTGGGTAGCGCGCGATGGCCACGACCTTCTCATGTCGACAGTGAAGGGCCGCCAGAAGCACCGCAACCTTGAGCGTGATCCGAGGGCGACCGTGCTCGTGTATCCCAAGGCGAACCCCTATTCGTACGTCGAAGTGCGGGGCACGGTGACAATGACCGAGCAGGGTGGGCGCGAGCTCATCGACCGCCTCAACCTGGAATACACGGGTGGAGATCGCTACACGATGGACGACGGCACCGAAAACATCCGCGTCGTGATTCGGCTGACCCCATCCAAAGTCGTCTCCCTTTAGCCCCTGTCGAGTCCACCGTGCCCGCCCGCCCGCCTATGTGTTCGAACCACGAAATCGACCAACGACGAGAAGATCGGTAACCCCCGCCGTGCCCCTATCCCTGTATGACACTGTTACGCGGGCTACCCGCGAGTTCGTCCCCATCGTCCCTGGCAAGGTTGGGATCTACCTTTGCGGCGCGACCGTTCAGGCACCGCCGCACGTGGGGCACATCCGCAGCGGCGTCTCGTTCGACGTGCTTCGTCGTTGGCTTATTGCACGAGGCTACGACGTGACATTCGTCCGTAACGTTACCGATATCGATGACAAGATCATCCACAACGCAGGACATGACGACCTGCCATATTGGAACCTCGCCATGCGAAACGAGCGTGCGTTTAGCCGGGCCTACGAGGTTCTCGGCTGCATTCCACCGACCTACGAGCCACGTGCGACCGGTCACATCCCGGAAATGATCGCCTTGATGGAGCGGCTCATCGAGCGCAACCACGGCTACGCAGCGAAGGGCGATGTCTATTTCGATGTGCGGAGTTTCGACGGCTACGGTTCCCTCAGCGGCCAGCGTATCGACGACATGCTTGCCTCACCTGACTCGGCAGCACAGGAGAAGCGCGACCCGCGCGACTTCGCTATGTGGAAGGCCGCGAAGCCTGGGGAGCCGGCCTGGCAGACACCCTGGGGGCCGGGACGGCCCGGCTGGCACGTTGAATGCTCGGCGATGGCCGGTAAATACCTCGGGGAGCAGTTCGATATCCATGGTGGTGGTCTCGACCTCATCTTCCCGCACCACGAGAACGAGATCGCGCAGTCCAAGGCGGCCGGCTGGGCTTTCGCGAACCTGTGGATGCACAACGCGTGGGTGACAACCTCCGGTGAGAAAATGAGTAAATCACTCGGAAATTCGTTGCTCGTCGACGAGGTTGTCAAGCGGATCGAACCAGTCGAACTGCGGTATTACCTGGTCAGCGCCCACTATCGATCGATGATCGAGTACTCCGACACATCGGTGGCGGAGGCTGGGCAGGGTTATCGCCGGATTGAAGGTTTCCTCCGGCGTGCCTGGGAGATGATCGGTGCTGGTCGAGTGGTTCCCGAGGTAGACCCGGCGTTGCGTCTCCAAGGTTTCGACGATGCAATGGATAACGACCTAGCCGTGCCACAGGCGCTTGCCGTTCTTCACGAGGAGGTTCGCCGAGGCAATGCAGCGCTCACGGCTCAGAGCACCTCGGATGTGGAGGCGGCATTCGGTGCGACCCTCGCCATGATCGACGTCTTTGGCCTGAACCCTTGGGACCCCATGTGGGCGACCGGCGAGAAGGCGGGAACGCAGGCCACCGAGGTGATTGACGCCCTCGTGCAGGTGCTCATGACACAACGGCAGGAGGCGAGAGCTCGCAAGGATTTCGCGGCTGCAGACGCCATTCGTGACGGGCTGGACCAGATCGGCATACGGATCGAAGACACCGCGCAGGGCGCGCGCTGGACGCTTGAAAAGTAGGGACTGAACATGGCTGGCAACTCTCAGCGTCGCGGTGCGATGCGCAACGAGGGCACGAAGAAGGGTGCAACCGTTGGGTCGGGCGGGCAGCGCCGCAAGCAGTTGAAGGGTCGGGGTCCGACCCCCAAGGCCACCGAGCGCTCGTACCACCCGGCCGCTCGCCGCGAGCGCGCAGCCGTGAAGCGCGCCGAAGACGCGAAGGATCGACCGCCGGCATCGGCGCGACGGCGCACAGCTCGTGAGGAAGCGAGCATGCTCATCGGCCGCAACCCGGTTGTCGAGGCGCTGCGTGCCAAGGTCCCGGCTAAGGCGCTCTACGTCCAGGTGAAAATGGAGAGTGATGATCGCTGGCGGGAGGCCCTGCGATTGGCAGTGGCATTCAACATCCCGGTGCTTGAGGTATCTCACACCGACATGGATCGACTGACCGACGGTGGCGTCCACCAGGGTCTCGCTCTCGCGGTTCCGGCTTACGACTACGCCGACCTCACCGACGTGTCGACCGGTTCCCTGCTCGTCGCACTTGATGGCGTGACCGACCCGCGCAACCTTGGAGCGATTGTGCGATCCGCCGCCGCTTTCGGCGCAGACGGCGTCATCATCCCGAGTAGGCGCTCGGCTGGAGTTACGGCAGGGGCATGGAAAGCTTCAGCGGGTGCGCTCTCCCGGGTTCGGGTTGCGCAGGTCACGAACCTGACACGCTCCCTCGAGACGCTTCAGCAACAGGGCTTCACCGTGGTGGGCCTTGCCGCCGATGCGCCACAGTCGGTGAGCGGACTGCCTGCCGACGTTCTGACCGACAAGATCGTTCTGGTCATCGGCTCCGAGGGCGAGGGACTATCGCGACTCGTCGGCAAGACGTGCGACTGGATAGCAAAGATCGGTATGCGGTCAGATACTGAGTCGCTTAATGCGTCAGTGGCTGCGGGCATTGCCCTCCACTCGGTCTTCGCTGCTCGAACCTGAGCTGGGGCGCGACTCCGCTGCCCGATTGCCCCCCGCTTCGAGTTCAACTGGCAGGATGCCATGTATGCCTCGTCCTGTCATCGGCCTCACCTGTTACCTCGAGCCGGCGAAATGGGGTGCCTGGGATATCGAGGCGGCGCTTCTGCCGCACTGGTATGTCGATCTGTTTCAAGAGGCCGGTGCGCACGTCGTCATCCTGCCGCCCGACACTGATCCTGATGTCGGGGTCCTCGATCGCCTCGACGGCCTCGTCATCGTTGGTGGTGCCGACGTGAATGCAGCCTCGTACGGGGAGCCCGCTCACGAGACGAGCGATTTGCCACGCGAGAGCCGTGATTCATCAGAGATGAACCTCTATCGGGGCGCGCGCGAGCGCGACATGCCGGTGCTTGGTGTCTGCCGGGGCCTGCAGGTCATGGCGGTCGCGCATGGCGGGTCGCTGCATCAGAATCTGCCCGACGTCTCATCGCTTGTGCATCGTGAGCGGCCAGGTGAATTTGTCGAGCACGCGGCCACGTTCACTGACGGCTCGATCATTGCTGCGGCGCTCGGCGCGCCAAGCGTCGTCGTGAACTCCTCCCACCACCAAGCGGTGAAGGACCCTGGAAATCTCACCGTGACTGGACTGGCACCGGATGGCACGATCGAGGTGTGCGAGGACCCGTCCTCGTCCTTCTGCGTGGGAGTTCAGTGGCATCCGGAGCACCCTGATCGCAGAATTGCCGACCTCGGACTCATCACCCGGTTCCTTGACGCTGCCCGTCAGCATCGCGATAGCGAGTAGCAATGCTCGCTTCTGCGGCTCAATTGCGGCTGAGCGTCGGTGACCTCGCCGGCAACCGTGCTGCTGCGCGGCAGGCGATCCAGGAGGCAGCGCAGGCCGGTGCCAGCCTCATCGTCCTGCCCGAACTCACGGCGTCCGGGTATGTCTTTGTGGACACAGCTGAAGCCAGTGCCCTGAGCGAGGAACTGACCGGCCCAACTGTGGCCGAGTGGACACACCTCGCTGCAGCGCTCGACATGGTGATTGTCGGGGGTCTTGCCGAACGGGGCGCGGAGGGAGCGCTGTACAACACCGCGGTCATAATCGACCCGACGGGTCTGCGTGCCTCATACCGCAAGGCCCATCTGTGGGACCTTGAGAAGGAGATCTTCATCGCTGGTGATGCGCCTGCGCCGGTGATCGAAACCGGTATTGGTCGCATAGCCGCGATGGTCTGCTACGACCTTGAATTCCCAGAATGGGTTCGCCCGGTCGCGCTCGGGGGTGCGGATATTCTCTGCGTTCCGACGAATTGGCCGCTCGCCCCCAGGCCTGAGGGCGAGCGCCCCGGTGAGGTGATCCGAGCCCAAGCCGTCGCCTCGACGAACCGGCTCTACGTCATCGCTGCCGATCGCTGCGGGATCGAACGCGGGGTTGAGTGGACCGGCGGCAGCGTCATCATCGATCCGGACGGCTTTCCAATTGCTGGCCCGGTAAGCGCAGATGATCCGGCACTCCTGCTCGCCGAAATTGACGTTGCCCAGGCCCGTGACAAGTCCGTCGGAGAGCGCAATGACGTGCTTGGTGATCGACGCACCGACCTCTACTGACCGAGCTACACGTGTGACTACAGCGGAGTGACGTAGGCCCCGGAGATACCACCATCGATGAGAAAGTTCGACGCAGTGAGGAATGAGGAGTCGTCGCTGGCGAGGAATGCAACCGCGGCTGCAAGCTCGCTGGGCTCACCGAAGCGACCCATTGGAATATGGACCAGTCGGCGCGCCGCACGCTCAGGATCCTTCGCGAACAGTTCGATGAGTAGCGGAGTATTCACCGGGCCAGGGGAGAGCGCATTGACCCTGATGCCTGAGCGGGCAAACTGGACGCCTAGTTCGCGGCTCATCGCGAGGACACCGCCCTTCGATGCGGTGTAGGAGATCTGCGAGGTCGCGGCCGCCATCGTGGCAACGAAGGAGGCGGTGTTGATGATTGACCCCTTGCCCTGCTCGAGCATGTAGGGGATTACCTCCTTGCAGCACAGATACACGCTGGTGAGGTTGACCTCCTGTACACGACGCCAGGCGTCGATGCCGGTCTCGAGGATTGAGTCATCGTCGGGGGGTGAGATGCCCGCGTTGTTGAAGGCGATGTCGATGCTGCCGTAGCTCTCCTTCGCCGTGCGGAACATGGCGGCGACATCATCGGGACTCGTGACATCAGTCTTGACGAAGATGCCGTCGACCTCGGCGGCGGCTGCCTCTCCAGACCCCGGATCGACGTCCCCGATGACAATGCGAGCACCCTCGTCGGCGAGACGTCGGACCGAAGCGAGACCGATACCACTCGCGCCACCGGTCACCACCGCGACGCGGCCCTCAAGTCGCCGGCACTTGCTTTCGTTCATTGGTTCCTCTTTCGTCATCGATGGGTGTAGGAAAAGGGTTTAGTGGCGTCAGTCTTCAGTGCTAATGAACACGTTCTTCGTCTCGGTGAAGGCGTCGAGGGCATCTGGGCCGAGTTCGCGCCCGAGGCCGGACTTCTTGTAACCGCCGAAGGGCGTCCAGTAGCGGACCGAGGAATGCGAGTTGACCGACAGGTTGCCACTCTCGACTCCGCGGGCCACGCGAATGGCGCGGCCGACGTCGCGTGACCAGATCGATCCGGAAAGCCCGTACTCGGAGTCGTTTGCCATGCGGATGGCGTCGGTCTCATCCTCGAAGGGCGCAACGACCACGATGGGGCCGAAGATCTCCTCACGATAGGCGCGGTCCTGCTCTGATGCCGTGAGGACGGTCGGGGGGAGCCAGTATCCGGGCCCAGTTGGGCAGGTGCCCTGGAAGGCAATCGGCGCATCGTCGGGAAGAAACGTCCGAACCGTATCGAGCTGTCCCTTCGAGACGAGTGGCCCCATCTCAGTGCGCTCATCTGCCGGATCGCCGACGACGACCCCCTTGACGGCAGGTTCGAGCAGTTCCATGAAGCGGTCATAGACGCTCCGCTGGACGAGGATCCGTGAGCGTGCGCAGCAATCCTGACCAGCGTTATCGAAGACGCCGTAAGGGGCGGTTGCCGCGGCCTTCTCGAGGTCAGCGTCGGCAAACACGATATTCGCGCTCTTTCCGCCTAGTTCAAGGGTGACCGCCTTAATGTGGGTCGCGCAGCCCGCCATGACGGAGGTTCCGACGGAGGTTGAACCGGTGAAGACCACCTTGTGGACGTCCGGATGATCGACGAATCGTTGACCAACGACTGACCCCTTGCCCGGCAGGACGGTCAGGACGTGCTCCGGAATACCGGCTTCGAGGGCGAGTTCGCCGAGCCGGATGGCGGTGAGCGGGGTGAGCTCGGCAGGCTTCATCACGACGGTGCATCCGGCGGCGAGCGCTGGTGCGAAACCCCAGCCGGCGATGGGCATCGGGAAGTTCCACGGGACGATCAAACCGACAACGCCTACCGGCTCCTTGAAGGTGATGTCGATGCCGCCGGCAACCGGAATCTGGCGGCCGAAGAGCCGCTCGGGAGCCCCCGAGTAGTACCCCAAGACATTGGCGACGTTGTTCGCCTCCCAACGCGCATTGCCGATTGTGTGACCCGAATTGACTACCTCTAGCTGGGCGAGCTCCTCTGCATGGTCGCGCACGACGTCGGAGAATCGGCGGAGCAGTTGGGCGCGGTCACCGGGGGCTACCTCGCGCCATGTTCTCAGGGCGATGTTCGCTCTCGCAATGGCGTCATCGACCCCCTCGAGTGAGGTCGGGGCAACGGTGGTGACGACCTCTTCGGTCGACGGGTTGATGACGGAGAACATGAAACTCCTGAATTCGGATGTGTTGGCGGAACTATCGTGTGGTGACTACAGGCGCTCGAAACCGCGAAAGCGCTCCCAGTCGGTGACGGCCTTTCCGTTCGCGGCAATCTCAACGCGCGCCATGTTCGCATAGTGTGCCTGCACATCTTCGCCGAAGGTGGCACGAATCCAGTGAGAGGACTCCCATAGGTGCAGGGCCTCACCCATGCTCGAGGGCACGCGCAAGGAGTCGCTCGTGTAGGCGTTGCCTTCGAATGGGGGCTCGAGTGGTAAGGATCGCTCGATGCCGTCGAGGCCTGCGGCGACCATTCCTGCGACAGCGAGATAGGGATTGACGTCGCCGCCGGGCACGCGGTTTTCGAGGCGAAGGCTGGCACCGTGGCCGACGAGCCGGAAGGCACAGGTGCGGTTGTCGTTGCCCCATCGGATGGCCGTTGGTGCGAAGGAACCGGGCACGTAACGCTTATAGGAGTTTATCTGTGGTGCAAAGAGCAGGGTCAGCTCATTCGAGTGCTCAAGCTGGCCCGCAACAAAGGCCCTGCCCAGGGCCGACATGCCGGAGGGGTCTGCGGCGTCCGTCATGACCATCGAACCGTCGGCTCCCCGAAAGGAGAGGTGGATATGACATGAGTTGCCCTCGCGCTCATTGAACTTCGCCATGAACGTGAGAGCCATCCCCTCCTGAGAGGCGATCACCTTAGAACCGGTCTTGTAAATGACGTGGTTATCGCAGGTACCGAGGGCATCGGTATAGCGGAAGGCAATCTCGTGCTGGCCGAGGTTGCATTCGCCCTTCGCGCTCTCCACCACCAATCCGGCCTCGTACATTTCATTGCGTATCCGGCGGAGCAGTGGCTCGACCCGCGCTCCACCGAGCATCGAGTAGTCGACGTTGTAGAGGTTGGCCGGGGTGAGATCGCGGTAACCGGCGTGCCACGCCTCCTCGTAGGTGTCCTCGAAGAGGATGAACTCAAGCTCAGTTCCGACGAAGGCGCCCATGCCGGCATCGGAGAGTCGGCTGAGTTGACGACGCAGAATCTGTCGCGGCGACGCGACGATGTCGGTGCCGTCCTCCCAAAGCGCATCACACAGGACCCCAACGGCCCCGGGCTCCCACGGCATCCGATGCAGGGTGGCGAAATCAGGGCGCATAACGAGGTCGCTATAGCCGGTGTCCCAGGATGACATGGCGTAGCCATCGACCGTGTTCATATCCACGTCGACGGCGAGGAGGTAATTGCACCCCTCGGTCCCGTGGGCGATGACCTCGTCGACAAAAAACTGGGCGTGGATGCGCTTGCCCACGAGCCGGCCCTGCATGTCGGTAATCGATACGGCAACGGTGTCGATGAGCCCCGCCTCAACCTCTAGCCTCAGGGTCTCGATATCGAGTGCCTGCCTGCGAGCCATCGCTTCTCCGTCCGTTCCTCATCCAAGTTCAACACTTCTCGATCGCTGCCTAGCCAGTGCAACCCTGCCCTATCGGAACGGCACCGCGATCAACAACCCCGATATTGCGAATCTCTGGTCGCTCAGACCGTTGGCTCGTCTAGGGTCAACACTCGTGACGAGCATGCTCAATGGCCTTCCGTCGGACGACGCCGCACGGCTCCTCACTCTCCCCTGCGTGGCTGAGGCAAGCGGTATCGAGCAACTCGAGGGCGGAATCACGAACCGAAACTACCGGTTGAGAAGGCCCTCGGGTGACGTTGTTGTGCGATTGTCTGAACCCGGGTCGTCCGATCTAGCCATTGATCGGGACAACGAACACCTCAACACCCTCGCGGCTGCGCAGGCCGGCGCTGGACCTGAGGTCGTCGACTACCGACGAGGCGAGGGGATTCTCGTCGTTCGCTGGCTGGAGGGACGTACCTTCACTCCTGACGATGTTGGGACGCCAGAGAACCTGCCCCGCATTGCATCCGCCTGCCTCACGCTTCACAACGGCCCGCCCTTCGCGAGTCGGTTCGACATGTTCGACCTGCAATCCCGCTACCTTGCACTTGTCTGCGAGCGGGGCTACCGGCTTCCTCTCCGGTACGAGGAGTTCGGCCCAATGGTCGAACGGATTCGCGTGGCGATGCGCGTCGCGCCTGAACCCCTCGTGCCCTGCAACAACGATCTGCTCGCCGCGAATTTCATCGACGACGGTGCCCGAGTGTGGATCATCGACTACGAGTACTCGGGGAGCAACGAGGCAAGCTTCGAACTCGGGAACATTTGGAGCGAGTCGACGCTCTCGGATGACATGCTCGAACTGCTCACCATGAGTTATTGGGGTGAGTACTCCGCGGAGAAGATTGCCAGGGCGCGCTTGTGGGCACTCATGTCGAAGTACGGCTGGACCCTGTGGGCGTCAATTCAGCAGGCGGTCAGCCCTATCGACTTCGACTACTGGTCTTGGGGCATGGAGAAATACGAGCGCGCGATGAAGGAGTTTGACGGCTCCCGATTTGAAACGTGGCTGGACGAGGCGGCGGGACGAAAAGACTGACCGGGAATTGTCGGCATTTGCACGCGCATCAATCCGAATCTCGCTAGTCTCCGGAACGAAAGTGCCTTGGCGGCCGATTGTCGGACGCTTTTCGCAGCAATGAGGAGGTCTACCGTGGCTGAAGTTTCCACGATCCAAGACGATGATGAACGGCGACTCGCCGAATTGGGCTACAAGCAGGAACTGAACCGATCGTGGAGCGGGTTCTCAAACTTCGCGATCTCGTTCTCGATCATCTCGATTCTCGCCGGCTGCTTCACAACCTTCGGCCAGGCCTGGAATAACGGCGGTCCGATCGCGATTTCGATCGGCTGGCCACTGATCGCCGCCTTCATCCTCATCATCGGTTTCTGCATGTCCGAGTTGGTTTCCGCGTACCCGACCTCGGGCGGTATTTACTGGTGGGCGTCGAAGCTTGGTGGCCCGAAGGCCGGTTACTACACCGGCTGGCTGAACCTCATTGGACTCCTCGCCGTCATTGCCTCAGTGGCATACGGCTGCGCGACCTTCTTCGATCTCGCGCTGTGTTCACTCAGCGAATCATGGGCAGCTGGATACTCGCTGCAGCGCGTGTTCATCATGTTCATCGGGGTTCTTGCGATCGTCGTCGTCCTGAATATCTGGGGTGGCACGATCATGGACAAGATCACGAACGTCTCAGTGTGGTGGCACGTCGCGGGAGCTTCGATCGTCATCATCATCCTCGTTGTCCTCCCCGAGAGCCACATGAGCTTCAGTGAGGTCTTCTCGATGCGAGTGAATAACTCCGGTGGCCTGCATGGCGGTGGTACTGATGGCTGGGGCTTCTGGTTCTACGTCCTGCCGCTTGGCTTCCTGCTCACCCAGTACACGATCACCGGGTTCGACGCCTCAGCGCACCTTTCCGAGGAAACCCATGGCGCAGCAAACACCGCGGCCAAGGGTCTGTGGAAGTCGATCTTCTACTCGGCAATCGGTGGCTGGATCCTGCTTCTCGCCTTCCTCTTCGCAGTTCAGGATGCCGATGGCGTCACGGCGGGCGGCGGCGGTATCGCAGTCGTGCTGACTCAGGCTCTTGACGCGAAGGTTGCAGGATTCGTGCTTCTGATCTCGGCATTCGGCCAACTCTTCTGCTCGACGGCTTGCATGACGAGCACCTCGCGGATGACCTACGCCTTCAGCCGTGACGGAGCCGTGCCTGGTGCGCGGCTGTGGGCCAAGCTCAACAAGAACAAGATCCCGGCGAACGCTGTCATCCTGGCTGCGGTCGTTGCGGTGATCATCACCCTGCCGGCACTGCTCGAGGTGAACATCGGCACCGAGGAGGCGCCGATCATCGTCCCGACCGCCTTCTACGCCGTCGTGTCGGTAGCGGTCATCGGTCTGTTCCTGTCCTTCCTTGTGCCGATCTGGCTGCGCTGGCGCATCGGGGACAAGTTCCCGCAGGGCTCATGGAACCTTGGCAACAAGTGGAAGTGGATGGCACCGCTCGCGATTATCGAGATCGCGATCGTGTCGGTCTACTTCATCCTGCCATTCACTCCCGCAGGAACCCCGGGCTTCCTTCGCTGGCTGAACGGTTCACCAAGCGCGGAGGAGGTGCCGTTCGACTGGAAGTTCGTGAACTACGCGCCGATCCTCACGATTGGTGCACTCATCCTCCTGTGGATTGGATGGCATCTCTCGGCCAAGAAGTGGTTCACCGGGCCGAAGATGACCATTGACCTGCCCGCGGGAGTCTCGTCAGCAGATGAGATCGCCCTAGAGCACCAGCACAAGGGTTTTCACCAGCCGCCTGAGTCCTAGAAGGTCACTGGAGGTACAAGTCGTAAGGGGCGCTCGCATTTGCGGGCGCCCCTTACGGTCGTTGAGAGGGTCAGGAGAAAAGTTCTTCGAGCGTTCGGCGCATGACCTGGCCGTCGACCTCGACACCGGTCCAGAGTTTGATGGCCACCCGGCCTTGATTCACGAGCATGCCCATGCCGTCGAGCGTGGTGCAACCACGGTCGTCTGCATCTGCGAGGAGCCGTGTCTTGGGAGGATTGGGGATCACATCAGCGACCACCATGGATGGTCGTAGCGAGTTCGGGTCGATGTTCAAGCGCGCATCGACGTCTGGGAAGAGCCCCACAGAGGTCGCGTTTACGACGATATCGGTTGTGGTGGGAACCTCGAAGGTGAGGTCCCAGTGGATGAATGCGGCAGTGGCCGCAGTATCGGCGTTGATGCGATCAACGAGGTCCTGACCGCGTGACGCAGTGGTGTTGACGATTGTGATGTGTGAGGCGCCTGCGAGCGCGGATTCGACGGCGATTGCTCGCGCAGCCCCGCCGGCGCCGAAGATAACGAAGTCCTTTCCGGCCGGATCAACGACCGTGCGGAGTGACTCGACGAAACCCTTACCATCGGTGTTCTCGCCGATCAGTCGTCCGTCCTTGATGACGACGCAATTGACCGCACCGATGATGGACGCGGAGGGAGCGAGCTCGTCAAGGAACTCAATTACCTTCACCTTGTGCGGGAGGGAGCAGTTGAACCCGATGAAACCCATTGCCAGCGCACCGCGTACGGCGCCGCCAAGTGCTTCGGGGGTCACCTCGCAGTTGATATAGCGCGCATTCAACCCGTGGTGGGCGAATACAGCGTCCATAACGGCAACGGTTGGATTCTCGGCAGCAGGCATTGCGAATGACGCCGTCAAACCGCTCATAAAGTCAGGTGCCACAGCAACCAATCCCTCTCAAGATCAAAGTCCAAGTGCCACACCCACCCCCCACGGGCACTTCATCCAGTATCCGGCTCAACTGGCCAAATTTCTGGTCAATTGGCGACGTTTTTCGTCATTTCATCCGAGTGGATGTCCCGTATATCCCCGGGTGCGTCATTTCCAAAGGGTGACATCCACCGCATCGGGCTGCGGCGAGTACGAGCGGGATGAGATGACCAGAATCCGGCCCATTTGACCAATTATTTGGTCAAATGGGCCGGATTCTGGATGAAATGACGGGGGTGATTGGCTACGGTCTCAGTGCTTGATCGCCTTCGTCGATCGTGAGTGCCCCGGTCATGATCGCGACCACATCGTTCATGGTGTGAGTCTGCGGAGTCACGACGGCTGCTCGCCGGCCGAGACGCTGCACATGGATTCGATTCGCAACCTCGAACACCTGCGGCATGTTGTGCGAGATGAGGATGACTGGCATTCCTCGGTCGCGCAGGTCTTTGATCAACTGCAGAACGCGGGCAGACTCACGGACACCAAGTGCAGCGGTCGGCTCATCAAGGATGATGACTCGTGAACCGAACGCCGCGGCCCGCGCCACGGCTACCGCCTGTCGCTGCCCACCAGAGAGGGTCTCGACGGTCTGGGTGATGCTCTGCACCGTTCCTATCCCGAGCTCCTTCAGATGCCTTGCCGACTCCTCGCGCATCCACTTTGTGTCGAGCTTGCGGAAGACGGATCCGAGAATGCCGGGACTGCGGACCTCGCGCCCAAGAAACAGGTTCTCGGAGATATCGAGGGCGGGGGCAACAGCCAGAGTCTGAAATACCGTCTCGATACCGGCATGCCGTGCTTCGTTTGTGCTGCGGAAGGTGACAACCTCGTTGTCGACGAGCATCTCACCGCTATTGGGCGTGTGAGCACCGGAGAAGCACTTGATGAGACTGGATTTTCCCGCGCCATTGTCTCCCACAACGGCGAGAACCTCACCTGGGTACAGCTCGAGATCGGCACCATTGAGCGCGACCACGCGACCGAAGGCCTTGACGAGCCCACGTGCCTGCAGGACCGGCTGAGCTGTGTTGACTGCTGTGGTTGTCATGTTTTCACCTTCCTGATCCACTGGTCGATGGCGACGGCAAGGATCACGAGGATTCCGACTGCCAGCACCCGGTATGCCTGGTCGAGGCCCGCGAGCGCCAGGCCGTTCTCGACGACGGTGATGATGAACGCACCGATGAAGGTCCCGATGAGGGTTCCTCGTCCACCGAACAATGACACGCCACCGATGACAACTGCGGTAATCGTGTCGAGGTTGATGAGCGGATCTGCGTTCGGCGAGGCGGAACCGACGCGGCCGATGTAGACCCAGGATGCGATGCCCATGATGAGACCGGCGACGGCATAGACGCTGAAGATGACGCGATTGACGTTGATGCCGGAGAGCTCGGCAGCGACTGGATCATCTCCGACCGCATAAATGTGACGGCCCCAAGCGGTGTAGCGCAGGATGTAGGAGAAGATCGCAAAGAGGATCACCATCAAGATGACGCCGTACATCAGCTGGAAACTGCCGATTTGGAACGTCTTGCCCAGGAACTTGAGCGCGTCGGGGATCTCCGGTCCCTGAATGGTTCTGGCCTTGAACAGGATCAGGGTGATGGCCGTGAAGACGGAGAGCGTTCCGAGGGTGACGATGAATGGTGGCAGCCTAAAACGTGTGATGAGGAACCCGTTGAGGCAACCCGCGAGGACGGCAGCGAGGATGCCGAGCAGGATGGCAATGATGGGGTTCTGGCCGGCGATCGGCAGGACGTTGGACGCTGTCACCGACACGGCGAGATTGGCCATGACCATCTGGCCGAAGACCATGATGGCGCCGATGCTCAGGTCGATGCCGGCGGTGAGAATGATGAGGGTCTGCGCGATGGCGAGCGTGCCGACAACAACGGTCTGCTGGGTGAGGAACGAAAGGTTGCCTGGCAGGAGGAATCGCGGATTGATGAGCGCGAACACCACCATTGCGAAGACGAGCACAACGAGCGGACTCACATAGGGGTATCGGTGGAGGAGCGACTGAAGGCGCTGCATCGGGGTTCGTGGCCCCATGAACTCCTCGGCGAGGTCCACAGTGACCGTAGGTGTTTGACTCACGCGGGGCCTTTCGTACGTCTGAACAGAGTGAATAGGACGTTATCGGACTGGGTGCGCCGCGGGGCAGCAATCAAGAAGATTGCTGCCCCGCGGTTGATCTGCTGGGATTTAGCCCCAGGCGTTGTCGATGCAGTACTGCGCCGACTCCTGCGGAGCGGACGTGACCGTCTCCATGGGATCGTCGGTGCACAGGGTGACACCCGTGTCGAAGAACGTGCCGTCAGCCGAGGTGTTCTGCGGCTTGGTGCCCGAGTTCACGATGTCGAAGATTGCCTGGACACCGAGGGCTGCCATACGCAGCGGGTACTGCTGCGAGGTGGCCTGGATCTGGCCCTTCTTGACCGCCTCGACGCCGGCGAGTCCGCCGTCGACCGACACGATGATGACGTCCTTGCCGATCACCTTGCCGGCAGCCTCGAGTGCCGCAGCGGCACCGAATGCAGTCGGCTCGTTGATCGTGTAGATCACGTTGATGTCCGGGTTCTTGGAAAGGCAGGTCTCCATGCCCTTACGGCCACCCTCCTCGTTGGCGCCAGTGGCCTCGAGGCAGACGATTTCGTAGTCGCCGCCGGCACCGGTGGCGTACTTGCCCGTGGCAGCCTCGTCGCCCATGACCTTGGCGTCAACGACGTCAATGCCCATGCCCTTGAGGAAGCCGTTGTCGCGGCAGTAGTCAACCGAGACCATGCGGTCGTTGAAGATGACCAAGCGAGCAATGACGGCCTTCTCGCCGTTCAGCTTGCCTGCGGCCCACTGACCAATCGCCTCACCGGCGAGGCAGTTGTCGGTCGCGAAGGTGATGTCGACGACGTCCGGCGGATCGGTCGGGGTGTCGAGGGCAATGACAAAGAGTCCGGCGTCGCGAGCCTTCTTGATGGCGTCATTGACGTTGACCGACATCGGGGTGATGAGGATGCCGTTCTGGCCCTGTGCGATGGCGTTCTCGATGAGGTCGATCTGACCCTGGTCGTCGCCCTCTGCCTTGCCGGAGCCAACGGTCAGGTTGACGCCGATCTCGGCAGCCGTGGCCTTCGCGCCTTCTTGCATGGCGACGAAGAACGGGTTGGTCGAGTCCTTCGTGATGAGGGAGACGGCAACTGCCTGGCCACCCTCGGCCGGTGCTGCTGAGTCGGCCGGTGCTGCTGCTGATGCTGCTGGTGCCGCGGAGGATTCGGTCGACGTGGAACTGCCGCCGCATGCCGCCAGCACCATCGAAGCGACGCCGAAGACCGCAACAGCGGCAAAGGCTCGCCCGCGAGTAACGCGGTTGATCATGTGGTTTCCCTTCAAGGGGTTGGTTGGTTGTCGTGCTCGGAGTCCTTGGACTCCCATCGCTGACATGCACGCCAATGAGGCACAGAATGCACGTTCATGACAACGGTGTCCGCTATTTCTATTTCCATAGACTTGCAGTGTCAAGCGGAGCATCTGCGATACTCGGTTTCGTAATGACAACGTTATCTAATTCCCCGACAACGGTCGATGGGCTGCGGTCCCGCCCGACCATGCGTGATGTGGCCGCGCTGGCAGGCGTGAGTCTCAAGACTGTTTCGCGCGTTGTGAACAGTGAGTCGGGAGTGTCAGAAGTACTCATCGGGAGGGTGAAGCGAGCAGCCGACGAGCTCGACTACCGGCACGACCTCACGGCGAGCAATCTGCGTCGATCCGACCGCAAGACCGCGACCATTGGGCTGATTTTCGAGGACGTATCGAACCCATATTTTTCCTCGGTGCACCGGGGAATTGAAGAGGTCGCTCGCGAGCACGGCACGGCGGTTTTCGCGGCGAGCGTCGACGAAAACCCGGCGCGCGAGAGGGATCTCGTCGTCGCGTTCACCCAACGCCGGGTTGATGCCATCATCATGTCTCCGACGGTACGAGACCAGACGTACCTCGACCACGAGCGCCGGGGTGGGCTTGCCGTGGTCTTCGTCGATCGCGAACCGCGCGGATTCGATGCTGACTGCGTCGTCACGGACAATGAGCCGGGCGCTGCCTTGGCTACGCGTCATCTCCTAGAGCGTGGCCACATCCGCATTGCCTTCGTCGGAGATTACGAGACCATCACGACGGCGAGCCAACGGCATGCCGGATACGCGAAGGCGATGAGTTTGGCGGGAGCGACTGCTTTCCCGGACCTCGTCCGGCGTGGGGTTCGAACGAAGGATGCTGCGACTGAAGCTGTGCTCGCACTGCTCGATGCCCCCGAGCCTCCCACGGCCATCTTCACAGCACAGAATCTCATCACGATGGGCGCCGTACGCGCTCTACAGGTGCGGGGGCTCCAGCATTCGGTGGCGCTCGTCGGGTTCGACGACTTTGTAATGGCCGATGCGTTGGACCCGGGCGTCACCGTGGTGGCGCAGGACCCGCGGGAGATCGGGCGGATGGCTGCTCGACTCGCCTTTGCTCGAATCGAGGCGCCGGACCTACCGACCGCTGTGTACGTGGTGCCATCCGGGCTCGTCATAAGGGGCTCGGGAGAGATTCCTCCGGGTCGGTAGCGGCGCTGCGTCGAGATGTTTCAGCCGTGATGATTCCGGCGACCACGATGAGTGCTCCGAGGGCTTGAAGCCAGGACACCGACTCGCTGAGCACGAATATCGCGATGAGCCCGGCCCAGAGCGGCTCGGTGGTCGCGACGATCCCGGCACGTTGCGCGCCGATGCGCCGCAGGGACCCTAGGACGAGAAGGAATGGCACGACAGTACCGAGCAGGACCCCCCACAGCATGATGGCCCACACAGGCAGTGGGGGGAAGCCGGCCATGGGGGAGTCGGTGGGAAGGATAAGGACCTCCCAGGGGAAGGTCCACCACGGCGCTAGCACGGTCCATGCGCCAGTGGCGAAAATGAACCCCCACATGGACAGCGAGACACCGTCGCGATGCCGCTGGCCGGCCTCGCCGAGCAGCCAGTAAACGGCCAGCGCAACGGCGGTCCCGACGCCAGCGAACACGCCGACGAGGTCTAGGCGAAGTCCGTTCCAGACCTGTGCCACGAGTGCAAGCCCGACGAGGGTGAGGGCGATCGCGATCCAGAGCCTGTTCGATACCGAGCTCCGTTGACCAAACTTCGCCCACAGTGCCACGACCACGGGGGCAAGGAAGGCGAGCAGGGTGCCGACTCCGAGGGGCAGCCTCGAGATAGTGAAGAAGTAGAGGAATTGAACGAGGACGAACGCAATGACACCGTAAGCAAGCAGGAAACGAAATTCGCCTCGCTTGATGCGAAAGGCACTGCGGTTCGTGGCGAGGACGAAAAGGACGAGGACGGTCATTGCGCCCGCGTTGCGCAACTGAGTCAGGTGCATGGCATCGAGTCCAGCGGCCATCGCGAGCTTGGCAATGGAGCCATTGAACGCGAACAGGAACGCCGCCACTAGGTACATGACGACACCCAAGGTGTCGGGGCTACGGACCCAACATCGGTTTGCTCTCATTGCCGTCCGCTCATCTGCATCAGTCCATTTGGAGGAGCCAGGCGCGGGCGCCCCCGACGAGCGCGGCGGCATTTGGAACGATGACGACATCATCGCCGATGCGGTTGAGCACGACCGGAGTGATGTGCCGGGAGTTGCCGCCCCCGATGTAGAGCCGATCCCACAGGAACACCGGGCGTAGACCCTCGACGACGCGCGCGATGCGTCGCGACCAGAGGGCATCACCGAGTCGGCGTCGTTCATGCTCGCCGATGTAGGTGTCGTAGGAGAGGCCCCAGCGGAGCGGGGCCTGGGACATTTCAAGATGGGGTGCGAGCCGGCCGCCATCGTAAATGGCGCATCCGAGTCCGGTGCCTAAGGTCATGACGACTTCGAGCCCTTGGCCAGCGATGACCCCGGCGCCATGAACCTCGGCATCGTTGAGCACTCGCACCTGATAGCCGAAGGCACGCTCAAGAGCCGACTTGGCATCGAAGCCGGCCCATTCGGTAACGAGCTCAGGGACGACCTTGCTCCGCGGACCGCTGCGGGTGACGTAGTGCGGCGTGGTGACGACGACCCCGTGGCGGATCATTCCGGGAAGTCCGACGGTGGCTCGGTCAGCACGTGGCAGTTGGGCGCCGAGGTCGACCAGCGTCTGGACGAAGAGCTCGGTTGGAAGCGGGTAAGGGGTGGGGACTCGGATCGGCTGGGCGCGCATCGTTCCGGACTCGTCGAGAACGCAGCCCTTTATTCCGCCCCCGCCGCAATCAATGGCCAAGGTGGTCGTCATGGCGCCAAGTCTGCCGGAAGGCCGCCCGGCCGTATCCGGGAGGACGATTTCTGCCGCCCGACGGGCAGGGCTACGATATGTGGGCGGTTCCGATCGGCGGGCATTTCGTGCCCGTCGGGGACCGCATGGAGGCGTCGCCTAGTCCGGTCTATGGCGCCGCACTGCTAATGCGGTTTGGGCTTTAACGCCCATCGGGAGTTCAAATCTCCCCGCCTCCGCCACTGCTTCGGATCCGGGGCTCACCCGATGGTGAGTACCCCGTTGGACAGTCGTGACGTCACCCGCGCGAGCCCCTTCGTTGCCGGGCCCAACTCGAGTGCGCCGTCAAGGGCGAATTGCGAGCCGTGGGCGGCACAGAGCCAATCAGCGCCATCCAGACCCACGGTGACGCCAGCATGGGGGCAACGGAGGTCCAGTGCGACGTATTTGCTCGCCTGCGTTCGCACGATCGCTGTCGGGACTCCCTTCACGTTGCCGAGGGCCACGACCCCGCCGGGCTTGGCGAGGGCGCTCACCTTCGACACCGTGACCTGAACGCGGCCGTCGGGAAGTCGCTTGATGCCAGGCGCTGCGCTCGCATCATCGGCGAGGAGGACAGCGCCTACAGATAGGCCCACGAGCGCGCAGGCGCCGGTGAGGAAGGCTCTTCGGGAGGGCTCAGGGAGTATGTATTCGCTCATGGGGCCAGTCTTGCTCACGGTCGATGATGGCGCACGCTAGACTTCCTTTTGAGTGTTTTGGATCTGCGCCCGTAGCTCAACGGATAGAGCACTTGACTACGGATCAAGAGGTTGAAAGTTCGAATCTTTCCGGGCGCACCAGGACTGATCAGCCCGCCGCGGTTGGGTCCCCCATAGCGGCTCGTGCCTCCTGCGATTTGGCAGATCCGCGCAGGGCCGTCGCCACCAGCACTGCGATTGCTGCGCCGCTTATTGGTCCAACGACGTAGACCCAGTAGGTGCTGAGGTCGCCCAGCGCGACATCAGGTCCGAGCGCCCGAGCCGGATTCATCGCTGCGCCGTCAAATGGCCCGCCCATGGAGCCCCACGCCATGATGTAGGCGGCGACCGCGAAGGGAACGTAAGGGCCACTCAACTTCGGGCCATTCGCCATCCCCAACACCATCAGGACGAGTCCGAAGGTGATGAGTGCCTCGAAGGCAACAGCCTCCCAGGCGAGCCCCGCTGGCGGCCGGGTGGCGGCGAGGTTCCCGAGCGGTCCGAACATCCACCTCGCAAGCATGGCGGCAGCGATGGCGGCAACGCACTGGACGACCCAATACACGGCGGCCATGGACCAGCTCATGTCCTTGCGAAGTGCGAAGGCGAAGGTCATCGCCGGATTGAAGTGCGCGGAGATATCGCCGAGAAAGAAGATGGCCACCATCAGCCAGAGCGCGGAGAACGCAGAGAGGATCAGCGCGACGGCGTAGGTGTTTGGGTCGCCACCGCCGTACTTGGCTAAAACTGCAGCGCCCCCCGAGAGGATGAACACCAGCCCAAACATCCCGATGAACTCAGCGAGCAGTCGGCGCATCCGGTGCTCATTTGATGTCCAAGAGGCGTGGAACTGCCGATTGCCCACCTCGGCAGCGAGTGCGGCTTTACCGACGAGGGGCGCGGTCATGACTTTTTCCGACTCGTCGTTGATTTCGCGGCCGGTCGTCGCGTGCTCGAGGCACCCTTTACTGCTGCCTTCGGCGCGCTGCGATCAGGATGAGTCATGTTCATGGGAACGACAACGCGGTCGAACAGCTCCTCGGTGACACCGTTCTTCAACGCCGCCTGCTTGAGGGTGAGGTTGTTGTCGATTGCATAGTGCGCAATAACTGAGGCATTGTCGTATCCGATGATGGGCGAGAGTGCCGTGACCATCATCACCGATCGCTCGATGTTTGCCTTCAATTGCGGCTTGTTCAGCTCCGCGCCCTCGATCATGAACTCCCGGAAGTGGTCGCACATATCCGCCATGATGAGTGCTGAATGCAGGTAGTTGCTGATGAGGATTGGTCGGAAGGCATTGAGTTCGAAGTTGCCCTCCGAGCCGCCCATCTGGACTGCAACATCAGACGCCATGATTTGGATGCAGACCATCATCATTGCTTCAGCTTGGGTGGGATTGACCTTGCCCGGCATGATCGATGAGCCGGGTTCGTTGGAGGGGAAAATCAATTCCATCAGGCCCGTTCGAGGGCCAGAACCGAGCCAACGCATGTCGTTTGCGATCTTGAACAGGGTGACTGCGGCAGTCTTCAATCCGGCATGGGCCCGAACCATCCGATCCAACGTTCCTTGGGCAGCGAATTTGTTCTCGGCGGTCTGGAAGGGGTAGCCGGTGAGCTTCGCGATCACGGCAGCTACCTCGTCGCCGAAGCCTTCGGGAGAGTTGAGCCCGGTACCGACTGCGGTGCCGCCCATCGCCAGACGTAGCAGGCCACTTGTCGCGTGCTCAACTTCGGTGATTGCGTCACCGAGTGCGGCCGCGTATCCCGACCACTCCTGCCCAACGGTAAGCGGGGTTGCATCCTCGAGGTGAGTGCGGCCGATCTTCACGATGGAGTGCCACTGACGTGACTTCTTTTCCAGGGCCTTCTGGAGGCGCTTTAGGGCCGGGACTGTCTGCTCAATCGTCATCTTGTACGCAGCGATGTGCATCGCAGTCGGGAAGGTGTCGTTGGAGGACTGCCCCATGTTGACGTGGTCGTTCGGATGAATGGGCTCCTGTGATCCGGGTTTGCCACCAACGAGTTGAATGCATCGATTGGATACGACCTCATTCACGTTCATGTTGGACTGCGTTCCCGATCCGGTCTGCCATACGTACAGCGGGAAGTCCTGATCCAGGGCGCCGCTGATGACTTCATCGCACACTCGTTCGATGAGGGTGCCCTTCCAAACGGGAAGGCGGTGGTGGCGAGTGTTGACAATCGCCGCGGCCTTCTTGACGTAACCGTACGCGTGATAGACCTCGTGGGGCATGCGATCATGACCGATGTTGAAGTGGACCAGGCTCCGCTGGGTCTGTGCGCCCCAATAGCGGTTGGCCGGGACCATCACGGTGCCAAGGCTGTCAAATTCCTTACGCTCCCCCGTGCCCTTCAGGCCGATCGGTAGGTCAAGAATCTTCGGTGACTTCTCATCAATCGCCATTACGGCCTCCAAAAGGATGTAATTAGGTAATAGTAAAAGTAAATTTTTGAAGCGTATAGGCGTGGGTCACACGCATTTGCAGTGGGGTTCATACTCCCGGAGACCACGTCGCCGGTCCGATCCAGACGGCCTACCGCCGCCGGATGAGCCTTGGATGAGCGTCACGGAACCGGGAGTTCGCCCACAACTGGTTGCCATCTTGGAGGGTGAACCCGGTGAGTGATGGCCGGACACCATCAAAGATCGCAGTGCACGGCGACTCGAGGAGTAGCGCCCACTCGCGCCTCAGGAGCGTGTCCTGCAGCATGCCCTCGACGTACCGGTTGTGGGTTCCGACGGCAAGGAACCTCACCTTTTGCTCGATGAGCTCAAGGGCGGGCAGGATTACCTCGAGCTCCATTCCTTGCAGGTCGACGTGGAGGAGGTCGGTTGGCTCGTCCCCGGCGAGCAGGGTGTCGAGCGTGACGGTCTGCACCTCGCGGTGCGCAATGAAGGCGCCTCGATAGTCCATCGTTGGTTCACCGTCGGGTGACGCACCACCACTGTGGACCGCGCCGCCCATGTCGATCTCGTCGAGCACCGGGAAGCTCAGGGTCGTTTCGGTGTTCCAGCAGGCGGCTTCGACGATGGTGACGAGGCTGTCGACCCCGTTGTCTGCCGCGTGTTGCCTAGCCCACTCGGCACGACGTGGTTCCGCCTCAACCGCAGTCCCGCGTGCACGTTTCCCGGCCCGTTCAGCGCACACCACCCCCATGACCGCCCAGGGAGCCCATCCCGCACCCACCTCCACAACCCGGTAGCTCTCGCGGTCGCTGGTGAGTGAGATGGCGAGCGCCATGTACTCGTCGGCTTCGGATCGGTAGCCGTCGGATGGGATCGGAAGCGCGGTATCTGTTGTTCCCGCAAGCTCCTGGGGTGCCCACGGGAGCATCGGTATGCGGGTCCTGATGCCCGCCCAGTCGACCCGGAAGACACCCTCGTCAGCGGGCAGGTTCTGGGCGCGGATCTCCTCCAGGATTGCGGGGATCTCCGGCTCGCGGATAGGGAGGTGCAATCCGTTCCCGAGCATGCTTGGCGTCGCTGGCTCGGGAGGGACCGCATCCGTCGATCCCGACGCCTGTGAACGACGACGAAGGGACACTGAACGACCGCCCCTTCGCTACCCCGCTGTGCCGACTGGGAGAATGCTACCCATGGCCGGCAGAAATCTCATCAACATCGAGCAAGTCACGAAGGCCTATGGCGAACGCCCGCTCCTTGACGGAGTGTCATTGGGAGTTGGGGCGGGGGAGCGAATCGCGGTCGTCGGCCGCAATGGCGCGGGCAAGAGCACCCTGCTCCACGTGATGGCCGGCGTGGAGCCGGCTAACTCAGGAAGGGCCACGATCGGATCGGACGTCAACCTCGCGCTGGTGTCGCAGGCCGAGGTGGTGGATGCCGATCAGACGGTCGGCCACTACCTCGTACCCGACCAAGATGTGCACGAGTGGGCGTCGAATGCGCGGATCCGGGAGGTCCTCACCGGCCTGCTCGGCGGCTTCGACGAGGCCCTGCTGCTTCGGACGATGGGCAACATGTCGGGTGGCGAGCGCCGCCGCGTCCAACTCGCTCGAGCCCTTATTGCAGATCTCGACATCCTTCTCCTCGACGAGCCCACGAACCACCTCGATGTCGAGGTGGTGGCGTGGCTGGCCGAGTACCTGAAGTCCAAGAACAAGCTTGCAGTCGTGGTCGTGACGCATGACCGCTGGTTCCTCGATGCCCTCTGCGACCGAACGTGGGAGGTGGTGAACGGTCAGGTCGACGAATATGACGGTGGTTACTCGGCATTCGTCCTCGCGAAGGCCGAGCGGTTCCGGCAGGCGAATGCGAGTGAAGCAAGGCGGCAGAACCTCATGCGCAAGGAGTTGGCTTGGCTGCGCCGCGGCGCCCCCGCCCGCACATCCAAACCCAAGTTCCGCATCGATGCCGCGAATGAGCTCATCAGCAACGAGCCCCCGCCCCGCGATGCCGTTGAACTGCTCGCGTTCGCAGGCTCGCGCCTCGGCAAGACCGTCTACGAACTCCACGATGCGACACTGACAATTGGCGATCCCGAGGCGGGCACGGCACGAGACCTGCTCGATCACTGTGAGTGGAACATCGGCCCCGGTGACCGGATTGGCATCATCGGCTCGAACGGATCAGGAAAGACCTCGCTCATCAGGATGATCCTCGGCGAGATTCCGGCTTCGCGGGGCTCGGTCACGACAGGTGTGACAGTGAAGCCCGCGTACCTTTCCCAGCATCTCGAGGAGCTCAACCCACGGTGGCGGGTTCTCGAAGCGGTGGAGGCAGTGGCATCGCGCGTCGAACTCGGCAAGGGCCGGGAGCTCACCGCATCCCAGTTGTGCGAGCGGCTCGGCTTCGGTGCTGACGCCCAGTGGACCCCGGTGAGCGATCTTTCGGGTGGGGAACGCCGCAGACTTCAGCTCACCCGGCTGCTCATGGGCGGCCCCAACGTCCTCGTCCTTGATGAGCCGACGAACGACTTCGACGTCGAGACACTCACCGCACTCGAGGACCTCCTCGATGGGTTCGCCGGGACACTTCTTGTGATCTCGCACGACCGATACTTCCTCGAGCGGGTATGCGACGACTTCGTGGCACTGTTCGGGGACGAGCGGATCTCGTCGCTCATCGGTGGCATTGACGAATATCTCAGTTTTCGCAGCATGTTTGGGCAGCCGGGTGGTCGGGCTGCGTCGGCGAAACCGGTGACCTCGGCGGCTGAGCAGCGAGCGGCGGCGAAGGATCTTTCGCGTGTTGAGCGGTCAATCGTGAAGCTCGACGCCGAGGAGCGAAAAATCCACGCGCAGATGGCTGAGAACCCGGAGGACCACGAGGCGCTGGCACGCTTGGGGAGGGATCTGAAGGAGCTCACAGTGAAGAAGGGGGCGCTTGAGGAGGAGTGGCTCGGGCTTTCCGAGGCGCTGTCGTAGCCCACGTTCGGCCGCAGGCTTTGATGGGGGAATGTCACTAAACTCAGGACGTGGCTGAGCATCGTGTGGTAATCATCGGCGCTGGCTTCGGGGGCCTCAGTTGCGCACGGAAGCTGACCGGCGCCGACGGCGTCCATGTCACGGTCATTGACCGGAACCCGTACCACCTCTTTGCGCCGCTCCTATACCAGGTGGCCACGGGCGGACTACCGGACGAGGACATTGCCTACTCGGTTCGCGGTGCTATCCCAGGTGTCGATTTCCGTCGGGGCGAGGTCGTCCGTATGGACGTTGAAGGAAAGACCGTTCGACTCGACGACGGGGCGATCGTGCCGTGGGACGAGTTGGTCATCGCGACGGGGAGTGTGAGCACGACGTTCGGTGTCCCGGGGGTCGCGGAGCACGCGCTCCAGATGAAGTCGATCCGCGAGGCGAACGCGATCCGGATTCGACTGCTCACCACCTACGAGGAGGTTGACAATGGGCACCGCCCTAAAGAGCACCTGCGCGTCGTCGTGGTGGGAGGCGGTCCGACCGGCGTGGAGGTAACCGGTGCGGTCGCTGAGCTCCAACGGGCGATGCGTCGTGAGTTCCCCCGAATTAGCGACGCGGCGCATGTCACGCTTGTCGAGGCCGGTCCGCGAATCCTCCCGATGTTCAGCGAGAAGTCGAGCAGGCATGCGAAGGAGGAGCTCGAGGAGCTTGGGGCGAGTGTCCTGGTAAATGCGGCGGTCGACCGGATGTATCCGGCTGATGTCCACCTCAAATCTGGAGAAGTGCTCCCTGCGGGCACGATCATGTGGGCTGCGGGTGTTTCTGCTCCCCCGCAATGGTCAGCGTTGGGCCTCACAGATCGGATGAACAGGCTTCGCGTGAACGAAATGCTGCAACTTGCGGATGACGTCTGGGTCATCGGAGACACGGCCTGCTTGGAGGGGCCCGGCGGTCGGCCCCTGCCGATGGTCGCGCCGGTCGCGATGCAGATGGGCCGGCACGTGGCGCGTCAGATTAGGGCCAAGGTGTCAGGAGGGTCGATCACCGCCTTCGCCTACAAGGACAAGGGCCAAATGGCGACGATCGGACGGCGTCGGGCGGTGGTCGAGGCTCCCGGCGGCATTCGACTGCACGGCACGCCTGCATGGCTGGCCTGGCTCGGCTTGCACGTGTTCTACCTAGCCGGCGGTCGAAACCGCGTGAGTGTCGTCGCGAACTGGATGTGGAACTACATTGCCTGGGGTATCGGGCCCCGCCCGACGATCATCGACTGATCGGCCATCGAATCCGGTTGTTGAGGGAGGGTCACCCGGGCAGATCAAAGATGACCGCGAGGGTTTCGCGAATTCGAAGCAGGTCGACGGGCCCAACGTTGCCACGTGATCCGGCTATGCGCGCGGACGAAACCGAACGCACCTGTTGGCACTGTGCGGCAGAGGCGTGGGGCAGGCCAGACGGAGCAGACTCGATGGTGATCTCCGATCTGAAGCCTCGGATCGTTGAGGTGAGTGGGACCACCTGAATGACGCTGGGTGAGCGGTCGAGGATTTCTTGCGCGGTGACGATAACAGCTGGCCGAGGAAAGCCCGCTTCGCTGCCGGTAGGCAACCCGAGATCAAGGTCGACCACGTCACCCGAGATCAGCATGAAGCCACTGCGTCTCTTCGACCGACAGCCCGGCTCCGAGTTCATCACCGATTCGAGTCTGGTTCAACCGGCGAATGGCATATCGCAAGGTTTCGCCGAGGCTGAGGTGTAACTCCGACGCCAGCCGCTTGAGGTCGCCGTGAGTTTCGACATCTATGCGCACGCTCGTCGTCTGCATACGCAGAAGCATACGGCAATGTATACAGCCCGTAGACGGGCGGGCTGATGCCCACCTCGGACCTACCCCTTGGAGTTGACGTACTGCTTGAGGGGAACCCAGCACGACACGGTGCGCACGCCCTCAGCCCAACCCTTCGCCATCGGATAGATGTACGACCACCCGCGCTCGTAGGGATCGCTGATCCCGCCGCTGTAGGTGTTTTTGAAGGCCTTGCACTTCGTGGCGGCCTTGTTATCGAGTGAGCGAGATCCCGGGTACTTCTGCCCGATGGTGCCGACGGTTGGCCGCGCGACGAGTACCCACTGCTTCGCCGGACTCGTGCAGTCCTGAGCCAAGGTCTTGGTGGGGCTTGGCATCTTCGAGTAGCCGACCCCGGGGGTGCAATAGTTGAAGACGGAGAGGTCTGCTGCGTTGTCTGCGACCCACGCGGCAGCCGGCTTGGGAATCTCACCGAGGCTCAGGCCGCTGCTGTAGACGAGATCGCAGCGGATCCAGCGCTCGCCGGCGGCATATTCGACGCTATTGGGAAAGAGGGCGACGGGCCGAAAGCGCGATGGAATCGAGGTGTTGAGGCCCATGTAGGCGTTCATCCGCTCTTCGGTGCAGTTACTTGACCTCACCGCGGCGATCTCCTTCGCGCTGGCCTTCGCCGGGTCGGGAAACCCTGAGGGTAGGGAGCCGACGAGGAAGGTCTCCGACAGGTGCGGGTCCTCGCAGATCGTCGTCGACTGGAGATTTGAACCTTGGGGCCCGAGTGGTGCATTCACGTGGCAGTCACCGGTCGTTGGCTCGGCGGCGTTGGCTGGCTGGATCCCGACCGTTGTGGTGAGGGTGGCCGCTAGGGTCGCCCAGCAGGCTGCAGTGGCCACAGTTCTGGCAAATAAACGCATGGGTGCTCCTGTTCCGGGGGCATGAATAGTAACCCGATGTTGGCTCCGAATTGCACCGAGAAAGTCCCCAGCTGCGTAGCCATCGGGCATGATACTTCCATGAGAACAGTGGCGATCCTTGCGAACAAGGGTGGGACCGGGAAAACGAGTCTGTCGATAGGCCTTGCGTCGGCGGCCGCGCACCGGGGCCTGTCCGTCCTCGTCGTCGACCTTGACCCACAGGGCAATGCAACGAGCATCCTGAGATCGCAGGTCGGCACGACAAGCGTCGCCGACGTCCTCGCGAATCCCACGAAAGCGATGATCGAATCTGCGATCGCTCCGTGCGATTGGGACGCGTATATCGGAGAGTTGGATGTCCTGCCCTCACACCCCAATGTCATCCGGTTCGACGCATGGAACGGTTCCGGCGCCGTTGGCAAGCTCAAGAAGGCCCTTGCGTACGTCAAGGGCTACGACGTCGTGTTTATCGACTGCCCACCATCGCTCGGCGCCTTGACCCGTGAAGCGCTCGCGGCCGCTGACCGCGCAGTGATTGTCACGACCCCGACGTATTTCGGTGCGCAGGGAGTCCAGCGGGCTGTTGAGGAGATCACCGAGATTGCCTCGGGCACCAACCCTGATTTGACTTTGGCTGGCGTCGTTATCAACAAGGTCCGTAGCGTCTCGGAGGAGCATGACTTCCGGATCAAGGAGATGATCGCCCTCGTCGGCGCGAAATCGGTACTCAAGCCGCCAATGCCCGAGCGGATCGCATTCCAGCAGGCGGAGGGCACCGGCACGCCGGTGCAACTCCTCGGTACAACGGGCTCGCGCGAGGTGACCGTGATCCTTGATACCTACCTGACGAGCATCCTGCAGTAAGCGATCACTCGAGGGTTGCGAGTTCCTCATCGTCGTTCGGGAGCAGTCGATCGAGCAAGACTCCGATCGCGAGCGAGCCAAGGGTGAAGATGAGGAACCCTAGGACTCCGACCGGAGCCTTTATGCCTCCGGTGCTCGCGGGGTCATCCGGGCACATTCCGAGCCCGCATTCGGGCAGTACCGTCACTGCGATGATGACGAGGTAGACGAAGGTCCACATGACGACGGCCAGCGTGGCGATCCGCATCGGACCCTTCTGGCGCAGCACCCCGGTATCGCCGAGTGAGAACTGGCTACTGAAGAGCAACAGTGCCGCGCATCCGGCCGCACCGATAGCGAAGGTGATGAACGCCCACGTGTACAGGTGAAATCCGGCCACAGCGGGGCCGTATCCGGGGTCGCCAGGGGTAGCGATGTGCAGGAGGATCTGACGCGTACTCGCCGCACCGCCAGCAAATGCTGCCAGAATGCTGACCGCGTAGTGGGCGGGTCGCATGCCCCACAGCAAGTTCATAATGGGTCCGACAGCGAGACCGATCATGCCTGAGCGCTGAAGAAGGCAGAGCGGGCACGGCTGCTCCCCGACGAGGATCTGCAGATCGAGGGAGCCGGTGAGCACACCGAGCAGGCCCACAAGGGCGACAAGGTTGATGAGTCGAAACAGGAGCAACTCACGGGCGGCTGTCATCTTCACCGGGTGCCTGTCCTAGAAATTCAAAGGGATCGGGTCGGTCATGTGGAGCTTGAGGAGGACCAGGCTCCAGATCATCGTGACGACTGCTACCGGAATGGTCCAGCGAGCACGGCGAAAGATGCCAGCGAACACGACGATCCACAGCACAAACATGGAAAACATCACAAGCCAAGCGTAGTGGGATGACCCAAGTAAAGGGAGGACCATCAAACCCAAAAAAACCCAAACCCTAAAACCATCTGGCCCGGAATCCGGGCGAGATGAACGAATGGACTGGATTCTGGACGGTATTCGTTCAGGCGACCCGGATTCTGGGCCAGATGAACAAGGGGCGTGGGTGGATTATTCGGCCACTCCGTAGAGACGGTCGCCGGCGTCGCCTAGCCCGGGCACGATGTAGCCCTTCTCATTCAAGTGTGAGTCGATAGCGGCGGTCACGACCGTAACGTCGACTTCACGGTCGTCGTAGGCAGCATCTAGCCGCGCGATGCCCTCCGGCGCGGCAAGGAGGCAGATGGCGGTGACATCGCGAGCCCCTCGCTCGAGGAGGAGGTCGATTGCGGCGACGAGGGTTCCTCCGGTGGCGAGCATCGGATCGAGGACGAATACCTGCCGGTGCGCGAGGTTATGCGGCAGGCGGTCGGCATACGTCGTCGCGGTGAGCGACGTCTCGTCCCGGACCATGCCGAGGAATCCGACCTCCGCGGTCGGCATGAGCTTCACCATGCCGTTGAGCATGCCAAGACCGGCGCGGAGGATCGGAACGACCAGCGGCTTGGGCTCCGCCATCTCCAACGCCGTACATGGCCCGACGGGAGTCCTGATATCGACCGGGTGGACGAGAAGGGTCCGCGTCGCCTCGTATGCGAGGAGCGTGACCAGCTCCTCCGCGAGGAGCCGGAAGGTTGCGGACGAGGTGCCATCAGCACGAAGACGTCCGAGCTTGTGGGCGACGAGCGGGTGATCGATGACAAGGGTGCGCATACGCGCGAGAGTAGTCGTCGATGTGACGCGGCGTACCCGGACGTGCCACGATCAGCCCATGGCCAGCGAAGACGTAGACGCAGCATCGATCGACTTCGCTGTTGCCTGTTGGCGTGAGGAGGGCCAGTGGACCGTCCTCGCACTCCCCGAGCGAAGCACTTCATCAGCTGAAGGGCTCGTCGCGGCGCTTCGTCAGTTTCCGGGTGAGGGTGGGGTCTTCGGCTTGGTTGGCGTATCCGACGAGTTCTTCGTCGCAATCCGGCAGGCTGGCGATCACACGAGGGCACTCATCAGCGACGGCACCTGCATTCTCGATTTTGATTTAGCCGAGGAGTTGGCCGATCTCGTCGGACTGCAATTCGACGAGGATGATCTCGAGGATTTCGAGCCGGTCGGCGACCTGTCCCTGTTCGCAGATTTCGGCCTTGATGCGACCGAACTCTCCCTGCTGTGCGGGGATGTGGACCTCTATCCCGACGAGCAGGTACGGACGATCGCCAAGCGCGTGGGCTTCCTTTCGCAGCTGTCGGTCGCCATCCCGACTGGATGATTCACGGCACTGACCCCGATGCCATCGCTATGGGCGTTGCGCTCGCGGAGGCAGAGAAGGCCGGGGAGGCGGGGGACATCCCCATCGGGGCTATCGTCATAGACCCGATGGGTGTGATTATTGCTTCGGCAGGCAATGGACGCGAGGTGTCCGGTGATCCGACGGCGCACGCCGAAATCCTTGCCCTTCGTTCAGCGGCCGTCGCGATTGGTGATTGGCGCTTGGAAGGCTGCACCCTCGTCGTCACCCTTGAGCCGTGCCCGATGTGTGCAGGCGCGGTGGTGATGTCTCGGATTTCTCGGCTGGTCTTCGGGGCATGGAACGATAAATATGGCGCCGCGGGATCGGCGTGGGATCTGGTGAGGGATCGGCGACTGAACCATTGCCCTGAGGTCGTCGGTGGGGTTCTCGAAGCGGAGTGTGGCAGGCTTGTATATGACTACATGTCATTGCGGCGATTGGGAGGCCGGCGTTGAACGCGTTGAGAGAGAGTGTCATCAGACATCCGCGAAGGCGGCGCCGTCCGGTGTGGGCGATCCTTCTCATGGTAAGCCTTGGAACGGTGGCGCTCTTTGGAATCGGCTACGCATTCTCGGTGGTGTTGCGAGGTCAGGGGACCCCGGTTGCTGACGAGACCGGAGTGGCAACGCTCAGCGCCTCCCCGCTGCCCTGCGCTACCACGATGGTGACCCCGGCCGAGGAGCTGCCGCGGACGAGTCGGGTGACGATCAACGTTTATAACGGGACGAAGCGACAGGGGCTGGCCGGCACCACGGGAAAGGCACTGGCCGCTCGTGGATTTGACGTGAAGGAAGTCGCGAACGACCCTGAGGGACAAAAGGTCATCGGGGTGGCGGAAATCCGTTACGGGCCCAAGGGAGCCGAGGGGGCGAAGCTTCTGAGGTTCTACCTCCCGGGGGCTGAGATGTTGCCGGATGACCGCAGCAAAAAAGCCATCGACGTGGTGGTCGGGAAAGAATTCACCGAGATCGTTGGTGAGGCCAATGTTGCCGCTGCGTTGGCGTCACCGTCACCGTCAACCTCGGGCCCCGGCTGCGCTGCGGCTGCTGTCGTCGCACCGAGTGAGTCACCTAGTTCAGAAGAGTCGGGGCCACCGAATCCCTCGCTGACCCCGAGCGCGTCGACCAGCCCTGCTGAGGGCTAGTCAGTTCCTCAATCAATCTCGGTCAAGGCCCCCCTTGGCGTTGGTAGACCGTGTCAGTTAGCAGGCATAACGTCTGCGTCGAGATATCCGACGCGGGCCCCGGCCTGGAAGTAGTTGGTTGCCAGCAGGGTGTTGAGGGTTGACGCACCTTGCTCCGTGAGCGACAAGTTCGCGGTCATCGTCCATCCGGTCCCGGAAGCCTTTGTGCGCGCGGACGACATGGCGAATACGGGCATAGTTTCCGCGAACTGCCCGGTTTCTTTTGAGTAGGGGCCGATGAGCGTGCCGGTGATGAAACCGGTGGAACCGGTGCGGCGGACGACGGGCGCAACGAGGCTCGCGGTAGCCCCAGCCGGTCCATTGAAGAAATCCATGCCGCCGGTCTCGTCGTCGACCTTTATTACGGTCGTGGGCGAGGCTTTCGAGGTTCCCTTGAGTGGGAAGTACACCCGCATGGATTGGTTGTCACCAAGCCCCAATCGGACGTCGCTGCTCCCGTAGATGAACATGCCAGCCTTGAACATCTGCTGAACGAAGGAAGGTCCGAGTATGAGGTCAACTTCGCCTCGCGCGTCGACGAGTTTTTCGGTTCGCTCGGTCGCATGAAGTGGGCTTGACGTGAGCAGCAACCCCATCGCTGAGATGGCCACGAGCGTTGAGATTGCTTTGATCCCAACGGCCCATGTTCGGTTGAGTCCAATCATGTTATCCCCAAACAATGCACGGTTCCGAATGATTGCAGTGAATTTAGGGCCTGATGTCAGAGATAGCAAGCTGGCGAAATGGCGCACAGGGCAGGCTGGAGATTCTTACACTCCGCTCATGACTTTGCCCTCCAGCGCCTCAAGTGACCGACGCCTTCAATTGCTCAACGTCTACGAGGCCAAAACCGACCTGCTGCTGTCAGCACTCGCCTTGGTGTATCTCATCACCTATTCAGCCCAGATGATCATCTATCGCCCTGACGAGAGTTGGTACACGTGGGCCACTTTGTTCGGCTACTTCCTGTGGTTGCTGTTCGTGGCGGACCTCGCCTTTCGGATCGCTCTCTCACCGGACCGCTGGCGCTTCATTCGCACTCACCTGCTTGATGTCGTGACGGTTGTCGTTCCGCAACTGCGGGCGCTGCGGGCGCTGCGAGCCTTCAACAGCGATGGAATCCTGTCGAAGAAGCGCGGGGCCGTTACGGGCAAGGCGATCGTCAGCGCGGTCATGACCACGGCGCTCGTCGTGTGGGTGGGCAGCCTCATGGTGCTTGGTGCCGAACGGGGCGCGGCTGGCGCGGAGATCAACACATTTGGCGAAGCGGTGTGGTGGTCATTCGAGACAATCACCACGGTCGGCTATGGCGACTTTGTTCCCGTGACAGCGATGGGCCGGTTCATCGCAACGATCATCATGCTGGTGGGCATCTCTGTCCTCGGCGTTGTTTCGGCAGGAGTCGCAGCGACCCTCATCAAGCAGACCAACGTTCCGCCCGGCCCGCCACCCATCGACGAGGTGCTCAAGGAGCTCGCGGAACTGAAGGCGATGGTGGCGGACCTCAAGCGTGAGCTGTTGGGATCAGGAGGCACCGCCACGTGAGTGAGGCCTTCAAGGTTCGTTGCTGTCGGAATCATCCGATTGATTGCTGCTTGGTGAATAGTGCCGTAGATCGTTGGCTCCATGGCCCTCATCGGTTCCGTTTCGGGCCCACAGGTACTCGGTCTCCTCATACAGCAGGCACGCCTGTCCCAAGGGCTTTCCCAACAGCAGGTGGCTGCGCAGCTTGGAATCAGTCAGGGCTCACACGCGTGCGACCCATGGCCTACGGGACTTGGTCGAATCGTCGGTCGACAGACTCCTCTCGCCGGACTAGTCGTCACCCGTGAATTGGTTCATCTTCACGCGCACCGTCGCGCGCAACTGAGGGACTGATCATGGAGCCGGATTGTCAGGTTGTTTTGCCCTCCGAGCGAGGAAGAATGACGGTCATGAGCGCGCCTGACGAGCACCGCCACGACCGCGCGGTCGGGGTATCGCACGCGGTCACCCCGCTTGAGCTGTTCTTCGACCTCGTCTTCGTCTTCGCACTCACTCAGGTCACGACCCTGCTTGCCGACGACCTCACCTGGCTCGGCATGCTGCGCGGGTTCGCAGTGCTCGCGATGATCTGGTGGGCATGGGTGGGCTACGCCTGGCTGACCAACTCGATCCGCATCGATGACGACGTGATGTCGCGGTTGGTGATCATGGTGGCGATGATCGCCATGCTTGTGGCCGGGCTGGCGGTGCCGGCTGCCTTCGGCGGGTACGCCCTATTGTTTGGCGCCGCCTACTTCGTGGTTCGCGTCGTGCACGTCCTGCTCTACATGATCACGACCCGCACTGACAAAGACGTGTTCGGTGCCGTTCTGAGGCTGACCCCGGGAATGCTGGCGGGCGCGACCTTGATTCTGGCGGCAGGGTTCGTGTCGCCGGGTCCTGTGCGGGCCGTGCTTTGGGCACTGGCGATCATCATCGACTTCGGTACGCCGCTGGTGGTGGGCACCTCCGGCTGGAAGGTCGACGCGGGCCACTTCGCCGAGCGGCACGGACTCATCATCATCATCGCGCTCGGTGAGTCGGTGGTGGCCCTCGGCGTCAGTGCGTCGGGCGAGGAACTCTCGGGCGGCGTCGTGACGGCCGCTGCGTTCGGTGTCGCGGTCGTCTGCGCAATGTGGTGGCTCTACTTCGACGTGGTGGCCGTGGTGGCCGAGCGCGTGCTCGCGTCTCTGACAGGACGAAAGCAGGCAAGCATGGCGCGTGACTCGTACAGCTACATCCACCTGTTTATGGTGTTCGGCATTGTGCTGGTCGCGCTGGGGCTCAAGAAGACCCTGCTCGATATTGACGCGCCCCTGAAGACGATCGTGTCCGTGGCGCTGTTCGGCGGGATGGCCCTCTACCTCCTGGCGCACGTGGCCTTCCGTCTGCGCAACATTCATACAGTCAACGTTCAAAGACTCGTCGTGGCGATGGTCCTGCTCGCGCTGATCCCGGTCGGTGCGCTGATGCCAGCCCTCACGTCGCTGGGCATACTGACCTTGGTCCTCGTCGCGCTGGTGACCTACGAGGCGATTTGTTTCCGCGAGAACCGTCACCGAATCCGCTTCGACGAACACTGACGGTCCCGGCTTAGACGTTTCCGCTGCGACGATCACGACGGACTCCATGAGGGACTTCTACAAGAGGTTGAGCCAGTCGGCTGACGCGATGCATGACATCGCGGACGTCAACTTCCCCGCCTGGGCCTGAGTCAGCAGACCGGGGTCCGTCAATTGATGAGCGTTGTCCGCTGGCCTTGCCGTGAGTAGAACGCGATCATGACGCCGATCGTCGCTGCCGCGCCTGCAACCAAATGAGGGACGTTGGGCGCTTGACTATGGCCTTGTCGACAGGAGGGGGCCGTTTCCATGGCCAGACGTGGACGATCCCCTGTATGAGGAACTCGCCGGGTATCTGGCACGGCACAACGAGATGTCCTTGGGTGAGGTTCTCGACATTGAGCGCATCAACAGGCAGTCGGCCAACCACGCAGTGACGGTTGAGGAACTGAGCGAGCAGGCGCAGAAGCAGTTCGAGATCGTGTATCGCAGGGAAGCGTTGGACGAGACAGCTGACGCAGATGTCGAAGTGCTGACGCTGAGCTGGTGCCGGAGCGCTGGAGACCCTCGGCGCGTCATCTGCCTGATCAACGGCGCCGAACGCAAGGTGCTGCCCATGTGGTGGGACCCGCAGCATCAGGTGTCCGGAGACAACGGCCGAGTGCCCAATACAGCGCCGTGTCCCGGTGCCGTCGCGGCGAAGGTCCGCCAGCCGCTGGCCTGGGGATCGGATGCCTGGATCGATTCCTACAGCCGCCGCACCAACGTCGAGGGGATCTTCGGCAACGTCAAGAGCGCGAATACCGCGGACCTGCAACGAGGCTGGATCTTCATTGTCGGCATGCGACTGCGTCGTTGGCCCGGACGGAACTCCTGGCTCCCGTGGCGAATGCCAGCCGGTACAGCAACTGACTCGCGTCGAAGTCAACGGAGAGCGAGACCGTCTCGCATGCTCGCCGCCCGACTTCATCACCTGAGCCGATGCCCGCTCCTTCATCAGTCTCGGGTCAAACGAGTGGAAGGAGCAGTTGGGCCTACACGAGTGGCCCCTCGCCTGGCGCTGTCCGCCTGGACCGCCCAGTCCTCAGCAGCTATCGGTGGGCCTCAGACCGCTGGGAGTCTCTTCAAGTCCGGGATTCCGTCGAAGTGTCCGTCTTGTGTGGCAAGTTCCAGATTGTGTGCCAGGGCAGTGGCGGCTATCCATCGGTCCGCGACTTGGGCGGGCTGCCCTATGGCGTGGCCGGTTCGCCGGCCCCATGCGCTTAACGCCACGTAACGCTGCTGGACCTCGACATCGACCGGGACCACGGGGAGCCCTTCGAGTGTTTCGACGAGCTGATTTGCCTTCCTCTCTCCCCAGTTGTTCGTGAGAGGCAGGGCAAGCAGCTCGACCCTTGTTTGTACTGCAATCACCAACACGCGGCCGAGTAGATGTTCAGACCACAGGGCACGCTGCTCGCCGCTTCTAACGAGCATGTAGGAGGCCACATTCGTGTCGACAAGGACAGGCCGCGTCTGGGCTGCCGTTGTCATCGGGAGGCCAAGAAGACCTCAATCTCACTGTCGGTCACGCCGTCAACACCTTCGCCGAAGCTCCCTCCGCCCGTAATCGGGTGGTGCGTTCCGGGACGTAGCCACGCCTCTGGAAGGTCGAACGCGGCGATCGTTGGGGCGACTAGTCCAGTCAACTTTCCGTTGACGTACTCGCCGTCGCCTTCGGCCGTGACGAGCTTGCCGATGAGTGGCCCGAAGTCCTCCGGCTCAGCGACTTCGTTCAAGGAAATGTCATTGCCAGCGGAGTCTGTGATGCGGAAGGAGTTGACTCGCAAGTCGATCCTGTTCAGCACACCGCTCACGGCAATGTGTTGGATTTCCATGTCCTTGCTCATCTGCCAGACCGAGCTGTCGATGTCAGGCACGGCAGTGGACACGGTCGACGTGGGAAGCGTGAACTCGATCGATCCATTGGGGAACCTTGCCCGCAGTTGACGTGCGAGCTTCTGGGCCGCTGACGCCACCAGCGGCGGCGTGTTCGTCGGGGGTGTGTTTGTTGCGATACCCGCGATTATCGCGTCGAACTGCTGCCCAAGGACGTCGTCGGGGGATTGCGGCAGATCCAGCGTCTCAGGGTCGCCGAGCCGGCACTCCAGGATTGTTGATCCGGAAGATAGTCCGACGACCATCACTTGCGAGGCTCTCTCGAGAATCGCGGGCGAGCGCCCCCTGCCACTGGCTCCGGCCAGGTGGCGGGCCAGCCGGTGCGCGATGGTCTGGAGGCCGTCGGCGATCGCTGCAAGATCGCTGGCTGCGATCTGCCCGGAGGGCAAGCCGAGGTCAATGATCCGAATCCGATAATCCCGCTGAGTCATGTGGATCGCCTCCTCCCGTGTATAACGAGGGTAGCCCCTCGGTCTCACCTTGCCCGTCAGATGGATCCTGCGTCACCTGTCGGTGAGGACACACAGTCTGGTGCCTAATGCTGTGGGCAACTGGCCGATCTCGTCAGTGATGGAGGGGGGAGCGTGAAAGTGCCGACTTGGAAGCGAACCGCGGAGCCGCAGATGACCTCCCTGCCAGGAGCCCAGGGACACGGACGGTCTGACGTGTGACCGAGGAAGAAGCCTGCGCCCAGGCGCTCGCACTGATACCGAGTGGCACAGGTCCAATCACCCTGTCGGAACTCGAGCAGCACATGGCCAAGGCAGCCGACCTGCTGCGCGGCGCTATCGACCAGGCCGACTTCAAGGCCTACATGTTCCCGTTGATGTTCTTCAAGCGGATCTCCGATGTGTACCGGTCATCGACATGCATGCCGGCGACCGGGGCGTCCGCGATCATGACGGCGTCGCGATGATCGATGGCGTCCCGCACTGCCGCGCCGTCATGGGCGACCGCTTCGACGTCCTCGAGCGGATCCCGCGTCCGGCGAACCTGTCGGCCGGAACGCTCAAGCAGGGCGCGACGGCGCAGGAACGAGCCGACCACCAGGCGCGCACCGGGGAGATCGACGCGTTCCGCGCGCTGATCGCTGAGCGGCAGGTCGCCGCGTTCCGCCGCGTCGCGGGCCCCGACGACTCCGGCAAGGAAAGCTACGAGTGCCCCGCGCAGGCCGGGAAGGTGATCTGCGGCAACTGCCCGTTCTCCCAGGACCTGCCCGCCGGCACCCCGGTCGGCGCCCGGCCGCACGACGTCCCCGAACTGCCCGTCGAGCCGGCCCGCCCGGCGAAGGACGCCGCGAAGGCCGACAAGGACGCCTACGCCGGCGCGAAGGCCGACTGGGACCGGCAGGGCGACTTCCTGCGCTGCTGCCGCCAGCGCACCATCACCATCGCCGGAAACGTCGCGGCGAAGGCCCGCCAGCCGCTGGCCTGGGGATCGGACGCCTGGATCGATTCCTACAGCAGCCGCACCCACGTCGAGGCGATCTTCGGCAACGTCAAGAGCGCGAAGACCGCGGACCTCCAGCGCGGCTGGATCTTCATCGTCGGCATGGTCAAGACCACCCTCATGCTCGCCGCCGTCGCAGTCGCCACGAACATCCGCCTGCTGCGCAAGTGGGCCGCGCGCACCGGCGACCGCATCCACGCCCTCTGCTCGGTCGACCCCGTCGATCACGGCTTCGAGGAGCGCGACGCCGACGGCAACCCCGACCTCGCGCTCGCCCCGCCCGTCGAGGCGTAACCCCACCGCACAGAGAAACCCCCAGCACCACCCCCCGCACCACCCCAGGACAGCCCGCGGCCCCCGGCCGGCGGGCCCTGAGCCGTCCCCGTCAACGAAACACGAGACGACAGCGAACGGCACCACCACCCGATGACGGCCGATCGTGACCGCGCGAGCCCCCGCCAACGGCGAAACCCCCCGGAAAGGCGCCCGCAGGCAGCCCCTCAGGGGGTTTCGTAAGTCCAAGGCCCCGAGTTTCGTCAGGACCCTTTGGCGGTGGCGGTGGGATTTGAACCCACGGTGAAGTTACCCCCACACACGCTTTCGAGGCGTGCTCCTTTGGCCGCTCGGACACGCCACCGCCGAGAACAGTACAAGCAAGAGGCGGAGCACACCGAATCGGTGTGCTCCGCCCTGCTCGCAGCGCGGAGGATAGGGGATTTGAACCCCTGAGGGCTTTCACCCAACCCGCTTTCCAAGCGAGCGCCATAGGCCACTAGGCGAATCCTCCAAGCCCAAATTTACACGGTCATTGCCCTCCTCGTGCGGCGCCTCCTCGCGGAATCCCCCATAGGGGAGAACGGCTTTACCCGTAGGGGGCTTTTGTGAACGTGTGCTGGACACTTGCGAGTTGAGGAAAGACCGGCGGACTGATGTGGGGGTGAACGAGCCGAATGCCCGAAACGGTGGCGGGAGCGTGAAAGCGGGATACGGCGGGCGAAAACGGTATGTTTCTGCACCCCAAAGCTCCCCAAATCCACACGATCTAGGGAGGAGCCCTAAACCTGCAAGCCCACCGGCGAGGCAACGATCTTGCACCTTTGCGCGACCGTTGAGTGGTGGCCACACGCCTCGATCGTCTCAAAGGCCTTGGTTTTCGGACAGGCGCGTCTAAAGGCTTGGCGGGGGAACCCTCGGCGTGAGAGCGGGGTGCGTGGGGAGTCTGTCGTGGTCCTCTGGAGCGGCACGATGTTCCCGAGTGCGTCGGCCACTGCGGGCAGCAAAGTCATCAAGGGCGCGCAGCACTTCAGGCGCACGCCAAATCCTCCCACGCTTGTGCAGATTCGATGGCACAAGGATTTCTGCAGCCGCAAGCCGCTCAATAGCCGGCAGGACGTTGCGCAGTTCGACGTCCAGTGCATCCGCAGCGGTGCGAGCACTAATGACAGGTTGGCGCACAAGCAGGTCGGCAACACGATGCACCAGCGCATCCGAGCGGGCACTGACCGTTTCCGCCCATCTGGCGCGCACTAGCCGCAAGTCGTCCACCAGGACAGTGCCGTTGTAGATGGCAACAAAGGAAGCCTCCGCAAACTGTTGAACGATCGGCTCAAGATCACCCTGGCCATACGCCGTCAGCGCATCAAAATAGGCGGACGTGTCGCTCACGAGACCAGCCGAAATCGGCACGCTGACATTTCGCGTTAGACCCTTATTGCGCAACAGCGCATGGACCAAGGCTCGACCCGTGCGGCCGTTGCCATCCACAAACGGATGGATCGTCTCGAACTGTGCGTGCGCAACAGCGGCCTGGATCAACACGGGGAGATTCCAGCGATTCATGAACACCACCAAGTCATCCAAGGCTGGGCGCACCCGCTCATGATGCGGTGGAACAAAAGTCGCGCCTTGCGGGCCACGGCCCCCGCCGCCAATCCACACCTGTTCTTGACGCAGCACCCCAGCGATTACCGGTTCGCTGTGCTCCAAAAGGGCATGGTGCATACGCTCAATCGTGGCGATGGACAACTCCCCACATAGCGCGATCGCCGCGCTCATCGCCTGGGTGTTGCCGACAATCGACGCGGCATTACTGCCCTGGCGGCCGCCGAGCTCCGCCTCCCCGATAGCCCGCGCCGACGCCGTCAGTTCCTCGATCCGAGAACTGGCAGCAGACTCCGAACGCAACAGCACCGAGGCGAACGGAGCGATCTCACTGCCGAGGGCCGTATCAAAGCGGGCAATCGCCACCGCGGCGTCGGTGACGGCGGTGATCGTTGGACCAGACAGCATCACTTCCAGGGCATCGATGCTTGCCGGCACAGCAGCCGAATACTCGGGTTGGGTTTGCCGGTAGGCGGCCGGAGTTGCAGGATTGTTCGCATACTTGGAAGTCCAAGGGCGAGACTCGTAGGTCACCGGGGGCCAAGGACTCATGCGCAACTCCTAGTCTGCGTACGTACCTACCTCAGACTACCAAGAATTGTTGATCTGAGAAGACGCCTCCGTTAGGCGCGCGACGATGGTTTCCTCACTCTTCGCGAGAGGAATCCGACGTGAACATCCAGCAGGCCTCAAACCACACTGTCAGTGGCGTCCTACGGCGGTTGAACAACGTCCCCGGAGTGACCGCGGTCCGGGCCCAACACGACGCACACGTGTACCCGCCATCGGCGATCGCCCACCCGCCGGCGTTCGCCCATCGCGGACACACGAACCCGTCCGTCCAGCGCAGCCAATCCAAGTAGTCCAAGCAGTCAGCATCAGTTCCGAACCAGGACCGAAACTCCCCCGCTCAGATGAATACCCCCAAACTGCGACCGGGAGCGTCCTCCTGGGCGCCGATTCCGCGCACTTCGGCCGCCCGACTGTTCTTGCCGCCGTGAAAGCCGGGGCGAAGGCCAGCGTCAGCGTGCGCCAGAACACGTTGGTGCAGCGCGCAATCGAGTCGATTCCAACCGGTGCGTGGACACCGATCGCGTACCCGGACGCCATCCGCGACGAGGCCACCGGTGATTGGGCATCACGGGCCGAGGTCGCCGAGATCGCCTTCACCGCATTCGCATCCGCCAAGGCATCCGAGCAGGTCCCCGGACGCCTCGTCGTACGCCGCATCCCCGACGCGGGCCCGCCCACCGGCCCCGACCAGGCATCCGTGTTTGACGGCTGGCGGTTCCACGCGTTCTTCACCACCGTCCCCACCGATGTCATGGCCATCGTGGCCGCGGACAAAACCCACCGCGGTCACCCGATGAACTCTTGACTCTTCTTTAGGAAGAGGGCGGTTTCGTAGCGTTTGTCCTTTCCTTTGCGCCAGATGAAGCGCCAGCGGGAAGGCACCGATCCGCATGTTCGTTCTTCGATGGATGCCGCGGAGATCCAAACCTATGGGCAAAAGTGGGGGCGCTGTTGCGTGTCCCCCACTTTCGAACCAGGGGACACGCTCCGGGTCATTTACCTCAATGACCGTGGCGGAGGATAGGGGATTTGAACCCCTGAGGGCTTTCACCCAACCCGCTTTCCAAGCGAGCGCCATAGGCCACTAGGCGAATCCTCCGAGGGGAACGTTACAAGCGACCACGGTTGTTCCGCGAACCGCCTGCCACGTACGCTTGTGCCGACCCCTCGTGCGGCGTCATCTCGCTGAATCCCCCCAGGGCCGGAAGGCAGCAAGGGTAGGTGGGCTCTGGCGGGTGCGCGGGGGGTCCCTTGTTGGGGAACCAGTGCTCCCGGAGCATTTCGTTGGCTGTCGGTCCGGACGATTAGGGTGGCGCACGTGTCCATGGCTTTGTATCGCACCTACCGACCGGCGTCCCTGGATGCGGTGGTGGGGCAGGACCACGTGACGGGCCCGCTGCGCCGAGCCCTTGAGAACGATCGCGTGAACCATGCCTATCTGTTCTCCGGCCCTCGTGGCTGCGGCAAGACCTCGACAGCGCGCATCCTGGCCCGCTCGCTCAACTGCGTGAAGGGTCCGACCCCCAACCCCTGTGGAGAGTGCCAGAGCTGCTTGGACCTCGCCGCAAATGGCGCGGGCTCGATCGACGTCATCGAATTGGACGCTGCGAGCCATGGAGGAGTCGACGACACCCGCGACCTCCGCGAGCGCGCGATGTTCGCGCCAGTTTCGTCGCGATACAAGATCTACATCATCGACGAGGCCCACATGGTCACGACTGCGGGTTTCAATGCACTCCTCAAGCTCGTCGAGGAGCCACCAGAGCACGTCCGCTTCATATTTGCGACGACCGAGGCCGACAAGGTGCTCCCCACCATTAGGTCGCGCACCCACAACTACACCTTCCGTCTTGTGTCGGCGAAGGTGCTTGCTGAGCACCTCGCCTCAGTGTGCGCGGCAGAGGGTGTGCCCGCCGATCCCGCGGCACTCGCGCTCGTCGCGCGGGCCGGGGCCGGCAGTGTCCGCGACAGCCTGTCGATCCTCAGCCAGGTCATCTCCGGATGCGGCCCTGAGGGGGTCACGTACGCCGAAGCCGTCGCCCAACTCGGAATGACCGATGGGGCACTCCTTGACGAGACAGTCGAAGCGATGGCAGCGCACGATGGCGCCGCACTGTTCATGGTCGTTGACCGCGTGATGGAGGCCGGGCATGAGCCGCGCCGATTCGCGACCGACCTGCTCGAGCGGCTCCGCGATCTCATCGTCCTGCAGCATGTTCCGCACGCTGTCGAGGTGAAGCTCATCGACGCACCAGAGGACCAGGTGGCACGGGAGGTGGTGCAGGCGGCAGCGTTTGGTGCCGCTGAGCTCGCGCGTGCCGCCGATGTCGTGAGCGAGGCCCTGAGCGACCTTCGCGGACCTACCGCACCGAGGCTTCATCTCGAGCTCATGGCGGCCCGATTGCTGCTACCGGCCTCCGACGCAGATGAGCGCGGCACTCGTGCGCGGCTCGATCAACTTGAGCGACGGATGTCGACTCAGCCCGTGCCCGTGGCGCCGGCTGCCGTTGAGGCCCCCGTGCCTGCGACGGAAGCGCGCCCTGCGCCGATCGAGGTGCCACAGGATAAGCCGGCATCGGCGGGGCGCGCGCCGCGCAAGCTCTCCGAGGTGACGGTGAGTCCCCCAGCGAAGGACAACGCGCCCCCCGTCGTTGTTGCCAAGGCGCCACCAGTTCAGGTTTCGACCCAGGTCGGAGCCTCAGACGAGGGAGGGCTGGCCGAGATGCGGTCGATGTGGCCGGCCGTGCTCGATGCCCTCACGACCTACTCGCGGGTGGCCTGGCTGGCGTTTGCGAGTTCTGCACCGATCTCGCTCTCGAACGGCGTGCTCGCGGTCGCGATCGATAGCGCCGGCACAGCCATCAACATCCGGTCGAGCGGCCACGATGAGCGGCTTCGTCAGGCGCTCCTTGATGTCATGCGCCGCGACGTCAAGATTGACATCGTCCTTGCGCCCAACGCCAGCGGGGCTGCTGCTGCGGCGGCAGCTGCTCCCACCTCAGCGAGGGCTGAGGACCAGCCACCCACCGTCGTCCTGTCTCCAATTGAGGTCGATGCCCCGAGCGTTGACGATGAGGATGCTGTCGATGAGAGCGGTGTCGCCCTCGTCATGCGCACGCTTGGTGCAACGCAGATCGGTGAGATAGCGAATTGATGTACGAAGGGATCGTTCAAGACCTCATCGATGAACTCGGTCGACTGCCCGGTATCGGGCCGAAGAGCGCACAGCGCATCGCCTTTCACATCCTCGCAGCGGATCCGGTCGACATTCTGCGCTTGGCCGACGCACTACGCGAAGTAAAGGAAAGGGTTCGGTTCTGCAGCATCTGCGGCAACGTCTCGGAGGAGGAGCAGTGCCGGATCTGCCGTGATCCGCGCCGAGACCTCACTTGCCTGTGCGTGGTCGAGGAGTCCAAGGATGTGGTGGCGATCGAGCGAACGCGTGAATTCCGGGGGAGGTACCACGTGCTCGGCGGCGCCATCAATCCGATCGAGGGTGTCGGCCCCGACGACCTGCGGATTCGTGAACTCATGGTCAGGCTGGCCGACAACACGGTGACCGAGGTCATTCTCGCGACCGACCCGAACCTCGAGGGTGAGGCGACCGCAACATATCTGGCCCGGATGATCAGGCCGCTCGGGATCGCTGTGTCGCGACTCGCCAGCGGCCTGCCGGTCGGTGGTGACCTCGAGTACGCCGATGAGGTCACCCTCGGGCGGGCCTTCGAAGGCCGAAGGCGGGTGTGAACGGCGGGCCAAGAAATGGGGGTCTAGTACCACATTTTCGAGTTCGCTCCCTCCGCGCTGCCGCCCTGAAATTGATTGGCGTGACAGTACCGTTTACATTGACATCCTGCGAAACCGATGGAACAAGGGAGCAACGCCCGTGCTAGCCATGAGTCCTCGCTTGCTCAACTTCACCGCTATCGCCTTGCTTGCCGGCCCCCTCGCTCTAGGCCTTTCAATCGTGAGTCTGAGCGGACCAAGTCAGGCCGCGCCGATCGGGGTCGAGGATGAGCCGGGCGCGCCAGCGGAGGAACCGGCAGCTGAGCCTGCAGCTGAGCCCTCAGCTGAGCCTGCCGACGAGCCCGTTGCCGACGAGCCCGTTGCCGACGAGTCCGTAGACGAGGCGGCCGAATCTGAGGATGAGGTTGCGGACGAGGCGGATGAGGTTGCGGACGAGGCGGATGAGGTTGCGGACGAGGCGGATGAGGCTGCGGCTGAGGTCCTCGTGGACGAGTCTGCCGGCCCCGAGCCGACGGAACCTGTGGTTGAGCCGGCCACTCCCACTGCCGGCACGGTGGTCCTCACAATTCGTGGCGCGATCGGCACTCAAATTGGCGATGTCGGGGTTGTTGTCGACGCCAGTGGTGCCGCACCCGGTGCTCAGTACTCACTCTGGGTGTTCTCGCAGCCGCAGTTCCTCACGAGCGGGGCGGCCGATGCCGCGGGTTCGTTCACGGCTTCGGCCCAGCTCCCTTCGAGTCTGGCTCCCGGCGACCACACCGTGGTGCTCGAGACGACCGGGTCCGATGGCCAAGCCCTCAAGTCGGCGACCGGGATCACGATCGGTGATGAGGGGACACTTCAAGGGGTCGTTGAAGGAGTCGATGCATCGCAGCTGGTGGTTCCGAAACTCTCCGACAATCCGAAGGTGCCAAAGTACGCACCGGTCGCGCCACTTGACAACCCCGCTGCCGTCGCCGCGACCGCGGTCGCGGCCTTGACTGTGGCGACCGTTGCGGGCGCAGCCGCAAGTGCAGCCGCAAGTGGCGGTGGCTCGGGTGGCTCCGGTGGCTCGGGTGAGGGCGAGGCAGGCGAAGGACTCGAGGCCGAGGTGCGACGGCGACGGCGCAAAAAATCCGGCCGTAATGATCAGGCGGGTGGTCTATGGCGTGCGAAGTTCGAACCGGACGGTAACGCAAAAGGCGATCGTTCTTGGTTCTATCGTGCGCCTGGGCTCGCGTTGATTGACCGACTCTCCTACGTGTCCACGGAGGCGGCGGCCCCCAAGAGCCCGCTTTTTTCCCGGTGTATTGGTGATGCAGCGCCACTCCGGGCGATTTTTGGCAGTCTGAGCGCGCTCCTTCCAATCGGGGGTCTGATCCTCGGCGTCATCGCCGGCGTATCGGTCGACGGGGTTGCTCAGCCAGCTGCAGTGTCCATCATGGTCGCGCTGATCCTCATTGGGATCTTCGACGCGTTCGCCGGCGTCGTGGCAGCCCTCGCATTTACCCTCGTCGTGGCTTTCTCGGGCGGCATCATCGACGCGTCGAGCGTACGGACCTTGGCCGGCATCGGCCTGCTCATCGTCGGCCCCGGAATCATCGGTGGCTCCTTCCGGGATATCCGACGGCCGAGCGTGTCCGGCTCGGCTGAGATGTGGGAACGGCTCACCGATCTCGTCGTCGTGCCCCTGCTCGGCGCGTGGGTGACCTTCAACATCGTCGGTGCCCTTCCCGGACTCGGCGGCTCTGCATTCCCGATCGCAGATAGCGCCTCGCTTTTCGCCTATGTGGTTCTCGGCGGACTGGTTGCCAAGATTCTCGTCGAGGACGCGGCGGCGAGGTGGTTCCCCGAGCGCATGGACTCGCTGACACCCGATGAGCCGGACGAGGCTCCAACATCTCAGCGGATTATCTCGGCCCTCCTCCGGATGGGGGTATTTGCCTTCATTTCAGCAGCATTCGTCGGCAACGTGTGGCAATTGTGGGTCGCGTCGCTGCTGTTCTTGATCCCGGCACTGAGTGAACTCATCGGCGATCGTTTCCCCAACTCTGCCAGGCTTTGGCAGGCGATTCCAGAGGGCGTGCCCCTTGTCACGTTCATGCTCATCGTGAGCGTAGTTACCTCTACGTCGCTGGTAGGCGTATCGGGTGAATCGCCCGAATACGCGCAGACGATGTTTGTGATTCTTGCCGTTCCGGGTTTCATTCTGGCCCTGCTCGGAGTGTTTGGTCGCGAGCCGGTCGAGGGTGACACGCGTTGGTATCAGCGGCCGTCGATGACGTCTTTCTATCGAATTGGCGGGGTCGTCGTGCTGGCGGTCACAACGTATCTCGCATTGACCGCCTAACGGTCTAAGTGCCCAAAGAGTAAGGTTCGCAGAGTTTCAGGCACCTGATGGAGGGTCGACATGGCGACAAAGTTCACAGTGAAGCAGCGACTTCGCTACCGGATCGACAACACCTTGGCACGCGGCGTGGGAATGGTGCTGCTGTGGTTGGGGGTCCTCACGGCCCTGTTCGTCATCATTGTTGCTGGCATCATTCAGATAACCGGTATCGGCCCATCGGACAGCAGCACCTCGTTGACCGAGGGAATCTGGCTGGCCATCACGCGTTCACTTGATCCGGGAACATTCAGTGGCGACGAGGGCGACAAGTTCCGTCTGGGAATGCTTGCCGTCACCCTCATCGGAATCTTCCTCGGCGCCACAATCATCGGCATCATCTCGAGCGGCATCGACACCCGGCTCGAGACCCTGCGCAGGGGTCGCTCGGCTGTTGTTGAGGTCGGCCATACTCTTGTCGTTGGTCGAAGCGACAAGTTGAGTGTCGTCATTTCCGAACTCGTTGAGGCGAATCGAAGCGAACGCGGTCATGCGATCGTGGTCCTCACAGCTGATGACCCAGTCGAAGTCCTCGACGATATCCGCCGTGACGTGACGGATCTTGGCTCATCTCGGCTGGTGGTCCGCAGCGGGGCCCCAACCAGAATCAACGATCTCGCGAAGATGAATCCCCAAGACGCGAAGTCGGTCATCATTCTGAGCCCTGATGATGACAGTGCCCGGGCCTACCTCGTGAAGGTTGTCCTTGGATTGAACAAGTTGATCCCCGCTGGGAGCAGCACCACGATCGTCGCGGAGGTGGGCGACTTTGAGGTGGCTGAAGCGCTCAAGGAGTCAGTCGGTGAGCGGCTCATTACGGTTATTCCTTCGGCTATCGTGGCGAGGATCACCGCGCAGGTTTCGCGCACATCGGGTCTAGGTGCCGTGTATCAGGAGCTGCTCGATTTCGATGGCGATGAGATGTACATCGTCGACATTCCCGAGCGCTGGGTTGGTTCATCATTCGGGCAACTCACCCTTGCGAGCAGCGGCGCGACCGTGATCGGTCTCCAGCGAGCAGACGGATCCGTATCACTGACGGTCAGCGCGGAAGCCGTCGTCATGCCCGGGGACAAGGCGATCGGCATTGCGCAGGACGATTCGGTGTTCGTGTTCGATCGCGAGCCTGAGCCATGGACCCGGCCGGCCGATCATCCCTCCGCTGCGATCGAAGCGGTCCGCGAACGCACGCTCATCGTGGGGTGGAGCCCGGTGGCGAATTTGGTCGTCAAGGAGATCGAGAACCACGTGGCTCCAGGCTCGGAACTCCTTATCCTTATTGATCCTGATAACCATGTAGAGGCGGATGTCCTAGCCGAGCTCGATTCGGTTGGCCTTACGCAGCAGACGGTGAGCATCCACGTTGGCAGCACTATCAGCCGGCCCGTCATTGCGGAGGTCATGGGCAGCGACCCGTACGACCATGTGATGATCCTGTGCGAGCGAACTGAGTTCGATCTTGACGAGGCGGATGCTCGCGTGCTCCTCACCCTCATGCACGTGCGGAGCCTTGCCCCAGATTCTGCGAGCAATGTGATCGCCGAACTCGCGGATCCCAACGATGTCGAACTCGGCCGTCAAGGCGACAGTTCGGAGTTCATCGTGAGCACGCAACTCATCAGCCTGCTTCTCGCTCAACTGAGCGAAAGTCCGCATTTGGCCAGTGTCTTCGCAGACCTCTTCGATGGGACAGGCGCCGCCGTGGCGCTGCATCCCGTCGAGCGTTACGTGCCCCTTGGTGAGTCGGACTTTGAATCAGTGCTCGCCGCGGCCCGAAACTGGGGTGTGGTGGCGATTGGCTACCGTGCGGCCAACCCCGGCGGAGTGTCGGCCGCCTTGGCTGGCGGCATTCGAGTCAACCCGTCGAAGTCCGAGAACGTCAACTTTGAAGCTGGCGACATGATCGTGGTCATCGTCAACACGGACTGATAGCAGGCTCGCTGGGCTCAGCAGCGGTAGTGCTCCGCAGCCATGGGTAGACTGTGTTGTCGTGTCCTTGATTGTTCAGAAGTTCGGCGGCTCGAGTCTGGCTGATGCCGAAAGTGTGAAGCGGGTCGCTCGCAGGATCGTCGCGACAAAGGCAGACGGTCATCAGGTCGTCGTCGTTGTTTCTGCGATGGGCGATACGACTGACGAACTACTCGATCTGGCAGAGCAGGTATCTCCGAAGCCGCCTGCACGCGAGCTCGACATGCTCCTCACCTCTGGTGAGCGGATCTCGATGGCGCTCCTCGCAATGGCCATCTCAGATCTCGGTGAGGACGCCCGGTCCTACACCGGCTCTCAGGCTGGCCTCATCACCGACTCAGCACATGGGGCCGCGCGCATCATTGATGTCACGCCCGGTCGGATAGCCGAGGCGCTGAGTGAGGGTGCGATCCCGATCGTGGCCGGATTTCAGGGTGTGGCTCAGGACACGAAAGACATCACGACCCTGGGTCGTGGCGGTTCCGACACCACTGCTGTGGCGCTGGCCGCGGCGCTTGAGGCCTCTGTCTGCGAGATCTACACCGACGTCGACGGTGTGTTCAGTGCCGATCCCCGGGTGGTCTCGGCCGCGCGGAAATTGGATGTTGTGACGTACGAGGAGATGCTCGAACTCGCTGCAGTGGGCGCGAAGGTTCTGCACCTTCGCTGCGTCGAGTATGCGAGGCGTTTCGATCTGCCGATTCACGTCCGTTCGTCGTTCTCGCAGCACGAGGGCACCTACGTCCTGTCACCCGAAGCCATCGAAACCGCTATCGCTGAAGGAAGAGCCATGGAACAGCCGATCATCTCCGGCGTCGCCGCTGATGTGAACGATGCAAAGGTCACGGTCATCGGCGTGCCCGATGAACCGGGCCGTGCAGCAGCGATCTTCCGGTCCCTTGCCGACGCAGGCATCAACGTCGACATGATCGTTCAGAACGTCTCCGCCGCCTCAACCGGGCGCACGGACGTGACGTTTACCTGCCCGCAGGGCTCGGCGACAAAGGCGACCGCTGCGCTTGAGGCCGGCATCGGGGCCATCGGGTTCGAGTCGCTCGTCGTCGATGACCAGATTGCGAAGGTGTCGCTGGTCGGCGCAGGTATGCGGTCGCATCCCGGTGTGTCGGCGACTTTTTTCGCGGCTCTCGCCGACGTAGGCATCAACGTCGAGATGATCTCGACCTCAGAGATTCGCATCTCCGTCGTGACACGGGTCGATGATGCCAAGCGCGCAGTTCAATCCCTCCATAGTGCGTTCGGGCTCGACGTCGATGGCGAGGCCGTGGTCTACGGCGGGACCGGACGATGAACCGACTGCCCGTTGTTGCGGTGGTGGGTGCCACCGGTCAGGTGGGCGCGGTGATGCGCAGGCTGCTCGAGGAACGTGCGTTCCCGATGGAGCGAGTGCGATTCCTCGCCTCCTCACGTTCGGCGGGCACGACGTTGCCGTGGAAGGGTGGGGAGGTCATAGTCGAGGACGCTTCGACGGCCGATCTCGCCGGGATCGACATCGCCCTGTTCTCCGCTGGCGGGGCATCATCGAAGGAACTTGCTCCGAAATACGCTGCTGCCGGTGCGATCGTCATTGACAACTCCTCTGCATGGCGGATGGATCCTGATGTGCCGCTCATCGTGAGCGAGGTCAATCCCGCTGCGATTTCAGAGGCTCGCAAGGGCATCATCGCGAATCCGAACTGCACGACGATGGCAGCGATGCCCGTTCTTAGGCCCCTGAGCGACGAAGCGGGCCTGCGGCGGCTCATCGTGAGTTCTTATCAAGCCGTCTCGGGGAGTGGTCTCGCGGGCGTCAGTGAACTAGAAGACCAGGTGCGCGCTGCGATCACCCAGGACATCACGCTGCTGACTCATGACGGCTTGGCCATTTCGCTGCCGGAGCCGCGAAAGTACGTCCGTCCGATCGCTTTCAACGTCATCCCAATCGCTGGGAGCATCGTCGACGATGGATCGCTCGAGACCGACGAGGAGCAAAAGCTTCGCAATGAGAGTCGCAAGATCCTCGGCCTACCCGACTTGCTCGTCTCGGGAACCTGCGTGAGGGTGCCCGTCTTCACTGGTCACTCGCTGTCGATCAATGCGGAGTTTGATCGGCCCATCTCAGTCGAGCGGGCGTTGGAGTTGCTCGCAATGGCGCCGGGGGTCGAGGTCGTCGATGTGCCGAACCCGCTGCAGGCCGCCGGTGCTGATGCGTCATTCGTGGGCAGGGTGCGTCAGGATCCTTCAGTCCTAGGTGGGCGCGGGCTCGCGCTGTTCGTCAGCAATGACAATTTGCGCAAGGGTGCCGCCCTGAATGCCGTGCAGATCGCCGAACTCGTCGTCGCGACCCGGTAGACGGGTATTGCGGCCGGGTCAGAGGGCTGGTGGCTGGTAGCCGAAGGCGGCGTAGTCGCCCGCATACGTGTGCGTGACCTTGCCGAGAATTGCGGGGGTGAAGTAGTCGTTGATCCTCGTGGCTGCCTTGGTGGAGTTTCGGCAGTAAAACTGCTCCTGGAGCCCGGCAACCCCGGTGAGGTCGGCAACGCGATCCCACGAGGTGTCGAGTTCCTCGAGGTGGATGACGGCGTCGTAGTCGATGATCCCGTACCCGATCTGGTCGACCTGTCGCCGCCAATGTGGGTCTTGATCCCGTGATTCCTGAGCGGAAACCACTGCGACAAAATCGGCGAAACTGATGTCCTGAGCGAGCTGGGGAGCCTCCTCGCGGTCGCGCAGGGCGGCGAGGATGGGATCGCTCTGCTGGAGGCCCTGACGGATCTTCTCAAGGTAGCCCGATAGCAGGCGCGACGCTGGCTCGCGGACCACCGTGAACCGGGACCACTTTCGCCCCCGCAGGGCCTCCTCTAGGAGATCGGGCGGCAGTTGAAAGGGCTTGACGAACGGGGTGGCCTTGCTACGGTCGTGAGGATTCTCTTGGACGCGAAGGACCGCGGCCGGGCCCTGCCTTGCGGCCTCTAAGCCGCCGAGGGTGGCCTTCATTGTCCCGCAGCCGGCTTTGGGGACCTCGATGTAGACGTATCGGTTGACGAGGGAGATGTGGGTGTGAAGATTCACCGAACGCCAGCCCATGGACTTGACGTAGGCGCGAGTGGTTTTGCCGAGATCACTCGGTGCCGGTCGTCGATCGATGCTCACCGCGCAACCCCTGCCTTTGCTCTCCGGACGAGCGCTACGGGGTCGGGGACCGACGTGATCATCGGCCCCCGACCAGCTGTCGGGGTGGCGGGATTCGAACCCACGGCCTCTTCGTCCCGAACGAAGCGCGCTACCAAGCTGCGCCACACCCCGAAGGACGTGTCGAGCCTAACGGACAGCGAATTCGTGTCCTGCATCGGGAAGGGTGGGACGAATCGGGGAGGCGCTGCCACAATGCTGCCGTGATGAGTGCACCCGGGCTCCTGCGGCATCCCGTTCTTCAAACCGCCTTCGTCGTGCCCGATCTGGACGAGGGCCTCGAGCACTGGGTGCGGGTAATGGGTGCGGGCCCCTTTGTTGTCATGCGCAACTTTGTCGGAACCGACCTGACCTACCGCGGGCAACCGAGTGCGACCGCCGTCGATTATGCCTTTGGCCAGTGTGGCGAGGTCCAGGTGCAACTCATCGCCCAACCCGGCCCCGGTTCGTCGATCTACCGCGACATGTACGAGCCGGGCGAGGGCGGTTTCCACCACATGTGTGCGCTCGTTCCGCCGGATGACTGGGATCGGCAGTTGGCGGCCTTCGTCGATGCGGGTTACCCACTTGCCGCGTCGCTCATGACCTCGGCCCCGGCCGTATATTTTGACTGCCGAGCTGACCTCGGCTGCTTTGTTGAGCTCTACGGGCGCACCGAGCGTTCGGTGAGCTTCTTCGCGCAACTGAGGACCATGCACGAGACCTGGGACGGAGTCACCGACCCAGTGCGTGCACGTGCCGCAAACGTCAGCCCATCACCCAACCAGGAGCCATCATGACCGTGCCCTTCGACGTTGTTCCGCTTGCGACCGTGCGCGTCACCCGTGGCGACATCCACCGGCTTGGCGAGACGCCGTTTGGCCGACGCGTCATCGGTGGTATCTCCAAAGGTCGATGGGAGGGTGAGCGGCTGAGCGCGACCATCATCGGCCCTGGCGGAGACTGGGCGATCCCATCCTCGGGCCAGATCATGATCCTTGATGTCCGCCAGTTGCTCCAGACCGACGATGGTGCGCTTATCTACGTGAGCTACCACGGCCGGTGCGATCGGGAGCGCGGCACCTACACCGTCGCGCCGACATTCGAGACGGCGGATGAGCGGTACGGCTGGCTGAACGCAGTGCAGGCCGTGGGTCAGGGCCGCAACGACGGTGATGACATCGTCTATGAGATGTTCGAGATTCGATAGGGCAGCGCGGCTGCTGTGATCAGGTGCGCGGCACAAGGGTGAGCAGGGTCGCCTCTGGCGGGCAGGCGAAGCGGTACGGCGCGAACGGTGAGGTGCCTAGGCCTGCAGAGACGTGGAGTGCTGTCGTGTGACGGCTGCCGGGGGCCCGGTGTGTTGAGAGCCCGCGGGATCTCGCCCGATCAATGTCGCAGTTCGTGACGAGGGCCCCAAAACCGGGTATGCGCAGTTGGCCTCCGTGGGTGTGCCCGGCGAGGACCAGGTCGGCACCGTCGGCGGCCATGCCGTCAAGTATCCGCAGATACGGCGCATGAGTGACCCCGAGTCGGAGGTCGGCCGAGGGGTTGAACGCGCCAGCGATCTCGCCGTAGCGATCGCGGCTGATGTGCGGGTCGTCGACGCCGCGGAGGTCAACGCTGCGTCCGGCAATGACGAGGGTCCCTCGGGTGTTACTCAGGTGCGACCAGCCGCCGTCGACAAGTCCATCGACGAGGTCGCTCCACGGGAGCATCGCGCGGCGGGGTTCGAGTTGTGAGGGTCCGGCAAAGTACTTGGCGGGATTGATCATTCGGGGTTCGTAGTAGTCGTTGCTTCCGAGGACGAAGGCGCCAGGGAGATCGAACAGCGGTTCGAGGGTGTCGAGGACGTGTGGGACGGCGTCTTGGTGTGACATGAAGTCGCCGGTGGCGATGACGGCGTCGGGCTGCAGTTCGCGCAGGGATCGCACCCACGACTGCTTGCCGACTTGCCCGGGCACGAGGTGAAGATCCGAGAGATGGAGGATCGTCAGTGGTGCCTGTCCCACCGGCAGTGCCGACACGGTGGCTCGGCGGAGGGTGTAGCGCTGCGCCTCCCAGCGGGCGTAGGTGAGCCCTGCTGCACCGGCGGCCACCAAGCCGACGGTACCGAGGGCGAGCTTGGTGGCGTTGTGCACCCGTGCATGGTCCCATGCGCTAGCTGTCTGATGCTCGTCGCCCGGCCTGCCAGAATGCTTGCATGAGCCAGATCAAGGATCAATTGAAGGATGACCTCACCACCGCGATGAAATCTCGCGACGAGTTGGCCGCAGCGACGCTTCGCATGGCACTGACGGCGATCACGAACGAAGAGGTGGCAGGCAAGGAGGCTCGGGCGCTTTCCGACGATGACGTCATCGCGGTTCTTGGTCGCGAAGCCAAGAAGCGCCGCGAATCAGCGGAGGCGTACGACGCCGCCGACCGGCCCGAGCTCGCCGATCGTGAGCGTGCCGAACTCGGGGTGCTCGCGAAGTACCTGCCGCAGGCGATGAGTGACGAGGAACTCGGCGCCATCGTGACGTCGGCAGTTGCCGAGGTCTCGTTGACCGGTGCGACCGGAGGGGCCGCCATGGGTGCTGTCATGAAGCTGGTGACCCCGCAGGTGAAGGGTCGAGCCGATGGGGGTCAGGTGGCGGCTCTCGTGAAGGCCGGGCTGGGTATGTAACGACCCAGGGGAACCCGGCTACCTCGGTGTGGTGGCCGGGCTAGGTATCGTGGCCGGGGCTTCATCCGGTACGACCGGGGCGGTGGGCTCGTCGGGGGTTGCTATGGTTGGGGCCGTTGGGGTAGCGATGGGTGTCGGCTTGGCGCTGTTGTCGAAGACGAACCCCTCTGGCCCGCCGCCGAGGCCGAACTCTCCCGGAAGTGGTGCAATGGAGGTGACCCCGCGTGCCGGGCGAAGACCCCACTCGTTGCTGAGGGTAAATGTGGTCGGTTCGGTGCCTTGGAGCGCGGCCGTCATGGATTGCTTCCAGATCGGCCCGGGGAGGGTGCTGCCAAACACCTGGGTGTAGTACTTGCCATTAATCGTGAGATTCTTCATCGGGTGTGCGAAACCACCGCGGGGATCACCGACCCAAACCGCGGCGGCGACGTCGGGGGTGAATCCGGCGAACCACACTGCGGCCGACTCATTCGTGGTGCCGGTCTTTCCGGCCGCAGGTCGATCCGCGAGTGACATGGCAGAGCCGGTTCGACCGGTGATAGGCCCGTCGATGACGCCGGTGAGGAGCGCCGTCACTCCGTCGGCGACGTCCTGCGAGATGACCTGCATGCAGTCCTCGTCGGGGACGTCAAGGGAGCGGTTATCGCGATCGCGTATTTCCAAAATGGACCGGGGTTTGCAGTAGAGCCCATGGGCCGCGAAGGTCGCATAGGCGTTGGCCATCGCGAGCGGGGTGACCTCCATGCTGCCGAGGGTGAACGACGGAACTCGGAGCAGCGGTCCACCGCTGCCCAAGAACACCCCCATTGACTCGGCAATCTCGGCTGGACGGCAAAGGCCGGTGCGCTCCTCGATGGCCATGAAATAGGTGTTGATGGAATAGGCCGTCGCGCGGGCCATGTCGAACGTGCCCTGCCCGGTGGAGTTCCGGACGGTAATGGGTCCGAACGAGGCACCAGTCTCGCAGTTCGTGAATCCCTCGAAGGTATTCGGGCTCGGCGAACTGATGTACTCGCTCGGCGATATCCCCGATTCGAGTGCGGCTGCTAGGGCGAAGACCTTGAAAGTCGAGCCGGCCTGCATTCCAATGGTTCCCCCGTGGGCACGGTCAGTGTTGTAGTTGTACGTCGTCATTCCCTGGCCGGAGGTGCCCCACTCGCGGTTCTGGGTCATGGCGAGGATGTTGCCGGTGCCGGGCTCCATCATGGTGATCGCAGCCGCGCGCCGGCTTTCGTCATTGATGGGAATTGCACCGGTGACGGCGTCGAAGGCTCCGCGTTGTGCCTGTGGGCGCAATGTGGTGCGGACGGTGTAGCCACCGCGACGCAGGAAGGCTTCCCGCGCCTCCGGGGTATCACCGAATGCGGGGTCGGTGCGGATCGTCTGGAGGACGTAGTCGCAAAAGAATGGGGCGTACGAGGTGGTGCAACCATTTGGCGCTGCGGTGGGCTTGATGAGGACCTGCATCGGGATGAGCGCGGCAGAGGCTGCCTCACCCTTCGTGATGTAACCGAGCTGGGCCATGCGCGCAAGGACAACATCCCGTCTTTTCGCACTACGTTCGGGATTTCGGATTGGATCGAAGGCCGTCGGTTGCTGCACAATGCCCGCGAGCGTGGCCGACTCGGACAGTGTCAATTCGGCGGCTGTTTTGGAGAAGTATCGTTTGGCTGCAGCCTCGACACCGTAGGCGCCTGATCCGAAGTAGACGATGTTCAAGTAGCGCTCGAGGATCTCCGGCTTGGTGTAGCGCCGTTCGAGGGCGAGCGCATAGCGGACTTCGCGGAGTTTCCGGACCGGGCTCTGGCCCCGCGCGGCCTCAAGCTCGCTAGCACTGGTCGCCTCGTTGACGAGCACGTTCTTCACGTACTGCATCGTGAGTGTCGATGCGCCCTGCTGAACGTCGCCGGAGCGCGTATTCGATGCAACCGCGCGAAGGGCTCCGCGGACGTCGACGCCGTTATGGTCTAGGTAGCGGGAGTCCTCGATCGCGACGGTCGCCTGGCGCATGACAGGTGCGATGCTCTGCAGTGGGATCTCAATCCGGTTCTGGTAATAGAGCGTCGCGATGACTGACCCGTCCGAGGCGAGAATCTGCGAGCGCTGGGGCAGTGGCGGGGTGTCCATTGTCTCGGGGAGACGTTCAAAGTTCTGGACGACGTTTCGTGCGGTGACGCCAGCACCGCCGATGAATGGCAGCGCCATGAGGCCGGCGATGAGACCCGCAATGACGGCTGCGACGAGGAGGGCCACGATGCGGATCATGAGACCGCCGAGACCTGTTCGCGGGGGAGCCGGTGGGTGCATAGACATGAGACGTTAAGCGTACGTGCCTTGGTTCGCCTTCCGCATCTCTCACCGAGTATTCCTTCGTCGAGGGAGGTCGCAACTATGACTCTTTATAACTATTATTGAGATAGTTATTTAGAGCCTATGCGGAGGGCTTCCGACAGGCGTAGCGTCCCGGCTCACACGATGTTCTTGATTCAGGTACGAAGGGGTAAGGCGACCATGACCTTGAGCAACGACTGGGCCGCCCATGCGGCCTGCCGCACGACCGACCCGGACACGCTCTTCGTGCAGGGGGCTGCCCAGAATCGCGTGAAAGCGATCTGTCTTGGGTGCACAGTGCGAACCGAATGTCTCGCCGATGCCCTCGACAACAATGTTGAATTCGGCGTTTGGGGCGGCATGACCGAGCGCGAGCGGCGTGCCCTGCTTCGGCGCCGTCCGCATGTGACGTCTTGGCGCAATCTTCTTGAGACTGCGCAGAGCGAGTTCGAGCGTCAGTCGCTCATCAGCGAGCAGGTTTCCCGAGTCTCGTAAAGTCTCCGGATCGAGTCGGGGACTGCCCAGCCTTACGCGTCGGCAAGCAGTTGACCGACCTCGCGAAGTCCCTGAAGATCGTGAACGTCCTCGGCGAGCGCCGGCACCGTCGTCACCGGGATTCCGGAGTGCGCTGCCGTAAACCGTTCTGCAAGGTGCTGCTGACGCGAAGCAATTTGCTGCCGCTGGGCGTGCAGCCTCAGCAAGGCGGCAGTCAGCGCCTCGATCTCGTCGTCATGGCCGTCGTCGAGACGATCCGCTGAGGCGATCGCCTCTTCACCTGACATCTCGGTGAGTGTCACGACCTGTACCCGATTGAGGACGAGTCCGGCGAGCGGCATTCCGTCCGCTTTGAGCCGCTCGACGAAGTAGGAGGCCTCGCGAAGGGCATCCCGCTCGGGTGTGGCGACCACGACGAACGAGGTCCCCGGGTCCTGCAAGAGCGCGTAGGTGGCATCAGCGCGCTCACGGAAGCCGCCGAAGGTCGTGTCGATCGCCGCGACGAAGGTGCCGATGTCACTGAGCACCTGCGCACCGAGGATCTTGCTCAGCACACCGGTGAACAGTCCGAATCCCATGACGGCGATCTTGCCGATGCCGCGACCTGCTCCCCGCGCCGGCGCGGTGAGGATGCGGATGAACCTGCCGTCGAGAAAGGAACCGAGCCGTGCTGGGGCGTCGAGGAAGTCAAGAGCGTTACGGGCGGGCGGGGTGTCGACGACGATGAGATCCCAGGTGCCATCGCGGTCGGCTTCAGTGCGCAGTTGGCCGAGCTTTTCCATCGCCATGTATTCCTGCGTTCCGGCGAATGACGATGACAGGGCCTGGTAAAACGGGTTAGCAAGGATCGACTGAGCCCGCTCCGGATCCGAATGCGCCTCGACGACCTCGTCGAACGTGCGCTTCATATCGAGCATCATGGCGTCAAGGGTTCCGGATCCGGCGATTCCCGCGACCGCCCGCGGAGTGTTGTCAAGGGTGGTGAGCCCCATGGCCTGGGCAAGCCTTCGTGCTGGATCGATGGTGAGGACGCACACCCTGCGACCCTGCTCGGCGGCACGCAGGGCAATCGCAGCCGCCGTGGTTGTCTTGCCGACGCCGCCAGCTCCGGTGCACACAATGATTCTGATGGAGCGATCAGCGAGGATGCTGTCGATACGCAATGGCGGGGCATCGACCGAGACCTGGCCCCTGACGGTCATTGGACACCCTCCGACCGAAGCAGGAGTGCGAGCTCGTACAGGGCGCCGAGGTCGATGCCATCGGGGATCATCGGGAGGGTGAATGTCGGGAGGTCGAGTTCATCGATGCGTCTGCGCTCCCTCGCCTCTAGATCGACGCGAGCTGCGTGTTCCTGCGCCTCTCGCCCGAGTGCAGCCGTCACGAGGGCTGGATCAGTTCGCACACCGGCGGCTGCTGCCGCTGCAGCGATGGCGCCAAGGGGCAACGTTCCCTCCCGCGCTTGAACAAGCTGATCAGTTGAAAGCATCGCGGGCCGGGTCATGTTGACGAAGATCCCACCGACCGGCAGTCCGTCGGCACGCAACTCCTCGATGCCGTCGACGGTTTCCTGAACGGGCATCTCCTCGAGGAGGGTCACGAGATGGACGGCGGTGCGAGGGGAGGCGATGACGCTCATGACGAGTTCAGCGTGCTTGTGAATCGGTCCGACCTTCGCAAGCCCCGAGACCTCTGAATTAACGTTGAGGAACTTCGCAATCCGGCCGGTGGGTGGCGCATCGAGAACGATCGCTTGGTAAGCATCAGGAGCGCTCTTATCGATCCTGCGCACGAGTTCGCAGGCCTTTCCGGTGAGGAGGACATCGCGAAGGCCGGGCGCGATGGTCGTTGCAAAGTCGATGGCGCCGATCTTCTTCAGGACCGACCCGGCCCGCCGCAGGTTGTAGAAGATCTCAAGGTAGTCAAGGAGCGCCTCATGCGGATCGACGGGAAGGGCCCAGACCTCGCCGCCGCCTGGCGCAACCGCCACCTTGCGCTCGGTGTACGGCAGGGGAGGGGTGTCGAAGAGTTGGGCAATGCCCTGCCTCCCCTCCACCTCCATGAGAAGGGTTCGCTTGCCGTCGTGTGCAAGGGCCAGTGCGAGCGCCGCAGCAACCGTCGTCTTCCCGGCACCGCCCTTGCCCGATACGACGTGGAGGGCAACGCCTGGCCACTTCGTTTGCATCACGGCCTCAGCGTAATCGGGATTGGCTGAACAAGGGCTAGTGTGCATCCATGACCAAATGGGAATACGCCACCGTTCCGCTGCTCGTTCACGCCACGAAGGCGATCCTCGACACCTGGGGAAGTGACGGCTGGGAGCTCGTTCAGGTGGTCCCCGGTCCCAATCCGGACAATATGGTTGCCTACCTGAAACGTCCGCTCGCCTAATTCACGGACCTAATCGACCAACCCAAGGAGTACCGATGAGTGACGGGTCTCACGTTGAAGCAAGGCTTGCTGCCCTTGGCTTGACGGTGCCCCAGGTCACGGTCCCGCTCGCCGCCTACATTCCGGCCGTGCGGACTGGCAACCTCGTGTACACCTCGGGGCAGTTGCCCATGATCGATGGCGCGTTGGCCGCTACCGGGAAGGTGGGCGGGGCAGTCAGCGCGGAGGAGGCCGCCGAACTCGCGAAGATCTGCGCCCTTAATGCGATCGCTGCCGTGCGTTCGGTCATTGGCGACCTCGACAAGGTCGTTCGGGTCGTGAAGGTCGTTGGCTTCGTGGCAAGCACGCCCGAGTTCACCGGCCAGCCTGCCGTGGTGAACGGTGCGAGCAACCTCCTTGCGGAGGCCTTCGGCGATGCTGGGGTGCATGCGCGCTCGGCCGTCGGTGTCGCTGCTCTTCCGCTCGACGCCCCGGTCGAGGTCGAGATGATCGTCGAAGTCGCCGACTAGGTGACCGGAGTGGTGCCCGAGCCGAGGCCCGCTTCGACGGTCGTGCTCCTGCGCGACCGCGACGGCGAACTCGAGGTCTTCATGATGGAGCGGGTGCTCACGATGCCCTTCGCTCCGGGCATGCATGTGTTTCCCGGCGGACGGCTCGACCCCGCCGATCTTGTTGCGGGTGCAGCGCTCCCTGATCCGGGCCGGATTTTTGGCCGCGAAGCGCGGCGGGCGAGCAGTGACGAGGTCGAATACCGGGCGCTCGTGGCGTGCGCGCTGCGCGAATTAGTCGAGGAGTCCGGGGTCACCGTCCCCCTTGCCGATCTCCACCTTGCCGATCACTGGATCACCCCCGAGGTAGAGGGGCGCCGATTCGACACTCGATTCTTCGTGGCGCCGATGCCCAAGGATCAGCAGGCGGTGCTCACCGGTACCGAGGCTCAGTCAGTGCGCTGGGTACGGCCAGCCCATGCCCTTGAAGAGCATGAGGCTAGCCGCATGCCGCTCCTGCGCCCGACCAGCCGAGTGCTCGAGTACCTCGGCCAGTTCAACGATTCATTAGCCGTTATCGCCGCTGTGCAGGAGCGGCCGATCCTGCCGATGCTGCCGCGGCGAATCGTGGCCGATGACGGGTCCGTCGTATGGGCGATGGTCAACGGACGCACCGGCGATCTGATCGAGGGCGATGTCGAGCCGCCGCGATTCTGGGAGTTGACGGGGGTCAAATGAGCGGACGAATGCTGCCCGCAGGTGATGCGAGCGACTCCGAGCCCTGGGCGAGCGGGTCGAAGACAGTCGCCGCGACCCTGGTCCTCGCCCCCAATCCGTCCGCGTGGACCCTTGACGGGACGAACACCTGGTTGCTGAGCAGCCCTGGCTCGGGCCAGACCATCGTCGTCGACCCGGGCCCCGCAGACCTCGCGCACCTCGAACTGATCGTCGATCGTGCCCTCGCCGTTGACTCACCGGTCACCATGATCCTGCTCACGCACGGCCATGCCGATCATTCGGCCGGCGCTCGGCAGCTGGCCGATATGACGGGCGCCGAAGTGCGCGCCGTCGACCCCGAACACCGGCTCGGGTCTGAGGGCCTCGTCGGAGGTGAGGTCCTCACCGCCGGATCCCTCGAAGTCCGCGTTGTTGCGACCCCCGGCCACACGAGCGACAGTGTCTGCCTGCTCATCGAATCCGAGGGCTCACTTCTCACCGGCGACACCGTGCTCGGACGCGGCACGACCGTTGTCGCCTGGCCCGACGGTGAACTTGGTCCCTACCTTGAGTCGCTCCGGCACTTGCGCGAGATGGCCGGCGAGAACCGGGTTCATCGCATCCTGCCGGGTCACGGACCTCTGCTGCTGAACCCCGGGCAGGTTCTCGACGGCTACCTTGAGCATCGTCGGGTGCGGCTCGATGAGGTGCGGAGTGTGGTGTCTCGCGGGATCACGGACCCGCTCGCCATCGTTGCCGAGGTCTACGCCGCGACGCCCAAAGCGCTGTGGCCGGCCGCAGAGATGTCGGTGCAGGCGCAACTCGCCTATCTGGCTACGAAGGGCTGACGCCGGGGACTTCGGGCCGGTTCGTCTTGCGGACCTACGCAACCGTTGCGCCGATGCTAGAGGGCACAGACGAGGGGCCGTGAGAGCGGATCGTGCCAAGTGTCGGATCTAGGCTGAAGAACGATCTGCGATTGGTTCTGCCCGGCCGAAATGCCTTCATTCCAAGTCGCACCGCCATAAGTGAGCTGGTTGACCTGAGCGTCCTTGAAGAGCCACATGCCTTGCGCGGAACCAGTCTCGCCCCAAGAGAGTGTCCCGCACGGCATTCCGCAGACGGCGTGCAACTGGCCTGATGCTCCGGGGGAGGATGCGAATCGAGCATGATTGACGAAGGGTCGTCCGCCAAAGGCGGTCGCTAGCGGACGCGCACCCAGACGAGCGTGCCTTTTGTTTTCTTGCAGATGACCGGCTTGCCTTGGAACGTCGCTTTCGTGCCCGCCTTGACGCAGCTCGTTCCTGGCTTCGCGACGACGGCTGCCGGGACGGACCCCAAGGTGAGGATTCCATTGGCGATCCTTGAGTTGTCGTGGTTCATGTCCGGGGCGTAGCCGAACCAGAGACGCAACTGACCGTTGACGAGTTTCAAAGACGGGTCAAGGACGCTGACCCCGGGGATCGCGAGCAGGTCCGTGGAACGGAGGTTCCAGTCGATTCCGTTGGCGGAGCTGAGGATCTGAAGCTCTTGCGGGCCTTTCCCGCCTCCTGTGGTGGAGCTGACCATGAGGAACGTCCCGTCCGGCATGATGAGAGGCGCCGGGTCTACCAGTTCAGGGTTATTCGCGATGAGACCAGGGAGCTTTGTCCAGGAGGGCCCGTCGTTCGACGTGGCGATGTGAATTCCGTGCTGGGTAGTGATCGTGTTGTAGTACAGCAGGAACGTACTGTCTGGCTTGCGGATGACATGCGGTACGCCGCAGCCGACGTCGTCGAGGATCGGTCCTGGCTGAGTTTTCCAGTGGGTCAGGTCAGTGGACGTGGCGTAGTAGAGCCCTCGTTTCATGCTTGCGCAGCGGACTGTCGGGGTTGCGTTCGGTACGATCGCCGAGTAGTACATGCGGTAGTCGTCGGGTCCCATCTTTACGACAGACCAGTCGGATCCTGGCGGGAGCTGCGCGTCGGACACCTCTGCCCAAGTTGCCCCGTCTCGTGACGTGTAGGTCTTCGGCGGCCGGCTTGTCGTATACAGGTAGAAAGTGCCGGTCGTCTCGTCGACGTAGACGTCGGGTGAGACTCCTAGGGGCGACGCGTCAGTCGGCACGGTGCTGGCCAGTGTCGCGCCGGCGATCGTCGACGGCGTGGCTGACAGCGTGCCCGTCGCAGACGCTGGAGCTGCGCCTGCGATCAGGATGATTGATGCTGCGATGGCTGCCTGAATTCGTAACGAGGTTCTCATGGCCGTCTCCTATGTTGAGTTGAGTCCAACAGTCGAGCGTGTCGTCACTCGCGCACGTAGGACGGCTCCTGCGTCGTTGACCCTCCGGTGCTGATGAAGCGGCGAGCGGCATCACCGGCATAGTCGTCGGGTGTCGGCTAGGTGGCCCTGACCACATACCTCAAACGGCGGGGAATGCCACGCTACTGGAGTTCCCTGGCTCGCCTTGCCCCCTCGCTGGGCGTATTTTGAACGGACTGCCGTCTTTCGGGCACACGCTTCGCGTGCTACGTGATGAGTGACCAAACTGCAAGGCCGAAGATTCCCGCGATCGCGCCAACCCACACCCACATGTTCCGGTGTCCAGTCTGCTTCTGACGTGCCTGACGCGGGCAACCAGCAGGACCAGCACTGCTGCACTCAGGACGTACGTTGGGGCTGTCAGGACGAATTGCGCGTCGACGCTGGGCTGCTTTGTCTCATAACCATCCGGCGCTTAGTCCTGGTTTCGGGTACGGTCTGCCACACAAGTGCAGCGGTGAGTGCTGCGGGCCCGTGCGGGGGCACGGGCGCAGGAAAGTGGTCCTTGACGGTGCGGTTGGTACGATTTTGCCGGGTAGCGGCCATCGTCGCGCATCGAGGTCCATCCCCCGAGACCTGAGCGATAGCGGCCGCTTTGTCTCGTGTGAGGAACCCGTCTGAGCGCGTGTCGCTCCTACCCGCCTCTTGGCACAACGGTTGAGCCGACGGACCCTCGGCGCGCAGGTCCGGAGTGGGACAACGAGCACAATCCGGCGCGAACTGTGCGAATTTCTGCACGTTCTCCCAGTTCATGGGACAAACGGGGTTATTGCTGGTGGAGGTCGAAGGCGTGGCTCAGGGCCGCAGCGAGTGGAGCCTCTTGTTCCGGCAGCAGAAACCCGATGTGCTGGCCGATGTCGGCGCTGCGGATCGTCAGAATGTTGTCGAGGGACACGACGCTCTCGGCGGCGACACCGTTACGCGGACCAACCGGGAGCTCAGTCGGCAGGCCTTTGGCCTGTGACGTAATGGGAGCAACGGTCACCCGAAACATAGATCGTCGCACTCCCTCACGCGTGAGTATGAGGACGGGGCGGGACTTGTCGAGATCGGCGAGATAAATCGAACGCATACCCTGCACATCAATCCGACGCTTCGAGGCTTCGGTTGAGATACGAGTCAAGGCCCTCAAGGTCCTCGTAGGTGCTGCCGTGGGCCGTAAGTATGGCGACTTCCCTGACCCAGACCCGGCGCCGCAACTCCCGAAGGAGGGCCGTCTCAACGATGGACGCCCGACTCGGCTCCTCGCCGGACTGCACCAAACTGTCGAGCTCAGCGACGAGTTCATCCGGGAGGCGAACAGCAATCTGGGTCGACATGCGTGAACGCTACAACTTGGGATGCAACTTGCATACCAATCGACTCGTTATCGAGCCCGACGTCCGAGGCGCTCGACGTCGAGAATCAGGACCTGCCGTGACTCGAGCCGAATCCACCCCCGCTGAGCGAAATCGGCGAGAGCCTTGTTCACCGTCTCTCGAGAGGCACCGACCAACTGGGCCAATTCCTCCTGGGTCATGTCATGCGTCACGAGAAGGCCCTCGGACGTGACCTCCCCGAACTTCTCACCGAGGTCCATGAGTGCCTTGGCGACGCGGCCGGGAACGTCGGAGAAGACGAGGTCGGCCATGGCCTCGTTTGTGCGCCGAAGTCGGCGGGCCAAGGCCTGAAGCAGCGCCGCCGCAACCTCGGGGCGGCCAGCAAGCCAAGGGCGCAATTGCTCATTGCTCAGGGCCAGAATGACTGCATCGGTGAGGGCTGTGGCGGTCGATGTCCGCTGTCCGGGATCGAACAGGCTCAACTCACCGAACATCTCGCCGGGGCCGAGGATGGCGAGCAGTGACTCGCGGCCGTCGTTTGACGACTGCCCCAATTTCACCTTTCCCTCGAGGATCACGTACATCCGCTCCCCAGGATGCCCCTCCTGAAAGATGACCTCGCCCTTGGTGACTGAGCGCTCCGTGAGGGACGCGCGCAGGGCAGCCGCACCCTCGGGATCGAGCGCGAGGAACAGCGGGGCTTGCATCAGTACATCGTCCACGCGAACATTCTGTCCTATTTGTCGGAGGTCCGTGCAGTCGAAGTGGGTCGCGTGCCAATTAGTCTTGGCTAGTGAGTGAATCGGATGTATCTGTGCGGCAGGTGAGCACGGTTGTCCGGCAGGTGAGCACGGTTGTCCGGCAGGTGAGCACGGTTGTCCGGCAGGTGAGCA
>JBBATH010000011.1:0-28335 GCA_040398845.1 Candidatus Nanopelagicales bacterium | reverse complement strand
CGGTCGTCCAAGCCCTCGAGCAGCAGTACCCCGATGTTCGCTGCGAGCTGGACTTCACGTCACCGCTCGAACTTCTCATTGCTACCGTGCTGAGCGCCCAGTGCACTGACGTGAAAGTGAACGAGGTCACGCCCGGTCTGTTCGCGCGATACCCCACAGCCGAATCGCTGGCCTCATCCGTCCTTGCGGAGTTGGAGGAGGTGATCAGGCCGACCGGCTTTTTTCGGCAAAAGGCGGCGACGCTTCAGGGAATCGGGCAAGGCCTGTGCGAGCGATTCGGTGGGGAGGTTCCCGATACGCTCAGCGACCTCGTCGCTCTCCCCGGCGTCGGGCGCAAGACAGCGAATGTCGTTCTCGGCGAGGCCTTCGGCATGCCGAGCATCGCCGTCGACACCCACGTGCTGCGAGTCGCCCGGCGCCTTGGCTGGACCACGCAGACCGACCCCGTCAAGGTCGAACGGGACCTCATGACCGTCATCCCAAAGGCCCAGTGGACCAAGGTGTCGCAACTGGTCATCTGGCACGGCCGTCGCAGGTGCCACGCGCGGCGGCCCGCTTGTGGTGCATGCACGCTTGCTCCCTCGTGCCCGTCGTTCGGCGAAGGACCGACGGAACCGTCCGACGCTGCCGGGCTCGTCAGGGCCGGCGCCCGCCGATGAAATGGTCGCGCTTCGGATCGGTTCGCGATGACGTCGTTGGCAGCCTGCCCACGTGGCTTCTCCCGGTTGTCAACATGGCCCGGACCATCGACGTAGCAGAAATCACCACATTCCTTCCGCCAGTCGGCTCTGGACGCCACTCAGCGGTGCTCGTCCTGTTCGGCGAAGGTCCCCAGGGTCCCGACCTCCTCCTCATCGAGCGGGCCGCCGTAATGCGGGCCCATGCTGGACAGCCAGCCTTCCCCGGTGGCGCTGTCGATCCGGGCGATATCGATGCGGTGGACGCTGCACTCCGCGAGGCGCATGAGGAAACCGCTCTCATTCGCTCCGGGGTCGTGCCCTTCGGTCAGCTTCCTGACCTCTTTCTCCCCGTCAGCGATTTCGTCGTGACGCCAGTGCTTGCCTGGTGGCGCGAGCCCTGCGAGGTGCATGCGGCCGCCCCGCTCGAGGTGGCGAGCGTTCACCGAGTCCCGGTAGCTGAGTTCATCGACCCGGCGAACCGCTGCCGGGTCCGGCATCCATCCGGCTACATCGGCGTTGGATTCGAGGTGCGAGGTCTGCTCGTATGGGGCTTCACCGCAGGCATTGTCTCCGCGGTCCTCAACTCGGCCGGCTGGGCGGTCGCGTGGGATCAGGAACGGTTCGCGGAACTTGCCGATCCCGAGTTGGAAATCCGGTGAACCCGGTCGACTGGATCCTCGTTGGGGCACTCATCGTGTTCGCGTGGGCGGGCTGGCGGCAAGGGTTCGTAGCGGGGGCCTTGTCCTTTGCCGGATTCCTAGGTGGAGCGCTGGCTGCAGCGTTCCTCCTCCCAGGCATCATCGAGACCCGGGTTGAGCCGGGCCTCGTCCGGTCCCTGCTTCTCGCCGGTGGCATTTTTGTGTGTGCCGCGGGTGGCCAGGTGCTGCTGTCTTACCTCGGTCGCACCCTGCGAACTGGCATCACGTGGACCCCGGCACGCTTCGTCGACAGCGCGGCCGGGGCAGGGCTCAATATCCTCGCCCTCGCGATTGTCACCTGGATCATCGCGACCGCCATCGCATTCCTCCCGCAATCATCGGTTACGAGCCAGATTCGCCAGTCCGGGGTCCTCGTCAGCCTCGACAGCCTCATCCCAGATGCCGTGCGCAATGGCTTCGGCGAGGTTCGTGATGCGGTCGGTGCAACAGCTGTCCCACGGATCTTTTCGGGTCTCGGCGAGGTCACCGGACCTGACGTTCAACCCCCTGATCCGCAATCGACAGATACTGACGCCGTTGTCGGGGCTCGGGATTCCATCGTTCGCGTGACGGGCAGTGCTCCTGCCTGCCGGTCGTCGTTCAGCGGGTCGGGGTTTGTCTACGCCGATCACTATGTGCTCACCAATGCACACGTCGTCGCCGGGGTCGATGCACCGACCGTCCAGGTGCGGTCAGGTGAGCCGCTGTTCACGGCGACTGTCGTTGCCTTCGACCCAAAGCTCGATGCGGCGGTCCTCTATGTACCTGACCTCGATGCGCAGGCGCTGAATTTCGCTGATAGTCCACCAGTTTCGGGCGAGGAGGCGGTCGTCGGAGGGTTCCCGGGCGGTGGCCGTTATGTTGCGTCAGCCGTCCGGATTCGGGCAACGGTGACCGCTCGTGGCGACGACATCTACGGCGATGCCGGGGTCGCCCGAGAGGTCTACTCCTTTCGGGGTGAGGTCTCTCCGGGCAACTCCGGCGGCCCCCTCCTGGGAATGACTGGCTCGGTGCTCGGGATGGTCTTCGGCGCTGGGCTGCTCGATGACCCCACGGGTTATGCCATTACTGGCGCGCAATTGGCGAGCTCAGCGCAGGCCGGACTTGGCCGCACCGCGCCGGTCGACACCGGGTCATGCAACATCCGCGAGTAGCCGGCCCAGTGAATCAGTGACCACGCCGACGTCAATGGGCTGAACGACTGTCGCCGAATCGAGGCCGCTAAGCGCGCGCTCCGCGATCCTGCGGGCGCCTATCGAATTCCCTCGAGCCTCGTGGGTGAGGGCTGCGCCCCACTGAGCCAAGGCCTGCCAGATTTGTCGCTCGATCGCGGGCGCGCAGCGCCAGCGCTGCTCGAAGACCTCGTGGGCGTGGAAGGGCAGGTCCTGCTTGACGTAGGCGAGAGCCTCCAGCCAGGCCTGGGAAGCTGAAACGAGCGTGCGGTCGGGCACGCCCGGATACGCAGTGCCGGGAGCGGCTCCACGTCCAAGCGGCCGGCCGTATCTGTCTCGCGGCCGCCCTGGGTTCACGTGTTCACGGGGGCGGTCACGTACGAGTGCGCTCATTCAGCCACTCAATGATGAGGGCGCTCACGTCGTCCGGCGCCTCCTCCTGGGGAAAATGGCCCGTCTGCAGTGCCGCAAATCGATAGGTCCCCGCGACGTAACCACCGCTCCCACCACAACTCGCGCTCAGCACCATCGGATCGAGCGCCCCATGTATGTGCAGCACATCTGTGGTGATTGGCTCCGCCATCGCAGACAAGAACCGAAGTCCATCGGCGCGCCAGAAGGATCGAGCGGCCCACCTGTGGTACTCGATCGCAGTGTGAGCTGTCGGCCAGCGCATGAACGCGGAGCGGTAGACCGCGCCCTCGGCGTCGATCCAGTCGGTCGACCCTGACCAGCGTCGCATGAGGTCCTCGACACGTTGGCCCTCATGCCGACGGAGCGATCGCTCCGGCAGGAGGGGCACCTGGAAGTTGAGCAGGTAGCCGAGCGTGGTCCACTGGCCTGCCCTCAGGAGGTTACTGCGCATGGCCCTGGGATGGGGCATTGAGATTGGGACAATTCCGAGGACGGCGTCGGGTTCGAGTACCCCCATCGCCCAGGCGCCGAATGCTCCCCAACCGTGGCCGATGACATAGGCCGACGAGACGCCAAGACTGCGAAGCACCCCGGCAGCATCTGCTGTCTGAGTCGCCGGGTCGTAGCCGTGCGGGGGGTGGTCGGAGCCGCCGTAGCCGCGTAGGTCCATGGCGATGACCCGGTAGCCCGCGTCAGCGAGCGCAATGATCTGGTGGCGCCAGGCCCACCAGAAGGTCGGGAACCCATGCAGCAGCAAACACGCAGGTCCCTCGCCGAGCTCGACTACATGAAAGCGCGCTCCGTTGGCGGAGACCTGACGATGAGTCCAGGGACCGGGGGCCTCGATGACCCGATCAGGATCGATCAGGGGCACTGGCTACCGACCCGGTTGCTCGACTGACGCGATAGTTTTCCGCGTCTTGGCCAGCTCGCTCAGTGCCAGCTTCGGCGCCCGAATCTGCTGCGCCTGCTGGCGCGCGACGAGGCCGGATACCACGGCTGTGATGAGGAGGAGGAGGCTGACGATCCCGAATCCTGCCCACGTTGGTAGGCCCAGTGCAACGAAGACGTAGGCGACGGTGACGAGGAGGAAGATTCCGAACAGCGACACGCAGACGAGTGCGAGCACGGCGAAGATGCCGGCGCGTGCCACGGCCTCACTCGTCGCGGTGAGTTCAGCCTGGGTCAACGCAATCTGCGCGCGCACTAGCTTCTGACCGTCGGACACCGTCTTGCGGACGAGGTCCGCGATGCTGGGTTCCCGGGTAGCAGCCATAGTCAGAGGCTAGCGTCTTCGTAGTCGCAAGGCGATTGTCGCGAGGGATGCCGCGAGGATTGAGGCGGCGAGGACCGCCGTTTTTGCCTCCGCGACCACGTCTGGTTGGCCTGGGAAGGCCAGCTCGGTGATGAGGAGTGACACCGTAAACCCGATGCCGGCGAGGACGCCGACCGCCGTGATGTCCGCCCACCGAATGGCCTTCGGCAGTGAGGCTCGGGTGAAGCGGGAGACAAGATAGGTGGTTGCGACGATCCCGATCGGCTTGCCAATGACGAGTCCGAGAATGATCCCGATCGACACCGGTGCAGTAAGCGCCTCGACAAGTCCGATTGAGCGCAGGTCGACCCCGGCTGCGAAGAAGGCGAACAGCGGAACGCACAGTGCGGCGCTCCACGGATGGAGCCGGTGGGCGACCCGATCAGCTGGAGGATCTATCTCGCCGGGGTCGGAGCGAACCCGGGTGAGGAGCCCGAGCACGACTCCGGCGACGGTCGCATGGACCCCGCTCTCATGCATCGCGTACCAGGCGATGAGGGCGAGTGGCAGATAGATCCACGCCGACCTGATCCGGCGCCGCTGGGCGAGTGCGTAGCCGATGAAGCAGATGATGGAAAGAGTGAACCAGGCCAACTCGAAGTGCGTGGAGTAAAAGATCGCGATGACGGTGATGGCGCCGAGGTCGTCGACGACGGCCAGGGTGAGCAGAAATGCGCGCAGGGCAATGGGTAGGCGCCGACCGATAACGGCGAGAACCGCGAGGGCGAAGGCGATGTCGGTTGCCATCGGAATGCCCCAGCCGGCGGGCGCACCGCCTGCCATCGATGCGTTCACGACCACGAAGATGAGTGCGGGTACAAGCATGCCGCCCAGTGCCGCGGCAATTGGCACGACCGCCCGAGACGGCTTCGAGAGCGACCCGACGACGAGCTCATGCTTGAGTTCGAGGCCGACGACAAGGAAGAAGACCGACAACAGGCCGTCAGCAGCCCAGGCCCCTAGTGGCAGTTGGAGCCCAACGCTCGCAGGCCCAACGGGCAGTGCGACGAGGGCAGCATAGGAGTCAGCCAAGGGGGAGTTCGCCCAGACAAGAGCGAGGGTTGCGGCGATGAGGAGCAGGCCTCCGCCGACAGTTTCGTCGCGAAGCTGGTCTACAAGCCAGCCGCGCTCGCGACGGCTGGGGCGGATGAAGACGGGCTCATTCATATTTCTGCGAGCCTAGCCCGTGGTGCGGGCTTAGTCGTCGTCGGAATTCGCGGCAAGGCCGGCGGAGATGAGGGCCATGACAGCGGGATCCGCGAGGGTGGTGGCATCGCCGACATCACGCTGCTCAGCGACATCGCGGAGCAGCCGACGCATGATTTTTCCCGAGCGGGTTTTGGGCAGCTCCGCGACGATGAGAATCTGCCGTGGCTTGGCGATGGGGCCGATCTCGTGGGCGACGTGGTCACGCAGTTCGCGACCTATGGAGGAGCGCCCTGATCCGTCGTCGGAGGCACCCGTTCTGAGGATCACGAAGGCGACGATGCCTTGACCAGTCATGGCGTCGGTCGCGCCGACGACGGCCGCCTCGGCCACCTTCGGGTGGGATACTAGCGCCGACTCAACCTCGGTGGTGGAGATGCGGTGCCCTGACACGTTCATGACGTCGTCGACCCGGCCGAGCAGCCAGATGGCGCCGCCGTCGTCGAGTTTTGCACCGTCGCCGGCGAAGTAGACCCCGGTGAAGTGCTCCCAGTAGCCCTCCACGTAGCGCTGGGGGTTGCGCCAGATCCCGCGGAGCATAGCGGGCCACGGCTCAGTGAGGACGAGGTAACCCCCGGCACCGTTGTTGACGGAAACTGCATGGTCGTCGACGACGTTGGCGCCAATTCCTGGGAGGGCTCGCATTGCGGATCCGGGTTTGCATGCCGTAACGCCGGGAAGGGGAGCGATCATGATGGCGCCGGTTTCGGTCTGCCACCACGTATCAACGATCGGGCACCGATTGCCGCCGATCACCTCGCGGTACCACATCCAGGCCTCGGGGTTGATGGGCTCACCGACTGAACCGAGGAGGCGCAGGGATGACAGGTCCTTACCCTGAGGCAGGTGGTCTCCCCACTTCATGAAGGTGCGAATCGCTGTCGGCGCGGTGTAGAGGATGGTCACGCCGTGGCGCTCGACGATGTCCCACCAGCGGTCCTGGGTCGGGGTATCGGGCGTGCCCTCGTAGATGACCTGGGTGACACGGTTGGACAACGGGCCATAGACGACGTAGGAGTGCCCGGTGATCCAGCCGATGTCTGCGGTGCACCAGTAGACGTCGGTTTCCGGCTTGAGGTCAAAGACCGCGTGGTGGGTGTATGAGACCTGAGTGAGGTATCCGCCGGTCGTATGAAGGATGCCCTTCGGGGTTCCGGTCGTGCCCGAGGTGTAGAGGATGAAGAGCGGATGCTCGCTGTCGAATGCCTCGTAGACGTGGGATTCGGGCTGGCGGTCGACGATGTCGTGCCACCAGACATCGCGGCCTTCGTGCCACTCGACATCAATGCCGGTGCGCTTCACGACGAGCACGTTCGTCACGGTCGGGGTGCTCACGACGGCCTCGTCAACCGCGGGCTTGAGTGGGAGGATCGCGCCTCGACGGTGCTGGCCGTCAGCGGTGATGACGAGCTTTGCCTCGGCGTCGTTGATACGGCTCTCGAGTGCGGTCGCGGCGAATCCGCCGAAGACGACGGAGTGGGGTGCGCCGATGCGGGCGCAGGCGAGCATAGCGACGACTGCTTCGGGGATAAGCGGCATATAGATGGCGACGCGATCGCCCGTGGTGATGCCAAGTTCGATCAGGGCATTCGCGGCTTGGCAGACCTCCTTTTGCAACTGCGCGTACGTGACGTCGCGACGGTCACCGAGTTCGCCCTCGAAGCGAATCGCTACCTGATCCCCATAGCCGGCCTCGACATGGCGATCGACGCAGTTGTAGGCGACGTTGAGACGTCCGCCAACGAACCACTTCGCGAATGGGGCTTCGGACCAGTCGAGCACCTCGGTGAACGGGGTGTCCCAGGACAGGCGTCCGGCCTGCTCAGCCCAGAATGCGAGCCGATCCTCCGCAGCGACTGCATACGCGCCCTCCTTGACGTTCGCCTGGGCCGCGAACTCCGGAGTGGGTGAAAATTCGCGGTCCTCGTGTTGGAGGCTGGAAAGGGCGTCAGTGCTCACGGTTCTCCCAAGGGCCAGATAGGTGAATCCCTGCATCATGCTGACGACAAGGTACAGGGTGCATGTGACTGTCCGGCCAGAATTGGCGAACGTATAGCGTCAGCCGCATGATCGGCCAGCGTTCCACCCGTGACCCCCTTGCCGAACTGGCCGCGGATCCGCCGACGGCAATCCTCCTCGCGGCGGCGCGCGCCGAAATCGATTCGCTCCTGTGGCGGCGTGATATCCGCACACATGCAGCTGATGTGGCGACCTCGTCTGCCGAGCGAGGGGCCCGTGATTCCGCTGCGATCGACGGCGCCGATCTCGCAGTAGCCGACGCCTCCCCAATGGGTCGGGTGCTCGATGCGGCGATGCGCCTCACGGCCGCGATCCCCGGTCAGGTTGAGGTGTTCGCCACGTCGCCCCTGCAGGCGCTCGCGCACCTTCATGCACTCACCGCCACCGGCTTCGTGCCGGATGAGGAGCTCGGGCGGCCCCGTTCCGTCGAACGGGCCGACGATCCACTCCACCTCGGCGTCTTGCCCTCGGCGGGCCGTGCGTCCGAGCGACTGTCGCTGCTTGCGCGTACGCTCACCACACCGACCGAGGCGCCCGCACTGCTCGTCGCGGCCATTGCCCACGCGGAGCTCGCGGTGATACGACCGTTCACCTGGGGCACGGGCATGGTGGCGCGGGCTGCAGTCCGGCTGGTGATCGCCGGCCGTGGAGTGGATCCGTCACTCTTCAGCATTCCGGAGCACGGGATGTTCGAGATGGGTCGGCCGGCCTACGTTCGTGCACTGCAGGGGTATGCATCGGGGACGCGTGAGGGCGTGCTCGCCTTCATCGGTTGGCAGGCAACCGCCTGTGCCCAAGGCGCCACCGCGGTCCCCACTCCGTTTGTCCCATGAAATGGGAGAGCGAGCAGAATTCCAGCTGATTCCACGCCGATTCTGCAGGTTGTCCCGGGCTGGGAGAACCTGCAGAATCCGAGCAGAAATAGCGGGAATTCCTCCGTTTGTCCCATGAAATGGGACAAACGGAGGAAAAGGGGGTTAGGTGCGTTGGGTCTTTCGGCGGGCGTACCATGCGATCCCGAGGGCGACCGCGCCGAGCGCAACGCCTGCTCCGGCGGCTGCGGCGGCCTGCTTCCCATCGATCCCTACCCGCATCGCCACCGGCTTGCGGAAATCCATGATCGGCCAGTCACGCTCGTTGGCGATTGCGCGAAGGTTGCTGTCGGGATTGACAGCAACGGGATTGCCGACCAGATCGAGCATTGGCAGATCAGTGTGCGAATCGGTGTAGGCGAACGACTCAGCTAGGTCGTACCCGTGCTCTGCGGCGAGCGCGCGCATAGCGTCAGCCTTGCCCTCTCCGTAGGCGTAGAACAGGATTTCACCGGTGTAGTGACCATCCTCAATGGCCACCTGGGTGCCGATCGCGATATCGACCCCGAGCCGCTCACCGATCGGTTCGACGACATCGGTGCCACTCGACGAAATAATGATGACGTCGCGGCCGGCGGCCTTGTGGGAGGCAATGAGCTCGACAGCCTCCTGGTAAATCATCGGATCGACGATCTCGTCGAGGGTCTCCGCGACGATCTGCCGAACTTGGCCGACGTCCCAACCTTTCACGAGTTTTGACATGTACTCGCGCATCGATTCCATCTGTTGGTGGTCAGCGCCCGAGGCGAGGTACACGAACTGGGCGTAGGCACTTCGCACGACATCGCCCCGGCCGATGAGCCCGCCCTTGTACAGCGGCTTTGCGAACGCAAAAGAGCTCGACTTCGCAAGGATCGTCTTGTCGAGGTCGAAGAAGGCGGCTGATCCCATTCATGGACGGTAGCCCCTGCCCGAGCAGGGCTCAAACTCCGGGTTTATCCACAGGAACGCGGCTGTCTATCCACAACTGTGGACGGCGCCTTGCCGCGGATGCTCGCACCGAAGGATGCTGCGCTGCATGGAGCGAGGAATTGAAGGCTTTGGACGGTGCCCGGTGCTCATTACGACGGATCACGCGCTGATTGAGCAGGTGTTGCGCATGGCGGCGGCCGTTGCGGTGGAGATTGATGTGCATGCCGATCTCGAGGAGGTCAGGCCGGGTTGGGCATCGGCGCCCCTCATCATGGTGGGCGCCGACCTTGCCGGGGCACTCGCAGATGACCGCCCGGCGAGACGGTCCGGTGTGGTGCTTGTCTGCGCGACGCCCATCGATGAGGGGCGCGCGACCGGCGCGATCTGGCGTGATGCCGTGGCGCTGGGTGCCGAGCACGTGGTGCAGTTGCCTGACGGCGGTGGTTGGCTGATTCAGCGGCTTGGTGAATCAGTTGACGGTCCGTCGCGCGGCGGCTTCATCACTGCAGTCACCAGTGCATCGGGCGGGTCGGGCGTTTCGACCCTCACGGGCAGCCTCGCCTTCGCCGCCCAATCCCTGAGCGGCCGGGTCCTCCTCATCGACGGCGATGCTCATGGCGGAGGACTTGATCTCCTTGTCGGCGCTGAGGAGGCCTCAGGGATTCGCTGGCCCGACCTCGCCGAAGCCGCCGGACGGCTCAGTGCGACCACCCTCGACTACGCGCTCCCGCACCCGGGTGGAGTGGCGCTGCTGTCACATGGCCGCGCCGGTGCCATGACCGTCCCTGTCGATGCGTTCGACGCTGTCCTCGCGGCCGGCGTGCGGGGGTACGAGCAGGTCTTCATCGATGTCCCGCGCTCGACCTGGGCCGTGGCTCCCGAGATGCTCGACCGAGCTGACCGCGTGATCCTCCTCGTGCCCGGGCGAGTCCGCGGGATCGCGGCAGCCGCGGCGGCCCTCCCATGGCTCCGCTCCGTCACGAAGGAACTCAGCATTGTCGTGCGTGCGACCTCACGCGGGGTTGCTGCGCGAGAGGTGGAGCGCGTCCTGGGCCTTGCTGCCCTTCGCGTGGTGCCGGAGCAATTACAACTTGCGACGCGGGAGGATCGAGGTGAGCCCCTGCTCACGAATGACGCCTATGCAAAAGCTGTTCGCTCGGTACTCGCCGACGCAGTTCGCGAGAAGGTGCCCGCAGCATGAGCCAGCTGCTTGTCGACAGGGTCCGATCTAGGCTCGTAGCCGGCCAAGCCGAGGCGACCCCGGGTCGGGTGGCGTCGGCCCTTCGCGCGGAGGGCATCGTCCTCGGCGATGAGGCGGTGCTCTCCCTCGTTGAGAGCCTGCGCCGCGAGCTCATCGGCGCAGGCCCGCTGCAGGTGCTCCTCCAGCAGCCTGACATCACCGATGTCCTCGTGAACGGTCCCGATGCCGTGTGGATCGACCGTGGGCAGGGCCTCCAGCGGGTCGCCGTGAGCTTTGCCTCGGACGACGAGGTACGCAGACTCGCCCAGCGCCTCGCGTCAGCGGTCGGCCGTCGACTTGATGACGCGACCCCTTACGTCGATGCGCGACTCGTCGACGGAACCAGACTGCACGCGGTCATCGCCCCGATCGCCCCCGACGGCACCGTCATCTCGCTGCGGGTGCCGCGCCGTCAGGCCTTCACCCTCCCCGAACTCATTGACGCCGGCAGCATCGACGAGTTCGGGGCTGCATGGCTTCGAGCGCTCGTGGCGGCCCGACTCGCATTCGTGGTGTCAGGCGGTACGGGAACGGGCAAAACGACCGTGCTGTCGAGCCTGCTCGGCCTCGTTCCCCACGATGAACGGATCGTGCTGGTCGAGGACTCGGCAGAACTCCTGCCGGACCACCCGCATGTCGTTCGGCTGCAGTCACGTCTCGCGAATATCGAGGGGGCAGGTGCCGTGACGATGCGGGAGCTTGTCAGGCAATCGCTCCGAATGCGCCCGGACCGCATCGTTGTCGGTGAGGTGAGGGGCCCGGAGATTGTTGAGCTGCTCTCGGCCCTGAACACCGGCCACGAGGGCGGATGTGGCACGATCCACGCGAACTCAGCCGAGGATGTCCCGGCACGAATCGAGGCCCTCGGACTCACGGCGGGCCTTGACCGGAGCGCAGTCCACGCCTTGCTGGCCGCCGGTCTCGATGCCGTCGTCCACCTCCGGCGTGAGCGGTCAGGCAGGCGCGTGGTGAGCGGAATCTACTCGCTGAGCCGCGACGGCAATGGCGGGGTCCAAGCAGTTGCGGCCCTGCGCCGACTCGGCGACACCATGGTGATCGAACCCGGGCTGCGGGCCGTCACCGAGCGGCTGGCGCAGGCGAATGTTCCCGCACCCCGGATGACCGGGCAATAGGAGTCACGGTGCTTGCTGCCCTCCTCGCCGCTGCGGCGGTGCTCCTGTTCATCCCCGGCTCACCCGAACGCCGATTGCGAAATTTCTGGGTGACGACCCTGCCTGCTGATGCGCGGATCCGTCCTCGGCTGCCGAAGTTTGGTGCCCGAGCCCGCTTACAGCATGCCGATGCTCGTGCCCGGGTGATCGATGCGATCTCGGCGCTGGCCGCAGAGCTGCGGTCCGGTCAGCCGCCGGGTCCGGCACTGCTGAACTCCGCGGGAACGCCGCCGGTGTGGCCCAGTGCTCTTTCAGCACTCCGACTTGACGGTGACATTCCCGAGGCGCTTCGGGTCGATGCCGGCGTTCATTTGGTGTTGCGATCGCTCGCGGCATGCTGGGAGGTCGGGTCCGCCTCGGGCACGGGGCTCGCGGCAGCGGTCAATCGACTTGCCGAGGCAAGTCGAGCGGCGGAGGAGGTTCGTGGCGAACTCGAGGTGCAGCTTGCCGGGCCGCGTGCCACCGCACGCACCCTCGCGGCCCTTCCGCTCGTCGGCCTGCTTCTCGGCATCCTCATGGGCGCTGATCCGGTGAGCTGGCTCGTGGGCAGTTCAGTCGGTCTGGGTTGCTTAGTCGGTGGAGTGGTCCTCACCGGGCTGGGAACCTTGTGGACGAGCCGAATCGTGTCAGCAGTGGAGCGACAGCTGTGAGAGCGGCCATAGCTGTCCTGTGTGCCGTTGCCGTGTGGCTCATCGTGCCCAAGCCGCCGGGGCTGCGGCTGGAGCGCATCTTCGGTCGGCCGGGGGCCGGGGGTGATGCGGCGCCACCGCAATGGCTTGGTACAGCGTGCGGGGTGGCGTTCGGTGTCGGGGTCGCGGTCGTGATCGGCTCGTTGGTGGGCGTGGTGGTCGGCATCGGGGCAGCATTCGCTCTGCCTCGACTCCTCGGCCGTCTTGAAGCCCGATCCACCAGAGACCGCCGCATTGCCATCACCCGCCAGCTTCCTGACGTCGCCGACCTCCTTGCCGCCACCTTGGCGTCGGGTGCGCCGCCGGGTCAGGCGTGCAGCGCCGTGGGTGCGGCGGTTGACGAGCCGCTGCGCTCAATGCTCGCCGATGTGAGCGCCTCGCTCCGCCTTGGAGCCTGCGTGAGGGAGGCGTGGTCAGCCGCAGATCCGCAGGGATCGCTCGGAGCCCTATCCGCTGCGTTCATCCGCTCCGAGTCCTCGGGGGCGCCGATCGCCGATCTACTCGGGGCGACCGCTGGTGATCTTCGACGCCGACACCGGCTGGCAGTTGAGGTCGCAGCGCGTTCGGCGGGCGTTCGAGCGATCGGGCCGCTGACCGCGTGCTTTCTTCCCGCATTCCTGCTTATCGGCGTGATGCCGGTGGTTGCGTCGATGGCCCAGATGGTGCTCAGTCGCTAGACGATTTCCACAGGTGGTCGCACTGCCCGGACGTCGTCCCCAAGGTCGGTTCAGGATCTTTCGGCGGGGGGTCACGTGGACGCACAGTAAGCACGCCAAAAGGCAAGCGAGCCGACCTTCGTCGGCACGAACATGAAGTCAAAATATTGGGGGAACACATGCGAAACATGTCCACTCGAATCACGCGCAACCTCGCTCGAATCAAGAGTGACGAGCGTGGAATGACGACCATTGAGTACGCGATGGGCTCAGCGGCCATCGTCGGCTTCGGCGGGGTGCTCATCAAGTTCTTCTCCAGTGACACCTTTCGCGATGTCATCTGGGCGATCATCCGCAACGCCCTCTCCGGATTCATCGGCTGAAATGGTTGCGTTTTTATCCGATGGAAGGGCCCCGATTTCCTCGGGGCCCTTCCACCATGTCGGGCGAGAGAACCGGGGAAGCGTGACCATTGAGACGGCATTCGCGATCCCCGTGCTCATTACTGTCGGTGCTGCGCTCCTGTGGGCGATGGGGCTAGGTGTCACCTCGCTGGCGCTCGCGGGCCACGCTCGAGATGTTGCTAGGGCCATCGCCCGCGGGGATTCCACCGAGGCTGCCGTGGCTCAGATTGCGCAGCGAGAGCCATCGGCCCGCGTGTTCATCCGGGAGGACGGTGGGACTGTCACGGTCTCGGTCCGCGAGGTGGTGTCAATCCCGCTGCCCCTGTTCGATGGTCTGGAATTGACCCTTGCTCACGACGCGGTCGCGCGACGCGAGGCAGGTCTTGGCGCGGGGGTGACGGATGAGATCCGCTGACCGGGGTTCGGCGACAATCCTCACCGTCGCGCTCATCTCAGTCCTCATGAGTTGCGGCGTGGCGGGCCTCGCGGTCGTGCAGGCGACACTTGTCACTGCTCGAGTACAGATGGCGGCGGATCTTGCGGCACTCGCGGGGGCGGAGGACACGGGCGATCCCTGCGGTGCGTCAGCATTGGTTGCCGAGGCCAACGGCGCGGTGATCACTCGCTGCCGCATCGACGGCCAGGATGTCGTCGTGGCGGTGACGATGCCGGCGCCTGCGCTCGTGGAACGCATGGCCTTGGCTGCTGGCCGGCCGTCACCCGTGGTGTCAGCTGAGGCACGTGCGGGCTACTGATGCCGGCTCAGGATCCTGCGCCGGCAAGCAACTGGTCGAGGAGCCTGATTGCACCGGCCTTGTCGAGTGGCTCGTTGCCGTTGCCGCACTTGGGTGACTGGATACACGAGGGGCACCCTCGATCACAGCCGCACTCCGCGATGAGGGTCCGGGTTCCGCTGAGCCAGGCGCGGATGACCCGGTAGCCGTGCTCGGCAAAGCCCGCGCCACCCGGATAGCCGTCGTAGACGAACACGGTGGCGCGGCCGGTATCGGGATGCAGGGCCGTCGATACGCCGCCGATATCCCATCGATCGCAGGTGGCGAACAGAGGTAGCAGCCCGATGGATGCGTGCTCAGCAGCATGGGCAGCCCCCGGGACGTCGATGTCGTCGAGGGTTGCCGATGCGATCTGCTCGGGGCTCACCGTCCACCACACCGCCGTCGTACTGAGCTCGCGCACGGGGAGGTCGAGGGCCTGCTCGCCGAGAAACTCCCCGGTGAGCACTCGGCGGCGCTGGAATGAGACCACCTGTGAGGTCACGTCAACGGATCCGAAGCTCACCTCGCCGTCGCCCCACTGCTGCGACTCGCGAACCTCGTTGATGCGAATATCGCTCACCTCGCTGGCATCGGTCGTGTAGTCGACCTCCTGCTCGACAACGGTTGCGACAGCCTCCTGAAGGTCGAGTGAGGTGACAACGTGGGTGACGCCCTGGTGGGTATACACCGCACCCGGATGCAGGTTCGCGTGGGAGGCCGCGCTGTCGAGGGAGCCGAGAATCCTGCCGGTGCCATCCTCGACGATGCGGACGGGTGGACCACCGGTTCCGCGCAGGTCTGCTCGGTCACTCGCTCGGTCCCGGCTTGTCCAGAACCAGCCGTTCGGGCGCTTGCGCAGGAGTCCGGACGCGGCGAGCTCGTCGAGGCGGGCGATGGCGGATGGCCCGAACCAGCGGATGGCGTCGTCGGCCGTGAGCGGGAACTCGGAGGCGGCCGCGCAGAGGTGCGGGGCGAGGACATAGCGGTTTTCGGGGTCGAACACCACAGCCTCGACCGGCTGACCGAACACCAATTCGGGGTGCTGGGCGATATAGGTGTCAAGGGGGTCATCGCGTGCCACGAACAGGGCGAGGGCGGGTTCACCGCTGCGGCCAGCGCGGCCGACCTGCTGCCAGAGTGAGGCGCGGGTTCCGGGCCAGCCAGCCGTGATGACAGCGTCGAGGCCAGAAATGTCAATACCGAGCTCGAGCGCGTTCGTCGCCGCCATCGCACAGATGGAGCCGTCGCGGAGCTGGCTTTCAAGCGCCCGCCGCTCCTCCGGGAGGTAGCCGGCCCGGTATGACGCAACGGTGCGGGCCAGTGCCGGGTCGATTTCGTTGAGCAGGTCGCGGGTCATCATCGCGACAGCTTCAGCGCCTCGGCGGCTTCGGATGAATGCGAGGCTCTGCAGACCCTCGACCACGAGGTCGGCAAGGAGATCGGCTGTCTCGGCGGTTGCCGAGCGGCGGATCGGCGTTTCGTCTGCGACGGAACCGCTTTCGGTGCCCCCAGTTCCTCGCTCGACGATGGCTGGCTGCCACAGACCGATGACCTTGCGGGCGCGCGGCGAGGTGTCGTCGGTGACGGCCTCGACGGCGCCTCCGACCAAGCGGGCGATGGAGACATCGGGGTTTGCGACCGTTGCTGAGGCGGCGATGACGACTGGGGATGAGCCGTAGCGCTCGCAGGTTCGACGGAGTCGTCGAATAACCGCAGCAACATGGGCGCCGAAAACTCCCCGGTAATTATGGCATTCGTCGATGACGATGTAGTCGAGGCGTCGGAGGAAGGGGGCCCATGTTGTGTGCTGGGGCAGCATCGACCGGTGGATGAGATCTGGGTTGGTGAGGATGTAGTTGGCGTGGGCGCGCGCCCACGTCCGCTCGTCACCTGACGCATCGCCATCAACCGTTGACGCCCGAAGCCACGCAAGGTCGAGTTCGCCAAGTGACCGCAGTTGATCGTGGGCGAGGGCCTTTGTCGGGGCGAGGTACAACGTGGTGGAGCCGCGGCCGTTCGGGGCGCCCAGGCCGGCATGGATCGCTGAAAGTGCTGGCATGGCGAAGGCCAGGCTCTTGCCGGATGCGGTCCCGGTTGCAATGACGACGTTGCGGCCTGCGTGAGCGAACTCAGCCGCGTGAACCTGATGCGCCCACGGCAGGGTGATGCCCTGCCCGGCCCAGGCCTTGAGGAGTTCGGGTGGGATCCAGTCAGGCCATTCGGCGGTGGTGGCCTCGCGCGCCGGAATTGTGGCGGTGTGTCGCAGCCGGTCGGGTCGCCCGGAGGTGAGCCTGCCGAGGACCTCCTCGGGGCTGGACCTCACCAATTTCGTCATCACACCCCAACCTACGCGACAGGTGTGTCAGAGTGCGGCAATGGACTTCTCGGTTGCTGCGTCGCACGAGGGGAACCTGCAGGTCGTTACATCGCAAGGGGATCTCGATGTGCAAGCGGCCCCGGTCATGTTGGCACTGCTCATGCCGATGATGCAGCCAGGTAGTCGAACCGTCATCGAGATGTCTGGTACTCCGTTCATGGATTCGAGCGGTCTGGCCTCGATCATCGAGGCGGCAGCGCGCGCCCGCGACGTCGACGGGTACCTCTGTATGGCGGCTCCGAGCGGTCGCGTGAAAATAGTGTTGCAGATCACTGGCGTGGACACCCTCATTGACGTCTTCGATTCCCTAGAGTCGGCGCAAATCGGTCGGTAACCCAACCGCCCGCGGACTTATACCTGAGGTGCGTAGACTCCGCAGGTTGATCCAACCCATGATCCCGGCGGTCCACACACGCCGGTAAGGCAGGAGACCCATGATCGAGTTGTCCGGAGGCAACCTCACGACAGTCGTCGTCGTTGCCATCATCGCGCTTGCCGCGCTGGGAGTCGCGGCCGTGCTGGTCCGCGAAGTCCTCGCAGCCAGTGAAGGCACACCCAAAATGAAGGAGATCGCCGGCGCGATCCAGGAGGGCGCGTCCGCGTACCTCACGCGTCAGTTCAAGACCCTCGCCATTTTCGCCGCGATCGTCTTCTTCATCCTGTTCCTCCTTCCCGCGGAGACGAGCGCTGAGCGAATCGGCCGCAGCATCTTCTTCCTCGTGGGTGCCGTGTTCTCCGGCGTCACCGGCTACATGGGCATGTGGCTGGCCGTTCGCGGCAATGTCCGCGTGGCCGCTGCCGCGAAGGAGTCCGGTGAGCAGAAGGCGATGAAGATCGCGTTCCGCACCGGTGGCGTGGCGGGCATGTTCACGGTGGGCCTGGGCCTCTTTGGCGCGGCACTCGTGGTCCTTGTCTACAAGGGTGAGGCGCCCAAGGTACTTGAAGGCTTCGGCTTCGGCGCGGCGCTCCTCGCTATGTTCATGCGAGTCGGCGGTGGCATCTTCACGAAGGCGGCCGATGTCGGCGCAGACCTCGTGGGCAAGGTGGAGCAGGGCATTCCTGAGGACGACCCCCGAAACGCCGCGACCATCGCTGACAATGTCGGCGACAACGTCGGCGACTGCGCGGGCATGGCAGCGGATCTTTTCGAGTCCTACGCCGTAACCCTCGTGGCCGCGCTCATCCTAGGAAAGGCGGCATTCGGCGAGCTCGGCCTCGTCCTGCCACTCATCATCCCGGCCATTGGTGTGATCACCGCGGTCATCGGCATCTTCGCGGTCTCGCCGCGCAAGAGCGATCGCTCGGGTATGTCGGCCATCAACCGCGGGTTCTTTATATCGGCGGTCATCAGCGCGATCCTCGTGGTCGTCGCGGTCTTCGTATGGGTTCCCAGCTCCTGGGAGCAGATTGAGTCGATCGGAGGCCTCGCTGCCATTGAGACCGCTGACTCGCTCAACCCGCGCGTTTACGTCATCGGAGCGGTATTCGTCGGCATCATCCTCGCGGCGGTCATCCAGCAGCTCACGGCGTACTTCACCGAGACGAACCGCCGCCCGGTCGACGATGTCTCGAAGACTTCGCTCACGGGTGCGGCAACGGTGATCCTGTCGGGCATCTCACTCGGTCTCGAGTCAGCGGTCTACTCAGCGCTCGTCATCGCAGCGGCGGTCTATGGTGCCTTCCTCCTTGGTGGTGGCGTCGTACTCCTCTCGCTGTTCGCGATCGCGCTGGCCGGAACCGGCCTGCTCACCACGGTTGGCGTTATCGTCTCGATGGACACCTTCGGTCCGGTTTCGGACAATGCGCAGGGCATCGCTGAGATGTCGGGCGACATCGACGGTGAGGGTGCGGCAGTGCTCACCCGCCTTGACGCGGTCGGCAACTCGACGAAGGCGATCACGAAGGGCATCGCCATCGCGACGGCAGTTCTGGCTGCGACGGCGCTGTTCGGCGCCTTCCGCGACTCGATCATCGCGGCCACAGCGGAGGCGGGCGGCACCGATGCGCTCAACACGCTTCAGGAGCAGTTGCAATACTACGGCATCCTCGATGTCGCGAGTCCTGCCAACCTGGTGGGCCTCATCATCGGCGCCGCCGTTGTGTTCCTGTTCTCGGGCCTGGCGATCAATGCCGTGTCACGTGCTGCAGGCGCCGTGATCTACGAGGTGCGTCGCCAGTTCCGCGAGCACCCGGGAATCATGGAGGGCACCGAGAAGCCGGAGTACGGCAAGGTGGTCGACATCGTCACGCGCGACTCGCTCCGTGAGCTTGTCACCCCGGGCCTGCTCGCAGTACTCACTCCGATTGCGGTCGGCTTCGGCCTCGGAGTGGGAGCGCTTGGCGCCTACCTCGCGGGCACGATCGCTACCGGCGTGCTCATGGCAGTTTTCCTGTCGAACTCGGGCGGGGCATGGGACAACGCGAAGAAGTTCATCGAGGATGGCAACTACGGCGGCAAGGGTTCCCCTGCCCACGAGGCGACCGTCATCGGAGACACGGTTGGCGATCCCTTCAAGGACACCGCTGGCCCGGCCATCAATCCGCTCATCAAGGTGATGAACCTCGTTGCACTGCTCGTCGCACCCGCAGTGGTGTCGCTGAGCATCGGCACCGGGGCCAATACCGGGTTGCGCTGGACGATCGCGATCGTGGCCGTGGCGATCATCGTCACGTCTGTCGTGATCTCGAAGCGACGTCCGATCGCTGTCGGTGACCCTGAGGTAGCCAAGGTCTGAGCTCGACCTCGCAGCGAAGGACCCGGCCCCGCGAGGAGCCGGGTCCTTCGTGGTACACCGGTCGAATTCGCCGATGTCCCGGGGTTCACCGGGGGTCGCGGCGACTTGACGGGGGGGTGTGGCCTACCGTCAGACTCCGCGACAGGCTCGTCAACGAGTGGCGCGGTCGCCTGGGAAGGAACGTTTCGTGAGTAACGCCAAGACGCTGGTGATCGTCGAGTCACCGGCCAAGGCCAAGAAGATCGCCGGATACCTCGGCTCTGACTACACAGTCATGGCCTCAGTGGGACATATTCGCGATCTCGCCTCGAAGGCGTCGGAGCTTCCCGAGGAGGACCGAAAGAAGCCGTGGGCGAAGCTCGCGGTCAACGTCGATGAGTCCTTCCAGCCCTACTACGTCATCCACCCCTCCAAGGTCGCGACGATTCGTGATCTGAAGAAGGCGCTCAAGGATGCCGATGAACTCCTCCTCGCAACCGACGAGGACCGCGAGGGAGAGGCGATCTCCTGGCACCTGCTCGAGGTCCTGCGCCCGAAGGTGCCGGTCCACCGGATGGTGTTTAACGAGATCACGCCGGAGGCGATACGCGAGGCAGTCGCGAACCCGCGTGACCTCGACATGCAGCTTGTCGATGCCCAGGAGACCCGCCGCATCGTTGATCGGCTCTACGGCTACCCGGTCTCAGAGGTGCTGTGGAAGAAGATCGGTCGCGAGGCCCGCTCGGCCGGCCGCGTCCAGTCGGTGGCGGTGCGACTCGTTGTCGACCGGGAGCGGGAGCGAATCGCCTTCCGATCTGCCGGGTACTGGGACATCGATGGCGTGTTCGAGCCGGAGTCCTTCGATGCCAGGCTCACAGCGGTCGATGGCCAGCGGGTGGTTCGCGGCAACGACTTCGACCAGTCCGGCATGCTCACCGCGAAGAACGTGGTGCTCCTTGACGAGAGCCGCGCGCGCGGCCTCGCCGGAGCCCTAGCAGGCCGCGACTTCACCGTCCGGTCCGTGATTCAGAAGCCTAGCCAGCGTCAGCCGAAGGCTCCTTTTATGACCTCGTCGCTTCAGCAGGAGGCCTCAAATCGGCTCCGGTGGGGCTCGCAGCGCACGATGCGCGTGGCCCAGGGGCTGTACGAGAACGGCTACATCACCTATATGCGAACTGACTCCACGAACCTGTCGGAGCAGGCGATCAACGCTGCGCGCTCGCAGGCCGCGGCCCTGTATGGCCCGGAATATGTTTCGGAGCTGCCGCGTCGGTACGACAAGAAGGTGAAGAACGCGCAGGAGGCCCATGAAGCTATCCGTCCCGCTGGAGATGCCTTCCGTACCCCGGGTGAGGTGTCGCGCGAGCTCAATGCCGACGAGTTCGCCCTCTATGACCTCATCTGGAAGCGCACCGTTGCATCGCAGATGGTCAACGCACAGGTGGCAACGACGACCGTCAAGCTTGGTGCAACCGGCTCTGACGGCACCGATACCGAGTTCACGGCCTCGGGAACCGTCACCGTCTTCCCGGGCTTCTACGCGGCTCTCAAGGACATCACCGAGGAGTCGGACGACGCTGATCGCGAGCGCGAGCTGCCGAACCTGCGCGAGGGGCAGACCGTCACGGCTGCATCGCTCACCCCCGAGGGCCACAGCACCAACCCGCCCGCCCGCTTCACGGAGGCGAAGCTGGTGGGGCGCCTTGAGGAGCTCGGCATCGGCAGGCCGTCGACCTACGCGTCGATCATGTCGACCATCGTCGATCGTGGCTATGTGTGGAAGAAGGGTTCGGCGCTCGTGCCGAGCTTCACCGCGTTCTCGGTGGTCCGCCTCCTCGAGGAGCACTTCAGCTCACTCATCGATTACACCTTTACGGCAAGCATGGAGGAGGTCCTCGACCTCATCGCTGCGGGCGAAAGCGACCGGGTTGGGCAACTCGCTGCCTTCTGGCGCGGGGGCGAAAGCGTCGCCGGCCCGTTCCCGGGAATCAAGGCGCTCACCGAGAACCTCGAGGCCATCGATGCACGCCAGATCGCTACCACCCCGATCGTCGGGTCCGACGCCTTCCTTCGGGTCGGGCGCTACGGCGCCTACGTCGAACGTGGTGAGGAGCGGGCGAATATCCCGGTGGGCTTGGCCCCCGATGAACTCACGGCAGAGAAGGCAGAGGCGCTCCTGGCCGAGCCTTCCGGTGATCGCGATCTCGGTGTCGACCCCGAGTCTGGCCTGCAGGTGCTCGCGAAGACCGGGCGCTACGGCCCGTACGTGACAGAGGTGCTGCCGGAAGGGTCGCCGAAATCGGCGAAGCCGCGCACCGGCAGCCTGCTCACCGACATGACCCTCGACACGGTGACCCTTGACGATGCGCTGCGGCTGCTGGGCCTGCCGCGCGTCGTGGGCACCGACCCCAATACCGAGGAGGTCATCACCTCGCAGAACGGCCGCTATGGCCCGTACCTCATGCGTGGCAAGGATTCACGGTCACTTGCGAGTGAGGCTGAGATCTTCTCGGTGAGCCTCGAGCAGGCGCTCGCACTCTATGCCCAGCCGAAGGTTCGACGCGGACGTGGTCAGGCTGCGCCACCGCTGCGTGAGGTTGGCAACGACCCGACGACCGGCAATGCGATGGTGATTCGCGAGGGTCGGTTTGGGCCGTACGTCACCGATGGTGAGACAAACGCTTCGCTTCGCACGGCTGATGATCCCGCCACGATCAGTGTCGAACGGGCGAGCGACCTGTTGTCCGAGCGCAGGGCGAAGGACGCGTCTGAGGGTAAGGCCCCGGCGAAGAAGAGTGCCCGCAAGGCGGTCAAGCGTGCGCCTGCGACCACGACCCGGACGATTACGGCGAAGAGCTCCGCTGCCAAGCGCGCCGCCAAGAAGACAGTCCCCGCGAAAAAGGCAACTGCGCGGAAGACGACCGTGAAGAAGACGACAGCGAAGAAGGCGACCGTCAAAAAAGCCACCGCCAAGAGGACGGCCGTGAAGAAGGTGGCGGCGACGAAGGCGACGCCATCACCAGTGGTCGCCGGATCCTTCTAGCCGTGCTGGCAGGAGCGTTCATCGCGCTCGAGGGTGGCGAGGGAGCGGGCAAGTCGACCCAGGGCGGTCTGCTCGCCACTCACCTGCGAGCCCTTGGCCGCGAGGTGGTCTGGACGAGGGAGCCGGGTGGCACGCCGGCATCGGAGGCGATCCGGGCGATCGTCCTGAGCCGGGACTACGAGGGCCTCGACCCCCGCGCCGAGGCGCTGCTGTTCGCAGCGGCCCGCGGCGAGCACGTTGCCCAGGTGATCCGTCCGGCCGTCGAGCGTGGGGCGGTCGTCGTGTGTGACCGCTATATCGATTCGTCGGTCGCCTATCAGGGCTACGGGCGATCACTGGGCGCCGGAGCCGTCCGGGATCTGAGCCTTTGGGCAACCGGACACCTCCTGCCCAACCTCACGATCCTCCTCGATGTCGATCCGGTCGTTGGGCTAGCGCGGCTGAGCAACCCGGATCGACTCGAGGCTGAGCCCCTCGAATATCATCGCGCCGTCCGGGACGGATTCCTCGAACTGGCCGCGAATGACCCATCTCGCTATCTGACGCTCGATGCGTCCGGTGACGTGAGTGAGATCGCGCAGGCGATCGCCGACCGGGTCGACGTGGCCCTCGCCACGATGGCAGCCGAATGAGCGGCATCTGGCAGGCGCTCGTCGGGCAGGACGAGGTCGTGGCGAACCTTCAGCGCGCCGTGTCCGATGCCGAGGCCAGAACCAGAGGTGAGCCTGGTCCGGCGATGGCCCACGCGTGGCTTTTCACCGGACCGCCCGGTTCGGGTAGATCGACCGCAGCGACCTGCTTTGCTGCCGCGCTCGTGTGTCCGGAGGGCGGCTGCGGATTGTGTCAGGTGTGTCGCACCGCGCCGCTGGGCGGCCACCCTGATGTTGACGTGGTGCGTCCGGAGGGCGTCAACTATGTCGTTGATGACGCGCGCGCTCTCGTGAAGACTGCCGGATTCTCGCCCGCAAGCTCGTTCTGGCATGTCGTCATTGTCGAAGACGCCGATCGGCTCACCGATCAGGCAGTGAACGTCCTACTGAAGTCGATCGAGGAGCCGCCACCTCATACCGTCTGGATTCTGTGCGCGCCGAGTGTTGAGGATGTGCTGCCCACCATCGTGTCGCGTACTCGCCATGTCGCGCTCCGCACGCCGTCGGCGAGGGATGTCGCTGATCTCCTCGTCGAGCGATACGGCGTCGATCGAGCCATGGCGGCCTTTGCGGCGAGGGCTTCGCAGGGTCACATCGGCCGGGCCCGCGGGCTCGCAATGGATGAGCATGCTCGGCTGCGCCGGCAGGAGGTCCTGAGAATTCCATTGCAACTGCACGATATTCCATCATGCTTCATGAATGCCGCGAACCTCATCTCGGCAGCGACAGAGGATGCCAAGGCCATCACGGACCCGCTCGACCTGTTCGAGGGGGAGCAGCTCGCGAGCGCCTACGGCGCAGGCACCGACGTGCGGATTAAGGGCCAGCTGAAAAAGTCGATGGACGCGGCCGCGAAGGAGCTTGCCAAGAAACAGAAGACGAGGAGCACCCGGACGGTGCGTGACCAGATCGACCGTGCGCTCATCGACCTCATGGGCCTGTACCGTGATGTGCTCTTCATTCAGTTCGATTCTGGGGTCCCGCTCATCAATGAGGAGATGCGCCCTCAGCTTTCGCAGCTTGCTCGGCAGGGGAGTGTGAACGACACCGGACGCCGACTAAGGGCGATTAGCTACGCGCGGGCGCAGGTGCAGGCGAACGTCACGCCACTGCTTGCGATGGAGTCGCTCATGGTCGAGCTCAAGGATCCGTGGATCCGCAGCGCCACTGCTTGACGCGTCACTCAAGGCCGACGTATCGTGCGTGGTCTCCCGCTCGCGGGTCGAATTCCACGGACGCGACGTCCTCGAGAGCTTGGAGCAAGCCGATGCGGTGGTCCGTGACCAGGACCGGCAGCAGAGCATCTCGGCTGCTCCTCGGCGGTGCGATGGGCTTGGTCCTGTCGGCATGCGGAGCCCTGTCGTCGGCCGACGTGGCGCCAGTGCCGATCCCATCACCGAGTGCGACCACCGCGCTGGCTCCGAGCCTGGAGAGTTTCTATGGCCAGCAGGTGACGTGGCGAAACTGCGGTGATGCCGAATGTACGACCGTAAAGGTCCCGATGGACTACGCGAATCCTGATGAACGGACCATTGACCTGGCCGTGACCCGGGTGCGTTCCACCGGCACGGCTATCGGCTCGCTCTTCGTGAACCCGGGTGGTCCAGGGGGTAGCGCCTTCGATTACGCGAAGGCGGCCTCGCAAATCGTCAGCTCTTCCGTCCTTGATGCGTACGACATCGTTGGAGTTGATCCCCGTGGGGTCGCGAAGAGCGAACCGATGCGCTGTCTGACGGATAGCCAGATCGACGATCTCGTCGATGTGGATACGACGCCGGACTCTCCCACGGAGGAAGCCCGTGTCGTCTCGGCCCTAGAGCTAGCCGGTCGCACCTGCGAGGAGAAGTCCGATCCGGTTATCAGGTTCATGGGGACGGTGAATGCCGCCCGCGACCTCGACATTGTGCGTGCGGTGGTCGCAGACCCTTCGTTCAACTATCTCGGCAAGTCCTACGGCACCTACCTTGGTGCGGTCTACGCAGAACTCTTTCCCGGCCGGGTGGGGCGCATGGTGCTCGACGGGGTGCTCCCACCGGATGTTGACTACGTTGGGGTGACCCGTGGGCAGGCGCGCGGCTTTGAGGAGGCGTTTGCTGATTTCTCCCGCTACTGCAGTGAGCAGGATGATTGCCCCTTTCAGGGCACGCCGGATGAGGTCGCTCAGCAACTTCGCGACGCTCTCACCGCCCTCGATACGAATCCGATCACCGTTGGTGAGCGGTCCCTGAACGAGGGACTGGCGTCGTACGCAGTCCTCACGTACCTCTACTTCCCGTCGAACGACTACCCGCAACTGAGTGCAGCGCTCGCGTCGATGGTGAATGACCGTGACGGTGCGCAGTTGCTCGACCTGCTCGATGGGCGGATTAATCGCGGACCTGACGGTCGCTACCTTGATAATTCGACCGATGCCTTCTACGCGGTGACATGTGCTGACCGCAGGTCGGATGTCACGCTGGAGCAGGTGCGGTCACTTGCCAAGGAGTGGAGCGTCGAGTCCCCCACCTTCGGAGCGGCGCTCGCCTGGGGACTCCTCATCTGCAATGACTGGCCCGCTTCGCAGGACCCTCCGATCACGAGTGTGACCGCGACGGGTTCGGCGCCGATTCTTGTCGTGTCGACAACCCACGACCCGGCGACTCCGTATGAATGGGGCGAGCGGCTCGCCGGCCAACTTGATAACGCGGTACTCCTCACGTGGGACAGCTACAACCACACCGCCTACCTTGATGGCTCGGCCTGCGTGACGGATGCGGTCGATGCGTATCTCCTTGCAGGGACGCTGCCAAAGGTCGGCCTGGTCTGCGAGTAAAAGTTTTGTGTTCAACTACATGTGGTAGGTTGCCAGCAACTGAACAATGTTAAGTTGTTCCAATCCTTGGAGTTGCAATGACGTCGGTATCGACGCCCCCTGAAGTAACCGTTGCCGATCCACGTCGATGGAAGGCCCTCGTCGTTATCGCCATTGCCCAGTTGATGGTCGTCCTTGACGCGTCTATCGTGAACATCGCGCTCCCGTCGATCCAGATCGACCTGGGCTTCAGCGACGCAGACCGCCAGTGGGTCGTCACCGCCTACACCCTCGCCTTCGGCGGCCTACTCCTCCTCGGCGGGCGCATCGCGGATTATGCGGGGCGCAAGCGGGTGTTCATCATCGGGCTCGCCGGGTTCGCGTTCGCCTCGTTCCTCGGTGGCATCTCCACGAGCGCTGCCCAACTCCTTTCGGCGCGCGGATTACAGGGACTGTTCGCAGCCCTGCTCGCACCTGCAGCCCTGAGCCTCATCTCGGTCACCTTCACCGACTCCAAGGAGCGGGCCAAGGCCTTCGGTGTTTACGGAGCCCTCTCTGGCGGTGGCGCGGCGATCGGCCTCGTCCTCGGTGGCATTCTCACCGAGTACGCCTCCTGGCACTGGACCCTCCTCGTCAACGTCCCGATCGCGATCGTCGCGGTGCTCCTTGCCATCCCGTTCGTCACCGAGTCCCGTGCGACCGGCAACACTAAGTACGACATCCCGGGTGCCGTCACTTCAACCCTCGGCCTCGTCTCGCTCGTCTACGGAATCACGCAGGCAACCACGGCCGGCTGGAACGGAACATCGACTCTGACCTTCATGGGAATTGGCATCGCCCTGCTCGTGGTCTTCATGCTCATTGAGAGCAAGTCGAGCCACCCGTTGCTCCCGATCCGCATCCTCGCGAACCGCAACCGCGGCGGTGCCTACCTCGCATCGTTCTTTGTCGGTGTGGGCCTTTTCGCCATGTTCCTCTTCCTCACCTTCTTTTTCCAAGGGGTGCTCGGCTACTCGCCGCTGAAGTCGGGCCTGCTCTTCCTGCCCTTCTCCGCCGGTGTCATTGTGAGTGCGGGCATCGCGAGCCAACTGCTCCCGCGCTTCGGTTCGCGTTGGGTCACGTTTGGTGGCTTCTGTCTCGCGGTGACGGGCATGGCCTCGCTCGTGTTCCTCACTCCGTCGAGCCAGTACGCGTCGAACATCCTGCCCTCACTCATCGTGCTGAGCCTCGGAATGGGTCTCATCTTCGTGCCCCTTTCGGCAACGGCCCTGTTCGGTGCAGGCGATCACGATGCGGGTGTTGCCTCGGCAGTGCTCAACACGAGCCAGCAGATTGGTGGATCAATCGGGGTGGCGTTCCTCAACACCATCGCGGCCTCCACAACGGCTGCCTACGTCGTGGCGAACAACCTCCAAGGCCCGGACGCCGACGCACTCGTCGCCGGATTCTCGCGCGGTTTCGCTTGGAGCGCCGGCATTCTGGCTCTCGCCGCGATCATCTGGGTGAGCCTCGTTCGGATGAGCAAGCAGGACATGTCGGCGGGCGACGTCAAGCCTGCTCTCGCCCACTGACGCTTCAGGAAAAAAATAGTCGCCCCCACGAACCCCTCCTCATCAAAGGTTCAGCGAATCATCAGAGGTTGAGCAGGGGTCGGATTGCGTCGGTGCTCGTCACGACGTGTCCGGCCCCCGCTGCCTCGAGCTCACCCTCGTCCGCGTAGCCCCAAAGCACACCGATCGAACTGAAACCGTGATGGTGGGCGCCGAGGACGTCTTCCTTGCGGTCACCGATCATCATGGCCGTGACTGATGACGGGTCGAGCCCGAGGCCTGCGATGGCGTGGGCGATCACGCTTGGCTTGTCCTGTCGCAGCAGGTCGAGCTCAGATCCACTCACGAAGTCGAAGTGCTCGATGAGCCCGGCGCGAGTAAGCACCCGGACAGCGGACTCGATCGGCTTCGCGGTCGCGAGGGCGAGCTTCATGTCGCTTGCGCCGATGTCGGCGATGAGCGAGGCCATGCCCGGGAAGACGTCGAATTCATACTCCCCGCCACCGAAGTACTCGCCTCGATAGGCGGTCACGAAGGCGGCAACCTCCTCATCGGACTTCGAGTAGACCTCCTTGAGCGTGTAGTGCAGGGGAGGCCCAAGGAAGGCCCGAAGCTGCTCATCGGACATGTCGGGCAGGCCGATGAGCGGGAGAGCGAGGCGAAGACACCGATAGATGCCCGGGATCGAGTCGGTGATTGTGCCGTCGAGGTCGCATAGGACGACATCAGGGCGAGGCACCGGATCATCCTCGCAGGAGGCCAAACACCCTCGCTCCCCGGTGCGCGAGTGGGCCGATAAGATTCGGAAGTACGTTGGAATAGCACGACCGCGCATACCGCGGGGCGAATAACTGGTGTTGACCGCCAGGACGGCGCCCTCAAAGGGATTGCACGGGTGGAGTGGCCTCGAAGGCAGGGGCTGGTCCGAAAGGCCGCCTTAGCTCAGGGGTAGAGCAACGCACTCGTAATGCGTAGGTCCGGGGTT
>JBBATH010000010.1:0-131088 GCA_040398845.1 Candidatus Nanopelagicales bacterium | reverse complement strand
GCGCAGCCATCAACGCGAATCGCTCCGCCTTGGTGGATTCGCTGCGAAGTACGCCGCTGCTTTTCCCACAAATAGCAAGTTTTTTTCGAGTTCGACCACCTTCTTGCGTAGCGTAGCTAGCTCGGCTTTCTCCTGCGGTGTCAAGGGCTCATTCTCCGTTCCTCTCGCGGCATCCATGCGGCGACGCTCGTCACGGACCCATCCTCCCAGCGACTGCTCGCCCACGCTGAGCTCCCGGGCGACCTCAGCGATCGAGCGACCCGAATCAATGACCCGATGCGCGGCCTCGACCTTGAACTCGGTCGTGAACTTCCTTCGACTTGACATGTTCGACATCCTTCCAGCGAATGCCCATTGCACTCGCGAACAGTGGATGTCTACTTTTTCTGGGGAACCTCAATGTCGGTTCTAACGGCCTTGGCGTGCTTGCGCGCACTCGCCGTCCATACCGCTGGGCCGGCGAGTGGCGCAAACACGGTCACGGACAACAACAACGGAAGCGTCACGGTGGACTTCACAAGCACAAACAGCAACGTCTACGCGTGCTCAGGCTCCCCTTCTGTAACGGACTGCCAGTGGAACGTCACTTCCGATTATCAGTGGGGAAGCACCGCGGTTGGTGCGCCGTTGACAGGAACGAGTTTGCTCGTGGCTGGCGGCAGTTCCACATCAACTGGTTTAGCCGCCACAACTTTGCCAGCGGGCACGTACACCATCGTCATGTGGCCTGGGGGAATCAGAGCCAACAGAGTGGGAGTGGTTGGTGTCACTCTGATTGGTGCTTCAACGCCGGCTTCACCTCCGACTGCTACCCGGACGTCAAGTCCAGAGTCCATCGTTCAACAGATAGGCATGCCGTCTTCAGGTAACTGTGCCAGCGTGACTGATTCTTCCCTGCAGTACGGAACTGGACTGAGCGGTGGTTGGACGAAGTCGTGGGCCCAGTGGCCAAACTCTGGATCAGGCGGCATCGTCTGCACGCGCACGCTGGTCTTCAATAATAGATGGCAGTTGTCTTGACCTACGTCTGACTAGGGCAGTGTCCGCTTGAGAAAAGGTTTTATGAGCGGGGTGAAGTTGACGCTTGATAGGTCACCCATAACTTCCTCAAGCAGTATCAGTCCCAGCACTACTGCGCGGATCGAGTCGACGAGAAGCACGGACTGCGGAGATATCTGTCTTAATGCCTTTTCTGCGGCTCGATCCGCTGCGTGGGTACGCGCAGCCACTCCTGAGTCGAACATCGCAGCGAGAACGATCTCGAGTCGAACCCGTCGCTGAACGTGCGAAGCAGGTGCCAAAAGGCGTTTAATCCCCTCGGCGGCAATGTCGGCGTCACCTGACATAGCTGCCATTCCGAATGGTCGAGCTGCCACGGCGAGGCTGTCGGAGATAAATCCGGCAACATCACTGATGAGCTCGTGCCGCGTTTTCCACGTCTGAAAAAGGGTCGATTGAGAATGGCCGGACGCTCGCGCGATCCGGCTGGTCGTGCTGCGTCGAACCCCACTACGGCCAATCACGCTGACGGCTCCGGTAAGGAGCGCGTCACGAACCGCGTTGCCTGAAGAGACGACAAATTCGATGGGGGGTTTGCCTTCATGGGCCCGGCCGGGCACGGGGTCATCGGCCACTGTCAACTGGTCGCAAACCACGATCCACTGGAGCGGAGTCACCCAGTCGTGCACGGGCGCTTCCATCGCCGCGTCGAAGCAGGCTGACCCAAGAACGTATGCAAGCGGCACAAGGGTGTCGTTCGACAGCGTGCCGTCCTGTCGCAAGGCGCGAAGCCATCCTCCAAAGTCGGGAAGCATCGTTTCGTCTAGTTCATCGATTCGAGGCGCTGAGATGAGCACCGCGATACCTGCATCAATTGCTGCTGGCCTGCTCTTCAGCACATGGGAGACCTCCGTTGTGGAAACCTCGTTGCCATGCGTCATTTCGACGACGAGCGCCACCAATTTCCTCATGGGCTCCGCGCACCGGGTGTTCCACGCCGCAAGGACGAGTTCGTTGCTATTTTCAAAGCGCGCGTATATGGACCCTGTGGTGACCCCAGCCTGTTTTGCCACCGCGGTCAAGTTGAGATTGTCGGGGCCATTCGCGCAAATCTCACGGAGCGCGGCGTCCATAATTCGTTCGTTGGCGGCGGCGAGTCGCTCAGAACGGCTACCTACCCCCGGTGCATGTGCCACGTACTCATATTAGGCCTGAGGAGAGATGTCATAACATAATGGACTTTCACTACACTCGGCGGATGGTGTCGTGTTTGGGAGATTATCGCTCGGCAGCAACGGCCGGTCGACAGCGTCGTTCAAGTCTTTGACGCTGTGACCAGCACACCACGCGACTACTGATGAGGGATGGACTGGAGTCGTCGGCGTGTCGCTGCCGACCACCGCATGACCTGGGTCCAGCTCCGACGCTCTGACCACTCCCAGCTGCGGAATCCAGCGAGAGTGTCGCAGTGCCTCCTCAGGGAAATCTGGACACGACACTCAATTCGGATACGACACTCGTTTAACCTGAATCCACCGATGGGTGACGTTCTGCGGGTCTGATTCTCGTTTTGGGAGTGGTCGCGATCGGGGGCGTGGTGGTGCTCCGGATGACGGTTCTTCCGGGATGTTCCACGTGGTGTCGGGTTGGGCCGGGGTTTCGGCGGCGGGTCAGGTGGGTGCGACGGCTGGTGGTCCGAGGGTCGCATCGAAGAGCGCCTGGCAGGGTTCCTGCCACGGCCACGCGGTGGGCAGGTGGATGGTGATGCGCCGTGCGGAGGTCGCGATCCTTGCGGGGATGCCTGAGATGCGCGTGTGGATCGTGGCGGTCGTGGCCCTGGCATGGCTGCCGCCGGCGATGGTCCCGGCGGCCCAGGCGCGCGTTGAACGCGATGGCGGCGAGGATGAGCCACGCGGCGTTCGCGTTGAACTTCCCGGAGGGCAGGTGGGCGAGGGCGGAGCCCTTGATGCGTCGAAGCCCTGCTCGATGATGGCGTGACCGCGGTGGGTCTTGTCCGCGACGACGGTGTCCATTTGCTCGGTGGGGACGGTGGTGAAGAACGCATGGAACCGCCAGACGTCGAACAGCGATGCCTGGTCGGGGCCGGCGGGAGGGCCCGAGTCGAGGATGCGGCGCACGACCAGGCGGCCGGGGACCTGCTGCGATGCCTTGGCTGATGCGAATGCGGTGAACGGGATCTCGGCGACCTCGGCCCGTGACACCCAAACGCCGGTGTCCTCGTCGCGGATGGCGTTCGGGTATTCGATGGTGGTCCACGCACCGGCTGGGATCGACTCGATTGCGCGCTGCACCAGCGTGTTCTGGCGGACGGTGACGCTGACCTGCGCGCCGCCGTTCACTGCGGCAAGGACAGTCGGGCGGCCGTAGTACGCGGAGTCGGCGCGCAGGAGGACCATCCCGGTCGCACCTGCGGATCGCAGGCGCTGGACGGTCCCAAGGGCGTCGGCCACGATCCGGCCGGCGCCGCGGGCGGAACCGGCGGAGCCCTTGCGCAGCCGGGTCGCGACGATCACCGGAGCGCCGCCGGGAGCGGTGACGGTCCCCGCTGATGCGTTCAATCCGCGGACGCCGGAGTCGCCGAACGACGCGCCCTGCTTGCCATGGCCATGGACCTCGATCAACGCGCGCATCGAGGTCGACCAGTGCGAGGTCGTCGATCCCGGCGAGCAGCGGCGTCTTCGCGGCGAGCCTGGCCAGGAACCGGGACACGACCGCATCGAGTTGGCGGACGTGACCGAACGTGAACTGCCGCAGGAGACTGCCGAGCGTCGACGGGGCGTAGCAGTAGTCGAAGGCCTTGCCCATGGCGCCGTGGCGCAGGATCGACATGTCCTGGATCGAGTCCGCGCCCGCGCACATCCCCGCGATCAGGCTCATCGTCTTGAGGTCGGCGTTCGCGCCCTTGTCCGTCGGGACCGAGACATGCGCCGACACCAAGTCCAAGAGGCCAGCGGCCTCGGCGAGCGCGACCAACGGGACCAGACCCGCCGACGCGATCAGGTTCGGGTCATCGAATGCCGCGCCGATCGCAGGCGTAGGCCCGAGCGTTTCCAATGAGCCCGCGTCGACGCTCATGCTGAGTCGCTGAGGTCCGGCGCGAAGTCCAGGCAGGCCGCTCGGGCGACAAGTGCAAGTTCCGCTCCGCGACCGGAGCCGCCGCGACCAACATCGAGGTCGTGCATGAGGAGCATGGCTGCCCACGCTGTTCGGTATGCGAGTTCGGCCGGGTCGGGGTGCTGGGCGACGAGGCTCCGGGCGGCTTCAAATTGCCCGTCGAGGACGAGAGCGATGACGGCTGTCCCGGTGGCGGTGTCCGCAAGCCATGACAACACCGAAGGCTAGTCGGCGTTCTGGCTCATCGCCAGCAAACTTCGCACATCGAGTGCTCTGCCTCGCGTCGATCTGCATGAGCCGTGACTGGCAATTGCAATGTGAGCGGAAAGTCGTTGCAAATGAACAGACTCCCGTATTTCAATCCGGCGGGAGGGATCCGTCGAGCAACGACGATGCATCCACTCCGAGTGCCTCAGCGAGATCGAACACGCGGTCGACCATGCATGAGTGCCGACCCGATTCAAGGTCAGAAAGGAAAGAGCGGTCGAAGCCGGCGGTCAGGGCGAGCTGCTCTTGACTCAGGCCCCTGGCCTCCCGCTTGGCGCGAATCCGGGCACCGAGGTGAGCACGACCTGCGATTGCCGCTTGGGTGGGCTTGTATGACACTCACATGAATGTAGGAACGTTTCTACACGAAGTATGTAGCCGTGTTCCTACAATCTCCTCATGCATCCCAAACCGAACAGTCCAGCGTTGGCCGTCGCCCTATTGGATTGGCTGGTCGACGTCCTTCGCCAGGAATCCTTCGTCCCTGGTGAGGTCTTCGAATGCGTGGTCGCCCTCGAGCACGTACTCTCCAGCCTTGAGGGCGACGAAGCAGCAGCCATCGAGCTAGACGCCTGGATCGATCAGCTTGTGACCGAGCTCGCCCGCTGGATTGGAAAGGCAGATCCAGCAACCCAACTCTGGGCCGTGCAGTTGCTCGCCGCGTCCATCACCCACGTAGTCAAAAGCCGTCCGTCTCAGCCGGACACGTGCAGTCCGGACGAAATTTGTCAGGAGTCGTTGGCCGACGCCGGGTAGCAGCCCGGCCCATCGGGTCGTCCAATTACCTGCGTGACGCTGTCGGTAGTTCGAACAGGCACGTCGTCAGGATGCGCTGGCGGGCAGGCAGTTTCCAGCCACTGCAGGTCCAGCGCAACGCCGAGCCAACCCCAAGGGACCCTTCCCCAGCATTCGCAGAACTGTGTCTACTAATAACTCATCATCAATTCTCGAACCCTTCGGTGGATTCGGGTCAGGGAGTGCCATGGGTCTTTATGACAAGATCTTCGGAAGGTCATTCAAAGAGCAAGACGTTACCTATGCGGGCCTCGTTAACACGCCCAACTGGGACGTCAATTTTGCGCTCCAGTTCGGGCATCTCGGGATGCCGCTTCGGGATGGCTGCGCCGGAACTAAAGCCTCTGGTGCGCCCGATCTACTACTCGAGGAGAACTGGGCGCGCCAAACTCACGAAGTGCTCGACATCTATGCGAACAGCTCAGAGCAAGACGCCGAGCGGGCGCTCGAACTTCGAGGGCAGTCAGAGTCGAGTGGGGCGGCCGCATTCAAGTGCATGCACTGCGGAAGGCTCAATTCCTGATCCCACTAGGGCGACTCTCGAGGAGACGGCGTTTGCGCTCCGCCCGAGTCGTGGACTGTCGCGCTGTTCTGCGCAACTCGGCCGAATTCACCAGACTCGTAAGCCAATTCCCTGCGTGTCGCTGTCTGGTAGTTCAAACGGGCCCGTCGTCGGGATGCGCCGACGGGCAAGCAGTTTCCAGGGCTCATCGCGGCCCATAGCGTCGAGGACCTCGGTCTTGCGACAGGCAAGACAGATGAATGCGGCGTTGTGTCGAATGATCTTGGCGCGCTTGCAGTCGAAGCAGGCGCGGGATAGCGAGAGTGGGCTCCCCCTCTACCTGAGGACCGTTGGGTCGCCCAGGCCAATGTCACCGACGCACCAGAGAGTCGTCACGGGTGTCGCCCACGTACGGGTCTCGCTGCTGGAACGAGCATCACGGCCGGATTCCCATGAGGAACGCCCGCGGCACTCCCGCTGGATCCCGCATCAAAAGGGGCGATCACTGACGCTGGTTAAGCGTCTGAACCACTCCCGAAACAGGCTCCCGTCAACTTCACTGCCCTGCAACGACAGGGACAGCGGCGAAGGTCTCCCACCTCCACTCAAATCGTCAGCGCCCCACGGCGCACGTGCATTCGGGCTAATGCCTTCGGGACCGGTTTCGGCCGATCGGGACCACGTCTGTTGCCGGACCCGGTTCGAACATGTCGGCCGCACTGGTGAGGTGGTAGGCGTACAGGGCCATCGCGTAGCGGTCGAGCATGTGCTCGGTCTCACTGAGGCGTTGGCGTAGGTCTGCGACCTTCTGTTCGGCGTCAAGGCGTCGCTGAACCGCTGGGGCATGCTGCCTGGTGGCAGACCCGGTCAGCGCGTTGAGCGCGGCCGTGATCTGCCACGTGTTGTCCTCGCCGGCATCTTGCCGGAAGGCTCTAGCAACGGTGTCATGGGCGAGGCCGGAACGGCGTTCGATCTCTCGCTTCGTTCGTGGAGCCTGGTCGTCGTCGCCGATCTCAGTTATCGCTGCAACGATTTTCTCCATTACCTCGTCAGAAACACGCTTACGGAGTGGTCGACTCACGCGCGATCAGTCCCTTCGTCAAGTTGGTCGAGATCTGAGAGCACGGCAGCGAGGCGGGTGCGGTCGGCTTTGAGCCGGTCTATGAACGAGGGGTGCATTCGGTCTCGTTCCAGGAATCGGTCAATGCGGTCGATGGCGACTCGCAGTGCTGGCGCGTGGTCCGTCTGGTAGTGCGCGTTGCCGCAGTTGATCCCAGAACAGATGTGGTCGCCGAGGAATGGGCCCTGCGGGCCGCACGCGGCCACCTCAGCATCGAACATGCAGTCGTTGGTGGTGCCGAGGTGGAGGCGTTCCGCCATCACGTTGATGATGCGTTCCGCGCGGCCGGGGTCAGCCACGACTTGTGCCCGAAGATCGAGCACGGACTTGGATGGCCGGCCGGCCATGGGGGCGGTTCCCACGACGAGGGCAGACGCTTGGGCCCGCATTAAGTGGACACGGTCAGCGTCCATGAGTTTTGCGAGCGTCTGCTGGTCGTTGGTGGTGTAACCGGTCGTCATGCGCCATGCGGCGTGACCGAGTTGGATACCCAAGCCGAGTTCCGCTCCTGGATGAGTGCTCGAAAACACGCTGAACGACCTGCGCAAGGACGTCGCATTGATGCTGGCTTTCGGGTCGATGGGGATGCGGGCCAGTCCGAGCCCCGCTCCTCGCCCGACCCGCATGGCGGGTTCATCATTGATGAAAGCGATGAGTCGGGGGATGTCTCTGTCCGGATGATAGGCGCCGACAGCCTTGGCAGTGCTGCGCGCCAAAAGGTGGGTGTCGTGAATGGACAACGCTGCTAGTACCTCGATGACCCTGAAGATAGGCGCCGGGGCCCACCAACCCCTATCAACACCAACGGGTGTGCTCACTCCCTTGAACTGACGCCCGGAGAGGGCTGGGAGCCCTGCGCGCGTCGTCACAGTTTCGCGCGTCAGGCTTTGGATCTCGCTGTTCCGCATCCCCGTCAGGCTTGCGATCAACACCTAGCAGGCCGCGCGCAGGACGCTCTCCAAGTGGACCAGCTCAGCCAGACCCAGTTCAGCAATCCACAGCGTAACCGTGCCATCAGGGTGCGTCACTTGCACGCGAGGCTCCATGAGCCCGCCGAAGGCTGATCGTGCCGGGTCCTGAGCCATCTCGGCGAGGAGGTCCACGGCTTCCTGTCGGTAGGAGTGGTGCGCCGGCGTTGTAATCGAGTTGTTCAGCCCGAGCATCCGGAAGAGGAGGCGGTTGTTAGCGAGGCCTCGCTGAGCGGAGGATCCGTGGCCTTCACCAGTGTGTAGCGGCACTCGTCCACCGGCATTTGCCCAGTTCTCCAGGAGCGCCCAGGCTCTGGTCCCGGCGGGCCCCCGTGGCTCCAAGGGGAGACGAGATGCCACTCGACGCGATTCCAAAATGTCGACCGAGAACTTGTCCACGATGGCCCACGACGCCTTTATCAGCGGCGCCCAGGTCTCCCACGGCATAGGCTCAGTTATGTTCTCCGGTGCATTCACGTGTTCGGCGACGGACATAGCGCATTGGGCTCCCCATGGCTGGAAGGTAAGTCCCGCCGATCCGAGGGCCGGGGACACTTCGCGAAGCAGTTTCAACTTATCCACGTAGCCTCGAATCGTCGATCCCCCAACCGTGGTGCCGCCTTCGCGGTGCTTCCCTGAGCGAAGGGCATCGAGGAACGCGACCGCGTGTTCCTGGGTCCAGTCGCCGAACGTGGAGAGACCTCGCCAGTGTCCCCACCAGGCGATGACTCGCAGCTGAATGAAGGTTGTGATGAGCGTGACCGGTGGTGCGGGCGGCCTCCTTCGGACGACACCGGCCGCGACGAGTCGAGGGTGTGTGGGTTGCGCGAGGCACACGAGGGTGTCGCGGATCGTTGCCGGTATCCCTCCGGAACTGACTCGAAGTGGATCATTCTTTCGGGCGTGCTTTCCCGCGCGATTAATGCCGTGAAGTCCCAGGCCCCGTCACCGTAGTGCGGACCGACGCCGTCGATGGGGTAGACCAGTTCGTTGGCGCGGAGGATTCCTGCAGGGCGCTTGGCGGTTGACCTTCGGGGGTTAGACATCTTGGTTCGCTCCTCTCATGTCGTTGGCCACGCCGAGGTCGACGGGCACTGATGCCACGAGTTCGGACGCTACCGCGACCTGCTCCTCGGAGAACGCGGGCAGCACGATCGCTGTCACGAACTCGTGGATGTCCTTCCACGTCGCCAGCCATGCGGCGGGATCGGCGGCACGTCGTGGGTCGCTGAGGTCACGGATCAAGATGGCGGCCGGGAGGTGGCTCTGTGTGATGAGCGCGTTGGAGCAGCCGAAGCACTTCCCGGTCGTCGCCTGGCCACAGGTCTCGCCTGCGGGCTCGAACGGACTGTCCTCGAGATTGCGACATGCTGTGTGTGGCCCGTCAAGATCGCCACTGAGCAGGCTGGCGGCCATGTCGACGGAGAGCGCGTCGCACTCCTGCCCGTCGAGGAGGAGTTGCTCAGCCTCGGGTGTCACGACGACCGCGCCATGAACGGCTGCGTCGAAGTAGCCCTGAATCCCCTGGACCAACAGTGCGCCGCCACGCGCCTCGATGACTGCGCTCTGTGAGTAGTGCTTGAAGAACACCCCTGAGGTGTGTCGGCGCTCTCTGCGCAGGTACAGGCCACCATCGCGCACCGCCTCCCGCGCGACCACCACCTTGCGGAACCTGCTCCACACGAGGGGCCCCTCGACCTCGATGCCCTGGCTCTCGATCCAGCGCTTCAGGGACCACCTCCTATCGTTCCAGCGTGGCTGGCCGAGAACACCTGACGGTCGGCGTGTTAGCCACAGGCTCTCCTCCGTGGAGCCGCGCCCATCTTCCGCGGTCAGGACGAGAAGTGCTAGCAAGGCCGCATACGCTGCCCTACTCGTTCTTGTGTAGACCTCGCGCCGCTCCTCGCCCCCGGCACGGTTCTTCACGAACGTCACGGCGAACGCCTCGATCCCGTCCTGCTGCGCCAGCCAGGTCATCCGGTCACGCGGCGTCATCCGCGCGGTCGCCTCGTCATACGCCGAGGACGCCGTGACCTGAAGGTGGTCAACCGACATTCCACGGATGACCTCGGGGGGCTCTCCGGTAGGGAGCGCAAGCAGCACATTCAGCGCCACCAGGACGTTTCGGTTCGCCAACTGGGCCGGCGTTGACTGCAAGGCACGGAAGACCATGCGGTGAGCGGCCGCGCGTAGCCGTTTCGTCTCGTTGATGGTGAACGGTTCCAGCCCCGGGTTGCGGACGTGCTCGAGACGCGAGTCCTGCTCGAGACGGTCGACTACCTCTGGGTGCAGGGACCCCGGAGCGTCAGACTCGATCCGGCGCAACAGGGCGAACATGTGAACGGCGTATTTGTAGTGCGTGTCGGTTCCACTGGCACGGTGCTGGGTGAGCAGTCGCATCTCCCACGCATCTATGTATCGGCGTCTGATGTCTGACAGTCGCATGTCGCCGACCTTGCGGACCGCCCGGAGTTGCCCCCCGACATCATCCAGAAACCGTTCAACCGCAACGCCGAGAGTCGAACCTGCGCTAGGTGTCTCGGCTGACACCTCGAGCCACTTGTCCGCGAGTTCCGCCGCCACGATCGGGATGGGGAACGCCAACGGCTCAAGTGTTACACGAAGGGTGACCCCATAGAGTCCCTCGTACTCGAAGATCCGAGGGTTGAGGTGAAGGCCGGTGAGAGGCGGGGGCGAGACCTTGATCCGCGTCGTCGTGTAAGAACCCTTGGTCATGCGTCGACCCCTTCGGTGGGACGGGATGCGGTGACGAGTTCGGCGGCCGCGCGCCGCAGCGTGGTGGGCAGTTCCTCGTGCCAGTTCTCGGCAGCGAAGAGGTACTGCTGAGTCGTCTCGACGCTGGCGTGTCCGAGCAACTGCTGCACGGTCAGGAGCGGGTTGACAAGGAGGAAGTAGGGGTCGTTTGCTCGGTCCTCTCCTTCGCGCATGAGGGCGGCGAGCATCCGGACGGCGAAGGTGTGACGCATCGTGTGCGGTGCGACCGTGATGTGAGCAGGCGGCCGGTCCGCGGATCCGTAGGCGTCGACGCGGTCTCGGGCGTCCGCAAAGATTTCGTTCCAGTAGGCGATCGCGGGCGGGAGTCCGCCTCGCGCGAGGAACAGCCCAAGTGGCTCGATGCGGCCGTCGGGAAGCACGTGTACAGCGCGGGCGCGGTCCTCGTCGGGCAGTCGTTCCGCGATGATGTTGGCCTTGACCCGCCTGAGCATCAGCGCCCCATTGCGAACGGTGACGTCGTCGACGACGAACAGCTGGCCTTCGCGGCGCATCCGTCGCAGTCGGGGCTGAGCAGCCTCGATGATGGCTCGCCGCTCGACGTTGCGGTAGAGGGTCAGCGCGCTGACGAGTTCGGTGGTGACGTAGACCGATCTGCTCACCCCGCCCTTACCTCTGCGAACGAACCGGTCCACGCCCGAAGGCGGCATTAGTGGCAGGGTCGGGATCTCTCCGTCGAGGAGCAGTCCCGCCTCCTCGCGACGAAGTCCGGTGGTGGCGAGGAGGAGGCCGAACACGTAGTCCCGTTCCGGGAAGGCTGGTGCGCCGTCAGTGACAGGACCGTCCCCGCGGAGACCGGCCTCGAGGAAGTGGCGGGTCTGGGCCTCGGAGAGGAACTTCTCCACGCGCGCTCTCCGCGTCCTTGGGAGCAGGGTGTTGCGGTTCGCCTCGCCCCAGCGGGGAACCGGGTCGGTAGCGATCCACCCCCTCTGGTGGGCATAGCGGTAGAACGCGCTGATACAGCCCATCTCGGTGCGCAGGCTGCTGGGTTCGAGCAGCAACGCACGGGCGTCGCGGTAGGCGACGAGGTCGTAGCGGGTCGCGTCGGTCAGGTCGACCTTTGGCTCGCCGTTCTCGGCAAGCCACTGCTCGGTCGAGACACCTGCATTGGCGGCGTGCGCGTCGGCGCGGGCAGCGCGCAGGGACCGAAGGAAGCCGCCAAGGTTATAGATGTGAAACCGACGGACGCTGTCCAGCGCGAAGGCACGCTGATCCCAGGCGTCGAGGAGGTACTGGTTGAGGAAGTGGCAGCCATCGGCTCGGCCGTCATCGTCGAGGACGAAAGGGAATCCGTCAGGCAGTCCTAAGCGGTCGAAGACGGCTACGGTCTCGGCGGGGTCGTGGAACTCCCCGGTGGGGAACGGGAGTGGGTCGCCAGCCAGTTTCCGGCGGTCAATGCTGTGGACCCTCACCGCGACGCCTTCCGTCAGGCCCCAGTTGGGGCGAGCGAGGAAGACACTTCGGCAAGGGTCCGACAGCACATTTACTAGTAAGAGTCAGAAGACACTCCTACTGTCTGACATGTGGAGGTGCCGGGAATCGAACCCGGGTCCGTGCAGGATCCTTCCGTTCTTCTACGTGTGTAGCCGCGCTATCGCTTCTCGGCCCCGGTGCTTCGTGCGGCACTGCACCGGGCGGCCCAGTCACTGTTTAGCTTTCCGCCCGCTCCCGTGACCGGAGCGCTTGGTGAGTCCCCTAGCGACGTCAGACCCCAATTCGGGGACGCATTGGGCTGACGGCTGATCTATGTACTACGCCGCGAGGGCGTAGGACTCAGCGGACTGCGTATTTTTGGCAGTTATTTTTTGTCAAGGATTCTTAACGAGATCACCTTGATTCTCGACACGCTTCTCCGGTCAAACCATCTGTCCGTCGAAACCGTTCACCCCCTATTGAGTTTTCAATGACAAACTCATGTGATCGTACGCCCCTTGCTTCAATGACCAAAATCGCGGCGCGCTGCGCCGCTTTCGCAATTGGACCGTAACCAGAGGTGGCTTCCTCTAAAGTCACACTGTAATCCTGCAGCAAAGGGCCGCGGGATCGTTTTCCGGAGGAACCATGGCAGGCATCGGTGCACGTCCGTTCGGCGTCACGCTCGTTGGCATCATCATCATCATCGAAGGCATTCTCGCCCTCATCGCGGCGGTCGTCGCGCTGCTTGGGATCGGCGACGGGTTCACGTCGGCCATCATCGCCTCCCTCGTATCCGGCGTCCTCGGACTCATCTACATCGCGGTCGCCAAGGGAATCTTCGATGGCAACGGCGGCTCGCGCCTGATCGTGGCGATCATCAGCGTCATCAACATCATCGTGGGCGTCTTCAACTTCTTGAACGGCGGCCTCGTCCAGATCCTCGTCGGCCTCATCGTTCTGATCCTGCTGTACTCCGCGAAGGCCAAAGTCTTCTTCGGCTAGAACGCTGTTCCCGAATCGGCCTTGACGCCGAGGGTGGATCCTCCGAGCGGTCGCGCGAGGGGACGGTGCACGTCAGCCGCCTCCTTGCCTGGCCGCTCGGCTGTTTTGGTCGCAGCGATCCTCAGACGAGCTCGACCCCTGCAAGGTCAGCCGCGCGAACAAGGCCGGCATCGAGCGTTGCCAAAGGCTCCCCAGACACCATCGCCGCGTGCAGGTAAAGGGCGTCGTAGGCCGTCAGTTGAAAGCGGGTTGACAAAGCGAGGAGCTCAGCGGGCGTGGGATCATCAACAACACCCTTCGGGAGCTGCATGATCTGGTGGAGCATTTCAGCCGCCTGAGCGGCGCTCATCCGACCCTTCGTCTGTTGCCGTGCAATGAAGTTGACGATCTCCGCCCGCCAAATGGTTGGTACCAGCGCGACCCGCTCATCAAACAAGCTGCGCTTCCCCATCGCGGTTGGCCCGTCCTGCGGATCGGAGACGAACCAAGCGATCGCCAGCGACGCGTCGAGGATGAACGCCTTCACACCCGACCCTGAGTGATGTCATCTTTGATCTGCTCCTGAGTAAACGCGACACCACCGGCACCCAACGCTTCGCGGCGCTCATCGACACGGGCCCAGAAGTCGCCCCAATCCCGGCCGCCCCGGACCTCATCCATCGGCACGAGACGAGCAACCGGACGGCCATGCTTCGTGATGGTGATCGACTCCCCTCCCTCGACGCGACCAAGGAGTGCTGCGAGGTAAGTCTTGGCTTCAAATGCGCCGACGGTGCTGGAGGTGGCCATGATCCGACACTACCGTCTAACCAGTCGACAACCAGTTGTTCTCGCCCACTGACGACGTTCATTCCCCGCGACGTCCTCCCTAGGGCTCGTCGCGTAGCCCCCGGGCGCGCAGGTAGTCGCCAACGAGGAGGGCCACGTCATCGCGCAACATCCCCGAACCCCAGACCTCCTCGACGATGTCCCAGACTTGATCAAGCCGGACGAGTTCGAGCACTTGGCACAGGACCCAGATGTCCTGCAAGTCGCGGTCATAGCGCCCAGCACGCACCTTCATCGCGAGGAGCCGGCGCGGCGATGCCACATTCACGGTCAGTCCCGGCCAGGCGAGCGCCTCAATGCGATCCGCGTCGAACGACCGCGGCAGCAACGGCATCACCCGAGCACTGAGCCAGTCGGCCGGCAGGTCGCGATGTATAGCGGCCATCTCCCGGGCTTCGGCTTCGATGACCGCCATCGGTTCTCCCACGGAATCGATATCCCTCGTGACACGCAACCGGTCGTACGCCAATGCCATGGCCGTACCACCGACAACATAGAGGTCGGCTTCGAGCCCGCGTGAATTGAGTCGCCCCGCGAGCTCGCCGAGCAAGGCGACGATGCGCCTTCGATCGAGCATGTCGCTCACATCGACTCCAGCATCTGGCGGCCCATCATCACGCCGCGCGCACGGAATGCCGGCGGACTATCCCTAAGCGCGAGGGCTCTCAGTGATTCCACTTCACCCGCAGCACCCACCCACCAGGTCTCAACGAGGTACCTGTCCGGTTGTCGCGTCCATGCAGGGGTGCTCTCGAGACCGTACCGACGGCAAAGCTCGGCGGCTAACGCTCCAAGGAGCGCATCCCACCGGGCTGAACCCGTTGCGCCAGGGCGTGAGAGGAAGAACCGGCGATCGCACGCCGCGCTCAACCGAGCGAAGTCGTCGGCGGCCTGGATGATGAGGCGGAGCATATTCACCTCGTCGGCCTGCACCGAGAAATCTGCCCGCAGGGCAGCAGCCGTACTTGCCAACGTTGCCGGCCACCCTTCGGCATAGGACGACAAGGCGCCCAGTTCGGTGAAGGACTCGATGCGGTCTCGGATGCCTTGCCCGACCTGCAATCGGCCCCGCTCATAGGCACTCACATTTGCCTGTCGAGTTCCTAGGAGTCCTGCTGTCTCGGCCTGGGTCAGCCCGAGTCGATCACGCGCCTGCACAAGACTCTCGGCAATGGACATGCGTCGAATATATAACGAGCGCACCCTGTTATATGCGACCGAATCGACGATCCGTCATGACTACGCGGCGGCGCGCCTACTCGTGACCCTTTGACCGCCGGCCGGTGGCCCGGTCCGTCTCGCGCTTCGACTCACGCTCCGCGATGGCCTGCCGCTTGTCGTAACTCTTACGCCCACGGGCCAGCGCAATCTCGACCTTCGCGTAGCCATCCTTGAAATACAGCGAGAGGGGCACGAGGGTCAGGCCCGTCTCCTTGGTCTTTCCTGCGATGCGCCGAACCTCCTCCCTGCGGAGGAGTAACTTTCTCGGACGACGCGGCTCATGATTCGTCCAGGTTCCCATTGCGTACTCGGGGATATGGACGCCTCTCAGCCACACCTCGCCGTCCTCGATGGACGCGAAGCCATCGACGAGGCTCGCGCGGCCCGCACGCAAGGACTTCACCTCGGTGCCCATGAGGACGATGCCCGCCTCGAAGACATCTTCGATCGAATAGTCGTGCCGGGCCTTCTTGTTCTGGGCGATCAACGTCCGCCCCTGCTCACGCGCCATGATGCAACTCCGGATTCTGCTCGTTCGAGTGCGAGGCCTGTACGTGATCGCTCGCGGCGTTGAGTGCATCGCGGCCTTGATTCATCCATGCAATGACGTTGAGTGTCGCCGCGATAACTGCCATCACGATCACCCAGAGGTAGACGAAGATGTCGATCGACGCACCCACCGGTGGTCCGTTCGGGAAGTAGTTTCGCAGGAGTGGGAGGGCGAAGAGAAGTGCAGCGGTCCACGACATCAAGCCGACCTCGGCCTTGCGCCGGTTCGTGAACGCTAGGACCCCGACAATGAGCGCGAACGACGACAGGATGACCGCGAGGGCAAGGAGCACGAGGGCGAACACCTGCGTCGAGAACGCCCGATCGAAGGTGAGGTCTATTCCTTGGAACTCGCTCAAGCCCTCACCAAGCGCGCTCGTTGTGTCCCATCCGCTCACGCCCCCCGTGGACTGGACGCCGATAACGAGGGGCCCGGTGGATTGGATTGATCCGTCGGCCGCCTTCTTATAGGTGTCGGCGGTGAAGGTGATTCCCCCCGTATGGACGTCGAAGGGGTAGTTGGCCTGCTCGCCATCGATCCCGATGGTCGTCTCGAGCCGGCCAAGTGAGTCACCGGCGATGAACTTCGCCTCTTGGGTGCCCACTGAGCTGCTGATGGTGATGCGGGTGTTCTCGAGCAGGTGGCCAGCCACATCAACCATGCCATCGCCCTGCCAGCCCATTGACAGGTCGACGGTCGCCTGGCCAGTGAGGGGGTTCACCGCAATAGGCTCCACCGTGATGAGGAGCCCCGCCTCAGAGGTCGGACCGATCCCACCGGTTACTCGATTCGAGCCCTCGGCGTTGTAGAAGGTGACGACGAGGGTGTAGAGCACCGCGACAAGAGCCAAGATCACCAAAAGGACGCGTCGGCCGCGGCTCGACAGTGGGCGGGGCCGAGGGGTGGAGACAACCCGCTTCCTGCCGAAGGGCGCGGCCACGGCTAGACGCGCAGGTACTTGCGAAGCGTGAAGAACGCGGCGAGGCCGGCGAGCAGGATGCCTGTCACGAACATGATCGGGGCGATGGTGATGACAGCGTCCCAGCCAACGAACGAGGTGAACTGGAATGACGGAGCAAGGATCTGATCGACGACAAGTGCCTTCGTGATGACGAGGCCGACGATCGCGAGCAACGCACCGACGCCCGCCGAAAATGCAGCCTCAAGAAGGAATGGCAGCTGGATGTAGAAGTTCGAGGCTCCGACCAGGCGCATGATGCTGGTCTCACGACGGCGACTGAACGCCGCCACGCGCATGGTGTTAACGATGAGGAGCACGGTCACGACAAGCATCGACAGTGCGATGAGGAGCGCGATGAGTTGCAGACCGCCGAGCAGTCGGAAGAACTTGTCGAGGATCTGCCGTTGATCGTTTACCTGCTCGATGCCGGGCCGACCGGCGAATGCCGACGCGACGACTTGGTACGCCGTGGGATCTGACAATTTCACGCGGAAGGACTCCGGCAGTGCCCCCTCGGTGACGTTGTCGGCGATAGGAGAGTTCTTGAACTGCTCCTGGAAGCGCTTGAAGGCCTCGGCCTTCGACTCATAGAAGATCTCCTGCACGAGCGGCCGGAGCGATTCTAGGTCCGACTTGATCTGTGCACGCTGGGCCTGCGTGACGGCCTCGCCACTGCACGAGGGGGTGTCGCTGCCCTTGCTGCACAAGAAGATCGAGACCTCGACCTTGTCGTACCAGAAGTCTTTCATCGTGGTGACCTGCGCCCGAACGAGCAGGCTCGCCCCGAACAGGCCGAGCGACACCGCAACGGTGATGATGACCGCAAGGGTCATGGTGAGGTTGCGGCGCAGACCGCTGCTCACCTCGCTGGCGACGAATGTGGCGCGCATTACTGGGCGTACCCGTACACGCCACGCGACTGGTCGCGCACCAGGTGGCCGCCGTCAAGCTCAATGACCCGACGGCGCATCTGGTCAACAATGTTCGAGTCGTGGGTCGACATCACGACCGTGGTGCCGAGCTGATTGATGCGATCGAGCAGTTTCATGATGTCCGCCGAGGTCCCGGGGTCGAGGTTTCCGGTCGGCTCATCGGCGATGAGGATCATCGGGCGGTTCACGAACGCCCGAGCGATCGCCACGCGTTGCTGCTCACCACCGGAGAGTTCATCGGGCCTGCGCTGCTCCTTGCCTTCGAGTCCGACGACCTCAAGCACCTCAGGCACCACTCGTTTGATGTGGCTCCTCGGCTTGCCGATGACCTCAAGGGCGAACGCGACGTTCTCAGCAACTGTCTTGTTCGGGAGCAGGCGGAAGTCTTGAAACACGGTGCCGATCTGTCGGCGCAGGCCTGGGATCTTCCAATTGGAGAGCCTGCTGAGTTCCTTGCCCGCAACCCACACCTGGCCACTTGTAGGCCGCTCCTCGCGCAACACGAGGCGTAGGAAGGTCGACTTGCCCGAACCCGACGGCCCGACGAGGAAGATGAACTCCCCCTTCTCAATCTCCAATGAGACGGCGTCAAGTGCTGGCCGGTGCTGGCTCGCATAGATCTTGGACACACGGTCGAAAAGGATCACGGGAATGATTCTAAGCGGAGCCGGGCAGTGTCTACGCCGCCCCTCGCTGCATACGCCACCGAATACCCGACTCGATGAAGGCATCAATCTCGCCATCGAGGACACCTGAGGTGTTGCCGGTCTCAGTTTCGGTCCGCAAGTCTTTGACCATCTGGTACGGATGCAACACGTAGGACCGCATTTGGTTGCCCCAGGAGCCGGAAGTCTCGGCCTTGAGTGCATCGAGGGTGGCCCGCTCCTCCTGCCTTCGTCGCTCGAGCAGCTTCGCCTGGAGCACGACCATCGCCGTCGCTCGATTCTGCAGTTGTGAGCGCTCGTTCTGGCAGGACACCACGATGCCCGTCGGAAGGTGAGTGAGCCGAACGGCCGAGTCGGTCGTGTTCACCCCTTGGCCACCTGGCCCACTTGAGCGATAGACATCGACTCGTAGGTCATCGTCAGGGATCGCGACGCTCTCCGCCTGCGCGATAACCGGAATCACCTCAACCCCGGCAAAAGAGGTCTGGCGGCGTCCTTGGTTGTCGAACGGGGAGATCCGAACTAGGCGGTGGGTGCCCTGCTCGACGGAGAGGGTTCCGTAGGCGTAGGGCGCCTTAACCGCGAAGGTTGCCGACTTGATTCCGGCCTCCTCGGCGTACGACGTGTCGTAGACCTCGATCGCCCAGTGGTGGCGCTCGCAGTAGCGGGCGTACATGCGCAGGAGCATTTCGGCCCAGTCTGCTGCATCGACCCCGCCTGCCTCAGCGCGGATCGTGATGAGCGCCTCGCGCGCGTCGTACTCTCCCGATAAGAGGGTGCGTACCTCAAGTTCGGCGATGGACTGCGCGAGATCATCGAGTTCCTTCAATGCATCGGCCACCGCGGCCTCATCGCCCTCGTCCTCCGCAAGCTCGAAAAGGATCGGCAGGTCACCCAGGCGCCGATCGAGCGCCTCGAACTTGCGAACCTCGCCCTGCACGAACGACAGCCTTGAAGTGATCTGCTGGGCGTGCTCTTGGTCGTCCCAGAGGTCTGGAACCGACGCCTGGCTCTCGAGATCCTCGATGGATTCGCGCATCTTCGGCAGGTCGAGCACCGTCTCGATGCTCCCGAGAACGGTGGTCAGTGCAGCGATGCGCTCTTGAACCTCGGTGGATGTCACGAGTCACAAGGGTACGTGGCCCGCTCACGGCGCAGTTCGGTAGTCCAGCCGTGCCGAGGATTCAATCCGCACTCGCTCGGAGTGCAGCCCTGCGAGGAACGGGAGTTCCAGCGGCTCGCTTAACTGGACGCGAACCGTCACGCCATCCGTCGTGATCCCCTCAACCGTCAACTCAGAGGTCCCACGAGCCAGGCTCACCTGCCGGCGGACCGCAGCTGAAACCGCAGCCGGGCTCAGCCGCGTGCCGACCGAAGCGCCATTTGCGTAATAACTGTCGAGGTCGATCGACTGAGCACCCGCGAGCGCCGCGGAATCACCGATCGACATGAGAGCCCGTCGCTGAAGGAATGCCGCCGACACATCAACGCAGACCGTCACCGCGAGAAGCCCAACAATGATCATTCCGATGCCGAGGATGAGGACGCTCCCTCGCTCGCCGCGTAGCGACTCGCGGCGGTCGACCCTCATGACGAGACCCGGAAGGCATCGACGGGAACCTCATGGACCGCGTGGATCGGCACCGAGAACGACCGGCCCCCTGCGAGGCTCGACGGAATCCAGGGGAGGTCGACCACCCAGTCGAGATCGATGCTCACTACGCCCCCGGGTGCGAGGCAGTCAGCTCCACCGCACGAGATTCGCAACGCCGAGGCCGGCATTTCAAACCCTTGATCGGAAAAGGCCAGCCGCGCTGCCACCTCAGCGCGCTGCTGTCCGTGGGTCACCGACTCGGAGGTCACGAAGGCCCGCCCGGCCTCACGGGCTGCCTGGGAGCTTGCGAACGCTGCGCCCTGAACGCGCATCACCGACATGACGATGTAACTGAGTGGAACGAGGACGAGCACTCCGATCACGAGGAACTCCGTGACCGCGCTGCCACGATCTCCCGCCAAGGCCGCACGTCGACGCGACCATGCACCCGGCTTCACGGCTGCTCGGCAAGCGCATGGCCGTCGACATGCATCACCGTCGGCCCGAGCAGACCAAGAAGCGGAAGTTTGGCGTCGACCCCCACGGCAACGACGAGGGCCCCATCACGGACCTCCCGCCACACGGTGATGCCCTCGATGAGATCGCCGGCCACGTTGCCGGCCAGCAGTGCCCTCGTTCGTCGCTCTCCGGCCCCCAAGTCTGAGCCTGCCAGCGCCGCAGCCCGGGCACCCTCGGCGGCGGCCGCCGTGATCGTCGCTCGAACATGGAGCGCGAGAGCGATCTGAAGGACGGCCAACCCGACGGCCAGCAGGAGCGGCGCGACCAGAGCGAACTCGACGGTGGCGTTGCCGCGCTCCGACGCAAGCCGCCGCAGGGGCGGCGAGCGGTCGGCGGGGGTGCGGGCGATCACGGTGTCGAAACCGAGGAGATGGCGCGGTCGAGGACCGAGGTGAGCTGGTCGTCGGCAATGAGCCAGATCGCGGTAACGAGGCCAGCAGTCATGACGGATACGAGAACCCAGCCAGGTACGTCGCCTCGGTCATCTCCGAGAGTCGAGAGCCTCGCAGCGATCCGAGCGTAGGCACGGGTGGTGATTGACATGATTTCTCCTTTTTGTTGGGTGTGTTATCGAACGATGAGTTGAAGGCTCTGGAAGCCCGGGAACATGGCGATAAGGACGACGGTCGGCAGGATGAGGAAGACCACCGGGATGAGCATGGCCACGTCCTTTCGGCCCGCGGATTCCATGAGCAAGCGACGACTGGTCGCCCTGGCATCGGCTGCCTGGGCTCGGAGAACCTCGGCCATCGGCGTTCCCCGCTCGATCGCCATGATGAGGCCGTCAATGAATCGCTCGACCGCGGGACTCGCGGTTCGCTCAGCGATCCCGCGCAATGCGTCGTCGAGAGGCGCGCCCGCACGCAACTCACCCATGGCGACCGCGAACTCCTTCGACAGGTCCCCCGCTACGGTGCGGGTCACCCGTTCAATCGCCCCTACTGGCGACTCCCCTGCCGCCACCGCGAAAGCGAGGAGTTCGGCGACGATGGGCAGTTGCTCGCCCATCCGAACCTGACGAGCCTTCACCTGGCGGGCAAGGTGCCGATCAGCGAGCAGGAGTGCAGCACCCGCGCCGAACAGCGGGAGCACAATGATCGCAATTGCCGCGCCTCCCCGAGCAATTCCCAGGACGCCGAGTAGCCCGCCGCCCACGAGCCCGGTGACCCCAGCCAAGACCTGCTCGACCCGAAAGCCGTCGAGGTCATCACCACGGCCGGCACGCTGAAGTCGAGCCCGAAGTGAGGTGTCCCAGGATCCCGCGCGGCTCGGGCGGACCAGCGCGATGAGGGTCGCCAGTGACGAGTCCGCAGACCGCTGGTTTCGGGCAATCGCAGGAGATGACGGGACGTAGGGAGCGATCCGGCTCAACAGGGTCGGCCGGCTCGTCGCCCCCAAGCGGGCAATCACCAGGAGCGCGCCGAGGGCGAAGGTGAACCCGGCCAGGGCCCCAATGGCCTGCGGGGTCATGATGCGGCCAGCCGCGGCTCGGTTGGAAGCCGCCCGATGAGGAGCATGACCCGGTACGCGGTGAAAGACATGCCAGCGGCTACGAGCAGAACGAGGGCACCGGTCAGGGATGCGTACGCTTTCGCCGCCTCCGGCCGCGAGCACAGCAATGCCAGGGTGATCCATGGCGCTGCGACAGCGAGTTTCGCCGCACTCACCGTCCAACTCTGTCGTGATTCAATCTCTCCCCGGGTTCTGGCGTCCTCCCGAAGGAGCACGCTGAGGGTGCGCAGGACCGTGCCGAGATCAGTGCCACCCACCTCGCGGGCAATACGAAGTGACGCCAGGACACGATCAGCGACCGGGTCACTGAGCGACTCCTGAAGTACGTCAAGCGATGCGAGGAATGAGCCCGTCGCGCGGTACTCGCGCTCAAATAGTCGGAACGATGGACGGAGGGGGTCCGGACCTCGGTGCCCGAGCTGCCCGACCGCCTCGGGGAGTGACATCCCCGCGCGGACTGCGGACACGAGAGCGTCAACGGCATCCGGCCAGGCCGACCGGAGCGCCCTTTGACGAGCGACGGCACGCCTCCGCAGCAGGAGGATCGGCAGGTATCCCGCAACCCCGCCCGCGATGACGGCGGCCATGGGTACCGCGGTGACAAGGAGTGCAGCAACCGCGACGAACACGGCTCCGGCAGCGCACGCTCCGAGGAGGCTCGGCACCGTGGCGCGGGGAATCCCAGACTGGTCGATGAGCTGCCGCAGCCGGCCACTTGAAACGGGGGACGCAGCACCGCCATGGGCGGCTCCCGGCAGGGTGTGATCGGTGAGCGCAAACAGGATGAGCATCGCGCCGAGTCCGGCGATGAGGCCGAGTACCGCGCCCATCAGGCTGCCCTGCCGCTGCGAATGGCCGGCTGGTCCTCGCAACGGAGAAGGTGCGCAAGATCGAATCCCGCCCGAACGAAGCGCTCCGCATGCGGGGGGAATCCGCCGGCCCGTTCAAGCCCGGCACCGCGGTCGGCGAAGATGTCGGACATCTCAACCACGCCCGACTCGACCCGGCCCGGTAGTGCCGAAATCTCACGGATTCGCCGACCGCCGTCGTTGCCGGTGGCGGTGTGAACAACGAGATCGACACACCCCGCAACCGTCGGCACAACGAAATCCCCAGGGATGTTCTGCCCGGCGAGAAGCGGCAGGGTGCAGAGTTTGGTGACCGCCTCGCGCGCGCTGTTCGCGTGCAGGGTCGCCATCGCAGGCATCCCGCTGTTCATCGCGATAAGGAGATCGAGTGCCTCCGACTGGCGGACCTCGCCGACGATGAGTCTCGTGGGTCGCATTCGCAGCGCCTCGCGCACGAGACGGCGCAGCGGGATCTCACCGGTGCCCTCGAGGCTCGCATCGCGGGTCTGCATCGCAACCCAATCAGGGTGGGCGACCTGAAGCTCGAAGACCTCCTCGCAGGAGATGATTCGCTCGTGCATGGGCACGCATCCGAGGAGGGCACTGAGCAGGGTGGTCTTGCCCGCTTGGGTGCCGCCCGCCACCACGATGTTTAACCCGCTCACGACAGCGGCCGAAAGGAACGCTGCGGCCTGGGCGCTCACCATTCCGGCAGGCACAAGATCATCAATGTGCTTGGGCCGCATAATGAATCGACGCACGTTGACCGACCAGTGGGTCCGGGTGATATCGGGAATCACGACGTGCAGCCGACTGCCGTCAGGAAGCATTGCATCAACAAAGGGGCTGCTGGTGTCGAGGCGGCGACCCGAGATCCGAAGCATCCGCTCGACAAGATCGCGCACCTCACAATCGGTGAGAACTACCGACGTCAATTCGCTGCGGCCAGCCCTCGCGACGAAGACCCGGCCTGGCTCGTTGATCCAGACCTCCTCAACGGTCGGGTCGTCGAAGAATCTCTGCAGCGGGCCGAACCCGGCCACGGCGTGCTGGACCTCAAGCGCCAGCTGCACGGGGTCGATGCGCAGGGCTTCGCTGGAGGCGAGGGCCTCGCCGACAGCGTCAGCAACAGCCCGGTCGATCGCGTCGCGGATGGCATTGTGGTCGCGCAACGGATCAATACCCTGCGAGCGGATGAGCTCGCGAACTCGCTCCTCGGCGACAGCACGCACCTGTGTGCGCTCCGCATCGAATGCCATGGCAAATCCCCCTGCTGTCGTGACGTGGACGCAGCGACCGGGACGAGAATTCGATGCCCGCGGTGCTGCTGTCGCCGACGGTACGTCGGTCAGCCACCTCCGAGCTAGCAGCGATTTGGAACTGTGGATAACTTCGGCAGGCGGGAGGGATCCGATCTACCGGTCCGACATGGGTGAGCGAAGCGATGGATCGCGCTGATACGCCCGGAAAAACTGCGCGATGAACCCCATCCGCTCATCGAACACCTCCCAGGTGGTGGCCGCGGAGCCGTCCGTCATCCCCCACTCATGACCGTATGACCGCACAAGCGCATTGAGACGCGCGTCCGAGATTTCCGAAAGCGCGAGCGGCCACCGATCACCGTGGAGATACCGCGGCCGCGGGACTGGCTGGCTGAGATCCAACGTCCCCTCGGGAATATCGAGGGTGACGAACCTCGTCGCGATGACCCCGAAGAGTCCGCCCAGCGGCATGGCATCGTCAACAAAATCATCAGCAAGGGACTGCTCATGATGCGCGATGAGGAGGTTCCCGCGCAGCATCGCCTGAGCTGATCCGGCATCGTCGAGGTCATTGTCGATCCGCAGGGCCTCAGCGTAGGAGGAGAATGCCTCCAGGCTGTTCGGGTTGCGCCCGAGGAGATCATCGGACGCTACGAGGGCTGCGAGGTCATGAGCGCTGTCTGCGTCAGCGAGTTCGAGGAAGCGGACAAATTGGGGGGCGATGTCGCAGATGATTGCGATATTCCCCTCCGCGACCTTGCCCGCACCCCACCGCACCGGGGCGCCCTCACCCCGGATGAACCGGCCGGCGGTGAAACTCGCCCACTTGCCGAAGGTGAGCCAGTTCGCATCCACCTCGCCTAGCACGCTCGCTGTCTCTCGGGAGAGGTCGTCGTATGCCGCAGTGATGAGCCGATTTCGGTGTACCGGGTCGGGCTCACCCTCGAGGAGGCGCAGTCGCGACCGCCATGCAGCGACCCCTGACCACTGAGGGATGCCTGCTCTCGGGGTCACGGTGACAGGATATGTGCGCAATGCGCGTCAGGACCGGCAGAAGCGCACCCAAGCCTCGTAGACGAGGTCTGGGTGTTCCATTTGCGCGACGTGGCCGGAGTCTGGCAGCACGACAACATGGGCGTGGCGAAAGTGCTTCGTGACGCGATGGGCTGCCCCTGAGCCGACGAGAGGGTCCTGACCGCCGTAGATGACGAGGGTCGGGCACTGAACACGCGAGGCCAGTTTCCAGGGCCGCTGGGGACCGAGGTCAACGTAGGTGCGCAGTAGACCGCGAAGCGAGCGAAGGAATGCATCGGCTACATATGGCAGATGATCACGCGACTCCGCCTCCTCCCGCGCCTCGTCAGTCCGCTGGCCCGACGACCTCGACGGATCACCAAAGCAGGTGTCGATCGTCGCGCGAACCCGCTGCTCGGCGGGCAAGGTGAGGTATTTCTCGATGAGCCGCTCGCCAACACCCGGCATGGCGATGACGGGGAGGTGGGCATTCGACCGTGTCGCGAACGCCGACGGGAGCGCGGGCGAGATGAGCGTGAGGCTCCGGGCGAGATCAGGGCGGCGGGCTGCCAGTTGCAGCGCGACCGAGCCGCCGAGGGAGTTACCAAAGACGTGGACAGGTTTGCCGCCGAGTTCCTCCATGATGAATTCGACGACCCCTGCAGCATGACCCGCGGGCGTCATGTCGCCATCACGCGGGGGTGGCGACTCACCGAACCCGCCGAGATCGACCGCGTAGCCGTCGACGTCCGGCTGGAGCGCTGCCATGAGGTCGGTCCAGTTGAGCGACGACCCACCGAGGCCATGGATGAACACGGCACCCGGCGACCCCGGATTCGTCGACGGCGCATGGCGCACGGACAGGGTCCGGGATTCGAGCAATGCATCAGTTCTGGGCCAAGGGGCCTGAAGGCTCACCCTGACAGATTACCCATGACTACCATTCGCCCATGAGCATCGGGGCGCCCGCGCGCATGCCCAAGGAGCAGCGACGTACCAAGGTACTCGACGCAGCCCGCGCCGTGTTCGTCGAATCTGGCTACTACGCGGCAGGCATGGACGTCATCGCTGAACGGGCCGGCGTTTCCAAGCCCGTCCTCTACCAACACTTTCCAAGCAAGCTCGAACTTTACCTCGCCCTCCTTGATGCTGGAATCGAGGAACTACTCGAAGCCACGGATACCGCTGTCCGGGAGACGCCCGATAACAAGGTGCGCGTTCAGCAGACCATGCGCGCCTACTTCGCCTTCGTAGACAACCCCGACAGCGCCTACCGGCTGGTCTTTGAGAGCGACCTGATGAACGAGCCCGCGGTGCGAATGCGGGTCGACGTGGCCGATCACGAGATCGCCCGGCAGATCGCCAAGGTCATCTCGCAGGACACCGGCCTTCGCGCGGACGAGGCCCTCCTCCTCGGTTCCGGCATGCAGGGCATGGCTCAGGTGGCGGCTCGGCGCTGGCTCGCCAAGGAGGACCTCCTGATGTCCCGCGATGAAGCTGCGGATCTCATCGCTGCGCTTGCTTGGCGCGGTATTCGCGGCTTCCCCTTGACCCACCCCCCGCACGACATCGCGACTGGCGCCCAAGCCGACTAGTCTCATCCAAGGGCCGCATCCTCCGGAGCCTGACCTCGCTCAATCTGTATCGACGACACAATCCGCATCGGAAGATCGAAAGGCAGTGCAGTGGACATCAAAATCGGCGTGCAGGACACCCCCCGCGAGATCACTATCGAGAGCGCCCAGTCTCCAGAGGACGTCACCAAGTTGGTCGAGGCCGCGCTGAACTCAGGCTCATTGCTCTCACTCACCGACGACCGCGGGCGCACCATCCTCGTGCCGGGCAGCAAGATCGCCTACGTTGAGATCGGCCCAGCTTCGACCCGCAAGGTGGGCTTCGGCTCCACCATGTGACCCAGCAGGGCGACCCACCGGGAAGTCGGTTTTCGGCGCCTTGTTGTCGCTGCCTTCCTATGAATCGCACCCGCCAGCGACATCAACCCGACCAAACGGGAATGGGATCAGTCGTCACCCTTGAACTCGGTTGTTGCTTTCGTTCAGACCGCGGTTCGTCGTCATGATCCTCTCGGCGATGGAGCCGAGGTCAAAATCCGGTGAGGCGACTCTCGTGTGCTCACTCGGGCCGATGTGCAGGTGGCACATGCCTCCGAGTTCAGCTTCGTGCCCGGGATGCTTGTCCGCCCGCCAAAGGAAACGGTCACCGACCCGGTAGTCGAATCGGTATCGCAGCGCGACCAAATCCCCATCGAGGTTGAGATCGATCGACAGAGCCGTCGAGTGCCCGTGGAAGGCGAATCGAACCCCACGAATGGACATGCCTCCAGTCTCTGGTCTTACGAGTGCACGACCACCGGTGAGTTCGGCACCGAGGACATCGCACCAATCCCATAGATGGTGGATCGCTGCATCCGGGGAGTCGACATGGCGTGGGAAGAGATTGATCAATTCTCGGGTACGAAGAGGAAGACTGCATCGACGAACTCATCTGATTCTGTGAGTTGACCACTCTCATCGCGGAAGGCGTCAATCCAGTTGGAGCGACCGAAACCGGGATGTGCCGCTTCCCAAAGGTTCAGGGACTTCTCCCGTTCCTCCTCTGTAACCCGGATTATCGAAAAATTCTCGCCGTAAGCGTCACTAGGCGCGACGATGTGCATGATTGGCAGTGTAGGTCCCATGTCTTCTCCTTGGCCAGACCGGTGTCAGGTCCATTTCACCTAATCCAGCGCACCTTCCGCGCCAGCCCATCGATGGCTTGGGGCTGCAAACCAGAACCCGCCCGAGCCTGTGGATCATGACGGCGACGAAACTCCGCACCATCGATGAATGACCCTCACCTGCCCCCAAGCTCGGGCCACGCTTGGGCGGCCTGTTGTCGCTGCCTTCCTAAGAATCGCACCCGCCAGCGACATCAACCCGACCAAAACGGGATTGCGCTGGGTTGGTGGCTGGCTGGCTGTTCGTCAGGCGGAGAGCCCGAGGGCGCTCATTCTTCTGGTGTGATTCTCCGTCAATCGCGCGAGCATTCTGCCCATCTCCGCGAGGTCTGCTCCTGGTCGGTCCACGCCCCCGACCAGCAGTGCCGAGAGGCCGTCACGGTCAGCAGCCACCCGCTGCGCCTGCGAGAGCGCCTCGCCGACGAGTCGCCTGCCCCACAGCGCTAAGCGGCCAGCAACGCGTGGATCCTCGGCAATGGCAACACGAACGCGGTCGACGATGAATGCCGATTGCCCGAGGTCGTCGCACACCCGCTCGACGAGTTCCCTCGTGTGCTCGTCGACATAGACGGCAATCTCTCGGTAGAAGTCCATGGCGATTCCGTCGCCGACATACGCCTTGACCATCCCCTCAAGCCAGTCGCTCGGGGCGGTGTGGGCGTGGAACTCTTCCAGCGGTCGGCGAAACGGCGCCATCGCTTCCTCGGGCCGCACCCCAAGTTCATTAAGGCGGTCGTTGAGCGACGCGAAGTGCTGAAACTCGCGGGTTGCAATCGCCGCGAGCGCAGCCTTGTCGTCGATGGCAGGGGCCATCGCCACGTCCGCTGCAGTGCGCTCAAAGGCGATGAGCTCTCCGTAGGCGAGCACACCGAGCAGGTCAATGACCGCCGCCCGGTATTCCGCATCGGTTTCAAGAGCGTCGGGTGAGGGTGGATTCATAGTGACCGAAGGCTACCCACAATCACCTCGAGTAGGGGGGTTTCGGTGTGAGGAAGGTAGGCTGGAGACGCCCGACGGGATTTTCCTCGCCATGCATCCTCGAATACTGGAGCAATCCTGAATCCCTCATCCAGCGTCCATCCGACAACAGCACCTACGTTTGCTGAACTCGGCGCCGATCCACAGATCACCGCAGCACTCCTCGCCGATGGCATTGAGCGCGCCTTTCCGATCCAAGAGATGTGCCTCCCCTTGGCCCTCCAGGGTCAGGACCTCATCGGCCAAGCCAAGACCGGCACCGGTAAAACCCTCGGCTTCGGTATTCCGCTCCTGCAGCGAATCGACCTCGAGGGCGACCGCGATCGCCCGCAGGCCCTCGTCATCTGCCCGACCCGCGAACTCGGACTCCAGGTTGCAACTGACCTCGAGCGGGCTGGTCGCCTCCGCGGTGTGCGCGTGCTCGCCGTCTACGGCGGCCGCGCCTACGAGCCGCAGATCGACGCTTTGCGAAATGGCGTCGATGTCGTCGTCGGCACACCTGGCCGCATCATCGACCTCGCGAATCGTCGCGATCTTGACCTCTCTCAGGTGAAGATTCTTGTTCTCGACGAGGCCGACGAGATGCTCGACATGGGCTTCCTGCCCGACGTCGAGCGAATCGTCTCGCAGGTCTCGACGGTCCGGCAGACCATGCTCTTCTCAGCAACAATGCCGGGACAGATCGTCAACCTTGCACGCCGCTACATGACCCAGCCAATGCATATTCGCGCCTCCGAGCCCGACGACGAAAGCGCAACGGTCGATGCGATCGAGCAGCATGTCTGGCGGGCCCACCCCATGGACAAGATCGAACTCGTCGCTCGAATCCTTCAGGCTGACGGTCGCAAACTCGTGATGATCTTCACGCGGACGAAGCGCAAGGCCCAACGCATTTGCGATGACCTCACCGAGCGCGGCTTCGCTGTCGGCACGGTGCACGGCGATCTCGGCCAGGGCGCCCGCGAGCAGGCGCTACGCGCCTTCCGCAATGGCAAGGTCGATGTCCTCGTCGCAACCGATGTCGCGGCGCGAGGCATCGACGTCGACGATGTCACGCATGTCATCAACTTCGAGTGCCCCGACGATGAGAAGACCTACCTGCACCGCGTAGGCCGTACCGGTCGAGCGGGTGCGTCCGGCGTTGCCGTGACCCTCGTCGACTGGGAGGACATCGCTCGCTGGCAGATGATCGATCGTGCGCTCAAGCTCCCCTTCAAGGACCCGATCGAGACCTATTCGTCAAGTGATCACGTGTACACGGGCCTCGGAATTCCTGCTGGCACGACAGGAACCCTCCCGAAGGCGAGCCGAACCCGCGAGGGCCTCGGGGCTGAAGGGGTCGAGGATCTCGGCGAGACCGGCAAGAAGAAGCCAAGCGGTGGCGGTGATCGCGGACGCGACGAGAAGTCCCGTTCCAATTCGTCGTCCTCCGACCGACCAAAGCGACCAAAATCAGACTCCGGCAAGGGCTCCGGTGCAAAGTCCGGCAGTTCGAAGTCCGACAGCCCGAAGTCCGACAGCCCGAAGAGCGATCGCGAGCGTCGAGCCCGCCGTCGCACCAAGGGCGGTCAATCAGCCGCGACCACCTGATCCAAGATCGCAGCAAGATCTCGATAGTCCTGAGCGCCCCGCGAACTTCGCGCGGTCGCCAAGATGGTGCGGCCCGTCGCGGGAGCCTCAGCGAACCGGATCGACCGCGTGATTGGTGGGAGCACCGGTACGCCGTATCGCGACGGCAGGTCGGCGAGCACCGCGCGGGCGTGAGTCGTTCGCCCGTCAAAGAGGGTCGGCAGAATCCCAGCCACCCGTAGCCGCGGATTCGTCAGGCGCCGAACATCGTCGATCGTCTCCATCAACTGCCCCACCCCGCGATGCGACAGGGTCTCGCATTGAAGCGGGATGACAACCTCATCGGCAGCAGTCAGGGCATTGATCGTCATCATGCCGAGCGACGGAGAGCAGTCCACGAGGATCCAGTCGTAGTTCGCCCGCAACGGTTCGAGGGCTTCCTTGACTAGGAATTCTCGACCGCGCCGACCGGCGAGCGCTTGGTCGGCCGAGGCGAGGGCGAGCGCCCCCGGCAGCAAGTCGACCCCGTCATCGGTCGGCACGACCACTGAGATCGCTGATCGCGGGGTCGAGCCGAGGAGCACATCAGCAACGGTTCGCTCCAGGTCCTCGGGATCGAAGCCGAGGCAGAAGGTCGCGCATGCCTGGGCATCAAGGTCGACAACGAGCACCCGCCGCCCCCGCTCAGCAAGTGCAGCGGCCAGGCTCACCACCGACGTGGTTTTCGCGACCCCGCCCTTTTGATTCGCGAACGCCACGATGCGCCCAACTGGGGTCGGAGCCTCTAGGTCGGTCACCCCGACATTGTGGTCCCCAAGTTCAGTGCGCGTCTCACCGATGTCGGGACGGGCCGCCGCGCCCCGCCAGTGATGCCAACGATCGCTTCGCATGACGGCTCACGGCCTTCGAGTACACCTCGATGAAGGCGCTCTCTGAACCGGTCAGATCCCTCGCCCCAAACTCCCGCGCCGCGATCACCTCCACCGCGTTCGGGATCTGTTGGACGAGGTCAACTACCAAGTCACTGACAAACGCAGCGTCGAGTGTGAGCCATACGGCCAACTGGCGCCACTCCCTGCCGGTAATGCACGAGAAGATGCGTTCACCCCCGACACTCATAGCCAAGCCCGCAGGTTGAATTGACAACTTGCCCGGCGGCAAAGATCGACGTTCCCCCGTCAAATAGGGGGCCGCCGAATGCAGGTCGTACAGGGGCGCGAGCGTCATGCTGTTGCCGGACATCAAGAATCCGTAGTTCTTGGCGTGGGCATCGGTGGCCGCGGTCGCCCAGGCGAAGGCCTGGGCCTGCAGGAACCGGTCGACATCATCGCGGGAGACGGTGGGGCCTTCGGCGCGGGTGATGAGGCTGACGATGCGGACGATGCCCGGTCCGCCGTCGCCTTGGTACTTCTTGCCGGGGCGTACACCTCCTCCACTGTCGTGGCCTTGTGGGCAGCGAACGCGGCGGTGTTCTCCGGCAGCTGGTACACGCCGCGCTCGACTGCGGTGACGTACTCCACCAGCAGCTGCGTGCGCGCCCTGCCCACCATCACGAACTTGTGCGCCCGCTCGTCGATCAGGTCGTTCACCACATTGCCGATGCCGGTGCCGTCATGGGCGGCGACGGCGCTGTACCGCCTCACGGTGTCACTGAACTCGGCGATCATCTCCGACCACGGACTGAGCTTCACCGCCCTAAGGTTCACGATCCTGCGGGCCTCTCGTCGATCCGGGCGACCAAGATGACGGTCCCGTCCTTCTCCTTCTACGAGGGGCTTGGAGTTTCGTCACCACCTCTCACACGACGTACCCCGTTTTGGGTCAGAACGTCATCCCGCCTAACGACCCTGGCGCTTCGCGACCCATGAGCCTTCAGGCGTGCGCCCCGGCGACCCGGCCGGCAGCGTAGCCGATAAGGTGCGGTGGAGCGGAAGACACCACGGTTTGCGCGAACGCACGACACCGACATGATGCAGGAAGACGGAAGACGGCAGACATACCGTTTCTGACACTTATTCCCGCAGATGCTCCTGAATTTTTACTTTATGATACGAGTCAGGTACGTAACTTTTACAACACATTGCGTCGTGAACGATTCGCGCTACAAGACCAGCGCCTCGGCAGATCTGAACCAGTCTGGGCCCACTTCAGCTGCTACTTTTTGGCATGCAGTGCCGCTCCGATAGCACCGGCATCCGACCCCAACGCAGACTCGAGCAAGGGAGGAGCACCCGGGCGCTTGGCGGTTCCTGCGCGATACTCTGCCGATAGATGGTCCCACCAGAAGCCACCCGACGTTCCCAGTCCGCCGCCGACAATGAGCGCGGATGGATCGAGGATGTCAACCGCGGCGGTGAGTGCCGCTCCCAGAGCGTGCAACGAGGTGGCGAGAATGTCTTGAGCCTCAGCATCCCCCGCCTCGGCGAGGGCCATCAGTTCTTCGGCACCGAGGACTCCACGGCCCGTTGCTTCGCTGTAGCGAAGGCACATACCCGCACCCGAAGCAAACTCCTCGAGGGTTACGCCGACGCCGCCATTCTTCGACCGAGCTACCACCAGCTCACCGAACGCGATGGCCTCGCCACGTGTCCCCCGCCACGGCTGACCATCAAGGACAAGGCATGAGGAGATCCCAGTGCCGATCGAGACGTACAGGAAACTCGTGAGTGACCGCCCGGCCCCGAGGATCGACTCCGCGATGGCCGCGCAGCGCACATCGCTTTCCACCTCGACCCTGCCGAGATGGCCGAAGAGATCAAGAACTTGCACGTCCCACTCCATCACGAGGCGACTGGTGAGCAGTCCCGCCTCATTGACGTATTCAGGGACGCCGATACCCACTGAGAGCAGCACATCGCCGCGTTCCTCTGCACGGAGACGAAGTCGTTCGGCGACCCCGAGTGAGATGTTCAGGCCCGGATCCCTGCGACCATCCTTCAGGCTGCTCGCCCTCTCGCGGTCCAGGACCTTGGCATTGGCGTCCAAGGTGACGCCGAGCACCTTTGTGCCGCCGATGTCGATGCCAATGCTGACATCCCGATCAGTCAACGACCCCACCCGAAAGGTAGCCAGGGGCACTCGCGATGATCGCTTCCAGCGCATCGCCCGACTGATTGACCATCTGGTACCCGAATCCCCTAGGGATCGCGAGTGAGTCACCTGGGAGGAGCCGCCACCAGTTTGGTCCGCTTCCATCAGGGGTATGGACATGAAGCTCGCCTTGCGTGAGATGAACCAATGCATCGCCATCATGTCTGCGTTCCAAGCTGCGATGGCCTGCGAGGAGCCGTGACCATGTGACCGTCAAGTGCTCCGTCGAGCACACCAGCCCGACCTGGAGTTCGCCTTCGGCCCTCCAACGCAGATCCCCGAGTCGAAGGTGCGTCATCGTCGCGGTGCTTGCGAACTCGGCTCGTTCCATCGGCCAACGACCGATCGTCTCCGGCTCACCGTGAAGGATGCGAGCCAAGTAGGGCTGTTCTTTCGCGTAGGCCGATGCAGCGCCCGCAGCAGGCGGGGGGGAGAAGAACTCCAGAACCCGGGCTGGGCCGTCACCCCAGTTGATGCCATGGTGCCAGGTGTCGCGCCGGAAGAATATGAAGTCACCGGTCTCGGCCCGCTGCGTCTCGCCGGTCGCCGGGTTGATGACGGCTATCGTCCCTTCGAGAACGGCATACACCTCATCCGCGGCGAAAACCGTTCGGTTGTCCAGCGAATGGCCAAATCGGCCGCCGGGCGCCAGCGTGAAAACTAGCGCGTGCAACTCGTGGCTGGACAAGAGAACCTCATCACCCACGCGCCCTGACTCGTCATCACCCCAAAGATGACGAGTGACGTTGTCGCGGGAAACGAGTGTCGGAGTGTCGTACTCCGGACGAGGAGTGGCGCGACGATTCATGGTGTTCCTTTCGCTGCTCGGGTCAAAAACGATAGAGCGAAGCGGTGAAGCGATAGGCGTCTCCACGATGCACGATGCGCCCCACACAGATAACGCGCTCCTCGATATCGACGGTGCGCTCCTTTCCGACAAGCACCGGGGCGCCCTCGCTGATCTCGAGGTGCTTGGCAACGAGACCCTCCGCTCGCTCCGCCTGTAACGTGTAATCACACCGTGAGGGCTTGATGCCGTACTCGGAAAGAAGTACGGCATACAGGGAGGCATCTTCCAGCGGTGCTCGAACCAAACCTGGCACCAATCGCGCGGGTAGACAGAGGGTCTGTACCGCCGTTGGCAGCATATCGAGGGTCCGCACTCGCTCAATCTCGATGATTTCAGCGGCCGGGGACAGACCCAGTGCCTCGGCTTCCTCGAATGTCGCCGGCCGCACAAACTGGGAGATGATGCGGGCGCCTGGGTTGAGGCCGCGTTCCCGGGCATTCTCGGTGAAGCCCGCCAAGGTGTTCGGACCCTCACTCAGTCGTTGCCGGGTCACAAACCAACCGCGTTGGGCGGCAGGCTCAAGAAGGCCCGCCTCAGCAAGTTCGCGAAGTGCATGTCGAAGGATGGTGCGGCTCACCCCGAGCTCCTCGGATAAAGATCGCTCGCTCGGGAGCCGCGATCCGGTTGCCCACTTGCCGCTTGCCAGGTCGTCGGCAAGCGAACGGTAGGCCACGAGAGACGGACTTCGTCCGCCTGACAGGGATGGAACAGTGGTTGCCATTGGAGCCACCTTAACATTTTGGTGACTATTTCTGGACCAGTATTGACATTTATAGTCCAGTTAGTCAGTCTTTGGGTGCTAACCTAGGAAGGACAACGAGTGTCAGAACCACCGATCCGTGTAGGAGTGGTGGGCCTTGGGCTCATTGCACAGGGTGTGCACCTCCCCAACTTGGAGACCTTACGCGACCAATTCACTGTGACGCACGTGTGCGACGCGTCCCGGGAGCGGGCAGTCTCCGTTGCGGATCGGCTGCCCGGATCGGTTCGGGCAAGCACCAGATTCGACGATGTCATGGCCGATCCCGATGTCGACGCCGTCCTCATCTTGACCCCCGGCAGCCACGGAAACATCGTTCTCGCCGCTCTTGCGCAGGGCAAGGATGTGTTCGTCGAGAAGCCACTGGCCTACTCCCTCGCAGAGATCCATGCATTGCAACGTGCCCAAGCAGCGTCGGGGCGGGTGGTTCAGGTTGGCACGATGAAGGCCCATGACCCATTGGTGCCGGTCGCACGCGACGCACTTGGTCGAATCGGCCCGTTGCGCCTTGTTCGCGTGACCGTGATCCACCCGAATGACGAATGTCAGTTTGAGCACATCAGTCTTCTCGACGCACCCACGCCCGACTCAGCGGTCGTAGATGAGGCACAGGCGTACTCGATGAAGCGCGCCGAAGAGGCCCTGGGCCAAGGCCCTCCAGGCCCTCGAGACCTCTACACGGATGTACTTCTCGGGTCCGTGATCCATGAGGCCGCCCTGCTCAGGGCTCTCGGTCTTGGCCTGCCGCAACATATTGACTTCGCTTCAGTTGATCCCGTGCTGTCCAAGAGCCCTGCAACTGAGCCACCTCGACTCCTCGCCGTAGGAGAGCTCCCAGGCGGCGCCCAACTGCAACTTTCGTGGACTTGGGCCCCCGACTTCCCGGAATACGTCGAGGAGGTCATGGTCATCGGTAGCGCCGGGCGCATGCGGCTCACGATGCCCGGCCCTTATCTGGCTGCCCACCGGTCGTCCCTCACGGTGGAGTCCATGGTTGACGGACAACGCACGGTCGCGACAACCCAGCCGCACCACAGCACGGCATTCGTCGAGGAGCTGCGCGCCTTCGCAGCGAGCGTGAGGAGTGGCGCACCCAACGTGTGCACGATCGAGGGCGCCGGCGAAGACCTCACGTTCCTCCAGCAGGTTGCCCGTGCTGCAGCGAAACAAGCCGGGCTGCCCGTGGGCGGCGAAGCAGGACAGGGCACCGACTCATGACCAGTCCACGCTTCGGCAATGCCCCGGTGAGCTACGGCGTCTTTGGAGCGACGACACAGGGAGCCGCTCCGCGCGATCTGCTCCGAAGCGTCGCCGACGCAGGCTACGACGGTTGCGAACTCGGGCCACCCGGATTCTTCGGAAGCGCCGTCCAGACTGCCGAGGCGTACCGGGAGGTCGACCTCTCGGCAGTGGGAAGTTACGTCCCCTTGCACCTCGCGGGCACGGACGCCGCGATGGCGCACGATCTCGCGGGCATGGCGGCCACCTGCTCGGAATTGCTCGAGTGCGGCGGCGGGCTGGCGATCCTCGCCGATGAGGGATCACCTGAACTGCTCGTCAACCCCGCGCGCGATTGGCTCGACAGGTCCTTGTCACTCAACGCCGAGAGCTGGGACCGACTCGCGGCACGGGTGCGAGATGCCCAGTCGCGCGTCGAGCAGGCCGGACTCACCGCCTCCTTCCATCCGCACATCTCAACCTACGTCGAATCCCCCTGGGAAGTCGAAATCCTCCTCGAGCGCACCGACATAGATCTCACGCTCGACATCGGGCACATGGCCCTCGCTGGCGCGGATCCTGTGAAGTGCGTCCGCGATTGGGGACAACGAATCAACCATGTGCACATCAAGGACGTGAGCGTTGAAATCCTGCTGGACGCCCGCGCCCAGCAGCGAACTGATTTCGACGTCTGGTGGGCAGATGTTTGCGTACCTCTCGGCGAAGGGGACGTCGACATCCCCGGCGTACTGGAGGCGCTTGCCGCTCTGGACTACCAAGGGTGGCTTGTCGTCGAGCAGGATCGTGGACCAACGCTCAAGCACGAGTACCCGGACGTTGCACGCGAACAGGCTGCCAATGGCGTCTGGCTTCGAGAGCACTGGCAGCGTGCGAGCGAGAGCCAGCGGTCGTGATCACCCCGACCGTCTTTCCAGACGCAGCGCAACTCGGCCGGGCGCTCGCCACCGAGATCGCAGATGGCATCGCAGCCGCAGCCCACGAGGGCCGTACGTTCACCCTTGGGTGCCCAGGCGGGCGCAGTCCTCGCTCAACATACGCCCAGTTTGCTGAGATCATCCGCGAGCGATCACTTGATCTATCGTCGCTGGAGATCTTCATGATGGACGACTACGTCGTAACCGAAGACGAAGGATTTCGCAGAGTCCCGACCGACGCTCACTTCAGCGTCGAAGCAATCGCCAACGAGGATATCGTCCGCCCTTGGAACAAGGCTGCCGGTGCAGATCGGGGGCTCACCCCTGATCGAGTCCACTTCCCCGACCCGTCCAACGTCGATGGATACGAGCGGCTCCTCGAATCGCGAGGGGGCGTCGACCTCTTCATCCTTGCCTCGGGCGATACCGACGGTCATATCGCATTCAACCCCCCGGGCTCGGAACTCGCGTCGAGAACACGCGTGGTCGAGATTCCCCTTTCCACTCGACTGGACAACCTAGGCACCTTTCCCGACTTTCGCTCCCTCGACGAGGTGCCGACGTTCGGCGTCACCGTTGGGGTCGGCACGATCCTCACTCACACCCACCGGGCAGTGCTTGTCGCTCCGGGTGCATCAAAGCAAACCGCGGTCCGCCGGATCAGCCAGTCCACGGCGTACGACCCCCAATGGCCAGCATCTGTTCTCGTATGTTGCCGCGAGCCGGCTCTATACACGGACGTGTTGGGAGTTCATTCGTAAAGCCATCCACCCGCCCCAAGGGGTTCAACCAAGAGAATCGAGGTCCCACCATGAGTGATCATCCTGAAAACAGTTGGCGCAACGGCCCCGGCCGTCATCGGCGAACACATTGGTTCGCTGCTCCAGCGATCGGTATCGTCGCGCTCGCCCTCGCCGCGTGCGGGTCGAGTACCAGTAGCTCGTCCAGCGCCAGCGCACCGGCCACCGAGGCAGCCGCTTCTGCGCCGGCATCCGCGGCAGCTGAGCCGACCACCCTGTGGGTGCAAAGCGGCAACGGGGGATCCGACGCGGTCTTGAAGGCGTACGAGGAAATCAACGCCGCATTCGAGGCAGCGAATCCCGGTGTCTCGATCAAGTTCGAGGTGAAGGGCTTCACCGACCTCGTTGACACCCTCAAGCTGCAGCTCTCCGGCGATGATGTTCCGGATGTGACACAGGTGAACCAGGGGTATGGGTCACTTGGGCAGCTCGTGGGAGCCGGGCTCCTGACGCCGCTCGATGATGCTGCAACGGCGCAGGACTGGGCTGGCCGTCAGGGTGAGTCTCTGCTCGCCGTGAACGGTCGATTCTCCCCTGATGGCAAGACGATGGGCTCCGGCGACCTGTATGCCGTTGCAGATCGAGGCGCCTGGGTCGGGCTCTTCATGAACGTCGCAAAGGCTGCTGAACTCGGCATCAGCGGGCCACCCACGACCGTCGATGAACTTGTCGCGCAGATGGAGACGGCCAAGGCCGGCGGCGTCACCCCGTTCATGTTCGGGGCAAGCGATGGCGGCGAGCAGATCTGGCTCATGGCCGACCTCCTTATGGCAGACACCTCGCCACAGGTGCTCACCGACGTGATCAATGGCACGAGCAAGCAACTGCCGCCGGAAATGCTCGACGTCGCGAACACCATGCAGGACTGGGCTGAGGCCGGGTACTTCACCGAAGGCTGGGCGGCGTTGACGAGCACTGACGTGCTCGGGATGTTCGCTGAGGGTGACGGCCTATTCAGCTTGAACGGTTCCTGGAATGTGTTCCAGTCGGACACCCCGGAAAATTTCCGGCTCGTCCCCTTCCCCCTCGGCAGTGCGACCGAACTGGCAGCCATCGCCACCGGCGATCTTCCATGGGCAGTTCCCTCGAAGGCAAAGAATCCTGATCTGGCGAAGAAGTACATCGACTTCATCACCGGACCGGAGGCCAGCACCATCTGGATCAAGAATGGCCAGGTGCCGGCAAGCGTTTCCGGGAACGAAGCCCAGGAGGTGGAGGCGAACGGCCTCGTGGGAGTTTCGGCCGATGCGATCCTGCAGTGGGCGAATCTGGTTACCAACGGAACCACCGAGCCCTTCCCGGACTGGGCGACTCCTACCTGGTACGACACCATCGCCAAGTCATCTACGGCGTTGATGGCCGGAGAGATAACTCCACAGGAATTTGTCGACGCTCTCCAAGCCGACTACGGGGCATTCACGGCTGAGCGGAAGGCATCTTCGTAGGTGACCTCACTTACCGCCCGGATCAAGGCAGCCGGAGGGCGCGTCAACGACGCGCCCTCCGGTGGCCGTGCACCAGGTGAGCCGAGTCGCATCGGCTACCTGTACATCCTTCCCGCGGTCATCATCTATGGCCTGTTCGTGTTCGCGCCCTTCCTGCACTCCATTTACCTGTCGCTCTTCGATTGGGATGGCGTGTCGCCGATGGAGTTCGTCGGGCTGAAGAACTACGGGGCCATCTGGACGAACCCGATCTTCCGCAGCGCGTTCGTCCATTCCCTGGAACTCGTCTTCTTCTACACGGTCCTTCCCCTGGCCATCGGGCTGGTCCTCGTCAGCGCGATCCAGCGAACACGGGTGCGGGGCACTGCATTCTTTCGAACCGCGCTCTTTATTCCTTACGTCATTGCCCCGACCGTGATCGCCGTTATCTGGCGGTGGATTCTCGCCCCCAAGGGACCGCTCAACTCCGCCCTCGATGCAGTCGGACTTGAAGCGATTTCTCGTCCGTGGCTCGGCGACTTCACCTTCGCGCTGCCCAGCGTCGGGATGGTGGGCACCTGGGTGATGTTCGGGCTCGTGCTCGCCCTGCTCCTCGCCGGAGTCCAGAAGATTCCTCAGGAGCGCTATGAGGCCGCCCGCGTTGACGGCGCCGGCCGCTGGATGGAATTCCGCGCGGTGACCCTGCCCGGCCTGCGATACGAGATCACCGTGGTGCTCGTGCTCACCGTGACGTCTGCGCTGCGCAACTTCGACATCATCTACGTGATGACGTCAGGCGGCCCGGGATACGCGACAGTCGTTCCGAGCTATCTCGTCTACCAGCAGGCGTTCAAGGTCGGCGCCGTCGGGGCTGCGGCTGCAATGGGAGCCGTCCTCGTCATCTTGACGATCGTGGTGAACCTTCTCGTCGCCAGGGGCAGCAGGGGCGCATCGTGACAGGCAGATCAGATCGCTACTGGGGCTACGGGCTTTTGGTGATCGCCACCATCGTCGCGCTCGCGCCCGTCGTCGGCGTCCTCATTCTCTCGCTCGGCGAATCAGGGCGCGTCGGCGCCCAGATCGACCTTGCGAATGCAAACAACTGGGGCAACTTCGCGGAGGTGTGGTCGAAGGGCGGATTCTCGTCCTCGATGATGACAAGTGCTGTCATCACCATCACGGTCGTGCTGGTCTCCGTGTGCCTGAGTGTTCCGGCTGGCTATGGATTCGCGTTGATGTCCTTCAAGGGGCGCTCGTGGATCTTCTACCTCTTCGTGCTCGGCATTCTCATCCCGATTGAGGCCATGATCATCCCCCTCTACTTCGATCTCCGATCAGTGAACCTTGCCAATAGCTACCTGGGCGTGATCCTGCCGGAGATCGGCTTCTCAGTCGCGTTCGGAGTGTTCTGGATGCGTGCCTACTTCATTCAGTCAGCACGCTCGCTCGTGGAGGCCGCCTGGCTCGACGGAGCCAACTCGTGGCAGACACTCACTCGAATCCTCGTGCCACTCGCTCGACCGCAGATGCTCACCCTGAGCGTGCTCTTCTTCGTCTGGAATTGGAACGACTTCTTGTTGCCACTCATCATGCTTTCCGGATCTGACCTGCAGACCGCTCCCATGAGCCTGGTGTTCTTCGTCGGACAACGATCGACTGACTACGCGTACCTGGCCGCAGCCGCCATCATCACGATCACTCCGGTGATCATCGTGTTCGTCGCACTGCAAAAGAGTTTCACCCGCGGGCTTCTCGCGGGTGCCGTGAAGGAATAGAAGGAAGGAGTCCGAACATGTCTGAACGCGTGAAGATCGGTGTCCTAGGACTGGGCAGCGTTTTCGAGAAGTACGGGCGGAACCTCGTGTCGCTGCGGGAGCAGGGTCGAGTTGAGATCACGGCTATTCACGACCCGAACGGCGACCGCATGGCCGCCGCCGCTGCCCAATTCCCCGAGTCGAGCCAGTGCAGCACTCCAAGCGACGTCATTGACCGGGATGACGTCGATGCTGTCCTCGTGCTCACGAGCATGAACGAGCACGGCACCCTCACCCGCCAGGCATTCGAAGGCGGAAAGCATGTCCTCGTGGAAAAGCCCATGGCCACGACGATGCATGAGGCCCAGGCGCTCGTCGATCTTGGTCGAGACAGTGACCTACGGCTCGTCTGCGCCCCTCACGTCCTGCTCTCCCCCACGTATCGCGAAATGCATGCGCGTCTGGCATCGGGCGCAATCGGCGACGTCAAGCTTGCCCGGGCCCTCTACGGCTGGTCAGGGCCCACCTGGGGGGAGTGGTTCTATCGACCCGGTGGCGGCGCGCTCTTCGACCTCGGGGTCTACAACGTCACGAGCCTGTGCGGATTCCTCGGCTCGGTCCGTCGGGTGACAGCCCTCGTCGGGACCGCGGTCAAGGAGCGCCTCGTCAACGGAAGCCTCATGAAGTCCCAGGCCGATGACAATGCCCAGGTTCTTCTTGACTTCGGAAACGAGGTCTATGCCTGCGTCACAACGGGATTCACGATTCAAAAGTACGGACGCGCCCCTGCCATCGAACTCTATGGGCTCAGCGGAACGATGAACATGCTCGGCGACGACTGGGCCCCTCGCGGCTTCGAAGAGTGGCGCAACGACGGAGGGTGCTGGGAGCTGTACGACGAGACCGACCCAAACTGGCCGTGGTCAGATGGAGTCAACCACCTCGTGTCGTGCATCGAGCAGGGCCTCCCGAGCGTCACCAGACCCGAGCAGGCATTCCACGTGCTCGAGGTCATGCTCGCGGCCTTGGATTCGGCGTCCGAGGGCCGGGCCATCGACATTCACAGTGAATTCCCGGCGCCTGACTACTCCCGACATGCGTGGCCTCACATCGATCCACGACGCCTTCATGACCGCAGCAGTTAGCTTTAGGTGATCACGGGAGGCGCGACCGAGAACTTCTGACGAAATCCGGAATGCTCGATGGTTGAAATTCGGCGCGGTGGGGTAGACCTTGACCATGGAACCCGCGGGCAACTGGACTCTGCCCCCCGACACCACGGCCCCCGGCGTCGCACGTCGCATCGTCGCGAGCGTGCTCACCTCATGGCGTGACCCGGATGACGCCGTGCTTGTCGCATCTGAACTTGTCACGAACGCCGTGCAGCATGGCCTGCCGCCGATCGAAATCAACCTCCACCTTGGCACTGGCCGGCTTCGCCTGACCGTTTCGAATGCAGTTGGGACCACATTGAGCGTGCCTCGAATCGTCGCCCCTGGCGCCGATGAACCCGATGGGCGGGGACTGGCAATCGTCGAGACCCTCAGTACTGAATGGGGCTGGTCCAATACTGACCGGATGGTCAGCGTGTGGGCCGAACTCATCGACTCAACGGTCATCGACCTCGCGGCGATGTCCGGCACGCACAACTGTCACCGTGAGACTCGTGTCGAGTAGTTCGGAGATGACACGGTCATCACTCACGCGGATCCGCCAGGCCACCTCCTCCCCCGCAAGGTTCCTTGATCCGCGGGGGCGCGGTTGCCCACCTAAATCGGCGATGGCATCGAGCATCCGGCTTTGCACCGGCCGCGGGAGTGTTTTCATTTGACGAGCAGCCCCCGCGGTGAACTGGACGAGATAGGTCATGAACGCAATTCGCGCCGAAGTTCTTCGAGGGAAACGCGCGTGCCATCGTCCTGTGCCTTCGCAGCCCGAAAGGCGGCGACGTCCTGTGCGTCCTTGAACGCTTCAAGTGCCTCGAGGTCGCTCACGCTCACAAGTACGGCCGCCAACCTTCCATTGCGGGTCACACCGATCCGCTCACCCGCGTACATCGTCCGCCCCAGCACATCTGCCAGGTTCCCCCGCAACTCACGGGTCGTCACTTCACTCGACAGTGTCTCCATGGCCATACTGCACCGAAGATAACGTTGCGTACACATATGTATGTTTATCGTCATCGGGTCAGGCGGGCAGGGGTGCTTCGTCTTCAGCGACCGGCAGGCCGGACCACGGATCCTTCTTCGGAGCGGATGCCGCGCCTTCCGGGCACCAGTCTCGGACGTCGCACCAGCCGCAGAGCGGGCTAGGTCGCGGCGGGAAGACCTCGCTCAGATCCGCGCCGGCTCGCTGATCCTCCTCGGTCTGGGCCATCTCGCCAGCGATCTGAACAACCCGGTCGATCTGGCGCTGAAGGGTCGAAGGCTCATACACGTGGGCGGCCACCACCCCGCTCGGGATGTGATGGAGTTCAACGCGGGTGCACGGCCTGCGCAGCGATCGCTCGACGCAAACAGCGTAGATCGCCAGTGCGAAGGAGCCGCGCGCATCATCGCTCGTGAGGATCCGCTTGCCGGTCTTGTAGTCGACGACGACGAGCGACTCCGGGTCACCGCCTCCACCATCAAGCCGGTCGATGCGACCGTTGAGTGCGATACCCGGAGCGATTGCCCCAAGACTGCGCTCGACACTGTGCGGTGCGAACGCAGGATCCAGGCCCGAGAGGTACGCCCACACCATCGCCGCCGCGGCCGACTGCCACTGGCCGCTCTGCTCAGCGTCGCGAAAACCGGCCTGCGTCCAGTGGGCCCGCACGAGCAACTCGGCACGCTCACGCGTACGCGGCGCGGCCGGCTCATCGAACCAGTCGCGAAGCGCATTGTGAATTGCGTTGCCCATTGAGAGGTGGGCCCATGATCCGCTCACGCGCTGGCGTTCGACGTACTGGAGGAAGAACTTGCGCGGGCAATCAAGCCAGGTGCCAAGCTTGCTCGGCGAGATCGGATAGAGGCGCCCCGTGGTCATGCCGCCACCGTACGGGCCTGATGCGAGGCGCCCGCCCCTTCAGCGCTCCTTGTGGATGAGATCCCAGTCGGCCAACGCCTCGAGCAGGCCGGGGCTGAGCTCATCGGGCACGAGGTCAGCCACCGTGAAGAAGCGCGCATCATCTGCGTCATCGCCGGCGACCGGTACGGCTCCCGCCGCCAGTTCCACGAGGAAATCGCGGATGACGTAGCGGCCGCCACTCGGCGCGTCGCGGTACACGGTGCCGACCTCGCGAACGATCATCACCGCCAGGCCCGTCTCCTCGAGGACCTCGCGCACGACCGCAATCCCGGCGGACTCGCCCGGCTCGACGCGGCCTCCGGGAATTGACCAGAGCCCCTGCGCCGGCGGATTCGCGCGCTTCACAAGGAGCAGTCGACCAGAGTCGTCGAACGCCACTGCGCCAACGCACGCGATATCGGCGTGCTCCCGTCCGGCAGGTCGGGCACCCGAATCCGTCATCAGTTGAGCGCGATCGTGACGTCGCCGCCCAGCGGATCCGCCCGACGAACCAGCGACCACGGCACCCGGAACACCCGGCCTGGTGAAACGGGCCACGGCAGGGTCCGTCTGCCGATGATGGCGCCCCCTTGACGTGCAACCACGGTCGGGAACGACTGTGCTCGGTGCGACCACAGGAGCAGTCGATCCCGCGGAGGCCCGACCATGTGATCACCGATGAGGCCGGGAGCCACCCAGTCAAACGGGTCGCCAGCGACGAGGCGTACCGCTGATCGCGAGGCCGGCCCATCCACGAGCCACCGGACCACCGATGCAGCAACGTGCCTGCCGTCGAGCGCGGCGACGTCAGCCGTGTCGACCGGATGCAGAAGGTTGCCCGCTGCAAACACGCCACCGACCGAGGTGGCGAGGTCGGTGTCGACCAGCGGTCCTCGATGGCCAGGATCAAGATCGATTCCCGCTGAGCGTGCCAGCTCATGGTCAGGGACCCAGTCGCCGGTGAAGACAACGGTGTCGCAGGCGACCATCCGCCGCAGACCCGTCGTCACGTGCTCAATCTCGACGGCCTCTACCCGGCTTCGTCCGATGATGCGCACAACCCGCGTGGCCCGCGCTACCGGCCCGTCAAGGAGAGCCCTTCCGGCGAACGCTACGGGAGCATAGACCTCGGGAGACTCGAACTCGGTCGTCATCAGTGCCACCCGGCAGCGTGCCTGGCGCAAGGTAAGGACAGCGGACCAACTCACCAACTCGGAGCCGACGATGACGGCCTGCGAACCGACCGCTGCGTGGCGCAGGTGGACCTCCTGCTGCAATTGACCGGTCGTGAACACCCCGAGGGGGCGATCGCCCGGCACCATGCGGGCAGCCCTCGGGCGCTCGCGGGCCCCGGTGGCGAGGATAACTGCGCCTGCATTGACCCGGATCCGCCCGCGCGGGGTCGTCGCGAGAAGTGACCGCTCCCCCGCCCATCCGGTCACCGTGGCGGAGGTGATGATCTCCGCACCAGCCTGCTGCGCCCGATCGACGAGCCGCCTGGCATACGCGGGGCCCTTCATGACACTCCGCAGGTCCCTGATTCCGTACCCGAGGTGATCGCTGTGACGCGGGATGCCGCCGGCCTCCTCCTCCCGATCGAGGACGATGACGCCGGCCACGCCTAGTCGCCGAAGGCTCCGCGCCGCGGTGAGCCCCGCCGGGCCGCCACCGACGATGAGAACGTCCGGCCGCAGGGTCTCAGTCATGCGCAGCCTCAGCGGGAGCCCGGGGACCCTCCATGAGGGCCGCCACTTGCGCACCGCAGAAGAAACCCTGACACCTGCCCATGAGGGCTCGGGTGCGTCGACGCAGCCCATCGAGGTCGCGGGGCGGGATGGCCGATTGCAGCGCATCGCGAATCTCACCCACGGTGACACGCTCGCAGAAGCAGGTCACCGTGCCATAGAGGGGATCCTCGACGATGAGGTCATCCCGCTCATACGGCCTCGGGAATGCCTCGCCGATATTTGGCATCCGGGGCGGCTCAGGCAGGACGTCGCGTACTCCCGTCGCCACGCCGTGCTCCTCGAGCAACGTTCGAACATGCTCGCCGAGCGCCATCGAGGCAGTGAGCCCGGTCGAACGGATACCGCCGAGCAGGATGTAGCGCTTCTCGCCGCTCGCAGCGACAACGTAATCACTGTGTTCGGTCGACGCGCGTAGCCCCGCGTAGGCGGCGGTGACGTCCTCCTTGAGTAGTGATGGCATGAGCGATCGTCCCTTGCCGAGAAGAAAGGCGAAGCCCTCCTCGGTTGTTGAGGTATCGCCTCGGTCTGTGAGGTTCTCCGAGGTTGGTCCGAGCATGACGTTTCCGTAGATCGTCGGGCTGATGAGGACGCCCTTCCCCTTCGACGACGGCACGGGCAGGACGATGCGGGGCGCCTTCGGCCGGCTCAGCTTGTCGAACACGAGGAGCTCGCCGCGACGGGGCACGATGGTGAAGCGATCGAAGCCGAACATCCGGTCGACCACGTCGCCCCCGAGCCCTGCGGCATTGACGATCCAACGGGCCTGCACCTGCCCCCCGGTCGTCTCGAGGGTGGTGACTCGATCGCCCACGTTGACGCCGGTGACCGCAGTCTCGAGGAGCAGCGTGCACCCACGCGCCTTCGCCTCGGTCGCGTAGGCAAGGGCGGTGGTCCAGGAGCAGATGATCGACTCCCCCGGGACGGTGAGGCCGCCGAGTGCGCCCGGTCCTAGATCGGGGACGGCCCGGGAGACGGCTGCGCCATCGATGATTTCGCACGCGTCGTACCCATTCTCGCGGGCCTTGGCCGCGAGTTTCGGCAGGATGTCGAGCTCCTCCTTTGACCACGCGACGAGCAGTGCACCGGTTCCCTCGATCGGGATGCCGACGGTCGGCGCATAGTCGCCGAGAAGCCGGTATCCCCGCGCCACCATCGCGGACTCGAGTGAGCCGGGGACACAGTCGAAGCCGGTGTGAAGGATCGCGGTGTTCGCCTTGCTCGTCGCATCACCGATATCGCCCCTCGCCTCAATGAGGGCAACCGACATGCGCAGCCCGGAGAGCTCGCGAGCGACAGCGCAGCCCACCACCCCGGCTCCGATGATCGCGACGTCGAACATTGGCATCCCGCTAGTCTCTCTCATGGCTCCACCTTCGGCATCACGCGCTCGATCGCTGACCGCCAAGCCCCAAGATGGTACGCGGCCTCGTCTGCTGACATACGCGGCTCGTAGGTCGTTGATGGCGCCCAGCCTCCCACGGCGTCAGCGGGCCTCAGGGTCGGATCCAGCGCGAGACGGGCGAGGGCAGCAGCACCCAGAGCAGTCGCATGCGCCGACGGATACACGTCGACCGGCGCCTGGAGCAGATCAGCCTGCGCCTGCATGAGGACACGCGAATTCGTGAGGCCGCCATCGACCCTCAGTCGAGCGATCGGAACGCCGGTATCTTCAGCGATCACCCGGACGAGGTCTGCGATCTGCGCTGCGATGCCGTCGATGACCGCGCGGACAAGGTGCGAGGCACCCGTCGACAGGCTCAAGCCGGTGAACGCAGCCTGCGCATCCGAGCGCCACCAAGGTGCTGCCAGGCCTGCGAGCGCCGGAGTGAAGAGGACACCGCCGCTGTCCGATGCAGCGGCCGCATCGACCCCGGCCGCACTGGCGATGATGCCGAGATCCTCCAGCCAGCGAACAGCGGACCCGGCCGTGAGCACCTGCCCGTCGACGCAGTACTCCGTGGTCCCCCTCATGCGCCATGCCACCGATGTCGTGAGTCCGGTTGTCGAACGGACGGCATCGGCCCCCGTGCTCGCCACCACAAAGGCCCCGGTTCCGTACGTGCACTTCGCCATCCCCGGCGCTAGGCACCCCTCGGCGAGCAGCGCCGCCTGCTGGTCGACGATGAGACCCACCACCGGTACCTGGGGCCCGAACGCCGATGTGGTGCCAGCGACCTCGTCGCAACCCACGAGACGTGGCAGCGGCTCACCTTCAAGCCCGAAGATTCCGAGGAGTTCAGGGTCCCAGCGGGTCGTATCGAGATCGAGGATCAGCGATCTGCTCGCGGTGGTGACGTCGCTCACGAACTCCCCGGTGAGATGGTGGATGAGCCAGGCATCCGTCGTCGTGACGACGCCGTCGCGCGTGACGTTGCGGCGCAGCCAGGTCATCTTGGGTGCGGAGAAGTACGGATCGAGGACGAGGCCCGTGCGGAGTGCGATGAGCTCAGCATGCGCCGAGAGCCCCTCACAGATCCCTCCCGACCGGTTGTCCTGCCACACGATCGCCTGCGAAAGGGGCCGGCCGGTATCCGGATCCCATGCGAGCACAGTCTCGCCCTGGTTCGCGAGGGCGACGGCATCGATCGACAGGCCCGCGGCGGCGCAGGCCTGGCGACCAGCCTCGAGAACTGAGGCGAGCAACTGGTCCGGATCCTGCTCGACCCCGCCGCCGGCGAGATACACCGGTCGCACCGGGACTTCAACCACGGCCCGAACCACGCCGGCATCGTCGACAACGATCGCCTTCGTACCCGACGTGCCCTGATCGATCGCGAGGACGCTCATACCGGCGGCGCCTCGGTGAGCTCCGATGAGTCGCTCGACCTGATGACGATGACAAGCCCGGTGACGATGAGTGCAGCGGCCGGGATGATGCCCCATGGCGGTACCTGCCCGAGTGCCACGGCAGCAATGATCGTCGAAGCCGGGAGCTCGAAGAGAATCGCGAGCGATACAACGGTGGCCGAGGTTGTCGCGAGGACCTTGTTGATGAGCGAGTGTCCGAGCAGTTGCGCGGTCAAGGTGAGCACGAGGATGAGGATCCAGGCCTCTGCTGAGAATCCGATGAGGGGCTGCCGCAGGAGCATGCATAAGGCGACGAGCAGCAGCGCCGCGGTCCCATAGAGGCCAAACGTCAGCGTCGCCGTCGAGACGGTCTTTCGCGCCTCGGCGGAGACCGTGAAGTAGGCCGCTGCGAGCATCGCGCCGAGCAGCGCAAGAACGTCACCGATGAGCTGTCGTGGATCGAGGGACACATCGACGCCCGTAAGAACAAGGACTCCGGCGAGAGAGATGGCCATCCCGATCCACACGGGCCGTTGAATCCGGACGCCACGCGACCGGGCGATGAGGGCGGCCCACACCGGCTGAGTCGCAACGAGCGCGGTTGCTGACGCGACGGACGTGAACCGCAAGGACGGCACCCACGTGGCGAAATGCGCACCGAGGAGTAGCCCACTCGCGATGATGAGGCGCCATTGGCCCCGTGAGAGACGTCGAAACTCACTCCTCGCCTTGAACGCGACCCAGATGCCAGTGGCACCCGACCCGAGAAAGCACCGCCAGAAGGCGATCGCGAGGGCGGGGGCCACCGTCGCGGTGATGAGCGGCCCCGATGCCGAAATGAAGAGAACGGCGACGCCCATCCACAGCACATCGATCCGAGAGGGCCGAGACATGTGCGCACGCCCGAACCCGCCCGCTACGGGTTCACCCTGCGTCGGCGCCGCCATATTCACACCCGCGACGGTAGCCTTCGACCGTGACGACAGGTGCTGCGACCCGGGTGTTCCTGGCCCGCCTGTCCGGAATCGGGGTCTTCGATCCCAACGGCGATCAGGTCGGCAAGGTGCGCGACGGCGTCGTTGTGCTTCGCTCAGGGTCGAATCCCCCAAGACTGACCGGGCTCGTGGTCGAGGTTCAGCCAAGGCGACGCATTTTCGTTCCAATGACTAAGGTCACCGCCATCGACACTGGGCAGGTCATCGTCACGGGAACCGTGAACCTGCGCCGCTTCGAGCAGCGCGCCGGCGAGACCCTTGTCACCGCCGAGCTCTTTGATCGCTCCGTCGCAATGCTCGAGACCGGTGATCGCGTCGCGATCCTCGATGTCGCATTCGAGCAAAGCCGAACGACCGACTGGTATGTCACCCAGCTCTTCGTACGCCGCGGCGGTGGCGGATTTCGACGTGGTGAGCGATTCGTCGTCGACTGGTCGGAGATCGGGGGCCTGTCCCTTCCCGCCGCCGACCAGTCCGCAGAATCCCTCATCGCCAGCCTCGACCGGATGCGTCCCGCCGACGTCGCGACAGTCCTGCACGACCTGAGTCCAAAGCGGCGGCTCGAGGCGGCTCGGGAGCTTGACGACGAGCGGCTCGCCGATGTTCTCGAGGAACTGCCAGAGGACGATCGGGTCGCGATCGTGTCGATGCTCGAGGCTGAGCGCGCGGCTGACGTCCTGGAGGAGATGGATCCTGACGACGCCGCAGACCTCATTTCCGAGCTGCCACCCGAGCAGGCCGCAGCGCTGCTCGACCGCATGGAGCCCGATGAGGCCGACGACATCCGCCGTCTGCTCACCTACGACGACTTCTCGGCCGGCGGCATGATGACCACCGAGCCGATCGTGCTCCCGGCCGACGCCACCGTCGCCGATGCCCTCGCGCACATCCGCAACCCGGACCTCTCCCCTGCCCTCGCGTCGCAGGTCTACGTGACGAGGGCGCCGACCGAGACACCGACCGGCAAGTACCTCGGGGTCGCCCACTTCCAGCGCCTCCTTCGGGAACCGCCCGGGACCCTCGTCTCCTCCGTCCTCGACACCAACCTCGTGCCGGTGGGCCCGGACGCTCCGCTCTCCGTGGTCACGCGCACCTTCGCGGCCTACAACCTCGTGGCCCTGCCGGTTGTGGATGAAAATGGCCGGCTCATCGGCGCCGTCACCGTCGACGACGTGGTCGATCACATGCTTCCCGAGGACTGGCGAGAAAACGACGGGGACGACCGTGGTTAGCTCGCCACGCCGACGACAATCCGGGCTCGATCAGCCGCGGAAGCGAGGTGTCTCGATCCGCGATGCCTACAATCCGGAGCGGTTCGGGCAGGTCTCGGAGAAGGTCGCCCGGTACATCGGCTCGTGGTCCTTCATTGCATGGATGACCGCGGTAGTGGTCACCTGGGTGCTCTGGAACACGGTCGGCCCAGAGGATCTGCGACCCGACTTCTTCCCCTTCATCTTCCTCACACTGCTCCTTTCCCTCCAGGCCTCCTACGCTGCGCCGCTCATCCTCCTGGCCCAGAACAGGCAAACCGACCGCGAACGCATCCAGTACCAGGAGGATCGCCAGCGCACCGAGCGCCTGCTCGCCGACAGTGATTACCTCGCCCGTGAGCTTGCCTCCATTCGACTCGCCCTCGGCGAGGTGGCGACGCGCGACTACATGCGCGGGGAACTGCGTGATCTGGTCGAGGACCTCACCGCCCGGATGGACGCAATCGAGGCCGAGCGACGGTCAAGGGGCGAAGACCGCCCGACCTGACGTCACCGCGCACGTCCTACGATCAAGCCATGCCAATCGATGTTGCCGCCGTGCAGGCGGCCCTCGCCACCGTGGAAGACCCCGAGATCCACCGGCCCATCACCGAGATTGGCATGCTCAAAAGCGTTGACATCGCCGACGATGGCACCGTGACAGTCGGCGTCTACCTCACCGTCTCCGGCTGCCCGATGCGCGACACCATCACTGAGCGGGTCACCACGGCCGTGAGCGCCGTTGCGGGGGTTTCGTCCGTCGTCGTCGAACTCGATGTCATGGGCGATGAGCAACGAGCGGAGCTCAAGAAACTGCTGCGCGGCCACGACGAGCGCGAGATCCCATTCGCGCAGCCCGGCTCCCTCACCCGCGTTTACGCCATCGCCTCCGGAAAGGGCGGGGTGGGGAAGTCCTCGGTCACCGCAAACCTCGCCGTCGCAATGGTGGGCATGGGCCTGTCGGTCGGGCTCGTCGACGCCGACGTCTACGGGCACTCAATCCCCAGGATGCTCGGCGCCACCGCCCCGCCCACGATGGTCGAGGGGATGATCATGCCGCCGACCGGGTTCGGTGTTCGTGTCATTTCGATGCTGCCGTTCAAGCCCGGCGGGGTCACCCAACCGGTCGCCTTCCGGGGGCCCATGCTCCATCGGGCACTTCAGCAGTTCCTCGCCGACGTCTGGTGGGGCGACCTCGACGTCCTGCTCCTCGACCTACCACCAGGCACCGGCGACATTGCAATCTCAACCGCGCAGTTGCTCCCGAACGCCGAGATCGTTGTCGTGACGACCCCGCAGGCAGCTGCCGCTGACGTCGCCGTCCGCGCCGGAACCCTCGCCGAGCAGACCCACCAGAAGGTTGCCGGGGTCATCGAGAACATGAGCAGTTTCCCGTGCCCACACTGCGGGGAGCCCATCGACCTCTTCGGGTTCGGCGGCGGGGCGCTGGTTGCGGAGCAGCTCACCTCGGCGCTCGGCACGAATGTTCCGCTGCTCGGCCAGATCCCATTCGACGTGAAACTGCGCGAGGGCGGTGATGACGGTAGCCCTCTCGTTCTCAGCCATCCACAGGAGCCTGCAGCGGTCGCCCTCACCGCCATCGCTCGCACCCTCGGCGCTCGGCCTCGCGGCCTCGCCGGAATGTCGCTTGGCCTTACCCCGGCGGGACGCTGACTTACGCGCGATTCGCAGATCAGGTCGCGTCCGGGTCGAACGCCGGCCGAGGGGGCGGGGCTGCAGTCCCAGATGTAGCGCCTCCCGGTGACGCTTTCGCTGGCTGGCCTGCAGGCGCATCCGCTTCATCGGAGAAAAGCCCTGAGGCGAGTTTGCGTGGGTGCAGGTCACCGAGGCTGCGAACGGCTTCGACGGTGTCGCTCATGTCGATCCCCGCAGAGTCAGCAAGATCCTGCCGGGCGTTGGCCGCCATACCCCGAACCTGTTTCAGCATGCGTACCGCATCCGCGGCCGCCTTCGGCAACCGTTCCGGACCGAATACAAGCAGGCCCAGAACGGCAAGGATCATGATCTCGCCGATGCCGATGTCAAACACGTCGTCAGCGTACGCCGCCCCGTCGTATCGCGTCATCTGCCAGGTAGGTCAGCCCTTGTTCGGAAGGGCTCCCAGGGTTATCTTGACGATCGTGCCCTTGCCGTCGCGCTCGAACTCGACATCGACCTCTTCACCGGGTGCGTAGCTTCGCACCGCCACCACGAGTTCGGTGGCGTCCTTGATAAGCCGCTTTCCGATCCGCGTGATGACGTCGCCGACCTCGATGCCGGCCTTCTGCGCCGGTCCGCCAGCGGTGATCTCGCGCACCTTCGCTCCTCGATCGGAGTAGGTCGTGTCGAGTGACACTCCGATGGCCGGCGTCTTCGACACACCGGTCGCAATGAGCTCCTCCGCGATCCGCTTCGCCGAGTTGACTGGGATCGCGAAACCCAGGCCGATACTGCCCGGCTCCCCATTCGTCGCCAGCGACGCGATCGCCGAGTTGATTCCGATGACCCGTCCTGCGGCGTCGAGGAGCGGTCCGCCCGAGTTGCCGGGATTAATGGCGGCATCCGTCTGGATCGCATTGATGTAGGCGAGGTCATCGGTGCCACCGGCCGTCACCACGCGATCGACGGCGCTCACGATTCCTGAGGTGACGGTGCCCTCGAGTCCGAGCGGTGCTCCGATGGCAATGACAGCGTCACCCACCCGTGCGGCCTTCGAGTTTCCGAGGGCGATGGCGGGTAGTCCCTTGCGATCCACCTTGATGACCGCAAGGTCGTACGAAACGTTCGTGCCGACCACCTTGCCCGCAACCTCGTCGCCGTTGCTGAACACCACAGTGATGTCGCCGCCGTCCTTCACGAGGCTCACGACGTGGTTGTTCGTGAGGATGTAGCCGTCGGAGCGAAGGACGAAGCCGGAGCCGCTGCCCGAGTCACTATTCCCCTCGGCAACGATCGACACCACTGATGGCAGAACCGAGGTGACGATCCCGGCGATCGAGTCCGGTGCGCGCACTGGTGAGTCTGCGCTGGACTGAGGGAGTACCTGCACCTCGGATTGTCCGCCCGAGGCGACCGAATCGACCTCCCGACCAAGCACGTAACCGCCAACGCCTGCGACCCCTCCGACAATGAGCGCGGTCACGGCTGCGATGAGCACGACGGCGAAGGCACCGAGGCCCTGACGACGAGCAGGCGACACCTTCGGGAGCGGTGACGGGGCCGGTTGTTGGACCGGCGGGAGGACCTCAGGCCCGCTCGCAGCATTGATTGGTGCGTCGCTCGGCATGGCATAGGAATCTTCGTTGCTCACAGCGCTCAGGCTAGGCTGCATCTACGTTACATGGAAATCGACGCACCACGAAGGACGGAGGTCGACATGTCTGACTACGCAACCGGCAATGACCGGCTGGACTTCCGGTCGATCGGGCCAGTCAGCCCCGCTGCCTGGGCTTACGCAGAGGCTTGGCCTGACGATAGTGAACAGCTGCAGGAGGCCCGAGACCTCGCCGGTGAGGTCGGCCTCACGCCCGTCAGCCACGCGACCGCCTCACTCCTCACGCTCTTTGCATCACTCGCCGGCGCCGGCGCAGTAGTCGAGATCGGCACGGGTACGGGAGTGTCAGGCGCTGCGCTCCTGCGCGGCATGACCCCGGATGGCGTCCTGACGTCCATCGATCTTGAGGCCGAGCACCAACGGTCCGCCCGCGACACCTTTGCATCCCTCGGCTACGACCATGTACGCGCTCGCCTCATCACCGGTCGGGCACTCGAAGTGCTGCCGCGACTCAGCGATCACGCCTACGACATTGTCTTCGCCGACAGCGACAAGGGTGAATACCCCGCCATCCTCACCCAAGCGAGTCGACTCCTTCGGGTCGGTGGCCTGGTGATCTTCGATCAGGTGCTCTCTGACTCCGGCATTGCAGACCCGCTTCGCCACGACACCGACATGACTGCCCTACGACACGTCGCCAGCGCGCTTCGCGACGAGGACCACTGGATGCCTGCGCTCCTCACGGTAGGGCGAGGCCTGCTCGTTGCATCAATGCGCTCATGATTCAAAAGGGGTGCCGACCTCAGGCCGACACCCCTTTTCGAGCGGTCAATCTAGGAGAAGTGAGCGAGAAGGTGCTCGCCGAGCTCCTTGGCTTCAACGCCGTTCAGCTCGACGACAAGTCGTCCGCCCCCCTCAAGCGGTACGCGCATGACATAGCCACGTCCTTCCTTGGTGACCTCCATTGGGCCATCACCTGTTCGCGGCTTCATCGCGGCCATTGCCTCCCCTTTCCTTGCGTTGTGCCTATTATCTCGGGCCGCAGGCGCCTGCAAGAGGGCGGGGCAGGGATCGTTCAGTATCGTCCCGCTGCCGAGTCCTCAGGCCTCCTCATGGCTGATCCGGCCGCTCACCCAACTGGCGCTGGAGGTCCTCGATCACGGCGTCGACCTCGTCCATTCGATATCCGCGCAACACGACATCAAACGTTGGATTGCCGGCCGAGCCCTCCGGCCTGAGATCCGGCTCCGCTTCTGGCAGGGCTCCGAGTCGGCCCGCTGCCGCCAGCCCGACTGAAGCGATTGCGGCCATCGCAAGGAGAACGAAGAGAATTGTCATGGGGCAATGATCGCAGTGCTCTCGGAGTTTGACGACAGTGTCTCCATGGTTGTAAGTTCAACAAACCGTTTGAATTTTCAACTATCGAGGAGTGACCATGAGTGATACCGCAAGCAGCACCGACCTGGCAGCCACGACCGGCACCTGGGCAATTGACTCCACCCACACCACCATCGGCTTCAGCATCCGCCACGCCATGATCGCCAAGGTTCGTGGACGCTTCACGGAGTTCGAGGGCACCTTCGTCATTGACAGCGCCAATGTCGGCGCCTCGAGTGCCAGCATCACGATTCAGTCAGGGACCTTCACCACCGAGAACGCGAACCGCGATAACCACGTGAAGTCAGCCGACTTCCTCGATGTCGAAAACTTCCCGACCCTCACCTTCACCTCAACGGGCGCCGTCCAGCAGGGAAGCACGTTCACAGTGACCGGCGATCTCACCATCCATGGCGTCACCCAGAGTGTCCCCGTCGAATTCGAGCTCACTGGCACGAGCACTGACCCGTGGGGTGGCAACCGGATCGGATTCGAAGGTACCGCCGAGATTAGCCGCGAATCGTTCGGCCTTACCTGGAACACCGCACTCGAGACCGGTGGCGTGCTCGTCAGCGACACCGTGAAGCTCGTCCTCGATGTCGAGGCCGTCAAGCAGTAGTTCGCTTTCCTGCACGACCAAGCCAGGGCTACCCCGAGGAGGGGCACCCTGGCTTGGTCGTGTAACACGCAGCTGCGACACCACCGCGTGTAGGTTTGCGCCATGCTTGAAGCCGCGCTCTTTGGAGCCATCGCGCAGTCCGCTCTCGTTTTCGGCGCGTTGTTGGCTTGGAAATTTCCACAACTGAAGAAGCCCGCCATCGTGGGTGGGCTGATGGCGTTCGGCGCTGGGGCAGTGATCTCGGCCGTATCCATCGATCTTGTTTCCATCTCGTACGACGAGGCGGGAGAGGTGCCCACGGCACTCGGCATCGCAATTGGGTGCGGCGCCTATTTCACGATCATCAAATTGCTTGAGCGCCGAGGTGAAGAGGAGCAGCCCCACGAATTGCTGGAGGAAGGCGGGTTGACATCCGTCACCGAAGCAGCGGGCGATGCACAAGGGGCGACCAAGAAAGAGGCGCGCAACCTCACCGTTGGGATGGTCATTGACGGGGTACCGGAGTCCGTGGCAGTGGGCCTTACTCTCCACACGGCTTCGATCGGTGTCTCTGGCGCCTTGGTCGGTTCGATCTTCATCGCCGCCATCCCGGAGGCGATCGGAATTGCGGCGGCACTTCTCGCGGGAGGTATCGCCGTCGGGTCGATCATGCTGCGCTTCTCGTTTATCGTCATCATCGGCGGAGTGTTTTCTGCCATTGGCTACACCCTCCTTGTTGGGGCCTCGGACACCACCCAAGCGATCATCCAGTCGATCGCAGCAGGCGCCCTCCTAGTGGTTGTTATTAACGAGATGATCCCCATCGCGGTGCGCAACGTAAAGGGCTGGGCCGGAATCCTCGGCGCTGCAGGCTTTGTCTTTTCGGCGTTCCTGACCTGGGCTAGCGGGGGCTGAGGTTTCGCGCCAACTCCAGCCAAACCACCCCTTTCCTAACGGGCGAGCCAAGCCTCAAGATGCGCGAGGCATGACCGGAGTTGCTCCACGGGCACATGCTCGTTCGACGCGTGAGCAAGGCTCGGATCCCCCGGGCCGAAATTCAGCGCGGGCACACCGAGCGCCGCGAACCTCGCGACATCAGTCCAGCCGAATTTTGGCTGAGGATCCACCCCGACAGCCTTGACAAAGTCCATGGCGGCCGGCCGATCCAAGCCGGGGCGAGCGGCTGGCGCCTCATCCACCAGAGTTACCTCGTACCCCTCGAACACCGACCGCACCTGCTCAACCGCCTCAGCAACGCTCTTGTCGGGAGCGAAACGATAGTTGACCGTCACGGTGCACTCGTCCGGAATGACATTGCCGGCAATACCCCCTCGTATCCCCACTGCATTGAGTCCCTCGCGATACTCAAGGCCATCGACCACAGGACGCGCCGGCACATAAGCACTCAGTCGGCTCAGCACCTCCGCCGCATCATGCACCGCATTCACGCCCATCCACGCGCGAGCACTGTGCGAGCGAACGCCGGGAACTCTCACGTCGATCCGAATTGTGCCTTGGCAACCGGCCTCGATCCCAGCCCCCGATGGCTCCATGAGAATCGCAAGATCGGCTTCGAGTAGGTCGGGACGATGATCCGCAAGATGCTGGAGGCCGTTGAACTCCGAAGCCACCTCCTCGCCCTCGTAGAACACAAAGGTGACGTCGCGGGTCGGTGCGGTCATCCCGTGAGCCAGTTTCAGGGCGACGGCGACGCCACCCTTCATGTCGCAGGCCCCGAGACCGTACAGCAGGTCACCATCGAGTGAATGCGGGAGATTGCCTGCTGAAGGAACCGTGTCAAGATGGCCACCAATGAGCACGCGTTCGCGGCGGCCCAGATTCGTCATCGCCACGATCGTGTTGCCCGACCGCTCGACGGTGAGGTGCGTGCACCCGATGAGCGCCTGCTCGACGAGGTCTGCGAGGCGCTCCTCATGATGGGATTCACTCGGCACGTCGATGAGTGACGCGGTGAGTCTGATGACATCTGCCGAGAGGTCGAGTGCTTGCACACGGATACGGTAGCCCCCGTGACCCAACACGCTGACCTCCCATCCACGCTTCTTGCCCCGGTTACTGGGCCCGCCGCCGGACTCGGCCTTGCCACCTTCGCCGGTGACGTGATGCTCGATGTCTGGTATCCGGCACCGTGCCTCGGCAGCAGCGCCACGGATGTCTCCGGAATCACGTCAGGCATCCAAAACGACGAGTTGCGAGGTGTGGAGGTCCGCACCGTTCATACAATCGTCGAGGATCTTGCAGCCCCGCCCGCCGACAGCGCCGATGCCTACCTACGCCTCCATCTGCTCTCGCACCGCCTCGTCCGGCCACGCACGATCAATCTCGACGGCATCTTCGGACTTCTCCCCATTGTTGCCTGGACCAGTCTGGGGGCCGCTTCCACCGATCACCTCGCCGACATTCGCCTTCGTGCGCGCTCTCGCGGCCATCACATCACGCTGTTCGGCGTCGACAGGTTCCCCCGCATGCTCGACTACGTCGTTCCTGGCGGGGTGCGCATTGCCGATGCTGATCGCGTTCGACTCGGTGCCTATCTGGCGCCCGGAACCACGGTGATGCACGAAGGGTTCGTGAATTTCAACGCCGGCACCCTTGGCGCCTCGATGGTTGAGGGTCGCATCTCTGCCGGGGTCGTTGTCGGCGACGGTTCCGATGTTGGCGGCGGCGCTTCCATCATGGGCACGCTCTCCGGCGGGGGAACTGAGGTCATCACGGTGGGCAAGGGCTGCCTCATCGGGGCCAATGCCGGGGTGGGGCTCTCACTCGGTGACAACTGCGTGGTCGAAGCAGGCCTGTACGTCACCGCGGGATCAAAGGTGACCCTTCCGGACGGCACCGTGGCGAAGGCCAAGGAGGTCTCCGGGGCAAGTGACCTACTCTTCCGACGCAACTCTCAAACCGGAGTCATCGAGGTCGTCGCCCGATCAGGAACGTGGGGCGGCCTCAACGCAGCCCTCCACGCTCCAACCTAACCTCCCCCCCCCACCCACCCGATAACCCGCCGTTTGTCCCACGACATGGGAGAAACGGGAGAATACTGCTCACATTGCATGGAATTGTGCAATATGACCCTGTGGACAACCAGTTGGCGAATCGGCCGGTTTGCCCGAGAGTTGCCCGATGACACGTCATTACCGCGCCACCACTGAGTTTGAGATGTTTCGCGAGCGAGTCACCTCGTTCGCCGCTGGGCAAGGAAGGGTGTTTCGTCCGGGCCAACTTGAGTCCATCGGCGTCGATCCGAGCATTGTCCGCACGATGGTTGGTCGGCAATGGTGGATTCGCTTACGTCACGGGGTGTACGCAGATGCCGAGGTGTGGGCAGCTTCGGAGGGTGAGCCGACGGATCGCCATCTCCTTCAATGCGCCGCTGCAATCGTGGCCCTTCCGCTCGAGACCTACGCGTTCGGACGGACAGCCGCCGCGATTCACGGGCTTCCCGCCCCACAGAACCAGTTAGCGGACTTGCACCTCGTGCGCGGGATTGCCACCGATCAGCGAGCCCTCCTCGGAAGAGTGACGTCAACCGAGGGGCTTCCAGGCGTCCGGATCAAGACACATGACCTCTCCGGCGACATTGTTCTCACCCTCGGCGGCATTCCCACTGTCTCCCGCGACCTCGCCGCAGTCTCGGCAGCCGCCACCTATTCAAGCGATTGGGCTCTTTCAGTTCTTGACGCAGCAGCCTGGAAGCGACCTGAGGCGATCGAGCAACTAGCAGCGATCGCCGACGACTGGCCCAGGCTCCTCGGAATCGGCACCGTGAGATCGATGCTCCCCCTCGTTCGGACGGGCGCGCAGTCTCCGCTTGAGTCGATCTCGCGCCTGCGCCTCACCAAGGCCGGACTTCCCGAGCCGAGCCTTCAGTACCCGCTCTACGACCGCGGGGGCCTCATTGGCTACGGCGACATGGGATGGCCAGAACTCGGGGTGATCGGCGAGTGTGATGGCCTGATGAAGTACCAGTCCGGTGAGGTTCTCATTCTGGAAAAGCGCCGGGAGGACCGTATTCGAGCCCTTGGTTTTATCGTCGTCAGGTGGACGTGGGACAACATCATCCGCCACCCCCAGGAGGTCGCCGCCCAGATCTGGCGAGCCAGCCACTTCGCGACGCGCCGGGCAATCTGACCGCAACCCCACCAGTGTCTGGAACGTGTTCAACGGTGGGAGAGAGTGCAGAATCCCGGCAAATTTCCCTCAACTTCTTCCGTTTGTCCCATGAAATGGGACAAACGGGGCGAGGGGGTGGGGTTTAGCGGGTCGAGATTGGGTTGTAGTCGCGTAGAACCTCGCCGGTGTAGACCTGTCGCGGCCGGCCGATCTTCGTCTCCGGATCCTCAATCATCTCGCGCCACTGGGCTATCCAGCCCGGAAGCCTGCCGAGGGCAAACATGACGGTGAACATCCGGGTTGGGAAGCCCATCGCCTTGTAGATGAGGCCGGTGTAGAAATCGACGTTCGGATAGAGCTTGCGCGAGATGAAGAAGTCATCGGCGAGCGCGACCTCTTCGAGGCGCAATGCGATGTCAAGAAGCGGATCACTCACGTTCATCTGCTCGAACACTCGGTAGGCGGTCTCTTTGACTATGGCCGCGCGGGGGTCGTAATTCTTGTAAACCCGGTGCCCGAAGCCCATGAGCTTGACGCCGTCCTGGCGGTCCTTCACCTGCCGGATGAACGTGTTCACCCCGCCGCCCTGCGCATGGATGTTCTGCAGCATGTCCATGACCGCCTGGTTCGCGCCACCGTGGAGTGGTCCGAACAGCGCATTGATACCGGCCGAGACTGATGCGAACAGGTTGGCGTGCGAGGAGCCGACAAGGCGAACGGTTGAGGTCGAACAATTCTGTTCGTGATCGGCATGGAGGAGAAGCAACTGGTTGAGAGCCTTGGAGATGATCGGGTTCACCTCGTACGGCTCCGCCGGAACGCCGAAGGTCATGCGCAGGAAGTTGTCAACGAACCCCAGTGAGTTGTCCGGGTAGAGGTACGGCTGCCCGACCGACTTCTTGTAGGCGTAGGCCGCGATCGTCGGCATCTTTGCAAGGAGCCTGATCGTTGAGATCTCGACCTGCGTCGGATCGAAGGGATCGAGCGAATCCTGGTAGAAGGTCGACAACGCCGAGACCGCTGAAGAAAGCACAGGCATCGGATGGGCGTCGCGCGGGAACCCGTCGAAGAACCGGCGCAGATCCTCATGCAACATCGTGTGCATACGGATTTTTGCCTTGAAGTCGTCAAGCTCCGTCTGGGACGGCAGCTGGCCGTAGATGAGCAGGTAGGACGTCTCAAGGAAAGATGACTGCTCCGCGAGCTGTTCGATGGGATATCCGCGGTAGCGCAGGATGCCCGCATCACCATCGATATAGGTGATAGCCGACGAGCAGGCCGCCGTGTTGAGGAATCCGTGGTCAAGGGTGATGCGGCCCGTCTCCTTGAGCAGGGGGCCGATATTCAGACCGCTCTCCCCAACGGTGGATGAAACCTCGGCGAGCGGCAGTTCCCCTCCGGGGTACCGCAACGATACGTCAGACACGGTGTCCTCCTTCGCGCTGAGCGTACCGACGTTGGCCGGCTCGTTGAACCACGAGACCCCCTTCTGGGTGTGATTCAGGACTCATTGGGCGAATAGTCGCACAGCGCATGCGTCGACCGCCTCGTCGGTAGCGGTGAGCGCCACCCGAACATGTTGGGCGCCCGCAGCTCCGTAGAAGTCGCCCGGAGTCACGAGGATTCCGCGATCGGCAAACCAACCGACAGACTCCCAGCACGGCTCGCCTCGGGTCGCCCAGAGGTACAGCCCCGCCTCGCTATGGTCGATGGTAAATCCGCTGTTTATGAGCGCTGTCCGCAAGATTTCTCGGCGCGCGTGATAGCGCTCACGCTGGATCACGACGTGATCGTCATCGTCAAACGCTGCAGCGGCAGCCGCCTGAATGGGCGAGGGGACCATCATTCCGAGGTGCTTGCGAATACCCAGCATTCGCTGCACAAGTGCTGGATCTCCAGCGACGAATCCAAAACGATATCCAGCGAAGTTCGAGCGCTTCGACAATGAGTGCAGGGCCAAGACGCCCGAATGTTCGTTACCAACCACTGACGGGTGGAGGACCGAGCATGGCGTTACGTCCCAGCCGAGTTCGACGTAGCACTCATCACTTGCGACCACCGCGCCTATGCTCCGGGCATGCGCCACGATCGCCCGCATCTGGTCTGGCGGCATCACTCGTCCGGTCGGGTTCCCCGGGGAGTTGATCCAGATGAGGTCGGCGTCGATAACGTCCTCGGGTCGATCCGTTGCCGTGACGCGGGCACCGAGCACGCCAGCACCGACCGCGTATGTGGGGTACGCCGCGAGCGGGACTACCACGTGCGAATCGGACCCAAGCCCTAGGACGGTCGGAAGATTCGCGACGAGTTCCTTCGAGCCGATCGACGGCAGGATTGCCGCAGGCAGCACCGACACCCCTAGTCGGCGTTGCATCCAACCTGCACACGACTCGCGCAGCCTCGTGGTGCCGGCAGTCGTTGGATAGCCAGGTGAATCCGCCGCCGCAATGAGCGCCCGCTGGATTACGAGCGGAGTCGCGTCAACAGGCGTACCAACTGACAGGTCCACGAGACCTTCAGGATGCTCGGAGGCCCGCCTCGAGTAGGGCGCGAGGACGTCCCACGGAAACTCCGGGAGACGGTCTTCGAGGGAACGGCTCAGTGCTCGTGCTCCTGCGGCGGCACTGCGGCGAGTAGAGCGGCGTCGAAATCCTGCGCACCAAGCTTCGCGGCGCCGCCAGGGGACCCGAGATCGACGAAGAACTCGGCATTCGCTGCCGTGTAATCCTTCCATTCCTCTGGAACGTCATCCTCATAGAAGATCGCCTCGACTGGGCACACCGGCTCGCAGGCGCCGCAATCAACGCACTCGTCCGGCTGGATGTAGAGCATCCGGCCGCCCTCGTAGATGCAGTCGACCGGGCACTCTTCGATACATGCCTTGTCCTTGAGATCCACGCACGGGAATGCGATGGTGTAGGTCACCTGAGCCTCCGAGAGTCCGCTGGGGTTTTTCGATGCTCAATCTACACAACGGTCGCCAGTGATTCCGAGATCAGGGGGACTTCGACTCAATATGGCGACAACGGTGAACTGCCATAGGCTGCGCATGCGCGATACGAACCCACCCGACCGAAGGAGATCCCGTGCCTGCCGCACCCCTTCGCCTCTATGACACCGCGGCTCGCTCGGTCGTCGAGGTGGTCCCGGCCACACCGGGGATCCTGCGCATGTACGCCTGCGGGCCCACGGTGTACCGCGACGCCCACGTCGGCAACATGCGGACCTTCCTCCTCACCGACCTCATCCGCCGAAGCACCGAGGCAGCTGGGCTGAGCGTGCAGCTCGTCCAAAACATCACCGATGTCGGTCACATGGCCGACGACACCGGGCTCGGCGGTCTCGGGCTCGGCGACGTCGACGAAGGGCAGGGCGACACGGAGGACCGCATCCTCCTTCAGGCCCAGAGCGAGGGCCGCGGCGCCCTTGACGTGGCGCGGCACTACGAGGCGCGATTCCATATCGACCTAGCCGCCCTCAACATCACGCCGGCCGACGCTTATCCGCGCGCGAGTGAGGCGATCGACGACATGATTTCCCTCATCACCACGCTCATCGAAGGTGGCCACGCCTACCTCGGCGTCGACGGCTGCGTCTACTTCGACGCCCAAAGCTTCGCAGGTTACGGCCGCCTCTCAGGGAACCGACTTGACCAGCTCAAGGCCGGGCACAAGTTCGACGCGAGCGGCGAGAGCGCCAAGCGCTTCCACGCCGACTGGGCCTTGTGGAAGCGCGCCGGGGAGTCACGCACCCAGCTCGTCTGGGACACGCCTTGGGGCAAGGGGTTCCCTGGCTGGCACACCGAGTGCAGCGCGATGAGCCTCGCCCTACTCGGTGACGATATCGATATTCACACCGGCGGGATCGACCTGCGATTCCCACATCATGAGGACGAGCGGGCGCAGAGCAACTGCGCTACCGGCAGGGAGGTCGTGCGGCACTGGGTCCATGCGGAGCACTTGCTGTTCGAGGGTCGCAAGATGAGTAAGTCGACCGGCAACGTCGTGCTGGTATCGGACGTCACAGGGCGAGGACTCGACCCCCTCAGCCTGCGCCTCGCATTTCTTCAGCACCGATACCGGCAGCAGATGAACCTCACGTGGGAGGGCATTGAGGCGGCGGACACGGCCCTTTCTCGCTGGCGCACCCGCGTTGCCGAATGGGCGTCAGCACCCTCGAGTCCCCCGAGCCCTGGCTATCGCGATGCCATCGTGGAGGCCTTCGCCGACGACCTCGATACCCCGCGGGCAATCATGTCGCTCCGCCAATTGGAGAAGGATCCGGACATTACAGACGGCGCAAAGTTCGCGACCTTTGCAGCAGTTGATGCGCTCCTCGGCCTTGATCTCGTCCGCGATGTCGGACGCGCACCGACCGTGGCCGAGGTCTCCGACGGGGCCCAGAATCTGCTCGATCGACGGGCGGCTGCCCGAGCAGCCAAGGACTGGGCGCAGAGCGACGAGCTACGCGATCTGCTGGCGGGCATGGGCGTGACCGTGGAGGACACCCCTGAGGGCCAGCAAGTCGTTTCGTAGCAGAGGCTGGTCTAGCGACCGGGCGCCGGCGCGGCGTCCTCCACGGGTGGAGGAGTCGGCTTTGGCTTCTTTGTCGACAGCGGGGTCGGCGTCGGAGTTGCAGCGGCCGCCGGCGCGGTGTCAGGGTCCGGAGTCGGCGTCGGAGTCGTCGTGTCAGAGGGCTTGCCGGTCGACGGGGCGAGGGGTTCCTCCCCCGGCTTCGGCTTCTTACCGCACACCACCTCGGGGGCCGCACGGTAGTGCGTGGTGATCGTCTCGCGCTTGACCTCGACGCCGTCCTTGAAGAAGACCCGGTCTACCGCAATGGTGAACCCGTCCATGCCGCCTTGACCGAGGCAGGTCTTGGACTTGTCGAAGATGGTCGTGAAGGGCACGACGTTTTGCTTCGGGCCAAACTCCGCTTTGATCTCGTCGTAGATTCGGGTTCCCCAGAAGGTCACCGTCATCGAGGTGTTCGTCATCGCGGTCGTGATGAACACCCCTGTAGGCATATCGTTCTTGAACTTCATATCGAACAATCCCCAGGCAACGGTCGCCTCGAGTCCGGGTTGGTAACGCGAAATATAGATGGAGTGGGCCTGGGTCGCTACCCGCTCCATGCCGGCAAAGAACGCCCCGGTCCACACGGTCGTCGTCGCCGCCGACACGCCGCCTCCAAGATCTTCGGCGAACACTCCACCTGCGCCGACCACGAAGCCGACCGTGTAGCCGTTCGCCTCGGTTCGCTCCTTCATGGCATCGTTCATCGAGAAGGTTTGGCCCGGCAGGAGGAGGGTGCCGTTCACGTTACGCGCAGCCTGACCGATGTTTTGTACTCGGTAGGCCGCGTAGGGGAATTTCTGGGTGAAGGTCGACAACCTCTCGGTAATTCCGAGCGAACGGGCCTGCTCGGTCGTTACCGCAGGCTCCCGGATCGCCATGGAGACCGCTACGCTCCGATCTGGCGAATCCTCGTCAATAACGTCAAGCACCGCCGTCGCGAGCTCGACATCCGACACCCCCTTGCCGACAACGGACGGCACCACGACCGGCCTGCCGTCAACGATCTCGAACGAGGCATCTCGACCAGGGACCTCGGCCCCCTCGAGCTTCCCATCGAGGGCCCGTTGAAGCACCTGACCATCGATCCGAGGCTCCAACTGATCTCCAACCGCGGTGAAAGTGAGCGACCGTGAGATCGCTTTCGGACGCAGTTTGGCTGACGACTCCCCTGCCTTCACGATGATCGGATGACCCAACGCCGATCTCGCGAGGGCCATCGACTTTTCGGCCGACTCCTCGGATACAAGTGGCAGAACCTTGACGATGGGTGCAGAAATCGGTTCCCTCGCCTTGAGCAAGTCCGCAATGAGCAGGGCGGAGGTCGCCTCAACATCGAGAGCCCGGCCGTTCTTCCCTTCCTTGAGTGTTGCCTCCTGCTTCTTGATCGTGATGGACGGCTCAATCGCCGGGCGATCGATCGCGAGGGCGATCCCGTCGAGCTGGCTCGTGAGCGCCAACTCATTCACGACGATGACCGGCTCCACCTCACGCTGGCCGAGCAGGTCCGCGGCGAGTGCGAGGGGACTCCAACTGCGTCCCGAGGCACTTTGCACGGTCGCAGTCGCGTCGAATTCAAGCCCGGCGTCCTTGGGCTTGACGATGAACTCCTTGCCGGCAGCCTCAAGTTTGAACGGTTTGCTTGAGATCTTTCCCAAGGTTGCGTCGAGTGAGGCAACTGCTTCGGCAGAGCTGAGTCCCCCAATCGTCACCCCGCGGACGACGGAGCCCGGTCGGACATCGCCGCCAGACATCAGGATGAGGGCGCCATACACAATCACGAGGAGTGCGAGGACGCCACCTGCGATGAGCCTGACCCTGCTGTCGACGGCGGGCAGCGCCGGGAGGCGGCGATGCTCGGCCACGGGGCAGGCTCCTTCGGTGCGCGGGTCGTCAGGTCTGGAGATCGACAGGTGGGACGCGTTCTCGCCTGATGGTATGCGACGATTGCCCCAACATCGGGAAGGTGGCCGCTGCGGCGCCAAGAATCACCCCGCTGAGCAGGTAGGTCATCTGACGTCCGCCTCCCGAGATGGCCAAATCCCCGGAGGGAGACTCGGCGGACATGACGATCGTTGCACCGAGCCAGCCTGCGAATACCGCCCATCCCCCAGTCCGCGAGCGGACGAGCCACACGCCACCCCGGATGACGATGATGACCGTCACCACGACGACGCTCATTCCCCACGGGACGACCACCTGCGCCCACGGCATCAGCACAATTTCCCGGGTCGCCTGCAGAAAGGATCCGATGAGCCCAATCACAAGGCCGACCACTACCAACCCAATGATGCTCAGGATGGCCAGCGGCCCCGTTGCCCGTCGCGTCACTCGCTGATGCCCGCGAAAAGATCTGACTCGCGCTGCCTTTCGGGAGCGCCGCTGATGCCGGAGGCGAGGCGGTAGTACTCCGTGCCGAAGGCCTCTGCCCCGACATTGTCGGCGAGAGCGAAGAAGCCGCCATCGACGCTCACCTGGGTTCCGTGGGCGCGCAGTGCGGCCATCTTCGCCGGCAGATACGCGCTCCCGTCGATTGCGGCCGTGACGAGTTCGTCGTCGCACGCGAAGGGGATGTCGTCGGGATCCATCGACGCAAACTCGTTCGAGGCGTCGTGCTCCTTCATGGCCTCGATCCCGGCACGCATGACGCTCTTGGGAAAGGCGGTCCAGTAGACCTTGGTCGGAGCCCACGGGGTACCGAGATCGGCCCGGAATGTCGGGGAGGCGGCCAGTGCGAGCGCATAGATCGTGACCCGGTGAACCTGAATATGGTCGGGATGCCCGTACCCGCCGAAATCGTCATAGGTGACGACGACCTGCGGACGCACCTCGCGGATGATCTCGACGAGCGGTAGCGCCGCCTCGAGCAAGTCGGCCCGCCAGAAGCAGCCGGCGTAGTCGTTGCTCGGCGTGCCGATCATGCCGGAATCGCGGAACCTCCCCGCACCGCCGAGGAGCCGCCAGTCGGTGACGCCCAAGGCACTCATCGCATTCGCGAGCTCGGTCTGCCGATGGTCGCCCAGAGCGTCCTGCTTATCCGCTGCAAGATGGGCGAACTCCTCGAGGAGCACCTCACCCTCCTCGCCGAGAGTGCACGTGACGAGTGTGACGTGTGCCCCCTCGATCACGTACTTTGCCATGGTCGCCCCAGTGCCGATTGTTTCGTCGTCGGGGTGTGCGTGCACGAAGAGAAGTCGCCGGTTCACGATCCGACGCTACCGTGTCGCGCGGAATGGGGCACGATGCTCCCTATGTCGAGCACCGATAGCTTCCCACGCCAGAAGGCTCGAACTCGCGGATTTCAACTCGGTCGTCCGCGGAGTTTTGCCCTTGCAGGAACCATGGTGTTCTTCATCCGCAGTTCGAGCGGCCAGGACCCAGCGGGCAATCTTTGGTGCCTCGATGTCTCGGACGGCGCGGAGCGGCTTCTCGTCTCCTCGACCGACCTCCTCGCCAGCGGCGACCTGCCTGCCGAGGAGCGAGCGCGGCGTGAGCGCATGCGGGAGGTGACCTCCGGCATCACGGCATTCAGCCTCAACGAAGCAGGCAGCGTTGCTGTCTTCGCCTTGTCCGGGGTTCCGTACGTGGTCGAAGTCGATTCAGGTGCCACAACTGAACTACCCGCCCCCGGGCCGGTGGTCGACCCCCGGATGAGCCCCGATGGTACGCATGTCGCCTTCGTGAGCGGCAATGGACTTTTCGTGGTTCGCCTCGGCGACGATAAGCCGGTCGCGCTCTGCGAGCCGGCCCATGCGGACGAGGCTTGGGGGCTCGCCGACTTCGTCGCTGCCGAGGAACTCGACCGCTTCCGCGGACACTGGTGGCTCGCCGGCGGACTCCTCGTCGAGCAGTACGACAACAGTGCCGTGGCGATCCGCTGGATCGGAGACCCGGCGCGTCCGCAGATCGAACCGGTCCCCCACCGTTACCCGGCTGCCGGGACTGTCAATGCGAGGGTGAGCCTGTGGTTCGTCACCCTAGACGGCAGGAAAACCCACCTTGAATGGGACGCGGAGCGGTTTCCGTATCTCGCATCAGTCCACGATGGCGTGATCATGCTGCTGTCGCGCGATCAGCGGACGGCTCAGATCGGGCGCGTTGATCCCGAGCGCGGGTCCCTCGAGATTCTTGCCACCCGAACAGACGGTGCATGGGTCGATGTCGCGGGCGGGGTGCCGATGGTGGACTCCTCCGGCGTACTCGTCGACATCGTCAACGACGTCGCGACCGACACGTACCGACTCGCCCGAGCTGGCATTGCGGTGTCGCCCCCCGGGCTGCAGATCAGGGATCTACTGCGAGCGGACTCCGAATCCTGCATCGTCACAGCCTCGCCTGTCCCGGAGTCTCAAGGTGTCTATCGCCTTGACCTCGCAAGCGGCGAGGCCATCGAACTCACGCCCACCGACTGCTGGGCCTCAGCGGTTGCAGGCGACCGTCTCCGAGTCGACATCGTGACGAACCCTTCCGAACCCGGCCCCACCTTCACGATAGTCGACGGCGACCGCCGCATGTTAGTCGAATCCTTGGCCGAACGCCCGCTCATCACGGTGACGCCGAGTTACTCGACCGTCGCGCATCGTGAACTGCGCACCTGCGTCCTGTGGCCAGTCGGTTACGTTGCCGGCAGTGGGCCGCTACCCGTCATCGTCTCGCCCTATGGCGGTCCGCACGGTCAGCGAGTCATTCGCTCCGCTGGCGCTTACGCAACTGATCAGTGGATCGCCGACCAAGGGTTCGCGGTCGTCATCGCCGATGGCCGCGGGACGCCGGGTCGAGGACCGGCATGGGATCGTGCCATTCTCGGCGACCTCGCGACTCGAGTCCTCGACGATCAGGTCGATGCACTGCAGGCACTCGGGGCAGATCAGCCCGACCTCGACCTGTCACGGGTAGGGATCCGTGGATGGTCCTTCGGTGGCTACCTCGCCGCGCTCGCCGTCCTCGATCGACCTGACGTCTTTCACGCTGCGGTCGCCGGGGCGCCCGTCACCGACTGGGCGTTGTACGACACCGCCTACACCGAGCGCTACCTCGGCCACCCCAAGACCTCACCCGAGGCGTACGCACGCACCTCGCTCATCGAGCGAGCCGGCCAGCTCACCCGGCCGCTCCTGCTCATTCACGGTCTCGCCGACGACAACGTTTTGGCCGCGCACACGCTGCTGCTCTCCAGCGCACTGCTCGCCGCAGGGCGCAGCCACTCGGTAGTGCCCCTCAGCGGGGTTACGCATATGACACCGCAGGAGGTCGTCGCCGAAAACCTGCTGCGCCTAGAGATCGACTTCTTCCGCACAAACCTCCCCCAACACACACCCCCCCGTTACCCCGGTCATTTCGTCCAGAATCCGGCTGAACTGACCATCGAAGTGGTCAGTTGACAGGCAAAGTGGTCATTTCAACCGGCGAACCAGTCCGCTACTGATTCGGAACGCCATTATTTGGCCGGTGATTGCATCTCGAAGTGGAGCACTCAAGGTACTGTGCGTCAGCGGGGACTGCCCAGCGGTCGTCCAACGCCATGATGTCGTGCGAGACGAGGAGTGCGGTCACTCACGCCGATCGTCGAAACCTCACGTGGAGGGGGCGGGATGAGATGACGAAAAACACCGTCAAATGACCAACTATCTGGTCATTTCAGCCGGATTCTGGACGAAATGACGGGGGGGGGGGCGGTGCGTTTGCCGATCTGGACGAGGTCGTATTCGTTGCCGAGCGCACCATTCGTCGTCACGTTCGTGAGGTCCGCCGGGCGCTGAAGAAGGGTCTGCACGGTTGCGAGCGGAATGTACGAGCCGGTATCAAGGACGAGTCGGTCGATCATTCGCCCGACGTTCTCTTGGATACCCGGGCTCGTCGACGTGATCTCTGGCGACCTCAGCAGGATGTCGACGCTCGGGATGCGTACCTGTGCCACATTCGTGCTCGGCCCCGGCCCAACCAGTGCCCCACTCACGAGCGGATTCCAAAATCCCCAGGTTCCGGACACCCTCGGTGATTGCACAAGGAGGGCCAGGTCGATGCGCGCGGCCTTCATCGCGGCGGGTGAAGCGGTGAGAACGGCGTAGTCGACGGGGGCCAACGGCACCATCTCCACCCTGATCCCAACTCTCGACAGCGCCCGACTGATCGATGCAGCGATCACGTCATTGGTCGAGGTTCGAGCGAATGCGAAGCGAGCGGGGAACCCGGAGGCGTAGCCGCATCGCACGAGCGAGGATCGAGCGGCGCCAATGTCACCAGTGCCATCGCCAATGGAGAACGGCTGATACGACGAGTCGAATGAAGGGATCGTCGCGGGCGAAAGCGAGGTCGCGGGCTTCGCCGCGAGCTCAACCGGAGTGACTCCACCGGCAAGCGCATTGACAATTCCGAGACGATCCACCGCCGAGTAGACAGCCCGCCGGCAGTCGACCTCACGGAGCGGGGCACTTGCATTGGCGGGGACGGCCAGCATCGCTGTGCGACCGGTACCCGGGTTGTCCGACATGGCCGCGAACGATGGGTCAGCCAGCACCATCTGGGCCAACGAGGACTCCATCCGGCCCTGCACAGCTAGGTCGGCCCGGCCTGAACTGAGCTCTTCAGCAAGCGCAGCATCACTCGACACGACCGTGAACTCCACCCGATCGACCTTCGGTCGCCGCGCGCCGTCGGTCGCGGCCTCCCACTGCGGATTGCGCTCGAACACTGTTGTCAGCCCGGTCGAAGCAATGCGGTACGGCCCCGAGGCGATGAGGCGCTGAGCCTCCCGCCTCGGCGCAGAAACAGGAAGGGCGAGGAGTGCATCGAAGTCGGTCAAGGGCTCCCATAGGGTCACCGACAGGGAACTAGCGGACTCGATAGAGACCTCGACGACCGTCACATCGCGCCGCCCGAGATCGAGCGCACGAATTCCCCTGGCGACCTCCGCCATGGTGATCGGTTCCCCATCCTCCCAGCGGAGTCCTCGCTGAAGCTCATAGCTCCACGTCGTGCGATCCTCGTTGGGTCTACCCCGGCTCGAGGCAAGATCGGGGACGACGACAGCGCCTAAGCGTCCGGCATCGGGCCCGTACGTCATGAGTTGCCGGGTGACGAAACGCTGCAGGTTCACGCACCATGGGCTGATGGCCTGCTCGGGCAGCCAATCGCCGCAGCCTCGTGTGGAGACGAGTCGCAGCACACCACCATCAGGACCACCGGGACTCACCACATGGTCGACCGCTCGATTGAATCCCGGAACAATCGTGCCGGAGAGCCGCGGCGCACCGCCCGCTGAGCACCCAGTCACGATCATAAGGACAGCGGCGAACAGAACGGCTAACCGTAGGTGCATGAGCCTCAGTGTGCCGGATCGCTATTTCGGCGCCGTCGCATCAGGTCCTGTCACGTAGTCGACCCCCGTCGCGCGCGCCAACCCACCTGACTCGACGACATCTGCGATGACCTCGCTCGGGGGACGAGCCTTTGGAGCAACTCGTTCCGTGGCCGCACTTTGGGGTCCACGGATAACGGTGCCCACCTGTTGATCAAACATCGGGAAGTGGCACGTGACCGTATGGCCAGGAAGGAGTTCGCGCAGCTCGGGAACCTCGACCCGGCACCGATCCTCGGCACGAAAGCACCGGGTATGGAACACGCAGCCGCTCGGCGGATTGATCGGGCTCGGCAGATCACCGCTGAGCCTGATCTGCTCACGGTTGGCCTGCGCGCGCGGGTCAGGCAGCGGAACCGCGGAGAGCAGCGCATGGGTGTAGGGGTGCAGCGGCTGCGAGTAGAGGCTGTCGCGAGGCGCAAGCTCGACGATGTGCCCAAGGTACATGACTGCCACTCGGTGAGAGATCTGCCGCACGACTGACAGGTCGTGCGCCACGAAGAGATAGGCCACCCCGAAGTCATCTTGGAGATCCTTGAGGAGGTTCATGATCTGGGCCTGGATCGAGACATCGAGCGCCGAAACAGGCTCATCGCAGACGATGATCTTCGGCCGGAGGGCAACCGCGCGGGCAATTCCGATGCGCTGCCGCTGGCCCCCTGAGAACTCGCTCGCGTAACGGTTGTAATGCTCGGGGTTCAACCCCACCCGCTCCATGAGCTCCTGCACGGCCAACCGAACCCCGCCTGGCGGAGATACCGACTGCACCTCGAATGGTGCCCCGATAATGGTGCCGACGGTATGACGGGGATTGAGCGCATTGTACGGATCTTGGAAGATCATCTGGGCTTTGCGGCGCAGGGGAACGAGTTGCTTTGCTGACATGGTCGTGATGTCGGTTCCGTCGAGTTCAATCGTGCCACTCGTCGGGGCGATGAGCCGGAGCACTGTCCGCCCAGTCGTCGACTTGCCGCAGCCGCTCTCGCCAACGAGGCCGAGGGTCTCACCGGGGGCCACCGACAGGCTCACGCCGTCGACCGCCTTCACCTGGCCAATCGTCTTAGGAAAGACCCCGCGCGAGCGCACGGGAAAATGGGTGCGAAGGTCGGTGACCCGCAGCACTGAATCGTCCATTTCTGGGGTGTCAGTCATGTTCCGCTCCCCGCGAGGGCGTCAAGGACGTCGGTGGCGATCGCCTGACGCACGTCACCGTCAAGATGGCACCGCACGGCGTGCCCCCCTCCGATGTCGATGAGTTCTGGCCGAATCCCCTCGCACGCATGATCGGCGACGCGATCGCTGTAGGCGCAACGTGGCTGGAAGACGCAGCCGGGCGGAAGTGAGATGGGTGAGGGGGGATTGCCGGGGATCGGGTCGAGTCGCTCGACGCGCACCTGATCAAGCCGTGGCACGGACGCCAGCAGGCCCAATGTGTAGGGCATCTGTGGGCGATAGAAGATGTCGTCGACCGCGGCAGCTTCGACGATCCGCCCCCCGTACATGACCGCCACCTGATCCGCGATGTCGGCAACGATTCCGAGATCGTGCGTGATCATGATGACGGCGGTGTCGTACTCCTGCTGCAGGTTCCCGATCAACTCGAGGATCTGTGCTTGGACGGTGACATCGAGCGCGGTCGTGGGCTCATCAGCGATAAGGAGCGCGGGCGAATTGATGAGGGCCATGGCAATCATTACGCGTTGACGCATGCCACCGGAGAGTTGGTGCGGGTAACTATCGATCCGGGTCTTCGGATCAGGGATCCCGACCCTGTTGAGCATCTCAAGGGCCTGCTCGCGGGCCGCCTGCTTGCTCACCTTCTGGTGGACGAGGACGGCCTCAGACAGTTGCGCCCCGATCCGGTAGAACGGGTGCAAGCTCGACATCGGGTCCTGGAAGATCATTGCCATTCGACTGCCACGCTCATGGCGCACCTCGTCGTCACCCATCGCGACAAGGTCGCGACCATCGAGCCAGGCGTGGCCGCTGACCGAGCTCAGTCGCCGATCAAGGAGGCCCATGATCGCCTGGGCTGTCACGCTCTTGCCGGACCCAGATTCGCCGACGATCGCGAGGGTCTTGCCCCGTTCGACCGAGAACGAGACACCGTCGACCGCCTGCACGCTGCCATCCTCGGTCGGGAAGGTGACCGTGAGGTCCTGCACTGACAGAAAGGGCGCGGATGCATTCGTCATGACAGCCTCACTCTGGGGTCGATCACGGCGTAGAGCAGATCGACGATGAGGTTGGCGAAGATAATGAATGTCGCTGCAACGAGGGTGATGCCGACAATAAGCGGAAGGTCTGCATCATTGACCGAGTTCACGGCGAGGCTACCGATACCGGGAAGGCTGAAGATGCTCTCGGTGATGATGGCGCCGCCGAGCAAGCCAGCGAGATCGAGCCCTGCCGCTGTGACGATGGGAGTCAGCCCGGCACGCAGCGCGTGCTTGCGAATGACGACGCGCTCAGGCAGACCCTTCGCTCGTGCCGTTCGAATGTAGTCATCGCCGAGGACCTCGAGCATCTGGTTGCGCGTGAGGCGCATGTAGAACGCCGCGTACAGGGTCGCGAGGATGATCCACGGGAGGAGCATCGTCTGGAGGAACTGCACAGGGTTCTCGAGGGGCGAGATGTAGGAGGGGAACGGCAGTAACTGCCATCGGATGATGATGAAGAAGATGGCGACCAGGCCAATGAAAAACGACGGAAGCGAATAGCCGACGAGCGCGAAGCCCATGACACTGCGGTCCTGCCAGCGACCCCGTCGCAGGGCGGAGTAGATGCCGAGCGAGATGCCCGCAGCGAGCCACAGGACAAATGCTCCGAAGGCGAGCCAGATCGTTGCCGGCAGTCGGTCCTTGATGAGGACGAACACTTCTTCGCCGCGCTTGAAGGAGTATCCGAGGCATGGCGCACTGCATTGGATCGGGTCCGGTGAGTTCGCGGCGTAGGTGCGACCGACGAAGATCCCCTTCACGAACTCCCAGTACTGAGCAAGGACTGGCATGTCGAGCCCGAGTCGATGCCGGTTCGCCTCGATGATCTCGGGGGTGCATGACTTGCCACAGGTGAGCCGGGCTGGGTCAGCCGGGAGAAGGCTAAACAGGATGAAGACGACGAGCGATAGGAGAACGAGGAGCAGGATCATGCTGAGCACGCGACGGATGACATAGGCGCTCACCGGTTCGATCACTCCCCTTTCGCGCTCGTCAGCGGGCTGTCGATGAGTCGGTCACCCCTCGAGGTGCGAGCGTGCTGTGGGGCAGATGGCGAACCATCTGCCCCACAGCGAATAGTGCTCTACTTGACGGCGTACATGTCCCCGTAGGGCCATGATCCGTATGCCGGCCACAGGTAGACCGGGCCGATCTTCGTACCGGTGATGCGCTGCTCGCGACCGAAACGGGTCGGGACCGCAGCCACCTCGGCCATGGCCTTCGTGTTGAGGTCCTGCCACATCTTGGCCTGCTTCGCACGATCCGGCTCAATCTTTGCTGCATCCGACGCCGCGTTGTACTCGGCGTTGTCGTACTGCGAGAGGTTAAATCCACCATTGGGCGTGAACAGCTCCGGGATGATCGTCGAGGCGTTGGGCCAGTCAGGGCCCCAACCCGCGTTGATGATCTCGTGTGCCTTCTCAGGATCGAAGACGACGCCGTAGTACTGCCCCGGCTCGATCGGGTTCGGCGTGACCGTGATGCCAGCCTTGCCGAGCGACGCCACCACGATTGCCGCAGCCTTGTCGGCGGTCGGCGATTGCGGGTAGTCGAAGGTGAGCGACGGTGCTGGCTCGCCGGACTCGGCGATGAGCTTCTTCGCGTACTCCGGGTCACCCGTGTCCGGGATCTTCTGCCCGAGGAGGGTGTCCCACATACCGGTCGGCGCGTAGTCGACGCCCATGTTGGGCTTGATGACACCATCGGCGTAGTCACCCGAGAAGTCGCCGCCCGCGTTCTTGCGGAGCGCCTCGCGGTCGAGGGCTGCCGCGATTGCCTGACGGATCTTCAGGTTCGGGACCTTCTTGGTGTTGATCGCGAAGTAGCGAACATACGGGTCCAGCTCGCTGATCGCACGGCCTGCGTACTCCGCTTGCGGCTCCGACGGACTCTTGTAGATGACAGCCAACTGCTCAGGCTCGACACCGTTTGCAAGTGCCGTCTGGTCATTGCCGGAACTCGCGATCATGCGCTGGTCGATGACCTTGACGTCGAGGCCGTAATCCACCTGCCAGCTGTCCGGGTAGGCCTTGCGGTAGGTGTCACTCGCCGGATCCCACTTCGGGTTGCGGACCATGATCATCTTGCCGCCCTTGCCGTTCTGATTCGACTCAATCATGTACGGGCCGGAGGAGACAGGAGCATCGCCATACTTCTCGCCGGTATCCGAAGCCTTGGGCACGGGTGAGAACGCGGTGAGGGTCGTCGTGTAGTTGAAGTCGGGGACGGGACGGTTCAGGTTGAACGTGATCGTCTTGTTGTCCGCCGAGCAGGTCACAGCCTTGTCGAAGAGCTCCTGGCCGGTACCAACGTACGGGCCCTTGTAGGACGAGGAGCCGTCCTCATCGCTCGGGATATCGAGCATGGAGATCGCGTAGGTCGGACCGCCCGTGATGACGTCGGTCGCGAACGTGCGAGAGACCCCGTATGCGACATCGGCACAGGTTATCGCTGAGCCGTCCTGGAAGGTTGCGCCATCGACGATGGTGAAGGTCCACGTCTTGCCGTCATTTGTCGCGGTCCCGGTATCAGTCGCGAGGTCAGGCACGATCGAGGTGCCCTCTGCTGCGTCCGGCGAGAACTTGTACGAGGTCAAAGTGCGGTAGATCGTGCCATTGAAGAAGGCGAGATCCTCACCGGTGTAGATGCGCTGCGGGTCGATCTGGTCAAACTGCTCCGCATTGGTGAGGTAATAAAGGGTGCCGCCCGCCTGTGGCTCGCCGCCTCCACCACTGCTGCTACTGCTACTGCTCGAAGACCCGCCGCAGGCCGCGAGCGCGAGTGCAGCAACTGCACCGAGCACGGCGATACGGGAGCCAGTTTTGGCAATCCCCATTGTTCCTCCTATCAACGGCACCGGGAGGCTCCCGATGTCAACCGGCACGACCGAGGCGAGGTGCCCCAGCTGCTGGAATTCTCACATTCCCACTCGATCTTCATCGACGACCAGCCCGCGGATCGAGGGCATCACGGACGGCGTCGCCGACGAGGTTAAAGGTGACAACGAGCGTAACGAGCAACACACCCGGAATAAAGAGGTACGACGGCACGACGCTGAAGTAGCTGACGGAGCTCGCGAGCATCGCACCGAACGACGTGTCAGGCGGAAGCACTCCGATCCCGAGGAACGACAGCGCCGCCTCCGTGCCGATGTACGTGGGGAGGGTGAGCGTGGCGTAAACGAGAATCGGCGCCCACAGATTCGGAAGGATCTCGACAAAGAGGATCCGTGACTTGCTCGCCCCCATCGCGACGGCAGCCTCGACGAACTCTCGTTCCCGCAGGCTGAAGACCTGGCCCCTGACAATGCGCGCGAGGTACGGCCAGCCGAAGACGCTGAGCACGAGGATCATGTAGAGGATCCGCGACGGGTTGCCCTCCGGAACGCCAAGTGACGTCAAGCGCTGGGTCATGACCCCGGAGAGCGCGAGGATGATAAGGAGGAAGGGGAAGGCGAGCGTGAGATCCATGATGCGTCCGAAGACGGCATCGGTCTTCCCTCCTGAGTAGCCTGAAACGATGCCAACAACGGTGCCGATGACGACGGTAATGATCGTCGCGCTCGTCGCGATGAGGAGCGAGATACGCAGGCCGAAGAGGAGCTGGGCGAAGATGTCGCGACCGGTCCCCCACTCAACCCCGAGCGGGTGATCGAGGCTGATTCCGCCCCATGGGCCGACCGGTCCGCCTCCGAGGTCGCTGATCGAGGCACTGTCGAAGGAGTAGGGGTCAACGCCGATAACCGCGCAGATCACCGGCGCCATGATGGCTATCAAGTACAGGCCGATGAGGATGACGAGGCACACCATCGCGACCCGGTCGCGACGGACGCGCGCCCAGACGATCTGCCGAAGACTGCGCCCGACCACCGTGTCAGCCGCGCCCGTGGGCGCCGCTGCGATGGTCAGGGACATATTCCTCCTCGAAGGATCAACACGATGCCCGCCAAGGAGCCTCAATCTGCGACAGGTTACCCGACGGTAGACATTTGCTCATGGCCAACGAGAAATCGTTGCCTGTCCGTTACCCGCTCTTGGGAAGCCACCTGCCTAGTCCTTGGGCCTGCGCCCCGCCCTCGCTCGTTCAGCGCCGGCGAGGATGACCTTGCGAATACGCACGGTCGACGGGGTGATCTCGACGCACTCGTCCTCACGGCAGAATTCGAGGGCCTGCTCGAGGGAGAGCTGCTTGTGCGGGATGAGCGGCACGAGGATGTCGCCCGAAGACTGGCGCATGTTCGTGAGCTTCTTTTCCTTCGTCGGGTTGACGTCCATGTCATCCTGACGGGAGTTCTCACCGACGATCATTCCCTCGTAGACCTCGGTGCCCGGGCCAACAAACATGGTGCCGCGCTCCTGCAGGTTCGCAAGTGCAAAACCGGTTGTGGGTCCGGTTCGGTCAGCCACGAGCGAACCCGTTGGACGAGTCCGGAGCTCTCCGTGCCACGGCTCATAGCGATCGAACACGTGGTGGAGCAGTCCGGTGCCGCGCGTCTCGGTGAGGAACTCAGTGCGGAAGCCAATGAGGCCGCGTGCCGGCACGATGTAGTCCATCCTGACCCAGCCGGTGCCGTGGTTGACCATTTGCTCCATGCGTCCTTTGCGCAGCGCCATGAGCTGAGTGACAACCCCGAGGTAGTCCTCGGGGATATCGACCGAGAGCCGCTCCATGGGCTCATGCTTCTTTCCGTCGACAAGCTTCGTAACGACCTGGGGCTTGCCGACGGTGAGCTCGAAGTCCTCGCGGCGCATCATCTCGACGAGGATCGCAAGCTGCAACTCGCCGCGGCCCTGAATCTCCCAGGTGTCGGGTCGCTCGGTGTTGTTCATGCGGATCGAGACGTTGCCGACGAGCTCCTGCTCGAGGCGCTGCTTGACCATGCTCGCGGTGAGCTTCTTGCCACTCTTGCCTGCAAGCGGTGCGGTGTTGATGCCGATCGTCATCGAGATTGACGGTTCGTCGACGGTGATGACGGGCAGGGCGACCGGGTTCTCGATATCGGCGAGGGTCTCGCCAATGGTGATTCCGGGGATGCCGGCCACGGCGATGATGTCTCCCGGGCCGGCACTTTCGGCAGGGACGCGGGTGAGGTTCTTTGTGATGAGCAGTTCGACGACCTTCGCGCGCTCGACGGTGCCGTCAATCTTCATCCAGGCGACCTGCTGGCCCTTCTTGATGTAGCCCTGGTGGACGCGGCAGAGCGCGAGGCGTCCGAGGTAGGGCGATGCATCGAGGTTCGTCACATGCGCCTGAAGGGGCTTCTCCGGGTCGTACTGGGGTGCCGGCACCGTCTCGAGGAGGGTCTTGAAGAGGGGCTCGAGGTTCTCCTCCTCCGGCATTCCGCCATCGGCGGTTCGCGTGAGCGAGGCACGGCCGGCCTTCGCGCTCGTATAGACGATCGGGAAGTCGATCTGCTTCTCCGTGGCGTCAAGGTCAAGGAAGAGTTCGTAGGTCTCGTCGACGACGGCCTCAATGCGGGAGTCGGGGCGATCGACCTTGTTGATGACCAGGACGACCGGCAGATTCTTCTGAAGGGCCTTGCGAAGCACAAAGCGGGTCTGAGGCAGCGGGCCCTCTGACGCGTCGACGAGGAGGACCACACCGTCGACCATCTCGAGACCACGCTCAACCTCGCCGCCGAAGTCAGCGTGCCCCGGGGTGTCGATGATGTTGAAGGTCACGCCCCCTTCGGGGGCTCCATCACCGGTGTAGTGGACCGAGGTGTTCTTGGCAAGAATCGTGATGCCCTTCTCTCGCTCGAGGTCCATGGAGTCCATGACGCGGTCATTGACATCCTGGTTCTCGCGGAAGGCACCCGACTGCCAGAGCATGGCATCGACCAAGGTGGTCTTGCCGTGGTCGACGTGAGCGATGATGGCGACATTACGAAGGTCTTTTCTAAGTTCCACCCGGTGACTCTATGGCGACATGGGGGGCTGGCTGAAATCCTATGAGGGAATGAGGAGGAGGAGCCGTGCAGATTTACTCGCAATTGCCCGCTCGACGGGCCCGTCAGTTCGCCGGGGACCTATGGCTGGTCGTGTGGACCGCCGGGTGGATTTGGATCGCATTCACCCTCCACGGCCTCATTATGAAACTCGCGGCACCCGGGATCGCGATCGCCGAGGGCGCCACAGATCTCGCGACGAGCATCGATTCCGCCGGCGACGCCATCGGTGGCGTGCCGCTCGTGGGCAACGGTCTCAGCCTGCCCTTCGATGGCATGAGCGCGGCTGCCCGCGTCATGGCGGCCGCGGGTCAGGCGCAGGTCGACGCCGTGACCCTGCTCGCCATGTTCCTGTCGGTGACCTTGGCCGTGCTCGCCTTCACCTCGTTCGCCGCAGTCTGGCTGCCGATTCGGATCGCGTTCATGCGGCGGGCCACGGCCGCGCGAAGGTTTGTCGATGCGGACGCCGACCTCGACCTCTTCGCACTGCGGGCTCTGGCCCGTCAGCCCCTTCACATCCTCGCTCGGATCGACGATGATCCTGCCGGCGCCTGGCGTCGTGGTGATCGTCAGATCGTCGACGCCCTCGCTGCCCTCGAACTTCGTGCCGAGGGGCTCCGTCCGCCGCCTCGCAATGCGATCACCCAATAACGCACAATTGAGCGATGAGACAGATCCCCGCCACCCAAGCGCTCGAGGACGCCGAGGACGCGGCCCTGGCTGCACAAGCCGAGCAGGCGATGCAGGACGGTGAGCAGACTGTCACCCTTGATGTGATCCGCCGCGAACTCGGCCTTTGAGGGCCGAGATGGACATCGAGTCGATGTCGCCCCCTCCGACAACTGTGGTTGAGTTGCCCGCGTGATCAGTGCGAGCGGCCTCACCAAGCGGTACGGCAACTTCACGGCCGTCGACGGCATCGACTTCGAGGTCGCCCGGGGCGAGTCCTTCGGAGTTCTCGGGCCGAACGGTGCCGGAAAATCGACAACCATGCGGATGATCGCCGCCACCCTGCTGCGCACCTCGGGCGACCTCACGATCCTCGGCAAGGACCCGAGCAGGGCGGGGCCGGCAATCCGCGCGCACCTCGGCGTGGTGCCGCAGCAGGACAACAATGATGCCGAACTCACCGTCCGCGAAAACCTCTACGTGTACGGCAGGTATTTCGGGCTGCCCCGCTCCTACTTGAAGCCGCGCATCGAGGAGCTCCTCGCGTTCGCGCAACTCGAGGACAAGCGCGATACCAAGATCGACACCCTGAGCGGTGGCATGAAGCGGCGCCTCACGATCGCCCGCGGTCTCATAAACGACCCCGAGATTCTCATGCTCGACGAGCCGACCACCGGCCTAGATCCGCAGGCTCGTCACATCCTGTGGGACAGACTCTTTCGGCTTAAGGAGGACGGAGCCACGCTCGTCGTCACGACCCACCACATGGACGAGGCCGAGCAACTGTGCGATCGGCTTGTCGTCATGGATCGGGGTCGCATCGTGGCCGAGGGCACGCCGGCCTCGCTGATTCGCGAGTACGCCTCGCGGGAGGTGGTCGAGGTGCGGTTCGGCTCCGATCACAACGCTGAGATCGCTCCGCTCATCGCCGACATTGGCGAGCGCACCGAGGTCCTGCCCGACCGAATCCTCATCTACACCGAGACCGGCGAGGAGAGCCTCCAGGCGATTGTCGCCCGCGGCTTTTCGCCGGTCACCTCGCTCGTGCGCCGGTCGTCCCTCGAGGACGTCTTCCTCCGCCTCACCGGTCGCACGCTGGAGGACGAATGAGCCTTGTTACCCGGGCCCCGGCGCACAGCCCAGAAGTCGACCGCCGGGCGGCCCGTCGCGGCGCGCTGTATGTCGCCGAGTATCGCCTGCGCAGCATGTGGAAATGGCGCAGGTCGATCATCACCGACGGCCTCGGCAACCCGATCCTGTATCTCACATCGATCGGCCTCGGTGTCGGATCCCTCGTCAACGCGAACCTCGGCCCGACCGGCATCGACGGCGTTCCCTACCTCGTCTTCCTTGCACCCGCCCTCATCACAGCCGCTGCGATGCAGGGCGTGATGAACGAGATCATGTTCCCGACCCTCGCAGGGTTCCTCTGGGATAAGGGCTTCTTCGCGATGCGTGCGACCCCGATCAGCGGCGGGCAAATCGCCGACGGCCTGCTCCTCGCCGCATCCGCTCGCATCGTCTTCACGACGATCGTCTACTGGCTCGTCCTTCTTGCCTTCGGCGCGGTCGGCTGGTCCTCCGCACTGACCCTCATCCCGGTTGCAATCCTCGCCGGGCTGAGCTGGGGTGCTGCCATGCTCGCAGCCACCGCGAATGTGAAGGACGACAGCGGGTTCATCTCGCTCGCCATGCGCATCGTCATCATGCCGATGTTCCTGTTCTCCGGGACCTTCTATCCGCTCTCGAGCCTGCCGCTCGCCGTGCAGTGGATCGGCTGGATCTCGCCTCTGTGGCACGCCACCGAGCTCGGCCGGTGGCTGTCGTACGGAATGGCGATGCCCCCATGGCAGGTCGCAGTCAGCCTCGCCTACCTCCTCGGCCTCGGAGCGCTTGGACTCATCATTGCGCGGCGCAGGTTCGAGCGGCGGCTCACCTCATGATCACCCAAGTGATCGCAACCTCGGCGGCCGTTGAGATCGCGGAGCGACGAGGCACCTACCCGGGAGCCGGCGTCTATGCGGGCCGGCCGCACGCCGTCATGCAGCGAGCGTTCATTGCACTCAAGACGAGCAACATGCTCGCGTTCCTCACCGGCTTCGTCGAGCCGGTGCTGTTCCTCCTCGCCTTCGGCTACGGGCTCGGTGGCCTAGTCGGCGGCATCGAGGCGCAGGGTCAGGACCTCAGCTACGCGGCCTTCATCGCGCCGGCCCTCTTGGCCTCGAGTGCTATGAACGGCGCCATCTTCGACTCGACCTACAACGTCTACTTCAAGATGCACTACGGGCGGATCTACCAGGGCATGCTCTCGACCTCTCTTGGTCCGCTCGATGTCGCACTCGGCGAGATCGGCTGGGCAATGCTGCGCGGCGCGACCTACGCCGTCGGCTTCATGTCGGTGACCGCGGTCTTCGGGCTCGTGCCGACCTGGTGGGCCCTGCTCACCATTCCCGCCGCTGTGCTCATCGCCTTTGCCTTCTCGGCGATCGGCATGGCCTGCACCTCGTACATGACCTCGTTCCAGCAGCTGAACTGGCTGAACTTCTGGCTGCTCCCGATGTTCCTGTTCTCCGGAACCTTCTTTCCGATCAGCTCGTACCCCGGGTGGCTGCAGCCCGTCATCGAGATCACGCCGCTTGCCCAGGCCATCGAGATGGTCCGATCGATCTGGTTCGGCCAGTTCGATCTCGGGCTCGCGGTAAACGTCCTGTATTTCCTCGCGTTCTCCGTCGTCGGTGCAAGCCTCACGACTCGGCGTCTCACGGCCCTATTCCTGCGCTGAGCAGGCCTTACGAGTACTCCCCGTACTCTCCCCCGCCGTGAGTCCCGGCGAACTCCCCGATGAGGGTCTCGCGCCCGCCCTTTCGGGTGAAGATTCGGACGGTCCCCCGCGTATTGCCGCCATTCCAGAGCTCGCGGTGGTTGTGCTCTCCATCTGGATTCTCGTAGTTCATGAAGAGCATCTCGTCCTTTGGGCAACTGAACTCGATCTCGATTCGGGCCGATCGGGTCCAGGCCTCGATCTCCCAAGTGATGAAGTCGCCATCGGTCGTGCATTCGAACCGCTGGCCCGGTCGCGTCCAGAACTTGGAGAAGTTGAAATCAAAGAGCTGACCCTCGAGAAAGAAACCGATGAGCAGCTTGCGGTGCAGCCTGCGGCCGAACACCACCGGAGTGCCGCCGCCGACGTCAAGGCAGGTCAATGGCAGTGGTTCCTCGCTGCCCGCGCGCGTGAAATTGGCGCAGTTGAGCCAGATCCACGGGTTTGTGAAGTCCTCGCCCCAGTTCTTGTCCTGGTATCCAGCGCTGGTGCTTGGCGCGACGATGTAGCGCTCGCCGTCGAGGGTGATGGTGCCGGCGTACTCGGTCTTCACCCCCTGCACATGCCAGAACATCTGGAAGGCGCGTGACCAGCGGAACGGGCGGCTCGCTGCGAATCCGAGGTCGTAGGTGAGCAGCTTGTTCGCGGTGAGGTCCCACTCGATATCGCCTGCGTCCGACATCCATTCGGGGTGAGCGAGAACGTCCTCCTCAGTCGAGACCGCCCGACCCGAGAGAGAGGTCTCGGTCACGATGGCCTCGCCAATACGCGCGTTGAGTCGCTCGACATCGAAGGAGGCCTTGCTGATTCCGTAGTAGTTGTGAATTTGAAGGGGACGGACGCCCCACGCACCGGCATTGAGCATTGCGTAGGACGGACGCTTCCCGCTTGCCCTGTTTGCAGGCAACTGGCCGAGCACTGGTTCGTCACCGCCCAGCGCCGGGTTCACGGCGAAGTACTCGAAGAAGAAGCCGCGTGGCTCACCGGTGCCCTCGTGATGGGCGGTGAGTGAATGCCACCACCAGTCGAAGCCACGCGCAGCTAGGCCCCCGGACAGCATGAAGCCATTTCTACTCGTCACCGTGACACCTTAGGAGACGACTGAACAATGGAGCCTAGACGGGGCGGTCGCGCGCGGTTGCGCAGAAGGGGTCACCTCTTGAAGTATCGGGCTGAACGCCGGTCCCGATGGAGTATTACACTTACGACAGTCACCTGCCCTTGGGGGAATTGTGGAACGTACAACTGTGCTCACTGCAGAGTCCCATCTGCTTCGTGGGGAGTCCGCTGCCGAGCCTCTGGGAAGAGTGACCGGTGGCACGGACCAGCTTGCGGACAGACGAATAGTGGCCGCTGACGAGGACCTCGTACGACTCTTGAACGTTTTGCTGTCTTCCGGCCTTGCCCACCGTCGCGCACAACTGGTGGTCGACAGTAAATACGTGAGCGCGCAGACAGCGGCGGTCATGCTCGGGGTAAGTCGTCCCACCGTGTACAAGTGGCAGGACAACGGCCTACTCGGGCTGGAGCAGGTCGGCAATCGCCGCCGCGTTCCACGCGAAGACATCGACGCACTGCTTCTGGCCCGTCGAATTCGGTCGGCCTCAGACGAGGTGTTGACCGACGAGACTCTCACCGCCCCGCTCACCGAGTCGGAATACCGGGCTGCGGCCTTCGCAGCCCGACGACAGGGCGGATCCGAGGCTGCCGCGGCACTACGTCGCGCACAACGTGCTGCCCTCGCGCGAGCATCGTCGGCATCTGCGTCCCAGCCTGACGAGTGACCCACCTGTGGGTCACTCGAGCTGCGTTTGATGACCTTGGGTTTGGCGACTTGGCAGGAAAAGCTCCAAGGGATCCCATCATCAGCAGGAGTGTGGAACCTTCATGCCCGCGGTCCATACCGCGGTGTCACATAGCACGACACGGACGCGGACGTTGTCTTCTTGCTCGCTTTCACACCGCATAACTATCGCGAGTTCGTAACGAGGTGGAAGGCCAGCAACCTCCTTCCGAAGCCTGCGGATTACGTCGACTTCGAAGCACACGTTAGGCGCCTATCCGGACTAGACGACGAGTTCATCGATGTGGTGGAAGCCGCCGACCCTGACTTGGTGCTTCGTGCCCTGAGCGCACCCGGCACCGTTGTTGAGGAAGTCCTCGGCGAGGAACTGGCCGCGGCAGCGCTACTCGAGGTTCTCGTAATCGCCGAGACTGACGTCACAGGGGATGTGTTCCTCGTGATGCGCTTCTCCGGGAGGTCGAACACTCGGAAGTTGCCGCGCGATGTTGTTTCCTACCTCGCCGCAATCCTGCTGCCGAATGCTGAATTCTCGGACCTAGATTGGGCTCCGGCGAGGGTGCCGGCGGAACTGGCTGCCAAGCCAGGCGACACCGCGATCCGGTGGCGTCGGTAGAGGCTGGAAGCGCTCAGTCACTCATGGCGAACGTCAGTCAGTGCGGCCGAACCGGGCGCTAGGGTCGGTCACCGTGTCACTCGTCCAAGAATCGACCAAGGGAATCGAAGTAGCTCTCCATGCCGGCCTTCGCGCGATCCGGCTCGCCCTCAGGGAGTTCGCCGAACTGCGAGAACCTCACCCAGGTGGCGCCGCCGCGATCCTCGAAGTCGATGACAATTCGATGGCTCGGGCCTGACTCGTCACGCGCAGCGAATTCCTCGTCAGACAACGTGAAGTGCATCGTGTGCTCAAGGACGGTCATCGGCTCGATCCGGGTGTAGCGGCCGTAGAAGAAGGCCACGAAGCCTTCTTCAGGTACGTCGACCCCGACCGTCCACCAGCCGCCGACCTCGACCTCGGAGGTGACACTCCCGGGAACAACCGACAGCTCCATTGGCCGGTACCACTCCTCGAGCGAGGCCGCATCGGTCCAGGCATGCCACATGCCCTCGATCGGGTGCGCGAACTCGCGCTCAACTGAATACAACGGATCGAGGGTCATGTGGCTCCTTAGCTTGATGAGCAGTCGCGAACTACCGGGCGAACTGCAGAATGGTCACGATGAGCGAGAGTACGAGCAGGACGAGAGCCGGAGCCAAGTCCTTAGCCGGATCCTTCGCACGCACATGCATGATGAGCGCGCCGAGGAAGTACAAAACGAAGCCGATGGCGGCGAGCAGTCCGAGGATCGGAATCCAGATGCCAACGAGCAGTCCGAGTGCCCCAGCGACCTCGACGACGCCGAGCGCGCGGATCTGGCTGTCGGTGAGGCCCAGGTGACGGAGCATCTCAGCGGCCTTCGGGTTCATCGTGAACTTGCCGACGGCCGAGAATGCGGTCACCAATCCGAGCAGGGTGGTGAGGATGACGAGTGTGATGTTCACAGGAGCCTCTTCTGATAATCGTTCTTGGGTCGTGCCATTGATGATTGCCGAACGGGACGAAGGCTACTCAAGAATTGATCCAGGGCTTGCAACAGCCGAGTTACCCGAACATCTCAGTCCCGTCGTAGGCCTTCGGCAATCGTCTCCGCCCTGACGATCATGCGATCGGCCCGACGTGGGGACGGTACGAAGCCTATTCGCGGGGTACCGCATGGGAACAGGGCGAGTAATAGGCCACGACTGCTGTGCTCACGATATCGACCCAAACGAAGGTGTGCGCGACACGCGCACGTGCTGCTGCGGTTGCGTGCTCCCGTAGCCAGGTGTCGAGTTCAAACTCACCAGAATCAAACAGCGTCAGGTCGTGGACCTCCGGGTCGAGTATTGAACTCGCGTAGTCCGGGTTAGGGAAGCGCTGATTTTCCTACCCTCCTCATCCCCTCGGGTCTCACCTGGGTCAGATGCACCCCGAATCCGGATGAGTTGTGCTCTCACGAGGGACTCGTCGGGATTCGGGGTGCATTTGGCCGAAACGGCGCTCGCCCGACTCAACACGCATGCCCGGAAGCAACATGCGCGACACACCCGTTGATGATCAGTGGTTCCTTAGTTATCACGACGGACGGATTGACGAAGTCGCGCAGCAGCGTCGATCAAAGCCGGAGTGGGCTCCGGAGCCAGCGCGTCGAAGAACTCGTCAAAGAACGCTGCGGGCAGTGGGCTCGTGCGACGGTCAGCGATCACCTGCAGTCAGCGCTTACGTTCGGAGACAGTACGCATGTTGATTGTTTCAGCAGCCATGTGGGTTAACTCCTGAAACGCACATGTGTGCACGTTTTGAGGCGCCGTCAAGCCAACGCCTTGGACTAGGGAAGCGCTGATCATCGGGGTGTTCGCCGCGAGGGTTGTTTCCGAGCAAGCGTGGTGAGTCGAGGTAGTGCCGCTTCGGCCAGGTCAGAGCCGAGGGATGAGGAGGGCTAGGAAAATCAGCGCTTCCCTGCGGGCATCTTCAACCGCCTCGTCGAACGAGGAATCCGGCAAACACCCCGACGTCGCCGATGATCCGCGCCTGTCGAGAGTCGAGTTCCGAGTCGCGGCCCGCAAGTCGCACCTGGATGCGATGGCCGACCTGGATCATGCGGCGGAGTCACGACTCGTCAACGCGCGGATCAATGCTCTACGGCTGCAGCGACACGTTCCAACGTCAGGCCCATCGTGTCGCGATTGCGCTCGACTCAATCATCGATCCCCGAGATCTTCTTGCTCATTTCTAGAGCAGACTCGGGTCGAAGGTCTTCGCTCCACTCGGTGACCCGGCAGCCCGTTTCGGTCGGCTCGAACCGGTAGCCCCAAGTGGAATAGTGATACGTCCCCGCAAAACACTCGAAGACAAAGGCTCGGCCTGGTTCAGCCTCGACAACCTTGCCCTGAGTCGTCCACACGAGTTCGCCGTTGCGGTTGTGGCCGTCGAACGTCGCTCCGACCACCGGCCCATCAAAGCCCTCATGCCACTCGCAGGCCTCACATTCCAACGACCATTCACCCATACGTGTCACGTCAGAAATTGCTGCGTACACCCGCTCGGGAGACGCGGCGATGTCCCGGAAAACCTCAAGTCTTTGCATCATGTCGCGACGTTCACCACACCGATCCTCCACGAGCAAGCATGAGTTCAGTTATTCCCGGAGTCTGACTCGCTGGGGAGTCTTGGTCCCCACGCGTTCGATGACGCCCTCACATTCCAGATCGACTTTGACGAACCGGATCCAGTTCGTGAAGCGGCCGCTGGGGAAACTTGGATGCCCTGAAAGTTGGATTTCCGCGACCGAAATTAAGTCCTTGAGTAGAACCCCATCCCCGTCATCAAGGTCCTCGATGGTGTCAAGGATGAACGCCCGCAGGACGCCATATTGCTCGTCTGCGATGGTCCAAGTCTCATACCCGTCATCGCGAACTGCACTCCTGAGGCGACGTCGACCGGGCGGATGCACATCAGCAGGCGCCATGTCTCCTCAAGATTAAATCGTCACACGTTGAAGCGGAACTCGACGACGTCGCCGTCCTGCATCACGTATTCCTTGCCCTCGATCCGCACCTTGCCCTTGGCCTTGGCCTCGGCCATGGACCCCGCGTCGACGAGGTCGTCGAACGACACGACCTCGGCCTTGATGAAGCCCTTCTGGAAGTCGGTATGGATGACCCCGGCGGCCTCGGGCGCGGTCGCCCCCTTGGGGATGGTCCAGGCGCGAGCCTCCTTGGGCCCTGAGGTGAGGTAGGTCTGCAGGCCGAGCGTGTCGAACCCGACCCGCGCCAGGGCGTTCAGGCCCGGCTCGCCTTGGCCCACCGACTGCAGGAGCTCGAGTGCCTCGTCATCGTCAAGCTCGCTGAGCTCGGCCTCGAGCTTGGCGTCGAGGAAGACAGCCTCGCCAGGAGCGACGAGGTCCTTCATCCGCTGGATGAAGGCGGCGTCGCCGAGCTCGGCCTCGTCGACATTGATGACGTAGACGAATGGCTTGGCGGTGAGGAGGAAGAGCTCACGCAGCGGCGCTGGGTCGATCTTCGAGGCGAAGATCGTGGTGCCCTGATCAAGAAGCGCCCTCGCCTCTTCAGCCGCCTGAACGATCGCGGCCCTCGACTTGTCTGTACGCGACTCCTTCTGCAACCGCGGGATCGCCTTGTCGAGGGTCTGGAGGTCGGCGAGGATTAGCTCGGTGTTAATCGTCTCCATGTCATCCTCAGGAGAGACCCGGCCCTCGACGTGGACGACATCGTCATCGGTGAAGGCACGAAGCACCTGGCAGATCGCGTCGGACTCGCGGATGTTCGCGAGGAACTTGTTGCCAAGGCCGGCGCCCTCGCTCGCCCCCTTGACGATGCCGGCGATGTCAACGAACGTGACAGTCGCGGGCAGGAGCTTTTGGGAACCGAAGATCCCAGCGAGCACTGCAAGGCGCGAATCGGGAACCCCAACCACGCCCGTGTTGGGCTCGATCGTCGCGAATGGGTAGTTCGCAGCGAGCACGTTGTTCTTCGTAAGCGCGTTGAAGAGCGTCGACTTTCCGACGTTTGGGAGTCCGACGATGCCGATAGTGAGTGCCAAGGTGATAAATCCTTCTTCATCGTCACGGGCTGACCGTGCGGCGAGGGAGCACGACGGACGTGGCGGACAGGCCCGCCGAAGGTCAAGAGTAGCGGCCCGCATCCGAATATCTGCAGTCATAGGCCTGAGGGGAAACACTCATCACAGCGCGACAACCACCTCCTGAACGTCCGAGACGAGACGGATGAGGGAACCGTCAGGGTCCTGGACGAGCAGTTCGAACTGCCCGACCGAACCCTCGGAGGTCTCGTACCAACGTTCCCGAGCAGGCCGGTAAGGAACGTCGATCTGCGGATTCACCCGCGTCCACGAGGTGACACCATCGCGCCAACCAGCGAGGCATCGTCGTGGTCCGCCTCGATCATGAGTTGCGCTCCGTTGAAATCCAAGGATACGAAGCGTTGCTTAGAAGTCCTCCACTCGCAATTCAGGGACCTTTGGGTTCCAATTCATGACGGAATACTCGCAGCAGTGACAGCTGCGAGGCTTCTCTTCGATGTCAGACGGGCGTGGGACCCTGCCTTCATGACAACGACGACCTTGCTTCCCCTCATCCTTCTTGCGACTGTGGCATCGTGCGCCGTGCTCGCATGCATCGTTATGGGCGTGATGCTCGGCCGTCGCTCCAGCCGCCTCTCCACCGCCTCACCATGGAACGACGCCCTCGGCCCCGTGACCGCATCGCTCAGCGCTCTCGCCGATCAGGTCCAGCGCACAGAGCGTGAGAACGTCATCGCCCAGGCCACCTTGCGCACCGAGCTGACCTCGCAGCTGAGCCACTCCGTCACCGCCCTGACTAAATCAAGCGACGATGTCCGTCGCGAGGCGTCTCGCCTCAGCTCAGTCCTCGGGCGGACCGGGGCCCGGGGCCGCTGGGGCGAGATGCAACTGCGTCGACTCGTCGAATCCGCCGGCATGCTCGACCGCGTCCACTTCACCGAGCAGGCCCCCCACCAGGGGGACTCTGGCGTCGTCCGACCCGACATGATCATTAACCTCGCAGCCGACCGGTGCATCGTCGTCGACGCCAAGGTCCCCCTCAATGCCTTTCTCGAAGCGGAGCGCAGTACCGATGAGGCCACCACGAATCTCCTCATGAAGCAGCATGCAACCGACCTCATCCGCCACATCGATGCGCTCCAGGGAAGGGACTACCAGCGTTTCATCCCCAACAACTGCGAGTTCATCGTCATGTTTCTCCCTTCGGAGTCGCTGCTCGAGGCCGCGCTTGACGCCCGGCCAGATCTGCTCGACCATGCCTTCTCGCGCAATGTCGTTCCGGCAACTCCGACCACCCTGTTCGCCCTCCTTCGCACCGTCAGCCTTTCGTGGCGCCAAGAACGCCTGGCCCAGCACGCCGAGGAGATCCAGCAGCTCGGTAAGGAGCTGCATGCTCGGCTCTCGACGATGGCCCTCCACTTCACCCGGGTCGGCTCTTCACTCGACGCGGCGGTCACCAACTACAACAAGGCGGTTGCTTCGCTGGAGAGTCGGGTCCTCGTCACCGCACGTGCCTTCAACGACTTCGGAGTCACCGACACCCCACTTGCCGAGGTCCCGTTGATCAACGAGCGGGTTCGCACCCTCCTCGCGCCGGAGTTGACCGACGCGAAGAGCGATTTCGGGCAGGTTCCACTTATTGAGATCACCAGTTGAGTAACGTAGGGGCATGAGTGAAGGGTTTGGTGCCGTGCGCGATGTATCGGATGACGACGCCTACGACCGCCTGTTCCGGCCAGAGCCAGAGGACATGCTCCATAGCTCGTACGCCACGCCCAGCCTCGTCCCCGACGTGGCGGAGGTCATCCCGCCGGCGGGCCGCAACCTCGTCGACACCGGCAGGCTCTTTCGAAGTGTCCATGCGCAGGCAGACGCCTCGGCACTGACAGCGGTCCCAGCAACCGAGGTCCCCCGCCTTCGGACCTTGCGTCTGGAGCACAACGAGCCGGTTGCCCCGATTCTTACCTCGAGGACCTTCGAGCCGCTCCCTCGCAATGACTATTTCGAGGAAGCCTTCGCTGAGCCCGGCGTCGAGCCTGAACCCCTTGAACCTAGGACCGGACTAGTTGACCCACTTGAACCCGCCGAGCAACCCCCACCGCGGGTCGTACCCATCTCGGTTGCAGCAGCCGCGATGCACCCCAAGAATTCGTTTCCCGCTCCTGGACCCATTGAGGAATTCGATGACATCCGCGGCTCCTACGAGCCTGCATCCGAGGGGTTCTGGGCAGCTGACTCGATGCATGACTTCGATTGGCACGCCGGCCTGAGGCCGAACGCCGCGTACGCCATCGTGATCGGTGCCACGTTCGTGGCGGGTCTGGCCTCAGCCTTGCTCCTCGGGTCCGCCACCGGTCTGCTCACCGGGTTGGTGCTTCTTATCGCGAGCGCCCTCGTGGCAGTGCGGGTGCGCATGCCAGATGCGGCCGTCGCTGTCATCGCGCCCCCAATCGCGTTCTTCGTGGCCTGCATGACGGTTGGCCAGATAGGACTCAGCGGCAGCGCGGGTGTAACCGGACGCTTCCTTGATGTGTTCTTTATGCTGTCAAACGGCTGGTACTGGGTCATCGGCCCTGCGGCCGCGGCACTCGGAATAGTTGTCTGGCGGCGCCGGCGCGCTGAATAGTACGACTACTCCTTTGGCGACACCATCTGCAGCGACGCAGCCTTCAGATCCCTGCGTAGTTCCGGGGGTAGGGAGAACACGAGGGTTTCCTCGGCCGTCTTCACCAATTCGACCGTGACAAAGTCCCGTTCTGCCAGCCAAGCGAGCACCTCGTCGACGAGAACCTCTGGCACCGATGCCCCACTGGTGAGCCCGACGGTGAATGCCTCCTCGAACCAGGACTCCTTCAGTTCCGCGGCACTGTCAACTCGATGCGAGGCCCGTGCCCCCGCATCAAGGGCCACCTCGACCAGTCGCACGGAGTTCGATGAGTTCCCCGACCCGACCACGATAAGCACATCACACTGCGGAGCGATCTCCTTCACCGCCACCTGGCGATTCTGGGTGGCGTAGCAAATGTCGTCGCTCGGCGGGCTCATGAGGTTCGGGTAGCGCCCCTTCAGCACCTCGATCGTCTGAAGGGTCTCATCGACGGAGAGGGTCGTCTGCGAGAGCCAGATGAGCTTGTCCGTTTCCGGGAGAACGACTGAAGCCGCCTCGATCGGGTCTTGAACAAGGGTGATGACATCAGGAGCCTCACCGGTGGTCCCGACGACCTCCTCATGGCCCTCATGTCCGACGAGGACGATCTGGTAACCCTCACCGGCAAAGCGCCGAGCCTCCGCATGCACCTTTGTCACGAGCGGGCAGGTGGCATCAATGGTCTTCAGTCCACGGTCCGCCGAGTCTGAATGCACTGCCGGCGCGACCCCGTGGGCCGAGAACACGACGGTCGACCCTTCAGGGATCTCCTCCACCTCATCGACGAAAATCGCCCCCCGCGACTCCAATGACGCCACGACGTACTTGTTGTGGACGATCTCCTTGCGGACATACACCGGAGGGCCATAGAGCTCGAGGGCCTTCTCCACTGAGACGACCGCGCGATCAACTCCAGCGCAGTAGCCGCGAGGTGCTGCGAGGAGGACACGCTTTGGCTGAGGCATGGTTCCATCGTAGGCCGCAGTGCACGACAATTCACTCATGGGATTCGATACACCGCCGACGCTTCGCTCTGGCGCATGGGACCTCGACACCGTCGAGCGATTCCTCCATGAGACCGCCATTCCCGTGCGCATCGCCTCCATTGGCCGTAAATTCCCGCTCGTCCAATCACATTGGTTCCTCTATGCGAACAGCGCACTGTGGTGCTGTGCCCAGGCCGACTCGGTCCTAGCGCAACGACTTCGAAATAATCCGAACTGCGCCTTCGAGGTGTCCGGCGACCTCCCGCCATACATGGGGGTCAGGGGGACGGGGCAGGCCAGCCTGCACTCCAGCGAGGCGGCGCGCATCCTCCCGCTTCTCATCGACCGATACCTCGGCGATGAGCCCTCGACGCTCGCAGACTGGCTGCTCTCCCGGCTCGACGTCGAGGTCGCCATCAAGATCAGTGACCTCGCGGTCACTTCTTGGGACTACTCGGCGCGCATGACGGCGCCCACCCCAAAGGCCCCCACAGATGGCCGCGAATAGCAGTGGCCTTTGAATCCAGCCCCGAGAAGCCGGCGCCCGTCCGGACAGTGTCCCGCATGCTCTCAGACTGGATCGGTCGACTCGGTCCGATATGGATCGACGGGCAGGTCGCCGAATTCCGGCCGCGGCCCGGTGCCCGAAACCTGTACCTCACCCTTCGCGACCCAGATGTTGACATGTCACTCACCATCGTCGCCGACGCCGCACTCCTTGGATCCATGACGCCCCCGATCGAGGCGGGCCAGCGGGTCTTGGTCTTCGCCCGGCCGGAGTTCTGGTCCGGGCGCGGCAGCCTCCAGATGCGAGCCAAGGAGATCCGACCCGTCGGCATCGGCGAACTGCTCGCCCAACTGGAGCGATTGAAGGGGGTCCTCGCGGCTGAAGGCCTGTTCTCCCCCGCCCGCAAGCGGCCTCTCCCCTTCATTCCGCAGTGCGTGGGCCTCATCTGCGGTCGGGCAAGTGCGGCCATGACCGACGTACTCGTGAACGCCAGAGAGCGTTGGCCTGCGGTGCAATTCGAGATCCGCGAGGTCGCCGTGCAGGGGGTGGCCGCTGTCCCAGCAGTGACCGAGGCTCTCGCTGATCTCGACTCCCATCCCGGGGTTGATGTCATCGTCATTGCGCGTGGTGGCGGAAGTGTTGAGGATCTGCTCCCCTTCAGCAACGAATCCCTCGTGCGCGCGGTAGCCGCCTGCACGACCCCCGTCGTCTCCGCGATCGGCCACGAGCAGGACACCCCGCTCCTCGATCTCGTCGCTGACCTACGGGCCTCCACCCCCACCGATGCCGCCAAGCGAATCGTGCCGTCACTTCGCGAGGAGCAGGAACTCATCGCAGGCATGCGCCGCCGCCTGAACATCCATCTGGCACATCAGCTTGACCGCGAGGGCTCACTGCTCGTTGAGCGTCAGCGGCGAAGTTCCAGCATCATCCACAATCTCATCGAGCATTCAAGGCGCGACATCGCGCACCTCTCGGCACGTGTGCGGGCACTGTCGCCGGCCGCCACGCTGGACCGCGGCTACGCCATCGTTACGGGCGCCGGCGGAGTGATCATCCGAGACGAGGCCCAGGTGGCCAATGGGGATGAGGTCAGGGTGCGGCTTGCCTCTGGCGAGTTCACGTCTACCCGAATCTCAGCCCCGGTCAACGAACAAGGGAGCACCATATGACGAAGAGCCCACCGAGCCCGACGGCCCCCATGTCCTACGAATCGGCCCGGGACGAACTCGGCGCTGTCGTGCAGCAGCTTGAGGCCGGTGGGCTCACCCTCGAGCAGTCCCTGTCCCTGTGGGAGCGAGGTGAGGAGCTCGCCGCCAGCTGCCAGAGGTGGCTGGATTCAGCGCGCACCCGACTCGAGGCGGCACACCCTGACGCAGCAGACGTGACCCCCGAATAGCGGCTCGCTCACGACGTATCCGCAATCAACGGTAAAGGATGACTCCGAGCGGGAGGAAGATCGTGAGAAAGGGGATCTCTCGGCGACCGAAATTGTTAGGTAGATGCGCCCTCTCCCAGGTACGCGAACGCTAGAGGTGGTGACGAACAGCTGGCGACTTCGGGGCTAGCGACCCTCTCGCACGGACACAGCCGCCGACTCAATCGCGGACCACGGCAGCGTGCCTGACACGACGGTCGTGACACCTTCCTCGATGCCGACGAGCGACCGCCGCCCCGCGGACTCGAATCGCAGCCAACGAACGTCGCCGAGGGACACCTCGCCCTGGGGTCTGCCTCCCGCCGTCTGCTCCGGGACGAAGCCCGCTTCCGTGGTGACTGATTGGGCAATCTGCAGGTACTCCGACCCGTCGACGAGATACCCGACGTGCCACACCGGGATGCCCCCCGAAGCATCCGTCGCCTGCCACCGCACGCTCGTTGCGGCGTCGCCCTCACCCGGGGTCCAAGCCTTGAGGTCGAACGGGGCTTGACGCTGCGCCTGCGCCAGCGCGGTGGCCACGTCGACACTTCGAACATCGGCGGACTGCGATGTATAGGTTACGGCGACGAGCACGCCGACGAGCGCGAGCACGATGGCGAGCGAACGCACCATATCGCCAACGGTCTGGCCCAGTCGGGCATTGGGTCGTCCGGTCGGCCTCGGGGCGGTTGCACTCACGAGCACATCATGCGCCATTTCGGCTCTTCACGCTCCTTACGCTGCTACTTGGGAGGCTACGCTGCGCTCAACGAGAGGGGCACCCATGTCCGATGAAGGCCAGACCGAAAACCCGACGACCGCGGGCCATGTTCCCGACCGCAACCTCGCACTCGAGTTGGTGCGTGTCACCGAGGCTGCGGCAATGGCCTCGGCCCGCTGGGTCGGACGTGGCGACAAGAACGGCGCTGACGCTGCCGCAGTGAACGCGATGCGCCTGCTCGTTGGCAGCGTCTCGATGAACGGCGTCGTCGTCATCGGCGAGGGGGAGAAGGACGACGCTCCGATGCTCTACAACGGTGAGCATGTCGGCGACGGCACCGGCCCCGAGGCCGACGTCGCGGTCGATCCCATCGACGGAACGACGCTCGCTGCCAAGGGAATGCCGAATGCGATCTCGGTCATCGCCGTTGCCGAGCGTGGTGCGATGTTCGACCCCAGCGCAGTGTTCTACATGGAGAAGTTGGTCGCCGGCCCAGACTGCGTCGGGGTCATCGACATCACCGCTCCGATCGAGTGGAACCTCGCGCAGATCGCGAAGGCCAAGGGAGAGTCTGTCGGTGACCTGACGGTCTGCATCCTGGACCGTCCGCGCCATGAGGATCTCGTCACACGTGTTCGTGAGGCAGGGGCGCGGATCAAGTTCATCACCGATGGCGACGTCGCGGGGGCCATCATGGCAGCGCGCCCAGGCACCGGTATCGACCTGCTGGCTGGCATCGGCGGAACTCCGGAGGGCATCATCGCTGCCTGCGCGATGGTGTGCATGGGCGGAGTGATTCAAGGCAAACTCTGGCCGCGCGACGATGCCGAGCGCCGCAAGGCCCTCGACGCCGGCCACGACCTCGACCGAATTCTTAGCACGAATGATCTCGTGACCGGAGACAACATCTTCTTCTGTGCGACCGGCATCACTGACGGCGAACTTCTGCATGGCGTCCGCTACCGGCCCGAGGGGCAGGTCACGAACTCCATCGTCATGCGAGGTAAGAGCGGGACCATCCGCGATATCCGAAGCGAGCATCGGATCGACAAACTCGCCGACTACGCCACCGTAGGGGTGCATGGAGGATTGAGCGACGCCTGAAGCCGCCAGTCTAGGCTTGCGGCATGACTGAGTTTCAGTACCAGGAATTGCTTCCGCTCGGCCCGGACGACACCGAATATCGGCTCGTCACGGCCGAGGGGGTCCACACCACTGAGGTGGATGGCCGCACCATTCTCAATGTCGAACCCGAGGCGCTTCGTCTCCTGGCGTTCGAGGCCCTCCGCGATATCTCGCACCTGCTCCGCACCAGTCATCTCGCCCAACTCGCCCGGATTCTCGACGATCCGGAGGCGAGCGCGAATGACCGCTTCGTCGCCCTTGACCTTCTCAAGAACGCAAACATCTCGGCCGGCGGTGTCCTGCCGATGTGCCAGGACACCGGGACGGCCGTGGTGATGGGCAAGCGGGGACAGCACGTGTGGACGACAGGCCAAGATGAGGAGCACCTCTCGCGGGGCATTTTCGACGCCTACCAGCAATTGAACCTTCGCTACTCGCAGATGGCGCCGCTATCGATGTGGGAGGAGCGGAACACTGGCACGAACTTGCCGGCCCAGATCGAGCTGTATGCCAACACCCACGCCGGGCACGAGGCGCAGTACGAATTCCTGTTCATGGCCAAGGGTGGGGGCAGCGCCAACAAGAGCTACCTGTACCAGCAGACAGCGGCCCTGCTCAATCCCACCTCGTTCGCGGCGTTCCTCGACGAGAAGCTCCGCGAGATCGGCACCGCAGCCTGCCCGCCGTACCACCTCGCAGTCGTCGTCGGCGGCACGAGCGCCGAGTTCGCGGTAAAGACCGCGAAGTATGCGAGTGCCCGCTATCTCGACTCGTTGCCGGTTCATGGCTCGGCCACCGGACATAGCTTCCGTGATCTCGAGATGGAGCAGGAGATCTGGCGCATGACCCAGGCCTTCGGTATCGGAGCCCAGTTCGGCGGCAAGTACTTCTGCCACGATGTGCGCGTCATCCGACTGCCGCGTCATGGTGCGTCACTGCCCGTGGCGATCGCGGTCTCATGTTCGGCCGACCGTCAGGCACTCGCCAAGATCACCCCAGAGGGGGTCTTCCTCGAGCGGCTCGAGCGTGAACCCGCACAGTTCCTTCCCGAGATCAGCGACGCTCATCTCGACGATGACGTCGTGGCAATCGACCTCGATCAGCCGATGGACGCCATCCGCAGCCAGCTCTCCGCATTTCCGGTGAAGACCCGCGTATCGCTCACCGGATCCCTTGTCGTCGCAAGGGACCTCGCCCATTCGCGGATCAAGGCGATGCTCGACCGCGGCGAGCCGCTCCCTGAATACATGCGCAATAACGCCGTCTACTACGCCGGGCCGGCCAAGACCCCGGCCGGCTACGCGTCAGGATCCTTCGGGCCAACCACCGCCGGCCGCATGGATTCCTACGTCGATCAGTTCCAAAAGGCCGGCGGCTCGATGGTCATGCTCGCGAAGGGCAACCGGAGCAAAGCGGTGACCGAGGCCTGTCGGGCGAATGGTGGCTTCTACCTCGGCTCGATCGGTGGTCCTGCAGCTGTGCTCGCCCGCGACAACATCACCAAGGTCGAAATACTCGACTTTCCTGAACTCGGAATGGAGGCGGTATGGCGCATTGAGGTCGTTGACTTTCCGGCCTTCGTCGTCGTCGATGACAAGGGCAACGACTTCTTCGCCGAGACGATGCGACCGTCGGTCAACCGCATCCCGGTGGGTCCGCCTGCAGGCGGTTAACAGTTGTAGACGTTGCTGCGCCAGTGACTGCGACCCTCACCCTTGGCCCAGATCGTCCAAAATGCGCGATCCTGCCAGTAGCGATTCCACAGATGGCTCTTCGTCGTAAAGAGCTCCTTCACGATGGCGACCCCCTCGGGACCCATCTCTTTGCGGACCTCCTTCATCATCATCCAGGCCGCACCTTCCATGAGGGCCCGGTTCATCTGATAGCCGCCGCGGTACTTGCCTCCGACACTCACCGCCTTGTAATCGGCGCGGCTCTCGCGCTTGAGGATGCACCTGCGCCGGTCGTCGGCCTTCTTCACGAACCACTTGCCTCGATACAGGCTCAGCATGAGCCCCTTGGTGTCACGAGCTGCGCCGAAGCCCTGCGCGTAGCCCCACTCCCGCTCCCGGAGGGCCTCCACGGCATCCTTCGCTCGCGACTCGGCCTCAGGACTTGCAGATGCCGACGGAGTTGCGGTCGGTTCCGGGTCAGCCGCGAGGGCCACCGGTGCCGAGAGACCACCGACGAGGATGGCTACGGCTGTCGCAACGGAGATGATTCTCCGAGACCGGCGCATGCACAATCTCCCAACTCAGAGCGCGTCAAATGACGAGTACTGCACTAATTTGCCCTGTGTCGGCTCATCTGTCACGTAGGCGTAGCGTGTTGAACATCACTATAAATCAGAGCAATTCGGTCATTGTTCGGCTCTTTACGAGGGCGCACGTGGACGTATCGCAAACTTTGACGTGACGGAGGTCACATTTGTTTCCACAAGTTATCCACGTTATTCGCTGAGCCACGGCAGTTCAGGCGGGATCGAGATCCTCAAGCATCTCCGTCACGAGCGCTGCGATCGGTGATCGCTCGGAACGAGTGAGCGTCACATGCGCGAACAGCGGGTGTCCCTTGAGCTTCTCGACCACCGCAACCACTCCGTCGTGGCGTCCGACACGCAGGTTGTCGCGCTGGGCGACATCGTGCGTAAGTACCACCCGACTGTCGCGTCCGATGCGAGAGAGCACGGTGAGGAGCACATTCCGTTCAAGGGACTGAGCCTCGTCGACGATAACGAACGAGTCATGAAGTGAGCGTCCACGGATATGGGTGAGCGGGAGCACCTCAAGCAGCCCACGATCGACGATCTCCTCGACCACCTCCTGGGTCGTCACGGCGCCGAGCGTGTCGAACACCGCCTGGCCCCACGGAGACATCTTCTCCGCCTCCGAACCAGGCAGAAATCCGAGGTCCTGCCCACCGACCGCGAAGAGCGGACGAAACACAATGACCTTTCGATGCTGTCCCCTCTCAAGGACGGCCTCAAGCCCCGCGCACAGGGCGAGCGCGCTCTTGCCGGTGCCAGCACGACCACCGAGCGACATGATCCCGATCTCCGGATCGAGGAGCAGGTCAAGGGCAATGCGTTGCTCTGCACTGCGACCGTGCAGTCCAAACGCCTCGCGGTCACCCCTGACGAGACGGACCCGCTTACCCGCGGTCACTCGACCGAGCGCACTCCCGCGATCGGAGACGAGGACAAGGCCGGTGTGGCACGGCAGGTCGCGGCCAGCGTCAAGATCGATAATCGCCTCGTCGTAGAGTCGATCGACCACCTCGGCTGCGACATCGATCTCAGCCATCCCGGTAAAGCCGGATTCGATGACGAGTTCCGCGCGATACTCCTCGGCAGTAAGCCCAACGGCCGATGCCTTGACGCGCATCGGCAGGTCCTTGCTCACGAGGATCACATCACGACCCTCGGCGGCGAGATTACGCGCCACGGCAAGAATCCGGCTGTCGTTGTCACCCACCTGAAGGCTCATGGGAAGCACTGACGTGTCCGTGTGGTTGAGTTCGACCCGAACGCTCCCACCTGCGTCGCCGACAGGCATCGGGTCATCGATCCGGCCGTGGGCAATTCGCAAATCGTCAAGCATCCGAAGGGCTGCCCGCGCGAAGTACCCGAGTTCCGGATGACCGCGCTTCGCCTCAAGCTCCATGACCACGACGAGGGGAATCACGACATCGTGCTCGTCGAAACGCATGAGCGCCTTGGGATCAGACAGCAGGACAGACGTATCAAGCACGTAGGTGCGACGTTCGTGAGCGAGCCTGAGCGAACTGGGCACGTGGCCTCCCTAGGGGCCACCGCCGGCGGGGCCCGGAACGGAATCGGGGAAGGCTGCTGCCCTCCATTCATCTCACGCTAGAACGCTCATGCAATCGCCGATAAACGACACGCCGAGCCCTTGGATGGACAACGGGTGAACTCTCAGGTCCCGAACCGCCGCTGCCGCTCGGCGTAGGCACGCATCGCCCGCAGAAAGTCGACCCTGCGAAAATCGGGCCAGTAGGCCTCGCAGAAGTAGAACTCTGAGTGGGCGCTCTGCCAGAGCAGGAACCCGGAGAGACGCTGTTCCCCTGACGTGCGGATCACTAGGTCGGGGTCCGGCTGGCCCTTTGTATAAAGGTGTTCCGCAATGTGTTCGGCGTCAATGAACTGGGCGAGCTCATCAAGGGTCGTGCCCTGACTCGCATGCTCCTGCAGTAGCGACCTCACCGCATCGACCACCTCGCGCCTGCCGCCGTAGCCGACTGCAACGTTGACGATCGCACCGTCAATGTTGCGGGTCGCAGCCTCTGCCTCCTTGAGCAGGCGCGAGGTGTGGCCAGGGAGGAGATCGAGGGCACCAACCGGATGGATGCGCCACCTCGCCTGCTGGGCAAGATCAGTCACCGTGTCCTCGATGATGCTCACGAGGGCTTCAAGCTCGGCGGGGGGCCTGGTCAGGTTATCCGTCGAGAGAAGCCACAGGGTGACGACCTCGACCCCCGCCTCGTCGCACCAGCCGAGAAAGTCGACGATCTTGGCGGCGCCGGCTCGATGACCTGCCGATGAGCTGGAGCCCTGCGCCTCCGCCCACCTTCGGTTTCCGTCGAGGATGATGCCGACGTGACGCGGACTGCGGTCGGGCGGGATCTGAGTGGCGAGCTGTCGCTCGTACACGCGATAGATCAGATCCGAGAGGCCCACAGGTCAATAGGCTACCGCTCACGGCAAGCCAACGTGGGAGAACGATCGCCGTTATCAGGCTCATCACCGGTTCCCTCACACTGCTACTCGCCGGCCGTCCCCTTCTGGGTGAAGAATGCGGGGTGCGTCTGGACGAGTTGGGCAAGTCCCTCGGCCGATGTCTCAGGGCGCTGGCAGACGAATCCCCGGCACACGTACGCGGCGGCCCCGCCGCCGACGAGCGGCCGATCGCGTAGCAGCGGCACCTGCTCGCGCGTTCCGTTATCGGCGCCCGACCCAATCACCATGACAGCCCCTGGTGAGGTCGAGCCGAAGGCAATGCGACGCAGCAGCGTGGTGTCATCTGCTCCCGGGTCTCCAACGATCGCTATCTCCAGCGGCCCGGCAAGCAACGCGGAGGCCGTCGAGAGCCCCGATCCGGCCGCTCGCGGCGAGCGCTGCGCGGCCAGGGTGGCGACTCCGAGCGCCCGCTCGGCAACCGCCCGATAGCTCATTTCACCGGTGATCGCCGAATACGAAACGCAGGCATTCGCCACCGAGAACCAGCCAGATGGCTCAGCGCTGTCCGCCGGGTCACGTGGCCGGCGCATAAGCACCTGGGCGTCGTCTGCCGTGTCGAAGAACCCGCCATCCCCGTCAGCAAAGTGCTCGACAGCAACGTCAATGAGTTGTCCGGCGATCTCAAGCCAGCGAGCATCACCGGTCACCTGGAACAGCGTGAGGAATCCCTCGGCGACGCCGCCGTAGTCGCTCAGGACGCCATCGTTTCGACCGGGGCGGCCATCGCGTGATGTGCGGGACAGGCGGCCCGGCCTGCTCGCTCCAAGGTGCACCGCGGTGATCACTCCGGCCGCCCGGGCCGCCGCGTCGATCCAGGCAGGCTCGTCGAAGATCGCACCCGCGTCGGCGAGCGCCGCGATCGCGAGGCCATTCCATTCGGCGACGACCTTCTCATCGCGACCAGGACGCACTCGCAGGTCGCGCGCCGCCATGAGGGCCGCGCGAACCCTGGCCCAGCGGTCCCAATCCTCGGGGTCGTGCGGCAGTTGCAGGGTCGAGGCTCCGTGCTCGAAGGTGCCCGCGGCGGTGACAGTAAACAGCGTTGCAGCCCAGTCACCGTCGACTGGACCGAGTACCTCGATGAGCTGCTCCGGCGTCCATGAGTAGAAGCGACCCTCCTCCCCCTCACTGTCGGCATCGAGTGCTGATGCGAAGGCACCCTCAGGGGTCCGCATCTCGCGCAGGAGGAACTCGGCTGTCTCGCACACGACCCTCTCCGCGAGCGGCGACCTCGTCAGCCGCCACCAGTGCACATAGTCACGCAGGAGAAGGGCATTGTCGTAGAGCATCTTCTCAAAGTGCGGCACCACCCATTCGGCGTCGACCGAGTAGCGCGCAAACCCGCCGCCGAGCTGGTCGTAGATGCCGCCGCGCGCCATTGCAGTGAGGGTCCACTCGGCCATGGTGATCGCCTCGAGGCTGCGGGTACGAGCGGCCTCGCGCAGCAAGAACTCAAGAAGCATGGACGGTGGGAATTTCGGGGCCGACCCGAACCCACCCCAGCGAGTGTCGAAGTCACCTTCGAGGAGTGCCACGGCGGCAGTGAGCGCCTCGTCATCGGGGGGCGGTGCATCACCGACGGGCCCGCTGCGTGAACGCAATGCCTCGATCATCCGGGTAGCCGTTGACTCGACCTCGCTGCGCCGATCAGTCCAGGCTGTTGATATCGACTGCAGTATCTGGCCGAACGATGGCATCTGGTGCCTCGGCTCCGGCGGGAAGTAGGTACCGGCATAGAACGGACGTGCCTCGTTGTCTAGGAACACGCTCATCGGCCATCCGCCATGCCCGGTCATCGCGATCGTCGCGTCCATATAAATGGCGTCGACGTCGGGTCGCTCCTCGCGATCGACCTTGATGCTCACGTAGTGCTCGTTCAGGTAGGCGGCCGTCGCCTCGTCCTCGAAGGACTCGTGCGCCATCACATGGCACCAGTGACAAGCCGAGTATCCGATAGAAAGAAAGATCGGGACGTTTCGACGACGCGCCTCGTCGAATGCCTCATCAGACCACGGCCACCAATCGACCGGGTTGCCCCTGTGCTGCAACAGGTATGGCGAGGTCTCCTGGTCGAGTCGGTTCGTCACTGAGCCCCTGCTGTCTGGTCGTGGCCGGCGGTCCGCGCGGCGCGATACCCCAATGATGCACGGTCGCGATGTGCGGCGCCGATGCATGCCGATGCCTGGCGGCCGGGCTTTGCCTCCCAACCGCGGGCATGGCAGTGTTGAATCTCGTGGACGCGTCACTTCTGGCACTGCCGCTCCTTGCGCTCGCCGACAGCACAAGCATCGGGACTCTGGTTATCCCCGTTCTCTTGCTGCTAGCACCTGGCAGGCCCTCACTCGGACGCATGCTCGCCTATCTGGCCATCGTGGCTGGTCTGTACTTCGCCATCGGGGTCGCACTTCTCGGAGTCACGGATGCCGCCGCGGCAGCACTGCAGTCTCCCCAGGCGTTCACGACAGGCTTGATCCTTGAAGCGCTCCTTGGTCTCGCTCTGATCATCTTCGCCGTCCGGCGCAGCCGTCGCCCCAAGCAATCGGCATCAAGCAAGGTGAGTTCTTGGCGAAAGCGCGCTTTGGAGCCGGGCGCGCCCCTTCGACCCCTGTTCACACTTGCGGTATCAGCCGTGGCGATTGAGGCAGCATCAATGCTGCCCTACATAGGAGCAATCGTGCTCATCTCGCGGGCCGACTTCTCCGTAGCGGAGTCTGCACTCGTGGTCGCGGGCTATTGCATCCTGATGATTTTGCCCGCACTCATCTTGACCGTGCTTCGCCGTGCCGGTTCAGCCAGACTCGATCCTGTCCTTGAGCGAATCTCCCGCTGGTCCAGCAAGAGTGCTGGGTCTCCCGTGATCCTGTGGTCAGCGGGGCTCGTGGGAGCAGCCTTGATTATCGACGCTGTAGTTCGGGCCTAAAGCCGTGTACGGATCGGTACCTTTGATGCGGTAGTCGCGGATCGGGAGGAGATTGTCATCACCCGCGCCGGCCACGAACCGGTCGTCATCGTGTCGCTTCAAGACTACGAATCGCTCAGGGAGACTGCATACCTGTTACGTAGCTACGCGAACGCGCGCCGACTGCTCGGGTCTATCGAACGACTGGTGGTGAGCCGAACATCGCCATCGGCAAGCCCGAGGCTCTCAAGCACAGATTCCACGGCTACTGGTCTCGACGCGCCACTGACGAGCACCGACTGAACTACAAAGTGACCGGTGTGCTGTTCCACAACCTTGCCGAGCATCTCAACGGCCGTCTGACACTTCCGGAGATCACCGAGTTCATGGTGGCCGCTGGCACGGCGACGCGCGATTAGGTCCCGGCTGCCGTCGAGATCCTTCGCGATCATGGCTTCGTCGTCGATGCCCGGGCTCATGCCGACGATGCATCCAGGGCCTCATCGCTTGCGGCAGCGGCGTGCTCTTCGCGGCGCGTCGAAGGAGACGTTGGAGGAAGAACAGCCTGCCGGTCGGGCGTCAACCTCGCGCAGGTCCGCAAGGGCGGGTCCGCCGCAGGCTTTCGTCAGGGTGCAGGTGGCAAGGCCCTCATGTCCGAGCTCGGCCCCGACGCCATCGCCGCGAACTCGGTGCAACTGTTCAGCGAGGCGCAGTTCGCCGACCGCGAGCGCTGGAACCAGACCCACAAGGCGATGCATCGCGATGCACGAGGCGCCCTGCTGCGTGCCCTCACCGAGATGAACCAGATGCTCCAGATGGGAGACGCACTCGACCAGCGGCTCGCGCAAGGGGCTGAGCCGCCCGGCCCGAGCGAGCCCGAGGCCGTGTGGTGGGCGATGGAGTCGATGGACGGGCAATCGCATCTTTTGCCCACCGGGCCCGACACCACCCACGACATCGGCCTTTCGGTCGTCAAGGTGCTCGTCCCGGGAATGCGGCACTTCTGGCCCAGATTCGCACCCGGACGCCTCTACGACGTGCCCGTCGAACTCGGCTGGCTCGACCACCCACTCACCGAGACCGAACTGAACTCGACGCCCATCTTCTGGTGAAGCACGCCCTTGACACCGTCACCCACTTCTGGCGGATTCCAACTCAACCGCCATCAGCCCAGTCCGGTCATCACCCAGCATTGCCCTGAGGCCAACGAGCACTGTACAGTTTTCTGTACGGAAGGAGTGTCATGAGAACACTGTCGTACACGCACACACGCGAGAACTTTGCCTCCACCCTCGATGCGGTAATCGCGGATCGGGAGGAGGTTATCGTCACTCGCGCCGGCCACGAACCGGTCGTGATCGTGTCGCTTCAAGACTACGAGTCACTCAAGGAGACCGCCTACCTGCTGCGCAACCCCGCGAACGCACGTCGCCTGCTCGGGTCTATTGAGCGACTGGAATCCGGCAGTGGCAGCCAGCACGCCCTCGCTGAGTGAGATTCCTATGGGATGAACACGCCTGGTCCGACTACATCTACTGGCAGGAACAGGACCGGCGAGTGCTCAAGCGCGTGAATGCGCTGCTAAATGACAGCGCACGCGCCGGAGAAATTGGTGAACCCAACGTTGGCATCGGGAAGCCCGAGGCCCTCAAGCACGGATTCCACGGCTACTGGTCTCGACGCATCACCGACGAGCACCGACTGATCTATAAGGTAACCGGCGACGAGATCCGAATAGCCGCTTGCCGCTATCACTACGAGTAGGCGGACCCTCACCGGCCTCCGGGGCTGGGGGAGATCGTCATCGCGAACTCTGACGCGGGCACATGGGCCCAGCACGGAGCGGCCGCCATTGCATGATCAGGCCACGGCGATGAGAAGCCCGGCGCCCGGCTGCTGGAGACCTGAGCAGCGACAGTGCAGTCACAAACAGCATACGCAGCAGTGGCGGTCGACCGTGCGCGTTCTGCGAAGCTCGAACCGATTCTGGCGCCTTACCGACTTTCCGGGCTCGTCTGCGTCGGCGGCGCAGCATCTGCTCACGGATCTGGCGGTGCGCAGTGAGCTCATGCGCGTCCGCAAGGGCATGTACTGGCGCGGCGTGCAGACACCTTTGGGCATGAGCCCTCCGCATGCTGACGCTCTGGTTCGCGAACTTGTTGGCTCGAGCGCTGTGGGTCCTGCCGGGCTGTCCGCCGCCAACGACCTAGTGCTGTCAACGCAGGTTCCCCGCCGGGCGCACGTTGCTGTTCCCGCGCGTGCACCGGAGTCGACGGGACTGGTCAGGTTCGTGTCGCGCCCCACGCGGACGGCCCGTGCGAAGGCTCGCCTCACGCCGGTAGACGTGGCACTACTGGAGACGCTCGGCGATTGGGAGTCCGTCGTCGAAGTGCCGGCGTCGCAGGGGTGGGCACGACTGCGGGGAATGCTCGAGGCTGACGGCGTCATGGCGGAGCAAATGGCTCTGGCGTCATCGACGGAGCCGGGCGGTGTTCGGGCTCGACTGGCTGCTCTGTTGTCCGCTGCCGGGCGTCGCGATCTGTCCGACCAGGTGCCGGATGTCGATCCCGGTGGTCGCCACAGCGTCAACCGGGACGGCTCCCGCGGACCCGTCGTCGAGTCTGCCCGAGGTCGGGCAGAGCACCGGACACGACCCGAATGAACCACGGGAGGTCACGTCACCTCTCGCGCGGCAACTCAGCGCTCCCGTCAATTTCAGCGAGTTCCCGGACCTGGCAGCGTTCTCCGTGCGCTCCGATGTGATCCCGCGGCTTCGGGTCGAACACGCGAACGCCCTGCGGGATCTGTACTACGGCCTGGAGCGGGCCCGTCATTCAACAGCGTTCTGCGCAGGGTGTCGGAGTTCGGAATTCTCCTCGACGTCGGCTAGACCGCAGCGGATGCCGACCTGCGTCCCCTCATGGCGATCAGCTCCGGCTCTTCGGACTCAAGCCGGGTGGCGCCGTGCGTTGGGGCTCGTGGCCGTGCACGAGCCGCGTACCGCGAATCTTCCTCGCTTCGTATCGGTCGAGTACTTCACGAGCCTAGGCCGCGGATTCACGCGTGTGAAAAGGTACTGCTCCAGACATCCTCCATGTACTGGCCGCGTGAACGCAGATCGTCGACCACGTCGTCACCGAAGCTAGCCCGCACCCCGGCCGCCATGCCTGCGGCATCACCGCAGATGTAGATGATCGCCCCGCGACTGAGGAGTTCATCGATACGTGCACGGAAAGCAGTGACGAGATCCTGCACATAGGCCTTCGAGATCTCCCCAGTGGGGAGGCCATCGGCTCCGATGACCGGTTCGCGGGAGAACGCCCACTGGACCTCGACGACGCCATCGCGCTTGTGGGCCTCCCACTCGTCGAGGTAGAGGCGGTCCTCATCGCTTCGCTGGCAGCCGGCAAGGAGGAGCGCCTCACCCAGAGCACTCCCCTGCGCTCGCTGGCCAGCACGGTGCTGGGCAAAGCCGCGGAAAGGTGCGATGCCAGTCCCCGCTCCGATCATGATGATCGGCACCGAAGCATCATCCGGTGGCTGGAACCCGCCCGAGGATGCGACCGCCACCTTGACCACCTGCCCGGCCTCGACCCCAGCAAGGTAGGTCGATGCCACGCCGCGAAAGGTTCCATGCCCCGAAAGCGCTGGCCCTCGAACCACTCCGACCGTGATGCTCGCAACCCCAGGATCGTCAAGGGGCGATGACGAGATCGAGTACCGGCGGCGCTTGAGCGGGCTCAGCAGGCTAAGGGCCACCTAAAGCGGAATGGCCGGCTTGCCGAGCTCGGTGAGGAGGTCGAGCAGCGTCAGTCGCCGATCGAAGACCTGGGCATCGAATTCCTCAGGCGACAGCGCCGCGAGGCCAAAGACCGTGGCAGCGGCCGCGCCGGTGAGCGCCTGCGCCAGGACTGGCATCTGCCGAGCCGACATCGGCTGCCCGAAGTCAATGAAGCCCTCGAACAGGAACCGGGCGTCGACCGGAACCCCGGTGGGCAACCACGTGCCCCCTGAATCCTCAGCAGTGATCTCGATCATGGCCCCGGCTTCAATGCCGAGTACGTCGAGTGCCCGGTCAACAACGGGCCGATGGTTGTAGGAGTGGACGATCAGGTGATCGCCCGTCTCATAGGTCATCCCCTCGGGCAGGCTGATCTCGACATGTCGCGTGGAACGCCCGCCGGTCGTGCCTGACCATGTCCGCCTGAGTTCGCGGATCGAGGACACGTACCCGTTGCTCACGCCTTCGTCAATCGTCTCCAATGATGCGTGATGGGCACGCGTGACGCTCAATGAGGATTGCGAACGGTTCTGATCCCCGCCAGTACTCGCGGAAAGCCCGAGGGCCTGCCACAGGGTCTTCGTCCAAGCGAAGTATTCGGGCGAGAAGTCCTGCGAGACATCCATCGCCCCACGTTCAACGATTGGCGTGCAGCCAGCCCGACGAAGCAGGGTGTCTATCTCAGTCGGCACGGCTTGATAGGTGAGGTGCCAGGCCGGGTCTCCGAGGCCAAGGACCGCTACCTCCATCGAAGAAAGTTCAGCATCACCGGACTTCAGGTGGGCGAGGAACCTGCGCGCATTGCTCGGCGGCGCGCCGTTATACGACGAGCTGACGATGACGAGCGGACCTGCCAACGGCAGGGCGTCGACGATGGAGTCGAGGGGCGTGATGGCGGCGTTGAGCCCCATACTCGTGGCCTCCCGCGCGAGGCGCCGGGCGATCTGGTGGCAGGTGCCGCCCTCAGACCCGTAGGCAACGGTGAGCGAGCCTTCGGTGGCCGCCGAGAAGTCGTCCGGAAGGTCGTCGGCACTCGGCATGGCATCTGTGGTCGCATCGGGGGCGGATGGGTACGGGCACCCGGACGCCGGTGCGGCGTTCGCGACGGGGACGACGCGCGATGGCTCGCGACGGACGACTCGAAGGTGCTTGAGCGCGGCCGGAGATGAAGAGAAGTGAACGGATGACACATCGAGCGAGTACTCGCCATCGAGCTCGAAGGTGGCGGAGCGCAGCAGGGTGGACAGGAAGGTCAGGGCTTCCATGTGCGCGAAGCCCTGACCGATGCACGCACGGATCCCATCGCCAAATGGCGAGTATGAGCCGGGCACGATCGTGTCGATCCGATCGGGAAGCCAGCGATCCGGGTCGAACTGCTCTGGGTTCGGCCAGCTGACGGAATCCAGGTGCGTGACGTCACGGAGCATCACGATGATGGAACCTTGCGGCACCCGGTACTTCCCGAGCAGGGTGTCCTCCGCGGCGGCGTATCGGACCACATTGGGAATCGGCTGGGTGATGCGAAGGGTCTCGCTCAGCACCCGATCGAGCACCTGCAGATGCGCGAGCTCGGTGGCTGAGAGCGGCCGGGTCTGATCCCTGCCGGTGATCGAGTCGATTTCGTCCTGCACCTGCCGCTGAATATTGGGGTAGGCGCTCAGGTGGTACAACGCCCACGTCATCAGGGATTTCGTCGTGTCCTGGCCGAGGACGGCGAACGACAGCACCTGGTCTCGGATCGTGTCCGCCGATATCGGCTGGCCCGTCTCCGGGTCGCCCTGCCACAGCAAGCGGGCGAGCAGGTCGTCGGTGCCTGCCTCGGGCCCCAGCCGCCTGCGGTGCTCGATGATGGCGTCGGCCTCCCTGCGCGCACGAGCCAACCGATCCGCCTGCCGTCGCCTCCGTGGGATCTGCATCTTCCAGACAAGGGGAAGCTCCCGCACCTCGGCCATCGTCTCGTCGAGGCCCTTGCGGACCAGGTCGAAGAACTCAGGGCCGGACTGCCGGTACAGCGCCCCATAGCTCGTCCGCAGAGCGATCTGGCAGATGGCATCGAACGCCGCCCTCGTCAGTGCATCCTCCATGTTGACTCGGCCATCCCTCGGCCCCTGACCGAGGACGAAGTCAGTGAGCTCGCGCGCCACGGAATGGAGGATGGGTAGGTCGCGAATGACCTGAGCGCCGCTGAGTGAGGGGAGGATGTGCCGATGCGTCGGCGCCCACACCGGGTCGTGGGTGAACATCGTGAAGATGCCGGTTGGCGTGAGATTCGCGACGGCTGGAGCAAGGAATTTCGGAAAGCGGTCATCATCGAACAATTCGCGGCTAGCCTCGGCCGACGAGCACACGATGACCGGCACCGGCGCGACGGCCTTCGGGAAGCGAAGCCGGACGAGGCCGTCTGGCGATGCCCGCACGACTGCCCTGAACCGCTCGACGACATTACTGCCGAGAAACTGCAGTCCATTGCCGACGAAGGGCAAACCTCTGGGGCTGGGGATATCGATGATGTCACTCATGAGGTTGCGCCCTTCGTCATTTGATGTCGAATCATCATGCCTCAGGACCAGATCCGTGACACCACCGGACATGCCCACACACGCTCGACATCGACCGCGGCGCTCAGCAGCAATCCGGACAGACCGAACGAGCCGCGGAACGAGTCGGTCGCATGGAAATGTCGCGTAGGGAGTCATGGCCGACAGTGAGGACAACAGCGGGAGGGGTGCAACGAGATCGATGAAGGCATTCGGACCCCCACGGGCGAATCGTTATTGTCGCGGGCCGCTGACCAGGGATCTAGGCTTTTCACATGCGACTTCGGGCGACGGTAGGCGCCGTGGCTACGGCCACTGTCCTGACGATTCCATTCGGCGACGGGAGGGCCGAGGCTGCGCCTGCACCAGTCGAGTACTCGTCCGGTGGCGCCTTCTCGACCTGCGAGGACTCCTCGTGCAACGCCTACTTCTCAGCTGACACAGCCGATAGTCCACCCGGCTACCGCGAGGGCTTCAGTTGGTACTCGCAGGCATGGCCCCTTCTCGCCAAGCCGATCGACGGACTCCAGATCGGGTTGAGCTCCACCTGGATCTCACCCAACAACGTGAACCAGCCCTCCAGCGTGCAGCGAGCCTTCTGCGCGAAGTCCAAGTTAGACGACATGCGAAACGGCAGTTGGTGGGGCTACTTCCAGACCATCGAAGGAAGCCTCGGTTGGTGGGCCAGCACGAAATTTCGCACCGTCATGCCCAAGTACGCCATGAACGGCACCCCCGACTGCTACAACACCCTGTACTCTTCACCTGGCTGGACCTTCGACGACACGCGGCCGGTGCGCCGCAGTGAGACAGCCCTCGTCCAGTTCAGCAACCGCCTCCTCGTGCCCCCCGACGGCATGCCGCTGACCCCCGCATCGTCCGGTGGCTACCTCGGCACGGCATGGATGAGCCTGCCGCTTCCCGCACCCGGACGAGCGCTTGGCGCCGGCCCATCCGGAAACCGAGCTTGGACGCTGTTCATTAACGCCGAAAATTTCAACGGCCCGGTCACCTACTGGCTCCCGCAGGTCTGGTCGGCAGTCACCGACGGCACCCCGGCCTTGGCGGGCCTTGGGCTGGACGCAAACGAGGGCTTCGTCAACGGCTTCGCCTCCGAGTGGAACAGCGTGCCCTTCATGACGCAGACGGACGCGACGGGCACGGTCTTCACCAAGGTTCCCCCCACCGTCTTCCCGATCGACTCGAAGGGTCGGACCATTTTTACTCGCGATGCCCAAGCCCACTCAGCCGGCGCGATCGCCGATCGGCTGTCCGCGTGGATGGCCGGGAAGGGTAGGCTACCCATGGACTTTGACGAGTCCGGTGCCTCGCCCGAGCTCTTCACCACTGGTGGCCAGACGTTTTATCAGGAGGGCGACAGGCTTCCAGACCTGCTCAGCACCGTGAAACTCCAGTCGTTCGACGGCGGAAGTGCCTACGGTCTGCAGTGGGCAGATCAACAAGGCATCGGACATCTGCCGGGCACCTTCAAGAAGGTGGGCCGGACGAGAGTCGCTGTGCTCGAGTCAGCCGTGCCGAGCGCCCTCGCTGCTGCGACCTTCGAGTACTCACCGGATCCGGCATTCACCTATTCGAGTCCGTCCTGGTGGAGCGCCAGTAGGGCCGCCTCCCGCGACTACACGACCCGACTTCTCGATGGCTCCGCGGTGAACTACCGCTGGTACCGGTTCGTCGACCAGCCCGCATTCCAACGACTTAATCTGACGCGGAGTCAGGCCACGGTCATGCAGCGCAACATCGTGCGCATGCAGCGTGCCTGGACCAGCGGCACCTCGTTCATGGCGCCTCCAAAGGAGGGTGCCCTCGTCAGCCTGGACCCCGGCCTTCTCGTCACGCCTCCCGCCGGGCTCGAGTACGGCTTCGTTCCCTACGTCGTCAAGCAAACGAACACGAAATGACGAGTGGACGGTACACGTTCCTTACGTGCATGCTCATGAGGTGGAACCGAAGATTGGCATGCTTGAGCGCCTCCTCCTGTCTGCTGGGTGTGAACTTCAATTGACAGGACGATCATTGCGAAGCCCTCAGCTTGGCGACCTGACCCGAGCTTGGGCCACCGATCCCAGCGGTCAGGACCGCCCGGGGTGGACACACATTCGCGGATTTCTCGATTACCTGACACTGAATCCTGATGCTGTTTCCCCCAGCACTGCACAAATGCCGGAACCGTCCGGATCGGACTCTCACCTCATTGGGTCAACTCCGCCGCGAGCGCCTTCACTCCGGACACTCTCGAGATCGCTCGTTGTTTCACCCTCAAAGGCCACCCACGTTGACTCGCCCTCGGTGGCCCAGTCACCCAAGTATTTGTCATGAAACTCCATGCCGCGCGTGATAGAGATTGCGAGGCATTGGCTCGCTAGGGGCCGAGCAGCCCGAGTGGAATGACCGCGATGCCGTCGGGGCGACGGTATGCCTGCTCCCCCGTGGTGAGGATCACCTGATCAAGGACTTGGTCGCCGAGTTCATCGCGGAGCCAGCGCAGGTGCCGTACGTCGTGGTCGTCGACGACGGCCTCGAGTTTAACCTCCAAGGCGAGGACCTTGCCGTCGTCGCGGATCACGATCACGTCAATCTCCCGGCGCCCATCGTGCGCGCGCAGGTGCGCGGTCTGCGCATCGCTGGCCTGGGCGTACACCCGCACGCACAATGTCGCGAGGGACTCGAAGAGAGCCCCAAGGAAGACGCCGTCGCGCGGAATTGCGGTGGGCCCATCGCCGTCCAAGAGTCGTGAGACGGTCATGCCGGTGAGCCGCGCGGCGAGGGCTGGATCAGCAAGGTGGTGCTTCGGTGCCTGGCCCACCCGGCTGAGGTGGTTGAACGTCGGCGTCCACGCGGGCACCTCGTCAAGGATTCGCAGTCGCGTGAGCGCATCGACGTACGGCAGGGTCGTCGAGCGTGCCGGAACCTGAGCGGCACCGGAGGTAGCCGCCCCTCGGATGGTTTCCCAAGATGCCGTCGTTGACGTCGCGGCGGCGTAGGCGCGGAGCCAAGCCGCGACAGTTGCCGGCCGCCTCACTCGCAGCCCAGCCTCTTCGAGATCGGAGTCGACGATCCGGGCTAGGTAGCCGTCGAGTGCGATGCTGCGCGCGCGGGGTGTCAGGTGCTGCAGGGCTGGGAACCCTGAACCGACGATCTGTTCGGTGTACTCAACAAGTCGCAGGTCACACCTGCCCGTTATGGGCGCTCGCGCGCCGGTGAGCAGGTCGGCCAAGGAAACCGTTGGCGTGCAGACGGAACGCTCCGCAAGCGTCAATGGGCGCATCCGCACAGGCGTGATCCGTCCCGCTCCAGAGTGGTGTCCATCGGGGGAGGGGGCAGCGGCAGAGCCCGCGAGGAGATACTGGCCTCCACTGAAGTCGCGATCGACCGCCGCCTTGACGGTGTCCCACGTGGCCTCGACTCGCTGCCACTCGTCAATGAGTATGGGTTTTGTTCCATGCAGCACTGTTCTCGGATCGGCCCGGGCGGTGGCCCGCGGGCCAGGATCGCCGAGGTCGTGGACCGTGCGAGCCCGTCGGGTTGCGGTGGCGGTCTTGCCGACCGCCTTTGGCCCGTCTAGCAGGATTGTCGGCAGTTGGGGGAGCAACTCGTCGAGCAACTCGTCGACGATCCTGCGAACGTAGCCGCTCGTGAACGCGGTAGACGGGGGGTGATTCACGATTAAACACTACCATTTCCGCACTTCTAAGACTACTATTTCCACACACCTTGCGCTTCAGTTTCCGCGCATGGTCGCTGCCCGCGCGAACTTCCTCGTTCACCGCTACCGTCAATCTCAGAGGAACCTCCCCCTGAATCGCAAATCTAGGAGTCTTTCGTGCGCGTAGGTCGAATGATCGCCATAGCAAGTGCCCTCATCACCATGGCCGCCCTCGCGCAGGGAACCCCAGCGATCGCAGCAGACACCCCTGCCGGGGCAACCACCCTCGTGCTGCTGAACGACGTTCCCAAAAGCTCAACAACCCCCGACCTGGGTCCCGGGGTCGCCACTGTGTCGGTTCATGACGCCGTCCTGCGATCAAGTAAGGGCAAGCCAGTCGGCACGTTCCACGTCGTCATAACATCCGTCGTCGAGTCCGCGGGCGTCGAAATCGAAAAACGCACGCGAAACGTGGTCTTTTACCTGAGCGATGGACAAATTGTCGCCAGTGGCATGGGGCTCTATACGAAGACGGAGCAGTACCTTGTTGTGTCAGTTCCTCATCGCATTGCCATTGTCGGTGGCACGGGCAAGTACCTCGGGGCCCGCGGCGAGGTGACCACGACGCGCTCGGTCGAAGGGACCTACCGCCACGTCCTCACCCTTCTGAAATAGGGGATCTGGCACGTCAACATTGGGCCGGCGTTGAGATTGGCTGGTTCAGCGCATCCATCGCTGGGTTATCATGGCGGAATTCACGTGGGCTTCGCCAAGCAAGACGCGATTATTCATCGAATCGATACGCAAACTCAGATTGGACCCCCATGATCACCAGGATCCTTACTGCCAGTGCCGCCATCGCCATCATGTCTGCCGGAAGCCTCGCACTCCCCGTCGCCGCGAGTGCCGCAACGGCCCTGCCGAAGGTGAGCAACTGCGGCGAGGTTTCCGTAAAGCCAAGCGGACTCGTTTTGTCCTGCGCCGATGCGAACACCGCGCTCGAGACACTCAAGTGGAGCGCATGGGGACAGTCGACCGCCAAGGCAACCGGGGTCTTCTCCGAAAACGACTGCTCACCAACCTGCGTGGCAGGGATGTTCCATCGCTACAAGGCGAACGTCACCCTGTCAGCCCCGAAGACCATCAACGGCACGAAGGTTTTCACGAAGGTTCGGGTCGTCTTCCCTGGGATCACCGACCAGTCGAATCGCACATTCACCCTCAACTGAGCCATCTGCCACTTTCGAAGCCGCTCCCTACATTGCAGTTTCGCGGTGGCACACCTGCGGTATCCCGTCAGGTGCCTAGGGACCCGGCAAACTCGGCCATTATTAGTGCGGTGTGCTCACCGGGTTCAGGAGCCCGACCAACACCATGACTTGTTTCAGGTGTCGGGAGCCTGAAGCCCCCGTCACCGAAACCGGCGAGCGCCAATTGAGCAACCGCGTGTTCGTCCGCCTGCGCATGAGCGGTAGTAATCGGGAGATCATGCACCTGCGACAGCGAAAGAACCTCACTCAACTGCAACTGGGCTATGCGTGCGCTCACACGTCCGTGGATCTCCTCCGCACGAATGACCCGACCCGAGTAGGCGGCGAGGGCCGGATCCTGCCCAAGGTCACCCAACTCAAGGGCGGTGCACAAGCGCGACCAGAAATGATCCTCCAGGACGGCAATAACGACGTCATGATCATCGCGAGTGCGGTAGACCCCATAGGTCGGCTCCATCCCCGAGCGAGGCGGCTTCACCCGAGACCAACTGAGCGCGACGTCGAGCATTGACACATCCAGCTTGGCTCCGACTCCGAGATCCCTTGCGCGAACCCAAGCTGCCACCATGGTCAACGCCGCTGTAGTGCCCGTACCGAGGTCTACCCAGGGCACCCCAATATGGCCAGACGTGCGGTGCGCCCCCGAAGGATCGCCCCAGGCCATGAGATTGAGATCGTGAACAGGGACGTGCGCGTATGGTCCGTCCGACCCGAACCCGGAAATGGAGCAATAAACCAAGCGCGCGTTCACTGCTTGGCATTCCAGCCAGTCGAGACCTAGCCGACTCATGACGCCCGGGCGAAAACTCTCCACCACGATGTCTGAACGTGCAACAAGTCCGAGCGCATTCGCGCGACCAGACTCCGACTTCAGATCAAGGGTTACCGACTCCTTTCCCACGTTTACCCGGTCAAACATTTCCGGATCGAGGATCCGACTCGGATCGCCCTGCGGAGGTTCGATCTTGATCACCCGGGCGCCAAGGCTCCTCAGCAGGGCCGTGGCGAACGGTCCCGGCAGTTGCTGCGTGAAATCGAGGACGGTCAGGTCACGGAGCACGACGGCACCAAAGGAAGGGGTCGCTCAACGCGCATTCAACAAGTTTTCGCACTAAAAAACCGCCATCGCGTTCGCCGGAGAACCGACGCCTCCAGGGAGCCGAAAGGGCTTGGCAACGAAAAGGAACTCGTACCTTGCCCTGCTCTTGCATTCGCGACTGAGATCGACGAGGTCGAAGAGCTCTCCCATGGTCAGACCGAACAGACCCAGCAACGCTGGGTGCAGACGGGTGTCCGGCCCTCTCGGAGGCGTCACCTCCACCCCAATGTTGTCTGCGCAGATCGCTGCCACATGCTTGTCCCACAGCCATTCGAGCGTGCTCTCGTCCTGCATCAAACCCGGCGCCTCGTAGCGCATCTCAATGCTGCCGGGCTGATCGATCAGCCGGCGCAGGAAGGTATCGACCCCGAATCGTACGAGCAGAATATCGCCCGTCTTGATCGTGACGCCCTGACTCTCCGCCACGTCATCGAGGATTGCCGTCGAGATCTCACGGCGCGAGTTGGGCTCAATCGGATCACCGATCGACGCCATGTATTCGCAGACGTCAAGCAGGACGCCTCGGCCGATGATGCCCGCTTCCGCGACCTTGTCGATACCGAGGAGCGATCGTGGGTTGAGGGAGTCGGCATCACTCACAAGGTCGTTGTAGAAGCCATCCGGAGATCTGACATGCCTTAGACTGTCCCATTGACTTGAGAGTTGGGGTGCGAAATCATCCAGCGTCTCATCAAGGTAGCCCGGCATGATCTCGAAGACGTTGTGTTTGAACTTCGGGCGAAAATCAAAGATCTCCAAAGGAATGTCGAGTGGATGATCAAGGTTAATCGTCACACCCTCCTCGACCAATGCAGCAGCGGCACGCCTCCGCTCCGGGGTCAGCAATTCAAGGGTTCCGAGTTCGGATTCCTTGCCGAACACCCCCCAGCCCGTACGCCACGGCGCACCATTCCTTGAAAGTGGCAACTCGTTGTAACTCGGCAAATCCCCATTCATGCTCGTGTCCCTCCTACATTCGCGCGTTTCATCTAGGCGCTCGTGCCGCCGTCGACAGGAAGGTTCACTCCTGTGACGAATGCGGACAGATCGGAGGCGAAGAAGAGCGCGGCCCGCGCAACGTCCTCCGCACTGGCCAGGCGCCCCATCGGAATACCTGCGGCCAACTCCTCGCGGGACATGAGGCCACCCGACTCGTCCAGGAACTGGGGCAGCATCGGAGTGTCCGCCGCCACCGGGCACAGCGAGTTGACGCGCACCCCGAACGCGGCGAACTCTTTGGCCAGTGACCGAGTGAGCATCACGGCACCGCCCTTGGCTGCCTGATACCCGGAGTGGTTTGCCCGGCCCTTGAGACCAGAAAGCGAAGCGGTGATGATGAGAGAGCCGCGCGAATCCTTGAGCGCCGGGGCCGCGTGCTTCGCCAGGAGCCATGGCCCCTTGATGTTCACGGCCATAAGGCGATCGAAGAGGTCCTCGTCGTACGCCTCAACCGTCGCGAACGGTGCTGGCAGGCCAGCATTTGCCCAGGCGACATCAAGTTTCCCGAACTCTGCAATGGTGCTGGCAACAAGTCGCTCAGTGTCCGCCGAACTCGTTGCGTCGTAGCGGAAGGCCTTGCAAATACCACCGGCTGCCACCACCTCTCGCTCAGTTTCGAGGGCTTGCTCCTCATTGAGATCGGCCACGACGACCCGTGCACCCTCCTCTGCGAAGATCCGAGCGCCGGCTCGGCCCATGCCGGATGCGCCGCCTGTGATGATGATGACCCTGTCCTGTAAGAGATTCACTTCTCGTTCTCCCATGCCTCGACGGATCTAGCTCTGGCCGACACTGATGATCGTGGTACGAACTTGCGTGTAGTGCGCAAGGGCCTCAAGGCCCTTTTCCCTCCCCATGCCGCTGTCCTTCCAGCCGCCGAACGGAGTCTCGACACCGCCGCCGAACCAGTTGTTGATGAAGACCTGACCGGCCTCCAGCCCAGCCGAGAAGCGCAGCGCCCTATCGATGTCGCGCGTCCATACGCCGGCAACAAGCCCGTAATTCGACTCGTTGGCCATGCTCAGCGCCTGCTCATCGGTGCTAAATCGAGCCGTGACGAGCACCGGACCAAAGATCTCCTCGCGAACCAAGCGCGAATCCTGAGCACACTCAAAGATTGCGGGGCCGACATAGAAACCATCAGGGTGCCTGTCAAGAACGGTTGGCCTCACCTCAAGTATCGGCCTCCCACCAAGCTCTACTGCCCTATCAAGGTAGGACCTCACTCGGGCGAACTGCTCGCGAGTGGCGATTGGGCCGATATCGGGGTCCTCATCCGCCGCACCGACACTGACCTCCAGCAGTCGCTTGCGCAGGCGGGTGGTGAACTCCTCGTAGATCGAATCCTCGACGTAGAGCCTGCTGCCCGCCGAACATGCCTGCCCCGAGTTGTAGGTGATCGCAAGAACGGTCCCGTCCACAGCGCGATCAAGATCTGCATCGGCGAAGACGATGTTGGGTGACTTGCCACCGAGTTCGAGCCCGACGGGGATGAGTCGATCGGCCGCGGCGCGGGCGATGATCTTGCCCACTTCAACCGATCCGGTGAACATCACCCGCCGCACGCCGGGATCCGCCACGAGGGCGGCACCAGTCGTGGGGCCATCACCGGGGATGACGTTCCATACGCCGGATGGGAGGCCGCACTTCGTTGCGATCCGTGCCAGGATCGGGTTTGTCAGCGGTGCATCCTCGGCCGGCTTCACTACCACGCAATTGCCCGTGGCCAGTGCTGGCGCAACACTGCGCGCAGCCTGCTGCAGGGGCGCGTTCCACGGGAGAATGATCCCGATCACGCCGTATGGTGCGTGTTCCGTGAACGCGTGGTAACTCGGACCTAGGGGAATCACGTCACCGTGCAGTTTATCTGCGGCCCCCGCGTAGAACTCGAAGTATCTCGCGGTTGACTCGACGTCACCGAGTGCCATCGTCATTGGCTTGCCTGTGTCAAGGCCTTCGATACGCGCAAGTTCTCGGGCCTGCGCGCGTATCTCCTGAGCAATCGCGGTGAGAATCCGACCCCGGTCAGCGGGCTTCGTGGCAGCCCAATGCGGCTGCGCCAGCCGCGAGGACTCCACTGCCGCGTGCACATCAGCCGCGGTCGCCACAGGCGTGCTGGCAATGACCGCCCCGGTCGAGGGGTTGAGTGTTTCGTACCGCTCGCCCGCAGGTAAGCGAAGGACTTCGCCGTCGATATAGGCCTCTGTGATGAGCTCGAGATGCGCCATTGGTCACCTAACTGCGATCGGGCTGATGGGCAGCCCTGATGGATGTGCGGAATGCAGGGTCATGGGAATCACGCTTCGGCAGTCCGTGTGTCGAGCAATCCCATCGCTCCCGCAATGGCATCGCTGCAGGCGAGCATTTCCGCGATGATGCCGGGCTTATCCTGGGATGAGACGAGGTCACGGAAGGCCGAGACGTGGACAGCAGCGATGAGACGCCCTGGTGCTCCCCACACGGGAACAGCAAAGCCGAAGATGCCTGAGATCGTTTCCTCATTGCTGATCGAGTATCGCTGCCCCCGGATGGTCGCAAACTCCACCACAAGTTCTTCACGCAGCGTGATCGTGTGACTCGTGAGTGGTGGCATCGACGCTTTGAGGGTCGCGGCCTCAAGGTCGTGGGAGAAGGCGCAGTACAACTTCCCCGCTGCACTTGAATGCAAGGGCACCGGGTCACCGAGACGGATGTCAACGGCGGCACGTCCCTGGCCGGGAATTCGATCCACGTATGTCACGCCATTACCCACCCTGACCGCCAAATACACGTCGTGTCCCAAATTGGACGCCAACTTCTCGAGGTGCTGGTGGGCCAGCACTCGCACATCGAGGGACTGACCGGTCGCAAAGGCGAGCTGAATGAATCGAGGACCAATGCGGTAGGTGCGCTCCTCGTCGACGCAAATCAGTTCGGCTTTCACCATTGCGCGAAGAAGATCATGCGTGCTGCTGATCGGATGATCGAGTACCTGGCACACGTCGGACATTCGCACGCCCGCCGACTTGCGGCTGAGGACAAACTCAAGCACCTCAGCGATTCGCTCGACCTTGTCACCTGCCATGACTAGGCCCCCGTCACCGATCGGGTGGCAAGGATCCTTGCCTCCATCCGGGAGATCTTTCCTGTCGAGGTGAGTGGGAGCGAATCAACGATGAGCACCACGGCCGGGACCTTGAACGCCGCGATACTCGACTTGCATTGTGAAACAAGGTTTGCGGGGTCAATTGTGTGTCCGGCGACCGGCTGAACGATCGCCACCACGACCTCGCCTCGGAGCTCGTTGCGAGCTCCCACGACAACGCAGCCGGCAACATCGTCAAGGGAATTGATGAACTCCTCGACTTCAGCGGGAGAGACGTTGATTCCAGAGGTCTTGATCATGTCGGTCGCCCTCGCAATGAATCGGAGTGAACCGTCCTCTAGCAGGACTCCAAGGTCACCCGTTCGATACCACGCGTCCGTTGTAAAGGTCTTGGCATTGAGTTCGGGATCGTTGAGGTAGCCACGTGTGACGTATCCCCGCACCTCGATGAGGCCCTGGCCCCCGGAGATCGGTTCTCCCGTCTCCGCATCAGTGATTCGTACCTCGACCCCCGGTAGGGGCGGGCCTTGGCATTCCAGTCGCTGTTCCAGGGGCATCTCCCGCGGTGTGACGCAGCAGTTGCCGTATACCTCGGTCGATCCGTAGATGTTGCAAATGCCAGTGATGCCGAGCTCAACGGCGAGGGCGACCTCGCTGGGGTTTCCAATCGTCAGCCCGGTTTGCAGGGATGCGAGCTTGGCGCGTTCGCTCGACGGCAGCGCCGCCAGCTCATGGATGATCGTCGGAAGCAGATAGGCCGCAGTGCAACGCTCGCGAAAGATGAGGTCTGCGGCAGAGCTCGCGGTGTACTCATCATGAAGCACAAGCGCAGCTCCGTGAGTGAAAACCGCCATCATCGCGTTGGCAATTCCGTAACTCCAAAAGAGCGGTGCACCAAGCCACACCCGGTCAGCCGGGGTGAGTTGCATACGTTCACCTATCGCGAAACCATTCTCAATCATGGCGTAGTGCGAAAGGGGAACGGCCTTCGGCCGAGCCGTTGACCCGGAGGTGTAGACCACGACCGCATCATCAACAGCCGACGGATAGCAGCGGTCGGGCCGGTGGGCATTGCTGGGTTCGCTCACCAGCGCTGACCACGGATCCGCGCCAACCGGCAACTCTTCCCCGATGACGATCACCGATCGAAGGCTCGGGAATCGCAAAGACGGAGCATTTGAAAGATTTGCCCCCCAGATTTCGGGGACGATGTCCTGAAGTGTCGTGAGAAGGCTGTGCTTGCCGACCCTCGGTGCGATCACAAGGGCGGAGCACTTTGAGTGCTCGAGCAGATATGCCAACTCAAGGGGCTTCACGAAGGTGTTGAAGGCGGCAAGCTGTGCGCCAACCGCTTGAACGGCCAGTGCCGTTGGGATCCATTCGCGAATATTCGGTGCAAGCAGCGCCACCACCGAACCGGGTCCGATTCCTCGATCGAGCAGTGACTCTGCGATACCCTCCATCAGGCCCTCGAGCTCCGAGTACGTCATCGGAGCACCCGCCGCAGGAATGATGGCCAGTGCCTCAGGCGTGAGCGAACTCCACTCCTTCACGAGATCAGGCACTGTGCGTGCCCACGGTCGGCGACTCACGTTTAGGAGGGTTCCTTGTCTGAGAGTTCGAACCAGTAGTCGGTCACGTCCCCCTTGGGCTCCGGGCTGAAGTGAACGTTCACGCGCTTGCCGATCGCCAGTTGCTCCGTCGCCGACTTCACTTCTGTTAGATCAATCCCGTGGACGTAGCCGAGGAGCGCTGTGCTTGCTCCGTCGAGAAGGACATAGGCAATCGCGTATGGCGGCGCCGGAAGCCCCTTGAACGGTTCGTAGACGATCGTCATCATCTCGATGACCCCTTCATTGGCCACCTCCTGCCAATCTCCGGTCTCCACGAGGCAGCGATCGCAGTATGAGCGCGGCGGGACGAGAACTCTGGAGCACTTCGGGCACTGACGGCCAAGAAGTTTAGCGTCACGGAGCCCGTCAAGGAATACTCCGACAGTCGCGCCGAGCGCGTGTCGGTAACTGAGGTCCCAGGTTTGCTCGTAGAAGCGAGCCGGGGCGGTTTCGCTTGCGGATGTCATGGGTGTCCAATCGGATCGAGATGGTTGGCAATGACGAAGGTCGAGTAGAACTGATGGTCTCCACCAATCGCGCTGGCGATGGCTACATTGGCGCCCGCCACCTGTCGCTCGCCTGCACGGCCGAGAACCTGAGTGGCAGCCTCGATGACTCGCACCGTTCCGGTCACGGCGATGGGGTTCGTGCACTGGGTTCCCCCAGAGGGATTGACGACGACTCCCTGGGCGCCGAGGTGGAAGGCCCCGCCGGCAAGAAGCGCTGGCGCTTCACCTCGTCCGCAGAGACCGGCTGCCTCAATCACGTGGAATTCCACACTTGAGAACGGCGCGTAGATTTCGGCGACATCGATCTGGGTCGTTGGGTCGGTGAGTCCCGCCTGGGCATACGCGCGCTCAAAGGCAACGGCGAGAGCATCCGCGTCAGCGTGGTCGCCCAGTGCTTGGGGACCGACACGATCCCCCATCCAGAAGGTCTCCGTGTTCTGGCCCAGTCCTCGGATCCAGGCAACAGGTTTCTTCATACGGGCCGCATACTCCTCAGAGACGAGAATGAGTGCGGCGCCGCCAGTGGAGGATGGGCAGACGTCGCCAAGTTTCAGCGGCCAAGAGAGGATCCTGGAGTTCAGGACATCATCCTCAGTTACCAGTTCACGCAGATGGGCATGTGGGTTGAGGGAAGCATGCCTACGGTTCTTCACCGTCACCCGCGCCATGTCACGCTCGTCGGCGCCGTACATGTGGTTGTAGCGCATAGCCGACATTGCGAGCATGGTTATGGTATTTTGCGGATACGGGCGCTCGTAGGCCACGTCCCACATCTTGTTGAGAACAGATTGGGCTGAGAGCGACTCACTCACTCGGTCAGCACCAGCAACGAGTACGACATCAAAGAGGCCGGACGCAATATGCATCCACGCAGCCTCAACGGCGCTCGCTCCCGTAGCTCCACCGTTGTTCACCCGCATAACGGGCTTGCCCGTCGCTCCAATCGCTTCGACGAGCCACCGCTCACCATTCCCGATCCCGATGAGCGCATCAGGGGCAAGTGGCACCACGACTGCCTCGACGTCGCGCATAGACAGGCCAGCATCGTTGAATGCCAACTGCGCACCTTCACGGACGAGCTCTGGATACGTGACGTCCGTTCGCTTGGTGACGAAGTCCGTCTGGCCGACTCCGAGTATCCCTACATTGCGCATGTCCTCACACCTCCGAAAGATCTGACATAAGCACAACGGTGACTCCCTGAGCCGCGAAGCCCAGGGTCGCGGAAGCGGCAGCAAAGTGCGGTGCGTCCGGCCGGACTGGACTCATCACTCGCTGGGCTGCTCGCCAAATGGCGAAGAGCCCCGCGGCGAAGTCCGGATTAAGGCAATCAATTGACGGGAAACTCACGGTCTTGTCATCGCCGAGCAGTTGGGTAAGGCGTTGGGCGAGGCGACGTTCGTTCGGGACTCCGACGGCGAAGGCATCAAGCGTGCCGATCGGTCCAAATGAGTCGCCAGCCTGTTTGAGAGCGAGTTCGGTCGCAGCGGTGAGTCCACCCACCTCGATGTCGTCTCGATCCCCAAGGTCATACCTGTCCATGGCCCATCCGACGCCCCGAACCCAGGCTCCCTCGCCGACATAACCGGGCTCACGCGACTCAAGAACGATCGCGCATACGCCGTCTGCGTGATCCTGACAGTCCGAAGCCGTCAGCGGCCACGAGACGAACGGGTCATTCGCGGATTCCGAGCGAGCACCAGTGCGCTCGGCCTCGGGGAGTGCCGACGCTTGCAATGCGGCTGCGATGAGTCGATTCATCCCGATTGGCCGCACCATGAAGGGATCAGCCGAAACCAGTTCCGCATGCTCTGGGAATGCCGACTCGCTGGGCTTGCTCCAGCCCACGACGACGGCATTTTTGCCCTGCCCTGCGAGGAGTCGCAGGTAGGCGTACGCGAACGCATGCTCCGGGCCCGATGCAATGGTCATGACGTTCTTGCCGACCCCGCCGGCAGGCCCGGCGGTGACCATGCAGGAGATGATCCGGCCATCGGTCTGGTCGTTGCCGCTCATGACAATCGCGTCGACCGACTCAGGTGCTATCCCCGCCTTGGCGATCGCCGTCGACACGGTCTCAAAGATCAATTCCTCGAGCGATGCGGTTTCGATTCTCTCGCCGGCGATCTGATGTCCGGCGGTCACGACGACTATGCCCACGTTTCCTCCATCAGGTGGCGAAGCCTCCTACGCTGCGCAAGCGCAGCCAGTTGTTCGATATATCGAAGTTTCTTTCGTATTAACGAAACTCTAAGGGGCCTTTCGCAACCTGTCAACGGCTCGCGCAATCTCCCTCCAGCCCGCTATCCCCTCGGAGCTACCCGGCGAATCGGTGACCAACCCGTCCTCGAACCCCGGGGCGCAGGCGAAACAGCGACCCAGCTAGCGGTTGCTGTGCCACCTGTTCGGCGCTGAGTCGGTGGCGTGACGTCGGAACGAACAGATCCGCGAGGTCGTGCCCGCCGAACGCCACGCTCGTCGTGCAACTCGCGGGCAGAAGAAACCGTGCGATCTCTGCGCCTTGCCGGTCGAATCGTCTGACCTGTCCCCCGCCAAAGAAGGCGACCCACGCACAGCCCTCGTCGTCGATCGTCAGTCCGTCAGGCAAACCGTCAGATGGGTCAAACTGCGCGAACGGGATTCGCTCCCCAAGTCGCCCCTCACTTGTCACCGGATAGGTATCAATCCGATGTCGACTGCTATCGACATGCATGAGTGTCGAGGCGTCCGGCCAATCCATTCCATTAGAAATCGTCAGATCCTCGAGGACCTGCTCGCAGGTGCCATCGGGGTCGATCCGATACAGAGCGGCCTGACCCGAGGGCCGAAATCCGTCCGGGCGTTGTGAGCACATCGTCCCGGCCCACAGTCGTCCCTGTGCATCGCACACCGCATCGTTGAATCGGTTGTAGGGGTCAAGGGATGACAAGTCAACCAACGTCCGGCGAGATCCATCGGGCTCCGTCAGCACAATGGTCAGGCCGATACCCATGACGTACCCGCCCGAGCGACGCGGAATCGCGAAACCAAGGGGTGTTTCAATCACCTGAGTTGACTGCTCCCCCGTCGCGGGATCGCACAACCGGAGGAGCCCGGCATGGATGTCGACACGCGAGAGGATCCCGCGGTGCTCGTCCCAATGCGGACCCTCCCCAAGCATGTCATCAGCGATAAACACGGTGCAGTTCTCAACCTGTTGCAACTCATTCCACATTTGTTCCTTCTTCCTCGTGTCGAGCAACGGGCGCCGACCATCCCAATCGCAGGGTTGGCAGCACCTTGTTCGAGATGTAGTCAAGTCGCCGTGACCCTGAGTCGAGCGGCTCACCGGGCAGGACCCCGTAGACGTGAAACTCATGAACTCCGGCGGCCCCCGCGGTCCTGAGCCGGTCCAACGCACCTTCGGCGTCAACGATGTCGAACTGGCCGTCTCGGATGAGATCGCGAGCGTCGGTGTATCGCGGCCTCTTTACGAATCCGTATTCGATGTACTCGTTCACGTGGAAGAGCATGTGCTCGCTGAGTTCCTCCAGTGCCCGCTCCGGATCCTCATCGATAATCAATCGAGCGGTCCGCATGGTCTTCGCAGGCGCGTCCTTAAATCCGAGCTGCCGGCGCGCCGCAAGGTAGCCCGTTACGTCGTCATTGGACGAAGCCATGAATCCGTCGCCCTGTGCTGCCGCTCGCTCCAATGCGGGTCGAGCCCTGCCCCCCAGCCAGATCTCAGGTCCGCCAGGTCGCATTGGGCCGGGTGCGACGGTTAACTCAGGAAAGGACCAGTGCCTGCCGGAGAAGGCAAATGGCTCACCCGCGAAGGCCTTTCGGATGATCGCGATCCCCTCGTCCATGAGACTCCCGCGATCGCCAAGACGGACACCCAGTCCGGCGAACTCCTCTTCGCGGTAGCCGGCAGCAACACCCAGCCGGAAACGCCCCTGCGACAGGATGTCAACGGTCAGGGCATCCTCAGCGATCCTCAGTGGCTGGTGGAGAGGCAACTGGATGATGTTCGTTGCAATGCCCACCCGCGAGGTGCGCGAGGCCACGGCCGCCGCGAGCACCAGCGGTGAAGGTGTCCATCCGTCATCGAGGAAGTGGTGCTCCGAGATTGAGATTTCATCGAATTCAAGTTCCGCATCCACCCAGGCAATCTGATCGATGAGTTGCCGGTAGCGCTCCGGCCATGGCTGACGCCATGCCGCTGGATTTCGAAAGTCGTAGAAGACGCCGAATCTTCGGGGGTAGATGGTCTCCATGTGCGACTAGACCGCCGTGTATCCGCCGTCGACCGGCAGAGCCACACCGGTGAGGTAGCTCGACTCTTCGCCGGCGAGGAACAGTATCGCTGCCGCAATCTCACTGGGCTCAGCAACGCGCCCAAGCGGCACGCGACTCGAATACAGTTCGGCAACCTCATCAATCGATTCCTGCCCCTTGGCCATGAAGCCGGCCAGCATCGGAGTGCGGACCGGGCCGGGGCAGACGGCATTTACCCGAATTCCCTCCGGCGCCAGGACAACGCACAGCGATTTCGTGAGACCGATGAGACCCGCCTTCGTCAGCGAGTAGAGCGGGCTGGTGAAGGATCCCACGAGGCCTGCCGCAGACGAGGTGTAGATGATCGATCCGCCATTCCCTGTCCTTCGCATGAGCGGAAGCACCGCTTGGGTGAGGAAGAACCCGCTCTTGAGGTTCACGTCTACACTTTTCTCCCACTGTGCTTCGGAGATTCCATCAATTCCATGCGGATTGGGCATCCCCACATTGCTCACGAGAATGTCGACGTGCGGCACGACACCACCGATCTCGGCTGCAACGCGCTGGATCTGGTCAACGCAGCCGAGGTCTGCCTGGTGCCCCGAGGCTCGGCCGCCGGCCGCGACCAGTTCACGTGCGAGTTCGCGAACAGAGTCACCGTTGAGGTCGATGAGCGCCACCGTCGCGCCAGCACCCGACAAGGCAATGGCGCTCATCCGGCCAATACCCGAGCCTGCAGCAGCGATGACCGCCACCTTGTCCTGCCAAGCCATATATGTCCTTCCATCGACGTACTTGGGCTACAACTGCTCGCCGCTACTCCACCGCATGGAGGTTTCGTTTGGCTGCAGGTTCGGAAGGCGTCCGAACCAAGGGTGCATCCATCGAGACGTGTCGATGCCGTATCCGCCAATCCTCGTCATGGAATTCGAAGACGTCTCGGTAGGTAGCCGTGAAGACGATCGAGACACCCGCCTCAGTGGTCTGCAGCAAAGCGGCCGAACAACGGCCAGTGATCAAATCGCCGTCCTGGGCAAGTTCGTGATGCCAAGTGCTGTGGCGCGTTGGACCCCGCTGCGCCAACAGCCAGAGGCGTCCGAACTCGATCAGATTCTCACGGCCCACAACGAGCAAGGGCCGGGTGGTCTCGAGTCTTCCGTCCGGGGTGAAGCACTCGGCCCAGCTTTCGATGTGCCCATCGTCCAGAAGGTGGGCATAGGCGCTGTAGCGCGCCATGACACGTTCCCGGACCGCATCGAGCACCATGGGACCACTGTAGGTTCGCAGACTCCCCTGTCGTGTCCCATCTTGAAACAGTCAATGCTCACGTTGCTGCATAGGCTCCTCTTGTGTCTACTCCACCACCCGAGGCAAGTTCTCAGGACCATGCGCGCGGCGAGCTTCGTGGACAGGTCGCCGTCATCACCGGTGCCGGGAGTGGAATCGGGCGCGCAATCGCCGAGCTCCTTGCCGAGCGGGGCGCCCGTGTCGTGGGAGTCGATCGGCGAAAGGAGCCATTGGCCGGGCTGGTCCAAAGCATCGTGGCGTCCGGGGGCTCAGCTGAGTTCATCACGGCGGACGTCACTGACGCCGACAGCGTGGAACGGTGCATGTCTGCCTCTCGGGACAACCACGGCTCCTTGGACATCCTCGTGAACTGCGCTGGCGTTATCGTGCCACCAACTCCGATCGCGGAGTTCGATGTGCGCAGTTTCGATCACATCATGGGGGTCAACGTCAAGGGTGTCTTCCTTTGCATGCGTTACGCCCTGCCCATCATGATCAATCAGGGGCGGGGGGTCGTGCTCAACATCGGCTCCGTGACGTCGGTGAAATCAATCGCCGACCTAGGACCTTACGCCGCATCGAAACGGGCCGTCACCGCGCTCACCCGAGCTGCTGCCCTTGAGGTAGGACCGAAGGGGGTCAGGGTCAACGAACTGCTCCCTGGACCCACCCTCACGCGGATGGTCACCGGTCCGGCCGATGCGCAGACAGGAGCAGTCGCCTCGTTCGCCAGCAAAGTTCCCCTCGGTCGGGTGTCCCTTCCTGCAGAACAGGCCGAGGCCGCGTTCTTCCTCGTCTCCGCAAGGAGCGCTTATGTCAACGGCGCATCACTCCTCGTCGACGGCGGTCTGGCCTGGGCGTAGTCGCGACGACGACCGATGACCGCTTCACATGCACCGGCTCAATGGTTGGGGGCCATCACGCACCAACCAAGCGATTGGTAGCATCGTGGGTGAGGGTGCGGGAAGGGATTCCAGTGGACACGGCTGGCAGGGAGCAAGCGCAAGAGCAGCTCCTCGCTCGCGCTTGGACACGGTCTCGGGCATTTGGCCTCGATCAGGGAGCGCCCCTCGAGTTGCCGTTCCATGCCGGGGTCGAATCCGACAATCGATTCACGCGGACGGCCCGTCCCGTACTCGACTATCTCGGGGATCTACTGCCAGGATGCGGCACCGCCGCGGTCCTCCTCGATGCTCAGGGATGCATCCTTGCCCGCGTCTGTGACGACGACTCGCTCCTTCGACGAATGGACAGCGGTAGCAGCGTTCCCGGCTTCGTGTGGAGGGAGGAGTACGCCGGCTGCAACGCTGTAGGCATCGCGCTCGAGGAACGTCTCCCCACCTGGACAAGCGGTCAGGATCATTACATGGAGGTCTTGCGCGACCTGTCATGCGCAGCCGCACCGATCATCAACCCGCTCAGCCAGCGCCTCGAAGGCGTCCTTGACCTCACGGCTAACCTCACGTTCGCCCATCCGCTGATGCTGCCGTTGGTCATACAGGCAGCCAAGTCGATCGAGGACAGGCTCGTCGCTGCTGGGTCGGCGACAGAACAATTGCTCCTCCGCCGTTTTCTCTCGGCCACCCGACGGCCAGGTCAAATGGTCCTCGTCCTAAGGACACGCGTGTAAATAAGTCGGTCATATAGGTGTGGTGCCGGTAGTCTTGG
>JBBATH010000009.1:0-137986 GCA_040398845.1 Candidatus Nanopelagicales bacterium | reverse complement strand
CCTTCGAGCGTCCGCGTGGGGATGCTCCGCGTGGGGACCGCCCAGCTAATGATCGTGGGCCACGATCCACGTCGGATCGTCCTCGTTCCGGTGGAGGTTCGGATCGTCCCCGTTCGACATCTTCAGGCTACGCAGACCGTGAGGTCGATAGACCTCGGGTCGAGCGGCCGCGCGACCCCTTGATCCCAGAGGACGTCGTACCGGAGGAATTGGATAAGGGCGTCCTGTTGGAGCTGCGTACTTTGCCCGAGGGCTTAGCGGAGATCGTGGCGAGGCATTTGGTCGCGGCGGACCGATGCATGGTGAACGGCGAAATTGCGACCGCACGTGCCCACATTGAGGCAGCAAGGCGGCGAGCTGGTCGAGTGTCCGCGATACGAGAGGCGGCCGCAATTGCTGCATACGCAGACGGGGATTTCTCGGTTGCGCTCGCGGAGCTGCGTGCGGTGAGACGGATGTCGGGCGGGATTATTTATGCGCCGATGATCGCCGACTGCGAGCGTGGTCTGGGTCGTCCTCAGAAGGCTCTCGATTACATCAGGGCGATCAACGCGCCAAGTATGGACACCGACACGCGTATTGAACTGCTGCTCGTGGCAGCAGGGGCTCGTGCTGATCTAGGCCAAGTGGAGGCCGCGGTCGTGACCCTGCAGGTGCCGGAGTTGACCCGCTTGCCTCCTGGCACGACAAGAGCGCGCCTTCAATACGCCTATTCGGACCTTCTTGCTCGAGCAGGTCGATCATCAGAGGCTTGGGAGTGGATGGAACGCGCAGCGGGCTCGGATTTGGATGGAGCCACTGACGCGGCTGAGCGGTGTGAGGAACTCGCCGGCATCAGCTTCATCGAGGAGATTGGGGAACTTCAAGAGGTCGATCCATCCAACGACTAATGCCCATAACGTTTGCTTCGATGCTCGATAGCGCCTCGTATTTCTCGACCAGGGCAGGATCCGAGTAGAACTCGGAATGCTGAGCGCGATCGCGCTCTTGAACGAGTGCGATCGCGTGGTCGAGATCCTCTGTCTCACCCCGTGCTCGTTCGACCGATTCGACCCAATAGTGAAGTTGCACTTCGGACGCGTCGAGCGTGCTTGCGACATCAGTAACAGGGCCGTAGTGGCTGAAGAGGAGTCGGCTCGCGTTGAGTTGTTTCATACGCTGGAGCGAATCCAGAGTGAGTGCAAGGTCGAAATCTGGCGGAGGAGTCGAAGGCCGGACCTCAGCGGTCTCGGGGATGTACACGCCGGCGGCGTCACCCGTGTAAAGATCTCCGGTGAGGGAATCAACGAGACCCACGTGATGCGAGGCGTGACCAGGATTGTGGAATGTCGCGAGGGATCGCCCGTCTCCGAGATCGATGAGTCCGGTATCCCCGAGGACGGTGATGCGTTCAACGGGAGTCGCAAGGAGATCGCCGAACAACCGGTCCATCGCCTCCCCGAACACCCGGTGGGCGCTTGCGACAAGTTTCGCCGGATCTGCGAGGTGCCGGGCGCCCTTTTCGTGGACGGCTACCTGCGCCCGCGGAAACAGGTTTGCAAGGTCGCCGACGCCACCAGCATGATCGAGGTGGATGTGGGTTACCACGATCGTGGCAAGATCCTCTGGGCCGATGCCCAGAGCGGCCAACTGAGCCATGACGATAGGGGCAGAACGGGCCGTTCCAGTCTCGATGAGGCAGGGCTTGCTTCCCCTGATCAGGTAGCTTGCGGTGATTCCCTCATAGCCACCCATTCGGGTATCGATCATGAACACGTTGTTCCCGAGGTCTGTCACGTCTGAGTTGCTCATCTTCGAATCATCGCCGGTGAGATCCACACAGGCATTCTTTCGGTGGGCTGCTCTACACAGCAACCCCCAGTGAGGACCGCGCCACGAAAGATTGCGGCGGAGGATGGCCCTTCGAGACCGTTAAGGAGGACCATGCACAGCAGTGAGACGGGTGAGAACCTATCGGTGAACGACGTAAGGATCGTGGGCCGACTCGGCGCCAAGGTGTCAACGAAGTGTCTACCTAGCGGCGACGAGATAACGGTCTTCTCGATCGTTATCGATCGTCCGATGCGGGAGGTGAGGGGCTCCACTCAAATCGACACTATTGCATGCATTACGACCAAGGCGCAGTTGGCAGGCAGACTCCATGGATGGCAACCAGGGCGCTGGATTGAAGCAGAGGGCGTGCTCAGGCGCCGATTCTGGCGGGCGGGCGGTGGGCTCGGGAGCGCGATGGAGGTTGATGTCCGGCGGATGAAATCGGTCTGACGTGACGCTCGCCATGAAAGAATCCGGGGTGACTATTTCGGCTAGGCGAGGATCGGATTCCCTTGGACCAGCAGGTGGCCCCTACGACTGGTTCCAACGGGCGGCGGAGTTGCTGGCTAGAGGGAATCCGGACGCCGCGGCGCAGTTGCTCGAACGAGTCCTAGACGCCGAGCCCGGATCACAGGCAGCACTGGAGTCCCTTGGCAGGGCACGATTTGATGCCCGTCGATACGACGAGGCAGCGCACGCATTCGCCACACTCCTTGAATACGCTCCAGACAATGACTACGCCCACTTCGGATTGGGACTGTGTCATTGGCATCGACAGCATTTCGAGGAGGCGCGAGACCATCTCGCACTCGCATTCGTGATGCGGCCAAGCCGGTCTGAGTACGGGAGGGCACTCGGCCAGGTGAAGGCAACGCTGCTCGCGCGTGCTAGCGGCGACCTTCCGCTGAATGGACCCGTGCTTTCATGAGCAATGATGTGGTGAACCTTGAGCATGATGTGCTCCTCTTCGACCTTGATGGAGTGGTGTACGTCGGGCCGAACGCGGTGCCCGGAGCGGTTGAGGCCATCCTGGCCGCAGTCTCGCGGGGTATTCGTTGTTGCTTTGTGACGAACAACGCCTCACGAACGGCAGAGGAGGTGGCGCATCATCTGCGTGACCTTGGGATCCCTGCCTCAGCGGACGATGTGGTGACCTCATCTCAGGCGGGCGCGAGCCTGGTCGCGGAGCGGGTGGCCACAGGAGCGGTCCTCGCTGTGGGTGGACGTGGCGTCTGGGAGGCATTGCGGGAGCGTGGATTCACACCTGTGTCGACGTTCGACGATGCCACGGTTGCGGTGATGCAGGGCTACGGGCCAGATGTCGGCTGGCGCGATCTTGCGGAGGCAACCTTCGCTATCCGGGCGGGGCTCCCGTGGATCGCCACCAACCTCGATATGACCTTTCCAACCCCACGTGGAATGGCGCCAGGTAATGGCGCACTAGTGGGCGTGGTCGCAACTGCTGTCGGTCGACGGCCGGATGCTGTTGCAGGGAAACCGGAGCCTGCGCTGCTGCTTGAGGCAATGCGGCGAACTGGGGCGGCACATCCACTCATGATCGGCGATCGACTCGACACCGATATTGCGGCGGGTGGGCGCCTTGGCATTCCCACCCTGCTCGTTATGACCGGTGTCTGTGACGAGGCCGGACTGGCGTCGGCTGAGGGCCATGAGGTACCTACGTACGTTGCGGAACACCTAGGCTGCATTGAGTCAGGAGGGTCCTTGCCATTGCATGACCCCGGACGATGGCAGCACGTGAAGGAAGGGCGGTAACGTGGTGTCCATGTTGGATGACGTGCGCGGGTATCTGCAGTTGGCAACCGGTTTGACGGAGGTGACGGCGAACAAGGCAAAGGAAGTGGCCATGTCTCTCGTCGGGAGGGGGTTCACCTTGTCGACCAAGGCCCCTGACGTCGTGGGGCAAGTCCAGGAACTTGCTGATGACCTCGTTGCGACGAGTAAGAATAATCGTGAGTTGCTGGTCTCGATGATCCGGTCCGAGGTCGATAGGGCCGTCGGGCGAATGGGTTTTGTGCGCGAGGATGAACTGGCGGCCTTGCGCCGCCACGTCCAGCGACTGGAGCAGCAACTCGATGAACTGCGCGGATGGCCTCGGCCTGCAGACGACCCGGTGGGAGATGCCGGTGACCGTCCAGCGGGTGGGTCAAGTGAAGATAGCGGATCGGCTTCGAAGGCGAATTCAGGCTCGAAGCAGGTAAAGGAAACCAAGGTTGCGCCGGATTCTTTACCCGAAGGCGATGACGGTCCTGCTCGCGTGGTCCGCAAGAAGAAGAAGGTCGTCGTCGAACCAGGCGAGCCCGCCGCTGATGCTGGGTGAGCGAGGCGAGTTACTCCGTCGAGACGAGGGCCGAAAGCGAGACTCCTGTGCCGCTAGGTTTGGAAGGCGAGTTGATCCTCCCAGTTTGGGAGCCTACGGGGGACCCAACGGTGGACGCGGCACTCGAGCGGCTTCGCGAACTGGACGATCTCGATGCGAGCGAACACGTGGCAATATTCGAAACGGTCCATCGGCAGTTGCATCAGCGACTGTCCGACCTGAACGCCGGCTCGTAGAACGCTCATAATGCAGGTAACGCGTCGGCGCCTTGACGCCGAACTCACTCGGCGCGGCCTCGCTCGATCGCGTGAGCAGGCACGCGAGCTCATTGCTGCTGGGGCTGTTCAGGTGCGAGGCGTTGCTGCGACGAAGCCAGCAACCCAGGTTGAGACTTCGGCGCCCATCACGGTGGATGCCGGGGGACCCGGTTACGTCTCTAGGGGTGCACTCAAGTTGATTGGTGCGCTTGATGCTTTTGAGGGGGCTCCGCTCACGGTCGCCGGTCGAAGAGTCCTTGATGCGGGAGTTTCCACCGGTGGATTCACCCAGGTTCTCCTCGAGCGCGGTGCCGAGCGAGTGCTGGCCGTCGATGTGGGGTACGGGCAACTGGCGTGGATTCTGCGAGTCGATCCGCGAGTCGACCTTCTCGAACGCACCAATGTGCGGACCCTTACTCCTGAGTCTGTCCCCTATCTCGCCAGCATGGTGGTGGCTGATCTCTCCTTCATCTCGCTCCGAACGGTGCTACCCGCGCTTGTTGCGGTCACTGCTCCGGCCTGTGATTACCTGCTCATGGTGAAGCCGCAGTTCGAGGTGGGACGAGAGCATGTCGGCGATGGGGTCGTGAGGGATCCCTTGCTCCGCCAGTCGAGCGTCGAGGCCGTGGTGCGATGTGCTGACGGACTCAGTCTCACACTTCGTGGCGTGGTGGCGAGTCCGCTCCCCGGACCGAGCGGCAATGTTGAGTACTTCGTTTGGCTTGAACGAGGGGGGACGCATGCTGCGGTCGTTGATCCGGGGGCGACCATCGAACTCGCAGTGAGGGAGGGGCCATCGTGAAGAGCGCCACGAAGCGAGTGCTCCTCGTCATTAATCCACGCAAGGATGCGGTGCGCTGGATGGCGGTTGAGGTGGCGCAGGCCCTAGCCTCGCAGGGTATCTCTGTGGCAATGGGTCAGGATGATGTCGAGTACTGGGGCGATGAGACGTTGCCCGTGGCCGACATTGTGCCGGCAGATGAGCACGCCTCCGATGGCTGCGATGTCGTCGTCGTGTTGGGCGGAGATGGCACGATTCTGCGAGGAGCTGAGCGCGCCCGTGCGTCGGGCGTGCCCATCATCGGTGTGAATCTTGGGCACGTCGGCTTTCTGGCGGAGGCAGACTCCGAGGATGTGTCGGACGTCGTCGTTGCTGTCGTGGCGAGCAACTGGCACGTCGAGGAAAGACTGGCCCTTGATATCCGGGTCACGCAGCCCGGCCTGCCCCCGAGTTCAACGTGGGCCCTCAACGAGTTGAGCATGGAGAAGATCGCCCGGCAGCGCATGATCGACGTCGTGGTGGAGGTCGACGGAAGGCCGCTTTCACGCTGGGGCTGTGACGGAGTGGTGGCAGCAACGCCGACCGGATCGACCGCCTACGCATTCTCCGCGGGCGGGCCTGTTGTTTGGCCTGAAGTATCGGCGCTTCTCGTCGTGCCACTGAGTGCGCATGCACTGTTTTCTCGCCCGCTCGTCATCTCCCCGACGAGCGTTGTTGCGTTCGAATTGCAGGCCGGGTCGGACGCGGTGCTGTGCGCCGACGGCCGTCGGACGATTGATGTCACTGGCGGGGCACGTGTCGAGGTGAGAGCGTCAGCGCAGCCAGTGAGGCTGGCACGGCTCATCGACGCACCATTCACCGATCGCCTCGTCGCCAAGTTCGCCCTTCCGGTGCAGGGGTGGCGCGGTGGAGCAAGGAGTAGGGGCCCGGAATCGTGATGACCGTGCAGGGATGGCCCGAGGTGGGGCTTCGGTGATCGAACGAATTCAGATCCGGGGACTCGGAGTGATCGCTGATGCCACGATCCCTTTTTCGACGGGCCTCACGGTCATCACCGGCGAGACGGGCGCAGGGAAAACCATGGTCCTCAGCGGATTCGCGCTGCTCGCCGGAGGCAAGGCAGATGTCGCGATGGTCCGCACTGGCAGCGATCAGGCTTGGGTGGACGGCGAGTGGTCGGTCACGCCTGACTCGAGTGCTGTCCAGCGTGTGACCGATGCTGGCGCGGAGGTGGAAGTCGAGGATGGGCGCGCTCGACTACTCCTCGGTCGGACGGTCGCGAGTGAGGGGCGAAGCCGGGCATTTGCCGGTGGGCGGGCCGTGCCGGCGCTAGTCCTGCAGGAGGTTTCATCCGCTCTCGTCGCCGTGCATGGCCAGTCCGAGCAGATGCGTCTGCGTCATGCCGACACGCAACGGACCCTCCTTGATCGATTCGGTGGGGTGTCGTGCCTCGACGCCCTCACCGGATACCGTGCTGCATTCGGTGAGTGGCGAGCGACCGTCGAGCGCATTGCAATGCTGACCGACCAGCGAGAGGCGATGGAGCGAGAGGCTGTCCTGCTTCGCTTGGGCATCGCGGAGATCGAAGCGGTGGCGCCCACCCCAGGTGAGGATGTCGAGCTCGACCGACAAGCGGCACGCCTCAGCCATGCGGGGACCTTGCTGCTCGATGTTCTTGCTGCGCACGATGCGCTCGTCGGGGAAGACGGAGAGACGACCAATCAGGACCTCGTTTCGGTGTTGTCGCGAGCACTGATCGCCCTTGAACGCGCGGCAGAGGTGGATGCCAATTTAGTGCCGATCCTTGAGCGGCTCGATGAGATCGGCAGCCTCGCCTCAGATGCCGCCGTTGAGCTCGCTACCTACGCCACCGATATCGAGGCAGATCCCTCAAGGCAGGCATGGGTGGAGGAGCGTCGCCATGAACTCGGGTCCCTTCGACGCCGATACGGCTCCACAATTGACGATGTCATTGCATGGCATGCATCCGCTTGTGCCAGTGTGGCAGAGGTCGACCTCGGTGATGACCGTATGCGGCAGCTCACCGATTCAGAGGTCGAATTGCGTGCCGCGGTTGTCGGTGCGGCGTCACATCTCACGAGTTTGAGGACTAGCGCTGGATTGGCGTTGGCGGTTCAGGTGACTGCCGAACTGCATGCTCTCGCCATGCCCGACTCAGCTCTTGAAGTGCGGGTCACGAGTCGCGAGAGGATTGACGAGTTTTCTGCTCACGGTGCTGACGATGTTGAGATTCTCCTTCGCCCCCACAGCGGGGCTGACTTTCGACCACTGAGCAAAGGTGCGTCGGGGGGCGAACTGTCACGGGTGATGCTCGCCTTGGAAGTGGTGCTCGCTGGGGCTGATCCGGTGCCGACATTCATCTTCGATGAGGTCGATGCTGGGATCGGCGGCCGTGCTGCTGTCGAGGTGGGCCGGCGGCTGGCCCGTCTCTCACGAACTGCCCAGGTCATCGTCGTCACCCACCTGCCTCAGGTCGCGGCGTTCGCTGACCAGCATGTCGTGGTCTCGAAAGGTGCGGACGGAATAGTGACGTCCTCCAGCGTCACCGTGGCCCTCGGACGAGATCGGGTGTCCGAGCTCGTGCGAATGCTTTCGGGTCTCGACGAGTCCGAGGCCGGTGCCGCCCATGCCGAGGAGTTGCTCGCGGTGGCCGAACTTGAGCGGGTCGCGGGGCGGTAAGTCCGAGCGGGGAGCCGGCCGCACGGAGACAGAGACGGGGTTGGGTGCTCTGGCTAGGTTGGGCGCCACTACGTCGGTGCGCTGCGAGGACAGTGCGTCAGACGCTGATAGTCTGAACTTCCGTGAGTGCCGCCAAGCAAACCAAGCATGTATTCGTCACCGGAGGAGTTGCATCCTCCTTGGGAAAGGGCCTCACGGCCTCAAGTCTCGGCAATCTCCTGACCGCACGGGGGTTGCGCGTGACGATGCAGAAACTGGACCCATATCTCAATGTTGACCCGGGAACGATGAACCCGTTTCAGCACGGCGAGGTGTTCGTCACAGATGACGGATCAGAGACTGATCTCGACATTGGTCATTACGAGCGATTTCTCGACACGGACCTCCATGGCTCGGCGAACGTGACGACGGGTCAGGTCTACTCGACCGTGATTGCGAAGGAGCGACGTGGGGAATACCTCGGCGATACGGTGCAGGTTATCCCGCACATCACGAACGAGATAAAGTCCCGCATCCGGAGAATGGCCGGTCCCGAGGTGGACGTGGTGATCACCGAGGTGGGAGGCACCGTCGGGGATATCGAGTCGCTGCCCTTCCTCGAGGCAGTACGCCAGGTGCGACACGAGGTTGGTCGGCAGAATGTCTTTTTCCTGCATGTGTCGCTCCTTCCATACATCGGTCCATCTGGAGAGCTGAAGACCAAGCCGACCCAGCACTCGGTTGCTGCCTTGCGGAGCATCGGAATTCAGCCGGACGCGATTGTTCTGCGGGCGGATCGGCCGGTGCCGTCCGGCATCAAGCGGAAGATCTCGCTCATGTGCGATGTCGATGAGGCTGCTGTCGTGGCGGCCGTCGATGCGCCAAGCATCTATGACATTCCAAAGGTGCTGCATTCAGAGGGTCTCGATGCTTACGTCATCCGCCGCCTTGATCTTCCGTTCCGCGATGTCGATTGGACGCGTTGGGATGACCTGCTGAGGCGAGTGCACAATCCTGAATACGAGGTAACTATCGGTCTGGTGGGTAAGTACATCGACCTGCCGGACGCTTACTTGTCGGTAACTGAAGCTATCCGGTCCGGTGGATTTCACCACAACTCTCGGGTGAACATCCGATGGATTGCCAGTGATGACTGCGCGACCCCCGAGGGCGCGCGCAAGGCGCTCGCTGATCTCGACGGGGTGTGCGTACCGGGTGGATTTGGCGTCCGCGGCATTGAAGGCAAGCTTGGCGCACTCCAGTATTCGCGCGAGCACGGCATTCCCGTCCTTGGGCTTTGTCTCGGGCTGCAATGCATGGTCATTGAATATGCCCGAAATGTCGCAGGACTCCCGGGTGCGAACTCGATGGAGTTCGACGAAACGACTCAACACCCAGTGGTGTCGACGATGGCCGATCAGCGTGACGTTCTCACTGGTGATCGAGACATGGGCGGCACGATGCGACTGGGCCTGTACCCGGCCAAGCTCCTCGAAGGCTCCCTCGTGGCAGCCGCGTATGGCGTGCCCTATGTCGATGAGCGTCATCGTCACCGTTTCGAGGTGGCGAACGTTTACCGGCCGCAACTACAGGAGGCTGGTCTCGTCTTCTCCGGCACCTCGCCAGATGGTCGGCTGGTGGAATTCGTTGAATTGCCCGCCGATGTCCACCCGTTCTACGTGGGTACCCAGGCTCATCCCGAGTTGCGATCGCGCCCCACGCGCGCACACCCCCTCTTCAAGGGACTCATTGGCGCGGCACTTGAACATGCACCGCGCCGGCAACCGGCATCCGAGTCGCGGTGAGTACCGTCGAGGTTGATGAGGAGTGGGTTGGCGAGATCGCCGACAGGGTGGAGCCCAGGACCATTCTGGAATCCATTGAGCGGTTCGAGGGGCGCATATGGTCGATTCGCTCCGACACCGTCGACTTTGCCGGGCACCATGCGATTCGAGATGTTCAGCAGCATCTGGGTGCAGTCGCCGTCATCGCTATCGATGCACGGGACAGAGTACTCCTCATCAGACAATACCGGCATCCTGTTGCGATGGCGCTGTTCGAGCCACCCGCTGGCCTGCTCGACGTTGCAGGTGAAACGCCGCATGCGACAGCAGTGCGCGAACTCGCCGAGGAATCGGGTTTCGAGGCAGCGACGTGGCATGTGCTCGTCGATTTCTTCACCTCGCCGGGAGGATCGAGTGAGGTTATTCGGGTGTATCTCGCGCGCAATCTCCGTGAAATTGACGAGGGTCGTCCGCACACCGGTGAAGCCGAGGAGGCGTACCTACCTCGGACCTGGGTGGATCTCGACGAGGCCAAGGATCTCGTGCTCACTGGTCGAATCGGGAGCCCGACAGCGGTGTGCGGAATTCTCGCGGCATGGGCGTCAAGGTCAGGCGGCTGGGCTTCGATTCGCCCGGTCGACGACGCGTGGCCTGCGCGTGACACTGTTGTGTCGCACGAGCGGGTGAATCCAATGCGGTCACCGATGACCAGATCATCGAACGACTGAGGCAGTCCGGTGATCGTGCCGCGTGGCGGCTGCGCATTCAAGTTTTTGGCTAGTTCGGCATCTACGATCAGATAGGTCCCCGGAGCGGGGCAGCGTCCTTGGATGGACGTCCGAGGGAGGCAGCAGTGAAGGTCGGGATTCCGCGTGAGATCAAGAACCATGAGTACCGAGTAGCGATCACTCCGGCTGGAGTGTTTGAACTCGTGAGGAACGGCCACTCGGTGCTCATCGAGACCGATGCGGGCCAAGGGTCTTCGATTCCCAATGAGGATTATGTCGCGGCGGGCGCTTCCATCGCGGCGGATGCTGACGAGGTTTGGGCGGCAGCAGACTTGATCCTCAAAGTGAAGGAACCGATTGCTGCCGAGTATCACCGGATGCGATCAGGACAGGTGATCTTCACCTACCTCCATCTTGCGGCCGGTCGGGAGTGCACCGACGCCCTCGTGAAATCGGGTGCGACAGCGATCGCCTACGAGACGGTGGAGCTCGCCGATCACTCTCTGCCTCTCCTTGCTCCAATGTCAGAGGTCGCTGGACGCTTGGCCCCTCAGGTTGGATCGCATTCGCTCATGCGAGCCAACGGAGGGCGGGGCATTCTCATGGGGGGCGTGTCAGGTGTTCACGCTGCCAAGGTCGTGGTGCTTGGCGCTGGTGTGGCGGGCATGAATGCCGCAGTGATCGCACTCGGTATGCAGGCAGAGGTCCAACTCCTTGATCGCAACATCGCTCGACTCCGACAGATGGATGCGATCTATCAAGGCCACATGCAGACAGTTGCCTCAAACACGTTCGAGGTCGAGCGGGCAGTCCTCGATGCTGACATGGTCATCGGTGCCGTCCTAGTCCCGGGCGCGAAGGCACCCAAACTCGTGAGCAACGATCTGGTGTCCAGGATGAAGCCGGGCTCGGTCCTTGTTGACATTGCCATCGATCAGGGTGGGTGTTTTGAGGACTCCCGCCCGACCACGCATGCCGATCCGACCTACACGGTTCACAATTCGGTCTTCTACTGCGTGGCAAACATGCCAGGCGCAGTACCGCACACGTCGACCTACGCACTCACGAACGTCACCCTCCCCTACGCGGTCGAACTCGCAAACAAGGGCTGGAAGCAGGCGCTACGCGATGACGATGCCTTGGCCCGAGGGCTCAATGTTCATGACGGGCAGATCACTTATGCAGCGGTCGCTGAGTCATTCGGGATGCCCCTTCTGCCGCTGAGTGAGGTCCTCGCCTGAGCGAGCTACTCGGCGACGTGGTCGTGGGGTACCTCGACCACGTCACCGTCGAACGAGGTTTGTCACAGAACACTGTCTCGGCGTACCGGCGCGATCTTCGGCGGTACGCCGACTGGTGTCAAAAAAGGCGGATAGCTCGCGTGAGCGACGTCACGGAGAACGATATTGCGGACTTTTCGTCATCGCTGCGCTGGCCTCAGGATTCGTGGGGCCCGCTGACCGCCTCCAGCGCGGCTCGCGTGGTGGTCGCCGTTCGTGGATTCCACCGCTTCGCCGCTGCAGAGGGCGTCACCGTCCTGGACCCGAGCACGAACGTACAGCCTCCGAGCATCGGAAGGCGCCTCCCAAAGGCGCTCAGCTACTCGGATGTGGAACGACTTCTCGCCGCTACCGGTGACTTGGAGTCAGCGGTAGGCCTTCGTGACCGTGCGCTGCTCGAACTCCTCTACGGAACCGGTGCCCGAGTGACGGAGGCCGTTTCCCTTGACGTCGACGATGTCGACCTCACGAGCCTCAGCGTCACGGTCGTGGGCAAGGGCGACCACCAGCGACGCCTGCCCCTGGGTGGGTACGCCTCAAGGGCCATCGACGAGTACCTCGTGCGAGGACGTCCGGCGCTCGCAACATTGGGACGCGGAACGGCACGCATGTTTCTCAACCGTCGAGGCGCCCCGTTGTCGAGGCAAAGTGCCTGGGGTGTCATCCGCGATGCAGCCGAGCGGGCGGGGATCGTCGCGTCGGTGAGCCCTCACAGCTTGAGGCACAGCTTTGCTACTCATCTGATCGAACGCGGCGCCGATATTCGGGTCGTCCAGGAGCTCCTCGGACATGCCTCGGTTACCACGACCCAGATTTACACACTCGTCACTCAGGAGACATTGAAAGAGGTCTATGCCGCAAGCCACCCGCGGGCCCTGAGGTAGGGGTCGACGATCGAGAAGTCCCTCTTGGAGGTAGGCCGCAGACGCCCCCGGAGGTAGGCTCTGGCCCATGACGTTGGACGACACTCGGTCCTCGGCCGACATCCCTGAGCCGGCGCCGCTGCTCTCCCATGGGCCAGCGCGCGTCATCGCGATGGTCAATCAGAAAGGCGGGGTCGGGAAGACGACGTCGACCGTGAGCTTGGGAGCGGCCCTTGCTGGTTACGGCCGCAGGGTGCTGCTCGTCGACTTCGACCCGCAGGGTGCTGTGGCGATCTCGTTGGGCATCAATCCCAACGAGCTTGAGCTCACCATCTACAACCTCCTCACGGATCCCGAATGCCGTGTTGGCGATGTCATCCATCACCCGGGTGTCGAGAATCTCGACCTGCTTCCGAGCAACATTGATCTCGCAGCGGCCGAGCTCCAGTTGGTGAACGAGGTGGGCAGGGAGTACGCACTCCAGCGCGCCCTCGCTCCCATCATGGACAACTACGACATCATCCTGATCGACTGCCAGCCTTCACTCGGCCTTCTCACCCTCAACGCTCTCACCGCTGCGGACGGGGTTATCGTGCCGATGGAATGCGAGTACTTCGCGCTGCGAGGCGTCGCGCTCCTCAAGGACACCATCGACAAGGTCAGCGCTCGCCTCAACCCAAATCTTTCGATCATCGGCGTCGTCGCGACCATGTACGACGCGCGCACCCTACACAGCCGTGAGGTGCTCGAAACCGTCCAGCAGGCATTCGGAGATCTCGTCTTCATCACGACCATCGCTCGCACTATCAAGTTCCCTGATGCCGCGGTCTCAGGCACGCCCATCACGGTGTACGCCCCCGAGAGCAGCGGGGCCGAGGCGTACCGGCAATTGGCCCGGGAGGTTCTGTCGCGGTGACCGCCCCTGCTGGCACTGCCGATCAGGCGGTCGCGGCGACTGAAAGCGCGGTGGCGGCGCAACCATCAGTCTTCTCCGTTCATGTCGGCGACTTCGAAGGCCCGTTTGAACTCCTGCTGTCACTCATTTCCAAGCACAAGCTGGAGGTCACTGAGCTCGCCCTCCACCGGGTCACCGATGAGTTCATTAGCTACATTCGCGCCAAGGGCGTCACTTGGGATCTTGACGAGGCGAGCGGGTTCCTCGTCGTTGCCGCAACGCTCCTTGATCTCAAGGCTGCCCGGCTGCTGCCGAGTGGCGAGGTGGAGGACGAGGAGGACCTCGCCCTCCTCGAGGCTCGGGACCTGTTGTTTGCGCGACTTCTTCAATACCGTGCGTACAAGGAGGTCGCCGCGTTGCTGGCCGACCGAATGACCACGGCCAACAAGTGCCTGCCTCGAACTGTTGGGCTTGAGCCGCAGTTCGCCGCGCTACTACCTGAGGTCCTCATCGATATCGGCCTTGAGCAGTTCGCGATGCTTGCTGCCAAGACTCTTGCGCCAAAGCCCGTCGACGAGGTTTCCATCTCACATATTCATGTCCAGCGGGTGAGCGTCCGTGAACAGGCGGCGATCATCGTGGAGCGGCTTCGACGACAGGGCACCTCAACCTTTCGGGCACTTATTGCAGATTGCGACTCGACGCTTCTCGTCGTCGGCCGGTTCCTCGCGCTCCTCGAGCTCTACCGCGAGTCAGTTGTGTCGTTCGAGCAGATCACGCCGCTCGGCGACCTCACCATCCGATGGATGGCCGGGGCGGAGGGCGAGGTCGTCGTCATGGATGAGTTCGATGACTACCTCGCTGACACAGATGCAGACACGGACACGGACGACGAGCGTGTGACCCCGGAAGCAGATGATGGAGAACGAGAGCAGGAGAGCCACATTGAGTGAGGAACTGGTGGACGACGGTGCATTCCTGACAGAGGAGGACGAGGCGATGGACTCGCTCGGCGCGCCGAGCCTTGCCGCAGCCATCGAGGCACTCCTCCTCCTCGCGGACGAGCCATTGACGACCCTCGCCCTCGCACAGGCGACGAGATGTCCGATCGACGAGGTCGAGGCCACTGTTAGAACGCTGTGCGAGGAGTACTCCGATCAAGGGCGTGGATTCGACCTACGCGAGATTGCCGGCGGCTGGCGCTACTACACGAGGGCCGATTGCTCGCCTCTCGTCGAGCGCTGGGTGCTTGATGGCCAGCAGGCACGCCTGACTCAGGCGTCGCTCGAAACACTTGCGGTCATTGCCTATCGTCAGCCGATCTCCCGCGGTCGCATCAGTGCAGTGAGAGGCGTGAATGTCGACGGCGTGATCCGGACACTCGTGGCCCGCGGTCTCATCGAGGAGGCAGGGCATGAGGACGAATCCCATTCCATCCTCTACCGCACCACCTCGCACTTTCTCGAGCGAATCGGGGCGTCTTCCCTCAATGATCTTCCACCCCTCGCCGATCACCTTCCGAGTCTCGCTGAGCTCGATGACGTCCTCGACTCCGTCGCCATCGGCGATTGAGTGAGCGCATCGTGACAGCCGACGAGGGGGTTCGACTACAGAAGGTGCTTGCCCTGGCAGGCATCGGGAGCCGCCGCAGGTGCGAACAATTCATCGAACAGGGGCGAGTCGAAGTAGACGGCACGATCGTTTCCGAGCAGGGCATGCGAATTGACCCGCTCACGGCCGTCGTTCGCGTTGATGGCCTGCGAGTGCCGACGGTCCCCGACATCACTGTGGTCGCGTTCAATAAGCCACGGGGTGTCGTGTCGACGATGATCGATGATCGCGGAAGGGCGTGCGTCGGCGACTACGTCCAAGATCGGCCCGAGCGACTGTTCCACGTTGGCCGGCTGGATGCCGACACAGAGGGGCTGCTCATCCTCACCAATGATGGTGAGCTCGCGAACCGTCTCGCGCATCCATCACACGAGATTCTCAAGACGTACGTCGCTACCGTCCGCGGCCAGTTCACGAAGGATGCCCTGAGGACCCTTCGTGAGGGGGCCGCGTTGGAGGACGGCATCGTCGAATGCAACAGCGCTCGGATCATTCAGCAGGCTGCCGATCGAACGATGGTCGAGGTCGTTATTCACGAGGGCCGAAACCGAATCGTCAGGCGCATGTTCGACCATGTCGGCTATCCGGTGCAGGACCTGGTCCGCACGCGCATCGGCCCCGTTCGCCTCGATCAGCAGCGGCCGGGCCGGCTGCGCACGATTGAGGGGCCGGAACTGCGTGCGCTCTATACCGAAGCGGGTCTGTAAACTCCCGGCATGCGAGCCATTCGTGGAGCGGTATGCCTGATTGCCGACGACCCTGCCGAAATGCGTGAGGTCGTTGGCGAACTGCTCACGGTGATGCTCGAGCGCAACGGGTTGACCACCGACGATGTCGTGAGCGTTGTCCTCACCTCGACTCCGGACCTCACCTCGGCGTTTCCTGCCGCAGGGGCACGTGCAGTTGGATTCGCTGAAGTGCCGCTGCTCTGTGCCCAAGAAATCGGGGTCGAAGGTGCGCTCGAACGGGTGGTGAGGATCCTCATCCACGCGAACACGGAGAAGCCGCGTTCCGGAATCCAGCACGTCTACCTGCGCGGTGCAGAGGTCCTCCGGGCGGACCTGCACACGTGAACCGGCACGCGTGAACCCGGACCGCTCGGTCGCAGTCATCGGCCCGGTCCTTATCATAGGCACGGGCCTCATCGGTACCTCAATCGCCCTGTCGCTGAGAAGGGCAGGCGTCGAAGTTCTCCTAGAGGATCTCGATTCTGAGCAGGTACAGGTCGCTGTGGCGATGGGTGCGGGCACCATCGCGGGCTCCGAAGCCGAGCCAGCGCTCGTCGTGGTGGCTGTCCCTCCACGACATGCGGCGCAAGTGCTTGCGAGAGCATCGGTTGCCTTTCCGTTTGCCACAATCACGGATGTCACCTCGGTGAAGGAGCGCGTGCTTGCTGAGGCATGTGACCTCGGTGCAGATCCAGGGCGACTTGTCGGCGGCCACCCGATGGCGGGGCGTGAGGTGTCTGGTGCGGCATCCGCGCGTCCGGATCTCCTCGACGATCGATTGTGGATCATCACGCCAACGGAGATGACTCGGCCCGAGCATCAGCGGGCTGCTCACCAGCTTGCGACGACGTGCGGTGCGTACCCGATCGAGCTGAGTGCGGCCGAGCATGACCGTGCAGTGGCCCTTGTCTCGCATGCACCGCAACTGCTCTCCAGTGTGCTGGCAGCCCAACTCGTCGACGCGGATGCCGCCTATGTCCAAGTGGCAGGGCAGGGCCTGCGTGACATGACCCGGATCGCGGGCTCCCAGAGCGCGCTGTGGACCGACATTCTCGGCGTGAATGCCGCGCCGGTGGCAGATGTTCTTGACGGGGTTATCTACGACCTGCAACGGGCGGCACGTGCCCTGCGGGCAGTGGCGACGGGTGAGCCTGCAAGCATCGACGTCGTCACCGAGGAATTGCAGCGAGGGGCTATCGGCCGAGGGCGCATCCCAGGAAAGCATGGCGCATCGCCCTCGACGTACCTAGAGGTAGCCGTGATGCTCGCAGACCGCCCCGGCGAGCTCGGCCGACTTTTCACGGCAGTGGGGGAGACAACTGTGAACCTTGAGGATGTCCGGATCGAGCACGTTCTCGGCAAGCAGAGCGGCCTCGTGGAGCTCTCGGTTCAGCCGGACTCTGTTACGACGCTCGAGGAGGCCTTACGTTCCCGTGGCTTCGACGTCCGCGACTAGGCTCCTGTTTATGAAGAGCGTGACGGCATGAAGAGCGTGACGGCATGACAAGGGTCGTGGCAGTCGATGGTCCGGCCGGTTCTGGCAAGTCCTCGGTTTGCCGCGGAGTGGCCCAGCGCCTTGGCTACCAGTACCTCGACACTGGGGCCTTGTATCGTGCCATGACCTGGGCCGTGCTCCGAGCAGGCATTGACCCCCTTGATGAGCCCCGTGTCTCGGCGTTTGCAGCCACCCCCTTGATCGTCAGCGGCACCGATCCGAGCTCGCCCCAAATCGAGGTCGATGGCAACGACGTCTCCGAACCGATTCGAACGCCCGAGGTCACCGGTGCAGTGAGCGCCGTGAGCGCTGTTCCGGCCGTGCGTGATCGACTGGTCGCGCTTCAGCGGGATCGTGCGCGAGATGCCGGGCTAGCAGACGAAGGCATCGTCGTTGAGGGACGCGACATCGGGTCGGTCGTGCTTCCGACAGCAGATCTTAAGGTCTTCTTGACCGCTGATCCGGCAGTACGAGCCGTACGGCGCGCGCGAGAGGAATCCGGTGGCGAGGCAGTTGCTGAGACGTCGATCACCGAAACCGGGGAGGCGCTCCGCAAGAGAGATGCATTTGATTCCTCAAGGGCAGCCTCACCGATGATCCAAGCGGCCGATGCCGTGATCGTCGACACGTCCGAGATGAGCCTAGAACAGGTTGTTGATCACGTGTGTGGGCTGATCCAAAGCTAACGCTCGCACGGTTCAGCGCCGACGTCCCGGAGTGGGATACTTGCGACGCACCAACAGTGCACCTGTTGTCCTCGTAATCCTCGAGGCCGCCAAAGCGGTGGGTGAAGAGTGAAAGAGGAGCACGACGTGAGTGATAATTGGATCCCCATGGATGGGGAAGAATTCGATGTTGATGGTCTTGTTCAGGTTGCCGCGTTACCTGAGTCCTCGGACTCGAGTGAGGCCGATTCAGACGAGGCTGATGATCATGTCTTGGAGTTCGCCCTAGCGGCGGCTCGAGCTGAGTTCGGTGATTTCGACGCTGAGCTCGTAGAACTCGAACGGGGCGGTGAGGCCGGGCTGCCAGTCCTTGCAGTTGTCGGCCGACCGAACGTTGGGAAATCCACCCTCGTTAACCGAATCATCGGGCGCCGCGAAGCGGTTGTCGAAGATGTGCCGGGAGTCACCCGCGACAGGGTCACCTATGAGGGTGAGTGGAACGGTAAGCGATTCATGCTCATCGACACGGGGGGCTGGGAGCGCAAGGCGCGGGGCATGGCGGCGCAGATCGCTGCTCAAGCAGAACGTGCCATCAACGACGCCGACGCTGTCATGTTCGTGGTTGATGCAAGTGTCGGTGCGACCGATACCGACGAGGCGGTCGTGAAGGTCCTGCGCCGCGCGAACAAGCCTGTCCTCCTTGTGGCGAACAAGGCAGATGACGCCGCCACGGAGATTCAGGCTGCGTCGCTCTGGTCGATGGGTCTCGGCGAGCCGCACACGGTCTCGGCCTTGCATGGCCGAGGCTCGGGCGATCTGCTCGACAAAATCGTTGAAATGCTTCCAGCGGAAGGCCATGGCACCTCTCGGGCCGGCGGGCCCCGTCGAGTCGCGCTCCTCGGGAAACCCAATGTCGGGAAGTCCTCGCTTCTCAATGCGCTCGCCGGATCAGAGCGAGTGGTCGTCGACTCCGTCGCGGGCACGACCGTCGATCCGGTCGATGAGCTTGTGAAACTCGGTGACCGGTTCTGGTGGTTCGTCGACACTGCCGGCATCCGTCGCCGGGCAAAGGAGGCAAGCGGGCATGAGTACTACGCGACGCTGCGCACACAGGCCGCCCTCGACCGTGCCGAAGTCGCCATTGTGCTGGTCGATGCCCATGAGCCGCTGAGTGAGCAGGACGTGCGCATCATCTCGATGGTCATCGAATCCGGACGCTCACTGGTCCTCGCCTACAACAAGTGGGACCTCACAGACGAAGAGCGACGGCACTACCTCGAAAGAGAAATCGACCGAGACCTCGTGCAGGTGCCGTGGGCGCCACGCGTGAACATCTCGGCGAAGACGAAGCGTCACGTCGATAAACTGCCGACCGCTCTCGATGTCGCCCTCGCCTCGTGGGAGACCCGAATTCCGACCGGCCGCCTTAACCAGTTTCTGGGCGAGCTCGCCCAGGCAAATCCACATCCGCTTCGCGGTGGCAAGCAACCTCGAATCCTCTTTGGAGCCCAGGTGTCCGTCGGGCCGCCGACATTCGCGCTCTTCACGAGCGGCTTCCTTGAGGCTGGCTACCGGCGGTTCATTGAGCGGCGGCTCCGGGAAGAGTTTGAATTCACCGGGACGCCAATTCGCATCGTGATGCGGGTTCGTGAGAAGCGCTCCCGGCGCTGACGAATGAGGTGAAGCCCTGAGATAGAGTGTGACCGCTCACGAGTGAGCGTCGGTGAAGTATCGGGCTGTGGCGCAGTTTGGTAGCGCGTCCGGCTGGGGGCCGGAAGGTCGCAGGTTCAAGTCCTGTCAGCCCGACACAGCAAGTGGTGGCCGGTTCACGAAACATCGTGAGCCGGCCATCGTCGTTACGTCGATGTGACCTTGATGATGAGTCCGATGACGAGGCAGGCGACGGCCGCCCACCACAGGAGCACCCCGATCGCCGCTACGCGCAGTGGGGCCCGGTACTCGCCTGCAGCAAAGTGCCACGTCTGCTTCACGATGGCCCGGAACTTCGTTGCGTCTCGGCGGGGATCCCCCTGGGTATCGCGCTGGGACCAGTAGGCACGCTCGTTGGACAGCCCAAGCGCGACGAAAAGGGTTCCGAACATGGCGAGGACGATGGCGAAGACGATGAAGGTCACGACGGCGGTATTCACAGGTGGACCTTACTCGCCGAGCAGGCGCGGGAGATGTGGCCGGGCGCCGATGGGGGTACGGTGCCGTGATGGCGAATGGAAGTCCCCTTCATTTCACAGTCGACGGACAGGTGATCCGGGTGACGAGCCCTGACAAGCCGTTCTTTCCAGGGGTGAGCAAACGCGATGTCGCCCTCTACTACCTCTCCGTCGGCGATCGGATGATCGAGCACCTACGCAACCGCCCAACAGCGCTCGAACGCTGGCCGGACGGGTTCGTTGATGGGGGCCAATCCTTCTATCAGAAGCACATGCCCAAGAGCGTCCCGTCGTTCGTACAGGGCTGCGATGTTCGCTTTCCGAGCGGGCGTTTCGGACACCTCATCATGCCGACTTCTCCGGCGGTCATTGTCTGGGCAGCGCAGATGAGCACCGTGACCTTTCACCCGTGGCCCAGCGCGGCACCAGCAACGGATCTACCGGATCAACTCCGACTCGACTTCGATCCGGCACCTGGCACCGCTTTCGCCGACGCGGTTCGCGCCGCAGGCATCGCCCGTGAGGTGCTCGACTCGTGGTCATGGCCGTCTTATGTGAAGACGAGCGGCGGGAGGGGTGTCCACGTTTACGTCCCGATCTTCCCGAAGTATTCCTTCGTTGAGGTGCGGCACGCGGCTATCGCGATCGGCCGTGAGATTGAGCGACGGAATCCGGAGCTCGTGACCATGTCGTGGTGGAAGGAGGAGCGAGGGCCGCGCGTGTTCATCGACTACAACCAGAATGCGCAGGACCGCACGATGGCATCGGCCTTCTCCATCAGGGCCAACGTCCACGCGACAGTCTCGATGCCGGTCGACTGGCCTGAGCTGGCCGCCTGCTCACCTCTCGACTTCACCATCGCGACCGTGGGCGCGATGGTGGCCAGCGGATCCTGGATGGACCCATGGTCTGGGATGGCAGAGCGAGCCGTTGACCTCTCGCCGGCGCTGGAGGCGTGGAATCGGGACTCTTCGAAGGGACTGCCAGAGCTGCCTTACCCGCCGGACTTCCCCAAGATGCCGGGGGAGCCCCCGCGGGTGCAACCGAGCCGAAAACGGCAGGCTTGATGCGCTGTGCTCACGAGCCCAAGTTGACCCCCGAAGTGCGAAGAAGATCCTCGATACTCGAAAGCTCCATCAACGCAACCTGCTCAAAGGTGCACGAGGAAGCATCACGATCGGGACGCCAACGGATAAACCCTGCAGTGTGCCGGAATCGATCGGCTTCCATCTGGTCGTAGGTCACCTCGACGACGAGTGAGGGAGTCAAGGGGCGCCAATCCTTGCCCTTGCTCCACCGGCTTGCTCCCCCTGGCACGCGCACGTTCTCGACGCCTACCCACGGATGGCCTTGGCCCTCGGCCACCGCATGTGGGGTGAGCAGGTCGACGAGGTCCGCGCGCATCGACGCGGTGAATGCCGACGTTCCGCCAACGTAGTGCAGCCGTCCGCTGGAGTCGTGCAGGCCGAGCAGGAGCGAGCCGACGACTGTGTTTCCGTCCTTGGCCACCTGCGGCCTCCAGCCGGCCACGACGGCGTCTAGCGTTCGGGCATGCTTGACCTTCCCTTGCGAGCGTTTGCCCGGCATGTACGAAGCGCCAAGGGGCTTCACGATGAGGCCATCGATGCCCGATGACTCGTACTGGGTGAACCACAGGGCGGCGATGACTGGGTCGGTCGTGCTCGGGGTGAGAAGGAGTGGCGCAGACCAGCTGCGCGACAGCGATTCCAGGGCGACGCGCCGCTCGTTGAAGGGACACGAGATGAGGGAATCAGGATTGGCAAGCAGGTCAAAGGCGAGCAGGCTCGCGGGTATGTCAGCCGAGAGGCGAATGATGGAGGGACCTCCCTCCTCCGAGCGCGGCCGAAACCGGGTGGACAGCGCCGCGAAGTCCAATCGCGAACCGCGGATGACCACGATCTCCGCGTCGAGCACGATGCCCTCAGGCAACTGCGTGAGCGCGGCTGCGACGATCTCGGGAAACGCATACGCGAGGTCAACATAGGACTCTCCGGCGATACGCGATCGACCGCGCCCTTGGAGGATGACGCCGGTGTTTGTCCGAAATAGCAAGCACCGGAAGCCATCCCACTTCGGCTCGAAGGCCACGTCGCGCAGTGACTCAAGGACCGCCTTCGGCAACGGCTGAGCAAGCATGGGTTCGATCGGGGGAGTGAGGCGGGGAGACGCAGCGATCATGCGTTGATCGTTTCATGCGTACTGTTTCACGTCACCAGATTGTTCACCCGAAGTGGCGAGGGAGCGAAAAACCCCCGCTCGAGGGCGGGGGTTTTTGGCGATGTTCCGGTGGACCGTACAAGACTTGAACTTGTGACCTCTCCCGTGTCAGGGGAACGCTCTAGCCAACTGAGCTAACGGTCCGGGTTCGCAGTGCAACGCTCGCAAACAATACAGGATGCCCTGGCGCCCGCTACGACGGGCTTCCCGGTTCGTCATCGTTTGATCCCTCGGTCGTGGCTCGATTGATGCGGTTGACGTGGGAGACGATCCCGCCGATGAGAGCGATCTGGGAGGTCTGGTCGGCATTTCGTACTGCTTCGTGGGCCTTGGTCGCACCCACCGAGGTTGCAGGATCCTCGGCCGCCATGTTCTCGGCAGCCAGGGCGATGAGGTCAGCGAGTGGGCTGAGCACAGCTGGCGGCAGCGTCGATGCGCCAGAGCCACCGGCCGCATGTGTGAGGTCCGATGCGATGGACAGGACCCGAGCAGAGGTGACGCGCCCTGCGTCAAGCCCCCGGCGGAGCTGCTCAAGGTCGTCGGGGTCGATCCGGGGGCTCCATCGCCGATGTGATTTGAGGTCCTCGAAGGTGGCGTCGAGTCCTATTGCGCGATTGCGGAGTTCGATCGCCTGATCGAGCCACGATGACGCCTCACCGGATGTCGGCCCATCACGCAGGCCGGTCGCCACCTCGGCGAGGAGGAGCCCGAGGTCCCGCTGGAGGTCACCGATGTGAGTCCTCAGCAGCCGGGTGCTTTTCGTTGAGGTGGCAAAAAAACTCGCTACCAACGAGCAGAGCGCCCCGATCGCCACCCCGTTGAATCGCTCGAGAGCGAGCTCATTCGTGAAGTGGGTTCCGACAACGAGGATCATTGTGACGGCCATGCTCGCTGCTACGAATGGTGATTCGTCTGGCGTCGAGAGGTGGAGGAGGCGGGCGAGCGCAAAAGCGAGCAGAACCAGTAGGAACATGACGAATGGTCCGGTCCCGATAATCGAGACGAACGCGAGTGCGACAAGCGCGCCGAAGAGGGCACCGAGGATCTGGAAGGCGGTTTCCTTGGCCGCATGATGGAAGGCTGCTCTCGTCGCAACGGCCGCCGTGATGGCGGCGGGAATCGGATCGGCAAATGGGAGAGTCTCGGCCAAGATGTAGGCCGCCAGCACTGCGAGCGATGTGAGCAGGGCGAGTCGGGTGTAGCTGCGCTGCCACCACCGGCGCTGCTCAATCGACTCAGACGTATCCACTCGTTCCATCGACGCTGACGCTACCCGATCTCCTCGTCATGGCACAGCCATCCGCCGGGGCTCAGTCGGCGGTGATCTCCTCGAGGGTTCCGGCGTTGACATGCCAGCGCCGGGTCAATTGCACCGTGTCAAGCATGCGCCGGTCATGCGTCACGAGAATGAGCGTGCCATCGAAGGTGTCGAGGGCCTCCACGAGTTGCTCTATCGCGGGAAGGTCTAGATGGTTGGTTGGCTCATCAAGAACAAGGAGATTGACGCCTCTTGCCTGGAGAAGGGCGAGGCTTGCTCGCGTTCGCTCACCGGGTGACAGCGAAGCAGCTGGTCGAGTCACCTGGTGGACTCCGAGGCCGAACTTGGCCAGCAAGGTGCGCACTTCAGCGGTAGGCCACTTCGGCACCTCCCGTGCGAATGCCACAACGAGCGGGTCATCACCCTCGAACAGTGCGCGCGCTTGGTCGACCTCGCCTACGACCACGCCTTGCCCCATGCTCACGAGGCCGCTGCTCGGTGGGATCCGGCCTAGGAGTAGTCCAAGGAGGGTGCTCTTGCCACCGCCGTTGGGGCCGGTTACCGCCACGCGATCACGCAGGTTGAGCTGCACATCGATCGGACCGAGGGTGAAGTCCCCGCGACACACGCTTGCGGCGCGGGCGACGCTGACGATCTCACCCGAGCGTGGCGCGGAAGCGATGGAGAACTGCAACTGCCACTCCTTGCGCGGCTCATCGACGACCTCAAGTCGCTCGATGAGTCGCTCAGACTGACGGGCCTTGGCTGCTTGCTTCTCCGTTGCCTCCGAACGGAATTTGCGGCCGATCTTGTCGTTGTCCTTGGCCTTGCGGCGGGCGTTCTTCACGCCCTTCTCCATCCATGCCCGCTGGGAACGAGCTCGCGCCTCGAGCTCGGCTCGACGCCCGGCGTACTGCTCGTACGACTGGCGTGCGTGCTGCCGGGCGACCGAACGCTCCTCCAGGTAGGCGTCGTAGCCGCCTCCGTAGGTGGTGATGCGTTGGAGGCTGTGGTCGATCTCCAGAACGGTTGTGACGGTCCGGGAGAGAAACTCGCGATCGTGACTCACGACAACGATGGGCGCCTTCGCGTTCTCGACGAACTCCTCGAGCAGGTCCAATCCTTCGCTGTCGAGGTCATTGGTGGGCTCGTCGAGCAGGTAGGCGTCGTATCGGGACAAGAGAAGGGCCGCGAGGCCAACCCGCGCAGCCTGGCCTCCGGAGAGCGCAGACATATCGAGGTCAAGGTCGACCTTGAGCCCGATTTCACGGACGACCGCCTCGAGGCGCTCGTCAAAGTCTGCCCCTCCGAGCGAGAGCCAGGCGTCGAGGGCATCTGAGTAGCCATCGCCTGCGCTTGGGTCGCTGCTCGCGAGGAGGCCAGCCTGATGGTCAAGCTCCGACTGGGCGGCCGCAACGTCGGTGCGCCGCGCGAGGTTGGCCCGCACGGTCTCCCCATCGAGCCGATCCGGCTCCTGGCTGAGATAACCGATGTTTGCATTGGGAGGGGATAGTCGAACGGAACCGGAGTCTGGTGAGCGTTCACCGGCGAGGACGCGGAGCAAGGTCGATTTGCCGGCGCCATTTGGTCCGACGAGGCCGATGACGTCGCCGGGGGCCACGACGAGGTCGAGTCCGGTAAAGAGCTGCCGATCTCCGTGGCTTACCGACACTTCCCTGACCTGCACCGTCGCTGACATGAGTCCATCCTTTCTTGCACCGAGGGATCGTGGCACCAAGGGATCGTCGCACCGAGGCGCCCCTCAGCGGAGCCCTGCGCTACACGTAGATATTCGTCATGTCCGAATAGCGCGGTCCTGCGACTGCGCCACGGGGGAAGACTGCCTCGATCCGGGCGAGGTCCTCTGGGGTCAGCTCAATGTCGCCGGCAGCGATGTTCTGCTCGACGTACCCGGTGTGCTTGGTCCCGGGTATTGGCACGATGTTTGGGCCCTGGGCCATGACCCAGGCGAGCGCCAGTTGAATCGGAAGCACGCCAAGCTCAGCAGCGACGGATGCGAGGCCCCGGATGAGTGCGAGGTTCTTGTCGAGGTTGGTGCCTTGGAACCGAGGATTATTGCGGCGGTGGTCCGTTGCTGGCAGTTGGTCGAGACTGGTGAGCGCCCCAGAAAAGATGCCTCGGCCCATGGGGGAGAAGGGCACAAACCCAATGTCAAGCTCCCGTGCGACCTCAAGAACGCCATTGTCTTCGACGTCACGCGTCCACAGCGAGTACTCACTCTGGATGGCCGTCACCGGATGAACGGCATGGGCCCGGCGGATTGTGCTCGGTGCAGCCTCACAGATTCCGAGGTAGCGCACCTTGCCTGCGTCGACGAGCCCGCGCATCGCGCCCCACGTCTCTTCTATGGGGATGGCCCGATCAACTCGATGCTGGTAGTACAGATCGATGGTTTCAATTCCGAGTCGGATGAGCGATGCATCACAGGCAGCCCGAACGTAATCCGGATGACCGTTTATGCGGACACCGCCAGTTTCGACGGGCTCGTGCCCGAATTTGGTAGCGATGATGACCTTGTCCCTGACCCTTGACAGTGCGGGTGCCAAAAGTTCCTCGTTGGCGCCGAATCCGTAGATGTCGGCTGTGTCGAAGAAGGTGATCCCGAGGACAAGTGCGCGGTGAATGGTCGCGCGGGACTCAACATCGTCGGGCACCCCGTAGGAGTGACTCATGCCCATGCATCCGAGCCCCTGCTCGGATACGGAAAGCGAACGGCCGAGGATTCGGGTGCGCATGTGATACCCCATTCCTCACTCAGTTGAAGATTGCCGTTCCTGCGGTTGAACCAATGATTCCTCGTCAGCCGATGACCCGGCCCACCCCTGAGAATCTCTCGCGGTACCAAGGGCCGAGGAAGTCGATGATCTCGACGCCATCGTCAGGGTTTGACGCGCTCACCATTTTTCCATTGCCGATATACATCGCGACGTGGTGCGCGCCCTTGCCAAAGTAGAAGACGAGGTCCCCGGGAGCAATCTGAGATACGGGTACCCGACGTGTCTGGTCCCACTGACGGTAGCTCAGTGGGGTGAGTCCGACCCCGGACTGGCCCCATGCAGCCGTCGTGAGCTTGGAACAGTCCCAGGACCGAGGCGGGTTGGCGCTGTACGAGTAGGGATCTCCCACTTGGGAGAGCATGTATCGAACTGCTGCTGCCGCCCGACCTGAACCGGGTGATCCACCGCCACCGGTCTGGCTGTTGATCTGCTTGGCTGCTGCGGCGGCCTGCGCCGCCTGTTGCCGCCGTTGCTCTGCACGTTGGGCTGCAAGGATCCGGCGCTGCTCGGCGGAGAGGCTGCCCAGCACGTCCTCGGCCTGCCGCACTTTGTCGTCGACCTCGGACTTTCGGTCAGCCATGGAACGACTCAGCGTCTTGGCTGCCTTCTCACGATCGGCGAGTACTGCTTCCGACTGCGCGAGTGCGAGGCCCGCAGTCTGCCACTTGCGCAGCGTGGCCTGTTGAGACTGGGACAGTTGCTCCATGGCTGAAGCCTGCGCAAGGAAGGCGGATGGATCCTCGGCCAGCAGGATCTGAAGGGTTGGATCAATCGAGCCCATCATGTAGAGGGAGCGGGCGAGACTGTTCACTGCCTGTGCCTGTTCTCGCCGGGCCGCCTTGTTGCGGGCGATCTTGGCATTGATGCTGTCGATCTCCGTTCGAACGTCAGAAAGGTTCGCACGGACCTCGTAGTAATTCTCATTGGCAGACTCGGCTTGGCTACGCAATTCGCGCACCTTCGCCTGCACGGCCTGAATATCAGCCTGAGGCGAGGCCTGAACGGGCGAGGGCAGCCCGATACTCATGGCAACCCCGGTGAGGGCCGCAAGGACCGTGAACACACGGGTTCTCCGATGCGCGAGAACCAAAGCTCCAACCCCTCCTTTTGACAAGGCCTCGTGGCCTTCGTCGAACAAATACTTTCAATGAGAGGTTACATGCTCTTTTCGAAAGGAGCGTCGAGAGACGCGGGCGGCCTCATGAAGTTCCTGTAAAGGTATGCGCTATCGGCGAACGCGCCCGCTCGGTGGGCGTCCCGGGGGCAGAAGGAGGACGCTTGGAGGAGTGGAGGAGCAACGTAATGAGAGACGTCGCGCGTCGCGCCTGGCGCACGCTCTGCGGTCTCATCCGGTGCCCGTGCTCTTGCAATCTGGCGTCGCGGTACTCGCCGACGTCACGATCGTGTTCGCCGCTGGTCGCGCAGCCCTGCTCATGGTGGGGCACCTGGGCGAGGGACTGACTCACGCAGTCCTGCCTGCAGTCTTCGGCGGAATGTTCGCATTCTTGGGGTCGTTGGGTGGCACGACGCGTAGCGGCATTGTTCGCGCATTGGCGCTCGCTTCAGTGTCGTTGCCACTGACGTTGATCGCCATCTGGGTTAGGCCTTCGCCAATCGCATCGGGAATTGCTCTTGCTGCGGCAGCAGTGGTCGCGGGGGTGCTCGCGCGGCGCGGTGAACCGCTCGCAACCCTCGGCAGCATCCTGCTGTACATGTACTTTGTTCCATTCGTGTTCGGGGCGGGCAGCGGTGTCTCGGCTGGATACCTCGGGCTGGGTTTCGCCGTAATGATCATCTGCACCGTGGTCCTGAGGTGGATGCTCGTGCTGGTACCGACGCATCGGGCGCTTCACGTGAGCCCCGCAAATAGGCAATTTCCGCTGCTGCCAGGCAAGCAACTGGAAAGGCTGCGACACATGACGATTCGATCGGCGCTCGGACTGGGCATCGGAGCCATGGTCGTTTCGGCAACCAGGGATCACAACGCCATCTGGGTCCTCATGACCCTCATCACATTGCTCCCCCCGGGTCTACCGCTGACAATCGACCGCTTGGTCGAGCGCCTCGCGGGCACGGTTGTCGCGATGATCGCGCTCACAGTCGTCGATGCCACCATTGCTCCCGGGGCTCTGCGGTTGGTCATCCTCGCGACTGGTTTGGTGCTCACCATTGCCTACATGCGCAGAAGTTACGCGATCTCGGTGCTTGGGATCAGCATGGTGGCGGTCATCGCCTATTCGCAGGTGCAAGCCCCGCTGGGCGAGGCGCTGCTCTGGCGCGGCTTTGACACACTCGTCGGTGCGGTGATCGCAATCTGAGTCTCGCTATTGATTCCGGTCGGCGAGCGTCCGCAGCCGGCGTGGTCTGCTCGTTGAGCTCCGCAGGCGACGCCGAGTGGTTGACAACCCGTGCCATCTGCTTCTTCACTGGCGATTGAGGTGGAGACGGGATTTGAACCCGTGTACGCGGCTTTGCAGGCCGCTACCTCGCCTCTCGGTCACTCCACCGTGGACCAGTGCGCTCAATTGCCCGCACCTGGTCGATTATGCGAGCGGACGACGGGATTCGAACCCGCGACCCTCACCTTGGCAAGGTGATGCGCTACCAGCTGCGCTACGTCCGCATGTTCCATTCGGGCCAAGAGACCCAAGTGGTTCCAGACGGAACAGTATCTGACGAGGTGGGTCCACCGCGAGCGCGGGGACCTGTTCGTGCGTTTCGAGGCATGATTGCACCGTGGATGATGCCCTCGCCTACCTCGGCGGTCAGTGGGCGTGGGGGGTCGAAGATGTGACCTCGGACGTTGCGGCGCTCGACACATCGGGCCGATGGGCGGTGGTGCTTCCGTACGACGGGCCACCTACCTGCGTTCGTTTCCGGCATTGGTCCCAAGGTCTTGCGACTGAATCGTCCATTGGTAGGTGGTCGGGCCCGGCGGTGAGTTCATGGATGTCATCGATGAACGCAGAGCAGTATCGGGACGCTGTTGCGAGAACGCGCGTCGAGATCGAACGCGGGGAGGTGTACCAAGCAAACATCTGCAGGGTGATGCGAGCTCCGATGCCAGATCCGCAGCAACAGGATGTTGCGGCTTTGTTCACCCTGCTGCAACAGGGAAATCCGGCGCCGTACGGTGGATTCCTGCGAGTCCCGTCGATCGGTCTGCACCTGGCGTCGGCAAGCCCTGAGCTGTTCCTCGAGAGGATCGGCAACACCATGAAGTCGGGTCCGATCAAGGGCACAGGCCGGACCGCAGCGGACCTGCTCCCGAAGGACGAGGCAGAGAACGTCATGATTGTCGACCTCATGCGCAACGACCTGTCGAGAATCTGCGTGACAGGGTCGGTCACAGTTCCTGCGCTCCTGCGTCTTGAGCGACACCCGGGGCTCGTGCATCTTGTCTCCGATGTCGTCGGTGAGCTGGTGGCCGGCACCGGGTGGTCGAAGGTCATCGACGCGACCTTTCCGCCGGGCTCGGTCACGGGAGCGCCAAAGTCGAGCGCCCTTCGGCTCATCGCAGAACTCGAGACGGCTTCACGTGGTCCCTACTGCGGCGGCTTCGGGTGGGTCGATGCCGATGCGCGAACGGCCAGTCTCGCGGTAACGATTCGAACCTTCTGGCTTGAGGGCACTGACCTGCTCTTCGGCACAGGGGCGGGCATTACGTGGGGCTCGGATCCTGCTGCTGAGTGGCGGGAGACGGAGCTGAAGGCTTACCGGCTCATGTCGCTCACATCAGGAATCTGGCAGGGTGAGCCCCCATGATGATCTGGCTGGGGGATCAGGAGATCGGCAGTCTCGTGCCCGTTGACGAGGCGCTCGTGAGCGTGCTCGATCACGGATTCACGGTTGCCGATGGAGTGTTCGAGACGCTCAAGGTGGCGCACGGACGGCCGTTTGCACTGACGAGGCATCTGCGGCGCCTGGCCCGCTCAGCGGCCGCCCTGGGCCTGCAGGCGCCCGATGAGGGGGTGGTCCGTGATGCGGTGGGTGAGGTGATCTTCGCGAATGCACCGATCATCGGCAGTCTCGGGAGGCTGCGGATCACCTACACCGCGGGCGAGGCCCCACTGGGGAGTGATCGCGGTACCGCGTCGCCCACCCTTGTCGTCGCAATGGCGAAGAGCCTCGCCTGGCCGGATGCAACGACATGCTCGACCGTGCCTTGGGTTCGCAATGAAAGATCACCGATTACCGGCGTGAAGAGCACCTCCTATGCAGAAAACGTCGTCGCGCTGCGATACGCGCACGACGTGGGAGCGAGCGAGGCAGTGATGGCGAACACGCGAGAGGAGCTGTGCGAGGGCACCGGCACGAACGTCTTCGTGGTCATCGAGGGCCGGGTGCTGACCCCGCCTATCTCAAGTGGATGCCTCGCTGGGATCACGCGGGAGCTCGTCATCGACTGGTTTGGTGCGGTCGAGGAGACCGTGCCCTACGGGGCCCTGTTTGCCGCTGACGAGATATTCCTTACCTCATCGACTCGCGATGTTCACCCGGTCATCCGAATCGACGAGCGGACCTGGGGTGAGCCGGGGCCGATCTCATCGCGATTGCGCGAGGAGTTCATTGCCAAATCGGCTGTCAATGACGATCCGTGAATGCTCATAGCGCAGCAAACATGACAGTGGACCCCCTGCCAAGGCAGGGGGTCCACTGCTCGGTCAGGGGTTACTTGCCCTGATACGAGCGGGTGACGACGTAGGGCGCCCAGACGTTCGGCACGCCCGGTGCATCGCCGCGGGCATTGCACTGCCCCCGCTTTTTGATTTTCAGGGTGACAGCCCCGCTTGAGGGGAAGCCGAGGGTGCAGATGCTGCCCTTGCCCTTGGTGATCCGCCACACGATGTTCTGACCGGCGTTGGTGTCTCCCTGCTGCGGGGATTCCAACGTGAGGGTCTTACCTACGTTGACGCGGCCCGACTGCGGCGCTGCGAGGATTGCGGTCTGCTGGCCGAGACCGGTCGACACGGTGTAGCTGTACCTCGCCGGCGCGTAGCCGTTGCCGCCGGGGCTGCTCGCGACGATGTTGCAGGTCGCGTTCGATGCATCGACGACGAGTGTGAGGCCCGACACCTGGCACGGCCCGGTTTCTGAGAGCGTGACTGCCGCCCCGGAGAGGGTTGATGCCGTGAAGTTGATCGTCGTGCCGTTACTCACCGTGTAGGTGCCGTTTGGCGCCCACGTGCCGAAGCCCGGCTGGGTCAGTGTGATGACGTCGGTCGAGACCGGCCCAGCGATGATGGTCACAGGGTTGCTCGTTGAGCCGGTGCCACCGCCGTTGGTCGTGTAGTTCGCACCGATCGTCACGTTTCCAGCGACGGTCGGGGTCCATTGGTACTTCGCAACGCCATTGACGATCGGGATGGACGCGCTGATCGGAGCCCCGTTCAGGGTGAAACCCACCGAGCCTTGGACGTTCGCCGGATAGACATTCGCCTGGAGAGTCGTTGGGACCCCAACGGTCATTGTCGGTGGGAGACTGAGTGCGATCGGCACCCCGCTCGTGGTTGCTATCACGACGTCTTGGGCTGAGGTCGAGGCGAGCGCGTTCGAATCTCCCGAGTACGTCGATTGGAAGGTGAAGCTTCCCGAGGTGTTGGGAGTCCAGCGCCAATAGGCGTACGAGGAGCCGCCTCCAGCGTTGGGGGTCAGACCCATCGTCGTGACGGTGGCGCCATTGGCGTCTTTCACGACAACGCTGCCGGTTGGCGCGTAAACGCTACGCGACTGCGACTGAACCGTCACAGTGATCTGGGTGGCAACACCGACGGTGACCGAGTTGGGTGCGGAAAGAACGGAGTTTGTTCCTACCTGAGAAATTGCGACGTTGGGCAGGGGGATGGTGCCGCAGGCGGATCCGATAAGTGACGACTGCACCTGAGCATTGGTGACGGAGCCGACGCTCGCTGGAGTCCACAGGATGGTGGCATTTCCGTTTCCATCGGAGGAGGCGGAAGGTGAGGTGATGACGTTGCCATTCACCGTTGCCTGAAGCTGGACGTTTCCGCTGGGGCAGAAATCCGCGACGGCGATGGACTGTGTCACGCCCACGTAGCCATTGGCGAGGCCCGATGCGCTCGTTGCATTGGCTGGGGCCGCGGCAATTGCGATGGATCCAAGCAGGAGGGCCGAGGCAGTGGTCGCCCGGGCGAGGGTGCCGACGAAGCGGCGGTTATTGCGCATGTTTGATCTCCTTGGGATGGTAGATGAGTTAACGGTAGCTTCAGATCACCGAAAAGCGCTGCATTCAGTGCGGCAAACCAGGAGGAGTGCGTCTCATGGCCCCCCGCGGGTGGTCCAAATATGAATGATTCGATGCTGGGGTAAGGTTGGGCTTCCGGGCGATTGGCTCAGCGGTTAGAGCACTCGCTTCACACGCGAGGGGTCACTGGTTCGAATCCAGTATCGCCCACCGGAACGAGGACAACGACCTTCCTGAGGTGTGAGGGTCGCTGTCACGAGATCAAAACAAGGAGACTCCGGTGCCCACTACTGCCTTCGACCTAGTGGGCGGCGACAAGTCCGTTGTCGTGGCGCGCATTAACGGTGAACTACGCGATCTCTCGTCCGTGGTCTCCGACACCGATGTCGTCGAGGCGGTCTCGGTGCACAGTCCGGAGGGTCTCGCGGTGGTGCGCCACTCGACCGCTCACGTGCTGGCCCAAGCGGTTCAGGACACCTTCCCCGAGGCCAAGCTCGGTATCGGGCCACCGATCAAGGACGGCTTCTACTACGACTTCGATGTCGCGCTACCGTTCACCCCTGGCGATCTCGAGGTGCTTGAGAAGCGAATGGTCGCGATTGTGAAATCCGGGCAGCGGTTCTCGCGAAGGGTTGTCGAGGAGGGTCCGGCGGCAATTGAATTGCGCGACGAACCATTCAAGCTCCGACTCATCGGCAGTGAAGGCGGAGCCGATGTCATGGAGGTGGGCGGAGCTGAGCTCACCATCTACGACAACATCGACTCCAAGACCGGCGAGCGCTGCTGGGGCGACCTATGCCGGGGGCCGCATGTGCCCGACACCCGATACATCGTCCCGAATGCCTTCAAGCTCATGAGGACGGCGGCGGCTTACTGGCTAGGTGACCAGAAAAACGAATCACTGCAACGGATTTATGGCACCTGCTGGCCCAGCAAGGACGAGCTCAAGGCGCACCTCACCTTCCTCGAGGAGGCCGAGCGCCGCGACCATCGACGACTCGGCGCCGAACTCGATCTCTTCTCGTTCCCCGAGCAGATCGGGTCGGGGCTTGCGGTCTTCCACCCGAAGGGCGGGGTGGTGCGCCGGGTGATGGAGGCCTACTCGCGCCGTCGGCACGAGGAGGGTGGCTACGAGTTCGTCAACACCCCGCACATCACCAAGGGCGCCCTCTTTGAGCAGTCGGGCCACCTGCAGTGGTACGCCGAGGGCATGTATCCGCCGATGCATCTCGACGCCGAGATCGACGCCGAAGGTCATGTGCGAAAGCAGGGGGTCGACTACTACCTGAAGCCGATGAACTGCCCGATGCATAATCTCATCTACTCGGCGCGGGGCCGGTCGTACCGCGAACTGCCAATGCGGCTGTTCGAGTTCGGCACCGTCTACCGCTACGAGAAATCCGGTGTCGTCCAGGGGCTCACTCGAGCTCGCGGGTTCACCCAAGATGATGCCCACATCTACTGCACGAAGGAGCAGATGGGCGACGAGCTCGACCGCCTGCTCACGTTCGTCCTCAACCTCCTTCGCGACTACGGACTTGAGGACTTCTACCTTGAGCTCTCCACCCGCGACCCCATCAAGAGTGTCGGCACAGATGAGGAGTGGGCGGAAGCAACCGAGGCGTTGCGACTCGCGGCCGAGAAGCAAGGCCTCGAACTCGTGCTTGATGAGGGCGGTGCGGCCTTCTATGGCCCCAAGGTCTCGGTCCAAGCCAAGGATGCCATCGGACGTACCTGGCAGATGTCGACGATTCAGGTTGACTTCCAGTTGCCGCAACGCTTCGACCTAGAGTACCAGTCGGGCGACGGCACCCGTCAGCGCCCGATCATGATTCACCGCGCGCTGTTTGGCTCGATCGAGCGTTTCTTTGCTGTGCTGCTCGAGCACTACGCGGGTGCATTCCCTCCTTGGCTCGCCCCCGTGCAGGTCATCGGTATCCCGATCACCGACGAGCACAATCCCTACCTTGAGCAGGTCGCCGGCCGGTTACGCGACCGTGGGGTGAGGATCGAGATCGACGCTTCGGACGACCGGATGCAGAAGAAGATCCGCACGGCGCAGAAGAGCAAGGTGCCATTCATGCTCATTGCGGGAGACGAGGACGTTGCGGCTGGTGCTGTCTCGTTCCGCTACCGCGATGGCACGCAGAAGAATGGTGTTCTCATCGACGACGCCGTCGCTGAGATCATCGCTGCCATCGATTCGCGCGCGCAGGTCTGATCGTGAGCGAAGCATGGGACCGACTCTGGACGCCACATCGCATGTCGTACCTCAAGGGCGAGAGCCGACCAAAGCACACTGAGGCGGGGGAGGAGTGCCCGTTCTGCCGGGCGCCGTCTGACCCCTTGGATGACACGCTTGTCGTGGCGCGGGGAACACACGTGTTTGCGATCCTGAACCTGTTCCCCTACAACTCGGGCCATCTCATGGTGTGCCCAGTTCGCCACGTCGCGGACTACCCCGACCTCACCCTCGACGAGGTCGTCGAACTCGGCTCGTTCACGCAGCGAGCAATGACGGTTCTTCGCAACGTGTCGGGCGCCCAAGGGTTCAACATTGGAATGAACCAGGGCTCGGTAGCGGGCGCAGGCATCGCCGGGCATCTGCACCAGCATGTGGTGCCGCGCTGGGGCGGCGACACCAACTTCTTGCCCATCATTGGGGCGACGAAGACCATCCCGCAACTGCTCCAAGACACCAGGGTGATGCTCGCTGAGGCATGGGGTCCCTGACCCGCAAGGAGCACGGCGGTCGCTGAGGGAGTTGTCCTGCGGCGATCGATACCGGTTTCGGGATTCGTGGGTTATTATTCATATCCCGTATGGCCAACGGGGCCGCTGGAGTTTCAGGCGCTGGTATCCTTGGAGGTCTTGTGAGTCGGCGCTTGATCGCGTGCGCGGTTGCTGCGGTGCTCATTGCCGCAGGTGGAATCGCATACATGTCGAGCGCTTGGGCGGTGGTCGATCATCTGACGTTGACGACACCCGCCTCCGCGGTGACCCTTACCTCTGGGGCGGTATTCACGACTCAGCCGGTGGTGGCCCTGCAAGATTCCAGTGGCGTGACTGATACGTCCGCCACCGCAACGGTGTACGCCACGGTGAGCGGGAGCGCGTCCCTGATCGGCACGCCCAGCGTGTCTGCGGTCTCGGGCGTGGCAACCTTCTCGGGCCTCGGCATCATCGGAACCGTGGGCGCGACCTACACCGTCACGTATTTCTCCGGCACCTACGATGTGGCAACTCAAGCAGTTACGGTCGCCGCCGCCGGATCAGCGAGCAAACTTGCCATCACGACGGACGCGGCAGGGGCTGTCTCCGGGGCGGGGTTTACCACCCAGCCGGTGGTTGAGATCCGTGATGCCGGTGGGAGTCGGGTTACGAGCAGTACTGCCTCGGTCACGGCGATTGCGAGCCTTGGTGCAGTCGAGATCGGCACGACCACGGTCGCGGCCGTTGCGGGAGTTGCTACCTTCGCGAGCCTTGGCCTCACCGGAACCGCGGGTTCGACCTATACGCTCACCTTCACGTCCGGGTCGCTCACGGTGGCGAGTCAGTCGATCACGATAATCGGCGCGGCATCGGCGCGGCATCGGCGCTTGCGCTTGCCACGGCTCCGGTCGGCTTTGCAAGCGGTAGTGCATTCACCACTCAGCCCACGGTCTCCGTGGTCGACTCGAGCGGCAGTCGAATCACGGCTTCCACCGCTGTTGTCACCGCGACCGTGAGCAGCGGTGCGACCCTTGTCGGCACGACGACAGCCACATCCGTCGCCGGCCATGCGACCTTCACGAACCTCGGCGTAACCGGAACCGTCGGCACTGCATACACACTTACGTTTTCCTCGACGGGACTGACGAGCACTGCGACGGTGGTGACACCGTCGATTGGTGCAGTGTCGAAACTCGGCATCGTGACAAGTGCCTCGCCGTCGCTCTCCGGTGCCGTCTTCGCGACCCAGCCCAGGGTGTCCGTGATGGACGCTGCGGGCAACATCACCATGGCGAGCACGGCGACGGTCACGGCGACGGTCAGCGTTGGCGGCGCCCTTTCAGGCACGGCGAGTGTCGGAGCAGTGGCCGGTGTCGCCGCATTCAGCAATCTCGCGATTACCGGTGGCGCAGGCACGTACACGCTCACGTTCACCTCGACCGGGCTTACCTCGGCAACCCAGACCCTCGCCATCACGGTGCCGGAAGTCCCGCGGGTGACCTCTATTTCACCGTCGTCAGGGTGGACGACCGGCGGCACGACAATCGCCATCTACGGATCCGGCTTCACCGGTTCGGAGACCGTCGCCATCGGAGGGCTCGCCGCCGCCGGAGTCACCGTCTCCTCGAGCACGACGATCATCGCGCGCACTCCAGCATCGGCGACGACCGGCGCGGTTGCGGTCGCCGTCAGCTGCGGGGGTTCGACGGGCACGCTCGCCAATGCGTTCGTCTACCTTCGGCCCGGCAGTTCGCTCGGGGGCGGGGTGTACGAGCCGACCTCCTCGAATCCGCCCGGTGTCCGACTGGCTCCGTTGACGAAGGCGGCTCGCTCGGTCAACGCCGCCAGGAACGTGTCGGTGACGGTGAACCAACCGACGAAGCTTCGATTGAGCGGCGTGCCGAAAAAGACGCGGCTGAAGGCCGAGGTGAAGGTCGGCTCGTCCTGGAAGTCGTTCGGGAGTGCGAAGTCGAACTCGAAGGGCCAGATCACGCTTGCACCGCTCACCTTCACGCGTGCGAACGCATTCGTGGTGCGGGTGCGGAAGGGCAAGAAGTCCTACTACGTCCTCGCCAACTCTTGAGTGTCGAAGGGATCAACGATGAAGGCAGTCGGTTCAATGTAATCCAGCAAATTCTGGCGGGGACGGGGACCCTGGCGCACACTGTTGTCTCTGGCCGTCATCGCGTCCGTGGCATTGGCTCCAGCGGCATCTGGCCGCCCCCTGACGGCGGAGACGGTGGACCGGCTCGTTGTCGCTCCAGCTCAGCGCTCGAACCTAGCGGCCGTGAGACAGGTGAGCACGCCAGCGTCCGTTGCCGGGCTGCCGGTCGTGCTGGCCCCGTCAATCAAGGGCAATGTTCTGGGATTCGGCGTGAGGGTTTCGGCTTGGCGCACGTCAGCGCGAAACCAAGGAGCGAAGACCGATCGGATCGGTGGTCATGTGCTCGTTTCGCGAAAGGGCGTTGACGTTCAGTTCACCTCTCCGGACCAAAAGGTGAAGGGGGGAAAGCCCTACATCTTTGACGTGAAGCTTCCCACCAGGACCGTGTCGAAGGACGGAGTCGAGCGCTTCGCTGTGAAGTTGCCCAAGGGTGTAGCCACGTCGCTTCGCGCGGTGCCCGCGAAGTTCCTTTCTCAAAGGCTCAAGATCGTCGTCCACCAAGATAAGGACACCAATGCGAGTCTCGCGCCCTACGCCGTGCGTCAGTTCGCCATTGCTTTCGCATCGCCCGTAAAGCCAGCGAGCAAGAAGAGCAACCGCGAAGTCTCCAGAGGCTCGACCCGAAAGGCGAAGGCGGAGGATGTGGGATCGACGGGGCCGCCGCCCGTGCCGCCACCGGCACCATTTGCCCTCTTTAACGGGACTCCGTTCGACCTCGATATCAGCGTGACGCCAATTCAGTGCGCCTCGTCGAACTACTTCGCAAGTGAACCGTGGCCCTCTGGCGTCACAGCAATGTGGCAGCAGACTGCCTACGTGAATGGGAACACCGGAAACAACACCAACCCCACCAACACTGCCTTCTCGAGCCTCCAAGCGCAGACGGATTACGCGTTGTCCATGTATTCCCTAGGGAAGGCCACCGCAAGCGGTTCAGGCGTGTCACCGACAAGTCGGGGTCTCTCCTACTTTGCCATGTCGTTGGGAACCAGCCTTGTCGAGGACGGGGTCAAGGCGGCCATCACGGCGGTGAACAACAGGAACATTTGCATCTCAAGCGGCTCCGCTTGGCAGGTCAATTGGACAGTAAGCGAGGTCAACGCAAGCCAAACCGCTGGGAACGTCAATTACTGGGTGCCGTCCTATGGATCGGCGAATCCCCTCGGCGGTGTGACCCCAACCGCATTGCCGGTGGCATCGGGCATGGCCGTGACGCCGTTGTCGGCCTATAACGCTACGTCCGCCAACGGCCTCGCTCTGGACCCCGCGGTTCTCGCGAACCAAGTGGGCGCGACCGGGTCACTCGTCATGGCGATGCTTAACCGGTTTATGTCTCCGACCCTCAACTATGACACTCAATTTTGCATGTCCGGAACCAACATGAAGTTATATCCTTCCTACTGCAATGCGTCGACATACCCAGCGTGTGTTCTCAGCAATCAACAGCAGGAGAACTCAGCGTCCACGAACTCCTCATCCAACTATGGAGCGTCCGCGTTCACCGGCGGGGTTGCTGCGGATTGGTCTTCCTGTTCGGGCTCTGGGCCGGGAGGCGCGACCTACTACGTTGGGACGACCGTGCTGCTGGGTCTGAGCGACACTCAGTTCACGCGAGGGGGACCCTTTCCCGGGTTCCCAGCTACTTCAGCCGCATCTGTAGGCCTGTGCGCGGCTAGCGCCGCCCCGTGCATCACCGCTTCGGTCAACGCCGGCACGACGAACACGCCAGCAGATAGCTCGGTGGCGATTGGGTGTATCAACGGAAGCTGGAGCATCACTTACCCTTGGAGTGGGAAGACCTTCAGCCTGTCCAATCCCCCCTCCACCTATGGCCAGAGCAGCCAAATGGGTGTTCAGTTGGTCTTTCAGGGGGTCTCGAGTACGGGGGTCAAGGCCATGTACGCGCTCCCAGCGAACACCACCGGCGGAAGCGCGGTGACGGGTGGATTCTCGCCTGCAGGTGCTCAGACTTGGACGCTGTCAAACTCAAACCTACAGGCCATTGCCAACATGATTCCGGGCGGCTACGTAAGCCAGTGGGCTTGCATCATGTCCGCCTACACCGCGGTACCACAGGGCTTGACCGGTGGATCGGCGAATGCGCTGAACCTCGGTTGGAACGGAACGCCAGTCTTCGCCATGGTTGCCAACCCGCCGGGGAATCTCACGTCACCCCCCATCAATGGCGGGGGATCATCGGGCGCGGCAGTAGCAGCGCCTGCGAACGTGCTGGCTCTGGGCGGATCAGGCATCGTTGCCGTTGCCTGGACCCCGATCTCGGCCTCGTCGTCGACCGGGATTCAGGCGGTGTCCTACGTGGCAACAGCAAGCAGCGGTCAGACATGTACGACGTCGGGGACGACATGCACAATCCCGTCAATGGCGAACGGCGTGCCGGTCACCGTGACCGTGACGGTGACGGCGACGTCTGGCGGCGTCACGAGCGCACCGTCGGCTCCGAGCGCTGCCACAACCCCGACAGCGGCGGCAGTGCCACCTGAGCCGGTGACTCCGGTCCAGAATGTCATCGCGACTTTAGGCGCGGGCTCTGTTGCGGTCGCGTGGAATGCGGTCGTCACGGCGGCAGGTGAGATCGCGGCGGTGAGCTATACGGCGCGCGCGAACTCCGGACAGACATGCACGACGACTCAGACGAGCTGTGTCATTGTCGACGTCCCAGCGGGAACTCCCGTGACGGTCACGGTGACGACGAACACGAGCAATGGTTCCGTGACGACGTCGACGTCGACGTCTCCAGTCGTCATGCCGGATGGTGGGGCGGTCCCGGTGACGCCGGTTCCGCCGGCACGGCTCGAGGTCGTCGTGTCAGCTCCGACGTCGGTGAAGGCCGCCGACGATTTCAAGATCAAGATCTCGGTTGGTCCGGGCTCACCAGATGGAGTCGCGACTGTCACGCTCTACAAGGGCGGGAAGACGACGGTGACCCTCGGAAGGGTGAACGTCCTGAACGGCAAGGGAGAGAACAACCTCAAAATCCCGAAGAGCACCGACAAGGGCTCATACTCGCTGCGAGTGAGCTTCACCGACAACGCTACCGATCAGATCGCCAAGTCATCGGGTGCGATCAAGGTGACCTGACGCACCGGCCCCGCCTAGCCGCCGAGTAGCTTCTTGGCGGCGAAGGCGGGCATCGGTGCGAACCCGGCGGGAGCCTTGGTGTAACTGCCGGTTCCGTGCGTGATCGATCGGACGTCGATCGCGTAGCGCGACACCTCGCTCTCCGGCACGAGTGCGGTGACCCGTGTTCGTCCGCCTGGCTCCGACTCTGTCCCGGTGACCTGGCCCCTTCGCGTCGCGAGGTCCGAGAGCACGTTTCCGACGTGGTCGTCCGGAACGAGCACGGAGATCGCTGCTATCGGCTCGAGGAGCGCGAGATCGACCTTCGACGCCGCGTCCTTCAAGGCTAGGGCCCCGGCGTTCTGGAACGCCTGATCGGACGAATCGACGCTGTGCGCGCGACCGTCGACGAGTGTCACGCGGATATCGACGAGCGGGTAGCCCGCAGCCACGCCCTTGGCGAGTTGCTGGCGCAGCCCCTTCTCGACGGAGGGGATGAAGGCTCGGGGGATCGCGCCGCCGACCACCTTGTCGACAAACTCGAAACCGGCTCCTGCAGGCAACGGCTCGACGGTGATCTCGCAGACCGCGAACTGGCCATGGCCGCCGGATTGCTTGACGACCCGACCGGTGCCGGATGCGGGCGCGGCGAAGGTCTCACGCAGTGCCAGTCGCACTGGCTCCGAGTCAACCGTGACGTTGTACCGGGTACGAAGCCGGTTGACCACGAGGTCAGCATTCGCCTCGCCGAGGCACCAGACGACGGTCTGCCCCGTCGAGGCGACCTGCTCAAGCCGCAGCGTCGGATCCTCGGCGAGCAGCCGTGCGAGGGCAGTCGCCAGCTTGTCGTCATCCCCGGAGGAGTGAGCCGTGATGGCGACGGGAAGCATGGGCTCGGGCATCTGCCATGGCTCCATGAGCAGGGGGGCCGAGGGCGACGACAGCGTGTCACCCGTCTCCGCGCGACTGAGCCGGCTCACCGCCACGATGCTTCCGGCAATGCCCCGATCGATGGGCTGCTGCGCGGCGCCCAGTGTGGCACTGAGCCCCCCGATGCGCTCATCGACATCGTGGTCCTGATGCCCAGTCCCCGGGCTGAAATGGCCCGACACGTGCACTGCATCGTCCGCGCGCAACGTCCCTGAGAAGACGCGAACGAGCGAGACCCGACCGACATGCGGGTCGGTCGTGGTCTTGATCACCTCGGCGCACAGTGGGCCGTCGCTGTCTGCCACGAGCGGTGCGCTGGGATCGCCTGTAATCGACGTGACGACCGGTACCTCGCGCTCGATCGGGGAAGGAAACGAGCGTGTGATGGTGCGAAGGAGGTAGGACGCCGCATGGGCGCTGGCGATGACCGGATGAAAGTGGCCGCGCGCCACTGCACGTTCGAGATCGGCCGCGAGGGTCTGCACGTCGATGGCCTCGCCAGCGACGAACCGGTCCATGAGGGTTTCGTCCGCCGACTCGGTGATGATGCCCTCAATAAGTTCATTCCGGGCCCGGTCGATGAGATCGCGGTGCTCGGCCTCGCTCTCGAGTTCCTGCTCGGCCTCGGTCGTCCACTCGTGAATCCCTGTCGTGAGCAAGTCGATGAAGCCGACGATTGTCTGGCCATTTCCATGGATCGGGAGGACGAGCGGCAGGACCCCCCCGCCACCGGTAAACACTCGTTGACAGACGGCGACCGTCTCATCGAAATCGGCCCGCTCGCGATCGAGCTTGGTCACGACGATTGCGCGGGGGAGTCCGATTGCCTCGCACTCACTCCAGAGTTGTTGGGTATTGCCGTCGACTCCATCGACAGCCGACACGACGAACAGCGCCGCATCTGCTGCCCGTAGCCCGGCTCGGACCTCTCCGACGTAGTCGGAATAGCCGGGGGTATCAATGAGGTTTACGACGATGCCGTCCCACAAGAACGACGCAACCGCGAGGCTGACCGAACGGTGCTGCACGATTGCGGCAGGGTCATGGTCGCAGACCGTCGACCCCGCTTCGATGCTTCCGGGCTTGGTGAGCACCCCGGCCGCTGTGAGCAGATGCTCGACGAGCGTGGTCTTGCCCGATCCGGTCGGACCTACGAGGACCACGTTTCGGATCCCGGACACGCTGGACGACACCGGGGCCATCCACCTCTTGTCTGTCATGTGGAGCCCCTCTGCGATGGCAACGTGACCGCTGTCGACCTCAGCCTCCCGCGTCAGGGACGCCCAAAGCAACCGCGAGGGACATGCGCCCGCGCACGGCCTCAAGGGCCGAAGCGACCGGATAGCATCCGCTTATCGAGTCCGGATCACGGACCCTCGTCGAGGAGAGCAATGCTCAACAATCCGGCGGCTCGCCGAATGGCTAGCGGACTGATCGAACCTCCGGCGAGGCTTCTGCTTCGTATGCATGTCTCGCCCGATGCGGTGACCGTCTTCGGGACCGTTGGCGCCGTTGTGTCGGCACTCGCATGTTTCCCGCCCGGTCGGTTCGGGCTCGGAGTCCTTCTGATCGCCATATTCGCGTTGAGCGACCTCATCGACGGAACGATGGCGCGGATGCAGGGCACCAGCGGGCCGTGGGGAAACTTCCTCGACGCCACGCTCGACCGCGTAGCTGATGGCGCCATCTTTGGAGGGCTCCTGATGTGGGGGGTCGTCCAAGGAGACGAAGGTACGGCGGCGGCTGCAACGCTGGCGCTCGTCACGGGGCAGGTCACCTCGTATGCCAAGGCAAGGGCAGAGGCGGTCGGGGCCACGGCGAACGTCGGGATCGCGGAACGGGCCGAGCGGCTCATTATCGCCCTGTTTGCGGCATTCCTCACCGGGCTCGGCGTGCCCTACGTGCTTCCCGCGGCCCTGTGGCTCATCGGCGGACTGGGCGTCGTGACGATCGTCCAGCGGATGATCGTCGTCCGTCGGCAGCTTCGCCCATGAGTGGCGTCACCGACGCCGTCACCGAATGGGGATTCGAGATCGGTTGGACGATCACGAAGCGACTGCCCGAACGGGCCTCGCGCCGTTCGTTCGAGTTCATTGCTGATCAAATGTGGCGCCGTCGAGGACCTTCCGTGGTGCAACTCGAACGAAACCTGGCGCGCATTGACCCAGCATGGACGACAGGCGAGATTCGCGAGTTGAGCCACGAGAGCCTGCGCGGATACCTGCGTTACTGGAACGAGGCCTTTCGGCTTCCGTCGTGGTCGACTGAGCGCATCCGCGACACGTTCGACCTCATGAATAAGGAATGGATGGACGAGGCGGTCCGGACGGGTACCGGTGCGATCCTCGTGCCAGGGCATATGGCGAACTGGGATCACGCGGGTGCCTGGGCCGCCCAACGCTACGGCGGTATTACCACTGTTGCGGAGCGGCTGAAGCCCGAGGGGCTCTTCGACCAGTTCCTCGCCTATCGCCAGACCCTCGGCATGGAGGTATTCCCGATTGGTCACCCCGATCTCGTCCGCGACCTAGCGCGACGTCTCAACGAGGGCCGCATCGTCGCGCTCCTCGGTGATCGAGATATCAGCCGCAACGGCATCGAGGTGTCGTTCTTCGGCCAGCCGGCAAAAATGCCCGCCGGTCCGGCGATCCTGAGCCTCATGACGGACGCCCCGCTGTATCCGGTCTCCATGTGGTTTGATGGCGATCGCGTCGACGGCCACATATACGAGCGAGTCGTCGCCCCGGCTGGGGTTGACCGCACTGAGCAGATCAGGCAGATGACCCAGCAGGTTGCGAGCTGTTTCGAGGATGGCATTCGCAAGCGACCGACCTCGTGGCACATGCTGCAGAAGGTTTGGCTCGCGGACCTGACACCCCGGAACCCTTGAAGGCTTGGTGTTGATGAAGGTCGGAATCGTCTGCCCGTATTCCTGGGACGCACCGGGCGGGGTGCGCTCGCACGTCGCCGACCTCGCTCTTGCCCTCATGGGACACGGTCACGAAGTGAGCGTGCTTGCGCCTGTCGACGACGGCATCGATCTCCCGGAGTGGGTTGTCAACGGCGGGCGGCCCGTGGCTGTGCCGTACAACGGGTCAGTTGCGCGAGTGAACTTCGGCTTTGGTGCCACCATGGCGGTCCGTCGCTGGATCCAGGATGGCGACTTCGACGTGCTGCATGTGCATGAGCCAGTGGCACCGGGCCTGTCGATGCTCGCCTGCTGGGTGGCACGCGGACCGATGGTTGCCACGTGGCACTCATCGCACGCTCGTTCCAGGATCCTGTCGGCCGGCTACTACATCGCCCAGACGGCGATGGAAAAGCTCAGCGGTCGCATCGCGGTGAGTGAGCAGGCCCGTCGCACGCTAGTTGGGCACCTTGGCGGGGATGCCGTGCTCATCCCTAACGGGGTGCGAGTCGCCGAATACTCGACGGGGCCGCGTCTGGAGGTGGTCGATCCGACCCGCCCGTCCATCATGTTCCTGGGCCGTGTCGACGAGCCGCGCAAGGGTTTCGCAGTCCTGCTGGCGGCCCTACCTGCCATTCTCGAGGCGGTCCCCGATCTCCAGGTGCTCGTCGTCGGACCAGGAGACCTCGATGGGTTGCGCTCCGAGCTCGACTCGCGCATGGCCGCGCATTTGGAGTTCCTCGGCCGAGTGTCTGATGAGGTAAAGGCGGCTGCCCTTCGATCAGTCGACGTCTACGTCGCGCCTCACACCGGAGGGGAGTCGTTCGGCATCGTCCTCATCGAGGCGATGGCCGCTCGCACGGCCGTCATCGCATCCGACATTCCAGCGTTTCGCCAGGTGCTCGAGGAGGGGGTGTCCGGCGCACTGTTCGAAAGTGAAAATCCGCAAGCCCTCGCAGCGGAGGTGATTCGAATTCTCGCCGATCAGGCGGCTCGCACCGAGCTCGAGGCCCAGGGCTGGCGCCGGGTTCAGGAGTATGACTGGGACATCGTCGTCGATGACGTCATCGCCGTGTATGACAGCGTGACGGTTGGCGGCGAGAAGGTCACGACCGATCTACGCGGCCAGATCGTCGGTCGCCTCAGCGGGAGGAGCGCGTAGGTGAATGCGGTCATCCTGGGTGCCGTCGGGATGTTTCTCTTGCTCCTATGTTGGTACCTGAGTAACACGGCGGGCCGCCTCGACCGCCTTCATCGAAAGATCGACATCTCAAGGCTCGCCCTTGACGCGCAACTGCTCCGACGTTCTTCAGTAGCCCTTGAGCTCTCGTCCTCTGGCATCTTTGACCCTGCGACGAGCATGCTGCTCGCCGATGCCGCTCATCACGCTCGGACCGCGAGCGATGCAGACAATGCGGCCCGATCACGGGCCGAGTCAGACCTCACCGCTGCACTTGATGCTGCCCTTCAATATCCGGAGGATGTCGCCGAGGTGCGGAGGGATCCAGCCGGCGCGGAGCTCCTCGACGAGCTGGAGGCCTCGATTCGCCGAGTCGAGATCTCGCGTCGTTTCCTCAACGACGCGGTTCGCGGCTGCCGCCAGCTGCGGGGCCAGCGGGCGGCTCGATGGTTCTGGCTCGCCGGTCGCACGGCACTGCCGCAATCCTGGGAGATGGACGACACCCCACCACAGGGGTTGGGTCCCCGATCCTCGCAATGATTCCCCACCGAATGGCTCCACGGTCCGAAGGGTCGTAGCATTTGACTATCGAGTCCGGGGCCGTGCCTGACGTCTCTGGCAAGACAACTTTGAGGGGTTCTTGTGTCAAATATGCCTGTGGTCGGAACGGAGCGAGTCAAGCGAGGGATGGCTGAGATGCTCAAGGGCGGCGTCATCATGGATGTCGTGAACGTGGAGCAGGCGAAGATCGCTGAGGATGCGGGTGCTGTCGCGGTGATGGCACTCGAGCGAGTCCCCGCTGACATCCGGGCTGAGGGTGGCGTGTCACGCATGTCTGATCCGGACATGATCGATGCAATCACCGCTGCGGTGAGCATTCCCGTTATGGCGAAGGCGCGCATCGGGCACTTCGCGGAGGCTCAGGTTCTGCAGTCGCTCGGCGTCGACTACATCGATGAGTCCGAGGTGCTCTCTCCGGCCGATTATGCGAATCACATCGACAAGTGGCAGTTCACTGCACCGTTCGTATGTGGTGCCACCAATCTTGGCGAGGCCCTGCGCCGCCTGACCGAGGGGGCCGCGATGATCCGGTCCAAGGGCGAGGCCGGCACTGGCGATGTCTCGAATGCCGTCACTCACATGCGCAAGATCCTCGGGCAGATCCGGTCGCTCACGTCAATGTCGAAGGACGAGTTGTATGTCGCGGCCAAGGAACTTCAGGCGCCATACGCTCTCGTCAAGGAGGTCGCTGACAGTGGCAGGCTTCCCGTGGTGTTGTTCACGGCGGGAGGCATCGCGACTCCGGCCGATGCGGCGCTCATGATGCAACTCGGCGCCGACGGCGTGTTCGTAGGCTCTGGGATCTTCAAGTCCGGCGATCCAGTCAAGCGAGCCGAGGCGGTCGTTCAGGCGACCTTGCACTTCGACAACCCCGATGTCGTCGCGAAGGTCTCGCGCGGCCTTGGCGAGGCGATGGTCGGCATCAACGTCGCTGACATCCCCGTGCACCATCGTCTGGAGGATCGGGGCTGGTGACCACGCCCCCGCGAATCGGGGTGCTTGCTTTCCAGGGAGATGTTAGGGAGCATGAGTCGGCCCTGTCAGCGGTCGGGGCGATGGTCACCCGAGTGCGATCCTTGGATGACCTCGCAGCCATCGATGCGTTGGTCATTCCGGGCGGCGAATCCACGACGATGTCGAAGCTCGCGCTCAGCAATGGACTCATCGAGCCGCTTCGTGAGGCGAGGCGCTCAGGTATGCCGATGTATGGATCCTGCGCTGGCATGATCATGCTCGCGGACCGGGTCACCGATGCTCGCCCGGATCAAGAGACGATCGGCGGGCTCGACATCACGGTTCGCCGTAACGCGTTTGGTCGTCAGGTCGATTCATTCGAGACGGATATCGCCATCGTGGGGGTTGGCGATGATCCGGTACACGCCGTTTTTATCCGGGCGCCGTGGGTCGAATCAGCCGGTCCTGAGGTCGAGGTACTCGCCACTATCGAGACTGACGACGACGCAGGAACGATCGTTGCTGTCCGCCAAGGACCGCTGCTCGCCACGTCATTTCACCCTGAATTGACGGGCGACCATAGAATTCACACCATGTTTGTCGAGATTGTGAGGCGGAGCCGATGAGCGGCCACTCCAAATGGGCCACCACGAAACACAAGAAGGCCGTGGTCGATGCCCGCCGTAGCAAGGTGTTTGCGCGGCTCATCAAGAATATTGAGGTTGCTGCTCGGATGGGGGGCGGCGACGTTTCGGGAAATCCGACCTTGTACGACGCAATCCAGAAGGCACGCAAGACCTCGGTGCCGCTCGACAACATCGAGCGGGCCGTGAAGCGCGGCAGCGGTGCCGAGGCGGGAGGCGCCGACTGGCAGACAATCATGTACGAGGGCTACGGGCCCAACGGCGTGGCGGTGCTCATCGAATGCCTCACCGACAATCGAAATCGTGCGGCCTCCGAGGTGCGGGTGGGCATGACCCGCAATGGCGGATCCATGGCCGATCCCGGGTCGGTCGCCTACTTGTTCAGCCGCAGGGGAGTCGTAATCGTCCCCAAGGGTGACGGAACAACCGAAGACACACTCCTGGGGGTCGTCCTCGACGAGGGTGCCGAGGAGGTCAATGACCTCGGCGAGAGTTTCGAGGTTGTATGTGAAGCAACGGACCTGGTGAAGGTGCGCACGGCGGTTCAGGCAGCCGGCATGGACTACGAGTCGGCCGACGCCACGTTGCTCCCGAGCGTTACGGTAATGCTCGATGAGGATGGAGCCCGAATGGTCTTCCGACTCCTTGAGGCGCTCGATGAAATCGACGACGTCCAAAATGTTTATGCGAATTTTGACGTGAGCGATGACGTCATGGCGGCGATCGACTGACCGCTCCACCCACTACCCTTAGAACATACGTTCGTATAGTCGGGCGTGAATCGTTCGGCTTCCGGTTCCGTAGGAGTCGCGAGGGAGGGTGGATCATGCGCGTGCTCGGAGTGGACCCAGGGCTGACCCGATGTGGAGTGGCTGTGGTGGAGGGTGCCCCCGGACGCACGCTTGTCGCCCGCCACATCGGTGTGCTCAGCACCGGCGCCGACGTTGAAATCTCTCTTCGGCTTGCGAGCCTTGAGCGTGGGATCCTCGCTCTCGTCATGGAATTCGAACCCGATGTCATTGCGATTGAGCGGGTGTTCAGCCAACACAATGTTCGAAGTGCGATGGGCACGGCTCAGGCAGCTGCAATGGCACTCGTGATCGCGGGAAGGCTCAACCTTCCGGTCGCCATGCACACACCGACCGAGGTCAAGGCCGCGGTCACCGGAAGCGGCCGGGCTGAGAAGGCCCAAGTGGCTGCCATGGTGGTCCGCCTGCTGAAACTCGAGTCTGCGCCCCGACCCGCCGACGCCGCCGACGCGGCAGCGATTGCCATCTGCCAGATCTGGCGCGGCACCGCGCAACGAAGAATCAACGATGCCTTGGCGGAGATCGCCCGATGATGGACTTCATCCGAGGGACGGTGACATCGGTTCGCGCCGATCGGGTTGTCGTTGATATTGGCCCCGTCGGACTCACCGCGATTTGTACACCTGTGGCGGCATCAAGCGTTCGGCCGGGGGAGCGGGTCGAACTCATGACATCGCTCGTCATCCGCGAGGACGGCTGGACCATCTATGGCTTCCTTAACGCTGATGAGCGGACCGTGTTCGAGCAGGTTCAGACCGTGAGCGGAGTAGGCCCGCGGCTCGCCATGGGGCTCCTCGCGACCCTCTCGCCCGACGAATTACGCCTCGCAGTCGCGAGAGATGATCTCGTCACCCTTACAAAGGTGCCCGGTGTCGGGCGAAAAGGGGCGAGCCGACTCGTCCTAGAGTTGAAGGACAAGCTAGGGCCAGCGAAGGGTCTTGGCGCGTCAGGTGTTTCCGGTGGGGTAGCGGCCGGTCGCTGGCAGACCTCGGTCACCGCCGGACTCACATCGCTGGGCTGGTCGCTGAAGGAGGCTGAACAGGCTGTGCTCGCGGTGACTCCGCTGGCCGAGGTTGATGCTGACGATTCCGACGGCCCAGATATCGCGCTCCTCCTCAAGGCGGCTCTTCGCAGCCTGGACCGCTCATGAGTGACCGTCTCATCGACGGTGATCCGGATGCAGACGACGTCGCCGTGGAGGGTGCGCTTCGGCCGACCCATCTCGAAGGCTTCATTGGGCAGGATCGAGTGAAGTCTCAGCTCGGTCTCGTGCTCGAAGCCGCGCGTCGTCGCGGTCGGGCGGCTGATCACGTGCTCATCAGCGGTCCACCGGGTCTGGGCAAGACGACACTGGCATTCATCATCGCTGCAGAACTCGAGGCGCCACTTCGCATCACGTCGGGGCCAGCACTCCAGCACGCGGGTGATATCGCCGCTGTGCTCTCGAGCCTCCAACCGGGTGAGGTCCTTTTCCTCGACGAGATCCACCGCACCTCACGCCCTGCTGAGGAGATGCTCTATCTGGCGATGGAGGACTTTCGAGTCGATGTTGTCGTTGGAAAGGGAGCCGGTGCCACGGCCATACCGTTGGAGATCGCGCCCTTCACCCTCGTTGGCGCGACAACCCGCGCCGGTATGCTGCCGAGCCCGCTGCGGGACCGGTTCGGCTTTACTGCGCATCTGGATTTCTATGACCCAGCGGACCTCGAGATCATCCTTCAACGATCGGCAAAGCTGCTGGGGGTTGACCTTCGGCAGGCGGGAGCGATCGAGATCGCAGGTCGGTGCCGTGGTACCCCCCGCATCGCGAACCGCCTGCTGCGGCGAGTCCGTGACTGGGCACAGGTCCATGGCGATGGCGTCGTTGATCAACCGTCCGCATCCGCTGCGCTCGAGCTCTATGAAGTCGACGCCCTCGGTATGGATCGCATCGACCGGGCCGTCCTTGACGTGCTCGTACGCCGGTTCGGTGGAGGCCCGGTTGGCCTCTCCACTCTTGCGGTGGCCGTGGGAGAGGAACCAGAGACGGTCGAGACGGTGGCCGAGCCGTTCCTCGTCCGGCTCGGGATGATCATTCGGACCCCGCGCGGACGTGTGGCGACCCCCGCAGCGTGGCAGCACGTTGGTGTGGCGCAAGCGCTGCCTGCGCAGTCTGTGCTCGACCTTGGTGACTAGAGTTATCGTCATATCGTCTAACCTCGGGAGAATCGTGGACTTCGTCACCATCGTGCCGCTTCTGCTCATCGGCGTCGTGTTCTACCTGCTCGTGCTGCGACCGCAAAAGGCTCGTCAAAAGGCACAGGCGGCCATGATCGCCGCGGTGGCCCCGGGATCTTCGATCATGACCACCGCCGGGGTGTTCGGCACCGTGGTGGCAAGCTCGGCAGACGAGGTGAGCATCGAAATCGCCCCGGGGGTTGTCATTCGGATGCTCCCCGCCGCCATCGCAAAGGTGATCCCGGTTGAGGAGCCTGCACTTGACAGTGCGGTCGTTGATTTCGACAAGCCATCATCTGACGACTCCGCGAAGTAGGGAACGTTCGTGGCGCCTCCCGCAACAACGAAGCCTCTGCGCGCGCTCGTTGCCCTCGCAGTCATCATGCTCGGCCTCATCGCCTGGGCTTTTTGGCCGGGCACCGACTCGACTGTTCGGCTCGGCCTTGACCTCCAGGGTGGCACGCAGGTGATCCTGCTGCCAAAGCCGGTGTCGGTGGGGGCGAGCATTACCGACGAGCAGTTGCAACAGACGGTTGCCATCATCAGGCAGCGCGTTGACGGCCTCGGGGTTGCCGAGGCTGAGGTGACCACCCAGGGCAGCGGGGAAGGCGCCGCGATTGTCGTGTCAGTTCCGGGGGCGAGCCAGGATCGTCTCGTTGATCTTGTTCAAAAGACCGCACTCCTTGACTTCAGGCCCGTTTACTCGATAAACAACCCGGCACCAGCTCCCACTGCCTCGCCATCGGCTTCTCCATCGGAAACCGCGTCCGCCACATCCTCGGCTTCGCCGTCTGCATCTTCAACCGCCAGTGCATCTGCGTCGGCATCATCTGCGTCGGCATCATCTGCGTCGCCATCAGCGACAGCAGCGGCTTCGCCGGCAGCGACCCCGTCCGCGTCGGCATCTGCACCTGTCGGGACCACGGATCTCGTGCAAGCCCCTGAAAACACCCCGGAGTTTCAGGCCGAGGTGGCGAACTTGGACTGCACGAACCCAGAGGCCTACTCGGGAGGCACTCCTGACGATCCTGCCCTCTGGCTCGGCACCTGTGACCAGACCGGCACCGTGAAGTACACCTTGGAACCTGCCTTCATCAAGGGAACGAATGTGACTGGCGCAAGCGCCGTTCTCCCACAGGGCGGCGTGGGATGGGTCGTATCACTCGAGTTCGACGGGGAGGGAGCGAAGGCGCTCGGTGACGCATCGACGACACTGTCCGCACTGCCCGACTGCGGCCAGGGTGCGAGTCCATGTAATGCCTTCGCGATCGTCCTCGACGGCGTCGTCACCTCAGCACCTCGGTTCAACGAGCCAATTCTGGGCGGTCAGGCACAGATCGAAGGCAACTTCACTGCGCAAGAGGCGAACGATCTCGCGAACATTCTCAAGTACGGCGCATTGCCGGTCACCCTGGAGGCGGTCGACATCACGTCAGTGTCACCAACCGTCGGAAGCGAGCAGTTGCGTGCCGGGCTTCTTGCCGGCCTGCTCGGACTCGTCCTCGTCATGATCTACCTCATCGTGTACTACCGAGCGCTCGGTGTCGTTGCGATGATCTCCCTCATTGCAGCGGGAGTGATCGTGTACTTGGTGTTCGTGGTGATGAGCAAGAGCATCGGGCTCACCCTCACCCTCGCGGGTGTCGCGGGCGCGATCGTGGCCATCGGTATCACGGCAGACTCCTTCATCGTCTACTTCGAGCGAATCCGAGACGAGATCCGCGAGGGCAGAACGCTGCGCCAAGCGTGCGCTTCGGGCTGGGTTCGGGCACGTCGAACGCTTCTTGCTGCCGACTTCGTGTCGCTCCTCGCCGCGGTAGTGCTCTACCTTCTCTCGGTAGGTAGCGTGCGAGGGTTCGCCTTCGTGCTCGGACTTACGACCGTGATCGATGTGCTCGTGGCCTTCTGGTTCACGCACCCGATCGTCGTCCTCCTCGGCCGAGCCGGTTGGATGCAGCGGGGCTCCCGCTGGACCGGGCTCGACCCTGACCGTGTCGGAGCAGCAAGCATGGCGGGGGCGATTGCCCGACAAGGCCGTCGCCGTGAGTCGAAGGAGGTGTCCAACCCATGAGCAAGATTTCCGGCCTCGGCCATCGTCTCTACAGCGGGCAGATGTCGATCGACTTCATTGGACGTCGTCGCACCTGGTACGTCGTCTCGGCGATCATTCTCCTAGTGTCCGTCGGGGCGCTGCTCACCCGCGGACTTAATCTCGGCATTGAGTTTCGGGGTGGCGCCGATTTCTCCCTTCCCGCTGCGACCTGCAGCATCGAGCAGGCGCGAGTCGTCGCAGAAGAGGGCAGCGGAGCCCAATCGATTGTCACCAAGACGGGTAACGGGACGATCAGGGTCCAAACCGAGGCACTCACGGCCGCCGAGAGTTCGGTTCTGGCTGGTGAACTCGCCACTGCGTGCGGTGTAGCCAAGGACGAGATCAAGGTTCAGGTGGTGGGGCCGACCTGGGGTGCTGAGATATCGAAAAAAGCGTTGCAGGGTCTCCTTGTCTTCCTGCTGCTTGTCACGATCTTCCTGTCAATCTATTTTGAGTGGCGGATGGCGGTGGCGGCACTCGTTGCCCTGGCACACGACCTTGTCATTACCATCGGCATCTACGCCCTCACCGGGCTAGAGGTGACTCCTGCCACCGTGATCGGTGTCCTCACCATCCTTGGCTTCTCTCTGTACGACACGGTCGTCGTGTTCGACAAGGTGCGCGAGAACACCCGTGGAATCACCGGGCAGTCCATGCTCACCTACTCGGACGCCGCCAATCTCGCGGTTAATCAGACACTCGTGCGCAGCATCAACACCTCGATCGTCGCGCTGCTCCCAGTGGTGTCGATCATCGTCATCGGCGCTGGGCTCCTCGGGGCGGGTACCCTCCTAGATCTTGCGGTAGCACTCGCCGTCGGTATGGCCGCAGGGGCGTACTCATCAATCTTCATCGCCACTCCGATTCTCGCGCAGATGAAGAACGCCCAACCGGAGATCAAGTCCCTCACTGCCCGGGTCATGGCGCGGCGGTCACAGGCTGCGAAGGCTGGAGCGGCTGGTGACTCTGCGGCCTTGGTTGGGTCGAGCCTGAGGCAGCAGCCCAAGCGTCCTCCAAGGTCCCGACGAAGCAAGGGATGAGTCTTGGACGCTGCTGACGAGGCTGCTGTCCGGTCCTGCATCCATGTGGTCCAGGATTGGCCAAAGCCCGGAGTGTCCTTCCAAGACCTGAGCGGCGTCATGGCTGAGCCAAGAGCCTTTCGTATCGTCATCGAAGCATTGGCTCGGCGGGTCGCCGGCTTGCAAGTGGACTCGGTGGTCGGTATTGAGGCGCGAGGATTTCCCTACGGCGCTGCGCTTGCGCACCACCTTGGCGCGGGGTTCATCACGATGCGAAAGCCGGGCAAGCTGCCTGGTCTTGTCCACGCCCGCGAGTATGAGCTCGAGTACGGAACCGCGACGTTGGAGCTCCACCAAGATGCCGTCGGCCCTGGACACCGGGTCGTCATCATCGACGATGTCCTTGCAACCGGAGGCACTGCTGGCGCGGCGGTCGACCTCGTGACCCTGTGCGGTGCAGAGGTTTTGGCACTGCTTGTTGTGATGGACCTACCGTTCCTCGAGGGCCGCAGTGTTCTTGAGGCTCGGGGGATCCTCGTCCACGCGCTCCTCACCCCGACGCCCGGGTAGAATCGACTGAAGTCGGAAGGAGTGCCCGTGACGAACCAAGTGTCGTCTCCGACGGAGCAGGTTACCCCTCTCTCGCCCTACGCCGGCGCTCCCGACGCAGGTGGCCTGCGGGCAAGGATCGTGAGATTCGCAGGACCGCGCAGGTTGCACCCTGAGCTTGAACCACTCCTGCGCACGCTACGTCAGTACCATCCCAAGAGCGACACGAAGCTCATCGAACGGGCATACGAGACAGCCGCGTACTTGCACCGAGACCAACGTCGGCGCAGCGGCGAGGCGTACATCACCCACCCCCTTGCTGTCGCAACAATACTCGCGGATTTGGGGATGAGTGCCTCAACACTGGCTGCGGCGCTCCTCCATGACACGGTTGAAGACACCGGTTATTCGATCGACGCGCTCCGAGAGGACTTCGGCGGGGAAGTGGCGCAACTCGTCGATGGTGTGACGAAGCTCGACAAAGTGAAGTACGGAGAGTCATCGGCAGCGGAGACCGTACGAAAGATGGTCGTGGCGATGGCCCGCGACATCCGAGTGCTTGTCATCAAGTTGGCTGACCGCCTACACAACATGCGGACCTTACGCTGGATGCCGGAGGCGAAGCAGCAGGTGAAAGCGCGCGAGACGCTCGAGATCTACGCGCCGCTGGCACATCGCCTCGGGATGCACGCCGTGAAATGGGAACTCGAGGATCTGGCCTTTGCCACCCTTTACCCGAAGATGTACGACGAGATAGTACGACTGGTGGGGCAGCGTGCGCCGTCAAGGGATCAGTACCTCACGTTAGTGCTCGATGAGATCGATGCAGATTTGCGCAAGAGCAAGGTGAAGGCGAGTGTGACAGGCCGACCGAAGCACTATTACTCGGTGTACCAGAAGATGATCGTGCGCGGTCGCGACTTCGCTGATATCTACGACCTCGTTGGAGTGAGGATCCTCGTCGACAACGTTCGTGACTGCTACGGGGCGCTCGGTGTCATCCACGCGCGCTGGAGTCCGGTTCCCGGGAGGTTCAAGGACTTCATTGCCATGCCGAGGTTCAACATGTACCAGTCGCTCCACACGACCGTCATCGGGCCGGAGGGCAAGCCAGTCGAACTGCAGATCCGAACCCATGAAATGCACCGGGCAGCGGAGTTTGGAGTCGCGGCGCACTGGCGCTACAAGCAGGATTCCGGAGCGAAGGCTGGCCCCGATGATTTCGGGTGGCTGCGCCAACTCATGGAATGGCAGCGCGAAACTGAGGATCCCGACGAATTCATGGATTCACTGAGGTATGACCTCGGATCCTCGGAGGTGTTCGTCTTCACGCCGAAAGGCGATGTCGTGGCGCTCGCCACCGGTGCGACCCCAGTTGACTTCGCCTACTCTGTGCATACGGAGGTCGGTCACCGGTGTGTCGGAGCTCGCGTGAATGGCAAGCTCGTGCCGCTTGAGTCAACGCTGACGAACGGCGATGTCATCGAGATCTTCACGTCGAAAGCGGAGGGCGCCGGACCAAGCCGAGACTGGCTTGGCTTCGTATCATCAGCGCGGGCGAAGAGCAAGATCAAAGCCTGGTTCTCGCGTGAGCGACGAGACGAATCGATAGAGGCGGGCAAGGATTCAATCGTTCGTGCCATGCGCAAGCAAGGTCTCCCGCTGCAGCGAATGATGACGAACCAAGCGCTCACGAGTATTGCCGTCGACCTTCACCAAACCGATGTTTCCGGGCTCTATGCGTCGATCGGGGAGGGCCGGGTGTCCGCCGCCACGGTCATCCAGCGTCTCGTTGACGCGGCTGGGGGAGCGGAGGCGGCTGCTGATGAGGCTGCTGATGCATTCATCCCCAACAGCTTGCAACGGCATCGGTCCCGTACGTCGGGTGATGTTGGAGTCGTCGTCAAGGGAGCAGACGACGTGTGGGTGAAATTGTCAAAGTGCTGCACACCGGTGCCGGGCGACGACATTCTCGGATTTGTCACGAGGGGCTCGGGAGTATCAGTGCATCGCACGGACTGCGTGAATGTACCGGGACTCCGAGCCGAACCCGATCGCATCGTCGTGGTTGAGTGGGCGCCGACCTCGACCAGCCTGTTCCTGGTGAATATTCAGGTGGAGGCTCTAGACCGCGCTCGGCTCCTCAGTGATGTGACGAGGGCGTTGTCAGATATGCATGTAAACATCCTGAGCGCCTCGGTCACCACCTCGCGCGACCGTATAGCGTTGTCGCGCTTCACCTTTGAGATGGCCGACCCCAAGCACATGGGTTCGGTAATCAAGGCGGTGCGCAACGTTGAAGGGGTCTACGACGCCTATCGGGTGTAGCGAAACGCTCGCTTAGCCCTTAAATTCCGCGGCAGCAGCCTCTGCTGCGCCGAGCAAGGCCTTGGTGCCCGCGATCGACGCATCGAGTCGCTCCACCTCAGCGAGGTCGCCCTTGTCCAGTGCCTTCGCACGCTTGACCTCGAGTTTGGCGATCCCATCGGTGAAGGCGTTCGCGGTGGATTCGGCGCGGGCGCGGGTCTCAGGGTTGGTGCGTTTCCAGGTCTCCGCCTCGCTGCCGCGGACAGCATCCTCGACCACTTTGAGCCGACGCTCGAGCCGGTCACGGTCCGCTCGAGGCAGGTCACCGACCTTTTCCCAGCGCTCGCCGATCACGCGAAGTGCGCGTTTTGCCACCGAGGTGTCGGTGACCGGAAGGAGCGCTTCGGCCTCAGCGACGAGCGACTCCTTGGCGGGAATGTTTTCCTTGAGAGTGTCCTCCTCGGCCGAATCCGCGGCGGTCTTGGCGGCGTAGAAGACGTCCTGAGCCGCCTTAAAGCGCTTCCAGAGCTTGTCCTCATCCTGCTTGGATGAGCGCGGGGCGTCCTTCCAAGCGGTCATGAGGTCACGTAGTTTGCGACCCGTCCCGGCCCAGTCCGTCAAGGTCGTCAGGGCCTCGGCCTGGGCGATGAGTTCGCGCTTGCGAGCGACGGCGACCTTGCGATCTGAGTCGAGTTCTGCGAAGTGGGCGCGTCGTGCCTTGTCGAACTGAGCCCGCGCGGCGCTAATCCGCTTCCACATGGCCTGCTCGCCTGAACGGTCTGCATGTGGGAGGGACTTCCACTCCTCGATCATGGTTGCGAAGCGCTCGCTTGTGGACTTCCACGACGTGGACTCGGCGAGCGACTCAGCCTCGACGGTGAGGGCCTCCCGAGCCAGGGCCGCCCGAGCACGCTGTTCAGCCTTCTGTGCTTGCGCTGCGGCCTTCGCGGTGGCGATTGACGACTCGAGTGCCTCGCACTTGGACTCAAGGGCAACGATGTCGCCCACGAAGGAGCGAGACGAGAGTCCTTCGCGAACCTTAGCGAGCACGGCTTGAGCCTGTTCGCCGCTAGCCCGGCCGTCAACGAGTCGCCTACTCACCAACTCGATCTCGACGACGAGATCGTCGTACTTACGCCCAAAAAATGCGAGTCCCTCGGCAGGGGGACCCGCCGCCCACTGGCCGACAACAAGTTCACCCTCGGGTGCGGTGAGGTAGACCGTGCCATCTTCGGTGACGCGCCCGAACTTGCTGGGGTCACTGCCCTGCTTGACTACCGGCTGTCGCAGGGCTCCGGGGTTCGGCGCCGGCGACCGGCTCGGAACCGCGACCGCGGTGCGTTGCGGTAAGGAGGCTGGGGTAGGTAAAGAGGCTGGGGTAGGTAAAGAGGCTGGGGTAGGTAAGGAGGCTGGGGTAGGTAGGGAGGCTGGGGTAGGCACGGGTGCCGTGCCGGAAGCCGTGGCCTCGTCCATCAGGAAACCTGCCAATCTCGTGTGGTCACGGGTACATCTTGCACTAATGAATGTCGCGTCATGCGGCGCTGACGGATGCCGACTCGATAACCACTGGTTGAACCGGGGGTCCATCGGATCCGCCGCCCTTGACTCCGAGGGCCGCAACCTGTTTCACAATGTCAAGGCCACCGGTGACAGTGCCCCAGATTGTGTAGCCCGAGGGAAGCGTCGTGTCGCCGTAGACGATGAAGAACTGAGACCCGGCCGTGCCTGGCCCGGCATTGGCCATCGCTACGGTGCCGGCCGGATAGTTGGTCGGTCCCTCGGTGGGCAGGTTCTCATCAGGAACCGTGTAGCCGGGTCCACCGGTGCCGTCGCCCGCAGGGTCACCGCACTGAAGAACGAGGATGCCCGCTGTGGTGAGCCGGTGGCACTGGGTCTTGTCGTAGAAGCCGTTCTCGGTGAGAAAGACCTCAGAGGCGACGGTAAGTGGCGCGGCAGACGGAAGGGTTTCGATCGTGATTGGTCCGCAATTGGTGACAAGGGTGATTTGCGCAGGCTTCTCGGACAGGGGTGATGGCTGCGGAGCGTTCGCGAATGTCTGATCATTCGCTCGGATGGCGCTGGGCTCGGTGCACGACAGGGCTGCGGGTACGGCTGATCCGGACGGCGCTGGTGAAGACCAGGGTGCCTGTGATGGCACCGCCTCCGCCAAAGGCTCGTCGGTCGAACTGGAGCGACCGACCGCGACCCAGGCTCCTGCGGAGATGAGGATCACGGCAGCAACCGCGATACCGATGATCCGCTGCCGGCGCCGGCGGGCGATGGCCCCCTGCTGTCGCCGCACCTGCTGCCGCTCGTACTTCTCGCGGGCTAGTCGCTTCTCGCGCCGATTGCTTGTCACGCGCAGAGTCTATTCGGCGCCTGTGTCGCCCGGCATTAGGCTTCGCAGATGCTCATCGTTGGCTTTCCTGCAGGCTCATGGGCCACCAACTGCTACGTCATTGCAAGCGGCCCCGGAGAGCCCTGCCTCGTCATCGATCCAGGCCAGGACTCGATCGGGGGTGTCGAAGAGGCCATCCGGGAGCATTCCTTGAAGCCGGCGGCGGTCCTTCTCACCCACGGGCACATTGATCACGTGTGGTCTGTCGCACCGGTCGCCCATGGATTCGGCATTCCGGCCTATATCCACGCAGACGATCGTTATCGGCTGGCCGATCCTGCCGGCACGAGCGTCGTGGCGTCACGTGAGCATCTGCTCGCGATGACGAAGGGCGCCCTTGAGTTGACCGAGCCTGACGATGTTCGGATCCTCTCGGATGGAGTGACCCTCGAACTCGCGGGCATCAGCCTCGTTGTGTCCCACGCGCCGGGCCATACCGAAGGGTCGGTGGTGTTTACGCGACCGGGTGAAGCGAGCGATCAGCCAATCATGTTCAGCGGTGACGTGCTTTTCGCCGGGTCGATCGGCCGTACGGACCTCGCGGGAGGCGATTCTGATGCCATGCGAGCGAGTCTTGAGCGGGTGATCATCACCGCCGACGACGCAACGATTGTTATGCCCGGGCATGGTCCCCAGACGACCATCGGCGCGGAGCGCATAAGCAACCCATTTCTACAATTTGGCGACGGCATCTTTTCGGCGCCATCACGGGGAATGTAGTGGGGCTGTTCCAGGCACCGAAGGGGGTGCCGGAGTACTTCGGATCCCGTGGTCAAGCCTTCCTCAGCGTGCGCGAGGCGCTGAGTCGGCCGGCAAAGCTCGCTGGCTACGGATATGTGGAACTCCCGGTATTCGAGGACACGAACCTCTTCGTTCGCGGCGTAGGGGAGTCCACCGATGTCGTATCCAAGGAGATGTACACCTTTGAAGATCGGGGTGGACGCTCATTGACCCTGCGACCCGAGGGCACGGCGGGGGTCATGCGGCTCGTTGTCGAGCACGGACTTGATCGGGGGCAACTGCCAGTCAAGGTCTGGTACGCAGGTCCGTTCTTTCGGGCCGAGCGTCCGCAGCAAGGCAGGTATCGCCAGTTGCAGCAGGTCGGCATCGAGGCCATCGGTTCTGATGACCCCGCTATCGACGCCGAGGTCATCGCACTTGCTGATGAGGCGTTCCGGTCCCTCGGGCTCACGCAGTACACCCTTCATCTGACCTCGCTTGGCTGCACTGGATGTCGTCCCGGGTACCGCGAGGTGCTCTCGACCTTCCTTGCGGGTCTTGAACTCGACGAGGCCACGCGCGAGCGTGCAGCAATTAACCCACTCCGAGTGCTGGATGACAAGCGGCCTGAACTGCAGTCGCAACTCACCGAGGCTCCGCACACGGTCGATCACCTGTGCGCCGACTGCGCCGCCCACTACGCCGGGGCCCGGCAGGCCCTGAGCGTCCTCGGGGTGCGGTGGAGTGAGGCCCCCGCCCTCGTCCGCGGTCTGGACTACTACACGCGCACCACCTTCGAGTTCACCCACGACCTCCTCGGCGCCCAATCGGGCATCGGGGGAGGTGGGCGCTACGACGGCCTCATGGAATCGATCGGTGGGGCGGCGCTTTCGGGGATTGGTTGGGGCATCGGTACCGATCGCACGCTGCTCGCCTGCGAGGCAGAGGGCCTCGATGTGGGTGGTGGGCCGCTCGTCGACGTCTACTGCGTCCCGATCGGGGTTGAGGCCAGAACCCGACTTGTCGGCCTAGCCGGACGACTTCGGGCCAGCGGCGTCCGCGCCGACATCGCCTACGGCGAGCGTGGCCTCAAGGGGGCGATGAAGTCGGCTGATCGCAGCGGCGCTCGGTTCGTCATCGTGCTCGGTGACGATGAGGTGCAGGGCGAGACTGCGGTCATGAAGCACATGGCGACGGGGGAGCAGGTGACCATTCCGTGGGACAGTGTGCTCGACGTGGTTCAAAGACGAGTCCAGGAGCAAGCAATCGAGAGGAATGCGCGGTGATCCGCTCAACGAATGCCGGAACGATTCGGTCAGGCGATGTCGGCAACGTGGTGACGCTGGCGGGGTGGGTTGCCAGTCGGCGTGATCACGGTGGCGTCGCGTTCCTCGACCTGCGTGATGCGAGTGGCATCGTCCAGGTGGTCGTCCACGATCCCGAGGTTGCACATGGCCTGCGCGATGAGTACTGCCTGCGCATCGTCGGCTCTGTCTCTTCCCGCCCGGCAGGCAACGAGAATCCGGAACTCCCGACCGGGTCAATCGAGGTGATGGCCCAGGAGGTCGAAATCCTGTCGGTCTCGGCACCGTTGCCGTTCCCGATCGACGATCGAGTGACGGTCGGCGACGAGGTCCGGCTCAAGTACCGCTACCTCGACTTGCGGAGACAATCTGCGGGCGACGCCCTGCGTATGCGTTCAAAGGTCAACCAGATCGCTCGCAACGTCCTCCTCGATCGCGACTTCATCGAGATCGAAACTCCCACCCTCACTCGGTCAACCCCGGAGGGTGCACGCGATTTCCTCGTTCCGGTGCGTCTGCAGCCGGGACACTGGTACGCGCTTCCGCAGTCACCTCAGTTGTTCAAGCAGCTCCTCATGGTCGCTGGCATGGAGCGCTATTTCCAAATCGCGCGCTGCTATCGAGACGAGGACTTTCGCGCCGACCGGCAACCTGAGTTCACCCAGCTCGATATCGAGATGTCGTTCGTTGAGCAGTCGGATGTCATCGAGGTGGGCGAGGCGATCGTGCGCGCGCTCTGGAAGGGGATCCTCGGGTTCGAGATCGGTGATATCCCCCAGATGACGTATGCCGAGGCGATGCGCAGGTTCGGCAGCGACAAGCCCGACCTACGATTCGAGCTCGAACTCGTCGACCTCACCTCGTACTTCTCAGCAACCCCCTTCCGGGTGTTCCAGGCGGAGCATGTCGGGGCTGTCGTCATGCCGGGGGGCGCCGACCAGCCGCGGAGGCAATTTGACGCGTGGCAGGAGTGGGCAAAGCAGCGAGGTGCCAAGGGCCTTGCCTACGTGACCATTGCGGCTGACGGCGAACTTGGTGGGCCGGTCGCGAAGAATCTGAGTGATGACGAGCGAGCCGGACTTATTACCGCCGCTGGCGCAAAGCACGGCGACTGCGTGTTTTTCGCTGCTGGCAAAACCTCCGAGGCGCGCTCCCTGCTCGGTGCCACCCGAATCGAAATTGCTCGCCGTCTGGGCATGATCGATGAGAAGGCGTGGTCCTTCCTGTGGGTGATCGATGCGCCGATGTTCGAGGAGACCGAGGATGAGCAGGGTGTGAAGGGCTGGACAGCCGTCCACCACCCGTTTACATCTCCGAACGAGGAATGGCGCGATACCTTCGAGGAGTCGCCCGGTGAGGCGCTTGCGTGGGCATACGACATCGTGTGCAATGGCAATGAGATCGGCGGCGGATCGGTCCGAATACATCAGGCTGATGTGCAGGAGCGGGTGTTCGCGATGCTCGGTATGACCGAGGCGGAGTCGGACGAGAAGTTCGGTTTCCTGCTTGATGCATTCAAGTTCGGCCCACCGCCGCACGGCGGTATTGCGATCGGCTGGGACCGCACCTGCATGTTGCTCGCTGGCGCGCAGTCGCTTCGGGAGGTCATCGCGTTTCCCAAGACGGGCGCCGGCCATGATCCGCTGACCGGGGCACCAACACCAATCACTCCGCAGCAGCGCAAGGAGGCCGGGATCGACGCTGTCATAGCAACGGACGATCCAACCCAGGAGTCATAACTCAGGAAGGCCTACCGTGGATGTTGACGTCGCTGCGTATCGCGATCGATTCCCGATCTTTAAGAACGCCACGTACCTCAATAGTTGCTCACAGGGTGCTCTCGCCGACACTGTGCGCGGTGCGATGGAGCACTACATGGACGGCATGGACGAACTCGGCTCGCTCTGGGAGCAGTGGGCGGGAAAACAGGAGGAGGTCCGAGGCCTCCTTGCGCGGGTGTTCAACACGACACCGGGTGAGGTTGCCGTCACCGCCTCAGCATCGGCCGCGATCGACTCCATCGCGTCAGCTCTCTTCCTTGATGGTGGTCCGCGAACGGTCGTCACCACGTCGTTGGAATTCCCGACCGCCGGGCAGATCTGGCACGCGCAGGCGGCGCGCGGCGTCAAGGTCGTGCACGTCCCGGCCGGAGCGGACAATCGTCTCGCGATGGATGACCTTGCGGCCGCGATCGACACCGACACCGCGCTCGTTTCCGTGACACATGTCTGTTACCGCAACGGGGCGATGATTGACCTAGCAGCTGTGATCGACCTCGCCCACTCGCGGGGTGTTCGGGTGCTCGTCGATGCCTATCAGTCTGCGGGGGCCGTTCCGATCGACTTCACCGCGCTTGGCGCGGACTTTCTCGTCGGTGGCTGTTTGAAGTATCTGCTTGGGATGCCCGGAGTTGGATTCGGGCTCGTGACGAAGGAGGCATGCGCAGCGTTGGTCCCGACGTCGACCGGTTGGTTTGCCGCGCGCGACATCTTCGCGATGGACATCTACGGCTACGACCCGGCAACCGATGCCCGTCGATTCGAGGCAGGCACTCCAGTGGTCCCAAGCCTGTATGCCGTCGCCGCCGGGCTGGAGCTCCTGCTGGAGATCGGCGTCGACCGGGCATGGGAAGTCTCGTCGAGCCTGCACGATCAACTGCGCGCTGGAGTCGTAGACCTCGGCGGCACGGTCGTCACTCCCGGTGGTGCAGGTGAGCACGGCCCGATGATCGCCATCGCTTCGACTGACGAACATGCCCTTGTTCGGGCCATGGCAGGGGACCGTGTCATCGCCTCAGGCCGCGACGGAAACCTACGGATCAGCCCGCACTTCTACAACAATGCAGGCGATGTTGAAGCCGCGCTCGCCGCGATGCGCCGGCATCGTCACCTACTCGCCTAGCCGAGCGCGCTGGTGTGTGAACAAGCCTATGCTCGAATCATGATGCCAGGCACCGTCATGACCGAGTCCGATGTCGAAGCCCTGAAAGTGCCCGGCGACACCGCTGTCGAGCGCAGAATGATTCCTAATGGGCACTATGCCGAGCCGATGGTGCACCGGTCCTTGCGCTTCGCTCTAGGTGAGTCGCAACCCCGTCGTGATCATCTGAACGACGAATTGCTATATGTCATGGCGGGGGATGCAACGATTGCGATTCGCGATGACGGGCAGGAGGAGTCCTATGCGGTCCGCGAGGGCGATGCAGTTCAGATTCACGCCGGGGAGTCATGGAATGCTGTTGTGTCAGAGGGTGAACTCCACCTGCTTTCCTTTCTCGTACCAGCACCTGTGACGCCATGGTCAGCCCAGTTGGCTCGCCTGGTCGATCGAGTGATCCATGTGGCGCGACTCGGCGAGCAGCACAGTGAGGCGGCGACCGCAGACCGCCAATTCGAGGTCCTGTTCGATCGTAATCGGGGGAGTCGGGGGGCAACGATGTTCGTGGGATTCATTCCGACCTCCGGTGCCCCGGAGCACTATCACCTTTACGACGAGATATGCGTGATCATTCGAGGTTCCGGCATCCTTCATGCGCTTGGCAGAACGCAGCCGATTGAGTCGGGGAGCGCGTTCCACGTGGCGCCGAGGCTGCTGCACGCCATTGAAAATCCCAATCCCGCGGACATCTGGATTCTCGGGGTGTTTCGGCCCGAAGGGTCCGCGGCCGCGGCCTTCTACCCCGATGGGCGTCCGGCCCCGACGAACGAAGACTGAAACTGGCCCGGGCGATGTCCTCGCTCGTACGGTTGAATTGAGTGAAGCACACCAACCTCGTCACCTGGAGCGAACGTGGACACGACAGAACAGGCATCAGCCGGCTTTGACATCTCCCGAAGGGCGAAAGTCAGGATCATTCTTGAGTCGCTGGCACGAATGTTCTTTGGTCTGGCATTCGTATTTGTCATGATGCGATTGGTGCCCGTCAATCCGCACCTGAACTTGTGGATCCCCATCACGATGGGCATCGTGATGCTTCTGGCATTCGCCTGGTATTTCAGGCTCCAGCTTCGCCGTATCCATCGCGCACAGTTCCCTCGCATTCAGGCGACCGAGGCACTCCTGCTCCTCGTCGCGATGTTCCTCGCGTTCTTCTCGGTGACCTACTACGCCATGTCACTCGCGGAGCCCGTCAGCTTCTCAGAGAACCTCGATCAGTTCTCGGCGTTCTACTTCACGGTGACGGTTCTCGCTACCGTCGGCTTCGGTGATATCACCCCTGTGACGATTCCGGCTCGCTCCGTTGCAATGGTGCAGATGGGTTTCGACATCGCCTTCATCGCAGTGGCGGTTCGAATCGTTTCCGGTACCGCGAATCAGGCCCTGAAGGGCCGCAGCGAACAATCGAATGGGGATTAGTCTGTCATCCACGGAGGTAGGGGTGACGATTCATCATGCGGCGCTTCTTCGTGAATTGCAGCAGGCTCGGCCCGACGACCCATTCGTGACATGGCGCGCTGACCCCCTCAGCATCGAAGGGGCAGTGACGGAAGGCGACCATGTTGCGTGGACGGGGCGAAGGCGCGGTCGAACCGGGCGGTGGGCGACAGTGCTCGGCGACGACGCAGAACGAGTGACCGGCTTGCTGCGGGTACTTGATCGCCTCGATCCCCTCGACGGGGTGACGGTGCACGCGAGTGCGTATGGGTCACTTCCGCAGGAGTTCAGAGCGCCAGAAACGAGCCAATGGTGTCTTTGGACCCTCGCAGCAAATCGGATCACGGGGGCGACACGGCGTTTCGCTGCTCAGGCGACGATCCTTGACCTTGATGACTCGAGAATCGACGACTTACTGAAGCACTCCGACTCCGCCCACATCTTCGCAGGTACCCCGAGCATCATCCGGTGGGCTGGTGTTGAGAAAGACGGACGGCTCCTCGCGGTTGCCGGTCAGGAGGTTGAATCCTCTGGTGCGGCACATCTCGTAAGCGTGTGCTGCGACCCAGAATTCCGCGGAAGGGGTTACGCGCGAGCGGTGTGCTCTCGCCTCGTCGTCGAGGCCGATTCCGACGGCTCGCCGGTGACGATCTTGGAAATGTACGCTGCAAATGCAGCAGGTCGAGCCCTGTACGCGGCAATCGGATTCACCGAGGTGCGTGAGTATCGAAGCGGCCTCTTGGCGCCGAGGGTCAGCGTCACGGAAGATACGTCGTGACTCCGGCGAATCGATCGGCCAGCGCCGGAGGTTCCAGGGGTGCGGCCGCCTTCGTCCTTGGTGTCGGCCTCGCGACTGCCGGTAGCACCGTGAGCCTCCTCAGTGCCACAGGGATCACAACGGCGGCGGGCGATTTCGACTCGGGTGCGATCTACACGGGTATCTACGTTGCCATCGGCTTAGTAGCTGGGGCATTGACCATGCCCTACGCCCCTCATCTGTGTCGAGTCATGGGTACGCGCGTGGCATACGCCTGGGCCACGTCCCTGCTTTCTGTGTGCTGGATCCTCGTCGCGTTGCTGATCGTCCTCGGCGTTCCTGCGCTCCAGGTCTTGCTTTTGGCCGCCCCAGTCCTCGGAGGCTTTATCGGATTCACGGCTGTTCTGTCACCCGTGGTGTACAAGGCCTACCTCTCGTCAGGCGATATGTCGCAAGTCATGGCCCGCATGACCGTGGTCAAGGGCGTGGCAGCATTGATCGGTGCCTTGGTCGGCGGAGTCTTCATCACGAGCGACACTGAAGCGCTGGGCTTGCTCGTAGCAGGGCTGCTCAGGGTCCCACTCGTATTCTTGGCCCTGAGGCTCAGTCCAGCACTCTCGATTGCCGATCCACTCCAAACCCCTACACCGTGGGGTGACATCCTCACCAGCCTGAAGCAGAGCCCGGCGCTGCGCCGATCAACGTACCTCGCATGCGGTGTGGCGCTGTTCATCGCGCCCATGCCATCCCTCGTGGTTCCCTTGACCCAGGCCCTCCGGAGGGAACCACTCCTGCAAGGGGCTGGCCTACTCTTGGCAAGCATCGCGATCGGGGAACTGCTCTCACCAATTGTGGTGTCGCGACTTCGGGTGAAGCGCACGCTGATCGCGTCCTCTGCACTCGCATCGGTGGTGGCGGGTGGGATTCTGCTTGCCCTCGCTGTGACCTCGATAACGCTGTCGAACGAAATCGAGTTGGTTGCCGAGGGGATATTGGGGATTGGGTTCGGGGCCAGCCGCTTCGCATCGCGCGCGCTCACGTTCGGGGCAGCATCCGAAGCGCAGGAGGTCCACGATGTCTCGAAGAGCCTTGCCGCGATGTTGCTTTCCGCATGTCTAGTGGCGCCCATAGGGATTTTGGTGTGGAGCGTATTGCTCGGACGAGGCATGGCGCCCGTTGCGCTGGCATTGGGGGCGGTTGGGATCACCTGCGTCGGGTTTGCCGTGTACCGTCCTAGGCTGCGGACGTGACGCTCTTCGATGACGGACTGTCGCCCCTGCGAGCGTCGGCGCCCCTTGCGGTGCGCATGCGGCCGGTCAGTGTTGATGAGGTCATTGGTCAAGAATCGGTCCTTGGCGAAGGATCGCCCCTGCGTAACCTGCTTCGGCCGGCGGGTGAGGGTTCTACAATCTCGGTGATTCTGTGGGGACCACCTGGCACCGGGAAGACCACGCTGGCGTCACTTGTGTCGAAGGCATCGGGTCGAGTATTTGCCGAGCTCTCTGCAGTGACCGCAGGCGTTCGCGATGTACGAGGCGTCATCGATAGTGCACGCGACCAGCTCGCGATGCATGGACGGGGCACGGTGCTCTTCATCGATGAGGTGCACCGCTTCTCGAAGAGCCAGCAGGACGCACTGCTTCCGGCGGTGGAGAACGGTTGGGTCACGCTGATTGCGGCCACGACTGAGAATCCCAGCTTCTCGGTGATCTCCCCGCTGCTATCTCGCAGTGTCGTCGTGACGCTTACCTCCCTCGCTGATGCTGACGTCGCAGCGCTCATCCGGAGAGCGGTTGTCGATCCACGGGGTCTCGGTGGTCGCGTCCAGATCTCTGATGACGCAGTCGCCGTCCTAGCTCAACTCGCGATGGGTGACGCCCGCCGGGCATTAACCGCCCTCGAGGCTGCTGCCGCAGGAACCCGGTCTCAGGCCGGAGATGCCCGGCCACTCCTTGAAGTCGAGCACATTGAACGGGCTGTCCAGCATGCAGCGCTCCGCTATGACAAGGACGGCGACCAGCACTATGACGTCGTGAGCGCGTTCATCAAGAGCGTACGGGGGAGTGACCCCGACGCCGCGATTCACTATCTCGCCCGCATGCTGGAGGCAGGGGAGGATCCACGGTTCGTCGCGAGGAGGCTGATGATCCTGGCGAGCGAAGATATTGGGATGGCTGATCCCTCGGTCCTTCAGACCGCTGTAGCGGCGGCGCAGGCCGTGGCGCTGATCGGCATGCCGGAGGCTCAGATCATCCTGGCCCACGCGACCCTGCATGCGGCGCTCGCGCCGAAGTCCAATGCTGTTGTCGTCGCGATCAGCGCCGCAGTGGCCGACGTGCGTCGCGGCAGAGTCGGAACCGTGCCCCCGTGGCTGCGCGATGCCCACTACCAGGGGGCGGCGTCCCTCGGGCATGGCAAGGGCTACGTGTACCCCCATGACGTGCCCGGTGGCGTGGCCACTCATCAGTACCTCCCTGACGTGCTCGCCGGCGCCGTGTACTACCGCCCAACCTCGCACGGCGCGGAGGCCGCTTGGGGCCAGATCGCAGAACGACTCGGCGGGGCCCGCAGGGGTGAGCGGCTAGGCTTGCCAGCACCGTCGGAATCGGCGGCGGACCCCTCAGCGCAGGAGAATGAACCGTGAGCAGGTTGTTTTGGATGGCGGTCGGCGCCGCCGGAGGGATCTACGTCTACCGCAACGGAGCCCACTTGGTAGCCGATGCCCGCGACAGGGGCGTCCTTGCTGTGGCGCAGGACATTGCCGGCTCGGCCAGCGCTACCGTGGCCACCGTGCGCGGGCTCCTTGGTCAGGCAGGTGCGTCGGCGCCGGCCGATCCGTCTCGTGCTACGCCCACGTGGCCAGGAAACGGGAGCGCCCGCTGATGGAGTCCGCTGAGATTCGCAGTAGGTTCTTGCGCTACTTCGCCGATCGCGGTCACCAAGTGGTGCCCTCGGCTTCACTTCTGCTGGACGATCCGACCCTGTTGTTCGTCAATGCCGGCATGGTCCCGTTCAAGCCGTACTTCCTCGGCGAGGCGCCGCCGCCATATCCGCGAGCCACGAGCGTACAGAAAGTCGTGCGCACCCTCGACATTGAGGAGGTCGGCAAGACAACCCGACACGCGTCCTTCTTCCAGATGGCGGGGAACTTCTCGTTCGGTGACTATTTCAAGAAGGAAGCGATCCCGTTCGCCTGGGAACTCCTCACGAAATCTGTTGCCGCCGGCGGATACGGGTTTCCCGAGGAGCGACTCTGGGCAACCGTCTATGACGACGATGACGAGGCCATCGAGATTTGGCACCATGCGGCGGGCCTGCCCTACGAGCGCATCCAGCGCCGGGGGCCCAAGGACAACTACTGGTCGATGGGCGTGCCGGGCCCCGGCGGTCCGTGCTCTGAGATCTACTATGACCGCGGGCCGGAGCATGGGCGCGAGGGCGGACCGGTCGAGGATGAGGATCGGTACCTCGAGGTCTGGAATCTCGTGTTCATGCAGGACGAGCTTTCTACGGTGCGCTCGAAAGAGGATTTCGATATCCGCCAGCCGCTTCCGGCGCGCAATATCGACACCGGAATGGGCCTTGAGCGAATGGCAGCGCTCCTTCAGGGCGTCGACAATATCTACGAGATTGATACGACCCGCGGAATCCTCGATCGGGCATGCGAGCTCTCCGGAGCGGTGTACGGCCGGACTGAGAAGGACGACATCGCCCTGCGGATCGTCGCTGATCACGCTCGGACCTGTGTCTTCCTCATCGGCGATGGCGTGCTCCCCGGAAATGAGGGCCGCGGCTATGTGCTCCGGCGCATCATGCGGCGCACGATTCGGATGATGCGGCTGCTTGGCGCTGGCGAGCCGACGATGCGAGAACTTGTCGAGGCGACGGTACTCACCATGGCGCCTCAATACCCGGAGCTCAATGACGAGGTGAATCGGGTTCGCCAGATTGCCGAAGGCGAGGAGGCAGCGTTCCTGCAGACCCTGCGTACCGGGACCACGATCTTCGACACAGCGGTGCAGACGGTGAAATCCCGGGGCGGCACGAGCCTGCCCAGCGATCAGGCCTTCGCGCTTCACGACACCTATGGATTCCCCATCGACCTGACCTTGGAGATGGCGGCAGAGCAGGGGCTCTCCGTTGACGAGGAGGGGTTCCGACGCCTCATGGGGCAGCAGCGGGAGCGGGCCAAGGCTGATTCACGTGAGCGGAAGGTGGGAGTCGTCGCAACGACCGCTTACCGAGAGATCCTTGCCGTGGGCGGAACCACCGAATTCGTGGGCTACCAAGAGTCTTCCACCGACGCGCTCGTCATCGGGCTCGTCCGGGATGGCGAGACGGTGCCGGCAGCGAAGGCGGGGGAGCATGTCGAGATCATCTTGAACCGCTCGCCGTTCTACGCCGAGTCCGGTGGCCAACTCGGTGATCATGGCCGGCTCCTCACGGGACAAGGCGCGGTCATCGAGGTCTTCGACGTGCAGTCCCCGGTGCCTGGGCTGTTCGTCCACTGCGGTGAGGTCACGAACGGTGAGATCGCTGCTGGCGAGTCAATTGTGGCCGAGGTCGACATCCAGCGACGTCGCGCCATCTCGCGAGCGCACACTGCGACCCACCTGATCCACCGTGCCTTTCGAGAGCGTCTCGGCGACACCGCGACCCAGATGGGTTCGGAGAACGCGCCCGGCCGGCTGAGGTTCGACTTCCCTAACCCCACCGCAGTGGCCCCCGGAATCCTGCAGGAGGTTGAGGCCCGGGTGAACGAGGTTCTCCTGGACGACCTCGTCGTATCCGCGCACCAGATGAGTCAGGCCGAGGCGCGGGCGATGGGCGCGATGGCGCTCTTCGGTGAGAAGTACGGCGACAAGGTGCGCGTGGTTTCGGTTGGCGACTGGGCGCACGAGCTCTGCGGGGGGACGCACGCCCAGCGCTCCGGCCAACTTGGGGTCGTGACCTTCCTCTCAGAGGGGTCTATCGGTGCAGGAGTTCGAAGGGTTGAAGCGCTCGTAGGGGCTGACGCCTACCGATTCCTCGCGCGGGAGCATGTGCTCGTGAATCGGTTGAGTGAGCTGGTGAAGGCACCGGGCGATGAGCTCGTCGAGCGGATCGAGCGGACCATCACCTCCCTCAAGGACGCCGAGCGCGATCTCGTGAGGATGCGAAGCGCCCAACTGATCGCAAGTATGGACGGCATCATCGGAGAGGGCAAGGACATCGGGCCGGTGCGGCTGTGGGCATTTGAGGCACCAGCGGGAACCTCGTCAGCTGATCTCCGCGAGATGGTGATGAAGGCGAAGGGCCGAAGTCGACCGGAGCTCGCAGTCGTCCTTGTTGGGGCGGCTATCGCTGATGGCAAGGCATCGATCATCGCGGCCTCAAGTCAGACGGCGATAGACCTCGGAGTGACGGCAAGTAGCCTTCTTGCGGTCGCCCTGCCATCCGTCGAAGGACGAGGAGGTGGCAAGGATGACCTCGCCCAAGGCGGTGGAACTCACCCTGAAGGCGTGACCGCCGCTCTTGCAGCGGTCGAGTCGATGATCCTCGCGCGATTCGCGACCTGACTGCGTGCGATCCGGAGTACGCCTTGCATGCGATGTTGGGAGCGTTCGCATCGGCATCGCCCGTAGTGATCCTGGGGGTTTGTTGGCGGTTCCGCTGCAAGCGGTTCCGGCGGATGAGCGAGCCATCGTGGCCGTGGCTGCGCTCGTCGACGAGTACGAGGCCATTGAGGTAATCGTCGGCCTCCCGCTTTCTATGGACGGATCGGAGGGGCGCGCGGCCGGCCTCGCCCGCGATTGGAGTCACGCCTTATCTGCCGGCGTCACCGTGCCCGTGAGATTGGTCGATGAACGGCTCACCACAGTCCAGGCCCAGCGCGGCCTGCATGCGGCCGGCCGCTCGGTCAAGTCATCGAGATCCGTTATCGATAGCGCATCGGCGGTTATTCTTCTCCAGTCTGATCTAGACACTGAGCGAGCAAAGGGGTCACGATGAGTCAGCTCGAGACGTTCATGACATCGGCGGATCTTCCGCCTTCACGCCATCGCGGAAGCGTTGCGCGTCGAATCGTTGCCGTCGTGCTCGTCATGGCCTTCGCGCTTCTCGCGTTCGCCCTGTATCGCTGGGCCAGTGCGAGCCTCGAGGTCGATGACTACCCCGGTGCCGGCAGCGGCGAGGTTGTCATCACCGTAAATCGCGGTGAATCGCTTACGAAAATCGCCCGGACGCTGCAGGGCGCGGATGTCGTGAAAAGCGCAGACGCATTCGTTGCCGCAGCCGCAGTGGACGATCGGGCGGCGAGCCTCGGTCCGGGTCGCTACACCATGCGTTTGCAGATGAGCGGCCGCGAGGCACTACAGCTGATGCTGGACCCCATCTCACGGGCGGAGAGCCGAGTAGTGCTTCCTGAGGGTCTTCGCATTGGCGAATCCGTCGACGCAATCGCAGCGGCCACGGACATCACCAAGAGGTCGATGGCCGCTGCGCTCGAGAAGCCCAACGCGCTCGGCCTGCCAGACTGGGCCGAGGACAACGCTGAAGGATTCCTCTTTCCAGCGACTTACGAGGTTGCGGGTGATGAGGATGCCGAGACGATGCTTGCCACCCTCGTCACCCGATTCAATCAGGCGAGCACCGACATCGGACTTGAGGATCGAGCTGATGAACTTGGGATCACGCCCTATGAGGCCCTTATCATCGCGTCTCTCGTGCAGGCGGAGGGCGTGCCAAGTGACTTCGCAAAGGTGGCTCGAGTCATTTACAACAGGCTTGAAGCAGGCATGCCGCTGCAGTTCGATTCGACGGTCTCATACGCCCTTGATATCGATGAGATCAGCCTCGACGCCGAACAACTCGCTACCGATTCTCCGTACAACACCTACGAGAACACTGGGCTGCCTCCGACGCCGATCAACTCCCCGGGCGAGGCCGCAATAGAGGCCGCGCTGTCTCCCGCTCCTGGGAATTGGCTGTACTTCGTCGCCGTGAACCCGGACACCAAGGAAACGAAGTTCACAAAGAGCTATGAGAAGTTCCTGGAGTACAAGGCACAGTTCCAGCAGTTCCTCGCCGACAAGGGCAAGGGCTGAGGGACGGTGAAGCGTGCGGGAGTTCTCGGGTCACCGATAACCCATAGCCTGTCGCCCGCTCTGCACCGCGCTGCCTACGCGGTGCTGCAGCTCGATTGGACCTATGACTCCTATGAGGTCGACGAGGACGAGTTGCCCTCGTTCCTCGCAGAGCTTGATGGGTGCTGGGCTGGGCTCTCGCTCACGATGCCGTTGAAGGCCGCGGTGATCCCACTTCTAGAGACCGTGGATGAGGTGGCTGGCCTCATCACGTCGGTGAACACGGTTCTCCCTGACTCTCGTGGGTGGCGCGGTACCAACACCGACGTTTTCGGGATCGTTCAAAGCCTCACCGAGCGAGGCATTTCTGCTCCCCGCCAAGCCACCATCCTCGGCGCAGGCGCAACTGCCCGCAGTGCGATTGCTGCGCTCGCCGAACTCGGGGTGAGCGAAGTTCTCATCGTGGCGAGGCGCCCGGAGGCCGCTGACGATCTCGTTCGACTCGCTGGGCAGTTCGGGCTCAGCAGCCGCGCCGAGTCGTTCGTGCCGTGCCCTGAAGTCCTCCGCACCGACATCGTGATCAGCACCTTGCCGGGATCGGCAGCGGAGCCCTGGGCCAGGTGTGCGGATGGCGCCCCGGGGACGCTCCTTGATGCCTCGTACCACCCTTGGCCGACTCCTCTGGTTGCGGCGTGGCCGAGCGATCGGGTGACGAGTGGTCGGGACATGCTCCTCTGGCAAGCGGTTCGGCAGGTTGAATTGATGACGGGACAGCCGGCGCCATTCGAGGCGATGGCTGCGGCCCTACCAGCGTTGTCCACAGGCACGAATTGATCGAAGACATCGAGGCTCCTCGGCGCATATGGTCGCTCCGTGGTCCTCGAGGTTCTTGCTTGGCTGTCCCTGGTCGTTATTGGTGCCCGGCTGTGCGTCGTCGACATTGCCGAACACCGGCTGCCGAATCGAGATGTGCTCCTTCTCGCGATCCTGTCGACCACCTTCTTCGCCGGGTCGGCCACCCTTAGTTCGGAGCCGGGTCGGTTTGTTCGGGCGTTGGTATCGGGCGTGTTGTGCATCGCGGCGCTGCTTGCCCTGGCCCTCCTTGTCCCGTCCGGGCTGGGGATGGGTGATGTGAAACTTGGATTCGTCACGGGGCTCTTCCTTGGCTGGTTGGGCTGGGAATGGGTGTACTGGGGCACCCTTCTCGGCTTCGCTCTTGGGGCCCTATTCGCGCTGTTCGTCATGATCAGGCGCCGTGGAACGTGGTCGACAGCCATTCCCTTCGGACCCTGCATGCTCCTCGGCGTCCTCGTCTGCGCGGTGATCGCTGCAGTCTGAGATGATGTTCGGCATGGTGCGTTGGCTAACCGCGGGTGAATCGCACGGACCGGCTCTCGTCGCGATTGCGGAGGGGTTGCCTGCACACATCGAGATCACCACGACAGAGATCGGTGTCGATCTCGCGCGGCGACGTCTTGGATCGGGACGCGGCGCTCGAATGAAGTTCGAGCGAGACGAGATTCGCATTATCGGCGGCATCCGCCATGGAGAGACCCTCGGAGGCCCTGTCGCCATCGAGGTGGGCAACTCCGAATGGTCCAAGTGGTCGGTCGTCATGGCGGCAGATCCGGTGGACCCCGCTGAGCTTGAAGCACTCGCCCGCAACGCACCGTTAACGCGGCCTCGACCGGGTCACGCGGACCTCGCCGGAATGCAGAAGTACGAATGGAGTGATGCTCGGCCAATCCTGGAGCGGGCCAGTGCTCGCGAGACGGCAGCTCGGGTGGCACTCGGTGCCGTGGCTCGCGCCTTCCTCCGGCAGGCGGCAGGGATTGAAGTGCTGAGCCACGTGGTTGGGATCGGCGGCGTGAGTCTCCCGGCGGGGATGATCCCGGCGGCCGGTGACTTCGATCGAATTGACGAGGACCCGGTGCGTTGCATCGATCCGACCACCTCCGCAGCAATCATGGAAGAGATTAGTGCCGCGCACCGCGACGGTGACACCCTCGGTGGCGTCGTCGAGGTCGTCGCATATGGACTGCCCCCCGGTCTCGGGAGTCATGTGCACTGGGATCGTCGGCTGGACTCCAGGCTCGCTGGAGCACTCATGGGGATCCAAGCGATCAAGGGTGTTGAAATCGGCGATGGATTCGCCCTCGCGTCGGTTCGCGGGTCTTTGGCTCAGGATGAGATCGTTACCGGACCTGATGGACTCCAGCGCACATCGGGCAAATCAGGGGGGACCGAGGGCGGTATGTCGACCGGTGAAGTGCTTCGCGTCCGCGCCGCCATGAAGCCGATCTCCACGATTCCGCGAGCCCTCCGAACGGTCGATGTGTCGACCGGCGAAGAGGCGCCGGCGATCAACCAGCGCTCCGATGTGTGCGCGGTGCCAGCCGCAGGAGTTGTTGCGGAAGCGATGGTGCTCCTCACCCTTGCAGAGGCTGTCCTCGAGAAGTTCGGAGGTGACACGGTTGCTGAGACGGCGAGAAATCTCCGTGGCTACCGAGACAACATGACGATCCGCTGATGGGGGATGGGATGAACCCGGATGAAGGCCCCCACGCCGGGCGTCCATTAGTCGTTCTTGTCGGTGCGCCGGGAGCCGGTAAGTCGACCGTCGGCCGCCGGGTTGCAGAGCAACTCGGTGTGCCGTTCGTCGACACCGACCTTCTCATCGAAGCATCGTCCGCGATGTCCGTCTCGGACATCTTCGTGACCCTAGGCGAGCCTGAGTTTCGGCGTCGCGAGGAGGAGGCGGTCGCTTCGGCCCTTTTGAGCCAGCGTGGAGTGGTCGCCCTCGGTGGGGGAGCGGTGCTGAGTGCGGCAACTCGATCTCGGCTGTCTCGGCATCGTGTCGTGTGGCTGCGGGTGAGCATGTCTGAGGCGGCCACTCGAGTCGGGATGAATACGGCCAGACCTCTGCTCCTCGGCAATGTGCGAACGAAGCTCTCCAACCTGCTTGATGAGCGCACGCCGCTCTACGACGAGGTGAGTTCCGCGGTCGTCGACACATCGGATCGCAAGCTTCGGGAGGTCATTACTGATGTGCTGGCGCTAGCGACCGCTCCGGCCGATCGCGCCGAGGATACTCAGGCCGTAGAGGATGCCGCAGATGTCTGAACTCAGCCGAATCACAGTTGTCGCCGAAGGTACCTACGATGTCGTCATCGGCCGTGGGCTCCTCGACGAACTGCCGATGCTCGTCCACGGAGCTACCCGAGTCGCGATCATTCACCCGGACAGGCTCAGGACACTGGCCGAGAGTCTGCGGGCAAGCCTCGCTGATCACGGCTTTAGCGTGACGATGATCGACGTACCTGAGGCGGAGGACGCAAAGACCGCCACGGTCCTCGCCACATGCTGGGACAGGCTTGGCTCGGCTGGTTTCACCCGGAGCGATGTGGTGGTCGGGGTCGGCGGGGGCGCGACCACTGACCTCGCCGGGTTCGTTGCAGCCACGTGGCTCCGGGGCATCCGCGTCGTGCACGTTCCGACCTCGCTCTTAGGCATGGTCGATGCTGCAGTCGGAGGAAAGACCGGCATCAACACGGCCGCAGGAAAGAACCTCGTTGGGGCATTCCACAGCCCGTCCGGTGTCTTGTGCGATCTCGATACGCTCCTGACTCTGCCACGTGAGGATCTCGTTGCCGGCATGGCAGAGGTTGTGAAGGTGGGGTTCACCTCTGACCCGACCATCCTCGACGACGTCCGGCGCGGTGTTGACGCCTGCATCGACCCTCGAGGCGATCTCATCGCTGATCTTGTACGACGTGCGGTTGCGGTGAAGGCCGCGGTCGTGAGCGCCGATTTCCGTGAGGAATCAGCCACCGGATCGAGTCGAGCACTCGGTCGGGAGGTACTCAACTACGGCCATACGTTCGGCCATGCGGTCGAGCGGGTCGAGCGGTATCGGTGGCGACATGGGGCCGCCGTGAGTGTCGGTCTTCGGTACGTTGCGGAACTGGCTCGTGTCGGCGGGCGCCTAAGCGATGCTGCCGCGGATGAGCACCTCGAGATCCTCACGCTGCTCGGCCTACCGACGGGCTATCCGGCGGGCAGATGGGCCGAACTCCTCGAGGCGATGCAGGTCGACAAGAAGGCACGGGGGTCGCTCCTGCGCTTCGTGGTCCTCGAGGGAATCGGCTCGCCCGTGACCTGGGAGGGACCGGACTCGGAACTCCTCGTGCGGGCATACGAGGCGATCAGCTGCTAGGTGCGTCTGTCCCCCGAATAGGCTGGCGTCATGCATGAGGTGTACGTGCTCAACGGTCCCAATCTCAACCGCCTCGGTACTCGGGAGCCGGAGATCTACGGGAGCATGACCTTTGCACAACTCGCGGATCTGTGTGTGGCGACAGCGGGGGAGCTCGGCTTTCGCGTTCAGGTGCGCCAGACGAACGACGAGGCAGAGCTCATCGGTTGGCTTCACGAGGCTGCCGACGGAGAGATCCCCGTCATCTTGAACCCCGCTGCGTTTACTCACTACTCATACGCCCTGCGCGACGCCTGCGCCATGCTTACCGCTCCACTCATCGAGGTACATCTGTCGAATCCGCTAGCCCGGGAGGAGTTTCGGCACACGTCCGTCGTATCCGGGCTGGCGACCGGCACGATCGCCGGGTTCGGAGCCACCTCATATGTCTTGGCTCTCGAGGCGCTGGCGCGCCAAACATGACTGTCGCAGGCACTGAAACTCTGGGGGCTGCGCGCCGAATACGGCTCCGCGAGATCCTGAGCGAGCATCATGCCGATGGCATGCTCGTCACCTCACTCACGAATATCAGGTACCTCTCGGGATTTAGCGGCAGCAATGCAGCGCTGTACGTGAGCGCGAGCGATTCAGCCGACGACGTCATCGCCACCGATAGTCGCTACACGATTCAGGTGGGCGCCGAGGCGCCCGACCTCCCGCTGATCCTCGACCGTGCCAGCGTGCCCGGACTCGTCGGCGGCCTCGCGCAACACGGCGTCACCCGGTTGCTCATCGAGGACACGATGAGTATCGAGGCTCATGACCTTGTGCGAACACTGATGCGTGAGTTTACTCCTACAACTGGCATCGTTGAAGGCCAACGCATCGTGAAGGACGAGGCGGAGATCGCAAGTCTCGAGCGGGCCTGCGCAATCACTGCTGAGTCGATGATGGTGCTCTTCGATGAATTGCAGGCCGGGTGGACCGAAATTCGCGCAGCGCGCCGCCTTGAGCAGATATTTGGCGAACTCGGCGCTGACGACCGCGCCTTCGAGACGATCGTCGGGGCTGGCGAGCACTCGGCGATCCCGCACCATCAGCCCACGTTGCGACCTCTTGCCTACGGCGATTTCGTCGTCGTGGATGCGGGGGCCCGAGTCGAGGGGTATCACGCTGACATGACACGCACAGTTGTCGTGGGCAGCACTCCGGCGGACTGGCAGGCCGAGATCTACGACTGTGTCGAGCGAAGCCAGCAGGCGGCCTTGGATACGGCGGTCGTTGGCACCGAATGGGCCGTCATTGACGGCGCGGCACGCGGGCTCATTGCAGACGCAGGATTCGGCGAATTCTTTGGGCACGGCCTCGGCCATGGAGTCGGCCTCGACATCCACGAGGCGCCCATGATCGGGCCTCGCAGTGTCGGTAGGCTTCGGAGCGGTACGCCGTTCACCCTTGAGCCTGGGATTTACCTTCCCTGTCGCGGGGGAGTGCGCATCGAGGACACCGTCGTGGTGGAACCGGGCGGCGTGCGCGTCCTCACCGCTGCTCATCGTGGCCTAAGGACCGTGGGTTAGCACAGATTGTCGGCCCTGGCCGGAAGAACAGACGAGATACAGGAGATGGCAACGTGGCGACTTCCAATGATCTGAAGAACGGGATTGTGCTCAATATCGATGGCCAACTTTGGTCGGTCATCGATTTCCAGCACGTGAAGCCAGGGAAGGGCGGGGCGTTCGTCAGGACGAAACTAAAGAATGTCCTCTCCGGGAAGGTCGTTGACCGCACATTCAATGCTGGCGTCAAGGTCGAGACGGCAACGGTCGATCGCCGCGACATGCAGTACCTCTACCGTGACGGTGATGACTGGGTATTCATGGACACCACGAATTTCGAGCAGTTCCAGGTCCCGAATTCGGTGGTCGGGGATGCATCGAAGTACCTGCTCGAGAATCAGGTCGCGAACATCTCGGTTCATGAGGGGACGCCGATCATCGTTGATCTCCCAGCATCAGTCGAGTTGATGCTCACGTACACCGAGCCCGGTCTGCAGGGCGATCGCTCCACAGGTGGTACGAAGCCCGCAACCCTAGAGACCGGCGCCGAGATCCAGGTCCCACTCTTTCTGGAGTCGAACACGAAGGTGAAGGTCGACACTCGTGACGGGTCCTACCTCGGCCGCGTGAACGACTAGTCGTACTCGTCGAATGTCTGCTCGAAGCAAGGCCCGCAAGCGCGCGCTTGACGTCCTGTACGAATCGGACATGCGCGGTACGTCTGCGAGTGATGTTCTCACTTCGCAGGTGGACCGCAGGCTCGAGTCAGGTGATCCTGCGCTCAACGCCTATGTGAGCGAACTGGTCGAGGGGGTGCAGATCCATCGGGAGCGCATCGATGAGCTCCTCGGTACCTACGCCATGGGGTGGACCCTCACCCGGATGCCTGCCGTTGATCGGTCGATCCTGCGAATGGCCTGCTACGAAGTTCTGTGGCGTGATGACATTCCCGATGCAGTGGCGATTTCCGAGGCGGTCACGCTGGCCCAGGATCTCTCGACCGAGGAGTCTGCGACGTTCGTTAACGGCCTGCTCGGTCGACTATCGGACGTGAAGGCTCGGCTTGGAATCGAGGCCGCGCGACCTCAGCCCTTTGAGGCTTGAAGGGTGTAGGTGAGCGGGAGCCGGTCTGGCCGATCCTTCAACACCCATTCGCCGCCCGAGGTGGGGACCATCTGCTCAGGGAGCGCTGCCCATGGCACGCTCATGTGTTCGTCGAGCCCGGTCAGTGTCAGTCCGTGGTTCATGACCGCCGTGATGACCTCGGCGAGGCCGTGATTCCAACTATGGGTCACGGTGTTCTGCAATCGTGAGTCTGTCTCGACATAGGTGGAGTCCTCCACGTCGATGATCGGCTCGGCGGTCTCGAAATACGGATGCCCGATGACGAGTGAATCGTGCGCCTCGTAGTCCAGCGACCACAGCACCGGATGTCCTTCTCGCAGGAACAGCCGGCCGCCGGGCGCGAGCAGATCGGACACCACGTTCGCCCACCGGTCGATATCGGGAAGCCAGCACAGTGCACCGATACCGGTGTAGACGACGTCGAATACCCCACGTCCGAGAGCCTCCGGCGCGCAATAGACATCGGCTTCGACGATATTGACTGGGAGCTGAAGGTCAAGGGCGAGCTGCCGCGCCACCGCGACTGCGGGAGGGGAGAAGTCGAGCCCGGAGACATGCGCGGCACCGAGTCGGGCTAGCGACACCGTGTCGGTACCGATGTGGCACTGCAGGTGAGCGACGCGTTGCCCCTGCAGTGAGCCCAAACGGTCACGATCGAACCGCACGACGTCGCTGAGATGTCCGGGATCACCGCGGAATCGGTCGAGACCGTACTCGAGCGAAGCCGCATGCAGCGGAACTCGCTCATTCCAGTTGCTGAGGTTGATCTCAAAGGAATCCATCCGTGCAGCCTACGGACGCACATCACACGGGCAGGTGTGCCCCGGGTGAGATTTGAACTCACACTGGACCGAGTTTGAGTCGGCTCCCTCTGCCGGTTGGGGTACCGGGGCACAGGGTAAAGCGTAGTGGCGCCTGCGGGCGGGGCAGTCGAGCGGCCTGTGGGGCGCAGCCTCCAAACTACGCTGGCGTCATGGTGAACAAGGCGGAGATCGATCGCGAGGTAATCAGGGTGGTCGTGGCTGAGGATGAGGCACTTATTCGCCTTGACCTCGTGGAGATGCTCGAGGAACTTGGTTACCAGGTGGTGGGCCAAGCCGGCAACGGGCAGCGGGCCGTGGACCTTGCAAAGGAGTTGCGCCCTGACGTGGTCCTGCTCGATGTCGCGATGCCGGTGCGGGATGGTCTTTCGGCCGCAGAGGAAATCGTTGACGGTGGAATCGCGGCAGTTGTGATGCTCACTGCCTTCAGCCAGCGTGACACGGTGCTACGAGCCGCTGAGGTAGGTGTCATGGGATACGTCGTCAAGCCATGCTCTGGGTCTGATCTCGGCCCCGCTGTCGAGATGGCCCGGGCGCGATGGCTGCAGATGCGCGATCTAGCGGAGCAGGTGGGTGACCTGAGCGAGCGAGTTGGGGCCCGTGAGACGGTCGACGTCGCTAAGACCCTCATGCAACGCGCCCTCGGTCTCACCGAGGCTGAGGCATTCACCCTGCTGCGGCGGCAGGCAATGGACGCGCGCATCACGCTTGCTGAAGAGGCCTCGCGGGTGGTCGCGAACGCAAAATCGCAGGAGTAACTCGTTGTTTATAACGGATCGGTTACGAAGGGGCACCGAAACGCTCCGCGGCTACCCCTCGGTAGCCGAACCCGTCATAGAATCGTGCCACCGCGACGACAAGAGTTGTCGTTGACATGTATCCAAGGAGAAACATGAAGCGCACTACGGTCCTTAAGTCGGCCGCCGTGCTCGGTGCTCTTTCGCTCACGCTCGCCGCATGCGGTGGCAGCAGCGAGACAGCGGCATCGAGTGCAGCACCGGCTGCAAGCAGTGCGGCGCCGAGCGCCGCAGCCAGCGAGGCAGCAGTCACGGCAGCCTGCAAGATCGGCACGATGCTGCCGCAGACGGGCAACCTTGCGTTCCTCGGCCCACCCGAATTCGCGGGCGTCGATCTTGCAGTTGCCCAGATCAACGCTGCCGGCGGCGTCCTCGGCAGTCCGCTCGAGAACCTCACGGGTGACTCAGGCGATACCAGCACCGACATCGCATCGCAGACCGCTGACAGCCACATCGCCGCTGGCGTTTCCGCGATCATTGGTGCGGCATCCTCGGGTGTTTCGCTCACGGTCATCGACAAGATCACCGGCGCGGGCGTCATCCACTTCTCGCCGGCGAACACCTCGCCGACCCTCTCCGATTACGCCGACAACGGTCTGTACTTCCGCACCGCACCGTCGGATCTGTTCCAGGGCGCGGTGCTCGGATCCCTCATGCTCGATGCGGGCGTCGAGCAGGCCGGCATCCTCGCGATGGACGACTCCTATGGCACCGGCCTGGCCGATGCACTTGAGGCCAACTTCACCGCAGGTGGCGGCACAGTGACCGAGAAGGTCATCTACAACCCGCAGGCCGCCGAGTTCAGTGCCGAGGTCGGCAAGCTCAAGGCGAGCAAGCCCGGTGCGATCGCGGTCATCGGTTTCGAGGAGTCGGTGAAGATCGTCCAGGAGCTCATCAAGCAGGGCATCGGTCCGGACACAGTTCCGCTGTACCTAGTTGATGGCAACCTTTCACAGCAGGCGTTCGCCGAGCTGCCCAAGGGCATCATGGTCGGAACGAAGGGCACCCTTCCGGGCGCTGCGGCGACCTCGCAGTTCCAGGGCGAGTTGCTTACCGTGAACCCGGATCTGACTGACTTCTCGTACGCACCTGAGGCCTACGACGCTGTCAACCTCATTGCCCTTGGCATGGAGGTCGCGCAGTCCTGCGACGGCACCGCAATCGCTGCCGCGCTTCAGAGTGTCTCGAAGGATGGCGAGAACTGCGCCGACTTCGCGTCATGCAAGGCGCTCCTCGATGCGGGCACCGACTTCAACTACGAGGGTGTTTCCGGCCCGGTTGAGTTCGCTGACAATGGTGACCCCAGCATTGCCACAATGGGTGTCTACGAGTACGAGGCAAATGACAAGTACGTGCCGAGGCTCGATGAGTTCGTGACCGGAACGGTTCCCACCTCCTGAGGTTGGACTCGTCCGCGAGTGTGAACTCGTGAGTTATGAGCGTGGGTCGATCCCGAAGGGGATCGGCCCACGCTCGTTTCATTGGTCACGCCAACGTCAAGGCCAATAGGCCGCAAAGGGCCCCGATCTCGCAAGCGGAGATGGGGGCCCTGCTAAGTGCGCGTCTGGCGCAGGGATGCTTAGGCCTGTGAAAGTGAGCCCAGATAGAGTTCGATCACCTTCGGGTCATTCGCAAGCTCACGCCCGGTGCCCTCATAGGCATTGCGCCCTTGATCAAGAACGTACCCTCGATCAACGATCTGCAGGCAGCGCCTAGCGTTCTGCTCGACCATGACGATCGTGACACCGGTGGCGTTGATCTCCTTGACGCGCAAGAACACCTCGTCTTGCAGCGCGGGGGACAGGCCAGCACTGGGTTCATCAAGGAGAAGCAAGCTAGGGCTCATCATGAGCGCCCTCGACATTGCGACCATTTGACGCTCGCCGCCCGACAGTGATCCTGCCCGCTGCTTGCGTCGCTCGCCGAGCATGGGGAAGAGGGACGTCACCATCTCGAAGCGCTCCGGGAACTTCTTTGGCTCTTGATATACGCCCATCTGGAGGTTTTCTTCGATGGTGAGCGAGGGGAACACGTTGTTTGTCTGGGGCACGAAGCCCACACCCCGGCGCACGAGTTCATCAGCACGCAGGCCGGTGATGTCGTGGCCGTGCAGTGCCATGGTGCCCGACCGAACTCCAACCAGGCCGAAGACAGCCTTGAGGAAGGTCGACTTGCCGGCACCGTTCGGGCCGATGATCCCGACCAGTTCACCTTCCTGCGCGTGCAGGGTCATGCCGTTGAGGATGTTCACTCCAGGAAAGTAGCCCGCTTCGACATCAATGGCGTTGAGGAGTGGCACCGCGTGGGGGGGAACCTCAGTATGCGGCTGGTTGGGGGTGACCGCTCCGCTGGACGCCGCCTGCTCGCTCATGATTCCTCACTCTTGGTCGGGGAAACATTCGAGTCAGTCAGCGACTCGCCGGATTCTGTCAGGGCAACATCGTGATGGTCACCGAGGTAGGCGTCGATCACCGCGGGGTTGCGCATGACGTCAGACGGTGGCCCCTCGGCGATGATGGAGCCTTGGGCCATCACAATGACCCAGTCACTGATGTCACGAACCATGTCCATGTCATGCTCGACGAAGAAGATCGTGATACCGGTCTCGCGCAACTCCTTGATGTGCTCGAGAAGTGACTGGGTGAGCGCTGGGTTGACTCCGGCCATGGGCTCATCGAGCATGAGCATCGATGGATTCGACATCATGGCGCGGGCCATTTCCAGCAGCTTGCGCTGACCGCCTGATAGAGACCCAGCGAATTCATCCTTGACGTGGATGAGATTGAACTGCTCAAGCATGCCAAGTGCGCGCGCGGTGATCTCGTCTTCCTGCTTTCGCCAAAGTGCGGGAATGAGAGCGCGGAAAAGGCCCTCGCCACTCTGGCCCTGCGCGCCTAGCCGCATATTCTCAAGGACGGTGAGCTTGTTGAGGACCTTCGTGAGCTGAAAGGTCCTGATCATTCCTTCGCGGGCGACCTTGTAGGCGGGTGTTCCGGCCAGTGAGGATCCCTCGAAGGACCAGGTGCCAGTATTCGGCGGGTCGAAGCCGGTGATGACGTTGAAGAAGGTGGTCTTGCCCGCCCCGTTCGGGCCAATGAGCGCGGTGATGGATCCGCGCTGGACCTCGAGGTGGCTTACATCGACCGCTGCGAGACCGCCGAAGGATCGGGTGATCGAGTCACCGATGAAGATGGCGTCTGGCTTGGGGGCACCTGGCACTGGGGAGACGCCCGCGAGGGCGGCCTTCACGCTCGACGCCTTTGTGCGAGATGGTGCTGCTGGACTATCGCTCATCGAGAGCCAACTCCTTCTCGTCTCCGAAGATGCCTTGTGGCCGGTAGATCATCAGGGCCATCAGCCCCAATCCGACAAGCATGAACTGAATCTGGCCAACTTGGTCTGGCCGCAGGATGCTGCTGGAGATGTAGCCGGCCTTGACAGCATTGTTGAGAGCTTGGCCGACGAACACGAGGAGGAACCAGAAGATCATTGAGCCGACCACCGGACCGAAGACTCGGGCTGCACCGCCGAGGATGAGTACCGCGTAGGCGAAGAAGGTGAGGGTCGTCGAGTAGTTGTCTGGTTGAACCGACTGCGCAGCGACAGCGAAGATGACGCCGGCGAAGGCGCCAATCACGCCCCCGAGCGTAAGCGCCTGCATCTTGTAAAGGTAAACATTCTTGCCGAGGCTGCGAACGGCGTCCTCATCCTCTCGGATCGACTTCAGTACCCGGCCCCATGGCGAGCGCATCAGCAGCCAGGTGATGAGGACGATGACGGCGACGAGGGTCCAGCCGTTGATGACAACCCATAGATCATTGCGGCTGAAGCGGATGAGTGCAGTGTCGATACCGACCGGAAGGGGATTGAGTGCGTACCAGTCGGCGGCGTACTTTCCAGAGATGCCGTCCGATCCGCCGAAGTAGTCATTGAGCGAGACCGCACGCGCGACCTGCCGGATGATCTCCGCCGCTGCGATCGTCACGATGGCGAGGTAGTCGGCTCGCAGTCGCAGCGTGGGTATGCCGAGGAGGAGTGCGAAGATGATGGCGCCGAGAATGCCGAAGAACAGGGCGAGCCACAGCGGCCAGCCGAGGGTTGCGACCGTTACCGCGATCGCGTAGGCGCCGATGGCGGCGAACCCGGCCTGCCCGAAGTTCAGCAGTCCCGTATATCCGAACTGGATGTTCAGGCCCAGTGCGGCAAGGCAGTAGATGATGGCGGAGACGCCGATCATCTGTGTGAGTGAATTCTGGAAAACAGTGAGCCAATCCATGTCTCGCCCCTTAGCCGATCCGCTCACGCCGACCGAGGATGCCCTCTGGTCGGATGAGGAGGATGAGAATCAGCACGACGAGCGCGCCGACATATTTGAGCTCGGTCGGGATGACGAGGGTCGACAGTTGAATGAGCACGCCGACAATCAGGGACCCGATGATGGCACCAAATGCGGTGCCGAGTCCGCCGAGAACTGTCCCGGCGAAGACGAGGAGGAGCACTTGGAACCCCATGTACCAGCTCACGCCGGACTGAAGTCCGATCATGACACCGGAGAAGGCGGCCAGCCCCGCGCCGAGGATCCACACAGTTGAGATCACCTTCTCAACCTCGATCCCGGAAGCCGACGCGAGCGCGGGATTGTCCGCGACGGCACGCGTGGCCTTGCCTGCTTTCGTGCGCAGCAGCCAGTAGGTGGTGAGACCGATGAGGATGACGCCGACGAAGCTGGCGATGAGGTCCTTCGGAGTGATGAGGACCGGGCCTATTTCGATGCCGGCCTGGCCGGCGAACTCGTCGAACTGCCGTGTTTGACCGCCGAACACGAACAGGAAGAAGTAGCGAATGAAGAACCCGAGGCCGATCGAGACCACGAGCGCTGCGATAAGGCCGGTTCCTCGCATCCTCAACTGCTTCCACAGTACCCGGTTCTGCACCCACCCACCGATGAACGCCGAAGCTAGAACGGCAACGACGATCGCGATCACTAGGGGGAGACCCACGATCGAACTGAAGAAGAACGTGAGGAGTGCGCCGAGTGCGATGAGCTCGCCATGGGCGAAGTTCGTGAGCTTGGTGGTTCCGAAGACCAGGCTGAGCCCGACTGCGGCGAGGGCGATCACGATGCCGAAGATGATCCCGTCAACGGTGAGTTGCGGGATCTGACTCCACTTGGACGCGGCCTCGGACCCCGGGGCGGGGGCTGAGCCGTCGCCGAGCGGGAAAAGGATTGTCTTGACCTGTCCCGAGTAGGCATCGATCGATGTAGTCCCGCGCTCTGGGTTTGCGAGGCCCAGACCAGAGGGAAGGCTTGTCGTGTCCAGTGTCACCGTGTAGGTGCCCTCGCCAGGCAGCGCGATCGCCCACTTGCCGTCGGCACCGGTCGTTGCCGATTCGGTGAAGCCATCGCCCTCGGAGGTGATGACGACCCCGGCGATGCCGGCACCACTCGTGGGATCCTTAACCGTGCCCTTGAGCCCGGTGTCGGCGGCGATCGCGGGGGCGATCGCCATGAGCAACCCGGCGAAGAGCGCGAGGGCGAAGGCTACGACGCGGCGATAGCCCGGCCGGCGAGCAACCTTGCCGGTCGCCATCGGACTCCTCATCCCGCCGCCCTCGCTCTTGGATCCAGTCATCAACTGGAAGCCTCCTGGCACAGACCCCTCCTCACAGCATTCGTGCTCATGGACATCGTTCATCGCGCGTTCATTCGAAGATTTCGGCAGCATAACCAGAATCGACGATGGAGGTGCGGCAACGATGTTACTGGCCAGTTTTTTTGGCCGGAAGGGGGCGTACGAGGCAGGTCAGGCGCGCCGTGCACACGAGTCGATCGTCCTCGTCAGCAATACGGATTGCGTAGGTCGCCACGGTCCCTCCCTCATGCAGTGCGGTGGCGATGCCGGTCACCATTCCGCTCCGAACCGCCCGGTGATGGGTGCATGAGAGGTCAACGCCGACGATCATTCGGCTAGGGCCCGCGTGGATTGCGCCCGCAATCGATCCGATGGTCTCGGCCAGTGCGGCGCTCGCACCGCCGTGCAGCAGGCCGTAGGGCTGCGTATTCCCCTCGACAGGCATGGTCGCCTCCACCCGACCTTGCTCGGCGGCGGTGACGACGATCCCCATGCGCTGTGCGAGGCCTCCGGCACTTGCAGCATTGAACTGTTCCACCGTGTCGTTGGCCATCGGCCCACTCTAGGCGAGGTGAGAGCGCGGTTCGAATGCCGCTGCGGGGCGCGCCCTAGGATCGCGGAGTGACCCGTGTACTGCTCCTCGATGGACATTCCCTCGCATACCGGGCCTTCTTTGCCCTGCCGGTCGCGAATTTTTCCACCACCACGGGTCAGCCCACAAATGCTGTGTACGGCTTCACGTCGATGCTCATCAACGTGCTCCGTGACGAGCAACCCGACCAGATCGTGGTCGCCTTCGACGTGTCCCGAAAGACGTTCCGCAGCCAAGAGTTCCCGGAGTACAAGGCCAACAGGTCATCATCGCCCGATGAATTCAAGGGGCAGGTGGCGCTCATCGAGGAAGTCCTCAAGGCCCTGGGCATCAGGTCGGTCTCGTTCGACGGATTTGAGGCGGACGACATCATCGCGACGCTCACCCGACAGGCGACCGAGGCCGGCACCGACGTCCTCATCGTCACCGGTGATCGCGACGCATTCCAGCTCGTGACTGGGAACGTGACCGTCCTATACCCGAAAAAGGGCGTGTCCGATCTCGCGCGCATGACACCAGAATCAGTCGAGGAACGCTACGGGTTAACCCCGACGCAGTACCCGGACTACGCAGCACTCCGCGGCGATCCCAGCGACAACCTGCCTGGTATCCCTGGAGTTGGGGAGAAGACTGCCGCGAAGTGGATTCAGGAATATGGATCCCTCGACGGACTTATCGATCGCGTCGGTGAGGTGAAGGGCAAGGCCGGTGAAGCCCTGCGCGCCTGCCTTGATCAGGTGATGACGAACCGGCGCCTGACCCAGCTGAGGGCCGATGTGCCCATCGAAGTTGACCTGCGTGAATGCGTCCGAGGTCCCTGGGATATCCCCGCGGTCGACCAGCTCTTCGACACCCTGCAGTTCCGCGCCCTGCGGGAGCGACTGCTGGCTCAGGACCTTGGTGGTGCTCCGCCCATTGTCGAGACCCCACGACTCGAGGCGCCGGTGATCGAGCCCGCCAAAGTGGCCGGGTGGTTGGACTCACTGAATAATCCCTGCTCAATCGCCTTCGCTGGTAGATGGGGCCGGGGGACTGGGGAGCTAGATGCCGCCTGCATCATCGATGGCCTCGGCGTGGCGGGCGTCATCGAGTGCGACGAGCCGCTGTCCGCCGCAGCCCTCCTTGGGTGGCTAGCGAACCCTGACATTCCCAAGCAGGGGCACGACGTCAAGGGCCCCGCCCTCGCGGTGATTGCGGCTGGTGGGACCATCGAGGGACTCGTCATGGACACCGCGCTTGCGGCCTATCTCGCGGCGCCAGAGCAGCGCTCATATGCGCTCCCCGATGTCGTGCACCGGGTACTCCACCGCTCCCTCACAGTCGAGTCCGTGGCGGATCAGCTGACCTTCGACGAGGGGTCGGAGGTCGCCCACCAGGATCTGGCCCAGCAGGCGCTGGCGATCAGCGAGCTCGTCGGTGCCCTTGGCGCGGTCATCGATGCGGAGGGCGTCGGGTCCCTGCTCGTCGACATGGAGATTCCCCTCACTGGACTCCTCGCCCAGATGGAGCACGATGGGATCGCCGTGGATATGGCGGGCCTCCGCGGCCTATCAGCGGAGTTCGGTGAGTCGATGCGGCAGGCGGAGGAGATGGCCCACGAGCTCGTGGGCCGCCCGTTCAACCTCGGTTCGCCGAAGCAGCTCCAGGAGATCCTCTTCAATGAGCGCGGACTGCCGAAGACGAAAAAGATCAAGACCGGATACACGACCGATGCCGATGCGCTCCAGTCGCTCTTCGCCCAGACCAGGGATCCGTTGCTCGAACAGCTTCTCCTGTGGCGCGACAGATCAAAGCTGCGACAGACGGTTGAAGGTCTCGTGCCGCTCGCGGACGTTACCCATCGAATCCACACGACGTTCAATCAGACCGTCGCTGCAACCGGACGACTCTCGAGCGCCGACCCGAACCTGCAGAACATTCCGGTGCGCACCGACGAGGGTCGGCGCATTAGAGCCTGCTTCATCGTGGGCGAGGGATTCGAGTCGCTCATGACGGCCGATTACAGTCAGATCGAAATGCGGATCATGGCGCATGCTTCAGCAGATGCTGGGCTCATCGCCGCATTCCAGAGCGGCGAGGACCTCCACACGACCGTCGCGAGCCAAGTCTTTGGTGTGCCGGCCGCTGCTGTCGATGCCGAGATGCGCCGCCGGATTAAGGCGATGTCATACGGCCTTGCCTATGGCCTGTCTGCGTATGGCCTGTCGCAGCAACTCGGTATCTCGCCGGAGGAGGCGAGGCTCCTCATGGAGGAGTACTTCACACGATTCGGCGGGGTCCGCGACTACTTGGCCAAGGTCGTGGTGGAGGCACGAGGCACCGGCTACACGCAGACCATGTTCGGACGTCGCAGGTACCTACCCGACCTCAACAGTGATAACCGCCAGCGTCGCGAAATGGCCGAGCGCATGGCACTCAATGCGCCGATCCAAGGCACGGCAGCGGACATCATGAAGATCGCCATGCTCGGTGTCGAGGAGGGTATCCGGGCGGCCGGCCTTCGCAGCCGGATTCTCCTGCAGGTTCATGATGAGCTCGTGCTCGAGGTGGCTACAGGCGAGGCGGATCGGGTCGAGACGCTCGTGCGATCAGCGATGGCGAGTGCAGGCGACCTCACGGTCCCCCTTGATGTATCGGTGGGTCTCGGATCGTCGTGGCATGAGGCCGCTCACTAGAAGGCGACAAGCAATGACGGGTCGAAGTCGGAGGCGGCGTGGGACCCGGCTCACCCGAGATGACCGGGCGTGGGGCATGGGCGTAGTCTTGGGAGGCTGCGCGCCCGCGGAGCACTCCTTCTATCCATCGGATTCCCTACTCAATGACCGTAATCACTCGCGCAATCCCCGCTCAGGTCGCCATCAACGACATCGGCTCAGAGGAAGACTTCCTCGCCGCAATCGATGCGACCATCAAGTTCTTCAATGACGGCGACATCGTCGAAGGCATCATCGTCAAGGTTGACCGCGACGAGGTCCTCCTCGACATCGGTTACAAGACCGAGGGTGTCATCCCCTCTCGCGAACTGTCGATCAAGCATGATGTCGATCCCAGCCAGGTTGTCTCCGTGGGTGACCACGTTGAGGCCCTCGTCCTTCAGAAGGAGGACAAGGAAGGCCGGCTGATCCTGTCTAAAAAGCGCGCCCAGTACGAGCGTGCGTGGGGCACGATCGAGAAGGTCAAGGACGAGGACGGCGTCGTCGAAGGCATGGTCATTGAGGTCGTGAAGGGTGGTCTCATCATCGACATCGGTCTGCGCGGCTTCCTCCCGGCATCCCTTGTCGAGATGCGCCGGGTCCGCGACCTGCAGCCGTATGTCGGCAAGGTGCTCGAGGCGAAGATCATTGAGCTCGACAAGAACCGGAACAACGTCGTGCTCTCGCGTCGCGCTTGGCTCGAGCAGACCCAGAGCGAGGTGCGCAACACCTTCCTCAAGCAGCTTCAGAAGGGGCAGATCCGCACCGGCGTCGTCTCGTCCATCGTTAACTTCGGGGCCTTCGTCGACCTCGGTGGCGTCGACGGCCTCGTCCACGTTTCTGAGCTCTCGTGGAAGCACATCGATCACCCGTCCGAGGTGGTCGAGGTGGGCCAGGAGGTCACCGTCGAGGTGCTCGACGTCGACATGGACCGCGAGCGAGTGTCATTGTCGCTCAAGGCGACGCAGGAGGATCCGTGGCAGCACTTCGCTCGGACGCACGCGATCAGTCAGGTCGTTCCCGGCAAGGTCACCAAGCTCGTGCCGTTTGGCGCCTTCGTGCGCGTCGACGAGGGCATCGAAGGCCTCGTCCACATCTCGGAGTTGGCCGAGCGTCACATTGAGCTTCCGGAGCAGATCGTTCAGGTCAATGACGACATCTTCGTCAAGGTGATCGATATTGACCTCGAGCGCCGGCGCATCTCGCTTTCGCTCAAGCAGGCAAACGACTCCTCCGATGCACAGGCGGTCGAGGAGTTCGATCCGTACCTCTACGGCATGGCGCCAGCATTCGATGAGGCTGGCGGCTACGTCGGTCCGGAGGGCTTCGACCCTGAGACTGGCGAGTGGAAGGCCGATTTCGAGGACCAGCGTGCGCAGTGGGAGAAGGAGTACTCCGAGGCTCACTCGCGCTGGGAGGCCCATCGCAAGCAAATCGACGAGGCGCGCAGCGCAGATCAGGCGGCCGCACTGGAGTCGGGCGAGAACGTGTCGTCTTACTCGAGTGAGTCGAATGATGGCGAGGGAGCTTTGGCCTCGGACGAAGCACTTCAGGCACTTCGCGACAAGCTTGCCGGGGACTAGTCCCCGAAGAGTCGCAGCACGCAGGCGGGCGCCGACTTTGGGTCGGTGGCCGCCTGCGTGCGTTTACGGGGTCGGTAGGGTGAGGCGGTGATGAAAATCGGTCTCACCGGCGGTATCGGCTCCGGCAAGTCGACGGTCGCCGAAATGTTCGCCACACTCGGAGCTGTCGTGATCGACGCCGATGCGATCTCGCGTGAACTCGTCGAACCGGGCCAGCCCGCGCTGCACGCACTCGTCGACGAGTTCGGAGAGGGGATCATCGCCCCTGACGGCTCACTTCGACGCAGTGAACTCGCGAACATTGCCTTTCAGGATCGGACCGCGACGGAGCGGCTCAACGCGATCATGCACCCCCTTATCAGGGTCGAGAGCGAGCGCAGGCTGGCGGCTGCTGCTTCATCGGGTGTCGTGCTCTACGACATGCCATTGCTCTTGGAGACTGATCAGGCGCAATTGGTCGATGTGGTTGTTGTCGTTGACGTTCCCGAGGCGCTACAGGTCAAGCGTGCTGTCGGACGCGGCTTGGACGAGGAGGATGTGCGGCGGCGCATGGGGGTGCAGGTGTCCCGTTCGCTACGGGTGACCGAGGCGGACTTCGTCATCGACAACTCGGGCTCCTTGCGTGCCACGGAGCGACAGGTGCGTGGAATCTGGGATGAGCTTCAGGCCGTAGTGTGATGACATGACGAGGCCGGTGACCGACCTTCAACGACGGGTCGCCCCCTTCGAGGTCAAAGCTCCCTTCGAGCCGTCCGGTGACCAACCGGCGGCTATCGCTGCCCTCGCCAAGCGCATCCGGGCCGGCGAACAAGACACCGTCCTACTTGGCGCGACCGGCACCGGCAAGAGCGCTACAACGGCGTGGCTTGTCGAGGAACTGCAGCGGCCGACCCTTGTCATGGCACCGAACAAGACCCTTGCCGCACAGTTGACCTCGGAGTTCAAGGAACTTCTCCCCAACAATGCAGTCGAGTATTTCGTCTCGTATTACGACTACTACCAGCCCGAGGCCTACATCCCGCAGAGCGACACCTTCATCGAGAAGGACTCGTCGATCAACGAGGAGGTTGAGCGACTGCGTCACTCTGCGACGAACAGCCTGCTGACGAGGCGCGACGTCATCGTCGTGGCGAGCGTGTCGGCGATCTATGGCCTCGGCACGCCCCAGGAGTATGTCGATCGGATGGTCCGGCTCAGAATCGGAGAGTCGATCGAGCGTGATGTGCTCCTTCGAAGGTTCGTCGATATTCAGTACACCCGGAACGACATCAGCTTTCAGCGCGGGACCTTCCGGGTGCGCGGCGACACCGTGGAGGTGTTCCCGGTGTACGAGGAGCACCCCATCCGGATCGAGATGTTCGGAGACGAGATCGAGCGACTCATGTCGCTGCACCCGGTAACCGGGGAGATCCTCACCGAAGACAAGGAGATATACATCTTTCCGGCGACGCACTATGTGGCTGGTCCGGAGCGGATGGATCGGGCGGTTGCAGGCATCGAGGCCGAACTTGAGCAGCGGCTTGCCGAGTTTGAGACCCAAGGCAAGTTGCTCGAGGCGCAACGGTTGCGGATGCGGACCACGTACGACATCGAGATGATGAGACAGGTGGGATCCTGCGCAGGTATTGAGAACTACTCACGGCATATCGACGGCCGTGAGCAGGGGAGCGCCCCAAACTGCCTCATCGACTACTTCCCAGAGGACTTCCTCCTCGTGATCGACGAGTCTCATGTAACGGTGCCACAGATCGGCGCAATGTACGAGGGCGACATGAGTCGCAAGCGCACGCTTGTCGATCACGGATTTCGGCTTCCAAGTGCGATGGATAACCGGCCACTGCGCTGGGACGAGTTCGTGGAGCGGGTGGGCCAGACGATGTACCTGTCGGCCACGCCGGGTCCATATGAGCTTGGCCGGGTCGGGGGCGAGTTCGTCGAGCAGGTGATTCGGCCAACGGGTCTCGTGGATCCTGAAATCATCGTCAAGCCTTCCAAGGGGCAAATTGACGATCTCATGGACGAGATCAAGCAGAGGGCAGCACGGAACGAGCGTGTCCTCGTCACGACGCTCACGAAGCGAATGGCTGAGGACCTCACTGACTACCTCCTCGAGAATGGGATACGGGTGCAGTACCTCCATTCAGAGGTCGACACCCTTCGGCGTGTTGAACTGCTGCGAGAACTCCGTATGGGCGTATTCGACGTCCTCGTCGGCATCAACCTGCTCAGGGAGGGCCTTGATCTCCCTGAGGTGTCGCTCGTTGCGATCCTCGATGCCGACAAAGAGGGCTTCCTTCGCTCGGAGACCTCGCTTATCCAGACAATTGGCCGCGCGGCGCGCAATGTGTCTGGCCAGGTGCACATGTACGCCGACAAGATCACTCCCTCGATGGAGCGGGCAATTGACGAGACAACGAGGCGCCGTGCCAAGCAGGTTGCCTATAACGTTGCGCACGGGGTCGACCCGCAACCGCTTCGGAAGAAGATCGCCGACATCACCGACCTCCTTGCGCGGGAGGATGCCGATACCGCCGCGCTCATGCAGGAGACGGCTGCGGCCGACGGTTCTCATCGGCGCAGACCAAAGGCACAGGATGAACTCGTGACACTCATCGATGACCTCACCGCTCAGATGCATCATGCAGCCAGCGAACTGCAGTTCGAGCTTGCTGCCCGACTACGCGATGAGGTGGGCGACCTCAAGCGAGAACTACGGGGCATGAGGGAAGGTCAGGGGTCGTGAACGTTCCGGCATGGTTGTGGGCGGTAACGCTCATCGGAATCATCGGGGTCATCACACTCGACCTGGTGATCGTCGACCGGCGTCCACACCCCTTCGGTCCCAAGGAGGCGACCCGGTGGGTCATCTTCTACGTTGGGCTCGCAGCGCTGTTTGCCGTGTTCATCGGCTGGTATTTCGGTATCGCCTACTCGGGAGAGTTCATCGCCGGCTACCTCACCGAGTACTCCCTGAGCGTCGACAACCTGTTTGTCTTCCTCGTCATCATGACCTCGTTCGCGGTGCCTGCCGCCTATCAGCATCGCGTGCTCCTCGTCGGCATCGTTATCGCCCTCATCCTGCGCGGCATCCTCATCGTCGTCGGTGCGGAGCTGATCGCGCGGTTCTCCGGCATCTTCTACCTGTTCGGGGCCTTCCTTCTCTTCACCGCATGGAAGGTTTGGCTTGCCAAGGAAGATGCCGAGCCTGACTCGGGGGGCAATGGCCTTGTCCGTTTCGTGGCGAGGCGGTTCCCGACATCGACCGAGTTCAATGGGACGAGGCTGACAGCGGTCGTCGCGGGCCATCGGATGCTCACGCCGATGGCGCTTGTCATGCTCGCGATTGGTACTACTGATCTTCTCTTCGCCCTCGACAGCATCCCGGCGGTCTTCGGGATTACCAGCGAGGCCTACATTGTGTTCACCGCGAATGCCTTCGCACTCATGGGCCTACGCCAACTCTTCTTCCTACTCAAGGGCCTGCTCGGTAGCCTGAAGCACCTCGGCAAGGGACTCGCGATCATCCTCGGATTCATCGGATTCAAGCTGATCCTGCAGGCGATCCACGAGACGACAGCGCTACCGGTACCCGTTATCCCGGTCTGGATGTCCCTCGCCGTGATCGTCACGGTGCTCGCCATCACCATCATTTTGAGTTACGCATCAGCACGTTCAACGAAGGAGTCCTAAATTGTCAATCACCCTGTGGGCCGTAACGGTCGTGGGTATTCTCCTGCTTATCGCCCTCGATTTCGTGATGGTGAGCCGCAAGCCTCATGAAGTGAAGTTCCGCGAGGCTGCACTCTGGTCAGTGTTCTACGTCGGCGTCGCCATCGCTTTCGGTATCGCGCTTATTGTGTGGCAGGGGAACGCGGTCGGGACCGAGTACTTCGCGGCGTACCTCGTCGAGAAGTCGCTGAGCGTCGACAACCTGTTCGTCTTCATCATCATCCTTGCGCAATTCGCTGTTCCATCCGCACTTCACCAGCGAGTGCTGCTCTTCGGTGTTGTGCTCGCTCTCGTCTTCCGCGCGATCTTCATCGCGATCGGCGCGGCAGCCATTTCGGCATTCGCTTTCACCTTCGTGATCTTTGGAGCGATCCTTATCTGGACCGGGATCCAGCTCGCCCGCCACCGCAATGAAGATCCCGACCCGATGGACAACTTCATCATTCGACGTGTCAGGGCCCGAGTTCCGTTCACGGACGAGTACGACGGCACGCGAATGTTCACCAGAGTTGACGCACGTCGGGTGGCGACCCCGCTCCTGCTTGTCATGATCTCGATCGGTGCCACCGACCTTCTCTTCGCACTCGATTCGATACCGGCGACATTTGGCGTCACGCAGGACCCTTACCTCGTCTTCACCGCGAACGCATTCGCGCTGCTCGGCCTGCGGGCGTTGTACTTCCTTCTCAAGGGATTGCTCGACAAACTCGTCTACCTCTCAACGGGCCTCGCAATCATCCTTGTCTTCATCGGCGTCAAGCTTGTCCTCACGTTCTTCCACGAGCAGTTCCCAAGCGTGCCGAAGATCTCGACGGAGGTATCACTCGGTGTCATCGCCGTTGTGCTCGTCGTCGTGGTCATCGCATCGTGGCTGAAGGTCCGCAAGGATCCGACGGCAACCGCGCATGCGGGACGACTCACGGGCGGGCATGAGGATTCAGCGGAACGGTGAGCGAATGGTCGAAATGACGACAGCGCTCCGTCATCTGCGGTGGGCCGATGACCTGCTCTTCGAGCAGCTCTCGGCCCTCCCCTACGGGGCACTCGACGTCACCTACGGACCGAAGGACTGGACCGTGGCGCACCTTGCACGCCACATCGTCGGGAGCGCTGAGTGGTTTTGCTTTTGCCTGACAGGGATGCCATGGACTGATCTCGTACTGCCGAGGAACCCAGCGGACCTCGATGCGCTACGCCAGCGCCTGCGTGCCCTGAATGACGCTCTGCTCACGGAAGCAGCAAAGGCCGACGAGGAAGTTCATTTCGAAGACGAGGACGGACCTAGATCGGCGCTGCGGTCGATCGTCCTCGCGCAAGCCTGCTACCACTCCACCGAGCACCGCACCCAGATCGCCTGCGCGCTTGAGGTGAGCGGAATCCCAGGGATCACGCTCGATGACTACGACCTCTGGGCGTTTGCCGCAGGGATCGTTGACGCATCCTCTTGAGGGTGCTTACCAACCCCGTTCGCGCCACTCTTCGAGGTGCGGACGCTCGGCTCCTAGGGTCGTGTCATGGCCGTGGCCCGGGTACACCCAGGTCTCGTCCGGCAGTCGGTCAAAGATCTTTTCGGAGACGTCGGAAAGGAGTGAGGCAAACCGATCTGCATCACCCTTGGTGTTGCCGAGTCCGCCTGGAAACAGGCAATCTCCGGTGAAGAGGTGCGGTGGTCCCTGCGGATCGTTGTATAGCAGGGCGATGGATCCGGGAGTGTGGCCAACGAGTTCGATCGCGGTGAGCTCGATCCGTCCGAATCCGATGACGTCACCATCGATCACGCCGACCTCGGTGGGGACCGGGATATCCGGCGCATCGTTGACACCGGCTGCGGTACGCGCACCGGTTGCCTCCACGATCTCGGCGAGGGCCTGCCAGTGATCTGCATGTGCATGCGTCGTCACGACGAGATCCGGGGGAGTCTCACCGCAGAGCACGAGCAGCCGCTCGGGCTCTGCAGCGGCGTCGATGAGCACCGAGGACCCCGTCTCCCGGCACCGAAGGAGATAGGCATTGTTGTCATAGGGCCCAACGGCCAGCTTGCTGATGATGAGCATGGGGAGTTCACGAACGTCGGCAGGACCAGCGACTGTCACGATGCCGGTATACATTGCACTGTTCTCTCAACGTGGGGAATCATTAGGAAGGAAGTCTCGTGGGAGACCGGCTCGTCGTACGAGGTGCTCGTGAGCACAATCTTAAGGATGTCTCCCTTGACCTACCGCGGGATGCACTCATCGTATTCACCGGGCTATCTGGTTCGGGGAAGTCAAGCCTAGCCTTCGACACCATCTTTGCCGAGGGCCAGCGCCGATATGTCGAGAGTCTGTCGGCCTATGCACGCCAGTTCCTCGGCCAGATGGACAAGCCTGACGTCGACTTCATCGAGGGTCTGTCGCCCGCAGTGTCGATCGACCAGAAGTCGACGTCACGCAATCCGCGCTCGACCGTCGGCACGATCACAGAGGTGTATGACTACCTCAGGCTCCTGTACGCGCGTATCGGCGTGCCTCACTGCCCCGAGTGCGGCGCGGTTATCGCCCGCCAGACCCCGCAGCAGATCGTCGACCAGGTCCTCGATCTGCCTGCTGATTCAAGGTTCCAGGTTCTCGCGCCGGTGGTGCGCGAGCGTAAGGGGGAGTACGGCGAGTTGTTCCGCCAGTTGCAGACTCAGGGCTACTCGCGGGTCCGCGTTGATGGAACGGTGGTTGGCCTCGACGAGGTTCCAACGCTGAAGAAGCAGGAGAAGCATACGATCGAAGTGGTGGTCGATCGTCTCGCGGTGAAACCCGACGCGCGCCGCCGGCTCACCGATTCCGTTGAGACGGCGCTGAAGCTCAGCAGTGGACTTGTCGTCCTAGATTTCGTCGACCTCGATGAGAGCGACTCGAACCGGGAGCGCGTCTTCAGCGAGCACCTCGCGTGCATCAAGGATGGGCTTTCCTTCGAGGAACTTGAGCCGCGATCGTTCTCGTTCAATTCGCCATTCGGTGCCTGTCCGGTGTGTACCGGCCTTGGCACCCGCCGAGAGGTCGATGAGGAACTCGTCACCCCGAATCCCGATCTCACCTTGAACGAGGGCGTCATTGCGCCATGGGCGGGTGGAAACGTATCGGATTACTTCGGCAGGCTGCTCGAGGCACTATGCGAGGACCTTGGGATTGACATGAATACCCGGTGGGCGGATCTGCCGGCGAAGGCTCGCAAGGCGATCCTCTTCGGCTTTCCGACCGAGGTGCTTGTGCGGTACAAGAACCGCTACGGACGCACGCGGTCATATACGACCACCTACGAGGGAGTCATCCCCTACATCGAACGGCGGCACTCGGAGTCGGAGAGTGACGCCGTCCGCGAGAAGTTCGAGGGCTTCATGCGAGAGGTGCCCTGCCATGGCTGCGGTGGCACAAGGCTCAAGCCGCTCACCTTGGCAGTGACCGTTTCGGGTCACTCGATCGCCGAGATCTCAGCCCTGCCCATCGGCGAACTTGCCACCATGCTCGGTGGACTCACGCTGTCGAGCCGTGATGCGGTGATCGCGAGCCGGGTCCTCAAGGAGGTGAATGAGCGACTGCAGTTCCTCGTCGATGTCGGCCTGCATTACCTGTCCCTCGATCGGCCGTCGGCCACCCTCGCGGGCGGGGAGGCACAGCGGATCCGGCTCGCCACGCAGATCGGCTCGGGGCTCGTCGGCGTGCTCTACGTCCTCGACGAGCCGAGCATCGGGCTGCATCAGCGCGATAATCGCCGACTCATCGAGACCCTCATTCGGCTACGCGACCTTGGCAACACCCTTATCGTCGTCGAACATGATGAGGACACCATTCGAGTCGCCGACTGGGTTGTTGACATCGGCCCCGGCGCGGGAGAGCACGGCGGCCACATCGTCGTGAGCGGTCCGGTTGACGACCTCCTCAATCACCCGGACTCCATCACCGGCCAGTACCTCACCGGGAGAAGGTCAATCGAGATTCCAACGACCCGGCGGCCTCGGCAGGATCGCGAGATCACGGTCCACAACGCGCGCGAGCACAACTTGCGCGACGTCACTGTGTCATTCCCGCTCGGCTGCCTCGTTGCGGTGACGGGGGTCAGCGGTTCCGGGAAGTCAACCCTCGTGAATGACGTCCTCTATAACGTCCTCGCCCGAGACCTCAATGGCGCCCGCATCGTTCCCGGCCGACATAAGCGCGTTGATGGCCTCGAGCACGTCGACAAGGTTGTCCATGTCGATCAAAGCCCAATTGGGCGGACTCCACGAAGCAACCCCGCGACCTACACCGGTGTCTTCGACCACATTCGCAAACTCTTCGCAGAGACTCCCGAGGCCAAGGTGCGCGGCTATCTCCAGGGACGGTTCTCCTTCAACGTGAAGGGCGGCCGCTGCGAGTCCTGCTCGGGCGACGGCACCCTGAAGATAGAAATGAACTTCCTCCCCGACGTTTACGTGCCCTGCGAAGTCTGCCTCGGCAAGCGCTACAACCGGGAGACCCTCGAGGTGCGCTTCAAGGGGAAGACAATCGCTGAAGCGCTCGACATGCCGATCGAGGAAGCCCTCGAGTTCTTTGCCGCGGTGCCACCGATTGCCCGCCACCTCGCGACCCTCGTCGACGTCGGCCTCGGTTATGTGCGGATGGGCCAGTCGGCGCCGACCCTTTCAGGTGGCGAGGCTCAGCGCGTGAAGCTGGCTGCGGAACTGCAGAAGCGCTCGACCGGACGCACCATCTACGTGCTCGATGAGCCGACGACTGGGCTCCACTTCGAGGACATCCGCAAGCTTCTCGGGGTACTCCATTCACTCGTTGATAAGGGCAACACCGTCCTTGTCATCGAGCACAACCTCGATGTCATCAAGACTGCGGATTGGGTCATCGACATGGGGCCCGAGGGTGGGTCGGGTGGAGGATTCGTCGTCGGGGCCGGAACCCCTGAGCAGATTGCCGGCACCCCCGGAAGTTACACCGGCGAATTCCTCGCGGGCATGCTGACCGCGCAGGCCCCGGTCAAGGCCCCGGGCAAGGCCCCGGGTAAAGCTCGGGCCAAGGCTCCGGCCAAGGCCGCTCGCGCATCACGAACCGTAGTGAATTAGCCTAAGTCATCGAAGGGAGTTAATCATGGTTGAACGTCGTACAGTCCTTCAGGTCAGTGGTGTCATCGCGGTCGGCGGCGTGCTTGCCGCCTGCGGAGGGGGATCGGAAACCGGGGCAGCAGAGGCCTCGGCAGTAACCGGCCCCGCGCCCGATGGCCAGGGAGTCGTCATCGCCTCGCTCGGTGAAGTACCGGTAGGGGGTGGCTTCGTCAATGAAGAGGTCGCAGTCGTGGTCACCCAGCCGAACGAGGGCTCGATCAAGGCATTCACCGCAGTGTGCCCGCATCAAGGCTGCCTAGTGTCCGAGGTCGTGGAAAACGAGATCATTTGCCCGTGTCACGGTTCACGGTTCTCCGCGGTTGACGGTGCGGTGCTGCAGGGGCCGGCGACCGAGGGCCTCACCTCGGCGATCGTGACAGTGCAGGGTGACAACGTCGTTCTTCCCTGACTCGTGACCGCAGCCGCGTCCTCACCGAAATCCCCCCTACGCCCCGCCACAGGCACCATCCCGACGAACCCGGGCGTCTACCGCTTTCGAGACGTGCGCGGTCAGGTGATTTACGTTGGCAAGGCCCGGAATCTGCGTTCTCGCCTCACGAGCTATTTCCAAGATCCTGCGGGGATGCACCCACGCACGGCATCGATGGTCGGCACCGCAGTTGACGTGGACTGGGTGGTCGTCGGCAACGAGGTCGAAGCTCTCACGCTTGAGTATGCGTGGATCAAGGAGTACGACCCGAGGTTCAACGTCAGGTTTCGCGATGACAAGACCTACCCGCACCTCGCGGTCACCATTGGCGATGAGATCCCGCGCGTTTCAGTTGTCCGTGAGGCGAAGCGAAAGGGTACTCGGTACTTCGGGCCGTACGCCCACGCCTGGGCTATTCGCGGCACGGTCGATGAGTTGCTCAAGGTGTTTCCGATCCGGTCCTGTCGCGACGGCGTGTTTCGACGGGCGCAGGGGATCGGGCGTCCGTGCCTTCTCGGATATATCGATAAGTGCAGCGCCCCCTGCGTCGGACGGGTCACGGCGCAGGAGCATCGCTCCCTCGTGGATGACTTCTGCACCTTCATGGCCGGCCAGTCGGATCGATTCGTTCGCGATCTCGAGCGGAAAATGCAGTCCGCGTCCGAATCACAGGCCTACGAGGAGGCCGGGCGCCTACGCGACCGGATTGGCGTACTCAGGCGTGCCTTGGAGCGCAATGCCGTCGTCTTCACCGACAGCACCGACGCCGATGTGGTCGCAATGGTCGAGGATCCACTTGAGGCGTCCGCCCAGATATTCCATGTGCGTGGCGGGCGTATCCGGGGTGAACGTGGATTTATCCTCGAGAAGTCGGAGGATCTACCAAGTTCCGGCTACCTCGAGCGCATTCTCCAGCGGATCTATGTCGACGGAGTCGACCTCGACATCCCCCGTGAGGTCCTCGTGTCATGCGATCCGGAATCCGGCTCAGCCTGGTCTGACTGGCTGTCGGAGGTGCGCGGGTCGAAGGTTGATGTGCGGGTGCCGCAACGTGGAGACAAGCGCAGTCTCATGGAAACGGCCCTCCTCAATGCCACCCAGTCGCTCGCCCAGCACAAGCTCAAGCGATCGACCGATCTCACGACGCGGAGCAAAGCACTGCAAGAACTCCAAGAAGCGCTTGACCTTCCCGATGCACCTCTTCGGATCGAGTGCATCGACATCTCGACGCTCCAGGGCCAAGACACGGTGGCATCACTCGTCGTCTTCGAGGACGGTCTGCCGAAGAAGCGTGATTACCGCTCGTTCATCATCAGGACCGTTACGGCCGACGACACCGGGGCCGTGGCGGAGGTTGTCCAGCGCCGCTTCGCTAGGCGAGAGGCTGATGGGGGGACGTCTGATTCCACAAGTCAGGTTGGTGACGTAGCGGCGGCCCGCGTGGAGCGACGGGCATTCGCCTACGCGCCCGGCTTGCTCGTCATCGATGGCGGCCAGCCCCAGGTGCGTGCAGCGCAGGACGCCCTCATGGCGGCGGGAGTCACCGACGTTCCGGTCATCGGTCTCGCGAAGCGACTCGAAGAGGTGTGGCTGCCAGACGACCCGGATCCGGTGATCCTGCCTCGAACGAGTGAGGGGCTCTACCTGCTGCAGCGGATTCGCGACGAGGCCCACCGAAGTGCCATCGGCCTCCATCGCAAGCGTCGGGGCCAGCGGGCCACCACGAGCGCCCTTGACGCAATCCCCGGTCTTGGTCCCAAGCGTGCCAAGGCGCTCGTCAAGCATTTTGGCAGTGCCAAGAAGGTTGCTCTGGCGACGGTAGATGAACTCTTGGTGGTGGAGGGCATCGGGCCTGCGCTTGGTGCCACAATTCACTCGTCGCTCAATCCACGGGAGGGATCCGCGTGAGCACGAATGCTTTGACCGGGGTCGATCTTGAGGTCGCTCTTGTCACCGGCATGTCGGGGGCCGGCCGTTCGACCGCCGCGCGGGCGCTTGAAGATCTCGGGTGGTTTGTCATTGACAACCTGCCGCCGTCCCTCCTGCAGCAAGCGGTGCAACTGGCCCGGGCGTCCGATGACATCACCAAAATGGCTGTCGTCGTCGACGTGCGAGGCAAGTCGTTTTTCACGCACCTGAGTCAGGCGCTCGCAGCCCTGCCCGCGGTCGGTATCGGCGTCCGAACCCTCTTTCTCGAGTCATCGGACGACGTCCTCGTGCGGAGGTTCGAGAGTTCTCGGCGGCCCCACCCACTTCAGGGCTCCAATCGCATCGTCGACGGGTTGCAATCTGAGCGCGCCATCCTTGGCGACCTTCGTGCCAATGCTGATGTCGTCATCGACACTTCGACCCTCAATGTTCACGACCTGCGCCGCAAGGTGGAGGCCGCATTCGCCGGAGATGACCCACGGGCGCTCCATGCGACCGTCATGTCGTTCGGGTTCAAGTACGGCATTCCTGTCGACGCTGACATGGTCGCCGACGTCCGGTTTCTCCCGAATCCCCACTGGAACCCGGAGTTGCGCCCGCTCACTGGACGGGACGTCGCCGTCTCGTCGACAGTGCTCGCGGCCGATGCTGCCGAGCGGTTCCTCGAGATTTTTGCCGCGCAGATCGCTCTTGTCACACCCGGATATCTCGATGAGGGCAAGCGCTACGTCACGATCGCGGTCGGATGCACCGGCGGAAAGCACCGAAGTGTGGCGATGGCCGAGGAACTCGGCGCTCGACTGCGACTCGGTTGCATGGAAACCCTCGTCATGCACCGCGATCTGGGCCGGGAGTGATTCGGGGTTCTGGCCTGCGTCTTGACGGGCAGGGGAGCGGGCCACGAGTCGTTGCCCTAGGCGGGGGTCATGGCCTAGCGGCAACACTCAAGGCGTTGCGGCGGGTGACCGATCAGATCACCGCAATCGTTGGCGTTGCCGATGATGGCGGGTCCAGCGGGCGGTTGCGCGCTGAATTTGGCGGCCTCCCACCGGGCGACCTGCGGATGGCGCTAGCGGCCTTGTGCGGCGACGACACGTGGGGTCGAACCTGGAGGCAGGTGATCCAGCATCGCTTCGGCGGCAACGGCGACCTGGCAGGGCACTCCCTCGGGAACCTCCTCATCACCGCCCTGTGGGAGGAGACCCACGATGCGGTTACCGGACTCGACTGGGTGGCAGCCCTCCTTGAGGCGCAGGGCCGGGTCCTCCCGTGCAGCGTGACGCCGGTGTCGATTGTTGCCGATGTCCGTGGGCACGATCCGGCTGAACCTGATGTCGTCTCCGTCGTGCAGGGTCAGGCAGCCGTGGCGACGACGACCGGGGATGTGTTGGGAATCCGGTTGGAACCGGCTGCACCTGAACCGTGCCCGGATGCGCTCGCGGCCCTCAGTGTGGCTGATGCGATCATTCTTGGACCGGGATCGTGGTTCACCTCGGTCATGCCACACCTGCTCATCCCTGCGCAGATCGCCGCGATCCGCGAAAGCCCGGCGCTCAAACTGCTCGTGCTGAACCTCGACCCGGGGAGTGACACGGAGACGTCAGGGGCGTCGCTTGATGACCACCTGCACTTCATGAAGCGACATGTTCCTGATCTTCGGCTCGATGTCGTCGTGGCCGATCCAGCGAACGTCGATGACGAAGCGGCTCTTCGACAGACATGCGCCGACATGGGTGCGCGTCTGGAACTGGCGTCGGTGGGATACCCCGGGAGTGATCGCTGCGGCGAGCACGACCCCGGCAGACTTGCCGTGTCATTCGGTTCCGTGCTTGGCAGGTGGCAGGATGAACTCCTATGGCGATGACATCGGCGGTGAAGGACGAGCTCAGCCGGGTGGAGATAACCAAAATCTGTTGTCGTAAAGCCGAGGTTTCCAGCATCCTGCGGTTCGCAGGGGGCCTGCATCTCGTTGCGGGGCACATCGTCATCGAGGCTGAGCTCGATACTGGCGCCGCTGCTCGCCGGTTGAAAAAGGACCTCTTTGAAATCTACGGACACACCTGCGATATCGCGATGGTCCAGCAGGCTGGGCTACGTAAGGGAACGCGGTACCTCGTGCGGGTCGTCGAGGGTGGTGACGTGCTCGCTCGACAGACCGGCATCATCGACGCGAGCGGCCGACCAGTTCGGGGCCTGCCTCCGTCTGTCGTATCCGGGGCCGTCTGCGATTGTGAGTCTGCGTGGCGCGGAGCATTCGTCGCGCATGGTTCGCTCACCGAACCCGGGCGTTCCTCGTCCCTTGAGATCACCTGCCCGGGGCCCGAGGCGGCATTGGCGCTCGTCGGCGCAGCCCGTCGCCTCGGGATCCCCGCGAAGTCACGTGAGGTGCGCCAGGTCGATCGAGTGGTCATCCGTGATGGCGACGCGATCGGCGCAATGCTCACCAGGCTTGGAGCCCACGAATCTGTGATGGCGTGGGAGGAGCGTCGGATGCGTCGTGAGGTGCGGGCAACCGCGAATCGCCTCGCGAACTTCGACGACGCGAACCTTCGGCGATCTGCACGGGCGGCGGTCGCTGCCGGAGCTCGTGTTGCTCGCGCAATGGAGATCCTCGCCGATGACATTCCTGACCACCTCCTCGTCGCCGGACGTCTGCGTCTTGAGCATCAGCAGGCAAGCCTCGAAGAACTGGGTGCACTCGCCGACCCACCCATGACCAAGGATGCGATTGCTGGCAGGATCCGACGACTTCTGGCCCTTGCTGATAAACGGGCCAGCGATCTTGGGATTCCTGACACCGAGTCTGCGCTCGAACCGGACATGATTGGCTCGTAATTCACCGGCGACTCGACTTGTTGGCCCGTGAGCAGGCATTCGATAAGGTTCCCGAGCGAAGGTTCGCATCAAGTGCTCACGAGGAGATTCACATGACTGTCAAAGTTGGCATCAATGGTTTTGGTCGGATCGGTCGCAACTTCTACCGTGCGATCCTCGCGAGTGGAGCCGATATTGAGGTTGTTGGTGTCAACGACCTCACTGACACCAAGACGCTCGCCCACCTCCTGAAGTACGACAGCATTCTTGGTCGACTCCCGGTCTCAGTCTCGGCGGGCGATGGACAGATCATCGTCGACGGTAAGGCACTGCCGGTGTTTGCGGAGCGCGATCCGGCCGCGCTGCCCTGGGGGAAGGTGGGCGCTGACATCGTTATTGAGTCAACTGGCTTCTTCACCGATGCAGCCTCAGCGGGCAAGCACCTCACGGCAGGCGCCCGCAAGGTCATCATTTCCGCACCGGCCAAGGGCGAGGACATCACGATCGTCATGGGCGTGAATGACGATATCTACGACTCGGCGATCCACAACATCATCTCGAACGCCTCGTGCACGACGAACTGTCTTGCGCCAATGGCGAAGGTCATCGACGAAGCATTCGGCATTGAGCGGGGCATGATGACGACCATCCATGCCTACACCAACGACCAAAGCATCCTTGACTTCCCGCACAGCGACCTCCGACGCGCCCGTGCCGCGGCGATCAACATGATCCCGACCACGACCGGCGCTGCGAAGGCGGTCAGTCTTGTCCTGCCGCACCTCGCCGGCCGACTCGATGGCTATGCGATGCGCGTCCCCGTTCCGACAGGCTCAGCTACAGATCTCACGGTCGAGCTGAAGAGGGCCGCAACGAAAGAAGAGGTGAACGCAGCAGTGAAGGCTGCTGCCGAGGGTCCCCTCAAGGGCATCCTCGTCTATACAGAGGATCCGATCGTGTCGAGCGACATCGTCACCGACCCAGCCTCATGCATCTTCGACGCTCTGCTCACGAACGTGAACGGCAATATGCTCAAAGTCGTTGGCTGGTACGACAACGAGTGGGGCTATAGCAACCGCCTCGTTGACCTGGTTGGCCTCGTCGGCGCGAAGCTCTAGGGCACCGGCGTGAAGTCACTCGACGACCTTGGGGTTGCCGGGCGGACCGTCCTTGTGCGGTCCGACTTCAACGTTCCGCTCTCAGGGGGCGCCGATGGGACCCGTGTCATTACCGACGATGGTCGGATCCGTGCGAGCCTCCCCACCATCACCCACCTGAGGCAAGCGGGGGCCAAGGTCGTCATTGTCAGCCACCTTGGCCGCCCGAAGGGTGGTCCCTCCGGCGAGTTGAGCCTGGGCCCGGTCGCTGTGCGGCTCGGTGAGCTCCTGGGAATACCGGTCGGATTTGGCACTGACATCACCGGGCCGCAGTCTCGAGCTCTGGTCGCGGCGATGGAGCCCGGCGAAGTCGTGTTGTTCGAGAACATCAGGTTTGACGCACGGGAGACAAGCAAGGATCCTCAAGAACGGGCCGCGCTCGCTGCCGAGTTGGCCAGCCTCTCGGACCTGTTTGTTTCTGATGGCTTCGGCGTCGTGCACCGCGAGCAGGCTTCCGTGACCGATATCGCCCGGCTCCTCCCGTGCGCAGCGGGCCGCCTCGTCCACACGGAAGCAACCGTGTTCGCGCAGTTGCTCGCCGGCCCGGCCCGGCCCTATGTCGTCATCCTCGGCGGTTCGAAGGTGAGTGACAAGCTCGGCGTCATCGGCAATCTCATCGGCAGGGTGGACTGCCTCCTCATTGGCGGGGGCATGGCATTCACCTTCCTTGCGGCAGCAGGCCATCCGGTCGGGGATTCCCTCCTCGAGCCCGATCAGATCGACACGGTGAAGGGTTTCATCGAGCAGGCGCGTGCGAGCGGGGTTGATCTCCTCGTACCAGTCGATGTGGTGATTGCGGATGCGTTCGCGGCCGATGCTGCCACGCAGGTTGTCCCTGCCGACGCCATTCCCGCAGGTTGGCGAGGCCTAGACATCGGACCGAAGACCACCGAACTGTTCGCCAAGCGGATTGCCGAGGCGGCCACCGTTGTCTGGAATGGCCCAATGGGGGTCTTTGAGATGGCGCCGTTCGCGGCTGGTACGAGGGCAGTTGCCGAGGCACTCGCCGCATCGAATGCCATGACCGTCGTCGGTGGCGGCGACTCGGCCGCTGCCATCCGGCTACTCGGGCTCAATGAAGCCGATTTCAGTCACATCAGCACCGGTGGCGGCGCCAGCCTTGAATTCCTCGAAGGGAAGACCCTTCCTGGCCTCGACATTCTCAAGGAGCCCTGATTCATGGCAAGCCCAGACAGAAAGACTCTGGAACGCAAGCCGCTCATGGCCGGCAACTGGAAGATGAATCTCAACCACTTCGAGGCGATCGCTCTGGTTCAGAAGTTGGCGTTCGCGCTCAACGAGTCCGATTTTGCGGCCGTTGAGGTCGCGGTACTGCCACCATTCACTGATATCCGTTCCGTGCAGACCCTTATTGAGGGTGATAAGTACGAATTGCTCTACGGCGCGCAGGACGTGTCGCAGTACGCGTCAGGGGCCTATACCGGCGAGATCGCCGCGAGCATGCTTGCCAAGCTTGGATGCACGTTCGTGACCGTGGGCCACAGTGAGCGTCGTCAGTATCATGCCGAAAGCGATGCCGTCGTGAATGCGAAGGCGCGGGCGGCCATCGGCGCTCGGATCGTTCCGATCGTCTGCGTCGGTGAGGGACTCGACATCCGCAAGACTGGAACTCATGTTGCCCACGTGCTCGAGCAGCTTGACGCATCGCTGGCGGGCCTTACCGGTGAGCAGGTCGCCGACCTCGTCGTGGCGTATGAACCGGTATGGGCCATTGGTACCGGCGAGGTCGCGACCCCTGATGATGCCCAAGAGGTCTGTGCGGCCATCAGGGGCCGCGTAGGCGATGTTTGGGGCGCTGGAACGGCTCAACAGGTCCGCGTGCTCTACGGCGGTTCGGTGAAGGCGTCCAACGTGGCGGGAATCATGGCGAAGGCTGATGTCGACGGTGCTCTGGTCGGGGGTGCGAGCCTAGATCCGGATGAGTTCGTCGGGATCGTGCGATTCCGAATGCACCCGGCGGAACTCGCCGGCTGACCAGACCCGTATCCTTACCCAATGGTCCAGATCCTCACCATCGTCCTCGCCGTGATCCTTGTCATCACGAGCACCCTGCTCGTCGTCCTCATCCTGCTGCACCGTGGTAAGGGCGGGGGACTGTCAGACCTCTTCGGGGGCGGCGTTTCGTCCTCGGTTGGCGGTTCATCGGTCGCCGAACGAAACCTCGATCGCCTTACCGTTGGACTCGGCCTCGTCTGGGCCGCCAGCATCGTTGCCGTCGGTCTGCTTGTCCGCACCGCCACCTGAGTTCGCAAGGTACCCGCGCACCACTGATCGTTTCGAAGGGATTCATCCATGGCCGGAGGCAGTGCCATTCGTGGCAGCCGTGTTGGGGCTGGGCCGATGGGGGAGGCGGAGCGCGGCGACGCCGCCCCCCGTATCTGGGTCTCATATTGGTGCTCTAGGGGACACGAGTCCAAGCCAAGTTTCGCGTCCGATGCTGTCGTCCCAGATGAGTGGGACTGCCCGCGGTGCGGACTGCCCTCTGGACCTGATCAGGCCAATCCCCCCTCACCCCAGAAGGTGGAGCCCTACAAGACCCATCTCGCCTACGTGAAGGAACGCCGGTCGGACGAGGACGGCGCCGCCATCCTCGCTGAGGCTCTGGAGAAGATCCGCTTCTGAACCGGCCACGGTGGGGCAAACTACCAGAAGTGCAGGCGCGAGAGCGGCACGTGTCGGACTGGATCAAGGGTGAGGGCTTCGCCGTTCCACGTGACCTCGTCCCCCTGAGGGGATACCCGCACCTCGCCAGGTGGACTGTGCCGGACAAGGTCGCGGGAACGGACAGTCCGGCAGCCTGAAGTCGCGACGACTCGTCGCGGTATTGGAGCATGTCCGTGTGCCATCGCTTCGACATTGGAAATCAGGAATGAAAGGTCGCTGGGCGCCGCACCAATCGCGCCGAACTGCTCGGCGAGGATGAGCGGCTGAGCGGAGTCGATGCTCGCATTCGGGTCTCCGGTCACCCCCCACGCAGGGAAACCGCCCTTAAGGACGAGCCAGGGCTTGGCCGCGAACATCTCGGGCCTCCACAGGGCTATGTCGGCGAGGAACCCGGGTGCGAGCCTGCCAACCTCATGGACGATGCCATGGACGATTGCCGGATTGACGGTGATCTTCGCCAGATAGCGCAGGATTCTTTCGTTGTCGTCGTCAGTCTCTGAGCGCTCGGCTCGCGCCGGATCGGCGGCGGCGACCACCCCGGCGAGAGCGAAGGTCCGCCACCAGGTCTCACCAGCTCGCCCCATACCTTGAGCATCCGAGGAGGTCATGTGGATGACCCCTCGGTCATGCAGGCGACTTTCGGCGGCCATAGTCGCAGCGCGCACTCGGGCTCGTGCGATGCGCACGTCGCTCGCCCGGTCCGCATCCATTCCATGGCAGAACATGATCATGTCGAGATGCTCTTCCACAGCATTCAGCCCGTAGGGGAGCGTCGGGTTCGTGGAGGAAGTAAGGATGTTGTCGTGCCCGGCGAGACGCAGGACGTCAGGTGCATGGCCGCCTCCGCATCCTTCGACGTGAAAGGCGTGGATTGCTCGGCCACCGACAACAGCGATGGTGTCGGCCACCGAAAGGGTTTCGTTCAGGCCATCGGTGTGGAGCGCAACCTGAACATCGGCTTCATCCGCCATGCGAAGGGCGGTGTCAATGGTGTGCAGGGTCGCTCCGGTGTCCTCGTGCACTTTGAGACCACAGGCATGGGCGTGGAGTGATTCGCGGATTGACTGCGGGTTCGAGGATGAGCCACGACCGAGGAGTCCAATGTTCACCGGGAAGGCGTCCATTGCCCGCAGTGCGCGGTCAATGACCCAGCGTGAACCGAGTCCAACCCCCCACATCGGTCCGGCCTCCTGGCCTATCACCGTCGTGATTCCGGATGAAATTTCTGCATTGAAGACACGCGGACTCAGGCTGTGCACATGGGTATCGATGCCACCAGGAGTCGCAATGAGTCCGTCTCCATCGATAACCACGGTGCTTGTCCCAACGATGAGATCGACGCTATCGCTCGTATCGGGATTTCCGGCGCGGCCAATCCCGCATATGCGGCCCTGGCGAATCCCGATGCTCGCGACCTGCACCCCGTCGACCGGATCTAGGACAATCACATTCGTGATGACAAGGTCGCAGGAGTCGGCCGTCGTGGCCCCTCGAAGTCCGATGCCATCACGGCCAGACTTCGCGAAACCGACTCGAAACTCGTCATGCTCGTCATCGACCCGACGAGTAATCCTCAGCCGCAGCCCGGTGTCACCAAGGGCGACGACGTCACCATGGATAGGCCCGTATGGTCGAGGGTGAGCGGTCACTGGTTCACCTGCCGACGTTCCATGAGCACCCTCACGGCATCATCCGCCGGGGGGAGACCATCCTGGGATCCGGGTGCCGACTGCGTTTCGGTATCGAGGTATCCGCAGGAGCGCAGTATGTCGAGCGCCCTTCGGCGCAACTCGGGATCGTCAAGCGAGCCATCGACGACACCGGTGTTACCGATGACGACCCTTGCCCCAGCGATCGGCTGGATTCCAATCTCGATGGTCTCGCCCGGTGCTATCCAGATGGTGTCGCCGCTCGGGATCGCGAGTCGGTGGCCATAGGCCACCCCTCGGTCGAGGCGAAGTCGCGGGTTGACCTCGGCTAGGTGGATGTGTGAAGTGAGACCGATCGAGGTGAGGGCGCAGTTTTCGATTCGAATGGCACCGGTCGATGGGAAGGCCGCCGATTCGACCTCGGCCGGTACATCATCGTGTGCTGTTCGGAACGGGTCCCGAACGACAACGAGTCGAGTGCCGTCGTCGAACCTTGCCTCAACCGAGACGTCCGTGACGATCTCAACAACTCCCGGAAGCACATCTGTCGCGCTGAGAACGCTACGTCCGGTCTCGCGCGCAGTCGCGAGATCCATGCCGTCACGAGCGGCCTCGCAGACAGCATTCGCGATGATCGCAGTCGACTCGGGGACGTTGAGGAGCAGTCCGCGGGTGTGCCGCTCACGGGCGAGCAGCCCCTGGGTGTACAGGAGTAGTCGATCAGCCTCGCCCGGGGTGAGGGCCATTCCTAACCCCCGTGGACCCGCACACCGGACGACCAGGTGCCCAGAATTGCGATCTCCTCGATTGCCATCGGATCGACAGTGCGAGGATCCTTCGCGAGCCACACCACATCGGCACGTCCGCCAGGGCGGAGCAGCCCTTCGTCTTGCTGGGCGGTCTGCCAGCCGACCCCTGAGGTGTAGGCAGCAAGGGCTTGCTCGACGTTCACGCGCTCACCTGGGAGCCACGGTTCATCAACCGGATCGGCTGACATACGACGGTTGACCGCGACCTGGATGCCGGCCAGCGGAGCATAGGTGGTCACCGGCCAATCGCTGCCAAACGAGACGGTCGCGCCCGAATCCACGAGACTCTTCATGAGGTATTGCCGGCTCGTGCGCAATTCACCAAGTCTTGGGGCCGTCAACTCCGTCTGCCAGGAGTCAAACTTCGCCCAGTAGGGCTCGAAGTTGGCGACAACACCGAGGGCCGCGAATCTAGGCAGGTCTGCATCATCGACGAGTTGGAGATGAACAATGACGGGGCGACGATCCCGCGGACCGTTGGCGATGATCGCGGCCTCAATGCCATCGAGTGCCATCCGCGCGGCGCCGTCTCCGATTGCGTGAATGTGAGCATTGAATCCGAGAGCGTCGATGGCCGTGACCGCTAGGGCAAGTTCGGCGGGATCCCAGTTCGGCATGCCCTTGGAGTGGGGGCAGTCGCAGTAGGGCTCAAGGAGCGCGCCCGTACCTGATTCGATGACGCCATCGGCAAAGAATTTGACCGTGTTGGCCGACAGCGCGGGGGAGCCGTGGGCGGCGATCCGTGCGCGGTCCTCTGAGAACCCGGCGAGTTGATCACGCCAGGAATTGGGATCGGCCCAGAGTGCGAGATCGGCGCGGAAGGTGAGGAGACCACGCGTGGAAGCTTCGATCCACGTGTTGACATCGGCGCGCTCAACCCAGGCATCCTGAACCCAAGCGAGGCCTGACGCTGCGAATGAGCGAGCAGCGTGCTCGATGGCGGCCATCCGCATGTCGAGGGGTACCTCGGGCATGAGGTCGTAGACCGGACGCCACGCACCCCACTCGCGCAGGGTGCCCGTCGGGTCGCCGACCTCGTCGCAAACTATTTCCCCGTCGTGCGGCTGTGCAACTCCGCGCGCGTAGCCTGCGAGCCGCAGGGCGGTGCTGTTCACCCAAACGGTGTGGTAGTCGGTGGCCCGAAGCACGACGGGACGGTCGGGAACCTCTGCATCGAGCCAGGTGGCGTGGAAGATGCCGCTGGGCGCCAGCGTGTGGTCGAAGCCCTCACCCCTGATCCATGGGACCTCGGGATGTGCGCGAGCCCACTCGCCGACGGCCCTCGCGATTCCCTGCGGATTCTCATGGCCACGAACCGGCGCGAACTGCTGTTCGAGGCCACCAAAGATTGAGTGCACATGGCCGTCGCCGAAGGCGTGGCAGATGAATCCGCCCTGCGCATCGATGATGTGGTCGGCCGCCATCGAGCGTGCCGCTTGGCCGAGCGCGAGGACACTGTCGCCCACAAAGGCGATGGCATCGGTGACTGCGTAGTCAGCGGTGCCGGGGATCTGCCGACCTGTCCAGACGACGGCGTTCTCGATGCGGGTGACCTTTCCAAGGCTGGGCGTGCTCACAGTGCTCCGATCTTGTTGGCAACATGCCGATGGTTGTCGTGATGATGTCGTTTCCCCCGCGCTCGGGTGGCATCGCGATTGAGCCGCGGCGCCACCCGAGCCGGGTGAGCTCAGTGAATGGACTACTTCTTGAAGGTGGTCCAGACCTGGTCGTACAGGTCGATGGCCTCAACGGAGCAACCCGGGGTCGGCTTCGCAAGTGCGGCGTTTTCCGCCGACATGACGACGGCTGGGTCACCGGCGATATCCGCATCCATGAAAGCGTCCGAACCCGTGATGCCGTTGTCGTAGCCGACGAAGTTGGTTGCCTCGCCGATGTTTGCGGGATCCATCATCCAGTTGATGAAGATCTTCGCGTTGTCGACGTTCTGGGCTCCTACCGGCACCGCGAAGTTGTCCTGCCAGAGGTTGAGACCCTCGGACGGGAACGCGTATTCGAGTCCAGCGTTGTCGGCCTTGGCGCGGTGGAAGGCACCGTTCCACATCATGTGCATTGACTGTTCGCCGCTGGCCATGCGACCGATGACTCCGTCTGAGTTGATGACTGCAACGCCTGGCTTCCAGCCCGCGAGCAGGCTCTCGACCTTGACATAGTCGGCCTTATCGATTGAGCAGGGCTGGGAGCCGACCGCACGCAGGGCCGCGTGGATGACCTCGACCTGATCGTTGAGGGTGCCGATCTTTCCAGTGGCAGGGCTGTCGGGTGAGAAGAAGTCTGCCCAACTCGTGACTGGCCCGCCGGTCTTGCTCGGGTCGTAGGCGATGCCCGTGGTGCCGTACATGTACGGCGCCGTGTACCCGCGTCCCTGATCGAAGTAGACGTCAAGGAACGCTGGCTTGATGTTCTGACCATTGGGGAATGACGCGGGATTCACCTGCTCGAGCAAGCCGAGTTCGATCATCTGGGCGACCATGTAGTCACTCGGGACGATGACGTCGTAGTTGGCGCCACCGGCCTGGAGCTTGGCAAGCAGGGTCTCGTTTGAGTCGAAGTTGTCGAGGTTGACCTTGATGCCTGTCTCGGTCTCGAAGCGCTTGAGCACCTCAGGTGAGATGTAGTCAGTCCAGTTGTAGAGGTTCAGTTCACCTCCGTTTGCGGTCGGGAAGTCAGAAGCGGGAGCTGACGTAGCCGCCTCACTTGCTGCCGGTGCAGCGGTCTCGGTCGCGCCGGCACCGGCCGGGGTGGCCTCTCCTCCGCATCCGGCCAGGATCATGACGCTGGCGGCGCTGAGCGCGACCGCTGCGGCGAATCCGCGTCGTGTCTTCTTTTTGATCATTTCTCATCTCCTTTTTCGGGCCAACAGATAGGACAGTGAAACAATGAGGATGCTCGCGATGAGCATGAGGGTGGACAGTGCATTGACCCCGGGGGTAACGGCGTTGCGGATCATCCCGAAGATGTAGACGGGCAGGGTGGTACCGCCGGGGCCGGCGAGGAAGTACGACACGATGAAGTCGTCGAGGCTGATGATGAAGGCGAGGAGGGCACCGGCAATGATGCCCGGTGCGAGGAGCGGCAACGTCATGCGCCGGAAGATCGTGAACTCGCCTGCGCCGAGATCCGCGGCTGCCTCGTAGACGGCAGGGTCGACGCCGCGGAGCCGGGCTCTGATGGGGAGGAGTGCGAACGGAACGCAGAAAGCGATGTGGGCCAGGGTGATGGCGTTGACCCCGAGCGGTATGCGACTTTGGACAAATAGGGCGAGCGTGCCGATGGCGAACACGATCTCGGGGATGATGAGTGGCGCGCCGATAAGTGTCCATGCGAAGGTTCGACCGGCCCGAGCCATCGTGAGCAAGCCGATCGCGAGGCCAGTGGCGAGCACCACGGAGACAATGGTGGCGACGACGCCGATTCTCAGCGAGTTGAAGAGCGCACGCTGGATGTCGTCGTTGCCGAGCACCTCTGAATACCAGGAGAAGGTAAATCCGCGCCACACGCTCACGACTCGGTTCGAGTTGAACGAGTATGCGACGACGAAAATCAATGGGAGATACAGGAACACGAACACGAGGTAGGAGACGGCCTTGAAGGTCGGGAAGTCCCGCAGTCCGAGGCCGACGCCTCCTCCTCTACGGCCCCTAGTCCGCTTGCTGTCTGTCGTCATATGAGGGCTTCCCATCCACCTCGGCCAGCTGCCCGACTCGCGCGCTTTGCAACGACGGCAAAGGTGATGAGCACAAGCAGGGTGATGACGAGGAGGAGCACGGAAAGGGCTGCACCGAATGGCCAGTTGCGGGAGGCTCCGAACTGGGCCGCGATGACGTTGGCGATCATCGAGGTCTTGCCACCGCCAAGGAGTTCAGGAGCGAGGTACGAGCCGAGCGCGGGGATGAAGACAAGGACCATACCGGCGATGATCCCGGGTCTGATGCTCGGGAGAACGACGCGGCGCAGGACGGTCCACTTTGCTGCGCCGAGGTCGTAGGCGGCTTCGGCCAAGCGGAAGTCGAATCGTTCTGCACTGGCGTAGATCGGCAGGATCATGAACGGAAGGAACGTGTAGACGAGCCCGACGACTGTGGCGAACGGGGTGTACAGCATCGCGATGGGCTCGTCAATGATGCCAATGCCCTTGAGGAGTCCGTTGATCGGTCCGTTGTCGTTCAGGATGATGATGAACGAGTAGGTGCGGATGAGCAGGCTCGTCCAGAAGGGGATCGTTACGGCGAAGACAAGGGCGGTTCGGCGCTCGGGCGGGCGGGTCGCGAGCCACAGCGCAATCGGGATTGAGAGAACGAGGCAGACGGCGCTCGTGATGATTGCGTACCAGAAGGAGTTCGCGATGATTTGGAGGTAGGTCGGGTCAAAGGACCGGCCTCCTGAGAGGGACTCGCTGTACAGCAATTCGGTGTACGGCGTGAGGCTGAACTCCCACTTGACCCCGACTCCGAGTTTCGCACGACTGAGGAAGGAGTAGATGAAAATGATGACAAGGGGAAGGAACACCAGCGCGATGAGGTACACGACGCCGGGAAGTCCGCTCCACCAGGAACCCTGCCCGGCTTGATGTCGCTGCCGAGCCGTGGGGGACCACGGTGCCTTCATCAGTCGGCCACCACGGTGAGTGAACCCTCGGTGAAACTGACGCTGACGAGGTCGCCAATACGCGGTGGCTGGACACCTTGCGATGGCACCCGAGAGACGATGCTTGCCGTCGCGGCAAGCGCCTCGACCCTCATATCGCCACCGACGTACGACACATCTGTGACCTTGGCCGACCCAACTGGATCGATCTGGAGTGAGACGTTCTCCGGCCGCACGGCTACGTGAACCTGGCCGAGGGCGGCCTGTGTGTCAGGCACCAACCGGTCGCGTGGAACAAAGCCCACGGACTCAATGACCAGACCGTAGGTATCGAGGGCACCGGTGAGGACATTTGCCTCACCGATGAAGTCGGCAACGAAACGGCTGCATGGGCGTAGATATACCCCGCGAGGCTCGCCGACCTGCACGATCCGGCCCGTGTTGAACACGGCAACCTGGTCGCCCATCGCCATCGCCTCGTCTTGATCATGGGTGACAAGGACGAAGGTGATCGACGTCTCGCGCTGGAGACGCTTGAGCTCTGACTGCATGCCACGGCGCAATTTAAGGTCCAGTGCGGAAAGTGGCTCGTCAAGAAGAAGGACCTCTGGTTCCTTAGCGAGGGCCCTCGCGAGAGCCACTCGCTGTTGCTGACCGCCTGAGAGCTGAGAGGGTTTACGCGAGCCAAGGCCGGACAGGTGCACCATGTCGAGGGATTCGTTGACCTTGCGCTTAATGATGTCGCCCGGCACCTTGTCCATCTGCAGGCCAAAGGCGATGTTCTGGGCCACGGTCATATGGGGGAACAGGGCGTATGACTGAAAGACCGTGTTCACCCGCCGACGCCAAACGGGCATGTCGTCGATGCGTTGCCCCCGAAGGTCAATCCGTCCGGAGTCCGGGGACTCGAGGCCGGCTATGCAGCGCAGCAGGGTGGTTTTGCCGCAGCCGGAGGGACCTAGGAGCACCATGAAGGATCCGTCAGCGATGTCCAGACTCACTGAATCGAGAGCGTGGATCTGGCCACCCTCTGGCGTTTGGAATGTCTTCGTAACGTCCCGCACGCTGAGCGCTGGAGCCGAAGCGTCCAAGGGTTCCTCCGAAAGGGTTGACGTCAAGCGAGCGTGTCACGGAGACTAACGACGTTAGGAAGGGGGCGGAAGATCTTTTACCAAGTCGTAACATGAAAGAGGGGTCAGCCGAGCATGTTGCTGAAAACAACTGCTCGACCCGGGGTCACGCGCGAACTCATCGGCGAGGCTGCGCTCGCAATTCTCGACGAGTCCAAGAGTGAATCTGCGTTCACGATGCGCGTTCTCGCTGCACGACTCGGCATTCAAGCGCCGTCGCTGTACGCGCACGTAAGCGGGATTGACGACGTGATCACCCTTGTTCATCGACGCATCAACGCCGATATCGACACGAGTGTGCTTGCGGCCAGCGAGGATCTATCGGACCTGCGCACCATGGCGAGGAGTTACCTCAACTGCCATCGCGTCCATCATGTTGCCGCAACTTTTATAGTGTCACGGGCGATCAACGAGGATTACGCGCTCGCGATTTATGAACCTATCGCGGCTTTTCTCGTGCGAGTCGGGGTGCCGGCACCGTCGATCATGCCGGTCATGGCACTCCTCGACTATCTGGTGCTGGGCTCCGCTGTCGAGCCGTTCAGTGCTGGCTTCGTCGGCTCGGCGCAGTCCTATGACGTCGATTTCCCCGCGATCGGGCGAGCACTGCGGAGTAGCCCGCGCAAACACATTGACGAATCAGGGTTCGAGTTGGGGATGGTCGCGCTGTGCGCCACGATCGAACAGATGCGGGAGGTTGCGCGGTCATGATGTGTCGGGGATCAGGACATCGGTTGCCTGAGATCAAGCGGTAGCTCCGCTGCTGCTTCCTCATCGATGAGGAAGAGGGTGCGGTCGCGACCCGAGACCCCAGCCGCAGGCACCTGACGTGGGTCTGTCGCTGGCTCTAGTGCAAGGCGCACCGCTTCCGCCTTTTCGGTCCCGCTCGCGAGAACCCAAACCTCGCTCGCCGCATTGATGGCTGGAAAGGTGAGGGTGACCCGGGTTGGCGGAGGCTTCGGCGAACCGTGCACGGCGGCGGTTGATCGATCAGTCACACGCAGCGATGTTTGCTGAGGGAACAGACTCGCCACATGTCCGTCAGGGCCAACGCCGAGCAGCACCACATCGAAGGGAGGAACATCACGGTGGTCCGCTGCCGCGGCATGCGCGTTGAGGAGATCGGCGTAGTGCTCCGCGGCTTGCTCCGGGCTCGCCATGAGGTCAGGACCCTCAATCGAATGAACATGCTGCTGGTCGACACCGACATGATCAAGGAGGGCTGCTCGAGCAGCGGTATCGTTTCGATTTGGATCTCCGGAGGGGAGATACCGCTCGTCGCCCCACCAGAATTCGACTCGAGCCCAATCGACGTTATCGCGGCCGGTCTCACGGACGGCGGCGAGAACCGCTGTTCCGATTCCGCCGCCGGTGAGAACGATTCGAGCGAAACCCATGTCAGCCTGCCGCTCGACGATACGTGACGTGAGCATCTCTGCCACCGATAGGGCAAGGGTTCGGGCATCCTGATGACGGACCACCTCCCGATGGGTCACCGGGTGATTCCGAGCCCGGCGAGCGTGTGTGCGTAGCAGTCGTCCGGATCCAGTCTGCGTAGTTCCTCGCTCAAGAGGGCGGCCAGGTCACGTCGTGCCAGGGCAACGGTGGAGTCGGGAACTCCGGGCCGGCTCAGGGTCGCCACCCGACCGTCGGAGCGGTGGATGGTCATCAGACCCAATGGGGTGGTGAGCTCGACCGATGTGAGACCGGGGCCCTCGTCGAGTCGAATCTCCACGGGTGTTGCGAGAGCCGCTCCGAGCCAGGCCGCGATCAGCGGGACGCAAGGGTTCGAGCGCTCACCACTCACCATGATCCCAGACACCTCTGCAACCTCCTGATCAAAGAGTGAGGCGAGGACAGAGCGCCACGGCGTGATGCGAGCCCAAGCGAGGTCCGTGTCTCCGGGAACATAGCCCAAGCTGCGCGTCTGGAGTTCGCTCACCGGATCAGCAGCCGCCGCGGTGTCGGTGATGCGCCGTTGTGCATGGCGCCCGATGAGATCATCGGACGGCACCGCGGGAGCGACACCTGGCCAGTAGGCCACGATGGGAGTGTCAGGGAGCAGCAAGGGGACTGCCACGGAGTTTGCATGCTCGGCAAGTTGTCCACGAAGACGCAGCACCGCGACCTCGCCCGGGCCCGCATCGCCGCCCACCATGATCTCGGCGTCAAGTCGGGTGATCTTGCCCTCTGGGCGGGGGATGAGGGTCACGATCCTCATCGGATGCTGACGTGCGGCGGTGACCGCGGCCGAGGTCGCATCGGACTGGGTGTCCTCGTCGGCCATGATGAGGAGGGTGAGCACCATGCCGGTGGTCGGTGAGCCCATCCGATGACGCTCCGCAGCGATGGCCGCTGAAACCGCACCGCCGCTCGTGTCTTCAAGCCGAATCATGGTCGCCTCCAGACCTTTCCATCGAGACTTACCATGTCGTACTGCGAGTGCGGCCCCCATCCACCCGAGACGTACTGATCTGGCTGGCCCTGCTCACTCCACCGCTCGAGCACCGGGTCCAGGATCCGCCATCCGAGCTCGACCTCCTCATGGCGCGGGAAAAGCGGAGGATCGCCGAGGAGTACGTCAAGGATGAGTCGCTCGTAGGCCTCTGGACTTGAGTCGACAAATGACTCCCCGTATTGGAAATCCATCGTGACGTCACGTACCTCGATGGAAGAGGTGTTTGGCACCTTGGAGCCGAAACGCACGGTAATGCCCTCATCCGGCTGGATCCGGAACACGAAGGCATTGTTGCCGAGTTCCTCAACTGCCGTGGATTCAAACGGCAGGTGCGGTGCGCGCTTGAACACGACCGCAACCTCGGTGACCCGGCGGCCGAGCCTCTTGCCGGTGCGCAGGTAGAACGGCACGCCAGCCCAACGGCGGTTGTCGACATCGAGGCGCAGCGCTGCAAATGTCTCGGTGGTCGACTCCGGGGATATGCCGTCCTCCTCGAGATAACCCTTGACTGGGATGCCACCCTGCCATCCAGCGGAATACTGCCCGCGAGAGGAATGCCGCTCGATGTCCTTGGGAAGCCGGACTGCGCGGAGCACCTTCTCCTTCTCGGCCCTGACGTCGTCGGGGGAGAAGGAGAGTGGCTCCTCCATGGCGGTGAGGGCGAGTAGTTGGAGGAGGTGGTTTTGCATGACGTCACGGGCTGCGCCGATGCCGTCGTAGTAGCCGGCACGACCGCCGATACCGATGTCCTCTGCCATCGTGATCTGGACGTTGTCAACGTAGTTGCTGTTCCAGATTGGCTCGTACATGGCGTTCGCGAATCTCACCGCCAAGATGTTCTGGACCGTCTCCTTGCCGAGGTAGTGGTCGATGCGGAACACCGAGCCGGACGGGAAGACGTCGCCGACAACTCGATTGAGCTCTTCGGCACTCGCGAGATCGTGGCCGAAGGGCTTCTCGATGACGACACGTCGCCAGGCGCCCGGTGCGCTCTTCGCGAGGCCGGAGGTTTTCAGATGCTCAAGCACGACGGGGAAAAGGCCCGGCGGGATCGACAGGTAGAAGGCGTGGTTGCCGTTCGTTCCGCGTGTGAGATCGAGGTCAGCGACAACCCTGCTCAATTCCTCATATGGTGCAGGATCCGCAAGGTCACCAGAGACGAAACGGATTCCTTCGGAAAGTTGCCGCCACGTGTCTTCGCTGAACGGGGTCCGTGAGTGCTCGCGTACAGCATCATGAACAATTTGGGCGAAGTCCTCGTCCGCCCAGTCGCGCCGGGCAAACCCCACGAGGGCGAAACCCGGAGGCAGGAGCCCGCGGTTGGCGAGGTCGTAGATTGCGGGCATGACCTTCTTGCGAGCGAGATCGCCAGTGACGCCGAACAACACGACGCCGCACGGACCTGCCACTCGGGGCAGCCGGCGATCGAGCGGATCGCGAAGTGGATTCGTCATGTCGCATCCAGGACTCGGCCGACCGTTGACCTGAGCGACTCCCAGGAGTCGATGAACTTCGCGACCCCCTCGGTTTCAAGCTTCTCGCAGACCTCAGATTCGTTGATTCCGAGGCGAGCAAGGTCCTGCCAGACGGCTGCAGACTCGATGGCCGTGCCGGTAACGGTGTCGCCCAAGAACAGGCCATGGTCTGCAACAGCCTCGAGGGTCGGCTCAGGCACAGTGTTGACACAGCCGTCGACCGCGAGGTCGATCACGTATCGGGTGTCAAGGTACGCAGGATCCTTGACACCGGTCGATGCCCAAAGTGGCCGCTGCGGGTGTGCACCCTGATCGGCCAGAGTGAGCCATGCTGGCGTAGCGAGTGATGCAATGTGGGCGGCCCAGGCCAGACGGGCGTTCGCGATCGCAGCTCGGCCCCGCAGCACGGCAGCCTCATCGGTACCAAGGGCGTCAAGTCGAGCGTCGACCTCCACGTCGACGCGGCTCACGAAGAACGACGCAACCGAGTGAATCGCGGCAAGATCTCGTCCGGCGGCCGCGGCCTGTTGCAGACCCTCCTCGAAGGCGCTCACCACTTCGAGGTAACGCTCGACCGCGAAGATGAGGGTGACATTGACGCTGATGCCTGCGGCAATCGTTGCGGCGATAGCGGGGAGACCGGCCTTGGTCGCGGGGATCTTGATGAGCGCGTTGGGCCGGTCGACGGTCGACCAGAGGGATCGGGCCTGCGCGATGGTGGCCTCGGTATCGTCGGCCAGCCTCGGGTCGACCTCGATTGATACGCGACCATCGACGTGTCCGCTGGCGACCCAGACCTCATGAAGGACATCGCACGCGGCGCGGACGTCGTCGGTGGTGAGGCGCCGAATGGCGGAGTCGATATCGGCGCCAGCAGCCGAAAGGGTCGCGAGGTCGGCTGCGTAGGCGGCAGACCCACCCGAGATGGCTTTTTCGAAGATCGATGGGTTTGTCGTGACCCCGCGCACGCATCGAGTGTCGACGAGTTGGGCGAGCCCACCGGAGTCAATCCGATGGCGGTCGAGATCATCTAGCCAGATAGACACGCCGAGGGCGGTCAACTCGTCCAATGGTGCTCGTGATGTCATGTGCTGCTCCCTCGTGGCCTGGTGCTACGGGCGAATCGATGTAACGGCGGCCGCGACGACCGCGTCGACGGTGATGCCGAACTCCTCAAACAGGACCTGCTGGTCGGCGCTGGCGCCGAAGTGATCGATGCCGATGACGTGACCGCGGTCGCCGACGTACTTCCACCACCCAAAGGTGCTCCCAGCCTCGATCGCTACCCGGGGCCGAACTGAGGGGAGCAGCACCGAATCGCGATAGGCGTCGTTTTGCTCATCGAACCATTCGAGGCAAGGCATCGAGATGACGCGACTGCTGATGCCGTCGGACTTGAGACGGTCGTGAGCGGCCACGGCTAACTGCACCTCGGAACCCGTCGCAAGGAGGAGAACCTGCGGGTCTGGGGAATCGAGCAGGACGTAGGCACCCTGCCGAACGCCGTTGAGCGCGACGCCGGCGGCGACGAGGGTCGGCACGTTCTGCCGGGTGAGGACGAGGCCGACTGGAGTGCGTCGAGAAAGGGTGGCGTGCCAGGCAGCGGAGGTCTCATTCGCGTCGGCGGGTCGTACGACGCTCAGGCCCGGTACAGCCCGTAGCGACCAAAGGTGCTCCACCGGCTGATGGGTCGGACCGTCCTCACCGAGGCCGATCGAGTCATGGGTCCATACGAAGGTGCTCGGCAGTTGCATGAGCGCAGCGAGCCGTACCGCCCCGCGCATATAGTCGCTAAACACCATGAACGTGCCGCCGAACGGACGAGTGAGACCGTCGAGCGCGATGCCGTTGATGATCGAACCCATCGCGTGTTCGCGGATACCGAAGTGCAGGATGCGTCCGTAGGGTGAGGCGTCGGGCAGGGTCGATTCGGCGGGCAGGAAACTGCCCCCGCCTTCGATCGTGGTGTTGTTTGATTCCGCGAGGTCGGCCGAGCCTCCCCAGAGCTCAGGCATGATGGCAGCAACGGCGTTGATGACCTCGCCTGAGGCCTTGCGGGTCGCCATTGAACCACCGAGGTCAAAGCGCGGAAACGCCGAATCGAACCCGGTCGGAAGCTCCCCGGAGACGAGCCGGTCGAGCAACAGCGACCGCTCCGGCTCGCTCGCCTGCCACCCATCGAATTGAGCCTGCCAGGCGGAACGACTCGACGTCACGCGCGAGGCAAGCGCTGAGCGCACATCGGCCAGGACCCTGGGATCGAAGGCAAAGGCAGCCTGCGGATCTAAGCCGAGCGCAGTCTTCGTCGCAGCAATCTCTGCGGCGCCCAATGCTGAGCCGTGGGCCTTTGCGGTGTTCTGGGCGTTGGGGGCCGGCCAGGCGATGGTGGTCCGCATCCGGATGAAAGTGGGCCGGTCAGGCTCGTCGGTCGCCGCCATGAGCGCGGCGAAGAGGCCCTCGCGGTCGATGTCACCGTCGGGGAGCCGGTCGACACTGTGGGTCGCCCAGCCGTAGGCCGCGTATCGCGCGACGACGTCTTCGGTGAATGCGACTGCTGTATCGCCTTCAATCGAGATGTGGTTATCGTCCCAGATGACGCAGAGGCGGTTGAGCCGCTGAGTTCCAGCGAGGGATGAGGCCTCAGAGGTCACGCCTTCTTCGAGGTCTCCGTCGGAGGCGATCACCCAGATTCGATGGTCGAAGGGGCTGTTGCCGTCCGGGGTCTGGGGGTCGAATAGGCCGCGCTCGTATCGAGCTGACATGGCCATGCCGACCGCCGTCGCCAGACCCTGCCCAAGAGGACCAGTAGTCGTTTCAACGCCGGCAGTGTGGCCGAATTCTGGGTGTCCGGGCGTGCGACTGCCCCAGGTCCGAAAGGACTCGAGGTCGTTCATGGTGAGGCCATAACCGGACAGGAAGAGCTCGCTGTACAGCGTGAGGCTCGAATGGCCTGCGGACAGGACGAACCGGTCGCGGCCGAGCCAGCCGGGGTCACTCGGATCGTGGCGCATGACGCGTTGGAACAGCAGGTAGGCCGCGGTGGCGAGGCTCATGGCGGTGCCGGGGTGGCCGTTTCCCACCTTCTGAACTGCGTCCATCGCAAGGGCCCGAAGGTGCCGCACGGCTGATTCATCGGTCTGTGTCCAGGCCAGGTGGGCTGTCTGGGAGTCCATTGCTTCAGGCGGCGTCATGGTCAAACCCTAGCCAACGAGCCCTACAGATTTGCTGTCCCTTCGAGGACCGACGATGCTCATTGGACGATATCTGACTACGCTCGTTACGTGACGCTTGCAGCCGCCCCGCTCGCTGTCCCCGGAGGGTCAAAGTTCCGGGCTCATCTTGCATTGACGAAGCCCCGAATCATCGAGCTTCTCCTCGTGACCGCTATACCGACGATGTTCCTCGCCGCAGACGGCCTGCCGAGCCTGACGATGACCATTGCAGTCCTGCTCGGTGGCGCCCTGGCCGCCGGTGGCGCAAACACCCTCAACAGCGTGTACGACCGGGATATCGACGCCCTCATGCATCGGACTGAGTCCCGTCCGGCCGCCGTCGGCTCAATTTCTGTCCGTGCCGGTGTCATCCAAGGACTCGTGCTCAGCCTGCTGAGCGCGATCGTGCTCGCGTGGCTGGCAAACTGGCTTTCAGCGGCGCTGGCCCTCGCCGCCGTCCTCATGTACGTCCTCGGCTACACCATGATCCTCAAGCGCCGAACCTCGCAGAACATCGTCTGGGGCGGTGCTGCCGGCTGCATGCCCGTGCTCATCGCATGGTCCGCAGTAACTGGGGGGTTATCCTTGACTCCGGTTGTTCTGTTTCTCATCGTGTTTTTCTGGACGCCACCACATTACTGGCCACTGGCAATGAAGTACCGAGACGACTACGCCAACGCAGGTGTTCCCATGCTGCCGGTCGTGCGCACCAACCTGCAGGTGACCGCCAGCATCATCTGGTACTCGTGGGTGATGGTGGCGGTGTCAATGTCTCTCGTGTGGATAGCCCCGATGGGCTGGGTCTATGGCGTGACCGCACTCGTCGTCGGCATCGTCTTCATCGTGATGGCGTACCGGCTCCGTGCCGCCGCCAAGCGCGAGGATTCGAACATCAATGACACGGCCATGCGCCTATTTCACTGGTCGATCACCTACCTCTCGCTCCTCTTCCTAGCCGTGGCAATCGACCCCTTCCTCCATTAACCCCCAGCTTCATCTGACCCGGATTCTGGGGCAGATGAAGCAAATCGGAGCGATTCACTGCGAATGTGTTCATCTCGCCCAATCGAGTCGATCGTGGGCACGGTTCCATGAAGTCGCCAGGCTGACCAAGTGAACGGGATGCCAGCGTGCTCACTGTGTGCTCACGCTTGGTCGCCCGGTGCTGGTGACTCCGTCGGTGACTCGGGATTCGGGTTGTCGGATGCGCCGGTCATCAAGGTCTCGGTGGGCAATCCCCTGGCCGGCGGCGACACGGTAGCGATCGTCAAGGCCCTGAAGGTAAATGGGAAGCCGAGTGATACGGGGGTCGGCGGGGAGGTACGAACCATTCGTCTGGTCTACGGTTCCGGTGATCACGACATTGACTGCAAGGCCTAGGCGGCACGGTTACCCAAGGTGCGATTACGACGGACTGCCCCTGCAGGGGACCTTCGCGCGCCTTGCTAAATTTCTCATCATGAAAATCCTGATGATCGGTCTCGTTGGTGGCGCCCAGACTGGCCGAGCCCGGACTCGATCGACCTTGCGTGCGAGGTTGTACATCACCGGTTGAGTTGCGGCGGTCCTTGCAGTATCCGGCAGTGCATCGGCCGGGGCGAGCCCGTCAATCGGTCTCATTGCGGAGTACCCACTTCCTGTCGCCTCATCCAACCCGTCGTGGATCACCGGGGGCCTGCCGGTAGGCATAAATGGCGATCTGTGGTTCACCCTGCAGCCGAACACTCAGACCCTAGGCAACACCGGAGCCGTCGCGAAGATCACTACCTCGGGGGTCATTACCGAGTACTCCACGGGCATCACTCCAGGATCCGGGCCGTCGTCGATCGCGGCTGACGGATTGGGGAATATGTGGTTCACCGAGTCGGTTGGCAACCAAATTGCCAAGATCACCGCCCAAGGTGTCGTCACGGAGTACCCGCTCCCCGTAGCGAACTCACGACCCGCAGGCATTGCACTCGGCGCCGACGGGAATATGTGGTTCACGCTCTACAACACTGGCAATCTCGGCAGCATCACCCCGACGGGGCTGATCACCGAGTACCCGACGGGCCTAGGGCCCACGGCTGGCCCCTACGGCATCGCTCTCGGACCCGACGGCAACATGTGGTTCACACAACTGAAGGCGAACGCGATCGGCGTCATCACACCGGCGGGCCAAGTCACCACGTATTCCACCGGGATCACTCCGGGTTCCTCTCCCAATATCATCGCATCCGGACTCGACGGGAGACTGTGGTTCACACAGGGCGAAGTCAACGCGATCGGCGCCATCACGACTGGCGGGCAGATCACCCAGTACCCATATCCCGGTGATCCAGCCACCGCAGGAAGTAATGGCATAGCCCTAGGTGCAGACGGCAACATGTGGTTCGGCGGTGGGAACAGCGGGCCGGCAGGAACACAGGTCATGGGTCGCATCACACCGTCAGGCGCCGCGACGTTATTCAACACCGGTGCCAGTAGCAACCCCTTTGGAGTCGCCCTAGGTTCTGACGGCCGCATGAGGTTCACGAACTACCAAGGCAACAACACCACCGGCCGGATGCATACCTCGGCAAGGCAGTTGCCGATCAATTGCGGAACCCTGCCGACGAAGATCGCGGCCGGCGTGGAGACTGTCCTGCTACCGAGAGACTGCATGACTAACGCAGGTAACCGCTTGCGCATCAGTGTCACCTCAGCGGACTCTAGTTGTGGAGCCTCCCAAGATTTCCGGATTAAGCGCGGCCCCAGTGGAAAAATCACCATCCGAACCATTGGCACCCATCCAGTCAAACTGGCGATCACTGCGCGCGCAGACCGGACGGGCGGGTATCCCGACTACTCCGTCACCCGAACGGTGACGGTCGGACGCTCTTGATACCGCTCGCCTAAGTTCGGGTGCGTTGTGAGAAGGGCAGGAAGAGAACGGCCGCCCAAACGCAAACCGCGCCGGTCACGTGTGCGATGACCGCGACGACAGGTAGACCGGTGAAGTACTGCAGGTAGCCGATGACCCCTTGACTCACCGATACTGCCGCGAGGATCCACGCGGCGCGGCGGCATCGTGCTGGGGCATCAGTGAGCCGCAGTGCGAGGAGCAGTGCCGCGAGAAGTCCAAGGAAGAGCAGGACGACGTCAGCGTGAAGCCACGACAGTGTGCGCGGGTCGAAGCTGAAACGATTCTCACTCTGGGCATCACCGCTGTGGGGGCCGGAGCCGGTGACGAGGACGCCTAGCACCACAACGAGCCCGGTGATTGCCACGATGCCCCAGGTGAGGAGCCTTAGCTCGCGGCGGATGAGCAGGACTGCGGGGCCGTCGCCGAGGTCGGCGGACCGTGCCACAAGCGCTACGCACGCGGCGATGATGGCCATCGACAGTAGGAAGTGCGCCGAAACGGTCGCGGGGTGCAGACCAGTGAGGACGGTAACGCCGCCGAGTGCAGCCTGCGCGAACGTGCCGATAAACGGGACGGCAGCGAGCACCAGAATGGTTCGGCGGGGTGGCAGCGATAGACGCGATCGACGTCGATGATCGATGATCGCAGCCACGATCGCGGCAATTGCGAGGATGACGAGTGCAAAGGTGAGCAGGCGGTTACCGAATTCGACGTATTTGTGCCATTCCTCCTCCTGCCGGGCCGTCGGGGTGTACGAGCCCTCAACGCACTCGGGCCAGGTTGGACAGCCGAGTCCCGACCCGGTTACTCGCACGACGGCACCGGTCACGACGATGGCCATCTGGGCCACGAGGTTAGCGATGAAGACACCACGAACGATTGGCGTGCAACGCCCGGTTTCGGTCATATCTCCACCCTAGCGAGGATGCACAGGTGCGGCTCGGTGCCGCAGGTCAGTCCCAGGCGAACGTGCGCCGGGCCAAGAGGGCACTTGCTGCGCCCCAGACAACCAGAACGAGGAGCGCGCCGACGGGGAGGGGGCCACCGGTGAGCGCTGCTGTCAGTCCGTCGCAGAGGGCGGCCGAAGGGAGCAGCGAGACAACACCACCAATTGCAGGCGGCATGTCGGCTGAGGCGAAGACAACCCCGCCGAAGACTATGAGGAGCACGAAGATCCCGTTGGCGAGGGCAAGCACCGCTTCGGCACGCAGAACTCCGGCAAGAAGAACAGCCAGTGCCGCGAATGTTCCTCCCCCCAGAAAGACGAATGCTCCAAGGCTGAGCAAATCGACATCAGGGCGCCAGCCCATGATGGCTGCGGCGCTCGCGAGGGCAGCGAACGACAATGCGGCAAGCGCGCCGGTGGCAAGCGCCTTGCCAAGCAACAGGTCAACACGCGACAGGGGAGTGGTGGCGAGAAACTTGAGGGCACCAGCCCGTCGCTCGAAACCGGTGCCGATGGCCAACGATGTGAAGCAGGTGGCGATGAGACTGACACTCAGGACCGTGGGAACCTGCTCGTTGATCACGCCGCCCTGCATGATCCGCAGCGCGAAGAGCAAAGCAATGGGGATGACGAACATGAGGAGAATTTGCTCGCCATTGCGAAGCAGGAGGCGCAACTCCCAGCCCGCATGGGCCCGGACCCGTGTGACCCCGCTCATGATGGCTCCGATCCGGCGTCGATAACGATTTGCTCGAGCGTTCGGCGGCCGACGGCAAGGTCGGTCGCCATGACCCCCTGCTCGGCGCACCAGGTGGTGATCGCTGCCATGACCTGGGGGCTCGGCGGACCGTGCGCGACATAGTTGCCGGGGCGTACCTCTTCCACCCGAAAGTCGCCTGGCAGGGTCGCCGCGAGTCCGGTGAGTTCTAGGCGCGGGGGACCGGAAAAACTCATCGCGTCATCGGCCCCGGTGAGGTCGGCGACGGTTCCCTGGGCGACAACGTGTCCGCGGGCGATGACGACCACATGGTCGGCAAGCGCTTCAACATCGCTCAATTGGTGCGTGGTGAGAAGAATGCTTGTACCTGCATCTCGCCGTTGGGCAAGTGCCTCGAGGAGGTTGCGACGCGCGAGGGGATCAAGGCCCGCGGTCGGCTCGTCAAGGATGAGGAATTCGGGGTTTGGAAGCAGTGCCGCCGCCAGTTTGACGCGCTGCTGCTCCCCGCCGGACAGACGCCGAGTCGTCGTGTGGGTGGAAGGATCAATGCCGACAAGGTCAAGGAGCTCGGACGGGTCAGCGTGGGTCGGGTATAGCCGGGCGAGGTACTTCAACCACTCGAGCGGCCGAGCTGTCGGGTAGAGGCCCCCATGCTGGAGCATGACGCCGACGCGCTCCGTGACCGCCCGCGTCCCGGGCTCGGCTCCCAGGAGTCGAACCGTGCCGCTGGTCGCGGACCGTAACCCGCAGGCAATTTCGACAGTCGTGGTTTTGCCGGCCCCGTTCGGACCGAGCAACGCGGTAACCTGTGAGGTGCTTGCCGTCATCGTCACGCCGTTCACGGCGACCACATCGCCGTAGCGGACGACCAGATCCTCGATCATCAGTGCGGGGATTGGACTCATGAAGCCAGTCTAGGGAGCCCCCGATTGGCGCGATCAGCGATTTAGGCAACAATAGTGTTATGAAATTCCCCGGCGAGGCAGCAGCGCGCATTGCGAGATCGCTGCTCGACGTCGGACCTGGTTCGGCGTCTGAGCTTGCCGACAGGCTCGGGCTTACCGCGACCGCCATCAGAAGGCCGCTCGCATCACTGATCGAGTCGGACCTTGTCGTGGCCTCCGATCGGGCACCCTATGGTCCCGCCCCAGCGCCGCGCAGAGGTCGACCCAGCCAGGTTTTCAGTCTCACGCAGGCCGGACGCTCGGCTTTCAGTGACGCAACGGAGGACCTTGCACTTGAACTCCTGCGGTTTGTCGATCGCACGCAGGGAAGCATGGGCATCGCAGCATTTGCAGCGGAGCGGGCGAACCGCCTTGTCAGGCGGATGGGCCCAGCGAGTGGCGTCCCTTCGGCTGCATCGGTCGAATTGATGGCCGAGACTCTTACCATCGCTGGGTACGCAGCGTCCGTCGATATCGCGGGCGATGATGCCAAAACCGTCCAGCTCTGCCAGCACGCATGCCCGGTCTCCGAGGCAGCGGGTGAGTTCCCCGCGCTGTGCGAGGCAGAGACCGCGGCTCTTGGACAAGCACTGGGTGTACATGTGACGCGACTTGCGACGATTGCACACGGCGACGGCGTCTGCACGACCGTTATTCCTATCGACGTTCGCCGGTTGGCCAGCGTCTCCCAGACCACGAACATCCTCCAGACGAACTCCAACCGAAGGGCCATGGCATGAGCGATCAGACCATCATACGGACCGAGACCGAGCCAACGCTCACGTCTGCGGAGCAGCAGGCCGCGACGATCGACGAATTAGGGCGGTACGAGTACGGCTGGCACGACGCTGACACTGCAGGCGCCACGGCTAGGCGCGGACTCAACGAGGATGTCGTACGCAACATCAGCGCACTCAAGAACGAGCCGGAGTGGATGCTCGAGTTGCGACTCAAGGGCCTGCGACTCTTTGACAAGAAGCCAATGCCGACCTGGGGTTCTGACCTCAATGGCATTGACTTCGACAACATCAAATATTTCGTTCGATCGACTGAGAAGCAGGCGACGAGCTGGGATGAACTCCCTGACGACATCAAGAGCACGTATGACCGGCTCGGCATTCCAGAGGCGGAGAAGCAGCGTCTCGTCTCGGGCGTTGCGGCTCAGTACGAGTCCGAAGTTGTATATCACGCGATTCGTGAGGACCTCGAGGAGCAGGGCGTCCTCTTCCTTGACACTGACACCGCGCTGCGCGAGCACGAGGACGTGTTCAAGGAGTACTTTGGTTCAGTCATCCCCGTGGGCGACAACAAATTTGCTGCACTGAACACGTCGGTCTGGTCGGGCGGCTCATTCGTTTACGTGCCGAAGGGTGTGCACGTCGACATTCCTCTCCAGGCCTACTTCCGCATCAACACCGAGAACATGGGCCAGTTCGAGCGCACCCTCATCATCGTCGACGAGGACGCTTACGTGCACTACGTCGAGGGCTGCACTGCGCCGATCTACTCGAGTGACTCGCTGCACTCGGCGGTCGTGGAGATCATCGTGAAGAAGGGCGGCCGTTGCCGGTACACGACGATCCAAAACTGGTCGACGAACGTCTACAACCTCGTCACCAAGCGGGCCATCGCCCATGAGGGTGCGACGATGGAGTGGATCGACGGCAACCTCGGGTCCAAGGTCACGATGAAGTACCCCTCAGTCTGGCTCATGGGTGAGCATGCCAAGGGTGAGACCCTTTCTATTGCATTCGCAGGTGAGGGACAGCATCAGGATGCTGGTTCGAAGATGGTTCATGTGGCACCAAATACGTCCTCGAGCATCGTCTCGAAGTCGGTTGCCCGTGGTGGTGGCCGCACGTCGTACCGGGGCCTCGTCCAAATTCTCGAGGGTGCACACGGATCGAAGAGCACCGTGAAGTGCGATGCGCTCCTCGTCGACGATATTTCGAGGTCTGATACCTACCCCTACGTCGACGTACGCGAGGACGATGTCTCGATGGGGCACGAGGCCACTGTTTCGAAGGTGAGCGCCGACCAACTGTTCTACCTCATGTCACGTGGCATCACCGAGGACGAGGCAATGGCCATGATCGTTCGCGGTTTCATCGAGCCCATCGCCCGCGAACTCCCGATGGAGTACGCCATTGAATTGAACCGCCTCATCGAGCTCCAGATGGAAGGGGCTGTTGGGTGACGATCGCACCTCCCCACGATCTAGCTCCACGAGTCGCCTCATTCGACCCGGAGTCCTTTGGCACACCGACAGGCCGTGAGCTCGAGTGGCGCTTTGCACCACTCGAGGTGCTCAAGCCCTTCTTTTCGCTCGTTCCCGAGGCCGGGATCGTTACCGGGATCTCGGTGAGCGAGCTCGCGTCCAACGTGCCGATCGAGAACGTCACCTCCGCCTGGACTCCGACCGATCGCACCGGTGCGATCGCGCGATCCGGGGCTCGCTCGGCAGTCATCATCGACATACCGCGCGAGGCGCGTGTCGATGAGCCGGTTGTCGTGCGGTTGGAGGCGAGCACCTCGTTCGCCTACCAGCACGTCGAGATCACGGCCGGAGCGTTTAGCTCCGCCAAGGTCGTTATCGAGGTGAACACGATCGCTGATGTCTCGGGCGCCATCGTCATCAGTGTTGCTGATGGCGCCGACCTCACGCTCCTTGTGGTCGTCGATGGGCCCAAGGAACATCGCCTCGTCGCACATCTGCCTGCAACGATCGGTCGCGATGCCCGTTTCACCGCGTGTGCGGTGACGCTTGGCGGCCGAGCCGTGCGCCTGCTGCCCTCGGTTCACTACCGGTCATCCGGTGGCAGCGCCGAGCTTCTCGGGGTATTCCTCGCTGAGGGCGAGCAGTTCTTCGAGCAGCGGATCTTCGTCGAGCACGAGCAGCCGCACTGCACGAGCAATGTCATCTACAAGGGCGCTCTCTCTGGAGTCCTCGCGCACACAGTGTGGATCGGCGATGTGCTCGTCCGTCGCGAGGCAATCGGCACGCAGACGTACGAGATGAACCGCAACCTCCTGCTCTCGGACGGCCCCCGCGCCGACTCGGTGCCAAACCTCGAGCTTGAGACCGGTGATGTCGTGAGTGCCGGGCATGCGAGCGCGACTGGACGTTTCGACGACGAGCAATTGTTCTATCTGCAGTCCCGCGGGATCCCCGCGGAGCTCGCGCGCCAGCTCGTCGTTCGCGGATTCTTCGCCGACGTGTTGGGCAGACTCGGCATGCCGGCCTGGCGCGACACCATGATGCAGCGAATCTCGGCCCGGCTTGGAATGGCGGATGAGGAGCCGGACGATGTCTGATGTCAAGGAGTCAAGCGAGTTCATCGTGGTATGCCGGCTTGCTGAGGTGCCGGTCGGCGGTTCGCTCAAGGCCGACCTAGCGGGCACCGCGGTCGCCATCGTCCACACGGCTGAGGGTGTGTTCGCCATCCGCGATGCCTGCTCGCACGCCGACGTCCTGCTCTCCGAGGGGGAGATCGAGGGATGCACCATCGAGTGCTGGCTCCACGGATCCCAATTCGACTTGCGAACCGGCGCTCCGCTTACCCTGCCCGCTGTCGTGGCGGTGCCGGTTTACGAAGTTCGACTTAGCGGTGAAGGCGAAGACATCGTCGTCGAAGTAGCAACGTTGCCCACCGATATCTCTGCAACATCCCAAGCCGCTACCGAAAAACTCTGAAGGACAGCTATGAGTGAACTCGTTATCAATGAATTGCACGCCTCGATCGAGACCGACGGAGGGGAAAAGGAGATCCTGCGCGGCGTTACCCTGAGCGTCGAGTCCGGTCGTACGCACGCGGTCATGGGACCCAATGGTTCTGGTAAATCAACCCTCGCCTACGTCATCGCCGGCCATCCGAAATACCAGGTGACGAGCGGGTCGATCACCCTCGATGGCGAGGATGTTCTTGCAATGAGCGTGGATGAGCGGGCACGTGCCGGTCTCTTCCTCGCAATGCAATACCCGGTTGAAGTGCCCGGTGTTTCCGTCTCAAACTTCCTTCGCACCTCAGTCACCGCAGTCAAGGGCGAGGCCCCGAAACTGCGAACCTGGGTGAAAGAGATGAAGGAGGCCATGGCTGATCTTCATATGGACCCGGCATTCGCCGAGCGCAGTGTGAACGAAGGGTTCTCCGGCGGAGAGAAGAAGCGCCACGAGATCCTGCAACTTGCACTGTTGCGGCCGAAGTTCGCGATCCTCGATGAAACAGATTCCGGTCTCGACGTCGATGCCCTCCGGATTGTGGCCGAGGGAGTGAACCGCTATCGGGAGTCCTCCGGTGCGGGCACCCTCCTTATCACCCACTACACGAGAATCCTTCGCTACATCACCCCTGATGTCGTTCACGTTTTCGTCGATGGGCGCATCGTCGAAAGCGGGGGCGCAGATCTCGCAGAGGTCCTCGAGGCTGAGGGCTACGAGCGCTTTATCACGGCCGCGCAGCCCGCCTAGGAAAGGTGATCCCACCCCCATGAGCCTTGACGTCGCAAGAATCAAGAAGGACTTCCCATTGCTGGCGCGCACCGTGCGCGATGGGAAAGAGCTCATCTACCTCGACAGTGGCGCCACCTCCCAGAAGCCCTATCAGGTGCTCGACGCCGAACGCGCCTTCTACGAGACCAGCTACGCCGCGGTCCACCGCGGAGCCCATGCCCTTGCGGAGGAGGCGACGATCCATTACGAGGATGCGCGGTCTGCCATCGCCGGGTTCATTGGGGCTGCGCCATCGAACATCGTGTTCACGAAAAACGCCACCGAGGCTCTTAACCTCTGCTCCTATGCATTTAGCAATGCGACCGCGTTGTCACAACAGGCGGCCGGGGGTCGTTCAATCGACCCGCGCTTCGTCCTCGGGCCGGGCGACAGCATTGTTATCAGCGAGATGGAGCACCACGCGAACCTTGTTCCGTGGCAGGAGGTCTGCGCGAAGACGGGTGCCACCCTGCGCTGGTTCTCGGTCGACGACGAGGGCCGGCTGGATCTATCGAACATGGACGCTCTTATCGACGCCACGACGAAGGTGGTCTCGATTGTGCACCAGTCGAACATCCTTGGGACCGTGAATCCAGTCCGGGTCATCATGGATCGCGCTCATGAGGTTGGCGCCATCGGCATCGTCGATGGCTGCCAGTCCGTGCCCCACATGCCGGTCGACGTCGCAGATGTCGGTGCTGACCTGCTCATGTGGAGCGGACACAAAATGCTTGGACCCACGGGCATTGGCTGCCTCTACGGCACGTCCGAGATCCTTGACGCCATGCCACCATTCCTCACTGGTGGTTCAATGATCGAGATGGTGTCGATCGAGTCGAGCACGTTCGCCCCCGCGCCGCAGAAGTTCGAGGCGGGTACTCCAATGGTGGCGCAGGCTGTAGGTCTTGCTGCTGGAGTGCGCTATCTCGAGGAAATCGGCATGGACGAGGTTGCCGACCATGAGGCGGCCCTCACCGCGCACAGCCTGTCGGTGCTCACCGCCATCCCAGGCGTCCGAATCATCGGACCGAGCACGACGTTTGAGCGCGGAAGTACGATCTCGTTCGTCGTCGATGGCCTGCACCCGCATGACGTCGGGCAGGTCCTCGACAACCGCGGCGTCGCCGTGCGGGTGGGCCACCACTGCGCGTGGCCGACTTGCCGCAGGTTCGGCGTCCCGGCGACCACCCGAATCTCGCCATATCTTTACAACGACGAGTCAGACATCGATCACGCTGCCGCGGGAATCATCTCCGCACAAGAGTTCTTCGGGGTTAGGCCTTGAGCCTCGAGTCGCTCTATCAAGAAATCATCCTCGATCATTACAAGCATCCTCGCGGACAGGGGTTGCTCGCCTCGCCTCTCGGTTCAGCGCATCACGTGAATCCGACCTGTGGTGACGAGCTCACCGTGGAGGTGGGTGTCGGGCTTGATGGAGGCCTTGTCGTGGGCTATGTTGGTCAAGGGTGTTCCATTTCACAGGCGAGCGCCAGCGTGATGTCGGAGCTTGTGTCTGGCGACACCCTGCGGAACTCCGAGACAGTCAGGCTTGCCTTCATCGAGATGATGCATGCGAAGGGATCAGGGGAACCTGATGAGGAGGTCCTGGGGGATGCTGTCGCCTTCGCCGGCGTTGCGAAGTTTCCTGCCCGGATCAAGTGCGCACTGCTTGGTTGGATGGCGCTCAAGGATGCCGAGATTCAGTCAGGACTGATGACGAATCAAACCGAGGATCCCAGCCCATGATGAAGGAGCAGAGACTGTGAATATTGCCACTGATGACGAGATCATCGAGGCGATGAAGGATGTCGTCGACCCGGAACTCGGCATCAACGTCGTCGATCTCGGGCTCGTCTACGGGGTGAGCGTGGACGACTCGAACATCGCAACCGTTGATATGACCCTCACCTCAGCGGCATGCCCCCTCACTGATGTCATCGAGGACCAGACGAGGGCGGCACTGACGCCGGTCGTCGCTGATTTCCGGATCAATTGGGTTTGGATGCCGCCGTGGGGTCCTGACAAGATCACGGACGATGGACGCGACATGCTGCGTGCTCTCGGCTTCAATCTCTGACGGAGTCCGAGGGCCGCTGCGGGCCGTAGACTCACATCATCATGATTGCTGCCTCCGGGATAGAACTGCGTGCCGGAGCCCAACTCCTTTTGGCCGACGGATCCTTCAGAGTTGCCAAGGGTGACCGCGTTGGACTCGTCGGTCGCAATGGCGCCGGCAAGACGACGCTCACGCGAGCACTCGCGGGGGAGACGCTCCCGGCGAAGGGCTCCATCAGCAGCACCGGCACCGTTGGGTATCTGCCTCAGGACCCGAGGACAGGTGATCCGGACGAGTTGGCCCGAGACCGGATCCTCAGTGCCCGAGGCCTGCATGATGTCGTCCGGCGCATGCAGGAGGCGAGCATGCGGATGGACGAGCCCGACGAGGCGGAGCGCGAGCGGATTATCGCTCGGTACGCCA
>JBBATH010000008.1:0-164015 GCA_040398845.1 Candidatus Nanopelagicales bacterium | reverse complement strand
CATGTCGGGCAGCAGGCCGCCCTCGCCGGTCAGCTGCAGCCCTGCTCCTGGGCCTCCTCGATGATCCGGGCGATCTACCTGTCCACCGTCACGGACGCCGAGACGTCCCCGTCGATCTTCGTTGTTTCCATGATGCGAGTGTCTCCTTCCGGTGAGCCGAACAGTGTCCGGCTCACCGATCAGGCCAGATCACTTACACAGCACATCTGACACCCTCAATCCTGGGGCTGGCTGCCACGCGATCTTCCACCCGACAATCGTGCAAGCGGTGCACTTGGCGTCTCACTGGCACCTCGTGATCGAAGATCTCGACCACGCCCCAATCTGGACCGCCGCATAGCGGCAGTATTCACAGACGCCGCAGATGGACGGCCCGCTCCGGGCGCGTAGGGATTGGTGACCTCATCCACCGGACTGCTCCGAAGTTTATTGAAGTATGTAGACGTACAAGAATCCACTTTACGTATGTATACATTGCTCCGCAGCAACCCCGGATTGGTCTCGTGGTGCTTCCGCGTTCAAGGTCCTCAATGGCTCGGAGGAGGAAACACGAATCCCCGGCTCAGAGGATTCTCCGTGCCGGCGATGTGCCCCAGGGTTACCCCAGGTGTGGTGCGCGAGGGGGGAGTTGAACCCCCACACCCTTTCGGATACAGCGACCTGAACGCTGCGCGTCTGCCTATTCCGCCACTCGCGCGTGACCAACCGATATTGCTTCCGGCAGTCTACGAGATTCGTCAAGAGTGCGACCCCGGGGGAGCCTCACCCCTCTATGCCAGCCTTAAGAGCGGCGAGCGTGACCCTCATCCCCTCCTCGTTATGGGAGCGCCGGTCCGCAACCCCTGTGCTGAGCGGGCCCACGATCCTTAGGAGTACTCCCCGACGCTCCCACCATTGCTCCTCGACGACGAGACCGTCAGGGCTCTCGGAGATCTCATAGCGCCAACGTGCAACAGGCAACCCCATGAAGGTCACATCGAACGCGAATGCTTGCCCCGGTTCAGACTCAGTAACCCGACACTTCGTCGACCACTGCCGGCGTCCATTGCGGTTACTCCCAGAGAAGGTTGCTCCGACTGGGAGAGGACCTTCGACGTCACATCGGATCGATGTGCTCTCCGGTGACCACTCCGTGATCCGGCGGGGGTCGGCCACGGCAGTCCAGATGTCCATGGCCTCGGCGGCAATCTCCGTACGCACGCACACATCGGGGGTATTCACCGGTCAAATCTACTTCCTGACCATCGAGATGCAATCGGCGAACAACGCGCAACTCAGCAACGAAGTTGAGGCTCCCCCGTGAGGCTCACCCTTGTCGACGCCTCAGCGGGTTAGGCTTCCAGATGCGCAGCGTGTGCTCGCGCAGCGGCACACGACTCAAGGGCTTGGAGGCAGTGATGGGTCTACTCGAGCGGTTCGAGGACTCACTTGATCGCCTCGTCAACGGCGCCTTCGCCCGTGCCTTCAAGGCGGAGGTTCAGCCCGTCGAGATCGCTGCGGGCCTCCAGCGCGAGGTTGACGACCGGGCGGCGGTCATCGATCGTGAGCGCACCGTCATCCCAAACGTGTTCTTCATCGAATTATCAGAGCATGACTTCAACCGACTTGCGCCGTTCCAGACCGCACTCCAGGCCGAACTCGCCACCCTCATCCGCGACTACGGGGCCCAGCAGCGCTACACGATTCTCGGGACTATCGATGTCTCATTCGGCGAGGATGAGGAGCTAGATACCGGCATTTTCCGAGTTCGCAGCGAGGCGCGCGCTGAGATCCGCTCGGGGCAGGAGTCGAAGGCTGACGACGTCGTCCGAGGGCAACCACGCCTTGTCGTGGGAGATGTCGCCTATCCGCTTGTTCGTGGCATCACTCGCCTTGGCCGCGGCACAGATGCCGACATCAGAGTCGTCGACCCTGGCGCCTCACGGAATCACTGCGAGATCGTCATCGGGACTCCGGTGCTCCTCCGAGACACTGGCTCAACCAACGGCACCTTCGTCGATGGAAAGCGTGTCACTGAGATCACCATCGACGACGGCACTGAGATCCTCATCGGCTCGACCTCGCTTACCTTCAAGAACAGCTAACGGTGTCTGAACTTGGGCTGACACTGGCCCGGCTCGCTTTCCTCGCAATGCTCTGGGGTTTCGTTGTTGCCACCGTACTCATCCTGCGCCGTGACCTACGCCAACCCGCCGACGCTCGGCCCGCCGGGCAGCCCTCACGCAAGCCACCAAAGCAGCCCCGGCCGACGAGGGCTGGAAGAAGGTCCAAGGTTGTCGGCAGCCAACTCATCGTTGTTGAGGGCCCACTCACCGGGACCGTCATCCCGCTCTCGTCAGCGCAGGTCACGATCGGCCGCGCACCGGATTCAACCCTCGTGATCGAGGACGACTACGCATCGAGCCGCCATGCGCGCATCTACTCATCTGAGGGGTCCTGGCTCGTAGAGGACCTCGGCTCGACCAACGGCACCTGGATCGACCGGACGCGCATCACGACGCCCACCCTGCTCACCGTCGGGGCACCGCTCCGAGTCGGGCGCACAACCCTCCAGTTGCAGAAGTAGCAGTACATGACCCTTCGCCTTCGATATGCAGCGCGCTCGGATGTTGGTCTCGTACGCCGTGGCAATGAGGATTCGGGATACGCAAGCCCCCGGCTGCTCATCGTGGCTGATGGAATGGGTGGTCACGCCGCTGGCGAACTCGCCTCCGCGACCGCTGTCGCCACCCTCGCCCACCTTGAGTTGGCGCCCCCGCAGGCGAGTGAGGTCCTCGCAGCCCTCGCCGGCGCCATTGACAACACCGGGGCCTCGATCAGGGCCGTGATCGAGGATGACGCCGACCTCGCCGGCATGGGCACAACCGTCACAAGCCTGTATTGGATGGGTGAGCGCATCGCCCTCGTCCATGTCGGGGATTCCCGGGCCTACCTCATGCGCGGCGGCGTGCTCACCCAACTCACCCACGATCACACCTTCGTGCAAACACTCATCGATGCGGGCCGAATAACCGAGGAGGAGGCCGCGATCCATCCGCGGCGCTCCCTCATCATGCGAGCGCTCGATGGTTTGAACCCCGTCGAACCTGATTTGTCCGTGCGGGAGGCGCGGGTCGGGGACCGATACCTCCTGTGCTCCGACGGTCTCTCGGGTGTGATGTCCATTGACGAGATTGCCGAACGTATGCGCGACGGCGATCCCACCGGATCTGTCACCAGGCTCGTCGAATTCGCCCTCGAGCGGGGCGCACCAGACAACGTTACCGTCGTCATTGCCGATGTCGTTGATGGCGACGGATCTGGTGAGGACAACGTGAGCCCCGTGGTCGTTGGAGCCGCAGGTGAGCCTCGTGTTCGGGTGCGCCTGCCGAACGTGGCCTTCCCCGATGACGCCCAGCGGGATCCGGATCGAGCCGACGGCGGTGCCCTCGGCCGGGCGGCGGTGGCCCTCCAGGCAGGTCAACTAGATGGGGAACGTCCACCGCACCGACACCGTAGGTGGCGGCTCATTCTCGTGCTCGGCCTACTCGTGGCGAGCACCGTCACCGCACTCCTTGTCGCCCAGAACTGGCTGCACTCACGCTGGTACGTCGCAATCAATGGCAGTCCTGGTACCGGAACGATCTCGATCTATAACGGCGTTCAAGGATCGATGCTCGGCTTCAATCTGTCGACAGTGAGTGTTGACTCCGGTCTCACGGTTGGCTCCCTGCCCTTCTTCGATCAGGAGCTGGTGAGCAAGGGCATCCCGGCATCGGATGAAACCGACGCACAACGAATCGTCTCAGAACTCAAGGACCGTGCCGCGGCATGCGCTGCACCCTTCGCGCCCTCCGGATGCCCCGGCGTGGCGCCGTGACCTTCTCCGCCAGCGCGGTGGGAGGGGGCATACGCCAGCCGAGCCGGCGCAATATCGAATTGGGGCTTCTCGTTGGCGCTTGGCTTATCGGTGCTTTCGGGACGGTTCAAGTAGCCTGGGCGACCACCGAGGGGATGAACCAGCGGCTGTGGATCACCATCGGCGTCGTGGCGATCCTCTCCCTGGCAATGCACGTCACCCTGCGCCGTCGCGCCACCTACGCCGATCCGATCTTGCTCCCGGTCGCCACCCTCCTCACCATTCTCGGGCTCGTCATGATCTACCGGATCGATGTGGCGGCAGCATTGAGGGCTGAACGCAACGAGGCGCCAATTCCGACACCCGATGTCTATGCCCAACTCACTTGGTTCTCAGTGGCAGTCGTGCTGTTCGTCGCTGTCCTCATCCTCGTTCCTGACCATCGACGCCTGCAGCGCTTCACCTATACGTTCGGTCTCGTCGGCCTCGTGCTTCTCGTCCTCCCCCTCGCGCCGGTCATCGGCACGACTGTGAACGGCGCCACCCTATGGATCAGGGTCGGTGGCTTCTCCCTCCAGCCGGCAGAGATCTCAAAAATCCTCCTCACCGTGTTCTTCGCCGGCTACCTGATGGAGAAACGCGATTCACTCAGCCTCGTCCGAACGAAATTTCTCGGCCTCGGGTTCCCTCGTCTCAAGGATCTGGGACCCATCGTGATCGCCTGGGGTGTCTCCCTATGCGTGCTTGTCTTCCAGCGTGATCTCGGAACCTCACTGCTCTTTTTCGGCCTATTCGTGTTCATGCTCTACATCGCCACCCAGCGTCGGTCATGGCTGATGCTCGGTGGGATTCTCTTCGCCCTTGGTGCCGGACTGTCGTACCTGATGTTCGGCCACGTCCGGGCACGGGTGACGATCTGGATCGATCCTTGGGCCTACGCCGATGACTCCGGCTACCAGATCGTGCAATCCCTGTACGGACTCGCAAACGGCGGAATCTTCGGCGCTGGCCTGGGACAGGGTTTCCCGAACTTCGTGCCATTTGCGAACACCGACTTCATTGTCGCGGCGATCGGTGAAGAGCTCGGACTCACCGGCATCTTCGCTCTCCTCCTTCTGTACGCCCTTGTGGTCGAGCGCGGGTTCCGCATTGCCATCTCGGTTCGCGACAGCTTCGGGCAACTGCTCGCTGTCGGTTTGTCGATCACCCTCGCCGTGCAGGTGTTCGTCATCGTCGGCGGGGTCACGAAGCTCATTCCCCTTACCGGCCTCACGACGCCATTTCTCTCGTACGGCGGTTCTTCGCTCATCGCCAACTGGGTCATCATCGCCCTCCTGCTTCGCATTTCCGATCGAGCACGTCGACCTGACGTCGCGGAGGCCACACCCGATGAGGCACTCACGCAGGTCGTGCGTCGAATATGACTCGTCCTATTCTTCGCACAGCGCTGGTCTTTACGTTGCTGTTCATCGCACTCCTCGTCAACGTCACGATCATCCAATTCGTCCGCGTCGGTGATTATCGGGATCGACCCGGCAATCAGCGGGTCCTCCTTGAGGAGTACGACCGCGAGCGTGGGCCCATCCTCGTCGGCTCGGATGCGGTGGCTCGCTCCGTCGAGACGGGCGACACGCTTCGCTTCCTCAGGACCTATTCGGACGGTCCTCTCTATGCCCCCGTTACCGGCTTCTACTCCATCGTCTACGGGGCGACGGGTCTCGAGCGCCAAGAGAACCGGGTTCTCAACGGCAAATCCGATCTGTTCTTCATTGAGCGGACTGAGCAACTCTTCGCAGGTCGCCAACCACTCGGTGGCGCTGTTGAAACGACGATCGACGATCGAGCGCAACGGGCCGCCTTCGATGGACTGCAGGGCAAGGTCGGCGCAGTCGTCGCAATTGAGCCCTCGACTGGTCGAATTCTCGTCTCAGCTCAGACCCCGTCCTTCGATCCAAGGGTGCTATCGAGCCATGACCCTGATGAAATCCGCGCCTACTACGCAGCATTGAAGGCCGACCCCAAGAAGCCACTCCTTAACCGGCCTATCGTCTCGCTCAATCCACCGGGGTCGACCTTCAAACTCGTCACTGCTGCAGCGGCCTTGGCATCAGGCAAGTTCACTCCTGAATCCGTGCTCCCCGGCCCGGCAACCTACCGACTACCGCAAACGACCACAGATTTGCGCAACTGGAACCGGGGGCCTTGCGCACCAGGAGGCACCCTCACCCTGAGTGAGGCACTCGCCGTCTCGTGCAACACCGCGTTCGCCTGGCTCGGCAATGAACTCGGTGCCGACGCCCTGCGTCAGCAGGCGGAACTCATGGGGTTTGGGACGGGGTTTGAAATTCCCCTGCGTGCCGCGACCTCACGCTTCCCGCAGGAGCCCGATCCACCACAGACCGCGTTGAGTGCCATCGGGCAGTTCGATGTTCGTGCCACGGCACTGCAAATGGCGATGGTGGGGGCGGGTATCGCGAATGGAGGCACCGTCATGCGGCCCTTCCTCGTCCAAGAGATCCGCGCACCCGATCTGGCCGTCCTCAAGACCACCGAGACCGAGGTCTTTGAACAGGCGATGACCCCCGGAAACGCGACCTCGCTCACTGAAATGATGATCAGGTCCGTCGAGAAGGGCACCGGGTCGAATGCCCGGATCAATGGGGTGAGCGTGGCGGGTAAGACCGGGACCGCGCAGACCGGCAATGATCGTCCCTCCATCGCCTGGTTCGTGGCCTTTGCCCCTGCCAACGCACCTACGGTTGCCGTTGCGGTGATGATTGAGGAGTCCGGGGCTGCCGAGGTGAGCGGAAATTTGCTCGCCGCGCCAATTGCACGAGACGTTATTCAAGCGGTTCTGAGATGATGTGCGTCGATCCGTTCGAGGATCAACCTGAGGTGGAGGCATCGTGACGGACGAGTCGGCCCGCATGCTGGGCGACCGGTACCAGATCGGCGACGTCATCGGCCGTGGCGGGATGGCTGAGGTGCACGAAGGACGCGATCTTCGCCTCGGCCGTCGTATCGCCGTGAAGATCCTGCGCCCTGATCTCGCTCGTGATCCCTCATTTCAGGCTCGGTTTCGCCGAGAAGCGCAATCAGCGGCAGCCCTCAACCACCCGAACATCGTCGCGGTCTATGACACCGGCGAGGACACTCTCGCAGCAACCGACACCTCGCCTGCGGTGATCGTCCCGTACATCGTCATGGAGTACGTCGACGGCATGACCCTGCGCCAACTCCTCGCGAGTGGTCGTCGCCTGCTTCCCGAACGAGCACTCGAGATCACTGCGGGTGTCCTCTCTGCCCTTGACTACGCCCATCGACACGGCATCGTCCATCGCGACATCAAGCCAGCAAACGTCATGCTCACCCGAACAGGTGATGTGAAGGTGATGGACTTCGGTATCGCGCGCGCGATCAACGAGGCCCAGAGCAGCATGACCGGCACCTCAGCAGTGATGGGAACCGCGCAGTACCTCTCGCCGGAGCAGGCACGCGGCGAGGTCGTCGATGCACGCAGTGACCTCTACTCAACGGGCGTTCTCCTGTACGAATTGCTCACCGGCAGGCCTCCATTCACTGGTGATTCGGCCGTCGCCATTGCGTACCAGCATGTCTCAGAGATGCCAACACCGCCATCGCAGGTCGACGATGGAGTCTCACTTGATGTCGATGCGGTTGTCATGCACTCGCTGGCAAAGCGCGCGGATGATCGCTATCAGTCGGCCGCCGAGTTCCGGGCGGCGGTTAATCGCGGTATCGCTGGATCCCCGATGACGGCGCCAGTCCAAACCATCTCACTCGGCCAAACCCAGGCGATGCCGCTCATTGAGGCTGCCGGCCTCAGCGGCTACGACCGTGCTCGTAGATCGGCTCAGGGCAGTTCGAGTGTTCGTGGTCGTGGCATCGGTTTCTGGGCAGTCAGCGGCCTCGCTGTCATTGCCGCAATCGTGGGTACGGTCGTCATTTCTCAGTTCCTGTTCGGCGGTGGCGGCGGCAAGCGGGTACAAGTTCCGAACCTTGATGGTCTCACCGTTCAAGCTGCCTCGACGGTGCTCGCCGAGTTGGGCTTGCAACTCGGGGCTCAGACGCCCGAGCTCTCCGATCGCCCAGATGGAACCATCATCGCGCAGCAGCCGGCCTTCGGCGAGATGCTTGAGCAGGGGCAGGCCGTGAATGTCACGGTAAGTGGCGGTCAGGAGCAGGCGACAGTTCCCCAGCTCGTCGGACTTACCTCTATCGAGTCAGCTCGACTGGCGCTCAGTGATGCCAACCTCCAACTCGGGCAGATCAAGCAGAAGGACTCTGAGCAGCCACCCGGATACGTGCTCGAGCAGAACCCGCCAGAGGGCTCAGCCGTCGACGCTGGCACTACCGTCTCGATCACCATCTCCACTGGCAACCTGGTTGTCCCTGACCTTATTGGCGCGAGTGAGGCGCAGGCCCGCAGCGATGTCGTCCAGGCTGGCTTCACAATTCAGGTCGTCTATCAGGAGTCGGCTGATTTCATCGAGGGCACAGTCATCGCTCAGGCACCACTTCCGGGTGGGCAACTCGCCAGAGGATCGCTTGTGACGATCACTGTGGTGACCGCACCTCTACCAGTCACGCCCACCACGGGCCCTGGTCCCGACGACTCTGCTCCGGCACCCCAGCCAACGGCGCCGGTGGTTCCGGCCCCTGAGCCGACACCGATTCCAACACCGGTTCCGAGCCCCTGACCTAGGCCTACGTCGCGCGTGCCACGACTGGGGCTAACCCGGCACTCCTTGCTACGGCGAGCTCATCGCCGCATGCCTCGAGCCAGTTGGCGAGCATCCGGTGACCACCTTCAGTGAGAACAGACTCTGGGTGGAACTGCACCCCTTCGACGGCGAGGCTGCGATGCCGGATAGCCATGATGACCCCTGACTCGGTGGTGCCCGTCACCTCGAGTTCGGCGGGAACCGTGCTTGGATCGACGGCAAGTGAGTGGTACCGGGTAGCAGTGAACGGGTCCGGGAGGCCTGCGAGCACGCCCACTCCTTGATGGTGGACGAGTGACGTCTTGCCGTGCAGGAGTTCAGGTGCCCGTGAGACGGTCGCCCCAAATGTGGCGGCTATCGCCTGATGGCCAAGGCACACCCCGAAGATGGGCGTCACTGCACTGCATTCGCGGACGAGGTCCATGCATGCTCCCGCCGCCTCTGGAGCCCCCGGCCCTGGTGAAAGGAGGATACCGTCGAAGGTGGCCGCCTCTTGGGTACTTATCGCGTCATTTCGACGAACCACGATCTCGGCTCCAAGTTGCGCGAGGTACTGCACCAGGTTGAAAACGAAGGAGTCGTAGTTGTCGACGACGAGGATTCGGGGCACACGGGTAATCTACGCTGGAGACGTCCATCTGTGTTCCGAGACGAAGCCTCGGGACACGTGAGCTGCAGGAGTGTGTACCGTGCCCGAGTCCAAGGGTCGCAAGAAGGAAACTCGCTACACCCCGGAGCAGACGAAGGGTGAGCGCAAGGTGGCCCGCCTCGGGTCTCCCTCGTGGCTGGCCCCGACCATGGTTGCCTGCTTCGTGATCGGCCTCGCGTACATCGTCGTGTATTACATCGCCGGTGGGCAGATCCCGGTCATGAAGGACCTGAGTCCCCTGATCAACGTCGGCATTGGGTTCGCCTTCATCGGTGTTGGATTCGGCCTGTCGACCCGCTGGGTCTAACGACACGCGTGTAATTTTCCCCAACTGGGGATAGCCTGTGGATGACGCGTTCACCTCAGGTGTTCAGGGTGACCCCGAACGGAGCCACGAACTCCATTATCTGGGTGGTTCGCCACATGGTCGCCACAATGAGCACCCCGAGGATGCCGAGCACGCCGAGGGACTGCCACAGGTTCCGATGGGCTCGAGGCGCATACACGAGCACCGCTGCAACTGCCGCACCGGTGACGAGCCCACCGAGGTGCGCCCGCCAGTCGACATTGGGGGCCATGAATCCGATGACAACATTGATGCCAAGCAGGATGACCACCTGCTTGATGTCGTATCTCAGTCTGCGTCCAGCGACAATGAGCGCGGCCATCAGACCGAATATTGCCCCGCTGGCACCCACCGACACGGTGCGCAGATCCGAGAACGCGTAGGACGCAACTCCGCCCCCGAGCGCGGCGAGAACGTAGAGCAGGAGATACCGACCATGGCCGAGCACGCGCTCGAGGGTCGGGCCTAGGGCGAACAGGACGTACATGTTGAAAGCGATGTGGAGTAGGGATCCGTGCAGAAAGGCGCCTGTGAGGAGTCGCCACCACTCCCCACCGACCGCTATCCCGACCGGCCACATGCCCCAGTCGCCAGCGACCTCGTTGATCCCACCCAAGTATTGAAGGAGGAACAGGGCAAGGTTAAGACCGATGAGTCCATAGGTCACCGCCGGTTTGGCGATGTACTGGCCTCCGGCCACCGTCGTCGGCGTTACCGTCTCACTTGCCGCGGTCGCCACACAAGCACGGCATTGAAAGCCGACCGGAGCAGCCACCATGCAGTCAGGGCACACCGGACGTCCGCATCGGGTGCACCTGATGTAGCTGATCCGATCCGGGTGCCGATAGCACACCGGCGCTTGGGTGGCTTGCTCGTCGGTCACTGAGGAACTAGTCGCGCGTGATCGTCACCGAATTGATGACGACGTTCTCCTTCGGACGATCCTGGGCCCCGGTGGCCACGGCTGCGATCGCATCAACGACATCGCGGGACTCCTGATCGGCAACCTCACCGAAAATCGTGTGCTTGCGATTGAGATGAGGCGTCTGCGTCACGGTGATGAAGAACTGTGAGCCGTTGGTCTTCGGTCCGGAGTTCGCCATGGCGAGCAGGTAGGGCCTGTCGAAGTTGAGTTCGCCGTGGAACTCGTCATCGAACTTGTATCCGGGGCCGCCCGTGCCGGTGCCGAGGGGATCGCCACCTTGGATCATGAAGCCGGCAATGACGCGGTGGAAGATGGTGCCGTCGTACAGCGGCTCACTGCTCTTCGCGTTGGACTTGGGGTTTGTCCACTCCTTGCTGCCATCAGCAAGTTCGGTGAAGTTTCGAACAGTCTTGGGAGCCTGGTCCTCGAAGAGGTTGATCGTGATGTCGCCCAGGGTCGTATGCAGTGTCGCGGTAGTGGTCATGTGACGATCCTTTCATGACGCCTCGTGCAACGCAGAAGCGACTCGCGAACCCTTGACGCGGTATCAGGGCTAGGTGAGACCGTGCTCGCGTCGAACAGCCTGCACCACATCGGCCTGCCATGGCATGAGGGCGTGCTCAGGCATCGTGTCGAAGCCGGCATAGATCTCCGAAACCACGTCAACGTCGACCCCTGACATCTCCGACAACACAGTGACCCCGCACAACGGAACGTAGGTCGGTGAGTATCCGCCCTCATGGGTCATCATGATCCGACCTGCGCACACCTCGTCCGCGACAGCCATGAGGACTCTCGTCATCGCGCGGTAGCCTGATGCGGTCACCGACATGCGTCCGAGTGGGTCGAAGCAACTCGCATCGAAGCCGGAGGGCACGACGATGACATCTGGCTTGAATCGACGAAGCGCTGGAACGACGATTTCACGCATTGCATGGAGATAACCACCATTGCCGGTGCCGGCCGGGAGTGGGACGTTGATGGCATACCCATCACCTTCCCCTTCTCCTCGCTCAGACACCGCGCCGCTGCCCCGTGGGAAAAGATCATCCTGATGAAGGGAAATCGTCAGGACGCTCGAGTCGGAGGCGAAGGCCGCCTGCGTTCCATTGCCATGATGGACGTCCCAGTCGACGGTTGCGACGCGCAGGCCCGGGTTTTTCGCCTGAGCGTGCCTGATCGCGATGCTGGCGTTTGCGAGAATACAAAATCCCATGCCCGTTTCCGGTCGGGCGTGATGCCCCGGGGGCCGCACGAGGGCGTACGCATTGACGACCGTGCCGTCAAGGACTGCGTTGAGCGCGGCAATGGATCCACCCGCGGCGAGGGCTGCAATCTCAAACCCCTGATGACCGAAGGGGGATGTGCCGTCGCCTGCATCACCACCCTTCGGGTTGGCACTGTCTGCCTTAATCCGAGCGAGGTGTTCGGGGGTGTGGACTCGCAGCATATCCTCGTCCGTCGCAGGCTCGGGCGTAATCCGTGTCAGATGCCGCGCGAGTCCAGACACCTCGACGAGGGAGTGGAATCGCTGCTTGGACTCCGGTGACTCGAAGTGCTGGTACGGCTGACTCGTCAGGCTTGCAGGCAGCAGCCCCGCATAGGTGCCGGTGTCATGCCATCCATACAACTCATGCCACACGTACCCCGTCGTCATGCCACTCCTCTCAGGTCCACGACTTTTCCTCCTGGTCCCAGGCCCCTCCGGGGAGGGTGCCCGGCTTACTGAAGGCGTCGAGCACGTTCTTCATGATCTGTGAGACGTTGTTTGTGTATTTGAAACAGGGAAGCGCGCTCATCCAAGCGATCGATCCCGTCGAAAACACACCGCCATTGTGCGCTGTGGTGAAGTAGGTCATGTCGGCGCGCACAGTTGGGCTCTGGGTTCCGAGTGTGCCCGGGTGATTGAAGAGGATGTCCTCAACGACGCCTGCGTAGTTATCGGACCAACTCGTCGATGACGCAAGCAGTTTCGTGTGCGGAGGCGTCCCGAGTTCAAGGTCGTAGCGCTCAGTTTCAAGGCCCGCTGCCCCACCGAGGGCGAGCCCGAAGTCACCGAACACTTCGCCCTCAACGCCGTCGAAAATCCACGCTACTGACTTGTGATAGCTGTCGGGCATTCGCACGTACGGGTGGCACTCGTCAAAGCCCTGGGTCGTGAAGCCCACACCGGTGAGTTTCTGTGGCGGTCGCGCGCGGTTCCGCCAGATGCCACCACGCTCTGCTGACGTCTGGTGGTAGTACTCGCCCGGCTCGGACTGCCAGGCCCGCATACCTGCCTCGCCCTTACGTACCTCCATCAACTCAGGCTCGCCATCCCGATACGAGATGACCCAATAGAAGCCGTTGCCGCCCAAGTACATGAGCCGACCGCCCTCGGCAAGATAGTCCTCGAGGTCGTTCAGCCCGGCCTCATGCCAGTACTCAGGATGCGATCCGGTGAGTACCACCGAGTACTGCTTGAGGAGGTCGATGCCCTGCTCAGACAGGTCGTGGTCGGTAGCAACGTCGTAGTCGTAGCCCTGACTCTCAAGCCAGGCAATGAGCGATAGATCCCGCGGAAACTGCCACGTTGTGCCGATAGCCGACGACCGCCATTTTGGGCGCATATTGAGTATCGGACGCTTCCACGAGGCGAAGCACACCCCTGCCCCGTCCGAGTGATGGTCATATGTCGACCGGCCGAAGCGAGGATCCTGGAAGTAGTCAGCTTCCGCCTCCGTGAGCACCGCAGGGTGCGCAAGGATGGCTTGACCAACGGGTACGTGGTGAACGATCATCTCGTTTGCGTAGGCGAGATAGGAGTTCGTCGGCATGAGATAGAGGATCGGAGCGGTGGCCCTCACGGGTCGTATGAAGAAGGTGATGTGATCCTCGACGTCACCGATCGTGACCCGCGCTGCATAGGCACCGCTGCGTGTCCCCTCGGGGACGGTCCACACGACCGTGGGCTCCCACTCACAGTCGACGACGGCATCGTCGTGGAATGCGATCGCCCCGTATTCCTCGGGTGCAACTCGCCAGTCATCGTGCTTGCCGCTCCAGTTGTAACCCGTCATTGCCCTGACCGGCCGCTGAACCCCGCGTCCGTTCAGCCCACTCGCAGTCGTATCGCGAACGACGTCGTCAATACCTTCAGGCCCATAGCCCTCGGCGGTGTCCCAGAAGGCCAGCGGCCCGGGGCTCAACTGCTGACCCGCGTGCACCGCCTTCATCTCATCGAGGGTGAGCGCTCGATCGAAGACCCCACTCCTGTCGATCTTGCCGTTGTAGACGAAGTCCTTGTAGGCTCCCCGTATTGGAGCAGCATTCGCGGCCGCGGCCCACATGAACGGCGTGGTCGCACTCTTCGGCTTGATTCGCAGTTTCTGCTCAACCGAACTGCGGTGGTCGAAGGGTGCTACCTTGCCAAGGCGCCCGTTGTAGGGCCCCACGACTGCCTCCTGGTGCAGGAGGGCCTTGCCAGACCTTGGATCGTACGAGGCGGAAACGAAGTACCAGGTGTGGTGCATCAGTGGTACCGGAGAGGTGATCTCGTCCGTGTCCGAGCCATCCCCAACCCAGAATGTGAGCCGCCCCTCTCCGTTGATCCCCAAGGCGTAGCCGGCAGTCTCGGTGAGTGAGAACCGTCCCAGGATCACCTGACGGCCCTTGGCTGGCGTGGTCGGATAGATGTAGGCATGCAGCGTCATCGGTCCAGTGAGCGCGAGCCGCTCAGCCGGGTCATCAATAACGACCGCGTTGCCGACGTCGACGAACTGCTTGCTCACCGGATGATCGCCCGAGATACTGCTCGCGATGACCTCCTCGATGAAGCCGGGGCCATCTGGGTGCTCATCACCATGGATAAGTCGGACGATCTCGACGTGCGCCGACTCGGCATTCTCGACGCTGATGTGGAAGGTGATCTCCCCACCGGGCGCCACACTCACCTTGTCGGTGTAGCCGGTGATCGTTGTCGTTGCCATCGTTACTCAACTCCGCTCATGATGTTCGCAAATCATTGACCCGCCGCAGGAAGACCGCGTGGTAGGCCTCGTCAAGGGAGGGGTACACCTTGTCGTCGACGACGCGCGGAGGAACTCCGGGCATGCCGGAGAGCGCCACCACTCGATATGACTGAAATGGTTCCTCGCAGTAGACGGCGTACTTATCGGGGATGGGCCCCTGCCGGAAGTAGTTGAGAATTCGTTCGAGGTGGTCGCTGTGTTGACCGAGGGGCTTCTTGCGGTGCTCCTCGATCAATGCTGGCGTGATCCAACCCTTGAGCCGATCTCGTAGTTCTCGCTCGAAGGTGCGTCCCACAATGATCGATTTGTCGAGGATGTCGGGGGCTTGCTGTGGTAAGAACGCCGCATACCTGCTGGTGAGCGCCGCTCGATGGAGGGCCTGGCGCCGCTGACGAATCTCACTCAGTTGCACCTTGAGTCCGAAGATTCCGTTGCGGGTGTACAGGACTGACAGGAGTGCGAGAACGCCGACCAGGACGATTCGCCACGGGCCCCACTCCGTGAACCACTGGGTGATGCCGACGACGATGATGGTTCCAAGGACAGCGCCCTCGGCCCGACCGAGCCCACCGATGACGATCATGGCGAGCATGAGCAGGAGGAGGTCGATGCTGAACACCTGGAGGGAGGTACCTCCGATGTAGGCCGCGTAGAACGCGCCGATCGCGCCCAGTGCGGCACTGGCAACTATGAACACCCAGGTTCGTGCGCGCTGAATGTTGATGCCGATCGCTGAGGCGAATGCCTCGTCCTCCTTATTCGTCGCCGAAGTTCGAAGGAGTAGGCCTAAGCGACCACCGTTCACCCACCGGAAAACGGCGAGCGCCGCAAGGAGCAGGGCGAAAGCCGATACATACAGCAATGCTTGCCCCAGCCAGGTCGTCATCATGTCGCTGGGCACGATCCGATCGACGCCGAACAATGCACCGTTGAACTTGCCGCCAAGTTGATCAGACTGCGTGACGAAGTTGCGGCAGAACTCCGACAGGCCGAGGGTGAGAAGTGCGTAATACAAACCGTCGAGACGACGGGCCGGAAGTGAGATGAGGAAACCCATGAGGGCACCAAGCATCAAGCCAATGACAAGCATCGCTGGCCAGGGCACCCCGTAAGTGATGCTCAGGTAGGCGGCCCCGTAGGCGCCGACTCCAACCGTCGCGAGTGTTGCGAAGGACTGGAGTCCCGCGGTGCCGATGATGAGGGTCCACATGACGTTGATTGCCGCATATATGCAGATGATGCCGAAGAGTGCGAAAAAACGTTCATTGCTCGCGGCAATGGGGAGGATGAGGATAAGGAGTAAGCCCAAGAGCCAGAACGTAGGTTTCTTGTCAGTGAGAACGAGTTCGCGCTGGAGTGTCTTGGGATTGTATGAACCACTCAACCTGAGAACGGATCGCTTGGTTCCAAAGTAGCGACGCCGCTTGAGCACCTTGTCGGTGCTGACCGGCCAACTTGGGCGCCACGAGCGCCGACCGATGAGTGGTTGTTTACTCACGGACATCCTCCAACAATCCACCGAGTCCGCGCGGGCGGAAGATGAGGATGAGCACCACGATCCCAAAGAGCACGAAAGGAACGAGGGACTGCTGCAGATATCGGGCAGTGAGCGCCTCAGCCAGCCCAAGGAGCCCTGCAGCGATGACGGTGCCGGGGATCGATCCGAGGCCACCTGCGAGCGAGATGATGAGGCCCACAGTAAGCGGTTGGACTCCTGAAGTCGGGCTCACGAAGAACGTTTGTGCGAGGAGCACCGAGGCCAGACCGGTGAGCGCGCCGCTGATCGCCAGGACCCGCATTCCGGTGGTGCGCACTGATACACCGACGACCGCGGCACCAAGGGGATTCATCATCATGGCCCGCATCTGAAGACCAGCCCGGCTCGATCGCATCCACAGGATGACGGCCCCAAGCATGAGGATGGCGACAACGATGGCACCGAGTTGGCCATAGCCGATGCCACTGCCGGCGACCTCGACGCGTCCGGTGCCGAAGATTGGCGGGAGCGGCTTGTTTTGCGGTCCGAAGAAAATGAGCCACACCTGAGTCCCGATGAGGCTGATCGCGAGCGTCGCGATGAGGCTTCTCGTTCGAAAGTTGTCGCGGTCTTGAAGGGGGAGAAAGGCGACCAACCCCACCGCCAGTCCTGCAACCGCCGAGCCGAGCATCCCAGCAGCGATGAGGCCGATGGAGAGGGCGATTCCCTCGACTCCGTAACCCGTGGCGATCTCCGCAAAGAGAAAGGCCGTGTAGCCCCCCGCGGTGAAGATGAAGCCTTGTGCCAGGTTCAGCATGCCGATGCTGGCCCAGGTAAAGGAGATGCCAATTGCGACGAGTCCGTACATCGATGCGAGGAGGAGCGCGCTGAAGATGACATCCATCAGAGCGCCTGCCCGTGGTGGATGCCCTGGGCCATGGCTTCTGCGGCCGGTGGAATATCGCCGAGGGCCTCGCCGACGTCCTGCTTCAACTCTCCTGCGTGCATCCCAAGAACCCGGTCGACGCGGCCTTGAAGGAGTGGCAGGTTCTGCTCGGCGATGATCATCGCGCCGTCACCAATGTCGATCTGGCAGAGCGCTGCTACGAGTCCGAGGGAGATCTTTGGGGCCAGACCAAGTGACGGCTCGTCGACGAGATACAGCTTCGCGTCAGCCATGAGTGCCCGGCCGACTGACACCATGCGCCGCTCTCCGCCAGAAAGGGTACCGGCCGTCTGTCGGAGGAGGGGCCGAAGTGGGGGGAAAACATCGAGGACGTGATCACGTCGGCGTCGGCGCGACCGCCAGGTTGCCCGCGTGTAAGCACCGGAATCGAGGTTCTCTTTGACCGTCAGGCCCGGGAAGATGGCATCACCCTGCGGTGCAAGTGCGATTCCCCGTCGGACGATGCTGGGTGTCTTACGCCCGACCCCGTGGGTCCGACGCCCGCCGATCTGGTTTCCGTCGAAGAGAATCGACCCATCCTGCCAACCCGTGAGGCCAACAATGGCGCTGAGCATGGTGGTTTTGCCGTGGCCATTCAGACCAACGAGGCCAAGCCGCTCACCCGGGTTCACTGACAGATTGAGGTCGTGGAGGACTCGCACCGGGCCGTAGCCTGCCGAGACGCGTTCGAGTTCGAGGATCGCCATCAGCTCGCCGCCTCGATGAGTGGAATGTCGAAATAGGCCTGTCGGACCGCGGGGAGGGTGAAGACCGACTCTGGTGGACCTTCAGCAATGATCGATCCGACATCGAGCACGAGCACCCTCGAGGCGACCATGGCTAGGAGTTCGAGGCGGTGCTCGATAAGAAGGACTGCGATCCCAAACTCCTGCGAGAGTTTACGGACGACGAGATCAATCTCATCGATCTCCGAACCGGTGAGACCGGAGGCTGGTTCGTCGAGGAGGACGATTCGCGGATCGCGAACGAGGAGGCACGCCAGCATGAGTTTGCGTCGCTCCAAGGTTTCAAGGGATCCGGTCGGCTGATCCATGTGGGCGCGCAACCGGACGAACTCTGCTGCCCATTCCACTCGAAGCCGTGATGGATAAGGCTTGAACGCCTTTCGCGCGGCCTTGAGGGTCTCACCAACAGTAAGGGCGGCGGGCACGATCGGGCGTTGGTAACTGCGCACGAGGCCGCGTTCGACCCGCTCGCGCATCGGGTGTTTCCGGATTGAGACCCCATCAAGGGTGACGTCGCCACCGTGATTGAGTTGGCGTCCGGAGAGCACTTCGAAGAGGCTGGTCTTGCCGGCCCCATTGGGACCGGCAAGACCGACGACCTCTGCCCTGCCCACCTCGAGCGCGACGCTCTCGAGAATCCGTCGACCACCAAGGTCGAGCGTGATATCAGTGCAGGACAGGAGGGACATTGACTACTTCATCCACGGAGCGGGAGCAAAGGCTGCTTCCGCATCGATTTCGGGTGAAATCACCGTATGGCGACCGTCTTGAACTTGGTAGAAGTAGTGCGTGACACCGGCTGCGGGATCGGTCTCAACAGTCGGGTAGATCGGCACTGCGCCGTTGGCGAAGTTGAGGTGGCCCGTGACGCCGTTCGTGGGGTTCGCCGCGATGTAGGCATTGACCGCCGCGAAGTCCGCCGGATCGGCGTTCGCCCAAGCATTGGCAAGGACGTTCACCATGTCGTAGCACCACGCCGGGTAGACGAGGCCCATGGTTTTGTCATCCACGCCGAACTTGGCCTGGTACGCCGCACGGAATGCCTTGTCCTCGGCGCTTGTGTTTCCGGTGCCAATGACGGTGCCCCAGACGAAGCCCTCAGCCGAGTCACCGGCGATTTCGAGGTACTCGGGCTGTGAGGGTCCGTACTGGAGGTAGACGAGCGAGCCATCCACCGGAGCAGCAGCGAACTGCTGCGAGAAGGATGCGAGCTCAGCACCGATCCAGTGATCGACCATGATGGCGCCGGCATCGTTCGCTGCGAGCTTCTGGAGGACTGGAGACCAATCCTTCGTCCCGGCAGTGATGTCGATGACCTCGCCGAGCTCCCAGGCACCCTCAGTGGCTGCGATCGCATCGATCGTCGCCTGGGCAATGTTCTGGTTGTAGGCGGTGTCGCCACGGACAATATCAACCTTGTTGTTCTTCGGGGTCCACTTGCCTGAGTCCTTCAACTGAGTCAGGAAGGTAACGAATCCGGTGCCGTAGTAGGTCTCCGCCGGGTCAACGAAGTAGTTGCCGTACTTGGCAGGGTCACTGGCCCGAATGTTCTGAGCGTCGATGTTCGTGTCACCGCTCATGTACGGAGCCCCGTATGCGGCGGCAACGTCAAGTGCAGGGGGCGGGATGATGACAAACGGGCTGACAACCGCGCTCACTCCATCACCGGTGAGCTTCTGGAAGCCTGCCGTGATGCCCTCTGGTGTGAGGATGTCGATGTCGGTGACATTGAGGTCGATTGGGCGTCCGTTGACGCCACCGGCTGCGTTGATCGTCTCCTGAGCGAGAATCGCACCGTTCCAGCAATCCTTGTGGTCGGCGATACCTGCGGGCCCTGACTGCGCGATCGGCATGCCGATCACGATTGGTTCGCCGGTGGCAGCGCCCCCATCGGCCGGTGCAGCCGATGATGCGGCGGGTGCCGATGGTGCAGCGGAGTCACTCGCGGTCTGTGATCCACCGCAGGCGGCGAGGAGCAGTGTTGCGGTTGCGACCGTGGCCGCGAGAGTGGTGATTCGAGCGCGTTGCATGGAGCCTCCAGTCCTAGACGGAGCGCACGAAGGCGCCCGGGTACTCACATGATCGCGATTGTGAGACGTCACCGCTATCGGTAGATATACCGATTCTTTAACGGCCACACATAAATCGTGTATCTGTTTGGTTACGAACGATCGATTCCGGCATGTTCCGCTGCGAGAGGCGCGATCGAGGTGTCACCATGCTCGAATGTCTGCGGTTGAGGTGGATTCCACCATCGGTGCGATGGGAACGATAGCGGCGATCGCCTCGGATTCCGGCCCGGTCACCGAGCGCGGCAGGGCGGTACTCGAGGAACTCAAGCGCATCATTCCGTTTGAGGCGGCGGAGATCTGCTCGATCAACCCGATCACAGGAGAGTCGATGCTCATCGCCTCGGAGGGCTACTCGCAGCAGGTGCTGAACGAATTGCACAGCGTCGAGTTCCATGAGCTGATGGAAGACCTCGGCATCAAGTCCACTGGTCGACCGGTTCGGATGCGTGACCTACCAGGGGACCCGCTGGATAACTGGGCCGTCGCTGACGTTCTCTACCCGGCCGGTTTCCGGGAGGGTCTCACCATGTGTCTTCGAACCCCAGACGGACGCGTGACCGGAGTCATCAACCTCTCGACCCTCTCGACAGAGCACCCGAGTGATATCGCTCGTGATGCGGTGGCCCATCTTTGTGCAACCCTTGGCAACCTCGCCGACCCCTTGCAATCAGGTAAATGGATTGCCATGCTTCTCGGCGCGGGAAGCATGGCAATAGGACTCGACGGTAACGGGACTGCGATCAGCATCCCCGGGCTCACCGGACACAAGCTTCTTACGGACGGCACGGATCTGCTCAAGGTGGCCAAGGGTGCGGCTGTACATAGTTCCTGGGGATCATTCGTCTGGCCCGATGACGATGAGTGGTTTCGGGTGCGAGTTGTTCCGTGCCGAGGTGAGCAGCCGATCATGACCGTGGTGAGCATGGATGCAATCGACATCGGGCCACTGAGCCGGCGTGAGCTCGAGGTCCTCACCCTCGCCGCCGAGGGGCTATCGAATCAAGAGATCGGCGACGCCCTCGTCATCAGTAATCGCACAGTCGCCACCCATGTCGAGCACATCCTCGCGAAGTTGAGCGCGCCCAACCGCGCTGCCGCCGCCGCATATGCTCTGCGTGAGGGCCTCATCATGGGACATGTCGCCCGTCACGATCACTGAACGCCGACGAACCTCGAGGATGGCCCGGGATGGCAATGATTCGTGCGCGCTGGATGATCCTTGGAATATGTGTCACAATTGCGCTAGCGGGGTGCTCCGCATCTGGAGGCAAGGGCTCACCCGCAGCATCTGATCTCCAGTTGCCGGTGGCATTTGGACTTGTCCGTGATCAAGCCGGACTCGCGCAGCAGGTTCAATTGCTCAGCACCCCGGGCTCCCCGAGTTTTGCGCAGTGGATGACCCCGGCTGAAATCGGCACCGCCTACGGCGCTTCAGCAGCAGATGCCTAGGCAGCACTCAGTGCATTGAATGCTGCAGGATTCACCGGCGAACTCGATGTCACCGGTAGCGTGCTTATCGGCACGATGAGCGTCGCTGATGCGCAAGCGTTCTTCGGCACAGATATTAACCAGACCCCCGCCGACAACGGCGACCTCGTGGCAGGCCCAGTTAAGCCAATCTCACCGCCAGCCTCGATATCGAGCATTGTTTCTCAGGTCGCCGGTCTCACCGCGCTCCTCCCGGCCGCTGGTGCGTCGAGCGCTACTCCCGCGCCAGCATCAGCACCTCCCGCATGCCCGACCTCGAAGGGCCTCGCGGCTTCACTCAGGGAAACCTACGGGCTCGCCGACCTCCAGCAGGCGGGGAACGTGGGCAAGGGCGTCCGTATCGCCCTTCTTGAGGTCGCTCCCACATCACAGCAAGCCCTTGACCTCTACCAGTCCTGCTTCAATGACCCTGTTGCACCGGTCTCCGTGAACATGGTGGATTCCTCCCCGGCGTCGGTCTTCGGTGACGTCGCGCAGGAGTCGACCCTCGACATCATCGCCGCCAGCCTCATGGCCCCTGGCCTCGCCGGGATTGATGTCTATCAATTCAACCCCTACTCGCCGCTCGTCTTCCCATTCGCCGCCGCCCTCGCTGGCACCTACACCCCCGGCGGTGCTCAGATCATCTCGACCAGCGTGGGCTTTTGTGAAACCACCTTCACCCAGCAGGCCATTGATCTCACCGAGTGGGTGCTCTTGTCGGCTGCTGCAACAGGGGTGACCGTCGTTGCATCGTCTGGTGACACCGGTTCATCGGCATGTGCCCCCGGGAGCACCGACCAGGCCGCCCAGTATCCGTCGTCGTCACCGAACGTCCTCTCGGTGGGTGGCACCCAGTCGACTACGGCAGGTAACCTCGCCGCAGGACCGCAAGTCTGGAACGCCAGCCCCATGAACGCTGGCGGTGGATCGACGGTGAGCGCCCTCCCGCAACCGACCTACCAGAGTTCACTCGGCATCTCGGGGGGTCGGATCACGCCTGATGTCTCGTTCCTCTCATAACCGGAAGACTTTGGGGCAATCCCGGTCTGCACGACCACCGGCACTTGCCAGTTCACCGTGGTCGGTGGGACATCTGCAACCGCTCCCGGCGTAGCGGGCGGGCTTGCATCAGTCCTTCAGTCACTCAGCAATACCTCGAGCGCTCGTATCGGTCTACCCAACTGGGCGCTCTATGCGGTACCAACAACAGCCGCCTCCCCGTACTTCACTGATATCACCGTCGGCACCAATGACCTCTACGAGGTCGGCTGCTGCACCGCTGCACCCGGATACGATGCCGCGAGCGGGTGGGGCTCCTTGCAATTCAGCGCCATCGCAGACTTCTACCGCAGCAAGTTGACCGTCACATCACCGTGATCAAGCCCGGTGGCGGGTAGGTCAGTTTCTCCCTCACATCTTTCGAGGGTGTCAGGTGAATTGTGGAGGTTAGGAGACTCGAACTCCTGACTTCTGCCTTGCAAAGGCAGCGCTCTACCAACTGAGCTAAACCCCCTCGATGGTTCCGAGGCCTTGCATAGTGACGATGTTCAGTTGTCGTGCGTTTAGCGGAGATCTGGCTCCGAGGTGGCCTCGGACCACAGGTCCTGCTCTGCCTTCTTCGCAGTGACCTGTCGGTACACGACGTATCCAACACCAGCAAGGGCAGCGAGGAGCAGCAGTTTCTTCACGTGGGCCTAGGTGGACTTGAACCACCGACCTCTTCCTTATCAGGGAAGCGCTCTAACCAAGCTGAGCTATAGGCCCGTTCCGCGGGTGCGGCTACTTAGGTTACCGGACAAGGACTGGGTAGCACCAATCCCACTCAATTTTCCGCCCTTCCGTGGTCATTCATGGTCGGTGAGGACGACCTCCACACCACCAGTAAGACCCACGGTGAGGTTGTACATGAACGCAAAGATTGTCGCAAGAATCGAGACAAGAATTACCTCGACTGAGGCGACAACGATCGTCACCCCGAGCACCCGGGTGAAGTCCAGCACACTCATGAGGTCGAAGTTCGCTTGCGAATTGCCGACCACCTCGTTCACGTTCCGTGACAGGGTATCGAATACGCCCAGTGAACTGAGGGCTAGCCACAACACGGAGACTGCCACCACAATGATGATTCCGACGGCAATCGAAAGCATGAAGGCTGCCTTGGCCACCGACCATGGGTCAACTCTCGATAGATAGAGGCGGGCCTGCCTACTGCCAGATGTGGATTGCTGGGTCACGTCGTCTCCTCAACCACGGTGACCTCCTCGTCCTCGTGCTCATCTTCGTGCTCGGCCCCGCGAGCTACGGCTACAACGGTGTCCTCGCCGGTGAGATTCATGAGGGTGACCCCCATCGTGTCGCGCCCAGATGGGCGAATCTCCTCGACCCTGGTGCGGATCACAACGCCATTCGAAGCGATGGCGAAGATCTGGTCACTTGCCTGACACACCATGGCACCGACGAGTGAACCTCGTGCCTCGGTGAGCCGCATGGCACGCACCCCCAGAATGCCTCGGCCCTTGGTCGCCCACTCACTCACGGGTGTGCGCTTGGCAAACCCGCCATCGGTAATCGTGACGACAAAGGTGTCAGGCTGGACTACCTCCATGGAGAGGAGTGCATCGCCGGCGCGGAATCGCATGCCGATCACGCCACTCGTGGCACGGCCCATTGGTCGAAGGGTGTCGTCGTTGCCTGAGAATCTCGCTGACATACCCTTGCGAGACACGAGGAGGAGTTCGTCCTGATCTGAGACGAGTCGCGCTGAGATGAGTTCGTCATCATCGCCGAGGTTGATCGCGATGATCCCGCCTTGCCGGTTCGTGTCATAGTCGGAGAGTTTCGTCTTCTTTACCATGCCACTTCGCGTTGCGAGGACTAAATTCTCGCCCGCCTGGTAGTCGTCTATGGCAAGGACCTGGGTGATCGCCTCATCGGGTTGAAAGGCAAGCAAATTGGCGACATGTTGCCCGCGAGCGTCGCGGCCAGAGTCCGGCAGTTGGTAGGCCTTCGCTCGGTAGACCCGGCCCTTGTTAGTGAAGAAGAGGATCCAGTGATGGGTCGTGGTGACGAACAGGTGCTCGACGACGTCGTCTTGACGGAGCGCAGCCCCCTTCACGCCCCGGCCACCACGACGTTGGGCCCGGTAGAGATCAGCCTTTGTTCGCTTGGCGTAGCCGCCTGACGTAATCGTTACAACGACGTCCTCGACGGCAATGAGGTCCTCATCGTTGACATCGCCGTCCCATGAGATGAACTGGCTTCGGCGCTCGTCACCGAATTTGGTGGTGATCTCCGCAAGTTCCTCGGAGATAATCGATCGCTGCCTGTCCTCGTCCGCGAGAATGTCGTTGAAATCAGCAATTTTAGCCGTTAATTCATCGAACTCATCAATGATCTTTTGGCGCTCAAGAGCAGCAAGTCGACGAAGTTGCATGTCGAGGATGGCTGTCGCCTGGATTTCGTCAAGTTCGAGCAGGCCCATGAGGCCAGTCCGAGCATCGTCGACTGTTGCTGACGCACGGATAAGGGCGATAACCTCATCGAGGGCATCGAGGGCCTTGAGGTAGCCGCGCAGGATATGCGCACGTTCCTCGGCCTTGCGGAGGCGATACTTTGTTCGGCGCTGCAGCACCTCGATCTGATGGCTGATCCAATAACGAATGAACTGCTCGAGGGTGAGAGTCCTTGGGACGCCATCGACAAGGGCAAGCATGTTGGCGCCGAAGTTGTCCTGGAGTTGGGTGTGCTTGTAAAGCTGGTTCAGGACGACCTGCGCTACTGCATCGCGCTTGAGATCGATGATGAGTCGCATGCCGGTGCGTGATGATGAATCGTCGCGGATGTCGGCTATCCCGGTGAGTTTGCCCTCCCCGACGAGTTCAGCAATGCGTAGGAGCAGGTTGTCGGGGTTGACCTGATACGGCAGTTCGGTGACAACGAGGATCTGCCGCCCACGAGCATCCTCATCGACCGTGACAACTGCCCGCATCGTGACAGAGCCACGACCCGTTCGAAAATAGTCGTCGATCCCCTTGCGTCCGACGATAAGCGCGCCGGTAGGAAAGTCGGGGCCCTTCACTATGTTCACGAGGGCGGCCTGACGGGTCTCGCGGTCGGCCTCCGGATTCGCGAGGAGCCATTGGGCACCCTCTGCGACCTCGCGCAGATTGTGCGGCGGGATGTTCGTCGCCATGCCGACCGCGATCCCAGAACTACCGTTCACGAGGAGGTTTGGGAACCTCGCCGGAAGTACTCTCGGCTCTTGGGTTCGGCCGTCGTAGTTCGGTCCGAAATCGACGGTGTCCTCGTCGATGTCGCGCACCATCTCCATTGCCAGCGGGGCCATCCGGCATTCGGTATAGCGCTGGGCCGCGGGCGGGTCGTTGCCGGGGGAGCCAAAATTCCCTTGGCCCTGCACGAGCGGGTATCGGAGTGACCACGGTTGGGCGAGGCGAACGAGGGCGTCGTAGATCGCGGTGTCGCCATGCGGGTGGTAGCTGCCCATAACATCGCCGACAACGCGGGCGCTCTTGGAGAAGTTTCGATCAGGTCGGTATCCACCGTCGTACATGGCATATAAGACGCGTCGATGAACGGGCTTTAGGCCATCACGAACATCGGGCAGCGCTCTCGACACGATGACCGACATCGAGTAATCGAGGTACGAGCGTTGCATTTCCGTCTGGAGGTCAACAGGCTCGATTCGACCGTGATGGCCCGGGCCCGTCTCTTCGACGGTCGAGGTGTCGTCAGCCACTGAAATCTCCGTTGGTCAAGGTGCTAGATGTCGAGGAAGCGAACGTCGCGAGCGTTCTGCTGGATGAAGTTGCGTCGGGACTCGACGTCCTCGCCCATAAGGACACTGAACATTTCGTCAGCCTGCGCAGCATCGTCGAGGGTGACCTGAAGAAGAACTCGGTGCTCCGGATCCATCGTGGTATCCCAAAGTTCGTCGGCATTCATCTCACCGAGGCCCTTGTAGCGTTGGATTGCCTCATCCTTGGGTAGACGCCGACCGGCCGCGAAACCGGCCTCGACGATCGCATCGCGCTCACGGTCGGTGTAGGCAAACTCAGCGGTCTCACGAGACCACTTGATTTTGTAGAGCGGCGGTTGAGCCAAGAACACATGGCCTTGGTCAACAAGGGGTCTCATGAATCGGAACAGCAGGGTGAGGAGCAGGGTCCGAATGTGTTGACCATCGACGTCAGCATCGGCCATGAGCACGACCTTGTGGTACCTGAGTCGATTGATATCAAACTCGTCCTGGACTCCAGTGCCGAAGGCCGACACCAATGCCTGGACCTCGTTGTTCTGCAGGACCTTGTCGATCCGCGCCTTTTCGACGTTGAGGATTTTTCCTCGAATCGGCAAGATCGCCTGGCGGCGGGGATCACGACCTTGCCGCGCGGAGCCGCCGGCTGAGTCGCCCTCGACGATGAAGACCTCGCACTCCTCCGGGTCACGACTCGAGCAATCGATGAGTTTGCCCGGCATGCCGGCGCCACCGAGGAGGCCCTTTCGATTTCTAGCGAGATCACGTGCCTTGCGTGCGGCAATCCGCGCCGTGGCAGCGTTGACTGACTTGCGAGCAATTTCTTTGCCCTCGGCGGGGTTCTTCTCGAACCACTCACCAAGTTGCTCGTTCACGACCTTCTGTACGAACGTCTTCATCTCGGTGTTGCCGAGTTTTGCTTTTGTCTGGCCTTCAAACTGAGGTTCGGTCATCTTGACACTGATGATTGCGGTGAGTCCCTCGCGAATATCCTCGCCACTGAGGTTCGGGTCTTTCTCCTTGAGGATGTTCCATTCCCGGGCGAACTTATTCACCAAAGTGGTCATCGCCGAACGGAAGCCCTCCTCGTGAGTGCCCCCCTCAGTGGTGTTGATGGTGTTCGCGAAGGTGTAGACCGACTCCGAATAGCTGGTGTTCCACTGCATGGCGATTTCGGCGCTCATGCGGTGGTCCTCGGTTTCGGTTTCAAAGGAGATGACGCTCGGGTTCGCGACACCTTTGCTCGCATTGATATGACGAACGAAGTCCGCGATGCCCCCCTCGTAGCAGTAGCGCGCGGAACGCGCTACCTCGACCGGCTCCTCACCATCCTCGCCGACAATGACGACCGCCTCACGTTCATCGACGATCTCAAGAACGAGACCCCTGTTCAGGAAGGCCATTTCCTGAAATCGGCGAGCGAGGGTGGTGAAGTCGTATTCGGTGGTCTCGAAGATGTCGGCATCGGCCCAGAAGGTGATGGTGGTGCCTGTGTCGGTCGTTGCCTCACCCTTCTCAAGGGCCGCCTCCGGCACGCCGTAGCGATACACCTGACGGTGGACGAAGCCGTCGCGGCGTACCTCAACATCGAGTCGATTTGAGAGTGCGTTAACAACGGAGACACCGACACCGTGGAGGCCGCCGGAGACCGAGTAGCCGCTACCACCGAACTTACCGCCAGCATGCAGGACGGTCAGGACGACCTCGAGTGCCGGTTTCTTCTCGATGGGATGCTCATCAACCGGAATCCCGCGACCATCATCAATGACGCGAACGCCACCATTGGCGAGAAGGGTAATCGAGATGCTCGTGGCGTAGCCCGCGAGCGCCTCATCGACAGAGTTGTCGACGACCTCGTACACGAGGTGGTGAAGGCCCCGCTCACCAGTCGATCCGATGTACATGCCAGGGCGCTTTCGGACGGCGTCAAGGCCTTCTAGAACGGTGATCGCGCTAGCGTCGTATGACACAGGCGTCGGGCCTCCTCGATCACATGGGGCAAACTCGGTGAGTCCCCGGGATTGTTGCTAAGTCTATCTCCTCACACTGACAGTGAAGTGCCTGATACAGGCGTGAACGGGTCAAGATCGGATTTTCTTCCCAAAGGACGTGCCTTGATATTCACCATCGCTTTTCGATCGTTCTCGTGGCTCTGATGTGAACGGTCTTGCTACCCGTACGTGTCACGTGGCCCGCGACCCATAACCCGGCGAGGGCCCGCGACCCAGGAGGGTGCCTGCGGCCCGAGGACGGAGATGTCTGCCACCAATCCGGTGCCCACCGCCCGGTCTATCGCAGTGCGCAATTGTGGAAGCAGGAGCCGCACTTGTGTCGCCCACGCGGTCGAATCGGCTCGTAGAAGGAGGCGGCCATCTGTGAAGGACTCTGGGGTGACGTGGTCGGCGAGATCTGCCCCGACGACGTCAGGCCATCTTGCGATAAGGCCGGCAACAGCGTTCGCGGTCGACCAGCCATGTTCGACCAGGAGTGCGTCAACGGCGTCAGCGAGCCGTTTTGGATCACGGCCATCAGAGTGCGCTCCGGAGAGTCGTGGCCGCCTCGCCGCTGGCTGAGCGCGGAGTGGGCCGCCACTCGTGGCTCGACGTAGGGCCCTATTCGCCGCGTCACCAGCCGCCGCGTCGCCTCCCGCCCTTGTTTCGTCGTTCATTCGGGTGATACTCGCTCACGTGACACCCGAATAGTTGCCCCCTGCAGCGCCGGGGGGACATCGGCCTCCACTGCGGCGGTGACGAGCACCTGCTGTGCAGTCCGAACCCGCTCACCGAGTCGCTCGCGGCGGGTGGCATCAAGTTCAGCGAACACGTCGTCGAGCATGAGTACTGGGTCCACGCCATCAGTGCGGAGGAGTGCATATGAGCCCAATCGCAGCGCGAGGGCGATCGACCACGCCTCACCGTGGGATGCGTATCCCTTGGCCGGCATGTCCGCGAGGGTCAGGAGTAGGTCGTCGCGATGTGGACCAACAAGGGTGAGCCCCCGGTTCAACTCATCGGTGCGCCTGCGAAGGAGTTCGTCGATAATGCGAACTCGCCATGATTCCTTGTCGATCGGTAGTTCGCCCGCTTCATTGAGTGATGAAACGTAACTGAGGCCGAGGAGCGAACCTTGCGCGCCCGCGAGTAGGGCGTACTCGTCCGCGGCAAGGGGAGATAAGTCTTGGACTAGGCAGATACGTTCATGGATGAGTTGCCCACCGATGGTGGCCAACTGGTCGTCCCACACCTCAAGTGTTCGAAGCATCTCCTCCTCCGCGCGTCGGCGAGCCACGCTTGCTGATTTGAGGAGGGCATTTCGCTGTTTCAGGACTCGCTCGTAATCTGAGCGTGTTCCGGCCAGTCGGGGTGATCGTTGGATGAGGAGATCATCAAGGAAGCGGCGGCGCTCGCTTGGATCACCTTTCACCAGGCTGAGGTCCTCGGGTGCGAAGAGGACTGTGCGGAGAAGTCCTAGGACGTCGCGCGTCCTCGGGACGGGTGATCTGTTGATGCGTGCCTTGTTCGCGCGACCAGGGGTGATCGCGAGATCAACGGTGATCTCACGCTCGTCCGCGGTGATGCCGCACCGGATGAACGCGATCTGAGCCCCATGGCGCACAAGCGGTGCATCGGAAGCGACTCGGTGACTTGACAGCGAGGACACGTAACCAATTGCCTCAATGAGGTTCGTCTTCCCCTGACCATTGAGTCCGATGAAGGTAGTAACTCCTGCGGAGAACTCAAGGTCCACCTGAGCGTGGGACCTGAAGTCTGTGAGGCTCAAAGAGTGAACCCACATACCATCAGCCGGTGAGGCGAACCGGCATCAACAGGTAGCGGTATTCATCACTGGGCGTGGCCGATACGTCAGCGAGGCCGGTGAGCACTGCGGGCCGTGTTGCTTGGGTGAACGAGAACCGGGCAATCGGAGAGTCAATGGCAGCGAGGCCATCGAGTAGGTAGTTCGGGTTGAATGCGATTTCCAGCGCGTCTCCATCGACGGTTGCCTCGACCGCCTCATTTGCCTGCGCATCATCACCCACACCAGCGCGCAAAACAACCTCGGAGCCGTCGAAGTTCAGGCGTACCGGGGTATTGCGCTCGGCGACGAGCGACACGCGCTTCACAGCTTCGGCGAGCATCGTCGTCTCTACGAGCGCAATCGATGCAGCCTCATTCGGAAGCAGTGTGCGGTACTTCGGGAACTCGCCGTCCAGAAGACGCGTTGTTGTTCGCCGTCCGTTACCTTCAAATCCGATGAGACCCTCCCCAGCTCCTGGCGGGGCAAGGGCGATGCTCATGACATCGGAGGAGGCGAGCGCCTTCGCGGTGTCGGCAAGGGTCCGAGCCGGAATGAGTGCGTGAGCGGTCAGTCCAGTCGAAAGCGGGTTCCAATCAAACTCGCGCACGGCGAGGCGATAACGGTCAGTGGCTGCCAAGACCAGACGGGTGCCCTCAATTTCCAGGCGGATGCCAGTGAGTGTTGGAAGGGTGTCATCCCTGCCCGCAGCGATGGCGACCTGCCCAACCGCCGTTGCAAAGAGCGAGCCCTTGATCTCCCCAGACCCTAGAGGCATGGCCGGAAGCTGTGGGTAATCCTCAACCGGGAGCGTGGGGAGGGTGAACGATGACCGTCCGCACGTGATGATAACCCGCGTTCCCTCAAGGCTCAGCGTGACTGGCTGGGCTGGAAGGGAACGGGCGATATCTGACAGAAGCCTGCCGGAGACGAGGGCGACCCCTGGATCATCAACATCGCAGGCGACCTCGACTCGAGCAGAAACCTCGTAGTCAAAACTGCTGAGGGTAAGAACCGCATCACTCACACTGAGAACGAGGCCTGCCAGCACAGGGAGCGACGGACGCGACGGAAGGGTGCGAGCAGCCCACGCCACGGCATCGGCAAGCACGTCTCGCTCGACTCGAAACTTCACGGTGCCACCCTTCCAAGGAACAAGCTGAGTATGTCTCGTACGTGGGCGTGCGAAAACATGGGGACAGGGGGTGAGTCTGGCATGGAAAGAGTCTTCCCGGTGACGGCAGTCCACAGTGGGGGGCGTGATGGTGGTTGGACGATTCGTAGAGGTAAAGGTGTAGTAGTAGTCATAGGGGCTGTGGAAAGTGTGGAAGAAGGGGGATTCACGTGGTGAAGCAGCGTGTCGGATCGATGTCTAGCTGTGGACAGAGTTGGGATTTGTGTGGGTGGGTGTGGAGTAATGCTGGGCCGGGATGAATAAGAAGTGTCCGGGTCCCGAATGATCCACAGGAACGAGACGGGTCGGGGTATCCGCAGGAGTTATCCACAGCTGTGGGGAACATGGGGACGGTTGGGAAATGTGAGCCGTCTGTTGTGGTTGTGAAAGAGGGAGCGTTACATCGTCCGCGGTTGAGATTTGATGCGGCCGGTGAGGTCTGTGACCTGGTTGAACAGGCTTCGGCGCTCAGCCATTAATTGGCGAATCTTCCGGTCAGCGTGCATCACGGTCGTGTGATCCCGGCCGCCGAATGCCTGCCCGATTTTCGGAAGAGATAGATCGGTGAGTTCCCGACACAGGTACATGGCGATCTGTCTGGCTGTGACGAGAACCCTAGAGCGACTCGCTCCACAAAGGTCATCAATGGTGACACCGAAGTATGAGGCGGTAGCAGCCATGATCTGGGCGGCTGTGATCTCCGGGCCGGTTTCTGAAGGAAAGAGATCCTTGAGAACGATCTCAGTGATCGCGAGGTCGACGGGTTGGCGATTCAGGGAGGCGAATGCAGTAACGCGGATTAACGCACCCTCTAGTTCACGGATGTTGCTCGATATCTTGGAGGCGATGAACTCGAGTACCTCAGCCGGAGCGTCAAGGCGCTCCTGGACGGTCTTCTGGCGCAGGATGGCGATCCGTGTTTCAAGATCCGGCGGTTGAACATCGGTCATGAGGCCCCACTCGAATCGAGAACGCATACGGTCCTCGAAATCGGGTAACTGCTTCGGTGGTTGGTCGGAGGTCACCACGATTTGCTTATCGGCATTGTGGAGGGTGTTGAAGGTGTGGAAGAACTCTTCCTGGGTCTGGACCTTGCCACTGAGGAACTGAATGTCGTCGACGATGAGGACGTCGACATCACGGTAGCGACGCTGGAAGGCAGCGGCCTTATCGTCACGAATGCTGTTGATGAACTCGTTCGTGAACTCCTCAGAGCTCACGTACCGAACACGGGTGCCGTTATAAAGGGTTCGGGTGTAATGACCGATCGCGTGGAGGAGGTGAGTCTTACCGAGTCCGGATCCGCCATAGATGAACAGGGGGTTGTAGGCCGCGGCGGGTCGCTCAGCAACTGCGACGGCTGCTGCGTGCGCAAAGCGGTTACTTGACCCGATGACGAAGGTATCAAAGGTGTACTTGGCGTTAAGCCGGCCATCCTGTGGCCTTGTTGTCGGCGATCCGGTACCAGGACGAGGGCCGTCGTCGGCCCGAGTGACAACTGGCACAGGTGTGGCGTTCGACCCATCGCCTGCGTACGTTGCATCGGCAACCGCGTCGGTGGTCGCCTCATCGAGGGATGGAGCAATTGAGGGATCGACGGTGACAGCCAACCGAATCTCCCGGCCGAGCGTGGCAGACAGGGCACTCACGACGAAGGGACGTAGCCGAGTTTCAAGGACATCCTTGGTGAATTCATTGGGAGCGGCGATAAGTGCGGTGTCCTCAACTAGGCCAAGTGGTCTGGTGAGTGCGACGAACGCGCGCTGCTGGGGTGTGAGCGCTCCATCTGCGAGCGTGGACAGAGCCTGTGCCCACACGATGCTCAGATCTGATGGGTCGTCCATGCTCGCCCCCTCTTCTTGTCGCTCGAACTTTCCACCACGTTGTCCACAGGTGTGGATTGCCCTGTTGAGACAGAGCCAAACCTAGTGATGGCACGCAAGTCCGACAAGTACGTGCACGGACGATGGTGATGACGGCGGCCAGTTTGACGAGGTGTTCGGTTCCTGCCTAGGCTCAGTGGGTTATCAGATTTCCCCAACTGTTCGCCCAGGAGCCAGACCATGAAGCGCACCTTCCAGCCCAACAACCGCCGTCGGGCGAAGACGCACGGTTTTCGGCTGCGGATGCGCACGCGCGCTGGCCGCGCGATCCTCGCTGGTCGCCGAGCCAAGGGTCGCACGCGCATCTCGGCCTAAGTTCGACCGAAAGTCATGCTTCGACGTGGCAACCGGCTTCGTAGGTCCTCCGATTTTCCCGACACCACGCGCCGCGGGGTTCGTGCGGCGCGGTCACTGCTTGTCGTGCACGTCGCGCTCCCTCGCAGTGGTTCTGCCTCGCTCACCCGGATGGGATTGATAGTGGGCAAGGGAGTGGGCGGGTCGGTGGTCCGGCATAAGGTGTCGCGTCGCCTCAGGGCGCAGATGCGGGGTCGGCTCGGATTGGTGCCGACTGGGAGCACGATAGTGGTGCGGGCACTCCCGGGGGCGGCCTTTGCTTCGAGCGCGGCTTTAGGCCGGGAACTGGAATCAGCGCTCATGAGTGCCGCCTCGAAGTTTCTTCGATGAGCACTTTACGGACCGTTCTCGCCAGGATGAACTGGTTGTGGGAGCACTCCCTTGGCTGGCTATTGAAGTGGCTGCTCATCATCGTTATCAAGGGCTACCAACTCACCCTGTCGAAACTTCTCATGCCAAGTTGCCGCTTTTATCCGAGTTGCTCTGAATACGGATTGAGGTCCATCAAGCAACACGGGGCCATCAAGGGGGTGGCCTTAACCATCTGGCGCCTTCTTCGCTGCAATCCGTGGAATGCTGGGGGTCTTGACCCCGTACCATCAGGACGAAACTGGCGACCCGGCATACTTCCAGACGGCAGTCCTCGCGCACGACACCTGATCTGACACGACTCGCAAGGGAACTCATGTTCATTCTCGATTGGCTCCGCACCGGTGTGAGCTGGATCCTCGTCCAGTTCCACCAACTGCTGAGCACGTTCATGGACCCTGCGAGCGGCTGGACGTGGGCGCTGTCGATCGTTGGCCTCGTCATCGTCATTCGAATCGTGCTTATCCCACTCTTCGTCAAGCAGATCAAATCGCAGCGGAACCTGCAGTTGATCCAGCCACAGATGAAGGAGATCCAAAAGAAGTACGCGGGTGACCGTGAAAAGCAGTCGCAAGAGATGATGAAGTTGTACAAGGAAACGGGCACGAACCCGTTGTCATCGTGTCTGCCGATTCTCCTTCAGGCACCAATCTTTTTTGCACTCTTCAGCGTCCTGCAAGGGATCGCCATGAGCGTCCCCGAGGGTGTCTTCAAGTGGAGTCAGTACGAAGGCCTTCTCGCTCAGGCACATGACGCATCGATCTTCGGCGCGCCGTTGTACGGGACATTCATGGGTGCCGACGAGGTGTTTAAGGACGGGTTCGCCCCGCTCAATACAAAGATCCTCGCCTTTATCCTCATCATCGCGATGACGACGACCACATTCCTGACCCAGCGTCAGATGATCGTGAAGAACACAGCTGCTGACAACCCCATCGTGCGGCAGCAGAAGATCTTGCTGTACGTGTTCCCACTTGTCTTTGCGATCGGCGGTATTAACTTCCCGATCGGTGTTCTCATCTACTGGTTCACCACGAACCTGTGGTCGATGGGGCAGCAGTTCTGGGTCATCCGAAACAATCCGCAGCCCGGTACCCCGGCGTTCGAAGCCCGTGAGGCTCGAAAGGTGCAGCGCGCGAAGAACAAGGCGGCTGCTAGCAGCGCCTCAGACCAAGCTTCGGGTTCCGAGCCCGCAGCGATAGACGAAGCACCGCCAGCCAGAGTGCAGCCGAAGAAGACCCCGCGCAGTAAGCGCAAGGGCACTTCGTAACACTCGACATCCTCGTGGGAGAAGACATGACAGACGATCAGGTGCAGACCGGTACTGAAGTGGGCTCAAGTGATCCGGTTGAGACCCCCGCCAAGGGCGGTTCTCTCCTGGAGCGAGAAGGCGACGTAGCAGCCGACTACCTCGAAGGACTTCTTGATATTGCTGACCTTGACGGCGACATCGACATCGATGTTGAGGGGAACCGCGCGATGGTCTCAGTCGTCGAGGTGCGCCCAGGGGACCTTGGCCACCTAGTCGGGACGAAGGGCGAGGTTCTGGACGCTCTTCAGGAGTTGACCCGGTTGGCGGCGACTCGGGAGACCGGCGAGCGTTCACGACTCATGCTCGACGTAGCAGGCTTCCGTGCTGCGCGGCGAGCGGCGCTGACTGAATTAGCGAAGTCCGCTATCGCGGAGGCTCAGGCCACGTCCGCGCCAGTGTCCATGGAACCTATGACGCCATTTGAGCGCAAGGTCGTGCACGATGCTGTGGCGCAGGCTGGTCTCGTGAGTGAGTCGGAGGGTGAAGAGCCACGCCGATGTGTCGTTATTCGGGTGAGCTGAACCCCGGTCGTTTCACGTGAAACATACCGACATCGGTGAACTACCAGGATGGCTCACTGCATTTGAAGAGCCGTTGCATGCTTACGCGTCAATCTTGAGCACCGATGGCGTTGAGATGGGCCTCATCGGACCGCGTGAAGTGCCCCGGCTCTGGTCGCGACATTTGTTGAATTGTGCCGTTGTCGTCGGTCCAGGAGAGTCATTCGTTGGCCATGGATCGACGGTTGCCGATGTCGGGTCGGGTGCCGGTCTACCGGGGTTGGTGTGGGCGATCACCCGACCAGACCTGTCGATCACACTCGTTGAGCCATTGCTTCGCCGGGCGACATTTCTGCAGTCAGTGGTCACCTACCTTGGCCTTGACGATCGTGTGCTCATTCTTCGCGGGCGAGCTGAGGACTGCTGCGCCGATCCACACTGGCAGGGCGTTGATGTCGTGACAGCGCGTGCGGTGGCACCACTTGAACGATTACTAGGTTGGACGGTCCCATTACTTCGAATCGGTGGCCGTCTTGTTGCACTGAAGGGCACCGGCGCACGGGATGAGGTTGTCGCAGCGCAAGATGCCGCTGTGGCACTCAATGTTGTCGACCTGGAGGTTATGCAGTGTGGCGCCGGGATTGTGGAGCCTGTGACCACGGTCGTCACCGGGGTCCGAGGTACGGCACAATGACCGACGTGCATCCGTCACCTTCCCCCGACCACCTACCCGCAGAGTTGATAGCCACACACTCCCAAACGAGCGGTCTCGGGTGGCCAACATCGTTGGCTACCGAGACGAGCATTGATGTTTCACGTGAAACATCAATGACCCCCGCGGGGCTGGGTTGGCCCGAATGACCCGCGTCGTGAGTGTCGCGAACCAGAAGGGTGGCGTTGGCAAGACGACGACGACAGTGAACGTTGCCGCCTCCTTGGCCCAGCGCGGGCACACCGTCCTTGTTATCGACCTCGACCCACAAGGGAATGCGTCGACGGCCCTTGGTATCGACCACCACGAGGGGGTCAAGGGCGTCTACGAGGTGCTGAGTGGTGAACTGAGTCTGAGCGATATTGCCCGCCCGTGCCCGGATGTGGAGGGCCTATGGGGAGCGCCAGCAACAATTGACCTCGCGGGCGCTGAGATTGAACTCGTTTCTCAGGTGGCTCGTGAATACCGGTTGAGTCGAGCAGTCGAGTCGTACGTCGCTGACTTCGAACGCGCACATGGTCGGCAACTTGATTTCATTCTCATGGACTGCCCACCGTCACTGGGTCTCCTTACCCTCAACGGCTTGGTGGCGGCTCGGGAACTACTCCTCCCTATTCAATGCGAGTACTACGCCCTCGAGGGGCTCTCACAGCTACTCCGCACGGTCGAGATGGTGAAAACTCACCTCAACCCGAAGCTTGAAGTGAGCGCTATCCTGTTGACGATGTACGACGGTCGAACCCGCTTGGCGTCACAGGTTGTTGACGAGGTTCGAACGCATTTTGGTACCCGGGTTCTCAATACGGTGATTCCCCGAGCGGTGCGCGTGTCGGAGGCACCATCCTTCGGCCAGACGATCATGACCTATGACGGTTCATCGCCTGGAGCGCTCACATATCGCGAGGCAAGCGACGAGTTTGCGGCCATCGTTCCACTTGGGCAGGTCACGACATGACGATCCGTGATCGCAACTAGGACGGAGGGTAGCGACCATGGCGAAGGCGACGGCGCCACAGCGGGGGCTTGGCAAAGGGTTAGGCGCACTTATCCCGCGGGAGGCACCCCCGCAGGTGCCCACGGGGCCGTCGGCGGCAGAGGTTGGGGGTGCAGAGGTCGGGGGTGCCGAGCGCGAACCCGGGGCGATAGGCGCGGTGTACGCAGAGTTGCCGATCGGTCTCATCGCACCGAATCCGCGGCAACCACGCACCGTCTTCGATGAAGAGGCACTCGCTGAACTGGTCTTCTCAATTAGGGAGATCGGGCTTCTGCAGCCCGTGGTGGTTCGACGGTCACCGGATGGCTACGAACTCATCGCCGGCGAACGGCGACTTCGGGCAAGCAAGTTGGCGGGTCTTCTGGAGATTCCGGCAATTATTCGCGATACCGATGACATCGATCTCCTGCGCGACGCCCTGCTTGAGAACCTGCACCGAGCCAACCTCAATGCACTCGAGGAGGCCGCTGCCTACGAGCAACTCCTTGCTGACTTCGGTTGCACACAGGAAGAGTTGGCTCGTCGAATCGGACGATCACGCCCACAGGTGACAAACACCCTGCGTCTCTTGAGACTCCCTCCAACGGTGCAACGCCGAGTAGCCGCTGGCGTGCTGAGTGCGGGGCATGCCCGTGCGCTCCTGTCACTTGCCACCCCCGAAGCCATGGAGGCTTTGGCGCAGCGGATCGTGGCGGAAGGCCTGAGCGTGCGTTCCGTCGAAGAATTGATCCTTCTTGGGGATGGCGACGGGAACAAGCGTGAGCGCAAGGCTCGAGCACCAAAGCAACGTGCCGATGCGGTAGCCGACCTCATTGATGAGGTGCAACGGCGGCTAGGTGAAGTGCTTGACACCCGGGTGCACGTTGAGGGGCTACCGCGCGCGAACTCCCGGGGAAAGGTTGTCGTGGAGGTAGCCGATGCAGAGGATCTCAGACGCATTGTCGACCTCATTGCCCGAACCCAACGAGGCTAAACTCCCCGCTCGATGGCGGTGCGCACCAATTGGCCGGTGAGTTCACCGAGTGAAATACCTGCCGCTGCCAGCGCTTGCGGGAACAGTGACGTTTCAGTCATCCCGGGGGCGGCGTTGACCTCAAGGAACCACGGGGTTCCGTCAGTGTCGACGATGAGGTCTGTGCGTGACCAGTCGCGAAGCCCGAGACTCTCATGTGCGAGGAGGGCGATCGAAGCGCACTCGTCGAGCACGGCTTGTGAGAGGCGAGCGGGAATGAAGAATTCAGTCAAGCCAGCCGTGTAGCGCGCGTTGTAGTGGTAGATCGCATCGGGCGGAACAATCTCCGCCGGTGGCAATGAAGTCGCGGCTCCGTGGCTCTCGTAGACGCTCACGGCAATCTCAGTGCCCGTGACGAACTGCTCCATCAGTGCGACGTCACTGTAGGCGAAGGCACCAACCATGGCGGCCGGGAGTTCACCAGACTCCCGGACCACCGCGGCTCCGAGTGCGGATCCGCCCTTCGTTGGCTTGACGATCATTGGGAGCCCAAGGCTGCTTACGACGGCATCAAGGACACCGGTGGCGCCGAGCTCTCGGAATGTGGAGTGGGGCAGGGCGATGGCTTGCGGGGTGGCGATCCCGGCTCTCTCGGCAATGGTCTTGGCAATTGGCTTGTCGAACGCGAGCCGGGCTGCGGCCGCTGGCGATCCAACGAACGGCAGCCGGAGGGCCTGCAGGACATCGCGGAGGGCGCCGTCCTCACCCGCGGCGCCATGGAGCAACGGAATGACGCATGCAGGTGGTTGCGCTGATAGACGTTCGATCAGGCCGGCGTCGACGTCAATCTCGGTGACCTCAATGGACCCATCACTCGTTCGAAGGGCCTCAGCCACTCGGCGACCAGAACGCAGGGACACCTCTCGCTCAGGTGAGAGGCCTCCTGCTAGTACGACAACGTGCACGGTAACCCCACCCTTCGTTCTTCGTGACCAACGGTTGTGCTCGCAGGGTCGTCCCTAACGGATGTCAGGGGCTGGCATTCCAGACCCGGTGGACTCATGGAGCGCGCTGGCGGTGCCGAATGTCGCGGTGAGGTCCAACTCAGCCTCGAGGACCGAAGCGAGACGCCGAACTCCCTCGCGGATGCGATCAGGTTCCGGATAGCAGTAGGAGAGGCGCAGATTTTGTCGCCCTTGGCCGCCTATGTAGAAGCCCGTGCCGGGGACGTAGGCAACGAGCGCCGCGAGCGCCCTAGGAAGCATGGCCGTGGCGTCAAGGCCCCCCGGCAGGGTTACCCAAGAGTAGAACCCTCCTGACGGAGTAGTCCAACTTGTCCCAGGGGGCATGACGGCGGCCATGGAATCGAGGAGGGCATCGCGACGCTCACGATACAACTCACGGAAGACCTTGATCTGCTCACGCCATGCTTGGGTGGCGAGGTATTCCGACACGGTGAGTTGGGAGAAGTTCGAGGGGCACAGGACAGCGGACTCCGCGGCAAGCACGAGTTTCTCCCGCACCCCGTGCGGGGCCACCGCCCATCCGACCCGAAGGCCCGAGGCGATGGTCTTCGAGAAGGATCCAAGATAGATAACACCGTCCGGATCGTCAGCCCGCATGGCCCGAGGGGTATCGCCTTCGAAGCCCAGCAACCCGTATGGGTCGTCTTCGAGGACGAGGATCCCGGCACGCTGTGCGATCTGGAGATTCTGCGCACGCCGAGCAGTGCCCTGCGTGACGCCGGCGGGGTTGTGAAAGGACGGAATGGTGTAAATCATCTTGACCTTGCGGCCAGTTGCCCGCACCCTGGTGATCGCGTCCTCAAGTGCCGAAGGAACGAGTCCCTCGTCATCCATCGCGACGTGTACAACATCGCACTGGTAGGCGCGGAAGACCCCGAGAGCCCCGACGTAACTCGGTGCTTCAACGAGTACGACATCACCGGGATCACAAAACACTCGGGTGACGAGGTCGAGTGCCATCTGTGAGCCAGTCGTCACAACAATGTCATCGGGGTGGGCGCTCACACCCACTGGCTCCATGACCTCGAGGATCTGTTCACGCAACCGAACGTCGCCCTGCCCAGATCCGTACTGGAGCGCTTGAGCACCGCGCTGAGAGATGAGTCGGTGGACCGTATCGGCGACGGTGTCGAGGTTCAGAGCCTGTACGAACGGCATGCCCCCAGCAAGTGACACCACCTCGGGACGGGAGGCAACCGCAAACAGTGCCCGAATTTCCGACGCTGCCATGCTATGTGCACGCTCGGCGTACGAATCAACCCACGGATCAAGTCTGGAACCGCTCACAAGCCCCTACGATAGAGGTGTGATCAAGCGTGTGCTCATCGGGGCGGTGACTCTTCTCGTTGTGGGGGTCGCATCGGGTTTCATCACCCAACTACTTTGGCCCCGTCCACTCGGATCAACACACGTGCCTATTCGGGAGCGCAAAAGCGCGTGATCCCGTTCGCGATGCTCTCAGCAACCTGCTCTTGGACAATGGGGTCTGCGAGCCACTGAGCGTCCTGAGCATTATTGAGGTTACCGATATCGATGCGAATGGCGGCCATCCGGGTCATGCGAAGCAAATCCCAGGTCCTTGGGTGCGTGCGGCAGTCTAGGAATGACGTTCGCGAGCAGATCTCGTTCTGAACCCGCTCAGCCAGCAGGCGTCCGCTCGTGGAATGCGCCCCCCCACTTGGCTCACCAAAATAGAAACTCCCAACTCCGTTCACCAGTGAACTCGAGGCATGTGTGCAGTTTATGGAGATAAAGAGATCGGCCCCGGTGCGATTCGCGAAATCGGCTCGCTGACTCTCCTGTGGGAGAGAACTCTCGCCGCTTGAGCGCGTGAGGAGTATCTGGGTTCCGAGAACTGCGAGACGCCCCTCAACTCGAACTGCTATCGCTTCACAAATATCGGCGCCAGCCTCGAAGCCTGGGTCGATGACGACCACCTTGTCCATGACGCCTGTCCGAATTTCGGACAACGTGACCCGATCACGCAGTCGAGCCGCATTGCCGCCACTGATTGTTCGTACGAGGCGGTCGAATGCGCGGTAGGTGTCGGGTCCGCACACACCGTCGGCTGCGACCCCAACGCTGCCTTGAAACTCACGCAGCGCTTCGTCAGTGCGAGGTCCGAACATTCCATCGGTCCGGCCCGCATCGAAGCCAAGTTGCGCTAAGCGAGCTTGCAACTGTGCCACGTCGTCGCCCATGATCAAGTGTCCCGGGACATACATGAGCACCCGGTCACGCAGTTGCCAGCGCGCCTCTTCGAGGCGGCGGTAGGTATCGGGTCCGACGATGCCGTCAACAGTGAGCCCGCGCTCCTGCTGAAACAGCCGCACGGCTGCCGCTACAACCTCGTCGTACCCACCCGTCGTCCGCTCGGCGAGTAGTCCGAGGTGCGCAAGCCTGCTCCGCACCTCAGCCACTGCAGGCCCGGATGCTCCGAGACCGAGGAGCATTCCGCTAGAGATAGGGAGCGAGGTCGGCAAGCAGTGCCGCCTTCGGCTTCGCGCCGATGATGCTCTTCACAACCTTGCCATCCTGGAAGACGTTCAGGGTGGGGATGGACGTGATGCCGTACGACGCAGATGTCTGCGGGTTCTCATCGACGTTGAGCTTGGCGATGACGATTCCGTCGTGGGCCGCGGCAATCTCTTCGAGGATGGGTGCCACCATCTTGCAGGGGCCGCACCACTCTGCCCAGAAATCGACAACAACTGGTTTCGTGCTCAGCAGCACGTCGTCAGCGAAACTGGCATCTGTGACGATCTTGGTCGCTCCCATGAGTGCACTCCTGGTCGTTGAGGCGGGTGATCGAACGATGTGCAGGGTCAGGCTACTCCGAAGCAGCGAGGAAACGCTCAGCGTCGAGTGCAGCGGCGCATCCGGACCCGGCTGCGGTGATCGCTTGCCGATAGGTGTGGTCAACGAGGTCGCCGCATGCAAAGACACCAGCGATCGAGGTCCTCGTAGAGCCGGATTCGACGAGGACATAGCCCTCGCTGTTGACGCGAACGTGTTCACGGACCAACTCAGAGCGAGGGTCGTGGCCGATCGCGATGAAAAGACCGGTCACCGGCAAGTCACGCAACTCACCGGTGATCGTGTCCCGAAGGACGACCCCTGAGACCTTGGCGTCGCCTTGAATCTCCTCAACAGCACTGTTCCAAGCGAAGCGCATTTTCTCATTTGCGAGTGCGCGCTCCTGCATAATTTTACTGCCGCGGAGCGCATCTCGGCGATGGATGAGGGTGACAGTCTTTGCGAAGCGGGTGAGGAAGGTCGCCTCTTCGAGGGCCGAATCACCACCTCCGACGACGGCGATGTCCTGATCACGGAAGAAGAAACCGTCGCAGGTGGCACACCATGACACCCCATGCCCAGAGAGGCGCTTCTCACTTGGCAGGCCCAGTTCTCGGTAACCGGATCCCATGGCGAGGATGATCGAACGAGCCCGGTGCGATCCGCCGGATCCATCGGTGACCACCTTGGTATCGCCCACGAGATCGACGCTCACGATGTCGTCGGTGATGAGGTCAGCGCCAAAGCGCGCCGCTTGGGCGCGCATCTGCTCCATGAGTGCTGGCCCCATGATCCCGTCAGTGAACCCGGGGAAGTTCTCGACCTCGGTCGTGTTCATGAGCGCACCGCCCGCGGTCACAGACCCCTCGAATATGAGCGGCGAGAGTTGGGCCCGCGCCGCGTAGATGGCGGCGGTATAGCCGGCGGGTCCGGAACCGATGATGATGACGTCGCGAATCTCGCTCATGTTTGCCCTTCGGGAAAGAACAGGCCCCGTGGCCCGCGGAGCAAGTCTAGGCCGGGTTCGTCTGAGACTCTTGCGTCAGTTAGACGAGAGAGAGACCATGTCGTGGCCGAGGATCGAGGAGCCCTTCTGGGTACAGTCCAATGACACAACCCATACCTCAAGTGATTCAAGCATCGACACCCCGGCGCTTACTGGCACGACCACGACAGCCGCAGGTGAACCCTTGTAGGTCGCGCGATCAACGAAGAGCGCCTGGACCCGGTCACTGCCGGTCAGCCATGCGAGGCACGACCGCAGTGTGGGGAGGGACGAAGTGAAGCCATCTCGCCCCTCGGTCATGGAAGTGTCCGGGGTTACGTCGGCTATCAAACGCGCTGACGATGCGCCGATGCTGTCGACGACCTGCTGAATGTCCGATGGCATGGATTCGTCTGAATAGTCAATGCCACTTGCGACTACCTGCCGAGAGGGACTCCCTGGGTCACTCGCGGGCGCCAACCCGGAAGTGGTGTTTTCGATCGCGAACGAATCGGATGCCTCGGCGGCCACGATCGAATCAGGGCCTGCATCAGAGCCGCGCGTCACCGGAACCACGATCCCCACGGCTACCAGCACCAAGGCTGCTGCGACCAACCCGGTAAGCAGAGACCAGCGGCGCCTTGGCGCAAGTTCGGTGACGGTCGCCATGTTCACGGTGGCCATGTTTACGCTCGACATGCTCGCGGCGCCCTCACCAGAGGCTCGCGCATCACTTTCAGCCTTGAGGGTGGCCTCGAGGCGTTCCCACACCGCGCTCGGCATTCCGTCAGGACCGCGAAGGACCGCAGTGAGCCATGTTTCGGACCCCTGCTCACCTACATCGACGTGATCATTCACGCGTTCCCACCCCTCTCACGGGTAAGACGGGCGGGACGTCGTCCTGGTTCCCTGCTTGTGGTGAATTTCGAAGATGGGCGAGGGCCACCGCCAACTTGGCGCGTCCTCGACTGCACCGACTCTTGATGGTTCCTGGGGGACAACTCAGCATGGTTGCGGCCTCCTCAACGGACCAACCCTCCACATCGACAAGGAGGATGGCATCGCGTTGGTCCTCTGGAAGGGCGGCAAGGGCCGAGGCGATAGCGATCTGATCCTCGCGTTGCCCGACGTGATCAGTTGGGTCGATGAGTGCCCGACCGGCCTTCGTGTCGGCTTCGGGAAGTGGAAGCGTGGCTCGAACCGCCCTACGTCGTAGGCGATCTAATGAGGCATTCACCACGATCCGGTGCAACCAAGTCGTCACGGCTGACTCGCCCCGAAATTGGCTCGCACGCTGAAAAGCGCGAATAAGCGCCTCCTGCAAGGCATCGGCAGCATCGTCTGGATCACCGGTGGTCCGAAGTGCCACCGCCCAGAGGCGGTCACGGTGCCGCTCAACGATCTGGGAGAAGGCGTGAGGATCACCGGCTACGTGACGGGACATCAACTCGGCGTCGCTCGTCGCCCCGAGTTCCTCCATGGTGGCACAGCCTAACGCGGCGGATCGGGTGGAACAGTCGGCCGTGATCATCCACGGACCTCGACCCCACTGACCCCCAATGAGAAGACACCCGGTGAGGTTGATGAGTCAGGAAGGGAGGGGAACCACAACAGGACATATCGCCCGACTTTCGGTCGCGGTGATCGCAATTCGATAGACCGCCCCCCAGCAGGGGCGCTCGCAACGAGATTCCAGGTCCCAGGATTCTTGTAGACCTTGTCCGATACCCGAACCTCGGTTTGCGCCCCAGAACCGTCAAAGTCAACGGAGACGGAGTTCACCGAGCGGGCGGACCCTAGGTCCAGGACGAACCCGACTCCGCCCTTGCCATCACCATCAGCGGAGCTGTAGCGACTCGTCGTCCAAGCCGTCAGCGGATCCCCGTCGATGACGAGGGACACCCTCGCCTCGTTCTCACGGCCCTGCCGACCGTCCTGCTTGCCATTCCCGTTGTCATCGGCGTACGGGTCAAATGACGTGATACTCACTACGGGAATGACCTGCTCGATCCCCGCTGTCTCGACGACGACAGGTGCCGCGGTATCGGTGAGCATCGAGTCGCCCACCGCATTGGGGTTCGGGCTCCAGGGGTTCGTTCCGCCAATGATGAGGGCCCACCCGAGCACTCCACACGCCGCGATTGCGGCCATGCCACCCACACCGGTGAGCACCCGTCCGATGGTGCCAAGAGTCCGAGTTCCGGCGGTAACACTGATAGCCGGTTCGGTCGGACCAGTGGTGTACCCGCGGAGGAGTCCGAGCACCATCGCGAAGTCGCCAGCGCTCGTCACTAGCCGTACAGCCCGGGTGCGGTCGGCGTCCTGCACAGACTTCGCCACGCAGTCATCAACGTTTCGCGGCACGGATGCGGAGATTCGTGACGGTGGAAGGATGTGCGAGCCGATTCTGGGTGCCCTCGGGAGACCTATCGTTGGCAGGCTTCCTGAGCCTGGCCAGACGCCGGTAAGGAGCAGGTAGAGCAGGCTTCCGAGAGCATCTACATCAGCTGCGGCAGGAGTGAGGGAGGGGTTGAACTGTCCCCAAATGGCCGCATCGATGGCGAGTCCACGAACCCTGACCTCCTTGGCCTCTGTGATGATGACACTTGATGGACGAAGCCTGCCGTGGCACACATTGCTCGCCTTGCCGGCGGCGACGGCGCGGGTGACATCGTCGACGATCGAAATCGCTTGCTCGAGTGGGAGGGGCTCCCAGTCTCGGGCCTCCAACATCTCTTGAATCGTGACGCCGATGGCCCATTCGCTCACGATGGCGATCGTCGCGGGGTCATCGTCGGTGGCCGGCACGTCGAACACATCAAGGATGCGCAGGAGCCGTCGGTCATCGACGAGAGCCGAGGCTTGGGCTGCGGCCACCACACTCGATGAACGTGGGTCGTCACGACGGATCAATCTGATCGAAACATCGCGGGCGAGCACGTCATCGAATCCGCGCCAATGAATGACCGAGGTATCACCCCCATGGGCCATCACCTCTTCGAGGAAGGTGTAGCGCGCGATCCTCCTTGATTCGCTCATCGCTTCACCACCCTTCGTTTGACAACGCCTATCATCTCTGACACTTCGCGGATGCGGAGCAACAAGGCTGCGGCGAGGTAAGAAAGGCTCCCGACGGCTGACAACGTGACGACCATGACGAGGACCGAACCCTTGTCCTGCGAACCAGGGCCCGTGACGTAGGCGACCAGCAGCGCCCGGGTGCCAAGCATGACGAGCAGGGCGATCGCACCGGCTGCCGCCATCCGCAGGAGTGTCTTCAGGGTTCGTGCTGAATCAATGCCCCCGAGCCGCCTCGCAAGGAGGATCCACGACACGGTCATGCCGACCCAGTAACTCACTCCGTACGCAAGCGCCAAACTCGCCACCTGAGGTCCGCCACTCCCCACGATACGAAACAGCGGGATGGCAAGGACGAGCCAAACGAGGCTGAACGCCAGGGTGATGAAGAACGGTGTTCTGGTGTCCTCAAGCGCATAAAACCCGCGGAGCAGGACGTAGAACAAAGTGAAAGGCAGCAGCGCAATCATGAATACGGAGACAATTTGGCCCATAATCGCCGCCTGCGCAGGGACCGCCGCCCCATACCCAAAGAGGAGCACTGCGAGACCTGAACCGGTGATCATGAGAATCGCGGCAATCGGGATGATGAAAGCCGACACCAGACGCATCGTAGAGCCGATTTCACGCCCCACACGCGAAAGATCCCCGCTGTGGGCCAGCCGGCTCATGGCGGGGAGCATCGCGGTCACGATTGAAACCGTGATGACGCTGTGCGGGAGCATGAAAACGAGGTGGGCCTTTTGGTAGGTGGTGAGACCAGCCGCCGTGACACCTGCTGCGGTGGCGTCGACATTGGCCTGAGTCGCAAGGCGGGCGATCACTACGTAGGTTGCCTGATTCACGAGCACGAGCGCCACTGTCCAGAATGCGAGGATGCCGGCGCGGCCGAGGCCGGCGTCGCGCCAGTCGAAACGCAACCGCCACACGTGACCACTGCGCAGCAGGATCGGGATGAGGATGAGTGCCTGCAGCACTACACCGAGGGTGGTGCCGATGCCGAGAATTAGGACTTGGGAAGAGGTGAGGTCGCCATCGGCGGCAGCGGAGGTTCCGGCGACTGCAATGAACAGCAGAAATGTGGCAATCGCGATGATGTTGTTCGCGATTGGGGCGAACATCGGAGCGCCGAATCTCCCGCGCGCGTTGAGCACCTGACTCAGCATTGTGTAGATGCCATAGAAAAGGATTTGGGGCAGGCACAGTCGGGCGAAGGCCACCGCCAATTCGAATTCAGCCTGTGGGTAGTCATCAGGGGTGTAGAGATCGACGATCAGGGGCGCAGCAATGACCGCGACCACGGACAACGCCAGCAGAGCTGTCCCGATGATGGTGAGCAGCCGATCGGCGTAGGCCTGTCCGCCGTCAGGGTCATCCTGCATCCTGCGCACCAATTGCGGCACGAACACCGCATTCAGTGCCCCACCCACAACGAGGATGTAGATGATCGTTGGAAGTGAATTTCCCAGAGAGAATGCGTCGGCGACGAGGTAGAAACCAAGGGCCGCGGCCGCCGCGACGTCGCGAAGGATCCCGGTCAATCGCGAGACCACGGTCCCTGAGGCCATGAGTGTGCTCGAGCGCATCACACTGCTCATGGCGCACCCTCAACAGTGCCGCCCGGGGGACGCGACGAGTGGACCCGCATGATTCGTCGGGTGATGCCGATCATGACGAAGGCGGCGAGTGCGATGAACGCAACGGCACCCACCCAGCCAGCAGCTCGCGAGTAGGCCGTGGACACCAGTGAGATCGTGGCTGGGGCGCCGTAACGGGCGCCGGCGGGGGTGAGTAACTGCACGGCGACACTGAGCGGCTCACCACCGATCACTCGAGCCTCAAGATCGACACTTACCTTCTTTCCCGGATCGACGCGAATTCCGGACAGGGGAGTCGACTGGAGGCGCGGACCGGGCTGACCAATGAGCGCCACACCCACGGTCACGGGCTGTTCGCCGTTGTTCGCAATGGTCACCGGCACCCGGCCGGCATCACCGGAGAAGATGACGGTCCCGGTTGAGAGGACTCTCACGAATGAGGTCCGCTCGAGCAAGCCGGCGTTCACCATGCTGAGGAGCTCTGCGCCGAGGCTGGGCTGGGATCGCCAAGCAGATGACTGGGCACGCAGCAGCGCGGCCGCATAGGACGGGCCGATTGTCGAAGGGTCGTCCAACACTGCGACGAGTCGATCGAGCCGACCCTCTGCAGCATTCACCCGACTCATGTACTGCGCACTGAGCTCCGCCGCGACGACACCTGTGCCGTAGGTGGCCTTCCTCCGTGGGATGCGGCTCGCGGAACGCAACTCCTCGAGGGTGGCGGTGCGCAGCCAGGGGGCCTGTGATGTGGCACGCAGGAGCGAATCGAGGAGCGCTGCTGTCGGATGCCATCTGACCTCGGCGGGACCGACTGCCAGGACACGATTCGCCGCGGCGCCTACTTCGGTCGCGATGAGGGCCGTCTCCGCGAGAAATCGCTGTCGAGCGAGCACGACCTCCCCACGGGTCCGCTGCCGGGCACCTATCGCATTCGTGAGACCTGAATCGAGAATGATGGCATCCATAACGCCGACCGCCGTCGAATAGTCGGCGATTCCATTTGGAGTGAGCGCGGGAACTCGCGGCTCTGACGTCGACGCGACAGGGGGCATGGCGTCCGCACCAAGCACGATCGTGGTCACCCCTGCCTCAGCGAGGAGGTTCGACGTTCGCTTGTCAACCCTCCCGGAGGAGGCCCAAGCCATGCCACCTTGGACCGGCTGCCCTACAACCTGTTCGGCGATGCCAGGAGACCGGGTGATGGACCGCACCACATCCTGCTGAAGTCCGGCACGTCGGGCAGCACTCGCGTCGATATCCGCGTACGGCAAGGTGTGGAGGAGGGATCCGCGCATCGCCGATTTGAGGCTCGTGATCCACTCGCGGGCATCCTTTGAGCGGTCGCCAACGACGAGCTCTCCATCGCGAAGAACCTCGTAGCCATTGGCGATATCGGCGGCCGACTGCAAGAGTTCGGGATCGGCAATCCATGTGACAACCGAGGGGTTTTGCGATGCGACGGAGACTAGGTCTTCGAGGCGGCCCCCTTGGGCCAGCGCCAGGGGCGTGCTGTCGTTGAGGAGCGTGCCGTCTGCGGCACGTGCCGGCCAATCAACGAGGGGCCACAGCCAGGTGAGCCCGATGGCGTTGAGGTCGGTTCCCTTCGGGAACCACGGAAGAAACGTGCGCTGAATACCCATTGAGTCTTGGATACCCCGGTAATCGGTTCCAAGTGCTTCGACTGAAATGACGTATGTTCCTGCATTGCCAAGCGGGAGGGCCCGCAAGGGAAGGCTGATGACGAAGGGCGCCTCCTCACCCGGGCGCAGCAGGGCGCTGATTTCGGCCTGCGACTCATCGATTGCGGAATCCGGTGGGGTGGTCTGTGTTGGGATCAACGGCATGTTCGCCACGACCGACAATTGATCACGATCACGCAGCGGCTCCTGTGACAGCAGAAGACGAACGGAGACCTGCTCGATGGGCTGAGATGAGGAATTGACGATCCGACCGGCAATCCGAAGTTTGCTACTCCTAGTCGGAATGAGTGGAGCGAGGGAGTCGACGACCACGTTGATGGTTGCACCTGTAGCCGGCGCTGCTTCGACGGGTACACAAACGAGGGCCGCAGCGAGGCCGGCGCCAATGATGGCAGCGCCGACGATGCGGGGGTGGTGGCGCACTACCTCTCCGGGAGGGCGAGGAGCCCGGGCACCATGCCGACAAGGCGCCGTTCATCTGGGTAGCGCAGCAGGCCAGAAATCTCGTCCAGCGGGATCCATGCCACCTGAGCAACCTCAACGTCGGCGTCGCTCAACTCGCCTCCGTCGGCTTCGAGAAGGTAATGGTGAACCGTCTTGTGGATTCGTCGGTCCTGTGACATGAACCAGAAGTCGATGGTTCCGAGGGTGGCGATCACATGAGACATGATGCCGGTCTCCTCCTGCACCTCACGAATCGCTGCGACCTCAGCGGTCTCCCCTGGCTCGAGGTGACCCTTGGGCATGGACCAGACGAGTCGACCTCGACGGTCGTGGCGAGCAATAAGCACCGCCATCATCACCGGTCCAGAGCGGTCGAGGACGAGCCCACCGGCGGAGGTCTCCTCGACGCTCGGCCGGTGCATGCTCATGTCCGCAGGATAAACCCGCCCGCTGACTCATTACGCTCTGTGGGTGCCCACCCACATCGAACGCGCCGTTGTCGACCAACTCAAGTCGTTGGCCGGCCTACTTGACGACATTGGGCGACGGTTCACGGAGCGCGGTCATTCAATCGCCCTCGTTGGAGGGCCAGTGCGCGATGCGATGCTCGGCAGGTTGCGCGATGGCTCCGACCTTGACTTCACCACCGATGCCCGTCCGCCAGAGATCCTTGACATTCTCGCGCTGTTCGCCGAGGCCACCTGGGATGTCGGGATCAAGTTCGGAACTGTGGGTTCTCGAATCCAAGGGCGAGAGTGCGAGATAACCACCTATCGAAGTGAGCACTACGACCCTGAGTCTCGTAAGCCCGTCGTGGATTTCGGTGACAGTCTTGAGGGTGATCTCGCCCGTCGGGATTTCACGATTAATGCCATGGCGCTTACGTTGCCGGACCTGCACCTCATTGACCTCTTCGCGGGCGAGGCAGACCTCCGGGGAAAACTCATCCGCACCCCCGGGTCACCGGAACACTCATTCTCTGACGATCCATTGCGCATGATGCGAGCGGCACGATTCGCCTCTCAACTCGGATTTCATGTCGTTGCAGACGTTGTCATTGCGATGACGGAGATGGCCAATCGGCTGGAGATTGTCTCCGCCGAGCGCATCAGGGATGAGTTCATGAAAATTCTTATGTCGGATGATCCCCGGACGGGACTAGAACTCCTTGTCGGTACCGGGCTGACCGAATATGTCGTCCCCGAACTGCCACTCCTTCAACTCGAGTTGGATGAGCATCACCACCATAAGGATGTCTACGAACACACCCTTACCGTCCTTGAGCAGGCGATAGACCTAGAGACGACCCATGAGCCGGCATCCGGGCCTGACTCAGTGCTCCGCCTCGCCGCCCTCCTTCATGACATCGGCAAGCCAAGGACAAGAAAGTTTGAGGATGACGGTCGAGTGTCTTTCCATCATCACGAGGTTGTGGGTGCTCGCATGACGAAGAAGCGCATGCAGGCGCTCAGGTTCTCCGGTGAGATGATCGACGACGTCTCAAGGCTCGTTGAGCTTCATCTGCGGTTTCATGGATACGGCACCGGTGAATGGTCAGATTCCGCGGTGCGCCGCTATGTGCGTGACGCAGGGGATCAACTCACCCGCCTTCACAAGCTCACCAGAGCCGATTCAACGACTCGAAACAAGCGCCGCGCTGCCGCGCTGCAACATGCCTATGACTCACTTGAGACACGGATTACTGTGCTCGCCGAGCAGGAGGAGTTGAATTCACTGCGTCCCGACCTCGATGGAGCGCAGATCATGAGCATCTTGGGCATTGCTCCCGGACCAATCGTCGGGGAGGCGTACCGGTACCTCATGGAACTGCGGCTCGACCGTGGCCCGCTGAATGAACAGCAGGCCACGGACGAGCTCATCACTTGGTGGGCGAACCGCTAGTTCGTTGCACCCGCCAACTGGGCTGGCTCCTCTGCCACGTCGATGCGATCGGGCCCGATGAGGATCTCGAGCAGCGTGAAGAGACCGGCGGTGAGCAGGCTCAGCCAGATCATCCGGTCCATGGACATGAAGGCACCCAGGCTCAGCGTGAGCACCATCACGATGGCGATGATCCACCGCAGGACCGGTGCGTAGGACCGGAAGGAGCGTCGGATCCCTGCCGGAACGCCAGACCCGAGACTGTGGAGCCCGCGACCGACCGCGGTTCGCATGCTCGTTGCTGGACGTGAAACCCCAGCGAACCATCCGCCGAATGCAATGAAAATGCCGAGGACGACGATGGCGACCAGCCCTGAGAGCAGGTAGTTGAAGAACGTCGCCCAGAAACTTGCTGCGGCGTCCTCAAAGACCGTGCCGGCCAACTGGTTTACGAATACGGTCTCGGCAGCATTCATGAGTACCCGCGTCGCCGCTCCGCAGGCGATCAAGGCGAGGCCAACGGCGAGGACGGTGCGCGAGCGGTTGCGTGCGAGCGCGACGGACAGGCCGAAGAGGATTGCGATGAATAGTGGGAACCACTGCAGCACTGGCGCGGACAACTGATAAATGAATTGCGCTTGGCTGATGGCCGGTGACTGCGCGAGCACGATCTGAGCGTCACTTGGCGGAATGGTGATCTTTGATGCGAGATCGAAGCCGTTGTTGACGAGGGAGCCCTGGACTGCGGTGAGCATCGTTGAGATGTCGAGAACGATGGTGTCGCCCTGAATCTGGATGGGGCCATTTGGACGATTCTCAAGAAGCGCGATGAGGCTGGCTTGTGCAACCTCATTCGTGGTGTACCAGATTTTGGCAAATTCCTTCGATGCGACGAACTTGTGGACGAGTTCGTATACGAGGTTATTGATGCCGGCAGCGATCGGGTCGGTCAGTTTGTCCGTGATGGCCTGGTCCGGGATGAAGCCACCAAGGAAACTGCCAACGAGGGAAGTTGTGTCGACCTGCTTCACGACGGCATCTGAGATCACCTTCGATACGGCGTCCTGCACGGCGGGATCGTCAACGAGCGGCCCGACGGTGGCCAGGTACTGGGTGCTGTCTACAACGGTCCGGTGGCCCCAGTGGCCGATGAATGCGACCGGCGCAATGATGACGGTGATGATGAAGATCAGGAGAGAGGCGATGGCCCGGATCCCCCAACGCTTTTTGTTCGACATGTGCTCTCCTGACGAGGCCTAGGTGATCTGCGTGGAGAGCCTACGGCTTGACGCCCAGCGATACCAGAGCGCCGTGCCTGCGAGCAGTACGCCAATCGCGAGGATGAGGGCTGGGGCTTGCCCTGATTTGGGTGCACCGAAGGCCATGATGGCAATTCCACTGACGAGGCAGACATTCAGGACCATGTCGAAAATAGCGAACACTCGTCCGAGGTGATCATCGGGTACATGGCGCTGAACAAGAGTGTCGGCGCAGACCTTCACTCCCTGCCCGGCAAATCCAATGGAGGCCGCTCCGGCGAGCAGCGCGGGCATTGACGGCGTCATGGCCCCTGCATAGACGAGTGCGACACCGAGGATCCCAGCCTGAAGAAGGACCACGACGGACCAAGTGACGGCACTGAATCGACGGGTGGCCCATGGCGTGAGCATGGCCGCGATAAGGGCACCCGCGGCGGCACATGCCGTGATGACGGCGAACTCATTGAGTGCGGTATCGGCTTGGGCAGCTGTATTGAAGGTATTCCGCACGAGGAGCAGGGCAGCGACTGTGAGTGCCCCGAACGCCACCCGATGAGCACCCGCGACTGCTATTGCCCGGCCTGCGATCGGCGCTCGCGATAGTTGGCGAATCCCGTCGATCATGCCCAGAGCCACGCCGCTGAGGGTGTCGGCCGGCCTTTCACCACTCGGACCGAGCTTCATCCGCGCGATTCGAGTGGCCGCGACTGCGGACGCGGCGAATCCGCAGGCGGCGAGGGCGAGCACGAGTTCACTGCCAGCATCTCCGCCGCCAACACTCGCTCGCAACGCGATACCGCCGACCGCTCCGATGGCAGCGGCGATGGTTCCGGAGGTGGGGGTGAGCGCATTAGCGGTGATGAGGTCGCGGCCGGAGACCACATGAGGCAGCGAGGCGGAGAGGCCGGCGAGGACGAATCGTCCGACGCCAAGGACGGTGAGCACCGCAAGACCGAGCAGGAGGCCGTCATTGCCGACCACGACGAGCGCGATGATGGGCAGCGTGGCGAGTGACTTGACGAGGTTGGCGCGCACGAGGACATCGCGGCGGCGCCATCTATCGAGGAAAACCCCGACGAATGGGCCGATGATGGAGTACGGGAGAAGCAGGATTGCGAATGCTGTCGCCACCTTGATGGCGTCAGGCTGGCGCTCCGGGGAAAAGAGAACGAAGGTGGCAAGTGCCGCTTGCAGGAGTCCGTCAGAGAACTGACCGATGAGCCGAACGGCGAACAACCATCTGAAATCGCGGGTGGCGAGGACCTCACGCAGAGCTGAGAGTCTCGCCACCCGCGTCACGCTATCAGCGTTCGATGGCCCCGGTGATGAAGTCCTCGACGGCCTGCTTCGCCTCACTGTCGTTGTACTGAATCGGTGGCGACTTCATGAAGTAACTGGATGCAGACAGGATGGGACCACCGATGCCGCGATCCATGGCAATCTTCGCTGCACGGACGGCATCGATGATGACCCCGGCGCTGTTTGGGGAGTCCCAAACCTCGAGTTTGTATTCAAGGCTCAGGGGGACGTTCCCGAAGGCACGGCCCTCAAGACGGACGAAGGCCCACTTACGGTCGTCAAGCCAGGCGATGTAGTCGGACGGCCCGATGTGCACATTACGTTCGCCGAGATCATGGCCAACCTGCGATGTGACCGACTGGGTTTTGGAGACCTTCTTCGATTCGAGACGATCGCGTTCAAGCATGTTCTTGAAGTCCATGTTGCCGCCGACATTCAACTGATATGTGCGGTCGAGGATGACGCCACGATCCTCGAACAGCTTTGCCATGACGCGGTGGGTGATCGTGGCCCCAACCTGGCTTTTGATGTCGTCGCCGACGATCGGGAGCCCGGCGTCCTCGAACTTCTTCGCCCACTTGGGCGTGCTGGCGATGAAGACTGGAAGTGCGTTGACGAAGCCACAGCCCGCGTCGATCGCGCACTGGGCGTAGAACTTGGCGGCTGCCTCCGAACCCACGGGTAGATAACAGACCACGACATCGGTCTTCGCCGCTTTCAGGGCCGCCACGGTGTCGACGGGATCCGCGTCCGATTCCGTGATGGTCTCGCGGTAGTACTTTCCGAGCCCGTCGAGTGTGTGGCCGCGTTGCACGGTGATCCCCGTCTTCGGGACATCACAGATCTTGATCGTGTTGTTCTCAGATGCTCCGATGGCGTCGGCGAGATCCAGACCGACCTTCTTGGTGTCGACGTCAAAGGCGGCGACGAACTCGACATCGCGGACGTGGTAATCACCAAACTGCACGTGCATGAGTCCTGGGACGAACTCGGATGGATCGGCATCCTTGTAGTGCTCGACCCCCTGGATGAGGGACGACGCACAGTTGCCAATTCCGATAACCGCGAGGCGGATTGAGCTCATTGGATCTCCTTGTTGTGTGGTGGTTCGTTATTGGTCAACTGGGAATCAAGTGACGCAGGTGTTCTCATGGGCGATTCCTCGGCTTCGATGAGCTCGCCGAGCCACCGCACCTCGCGCTCGGCGCTTTCAAGCCCGTGCTGCTGCAGTTGCAGGGTGTAGGCATCGACCCGCTCACGACTTCGGGTCATCGACTCGCGCAGCAGTGCGACCCGTTCCTCGAGGCGTGACCTGCGGCCATGCAGGATGCGAATGCGAGCACGAGCCTCGGTTCGTGAAAAGAAGGCGAGGTGGGTTGCGAATCCTTCGTCATCCCACGCCTCAGGGCCGGTTTCGTTTACCCAGGTAGCGAATGCCTCCTTGCCGTCACCGGTGAGTGCGTAAACGACACGCGCACGCCGGGCACTCAAGGGAGGGGCCGAAGTATCGATAGCGGCTGTCACTTCGGCGCCAGTGATGAGCCCGCGCGCGGAAATTCGGTGGAGTGCCGGGTACAGGGATCCGTAGGAAAGTGGGCGGAAGGGACCGAGCACGACCGCGAGCCGCTTACGAAGTTCATAGCCGTGGAGTGGGCCATCGCCGAGCATGCCAAGGATCGCGTACTCAAGGATGTCCGCCCGTCTCGCCATACGTTCACGATATATCAATTCGATATATCGAGGCCAATCCGCGACTCGTGCGAGGGTCGGCGACGCTCGTATTTTGAGGACAGTCACGGCCGAGCATCGGCGTAGACTCCACGTTTATGGCCGTACCCCGTCGCTCAGGCGTTCGAGGGAGCATTGTTCGCGGAACGTCGGGCGGTGGTGCGCCAAGGAATTCGACCTCCAGCCAAACTTCACCTGAACCGGTGGCAGCACCGTCAGTGCCGAGATCGGTCGTGAACTTCGGTCTGCAACGGCGCGCCGCCCTGCACCGTCTCTTTAACGGTGGCGCGCTCTCAAGCGATCTCTGTGATGCTGACACCTACCTGCTGCGCGCGGCAAAGCACCACGGAGAGAGCGCAGGCACTCCCTGCCCAGCCTGTCGAGCCGAGGGCCTCGTTACCGTCACGTACGTATATGGCGACCAACTTGGGCCATATTCGGGTCGAATCCGCAAAGCCGATGAACTACCGGCGATGTCAACCCAGTTCGGTGAGTTCAAGGTCTATGTCGTTGAGGTGTGCCAGCGATGCTCATGGAACTTTCTTGTCACCACATACGTCCTAGGTGACGGCGTGCCGCGACGCGCGTTGCCGAAATCCCGTGATCTTCTTGACTAAGCAACCCCTCATATCCGTTGACCATCCTGATATTCGCTGACCACCCCGGTCATTGCCCCGAAGGACTCCCGTGAGCCAGCAAGGCCGTCCGGCCCAGAAGCGACGCTCGAGTAGGGGCGCAGCGCCAACCACCTCACGTCGAGGCTGGCTGCTTCGCATCATCCTCGGGGTCCTCCTCCTCATCGGGATCGGGGTTGGTGCCGCAACCATCGCCGTTGCGATGACCGATGTGCCGTCACCGAACGAAGTGTCGTCAAGTGAAGCGACCATCGTTTTCTGGGCCGACGGCACGACCGAGCTTGGCCGCCTCGGTGAGGCGACCAGGCGCAGTGTTCCGCTGGCAAGCGTGCCGATCGAGGTGCAAAACGCCGTGCTCGCAGCAGAGGACCGCACCTTCTACGAGCACGGTGGCATCTCGCCACTTGGTCTCGGTCGTGCTGTCTGGAACAACGTCAGCGGTGGTTCAACACAGGGCGGATCCACCATTACTCAGCAGTACGCGAAGAACGCCTACCTGTCCCAAGACCGCTCGTGGGACAGAAAAATCCGCGAGGCGCTCCTCGCGTTCAAGCTTGAGACGGTTGTCTCCAAGTCGCAGATTCTCGAGGACTATCTCAACACGATCTACTTCGGTCGGGGGGCGTATGGGATCGAGGCCGCATCCATCGCCTACTTCGGCAAGCCAGTCACCGAACTCACCACCTCCGAGGGTGCCGTCCTCGCATCAATCATCAAGTCACCGAGCGGCCTATCACCTGAGGAGAACCTGCCCGCGCTCGAGGGCCGGTGGCAATACGTCGTCGATGCAATGGTCGAGCAAGGCTGGCTGACCCCCACGGAAAGGGATTCGGCTGCGTTCCCAGAGATAGCCAAAGCCAAGGCGGGTAATCGACTTGGAGGCCAGACCGGATTCCTCCTGAACGCGGTCACGACAGAACTCGCCACACTCGGATTTGACGAGACTGAGATCCAGCGAGGCGGCTTGCGCATCACCTCGACCTTCGAACGCAAGGCGCAGCGCGCAGCAACAGCGGCCGTGAAGCAGGAGGGCCCGTCGTCCAATACCGCTGGCCTCCGTATCGGGCTCGCTGCGATCCGACCGGGTACCGGCCAGGTCGTCGCGCTTTACGGGGGCAGGGACTTCATTGATGACCAGATCAACAATGCGACGAGGCGATTCGCTCAAGCGGGTTCAACCTTCAAGCCGTTCGCCCTCGCGGCGGCCGTCGAGGCCGGCACATCACTCTCGTCCATGTGGAATGGCGACTCTCCGGCAACAATCCAGGGCTACACGCTCACGAACTATGGCGACAAGTCCTACGGAAAGGTGACGATGCTCCAAGCGACCGAACGGAGCATCAACACCTCCTATGTCGAACTTGAGTCCAGCGTCGGGGTCGGGCAGGTTGCCGATGCCGCCCTTCGGTCCGGAATCCCGGAGAGCACGCCTGGGCTCAACCTCGGTCAACTCGATCTCACCTTCGTCCTAGGTACCGCATCGCCCTCCGGTCTCGACATGGCGAACTCCTATGCAACGTTCGCAGCAAGTGGTGCCCGCGCCACTCCGACCGTGATCAACAGGGTGATCGGCCCCAATGGTGGCCTCCTCTACGAAACGGATCCCCAGACCACACAGGCCTTCACCCCGGACGTTGCGAACACGGTCACCTACGCGCTCTCCAGAGTCGTCACGAATGGCACTGGCGCGACTGCGTTGGCCCTCGGACGTCCAGCTGCAGCGAAAACCGGCACAACCGATGGCAACCGCAGTGCCTGGTTCGTGGGGTATACGCCCCAACTCGCGACCGCCGTGCTCATGGCCAAGGAGGACGAGGCCGGCATCCCGGTGTCCCTTTCGGGGACCGGCGGACTCGGTACCGTCACGGGCGGATCCTTCCCGGCAGCAATCTGGGTCGCCTTCATGAAGGCCGCCCTCGATGAGTCGGAGCCTGTTGAATTCCCAGCACCCCCACCCGGGGTCATCGTCCCCCTCAACTGCCCGATTGTGCTGCCCCCTGAGGGCGAGGAAGTCCCGCTGGGATGCCCCATCCCCCAGATCGTCGAATTCGGGCCGTCGAGTCAGCCGATCGATGAGTCAATTCCGGGCGAGGTCACACCGATGCCAAGCGAGCCGGTTGACCCGGCAGCAGACATCCCGTCACCGGTCGCGAACCCGGACGCCGCACCCGGGACCCCGGTCGACCCGGCGCCCCCCACTCCAACTCCGACACCAACCCCGAGTGCTGCGGGCAGCGGACCCCCCTCCGAATAGGCTCATGTGGTGACAACAGGGGCGGAGATCGTGCACCCATCCGGTGAGGACCCGGTCTCCAGAACTGCCAGCAACATGATTGGCGGCCCACTCGGTCGACGCGCGCGATCGAGCAGGTTCTGGTGGGTCCCCCTGCGCATCCTCGTCGTCATCACGACCGCGGCGTACGCCGTCGGCTACGTCCTCGACCTGTCATGTCGCGGCACCGGGTGGGCGTCACCTGAGCGATATGAACACCTTTGCTACTCGGATATCCCGCCCCTGTATTCGCTGCGCGGCTTCGCTGACGGCCTCATCCCATATCTCCAGACCCAACCGGGCCAGACTCCACTGGAATACCCCGTCATCACCGGCATTTTCATGCAGATTTCAGCGGTCATGACGCGCGCCTTGACCGGCGCCTTCGAGGGCCTCGACCCTGGTCGCACCTTCTTTGACGTGAACGTTCTCCTCCTCCTCATTCCCCTCGTTGTGGCGGTGGCCGCTACTGCCCTCACCGTCAAGCGCCGGCCGTGGGACGCGGCCCTCGTGGCCCTAGCCCCCACGGTCATCCTCGCCGCGACGGTGAATTGGGACCTCTTGCCGCTCGCCTTCGCCGGCTGTTGCCTGCTCCTGTGGTCGCGGTCCCGGCCGCTTGCCGCTGGGATTCTGCTAGGCCTCGCGATCGCCGCAAAGTTCTACCCACTCTTCTTCATTGGTGCGTTCCTCGTGCTCACCCTGCGCACCGGGCGCTGGCGGGCCTTCTTACTGCTGCTGCTCGGCACCGCTGCGAGTTGGTTCGCGGTGAACATCCCCTTCATGGTTGCCAATTTCGAGGGATGGTCTTTCTTCTACCGATTCAGCCAGGAGCGCGGGGAGGACTTCGGCTCGATATGGTTCGCGGCGTCGCAACTCGGCCTGCGGTCAATTCCGGCTGAGGCGTTGAACTACGTCGCCTCCGGAACGTTCCTGCTGTTGTGCGTGGGTATCGGGATCCTTGCCCTCACGACAACGCGTCGTCCGCGCCTCGCACCGTTGCTCTTTCTCATCGTTGCCGCCTTCGCTGTCACGAACAAGGTGTACTCACCGCAATATGTTTTGTGGCTCGTGCCCCTCGCAGCACTTGCTCGGCCTCGCTGGCGGGATTTCATCATCTGGCAGGTGGGTGAAGTCGTCTATTTCGTTGCGATCTGGTGGTTCCTTGTCGGGTACGGCGTCACCGACACGAAGGGCATGACACCGCAGTGGTACGCGGTGGCAACGCTCGTGCACGTCGCATTTACGTTGTGGTTCGCGGGACTCCTCGTGCGCGACATGGTGAGGCCAGAACACGATCCGATTCGCACCGATGGGTTCGACGACGACGCCGACGATCCGGGTGGCGGTGTCTTTGACAAGGCACCTGATGCCTTTACCCTCTCGCGGCCACGCAGTTAGGGCGTTGCCACGTCATCATGATTCGACGACCGCGTCAAAGCTCGTCGTCGTAAATCGAATCTCGGCAGTCAACTGATCGCCCACCGCGGGGATGACGCACCCCCTCGGCAGCCAGATCATCGAGTGGTGCTGATGCGGGGGTTCAGCAAACCAACGCCGGCTGCCTGCCCAGGTGAATGGCGACATGGCCTTGCCGACGGCGTCGAGGGCGCCTGTTCCCGCGGTAACAACGCGTTGCCGGGTCGACGAGCCTGGGGTGGGCGCTGACAGGCCGATACCGTGACCGGTTCCTCCTGAGACGACGACCAGCGTGCCATCGCGTGGTCCGGTGCGCTGCCGGTAACCCACATGGGTCCCGCCGGGGAGGGGATGTACCGCGAGCACGGTGCCCTGCGCAGTCAACGCAGACCGATCACCGAGCCAAAGGCGGGTGCCGACGCGCGCACGAAGGGCCACCCCAGGGGCGGTCGATTCCACGGCAGCAAGCTCTGTATCGCTCAGGTGCGACGTCCAGATAGCAGCAGCAGACTCCGATTGACGAACCCAACCTGCAATCTCGGCGATCCATAGCCCCGTCCAACGACAGACCTCGCGGGCACGAGCGGACAAGGCCTGCGGCCCTCGACTGCCAGCCTCGCCCGCGGGTTGAACGATCGGCAGATGAAGGGTGAGCCCGGCGACCTCGAGTCGGCCCTCCTCGATTGCGGACCGGACGCTGCCATCTGCAAGGGTCGTGAGGAGCTCGCGCTCATCCATCCCGAAGCGCTGCATTGAACTACGTGCCTCGATGAGTATCCGGGCTGCGGTGTTCGCCTGCGAAATGGCGTGCAGGGCCGAAGGGCGTGCGATGGTGCGGATGATCCGCTGAGCATCCGGCCGCTCGAGCATGCGGGCCCACAGGTGGGCTGCCGCGGCATCACGTGGCTCGAAGGGCTCGAGGACCACGACATCGCCTGCCAATACGTCGAGGATGTCGGCGAGCTCATAGACCGTGCCGACGGCGACACACGTCGACCCCAACCGGCCAGCCTCATGAGCGAGGCGCTGCTGCCCGAGGCCGTACCCACCTCCCTTGATTACCGGCACAATCTGGGCGTGTGCCGAGACACTGTCGTTCACGGAGTCGAGGTGCTGGCGCCAGGCACTTGAGTTCAGGAGCAGCGTGAACGACATGAATTCGGCCTCCTAGCCGCGTCGCGATTGGTACATGCGGAAGGCGTTCGCCCATCCCCGGCGTAGTACGTAGTCCCACTCACCCACGTACTCAAGGGCGTAACCACCGGTGCCCACCTTGAACTGCACGAGCCCGAAGAGGTGATGTGCCGGATTGAGGGTGTCGGCGATGCCGCGCAGGTCGTAGACGGTGCACCCAGCCGCGTGGGCATCGCTGATCATCCGCCACTGGAGCGCATTCGATGGACGGACGTCGCGACCTGCGGTCGTGGATGCGCCATACGAATACCAAGCATGATCTCCGACGGTGACCATGAGGGTTGCTGCAGCGAGGTGACCCTCATAGTGGGCGAGGTACAGCGAGAGGGGCTCCTGTCCGGCGGTGTTGAGCTCCCGCCACATCCGCTCGAAATACGGCAGTCCGCGGGGAGTGAAGTGGTCCCTGGCTGCCGTCTCGACATAGATCTCGTGGAATGCCGCGAGGTCGTCGATGGTTCCACGGGTCACCACGACACCAGACTTCTCCGACTTACGGATATTGCGCCGCCACAGTTGATTGAAGCCGGTGAAGATATCGCCGAGGCTGCGGCCAGTGAGCGGTACCTGGAACACGAATCGGGGCTGCACATCACCGAATCCAGCATCGTCGCCCGACTCTTGGGTCCAGCCCATCGTGTGGAGTCGCTCGACGAGCTGGACACCTCTGGTTGAGTGCCAGTCGGCGAGGGTCTCACTGATGCGGCGTGGCGGATCAGTGGAGCCGTCGCTCCACAAGGCAATCGACCCCTTGATGCTGTCGGCCTCCCAGCGCCGAATCGGAACAGGTGGGCCCATCTTCACCTGAAACGCGCCTTGAGCCCGGCAGTGGGCGAGGAGTGGTTCGAGCCACTCTGCAAGTGAGATTGCCGGATACCGTTCGCGTCGCCAGTCGATGTCCGGACCCTCGGGGAGATAAGCCAAGGAGCGGCGCGGCACATTCGGGACCGGGCGATACAAGATAAGGCCGGCGCCGATGAGTTGTGATCCGTCGAACCAGCCGAGGGACTCGTGGCGCCACCCAACCTTAACTGCGCCCCATGCTGGGAGTTGGAGGAATGAAACCGAGGGGCGCTGCGCCACCCAGTCTCGATGCTGGGCGCTCGTGATGGGTCGGACGCAAAGGGTCAATGTTCGACGCCCGTCGCGTAGTCGAGATCGACGACAACCGGTGCGTGATCGGAGGCGCCTTTGCCCTTGCGCTCATCCCGATCGATGTAGGCATCGGTCACCCGTGAAGCAAACGGCGGGTTTGCGTAGATGAGGTCGATGCGCATGCCCCAACCGCGGTGAAGTGCGCCATTGCGGTAGTCCCAGAAGGTGAAGGGGTTGCCCTTGAGAGCCCTGGGCATGACGTCAGTGAGGCCGATCGCGCGCAGGTTGGCAAGCGCTTGGCGCTCCGGTTCGGTCACGTGAGTGCTTCCGGCGAATGCACCGATATCCCAGACATCCTCGTCTGTGGGCGCCACGTTGAAGTCGCCGACGACAGAGATGAGACGCTCTGGGTCGGCCTTGAGGTCGGCTGCCACCGTGTCGCGTAGGGCTGCGAGCCACTGGAGTTTGTAGGCGTAATGGTCGTGTCCAGGATCCCGTCCGTTGGGGACATAGACACCCCAGACACGAACGCCGCCGCAGGTGGCGCCGATGGCGCGTGGTTCATCGACGCCCTCGTACTGGGGCTGGCCGGTGAGGCCGAGGGTGACATCACTCAGCCCAACGCGACTGAGGATCGCGACCCCATTCCACCGGCCGGTGCCCAAGGTGGCGACTTCGTATCCAAGGGCTTGCACCGGCATTGTCGGGAAGGCGCTGTCGGCGCACTTGAGTTCCTGAAGCGCCAGCACATCGGGTTGCGCCGACTCCAGCCAGGCCAGCAGGCGGTCGAGGCGCGCTGTCACAGAGTTGACGTTCCAGGTGGCAATCCGCACAGGTTCACTCTAGGCCCGACTTCACGAGCAGATCGGTAGGGTGAGAAGGTTAGGCGACTTGAATGCCAACTTGCTCACAGGCAATACGCATCTGCCTGTCTCGAGTCAGGACGAGGTCCGCTCGCAGGGTGAAGGCGGAAGCGACATGGATGGCATCGGCTGAGCGCAAGTGCCGATAAGGAATCTCAGGGGCATTTCGAAGGACGGCCCGTGAGACTGCGAGAATGGCAATGTCCTCGAGAGCAGCGCGTGCATCACGAAGGCCATCGTCACCGAAGTACCGACGACGCACACGCGACACCTCAAGTTCCCCGAGAGCGGACGTTGCAAGTGCGGTGCCGCCGTCGATGAGATCTTGGAAATGTGAGCGAAACTCGGCCGCATCGGCCTCATCGAACACCCGCTTCAGCAAAACACTTGAGTCGCAGTAGACGATCATCGGTCGACCGAGCCTCGTTCATGCGCGATGAGGTCGTCGGAGCTCATCCCGTCCGGAAGAGTCAAAAGCGGTCGCTTCACGGTCCCCGTCGCCGATTTCGTTGCTGGAGTGAGAAAGTGTCGGACTTCTGGTGGGAAGCCCCGAAGGGGATAGTTGCGCACGTATTCGCTGATCGCCTCACGAATGAGATCCTGCTGAGACCGTCCGGTTTCACGTGCCAGGGAACGCAACTCCTCCGACAACTCCTGCGTCATTCGAACGTTAACCGCCATAGAAGAACGGTACCGAATATGGTGCCAAATAAGCGAGGTGGTGGCCATACCGTGAGTGAGGCGAAACCAGTCTTGCTGCGCAATGGCCCGATATGCATCTGTGGATGCGTCATTCGTCACCGGCGTGAGCCCTTTGTGTGTTTGGGTTGAGGACTGAAGTCCGGTAGCCTCGCATAGGTATGCGAAGGGTCGACGAAAGTTGTCGGCGCCTCGCAGACGCGCAGAAGCCCTCCTGTCACGGATCGACCGTGACCGCTTAGTCCGAAGGAGGTGGGTTGTTCATGCGTCGTTATGAGGTCATGGTCATTCTGGACCCAGATCTTGAAGAAAAGACCGTTGCTCCCAGCCTTGATACGTTTCTCAACGTCATCAAGGCCGATGGTGGCTCGGTAAACCAGGTCGATGTGTGGGGTCGGCGCCGTCTGGCGTACGAGATCAATCACAAGACCGATGGCATCTACGCAGTCCTCGACATCACCGCAACAGTGGCCGCGGTCACCGAGCTTGATCGTCAACTCGGGCTGAATGAGGCTGTCATGCGTACCAAGGTGATGCGCCCGGCGGAAGTTAAGTAGTGGCTGCGGGCGATATCACGGTAACGGTCATTGGCAATCTCACCAATGATCCCGAACTGCGGTTCACCCCCAGCGGCGCAGCCGTAGCCTCATTCACCGTCGCCTCTAGTTCGCGGGTACTCGACAAGACCACGAATGAATGGAAGGACGGCGAGTCCGTCTTCATGCGCTGCAGCGTGTGGCGTCAATATGCGGAGAACGTCGCCGAGTCCCTCACAAAAGGCACCCGGGTCATCGTGTCCGGACGGTTGAAGCAGCGCTCCTACGAAACCCGCGAGGGTGAGAAGCGCACAGTGATGGAACTCGAGGTTGAAGACGTTGGTCCGGCGCTTCGCTTTGCGACCGCCAAGGTCAATCGTGTTCAGCGTCAGGGCGGCGGTTTCGGTGAGGGGGGCTTGGGCGCAGGCGCCGGCTCCTTCAGCAGCGCCCCGACCGATGATCCGTGGGCAAGTGGCGCCGCAGGTGGCGCACCGGTGTACGACGAGCCACCCTTCTAGTCAGCAGACCAAACATCCCAGGAGATTTAACGAACCATGGCAAGCAACAGAGACAGAGACAAAGACAGCAAGCGCACCCCGATGCGCGGTAAAGACGACAAGATTCCGAAGAAGAAGGCCTGCCCGTTCTGTCGGGCTGAGTCGAAGGGCAAGGGCGTCCAGATCATTGATTACAAAGACATTCCCCTGCTTCGCAAGTACATCTCCGATCGCGGCAAGATTCGCGCTCGGCGGGTCACCGGCAACTGCACGCAGCACCAGCGCGATGTGGCGATGGCCGTCAAAAATGCCCGCGAAGTGGCATTGCTCCCCTACTCATCGACCGCCCGCTAGTCCGGCGATTCACAGGAAAAGGGAACAACCATGAAGCTCATCTTGACCCAGGACGTCAGTGGCCTCGGCACTCCCGGTGACATCGTCACCGTGAAGGACGGCTACGCACGCAATTACCTCGTGCCCCGGGGTTTCGCCATCGGCTGGACAAAGGGTGGCGAGAAGCAGGTCACCCAGATCAAGCGGGCTCGCAAGGTTCGCGAGGTGCGCGATATGGCGCACGCCAATGAGATCAAGCAGGCAATCGAGGCACTCGTCGTTCAGTTGCCCGTGAAGGCTGGCGACACTGGTCGGCTGTTCGGCTCGGTCACGACGGCTGATATCGCGACGGCGGTGAAGAGCGCCGGCGGCCCGGCACTCGAGAAGCGCAGCATCGAGCTGGCGAAGCCCATCAAGACGCTGGGCAAGCACTCGGCGAAGGTGGCTGTGCACGAGGGCGTGTCGGCGGTCATCACCCTTGAGGTGGTCGCGCAGTAGCACGGATGTGAGCACGTTGTGCAGGGAGTGAAGCCGAGAGGTTTCACTCCCTGCATGCTTTATGACAGGAAGGGCCATCGCACCGGGATTTCATGTCCAGTTTCATTGATTGTGATGGAGCGCAGCTCTTCAAAGCGCAAGAATGTGACATGTCCGCTCGGCCATTTAAGGGTTGGGCCAATCTGATGTTGGAGTGATTATGGGTTTCGCTGAGGCAATCACCTCTGGTTTTAACAGCATGACGAAGTTCTCCGGTCGCGCGACGCGGTCCGAGTTCTGGTACTGGATCCTGTTCGTGGCAATCCTGCAGATCGTTGTATACGTCCTTGGAGGTGTCCTCGGTCGAAATGACAACATCTTCGTTGGGCTGATCTTCAATCTGATCGCGTTGGTCCTCCTTCTTGCGACCCTCGCCGTCGGTTGCAGGCGACTTCACGACACAGGCAAGACGGGTTGGCTCCAGGTGCTCATCATCATTCCCTGCATTGGGCACATCATCCTGATCGTCCTGTGGTTGCCAGCGTCTCAGGTTGGCGACAATCAGTACGGTCCAGCAGCGTAGCGATCACCTGACACACCCCCGTCCCTCGCGCAATCCATGCGAGGCGCGGGGGTGTGTCATGTGTTGGGCTGTCGTCGGTCAGTTTGCGACCGCGATGCGTGCTGGTAGCGCCTCCATGAGGCCGTCGACGGCAGACTCGATCATGTGCAGCACAGCGACGAAGTCCTCGTCGGTCCCGTGATACGGATCGGGCACATCTAGTCGGGCGTCAGGTTCACCGATGCCTGCGAGGGCCGGATCGAAGGAGCGGAGCATTCGTAGATCGACGTGGTGAGCCGTGCTGGGGAGGAGCGCCTTGATGTCTGCGTAGTTGGCGGTGTCCATGACGATGACGAGGTCGATGTCGGCGAACCAACGCTCGTTGATCTGTCGGGCGGTGTGGTCATGCTCGTAACCGTGGTCGTCGAGAACCTGAACACTTCGGGGGTTGGCTCCCTGCCCGACGTGCCAGTCTCCGGTGCCAGCGGAATCGACCTCGACGACGTCGGCCAGACCGCTGCGCGACAGGCGCTCACGCAAGACGGCTTCGCCAATTGGAGATCGGCAGATGTTGCCGAGGCAGACGATGGTCACCCGATACTTGCGGGTCGTGGAAGAAATCATCGGCTAACCCTAGTGAGTAACCCGATCGAATTTCTGTCCACACGACCGTGCCTCGCGTGTCCTCATGGATCGGACAGAAGAGCCCGAAATTAGTTGGGTCGTCCTCAACTTATCCACAGAGGAGGGCGGCAGGGTATGAGGTTTCCAACAGTGAGTCCACAGGTTTGTCCACAGCACAGATGGACAGATCCGCGTCGCTATCCCTAACGTTCGTCACACCCCTGCTGTAGAACGAGCCCGGTGGAAAACATTAGCGTGGCGAGGCAACGAAGGGAGCGTCATGAGCGTCGCTGAATTGCATGCTCCGGCCGAACCTAGGGGCTCAGATCGCACCCCCCCGAACGACATCGCAGCAGAGCAGTCCGTCATCGGAGCCATGCTGTTAAGTAAGGATGCCATCGCCGATGTCGTGGAAGTCGTTCGTGAGGGCGACTTCTACCGTCCAGCGCATCAAACGATCTACAGCGCGATCCTCGATCTCTACGGCAAGGGCGAGCCTGCCGATGCGGTCACCGTGGCTGCCGAGCTCACGAAGGCCGGCGAGATCGCGCGCGTCGGTGGTGCCACCTACCTGCACACCCTCGTGTCTATGGTGCCGACAGCGGCCAACGGCGGCTACTACGGCCGTATCGTCCGTGAGCAGGCCATCCTTCGGCGCCTAGTCGAGGCAGGAACCCGCATCGTCCATATGGGCTACACCGGCACCGGCGATGTCGACGACATGGTCGATCGCGCCCAGGCGGAGGTCTACGACGTCACTGATCGCCGAACGAGTGAGGATTACCTGCCCCTGCGCGAAATCATGGGTGAGGCCCTGAACGAGATCGAGGCAATCTCGAATCGCGGCGGCGAGATGATCGGTGTGCCGACGGGGTTCATCGAACTCGACAAGCTCACCAATGGCCTTCATCCGGGCCAACTCGTCATCGTTGCTGCTAGGCCTGCCCTCGGCAAGTCCACCCTCGGCCTCGATATTTGCCGCGCTGCCTCGATCAAGCACGGTCTAGCAAGCGTGATCTTTTCGCTCGAGATGAGTCGTAATGAGATCGTGATGCGTCTGCTGTCGGCGGAAGCTCAGGTGCCCCTGCATCACATGCGCGCCGGCACGATGAGCGACGCCGACTGGACAAAGCTCGCGAGCAGGATGGGCACGGTGAGCGAGGCGCCCCTCTTCATCGATGACTCCCCGAACATGACTCTCATGGAGATTCGCGCGAAGTGCCGGCGGCTCAAGCAGCGCCATGACCTGCGCTTGGTTGTCGTCGACTATCTACAGCTCATGACAAGCGGCAAGCGGGTTGAGAGTCGGCAGCAGGAGGTCTCGGAGTTCTCCAGGTCACTGAAGCTTCTTGCCAAGGAACTTGAAGTCCCAGTCATCGCCATCAGTCAGTTGAATCGCGGCGCCGAGCAGCGCACCGATAAGCGACCCCTCCTCGCCGACTTGCGCGAGTCTGGCTCCCTCGAGCAGGATGCTGACGTCGTCGTCCTCCTCCACCGTGAGGATGCCTACGAGCGTGAGTCACCCCGCGCAGGTGAAGCAGACTTCATCGTGGCGAAGCACCGCAATGGCCCGACAGCCACGGTCACGGTCGCCTTCCAGGGTCATTACAGCAGGTTCGTCGACATGGCCACCTCATAGCCAATCATCCAAAAAACAACCAAGACTCACCCCCCGTTCATCTAGCCCGGATTCTGGGTGGGATGAATGAAAAGCCAGCAAAAATGGGGTTTTTCGTTCATCTAGCCCAGAATCCGGGCCAGATGGTGGGGGAGATGGTGAGTGAGGTTGCTAGTCGAGGCGCTCTTGGGTTGACAGGGTTGGGTGGGTCCAATCGTTCCACTTCAAGGCGATGCGCCGACCTCCCGCGGTGAGTGACGTACGTACTTCGCCGTCCTCGCCCCACGTCACGGTTCCGGACACGGGCAGGTCTTCGAACAACTTCACCTGCTTCAGGGTGAATGTGACGTTCTCGTAGCCAACCGCCTTCCACGACCCTCCACGAAGACCGGAGCCGGTGATGGTGCGCTTGTCGGGGCCCACCCGCCAGCGGTCGAACAAGTCCGCCACAGTGCGGGCGGCCGCGACGCTCGTGCTGAGTCCCTTGCTTGTGCGTGGGAATCCGGAGACGACGCGCACCGCCGGCTCGCTGGCAGCGCACGCACCGCCGGCGCCATCGATGACCGGTTGGGGTTCGTTAATGAACTCTTGAATCAACCCGTCGATGCATTCGTTGCCGGTTAACCCGTGCGTGCCGCTGGCGACCACGATCTGTCGAGAATTGGGGAATTGAGCGGCAACCATCGCGCCCTCGCGGGCGGTGGTAACGAGGTCAAGGTCACCTGACAGCACCAGCGTGGGCTGGGGTCCGTAGGAGCCACTCGGTGGAAGTGGCGGCTTCGATGGGTAGCGCGTCGATACCGGCCAGTCGAGGCAGGATTCCTGATCCCACCAGTCGGTGCGCATGAACTCATCAACCGTGAACGGTGCGTACAGTGCCGCTTTTGCCGCACGTCCAGCCTTTACTGCCGCCTGATACTGCGCCTCGCGCGCGGCTGGCGGGGTGCTCGCGTTGACGATCTGCGGATAGTCCTGGCAAATGACGGCATACATGAGGCCATCATTTCCCCCGTCGGATTCCTCGCCGAGGGGACGCAACCCAACGCCCTGCGCCTCATTGATGAGGCGCCCGAGGGGCAGCCAGTCGCCGGCGAGTGCGGCGCGAAAGGCGGGATCCAGAGCAGAGTAAGTCGCGCCCCCATAGCCCGCGTCAATGATCACCTGGAAGATATCGGACGGGGTGATGCTCACCTTTTGACGCGACCCATCTGGTGCTGGAGCGTTCACCTCGACGGGGGCGCGCCGGAGTTGCTTCAGGACACCCGCAAGCCTGTCTGAACTGCGCCCGCGGAACCTTTGGCAGGTCGCAGCCCTGCTGCATGTGAGATTCAGGGCGTCGGTGAGTGAGGGACCGATGGTCTCTACCCACCCCTCCTCACCAAAGACCGGATAGGCGCTGTCGAGGAGCAGGGTTCGGGTGAGTTCTGGGTGACGGCCGGCGAATACCTGCCCGAAGAAGGTTCCGTAGGACACGCCATAGATATTGGACGGGCCCAACTGCAGGGCGTTGATGATCGCCGCTAGATCATCTGCCGCGAGCGAGGTGCCGAACAGGTCAAAGCGGTCACCGAGCTTCGAAGCGCAGGAACCGATCGACTCACGCCAAGTCTCGGCTTCAGCAATCTCATCGTCACATTCGACGGCGGCTGAAAGGCCAGTACCTCGTTGATCCATGACGAGAAGCCCTCTGGTGGAGAGTTCGTCGCCGAACGCCGAAGCGAAATCTGTTCCGCTCGCGATGCCTCCGTAGCCGGGCCCGCCCTCCAGTGCCACGATGGCCGACGTTGCCGGTGATTGAGGTGCGGCCGCGGCGGTGCGAGCCGAGCCGGTGGGAAGGGTGAGGACGAAACCGACATCGAAGGTCGCTGATCCCGCTGTCGCCGGGTCCCAAGGGCGCGGGAGTCGCCCGCACCATGCCTGTGATCCATCGACCTCGACTGAATCGCAAGCGGTCAGGGTGAGGGTTCCGACCTTCAAGGATTTACTTGCCTCGGCAGCATCTACTGAGGCCGGAATGGTTATGAGTGTAAGGGTGATTGCGAAGGCGCTGACGAGTCGCACCGAGACGCCTGAACCGACGTGCTGGGCATTTCCCCGACGACTCAAAATCCGGCCTTTGCGCATCGCATCCCCTACCCACGTCGATTCCCTCGCAATTGGAGTGAGATCAGGGTACGCGGCCGGTGCCAACCTCGCCTCGGTTGGACCCAGCTCAGTGGCGAATGAAGATTTCGAGGAGGACGACGAGTGCTCCGAGGCAGGCGTAGGCGGCCCCGAATATGGCGCATGGCCATGCCCGCAGACCGGCCTGACGAGCTCCATAAGCGCCCCAACCTGCGAGTGAGATAACACCGAGATAGAGGACCAAGTTGACAGCGGTGTTCTCGCTCATGCCGAGCAGCCATGCGATGCACAGCAGGATGATGGGGATGAGACTGACGTAGAGGAACTGAAGGTTCGAGTGCAGAATGGCCACCACATCAGCCCAGTTCATCCGACGGCGGAGCCGGATCTGGAGGTCGAGCACCTCCGAGAATCCGTGGGCGACTGCCAGCGCGAACATCGGAACGATCGCGACCCAGAACAGCACATTGAATCCATCGAGCGCGATCGGGATGTCGGGCACGTCGAAGAGCGCGTAGGCCGTCATCTGGATGAGGGTTGCGTAGATGACGACGCGAGGCTCGATCCACAAGGGGCCAACATGCATGCGGGGATCGTGGTCAAGGCTCATGACCTGATTCAACCGCACGGCTACAGTCTGACGTGACCGCCACCTGCTGAGGAGCCCACCGTGACCGTTACTCACCGCCCAGACATCGATCGGGCAACTCTCAGGCGACGACTCGACCACGAGCGGGCCACCCACATCGTGCGAACCCCGCGGTCGAGGGCCGCATTCGAGGCGGCGGGACATCTCTTCGGCGGTGTACCGATGACCTGGATGAACAAGTGGTCAGGCGGCTATCCCCTCTATCTCTCGACGGCGCGAGGCAATCGGGTCACTGACATCGATGGCCTCGAGTACGTCGACTTCGCCCTCGGGGATACGGGCGCCATGGCCGGACACTCGCCGGCGGCAACGGTGGCTGCGGTGAGAGAGCGCATTGAGGTTGCAGGTGGCATCACCACGATGATGCCGAGCGAGGACGCCGAATGGGTAGCGGCGGAGTTGACCCGCCGATTCACCATGCCGCTGTGGTCCTTCAGCCTCACGGCAACCGATGCCAACCGATGGGCCCTGCGCCTGGCACGAATGGTCACCGGCCGCCCCAAGGTCATGGCCTTCGCGTATTGCTACCACGGCTCGGTCGACGAAACCTTCGTCGTGTTCGGCGATGACGGCGGCACGGCATTACGTGAGGGGAATGTGGGTCCCGCGCTGGATGTGACCGCGACGACACGGGTGGCCGAGTTCAATGACCTGGCTTCGGTTGAGCGCGGGCTGGCGCACGGGGATGTGGCAGTGCTCATCATGGAGCCGGCGCTGACGAACATTGGAATTGTGCTCCCTAACGCCGGTTTCATGAGCGGCGTCCGTGAACTGTGCACGAGGTACAGCACGCTACTCCTCATTGATGAGACCCACACCATCTCGGCAGGACCCGGTGGCTGCACCGGCGCTTGGGGATTGGAGCCCGATGTTTTCGTCATCGGGAAGAGCATCGGTGGCGGGATTCCCTGCGGTGCCTACGGCATCAGCGAAGAGTTAGCCGACCGTGTTCGCAGCCACACGACGGCAGACCTCATCGACGTCGGTGGGGTCGGCGGGACGCTTGCTGGCAACGTTCTGTCGACCGCAGCAATGAGAGCGACACTCGAGCACGTCCTGACCGATGCTGCCTTCGAGCACATGATCGCGCTCGGCTCTCGTTACCGCGAGGGGGTGGAGGCAGCGCTCGAACGGCACGCAATGCCGTGGAGCATCGAGCAACTCGGCGCGCGCGCCGAATACCGATTCACTTCACCCGCGCCGGTGAGTGGCACCGAATCGGCCGCTGCTCACGACGACGAGGTCGAGGAGTACCTGCACCTGTTCATGTCGAATCGGGGGGTCCTCATGACCCCGTTCCACAACATGGCGCTCATGTGCCCGGATACAACCGCTGCCGATGTCGACCTGCACACCAGCCTGTTCGACCATGCCCTCGCACAATTGCGAACATAGGGAGAGCTGACCATGTTCACATCACTCGAGGGCCGGTCCGCTGTGGTCACGGGCGCAACCAAGGGGATCGGCAGGGGCATCGCTCGAGTCTTGGCGAAGGCAGGTGCGAATGTCCTCATCACCGGGCGAAACCAGCAGGATGCCGAACGTACGGTCGCGGAGCTAGAAGCCCTCGGGCCTGGTCTGGCGGCCTTCTTCATCGGCGATGTCTCCGTGAGTTCTTCGTGCGATGCGATGGCGCAGGTCGCTATTGATGGCTTCGGGGGCATCGACATCGTGTGCGCGAACGCGGGCATCTACCCAGCCGCTCACATTGCCGGGATGTCAGAGGCGGATATAGACCTCATGCTGGATACGAACGTCAAGGGGACCATCTTTACGGTGCAGGCGTGCTTGCCTGCCCTCACCGAATCCGGACGTGGGCGTGTCATCATCATCTCCTCAATCACCGGTCCGATCACCGGATCTCCGGGCTGGTCCCACTATGGGGCGAGCAAGGCGGCGCAACTCGGCTTCATGCGGACTGCGGCAATCGAGCTCGCTCCGCACGGCATCACGGTGAACGCAGTCTTGCCGGGGAATATTGACACCGAGGGACTCACGGCCCTGGGCCCGGAATATCGGCGCTCGATGGAGGTGTCGATTCCGCAGCGGCGTCTCGGAGAGGTTGAGGACATCGGCTACGCGGCCCTGTACTTCGCGACCGACCAGGCGGCCTTTGTCACCGGTCAGACGCTCGTTGTCGATGGTGGCCAGGTTCTTCCTGAGTCGCTCGCTGCGCTGGATGAAATGTAGCGCAGGAGTGTGACGGCAGCCGCCGCCGCGAAACACCTCGCAGCGGCGGCGGCGCGGCGTGCAGTTTGACAGAGCCTGATGGTTGTGGCCGTATGCGAAGGACCCCCTCCGTCAGCCCATAATCGGGATTCTCGAGGGGGTCCTGCCTGCCACGTTGGGGCAGGTTGCCAAGCGCCGCTAGTTGCTCAGGCGAACCGGTCCGTTGGTCACGATGGACTTGCCTGACTGCGGCTTGCACACGCCGTCGAGTGAGCAGGCCTGCGAATAGGAACCCTTGACCTTGAACTTCTTCGCGGCGCCACTGTCGGTGTACAGCACCACGAACGGCTTGCCTCCCTTGGTGAAGTTGCACGTGACCTTGCTGGCCTTCGCGCTGCAGCCGTTGTAGGTTGCTCCGACGATCCAGTCCTGAAGGGTCTTGAAGGCGTCGGCTCCCGGAGTGCCCGTGAACATTTGGATGCCCCACAGATCATTGGCAGGCTCCCAGCGGTACCAGTAGGTGCGGCTCAGCCCTAGGCGGATCGAGTCGAGGTAGGTGCGTCCGACCCAGTCGCTCGCCTTCTCGCCCTCAATGTCGACATCGGGGTTCTGCGGGCCGGGGCCCTTGAGGCCAAGGTTGTTCTCGGTATCCCAGAGGGGCTTGGCTGGTGCTCCAGCATCCTTGAGGACTGCGATCCACTTCTGGGCGAGCCCAGCACGGTCCACCGGGGTACCGAGACTGGCCGGGTAGGTGTGAGCAGCGAACACGTCGACTGGCCAGCCACGGTCCTCTAATCCCTTGAGATAGGCCGGGTAGAACTTCATGAATGGGCCACCGAGGCGGGTGCCGGTGCTGGGTGCCACAACGAGGGCCGACGGGTCGATCTTCTTGATGATGTCGTAGGCGTGCTTGGTGAGGTCCGCCATTTCGTCGGCTGAGCCGGTGGAGAAGGTGGTGAGGTTCGCCTCATTCCAGATCTGGTAGCTGGTGATCTTGCCCTTGTAGCGCGTGACGACCTGCGTCACCCAGTTGTCCCAGTCGGCAATATTGGTAGGCATGCCCGCAGCTCCAGGAAGAACACCCGCGAGGCCGCCTGCGTTGGGGTCATCGCTGGCCCACAGCGGGGTGCCTGCGAGCACCATGAGGATGTCATTCACACCATTTGCCTTGGAGGTAGCAACAGCGGTGTCAAGTGTGCTCCAGTTGAACTGGCCCTTGACCGGCTCGATGGTTGACCAGGTGGTGCGGGTGTCCCAGAGGCGGAAGGCACCGACCGGGATGGTGGGCCAGCTGCCGACCTCTGCGTTGTAGACGTGCATACCGAACAGTGAGGCCGGAACAACCGAGCCCTTGCTGATCGAATCGGTGGGCTGAGATGTCGGGCGTGCCATGGCTGCCGGGGCAGACACAACAGAGATGGCAAGTGCAGCAGTCATGGAGAGGAGAAGTGTTCTGCGGAATTTAGGCATGCAACCATCTAAACACAAGGGGCGAAAGCCAAAGGAATTTCATTCCGGATATCGGCTCGGGTAGAGCACAACATCACGAAGGGCCGGTGGAATCCACCGGCCCTTCGTGACGAGCAATCTGCTAGGACTTCGTGACGCCGGGACGCTTCAGTGGCTCCGGAACGTAGAACCCGTCACCGTTGACTGCCGGGCCGCCGTAACCGATTGCCTTCGCAGCCTTGACCTCCTGTGGGGTCTTGGCGGTCGTGAGAGCGTTGAGTGTTGCCACGGAGTTCGTGACCGCTCCCCAGTTGCCCGCGGAGAATGCGCAGTGTCCGACACCCGAAACGTTGGCCGCTGCCGAAGCTTTAGCGTCGGGCGACTTACCGCCGGCGGCGAACTTGGTGTAACCGTCCTCCACTGGCATCGTGTAGTACTGCGCCACCTTCGCCATGGTGCCGGCCTTCTTCGCGGTCGCCAAGAGCGCCGTGTAGTAGTCGAAGGTGTTGCCGGGGGCCACAATGGCGTCGTAGCTCGTGGTGAGCAGGACTGTCGGGCTGGTGTAAACGCCCTTTGGTGCAGGGAGCGCCCGGACGATCTTGACTGCAGCGGGGTTCGCCGGGAATCGCAGGGAGGCGTTGCCCTTTGACGCGTCAAGCGCCGCCATCATGCCGTTGATGTTCACGGCACCAGCGTTCAGTGTGTCACCGAACTCGCCCCGCTGCTCCGAGGAGAGAAGTTCGGAGTACTGGACGTTCAGGTTGTCGCTGAAGTTAGCCGAATCGGTGGCGGCGAGGCCACCGATCGTACGTACCCGCTGCTCGAGTTCGTAGCGCCCGAGAATTCCGAGTGCCGCTGCTGCCCCAACGTTCTCGAGCATTGCTGCCGCCGTGCTAGCCCCGGCGGACGCAGGTGAGTAGCCAGCCGAAATCGCTGCCAGGGTGCCGAGGGTGGCGAATGCCGGGTTCACCGTCTGTCCGTCGTAGACGGTCGACTTTGTCGGCAGACCGGCCATGAGAGCGCCGAGCATGTTCGCCTGGGCGATCGGGAAACCGAGGGCAGAGTTCACACCCGTCTTCGCCGGGTAGCCGCTGAGCACCGTGAGCACGGTGCCGAGGTCGGTGAGCGCCTGCGGGTAGCTCTCGTAGTTCGCGACCCGAAGTGTCGGAGCGATCGTGGTCTTCCAGGTGTAGAGGACCGTCATTGCTCCGGAAAAGGCCTGCTCTGGTCCCATGAGCGGCGCGCAGTCGGCGAGGACTCCTGCGACGATTTTGGGATTCCGCTCGGCGACGGTTGCCGCAATGAGCCCGCCCAGTGAGGTGCCCCAGGTCATGGTCTTCTTGACCCCGGAGATTGCCCCGGCCCGGATATGGCCCATGAGGAGTTCATTGGCCTCGACACCCTCGGCTGTTGCCCAACCTTGTTTCGCGTACCCGACACCTGTGAGCGCGTAGCCCTGGGCGAGGAGGTTGTCGCGAACGGTTGCCGACGGAGCGATGTCGGCGATGGGTGCCCCGACGTAGGCGACGTCTGATCCAAACGTTGCCGCGAAGGCGGGAACTTTGGTGGCAACGTAGCTGGCCGGATCATTGAGCCCTAGCGGGACCGCGAGGGCCGCGGGGACCGGAGTACCAACCCGGTAGCCGTGCGAATACACAAGCACGGTGCCGTTGAACTTGGTCGGCATCTGGATCTTGAAGGTGGTCGCACCCAGCTTGCCCGTGAGGCTGCCTTCACAGGTGGCGCCGAGTGCGCAGGCGTCAGCAGCGTTCGCTGCCGGTGCCACCGCCGGGGCTGCTGCGAAGAGCAGCCCCGTCGATGCGATGACCGCAACAAAGCGGCGAATGGTTGTTGTCTTCATGGTGTCCTTTTCTCGCGTTTCTGGCTACGGAAGCAGCTTGGGCGTTGGGGCGGGTGCGGAGAAGCTGCTCTGCTTTGCTCCACCGGTGGTCGCACTCGTCGCGGTGATGATGTAGCTCGTCTTGCGCTCGAGTTGACCGCTGGCGTTGTACTGGCCCATCCAGTAGCCGGTGAGTCCCTGGTGAGACTTCGAGCTGAAGACCATCGGCACGACTGCGGCGGAACGGAAGGTGCTCGCCTTCGTCTGGAGTGCGTTGATGAGCGACGCCCGGGTGAGATTCGGGCCGGCCGCCTTGAGTGCCTGCGCAAACACGTATGCGGTGTTGATGCCGTAGTACGTGTAGAAGTTCCATGGCAGATTGCTCTTGGTGGCGATGACCTTCATCTGACTGACGTACGCGTTGCCCTCGTCCTGGATCGGAACGATGAAGCTGGGCGAGTAAATCCCATTGAGGAGGGCGTTCGTCGATGCACCGAGGGAATCACCAAGTACTGACGGATCAGACCCGACCGAGGTGATCAGCCAGGTGGGCCGGTAGCCGACCTTGGCCGCAGTGCCGAGGAGCTGTGCGGTCGCGGAGGTGACGCCGAAGAAGACGACGAGATCGCAGCCGGCTGCCTTGAGCTTCGTGACCTGGGCGGTGAACGGAGCCACCTGCTGGCCCGACGAATACGAGGTATTCGTTGCGAACGTGAGACCGGCCGCTGCGAAGCCTGCCATCGCGTTATCGCCGAACTCACCATCTTGGTAGAACAGGCACTTGGTCTTGGCATTCAACGCAGCATCGCCCTGAATGTAGAAAGCCATCGATTTTGCCTCGACCGTGTAGGACGGGAAGTAGGGGAAGGTCGTTGGGTAGCGGCTCGCATTGTCGAACCCGGAGAAGCCGGTGTTGACGAAGACATCGGGGATCCCGCGACGGTTGAGGTCGGTGACGACGGCCGAGTGGCTCGGCGTGCCGAGGGCGCCGAACATCGCGAAGATCTTGTCTCGCAGGATGAGTTGGCTGGTGGCCTTCTTCGTCAACGCCGGATTGTAGGCATCGTCAGCGACGACGTACTTGATCTTACGACCGTTGATCCCGCCGTTTGCATTGACGTAGTCGAAGTACGCCTGTGCTGCCGGCGCTACGAACTTGTAGCCGGGCGACGCCGGGCCGGTGAGCGGGGTCGTCGTGCCGATGACGATCTCGCTCTTCGATACTCCTGGATCCACGGTGGGGGCTGCTGCCCCTGCTGGTGCTGCGGTGGCCACGGCCAGCGCAGCGACCACACCCGCGGCGACAAACCGGGCTGTGTGTGCTGTTTTCACGGACATTCCTCCAAAGAAGTTCGCGCCTGGCGGCGCGCGTGCATTGTCGTACCGGAATTCGAACCCTGAACTTTTCTGAGGGTTCGCCAGTTGGCTACCTGCGGGTAACGTTCTGATTGATTGTGAGGCTAGCCGGGTATCACGACCGATGCAACGGGATTGATCAAACTCCCTTGGGGGCCCTTCGGGTCACCTTGGCAAGGAATAATTGTGCTGATCCAACGATTCCCCCCGGGGCCAGCAGCACGACGAGGACCACGAGGAGGCCGTAGATGAGATTCGGCGCGTTATTCGTGATCTGATCCTCCCAACCGCCTTTCTCCGACAGTGAGAGCACGAATTCGGGGAGCCAGACGAGGAGGATGCCACCGATGACGGCACCAAGGAGCGAGGAGCGCCCTCCGAGGACCACGCCGACGAGGAGCGAGAGTGAAAGACCCAGACCAAAAGCCCCCGGGCCAACGTAACTGAGGATCTGCGCGAACACGGCGCCGGCAAGGGCTGCGAACAGGCTGCTCACAGCAAAAGCTGACACTTTGGCTTTCGCCGGGGAAATGCCCGCGACCGCCGCGGCGACTGAGTCGTCGCGTACAGCGCGCCACACCCTGCCCTGACGACCACGAACGAGGTTGAGTGCAATAAATGCCGCGATGCACGCGACCGTGATCGCAAGTCCCGCCTGCCAGCGCTCAATGATGAATGAGGCATCGATGAGATCGCTTGTCCCACTCAGGTCAACACCGCTGATGTCCGTTGCACCAGGATCGATCATGGAGGCGTCAGGCGATGGTGCTGCTGCGCTGGCATCGGTGGTCGGGAAATTGTCCATGGTGAGCATGTCGTCCGGCGCCACGGTCGCCTCAGCCGATGGCGCGGCCACTGTCGAGACGTCACCAGAGAGGGTGTCCGCACTACTGTCGATGAACACCTCCTCCTCAACCGGTGCATACCCGCCTTCCGGGTAGGGCACGGTGAGCATGAGACCGCTCTCGCCCCCGAGTAACTCGGGGAAGCGGTTGGCGATTGCCGGGACACCGACGGCGAGGCCGAGGGTGAGGCCAGCAAGATATGGCCCGCGAAGCCGGGCCGCGATGCCACCGATGAGAAGCCCGACGACGATTCCGCCAACGGCAGCGAACCCCATCGACCACCAGCCGTTCCAGGGCACGCCAAGGATGGGAACCGTCTGCCAGTGAAGCGACGTGACGGCGAAGACGTAGCCGCCGACGGCCATGAGGGCCCCGTTGCCGAGCGACACCTGACCGGACAGCCCAACGAGGATGACCATGCCGAACATTGCGGTGGCGTACATGGCAACGAGGGCGATGTAGTAGTTCGCGAGCGGATCGACTGAGCCGTTCAGCCGCATGACGAGGAACCAGATAATGATGACGAACGAGGCGTGGCTCACGAGCCGGGCGCCGGGGAATCGCATGAGGGATTTCATGGCGCTATACCGCCCTCGCCTTGTGATGCCCGAAGATTCCATCGGGTTTGGTGATCAACGACAGTGCAAGCAGGACGAGGGCGACGACCGGGGCGTTACCTGAGTTGCTCACGCCCGATACGAGTGAGATGACGAGTCCAGCAAAGACACCCAGGGCCACCGCTCCGACGAGGCTGTCGAGTCCGCCGATGACCGCTGCGGTGAACGCGAATACGAGCAGGATGTCGAAGGTGGTGGGTGACACGGTTGAACTTGGGGCGACGAGAACTCCGGCGACCGCGCCGACGACCCCGGCCAGCGCCCACCCGAAGGTGAGCACGCGGCTCACTCGAACCCCCGAGAGGCGGGCAACCTCAGGATTGAAGGCGGACGCCCTCATGGCAAGCCCGATTGAGGTTCGCGTGAAGAGTAGGGAGAGGGCGACGACGAGCAGAATGGTCACGCCGATCACGACGAAGTCGTAGACGGAGATGGGCCAGATCCGTCCGAATGCGACGATCCCGGCATTGTCGAATGGCTGCGGGTAGGCCTGTGCATCGCCGCCCCAGATCATGCCGACGGCAGCCTGCAGGGCGATGAGGACACCGAAGGTCGCGATTATGGCTCCCGAGGTGTCAGCGCGACGCATGGGTCGAAGCACAAGGAACTGCACAATGACGCCGAGGATCGCCCCGGCGACCATGGCGACCACGAGCGCGAGCGCCCAGGAACCGGTCATGGTCTGCACCGTCAAGGCCACGAAGGTGGTGAACATCGCCTGACCTACCTGCGCGAAGTTCACGACCCGGGTCGCGCGCCAGATGAGGACGAGCGCGATCGCCATGAGGGCGATGACAGCGCCGTTGCTGACACCACCGATGAGGTAGTCAATGAGTGAGGTCATACCCGTGCCCTTCAGTATCCGAGGTAGGCATGTCGAAGTTTCTCGTCGGACGCAATCGCCGATGCCGGTCCTGTTTGCACAATCCGACCAAGATTCAGGACGACACCGGTGTCAGCCATGCGCAGGGCGGTCACGGCATTTTGCTCGACGAGGAGGACGGCGATCCTCGTCTCGTCCGCGAGGCGGCGGACGAGGTGGAGAATCTGCGTGACGATGAGTGGCGCTAGACCGAGGGATGGCTCGTCGAGGAGCAGGCATTTCGGGTTCGACATCAGCGCCCGTCCGATGGCGAGTTGCTGGCGCTCGCCACCGCTGAGGGTGTCGGCTCGCATGCGCTGACGCTCAGCGAGGACGGGGAAGAGGTCGAACACCTCTGACTGCGTGGTGCGGCGGTCCGCCTTGGCCCGCCACAGACCACCGAGTCTCAGGTTTTCTTCCACGGTGAGCTCAGGGATCGTCGAACGTCCTTCGGGGACGAGGGCGACACCCATGCGAACGATGTCCTCGGGACTTTTCCGCGTGATGATCTCGCCGTCGAGGGTGGCCTGCCCGGCCGCCGGGGTCACGAGCCCGGCGAGGGTGCGCATAAGGGTTGATTTGCCCGCGCCGTTGGCCCCGATGACCGCGGTGACCTCGCCGCGGGGCACTGATATCGTCACCCCGTTCAAGGCTTCGACCGGGCCGTAGCTCACCGTGAGATCTGTAATGGACAGCATCAGGCAGCCCCCTCTTGGCCAAGGTACGCGGCGAGTACTGCTGGATCCTGCCGGACAACCTCTGGGGTGCCGGCGGCAATGACCTTGCCCGCGTCGAGGACCCAGATGAGGTCGCACACCTCCATGACGAGTTCCATGTGATGTTCGACGAGGAGCACCGTGCGCTTGGGTACCCAGCTCATGATGAGCCGGGCGAGGTCGGCCATGTCGCCGGCACTGATACCGCCGGCCGGCTCGTCAAGCAGGAGGATCTTCGGATCGCTCACGAGGGCTCGGGCCAGCGCCACTCGCTTTTGGATCGGGTAGGGGAGTTCGCCGGGCAGTCGCGCTGAGTCGGACTCGACGCCGAGCTCGGTCATGATCGCCAGTGCCCGCTCACGCAGGTCTGCCTGCTCGGTGTCGGTCCAAGGCATAGCGAGAGCCTGGGCGATGATGCCGCTCTTTACCCGCGAGGAACCGCCGAGCATGACGTTTTCGAGTGCGGTGAGGCTGGGGAAGAGGCCGACCCCCTGCAGGGTCCGGGCGATCCCAAGTTCGGTGAGCCGGTGCGGATGGATGTGCTTGAGCTTTCGTCCGTCGACCCTGATCTCACCCGAGTCGGGCTTGACGAACCCGCTGATGACGTTGAACACAGTGGTCTTGCCAGCGCCGTTCGGGCCGATGAGCCCGGTGACGGTGCCCTCGGGAATCCCGATGCTCACGTCGTCGAGGATGCGAAGGCCGCTGAGCGTGACGCAGATGGACCGCGTGGAAAGGACCGGGTCCGTGAGGGGCAGCACGTACCGCATGCAGAATCCGATCCGTTGTCGAGTGGGGCGTGAGATGATTGCCCCTCAGTCTGTACGGGCTGGGCGAGTCTTGCAATCGGTTTGGCTGACCTCAGGTGCTGCGTCCGAATGCCAGCACCGTGATGTCGTCGGCATTCCATTCGGTCGCACGGAGTCGGGCTCGACCGATGACATGCTCGACGAGTTCTGTCGGATCAGCCCGTACTGAGGGTGCCATGCCCTCGATAATGGCCACGAGACCGTGCTGCCCCAACTCCTCACCATGCTCGTCGAGGGATTCGACGAGACCATCGGTAAACGCGAGGCATATTTCGCCGGGGCCGAAGGGTGCCTGATCGGTCCGCCACTGCCCGCCCAGCGGCGACAGTAGTTGGCCGGTTATCCCGCAGGAGCCGATGGTGCCGTCACCTCGAACGATAAGCGGGGGGTGGTGTCCGGCATTCACCCATTCGAGGGTGTCGGTACCGTCCGGGACGAGGGCGATGAATGCGGTGACGAGCAGACCACCGGATTGTCGTCCCGTCACTGCGAGATCCATCACCTGATCCGCGCTGAGTCCTGCCAGGAGTGCGGTCCGGAAGACGGAGCGCAGGCCGACTGCGGTGATCCCGGCGTGAAGGTCGTGCCCTGAGACGTCGGCAATGATGAGGCCGAACCCGCCACCCGGAAGTGGGACGGCATCCCACCAATCCCCGGCGATCACGCCCTGGGCAGCGCGAGTTGTCCCAAACATGTTGATGCCGGCGAGGTGGGGGTCGGACGGTGGCGCCATCTCGCGTTCAAGTGCGACCACGGTGGGAGCGCCATGCTCAAGGGCGACCCTCGCCGCCTGAGCGGCGTCAATCTCGCGTAGGAGTGCTCGCCGAAGTGCCTCGGCATCCTTGGCCACCTCTGCTATCTCCTGGGCGCCGGTGGGCTCGATCGGGGTTTCATGGGTGGGAAGTGCAGCGGCCTGACGGAGGTCTGCGCGCACTCGATCGAGCGGATCCAGAATCCAGGCGCGCAATGCGAGGGTGGAGCAGGCGGACAGGCCGATGGCGAGGATTGCTGCCGCGATAAGGACGATCCCGAGGTTCTGCGTGATTCGGCGCAGGTCGATGAGCCCTTCGGTTCGCGCAGCCTCGATGCTCGCGATGAGTTGAGTATTCGCGGAGTCGAGGTCCGTGAAATGTCGTGCCGCGGAGGGGGCGTCGACCCTTCTTTTGGCAGCAGAGGTTCTCCCCTCCGCCATGTCGGCGAATAGCGGAATGACGTCCTCGGTCACCCATGTCCCGTATGTCCGCGCGACAACTCTGGCGGACATTTGTAATGCTGGGTCACTCGAGAGGAGGCGTTCCAGTGAGGTGAGCAGATCGGTTGATTTGGCGAGGCTCGTTGCGGCGAGACCCCGCTCGTCGCCTTCCCCTGTCACCACGTACTGCGCGATTCCCGCTGAGGTCTGCGCGGTAGTTGCCTGCAGGGAGCCTGCGATCTGGGCAGCGGGCTCGAGGTGGTCGGTGATGAGGCTCTGCCGGTCGACTTCGTCGACGAAATCTCGGGTGAGTGCGGCTGATGTCACGACGACGATGGTGATCGTGATGAGCGAGAAGATGGCGGCACGCCTGCGCAGATTCATGCGGTGAAGCAACAGGCTCATGCTGCGCAGGCTAGGGCGGATCAGGGTCTGGTCGTAAGTGCTTTCCCGAGAATGCCTTGAATCCCAGGGGCGAGGAGGACAGACCCGTCGACGGTGAGATGGGTCTCGTCCTGGTATCGCAGCACGCCATCGACGGCGGAAAAGCAGGTCTCTGTCGGGCACATGACCGGGATCGGATCAAAGATGAGGGTGCCCGGGTGACGTGTCGCGACCGCTTCCTCGGCATCGAGGGCAGGCCTTCGATCCTGAATGGACTGCTTCCTCGGCACCTCGTACGGGCGGGATCCGAAGGCCTGCGAAAACAGCGATCGCTGATCGGTGAACTCGGGCATCTCGGGCACCGCGGCAATGATGACGACCGGGATACCTGCCTCGCGCAGCGGCGCGACGACGGCCTCAATCCCCTGCTCCCAGAGCCCGGCCGCCTGAGCGACTGAAGAGGCCATCCCACCTTCATCGGTCGCGGCCGTGCGCCAACCCCACTCGGGATGGACATAGCCGGCAGACCGGTTCGCGATGACGACCGCGGCTGGCGAACTCGACAGGGCGTACGCCAGGGCCGACTTCTGCCATGGGCGGCACGGGTCGTCGTGGGTTCCACTGGGCTCGCGGCCGAGAAAGGGGCAGCCGGTGCGACTGCTCACGACGGTGGCATAGCCGAGCGCACTTGCTGCATTGATGACACCATCACCGATCGCGTAGGCCTGCGAATCGCCGAGCACCAAAACGGTTCCCTTGGACGTGGCTGGACCGAATCTGCAGCCAGTTGGGTCGATGTCGGTGTTCACGCAGTCGGCCTTGACGGCCACGTGCTGAGCCCGCAGGTCGCCCCTGGTGGTGTTCTTCTCGATTGCTCCGTCGCCTTCAATGGGATCAAAGGCTGCGGGACCCGGTTGCCCGTCGCCAATTTGAGCGGGCGTAGGCGACGACGTCGACTCCGTTGGGAGAGCAAAACGCCCACCCCAACCGGTGTTCGCACCCCACAGCAAGCCAAGGCACAGGGCGATGGGGACCCCGGAGATCAGGGCGACGACGAAAGCGGTCTTGATCCTTCCGGCTGGCCGGAACCGGCGAAGCGGTTGCTCGACGAACCGGTACGAGAGCCATGAGGGAACCAGTGATCCGAGCGCAGCGATGACGAGGGCGGCCGGTTCCCCGGGCAGAATGACGGCCACGAAGACGATGAGCGGCCAGTGCCAGAGGTACCAGGAATAGGACCAGTCGCCAACGGTGACGAGCGGGCGGATCGCCAAGCCCCGGTTGACGAACGAACCCCTGCTCGCTCCCGCGATGAGGAGGAGCGCGGTGCCGGTGACGGGCACGAGTGCCACCGTTCCGGGAAAGGGCATGGCATCGGTGATGACGAAGGCCGAGACGAGAAGCAGCACTCCGCCGGCGAGTCCCGCAAGGTGACCCGTTGACCTCCCAAGGCACCACCCTTTCGCGACGAGGAGCGCGAGGATGGCCCCCACACCGAACTCCCAGACCCGTGAGAAGGGTCCGTAGAACGCGAACACCTGTGGACCGCCGAAGAACGAAGTGAGCGATGCGCCCCACTCGTTGCCGCCGGTCCATATGAGGGACACGGTGAATGAGAGCGCAGAGGCCAATGCGATGAGGAGGAGCGGCGGCGCCATGACCCGCCGAAGTCGTCGAGCCACGACCCAGCCGACGAGCAGCAGGGTCGGGAACACCACATAGAACTGCTCCTCAACCGACAACGACCAGGTGTTGAGAAGTGGGTTTTGGGTCGCGGTAACCGCGAAGTAGTCGCCTGCCGCACTGGCGATGACGAGGTTCGCGGACATGATCAAGGCGCCGAGCCCGGTGGTCGCGACGGTCTGCTGCGGGCCGAAGGGACTCTGCAGCACGACGGAGAGCACGACCACCACCCCCACGACGAGGCCGAGTGCGGGCCCCAGGCGCATGAACCTGCGCAGGTAGAAGGTGCGCATCCGGATGCGGCCGCTGGCAAGCCATTCGCGATGAAGCATCCCAGTGATGACGAAGCCGGAGATCACGAAGAAGACGTCAACCCCCGTGAACCCGCCAGGCATCGGCAGACGGGCATGGAAGACCACAACCATGAGCACGGCGATGGCCCGCAGGCCCTGAATGTCACGCCGGTGTGCGCCCCTCGGGATCGATTCGAGGGACGGCGGGGCGTGGAGGTCAGCGGGTGCGGCGCTCGCCATTGATCACCAGAATGACGCCGCCGAGCACGACGGTGAGGCCGACGATGACGTCGCGGGTGAGCGGCTCGCTGAGAATGAGCGAGCCGAGCAGGACCGCGACGACGGGGTTCACGTAAGCGTAGGTCGAGGTGAGTGACAACGGGGCCTTGTTGAGGAGCCAACCGTAGGCGGAGTACCCGATGAGGGAGGCGAGGACAAGCCAGCCCAGGGCGACCCACGAGGACTGGGTGACCACGGTGAAATCAAGGCGCTCGCCGGTCACGGCCCCGGCGCCTAGGAGCGCTAATGCCGCGATCACGAGTTCGTAGAAGGTCATGACAAACACATTGCGTGGCAGTGGGTAGCCCGTTGACTTGAATGAGAAGAAGGCCCAGGAAAAGGCGCTGACGAGCACGGCCGCCGACCAGAAGACCACGTCGCGGTCGGTTCCTGAGATGACTGCTGTCCCCCCGGGAAGGAGCATGAACGCCAGCCCCACAATGCCGACAGCCACGCCTGCCAGGGTCAGTCGGGACGGACGTTGCCCCGCGCGCACCCGAAGCAGGACGACCCAGAGCGCGTTCACGGAGACGAGAAGAGCCGCGACGCCGCTCGGAATGTGCTGCTCGGACAGCGAGACGGTCCCAATTCCGACACCGAGGAGCATGACTCCCATGAGGCCTGAAAAGGCGAGCTCGCGGAGGCTGACCCGAAGCACTCCGATGCCCTTGAACATGATGAGCCCGACTCCGAGGAGTGCAGCCGCGGCAAGAAAACGCAGCGCGGCTGAAAGCAAGGGCGGCATCGTCTGGGTCGTGACAGCGATCGCGAGATAGGTGGAACCCCATACGAGCCAGAGCGCGACGAGCGGAACCCAGATCTGAAGGGGGGTACCGGCGCTCACCCGAGGGCCCTGAGCCGCTCGAACCTCGCTCGGGCTTATCGTCACTCGGACAGCCTCTCAGATGATTGAGCCAGAGCCCATTCGACCTCGGTGCCGGGAACCGACGTCACCCATGAGTCGCCCAGAACTTCAGGACGTTAGTCCCGCGCACCCTCGGATCCGTCTGGTCTGTTACCGGTTGGGGTTGCGGTGATTCGGGTTCCCCCTTCCGGTGGCATCGTCATCGGGGGATGATGACCCTATGGGGGGCGACAGGGACAGTGGATTGTTTGCGGCGGTTGTCTCGGTTGCGGCGGGACTTGAACTTGGTGCGACGCTTCGCCGGATCGTGAAGGCGGCGGTAGACCTCGTCGACGCTGAATACGGAGCCCTCGGGGTCCTTGGCGCCGATGGGAGGGTCGTCGAGTTCATCCACGTTGGTATAGATCCGCTTGTGGCCGCGTCGATTGGACCGCTCCCGACCGGTATGGGCATCCTTGGGCTGCTGACCCAAAATCCGGTCCCGATTCGCATTGAGCGGCTCACTGACCATCCCTTGTCGACAGGCTTCCCGTCAGGTCATCCTGCGATGAACTCCTTTCTCGGGGTGCCTGTTCGGGTTCGCGGTGAGATATTCGGCAATCTCTACCTCACCGAAAAACGTGGTGCCGGCGGGTTCACGGCGGAGGATAAACGAACGGTGATGGCGCTCGCTGCCGCGGCAGCAGTCGCCATTGAGAATGCGCGACTCTACGAGCGCAGCCGTCAGCGCGAGCGTTGGCAGGAGGCTGTTGCGGCGATCGCCAACGCGGTGTTGGGTGGAGCTGAAAGCGCGGAGGTCCTGCCGGTCATCAGTGCTGGACTTCTTGGGCTCACGGGTGCCGACGCCTCCCTGATTGCCATGCCGGACGCCCAGGGCAATCTGGTGGTCGAGGTCGTGAACGTGAGGCTCGAGGATCAGGATGCCAGTGCGGCGCCAACCCGATGGACGCCTCAACGAAGCCGTCGTCGAGTTTCGCGCAGTGCTGCCTTCGATGGCATAAGTCGAGGCCTCCTCGGAAGACAGCCGGCTGAAGGACAGTTGTTAGTTGAGGCCTTCGCATCACGCTCCACCATCGGGCGTGGCCCGTTCACCCTCGATTTAGATACACCGCGCGAGTTCGGCCAGATGATTGTGTTGCCGATGCTTGCTGCGGATCGCACCCTCGGTGTAGCGGGCCTGCTGTGGGATATCAGCGCTAGCGCCGTGCCACTCGATATCGTCGAACTCGCTGAGGCGTTCGCTGCGCAGGCAGCAGTAACGCTGGTGCTTGCGGAGCATCGGCGGGAGCAGGGCAGGCTTGCGGTGTACGAGGATCGCGATCGAATTGCGCGCGACCTGCACGACCTTGTCATCCAGCGACTCTTTGCCACCGGCATGCAATTGCAGGGGGCGCTTCGGACCCCGGGGCTTGACGATTCAGTGCGTGACCGGATGTCGAAGGCAGTCGATGAGATGGACGAGACGATCCGCGAGATCCGTCAGACGATATTCGCGCTGCATGAGCCCACCGTGGGTCCATCGACAGGTCTTCGTGGCCGCATCCTGCGCGAGACGGCACAGGCGGCCGCGCTCCTTGGATTCGAGCCTTCGGTCACGTTTACCGGGGTGATCGACTCCGCGGTTGCTGACACCACGGCAGATCACCTCATTTCCGCGCTACGAGAGGCGCTCACGAATGCTGCCCGACACGCGCATGCGGGGAGGGTCGATGTTTCGATTGAAGTCATCGCATCTGAGGTGATCCTGATCGTGACCGACGATGGCGTCGGTGTGCCGATTCACGGCCCCGGGCGCCGCTCCGGTGTCGCGAACCTTGACGCCCGGGCGATTGGCCTTGGGGGCTCGTGCGCCCTCGAGCGGGTATCCGACACAGGTGGCACGCGTCTGAGCTGGCGTGTTCCGTCGACCTGACCCAAGGTCCTAGGCTTGGATCCTTGGCGTTTATATACCCCCTAGGGTATCATGTCACTGTTCGCATCAACCGATGGCGGCTCGAATGTGCAGTCCTGTTCGTTGCAGTAGTTGCGGTCTGGTCACGTGGAGTGGCTGTGGTGAGCATGTGCAAGAGGTGATGGCAAACGTGCCGGTCGAGCAGCAGTGCACCTGCAACTGATCAAAGACCGGGCAACACCATCACGCCACATAGATCGCCGACCGGTGACCCACGTTGACCGCAATGATCCGTAATTCTGTGTCACGAAATTGAACAATCACTTCGTAGTCACCGATGCGATAACGCCAATAACCGGCCCAATTTCCTGAGAGAGACTGAGCCCGTGGACGAGGGTCGGTGAGGGCCGTGACAAGAGTCCAGTGACTCATAGACCGAGTTCAGACCAGAGTTCCACCGCGGGCCGGGTCGACTGATCAGAGTTCTCCCACTCTGGAATGGCCTCGCGCACGTAGAACGATCGGGAACGTCCAGTACGCGCGGAGAGCTCATCAAGTCGACGTTGCTCGTCGAGCGTAATGCGAACTGCCACGGTGGCGCGGTGTGTCATAGGGCGCCGTCTCCGGTGGTTCACATGTAATCCATACCTGTTGAACGGAGGCTGAGGACGCCACTCCCAATGGGCGCCGACGTTTGGCGAAATCGTGTCGTGAACCGGAGTGCGTAGGCGCAAGTGGGCGCCTTACCGTTGCCTGCGTGTCGACCCCAATGCAGCGCGTCCTCGTCGCCTGCCGCGCCATGGAGGCCTCAGGCGGCCCGATCGACACCACCGCCCTTGCAAGACTTGCACTTTGCAGTGCGCGCCAACTCCAGCGGGATTTCACGGACTCGGTCGGGGTAACGCCCCGTGCATACGGTAGGTCAGTGCGGACGACACTGGCGCGCACGGCCCTTCGCAGCGCTTTGACCGTAACCGAGGCAATCCTCGACGCGGGCTACGGATCGGTGCGCGCGTTCTATGAGGAGGCCGGCCGGCGCCTCGGCATGACACCCAGCGAGTTTGCCTCAGGTGCCCGTGGTGAACTTCTCATCTGGGCCACGGCGCCCTCGGCGGTCGGCATCCTCATCGCGGTGGCCTCCCCGCGCGGGCTTTGCGCCGTCCGCATCGGAACGAACGAAGTGGCCCTCGAACTCGAGATAGCCACGGAGTTCAGGCACGCGAACCTGATTCGCGACGAGGTGGCGATGACCGACGTCATGACCGCCCTGCGAGCTCTCGCGCTGAACGGGAGCGACGCGAATCTGCCCCTCGATATTCGCGGCACGGCTTTCCAGGCTCGTGTCTGGCAGGCGCTGCGCGAGATCCCGTCCGGCCAGACGCGCACCTACACCGAGGTCGCGGGAGAGATCGGCAGCCCAAGGGCAGCCCGCGCAGTCGCGTCCGCCTGCGCAAACAACCCGATCGCCCTCGCGATCCCCTGTCACCGAGTGATCCGCGGTGACGGCTCACTGGCCGGCTACGCGTGGGGCCTCGAGGTGAAGGAGCAGTTGCTCGACCTGGAAGCACGCGGCAACGAAGTCCCTGTTACTGGTAAGAATGCCCGGTGACGCAACCCTCGGCGACGTCTCGGTGGCTGCCGTCCTACCTGCTGCTGGCCCTCATCTGGGGCGGCTCCTTCGCCTTCATGAAAATCGGGTTGGAATCACTCACTCCAGTAGGCGTCTCACTCGGCAGGATCGTCCTCGGTGCCATCACTCTGCTCATCATCAGCGCGATTACCCGCACAGCCCTGCCACCCCGGAGAACCTGGAAACGGCTCTTCATTTACGGCGCCCTCGTGAGCACCATTCCCTGGACGATGTTCGCCGTCAGCGAGACCCACATCTCGTCTGCGCTCGCCGGCATTATCAACGGGGCCACGCCGCTCATGACCCTCATCGCGATCCTTCTCGTGTTCCCGGAGGAGCGCCCCAACCGACAGCGCATCATCGGCCTGGCGATCGGATTCGTCGGAGTTCTCGTCGTGGTCGGTTTCTGGCAGGGGCTCGGCGGTGGCACCTTGATCGGAATCGGCGCCTGCATCATTGCTATCACCTGCTACGGGTTTTCCTACCCATATGGCCGCCGCCACCTCACGGGCGGCCCGATGGCCAGTGACCTCACGCCCCTCGCGCTCGCAACGGGGGTTCTCATCATGGGAACGATCCAGACGGCACCGATCGCATTGGTGACCGGCGTGACGATCGCGCCGATTCAGACCTCAACCGTCATCGCGATGCTTGGACTCGGCTGTCTTGGGAGTGGCATCGCCTACATCTTGAACTTCCAGGTCCTGGGTCGGGCCGATGCAACGACCGCGAGCACGGTCACCTACATCCCGCCGCTCATCGCCGTCCTTCTGGGGGCTCTCTTTCTCGACGAGCACATCACCTGGAACCAGCCACTCGGCGGGGTACTCCTCATCGTCGGGGCGGCAACTGCGCAAGGAATTCTGCACTTGCCCAAGCGGCCCCGAGTGCGGTTCCGCCGTGACCCGGGACAATAGAAGAACCATGACTGCAGCCCCCGTCCTAGAGACCGATGTGCTCGTTGTTGGAGCCGGTCCAGCCGGCTCAGCGACCGCTGCTTGGGGTGCGCGCGCCGGCCTTGACGTCCTCCTCGCCGATGCCGAGGCCTTTCCCCGTGACAAGCCTTGCGGCGACGGCCTCACGCCACGTGCGATCGCGGAACTTGACCTTCTCGGGCTGTCACCCTTCCTCGAGGGCAAGGCCCGGAACCAAGGCCTTCGGGCTGCCGGCTTTGGCCGGACACTCACCCTCCCCTGGCCGGGCGGCTCACTGCCGAGCCATGGCGGAGCAGCGCCTCGCCTCGAACTCGATGATGCCATCCGCCGGGTAGCGATCGATGCCGGAGCCGCTGTTGCCGAGGGCCACCGCGCCATCGAAGTGGCGGTCGATGGGGGCAAGGTCACCTCGGTCACCTTCGCAACTGGTAAGGGCCAAACCCGAGAGATCCGCTGCAAGCGCCTCATCGTCGCCGACGGCGCCAAGTCCCAGCTCGGACGTCGGCTTGGACGTGCCTGGCATCGCAGCACCGTCTACGGGGTCGCGGCCCGCGGTTACGTCAAGAGCCATCGAAGTGATGACCCCTGGATCTCCTCACACCTCGAACTCCGCGGGCAGCAGGGCGAGCTCCTTTCCGGCTATGGCTGGGTGTTTCCGCTCGGCGACGGCGAGGTGAATATCGGCGTCGGGACCCTCGCGACGAGTAAGCACCCGGCCGAGGTGAACCTCCGGGCCCTCATGCAGCACTACGCCGATGACCAGCGCACTGAATGGCAGCTCGAGGGCGAAATCCGTGCACCCTGGTCGGCGCTGCTGCCGATGGGCGGTGCGGTGAGCGGGGTCGCCGGCCCCAATTGGATGCTGGTCGGCGACGCAGCGGGCTGCGTCAACCCCCTCAATGGCGAGGGCATCGACTATGGACTCGAGACGGGCCGCCTCGCCGCACATGTTCTTTCGGGAACGGTCGCGAGTGCGTCAATGGACTACGAGGCCCAGTGGGCGCCTGTCCTGCGGCAGCACTACGGCACCGCATTCTCCATTGCGCGCCGGCTCGCGGGGTTCCTTACCGTTCCCGGCTTCCTGCCGACCTTCGGCCCAGTCGGCATGCGCTCGCGCTCGCTCATGACCATTGCGCTGCGCGTGATGGGCAACCTCGTCACCGATGAGGACACCGATGCGACTGCTCGGCTCTGGCGGGCAGCGGGTCGGACGAGCCTGAGGTTCGATGAGCGCCCCCCATTCACGTAGGGCTAGAACACCCAGTCGTCGTGGAGCACGCCCTGTTGCAGTGACATCCGTAGGGGATCCATGCGCAGCACCGCTGGCGGACCCTCGAGCAGTGGTGGCATCGCACTCATGAGCACAGCGAACGGTGCCGACGCTCGGTGGGCCTCTTGCGCAGCCTCGTCCTTGAAGATTTCGAAGAGCCAGACGTTGTCGGGGGTGTCGGGGTCAACGGACACGATGAACATCTCGGTTCCGGGCTCCTCCGCGAGGCGGTCGGTATAGGTATTGAGGACGTCGAGGAGCGCGAGGCGCAGGCCCTCCTTGGCGGTCAGGCGGACGAGCAGCGACATTCGCCCCGGCAGGAAAACCTGCAGCGGTTCATCGGCAACCTGTTCAGCCATGCTGCGCCTAGGCCTTGTTCGCGAGGTACCACTCGTAGGTGCTCGCCACACCGTCGCGAAGGGAGATCTGTGGCTGCCATCCGAGCTCATTGATGCGGGAGGTGTCAAGAAGCTTGCGCGGCATGCCATCGGGCTTGGAGGAATCCCATTCGATGGTGCCCTCGAAGCCGACGACGGATGCCACTGTCTCGGCGAGTTCACGGATCGGCATATCGTCGCCGAGGCCCACGTTGATGGTTTCGTGGGTGTCGTAGTGCTGAAGGAGGACGAGGCAGGCCTCGGCGAGGTCGTCGACGTGAAGAAACTCGCGCCGCGGTGTGCCGGTGCCCCAGACGGTTACGGTCGGCGCTCCGGCGACCTTCGCCTCGTGGAACCTGCGGATGAAGGCGGGCAGTACGTGAGATGACTGGAGATCGAAGTTATCGCCTGGTCCGTACAGGTTCGTCGGCATCGCGGAGATCCAGCGGCGTCCGTATTGGGTGCGGTGCGCCTCGATGTAGAAGATGCCGGAGATCTTGGCCATGGCATACGCCTGATTCGTAGGCTCGAGGGGTCCGGTCATGAGCGACGATTCACGGATCGGCTGGGTCGCGTGCCGCGGGTAGATGCAGGATGAGCCAAGGAAGAGCAGCCGGTCGACGCCGGCAGCATGGGCGGCATCCATGACGTTTGTCTGGATCAGCGTGTTGTCGCGTAGGAACTCGACGGGGAACGTGGAGTTGGCCATGATGCCGCCGACCTTGGCGGCTGCGTCGATGATGATGTCGGGCTTGGCCTCGGTGATCGCGTCATGGGTGGCGGTGCGGTCGCGGAGATCGAGCTCCTTCGAGGTCCAGCCGATGAGCTTGCCCGCGCCCGCTGCCTCGAGGGCTCGCCACAGTGCCGATCCCACTAGGCCGCGATGGCCTGCGACGTAGACGGACACATCGCCCCAGGGAAACGTCGATTGCATGGGTACCTGCTCTCACTGCGGGGGACGACCCTCGTATTGCGTCATTCTGACATAGCGGGCCTAGGCTGCGTCGAACGCGATCAGGAGGCGTGAATGCGAATCATCAACGTTCAGCAACTCAAGAAGGTTCTTGAAGATCTCCCGAAAAACCCGCGCGTCATCGCCTCAGGGAACTTCGCGACCCCGCAGGTACTTCTCGGCGCTGTCGACGAGGTGGTTGCGGAGTATCGGCTCCACATGCTCAATGCGCAGAAGGGTCTGCCTGACCGCGAGGGCGTCACCTATGAAACGGCCTTTGTCGGCCCTGGCATGCGAGGCAGCGCGCGACTCGATTACGTTCCGTGCCGCTTGAGCCTGGTGCCGGTGCTTTTTCGCGATCACTTCCGTCCGGATGTCGTGCTCCTCCATGCATCGTCGCGCCGATTCGACACCGTGAGCCTCGGCACTGAGGTCAATATCCTGCCGTCGGCCATCGAGTCGGCGAGGGCACATGGCGGCCTCGTCATCGTCCAGGCAAATGAGCAGATGCCATATACCTACGGCGACGCGCAGATCTACGAGCACGAGATCGATTACCTCATCGAAGTCGACGAGACCCTGCCCTCCCATGATCGAGGTGAACTTGGCGACGTGGAGCGCGAGATCGGCGCCAGGATCGCTGAACTCGTCGAGCCGAATTCGACGCTGCAACTCGGTATCGGTGCGGTCCCGGACGCCGTGCTGGCCGCGCTGACCCACAGCAAGGGGCTGCGGATCTGGACGGAGATGTTCAGCGATGGCGTCCTGGATCTCTTCAAGGGAGGCGCTCTTGATGACGAGGTGCCGCTCACCGCGTCCTTCATCTTCGGCTCGCGCGAGCTTTCCGACTGGCTCCACTTGAATCGCGGCGTCCGCATGATGCGCACGGAGGTCACGAACGACCCGGGTCTCATCGCCCGTCAGGCTCGGATGACGAGCGTGAACGCAGCGCTGCAGGTCGACCTCTTCGATCAGGCGAACGCGAGCCGGGTGAAGGGGCGGATCCACTCCGGATTCGGTGGGTCGACCGACTTCATCGTGGGGGCGCTGCACTCGCGGGGCGGGCGGTCATTCATGGCGTTGCCCTCCTGGCATGCGAGGGCGAATTGCTCCACCATCGTGCCGCGGATCATCGAGCCGGTGACGAGTTTCCAGCACAGCTTTGTTGCGACCGAACAGGGCATCGCTGCATGCTTCGGACTCTCACAGGCGGATCAGGCACGCAACATCATCCACAGCGCGGCGCACCCGTCCGTTCGCGACGAACTCGAAGCAAGTGCGCGGGAGTTGGGCCTCTTCTGATTGCCCACCACCAGAATAGGCTGCGGACATGTTCAAGAAGAAAGCCGCGCCCCTTCCCCCCGGCAAGTACCGGATGGGGGGCACGCACTTCAAGGACGACCAGGCCTTCGTTCGGACGGCGGTGCGCGATGTGCGTCGCCTCGTCGAGTACTGCGCTCTCGACGCGGAGTCGAGCCTGCTCGACTGGGGCAGCGGTGCGGGCCGGCTTGCGGTCGGGGTGCGCGAGGAGTTCGGTCGCATCCGCGATTACCACGGGGTCGACATCCAGCCTGAACTCATCGACTGGGCCGATGCGAACCTTGCGGGCGAGGGTTTTCGATTCACCTGCCTTGACGTGAGCAATGAGCGCTATAACCCTGACGGCTCTCCGGAGCGCACCCTTGCTGCGGAGCCAGGGAGCGTCGATGCCTTCTACGCTTATTCGGTTTTCTCTCACATGAATGACGTCGACACCCCTGCTTACCTGCGCCTCATTGGCGAGGTCTTGGCGCCAACTGGGCGGGCACTCGTTACCTGCTTCGTCGAGGAGGATGTCGCCGCCTGGGAGGAGAATCCCCAAGGTTACGGGCCCCTTGAGTGGAAGGGGCCGTTGCATTGCACCAGATTCGAGCGCGCACACTTCGAGGCCCATGTGCAAGCGGCCGGCCTTGCCGTTGATCGCTTCGAATATGGCCGCGAAACCGATGGCCAGAGCCTGTACGTCCTTCGCCCGCGATAGCCAAGGGCGAATTCACTTCCTGTTCATGATGGCGCGCCCATCTTGGATACCGGAACGAGAGCGGCCCATGGGCTAAGGTTCATTTGTCGCAGGCCCGCCTCAGGACCACGCGCCAGCACGACTTCGCCAGCACAACTTCGCTCCGAGAGGCTTTACCATGCGCCTGTTTACATCCACTCGCCGCCGCGCCACCGCCGCTGCAATCTCCATCGCGACCGTGTGCGCGTTCAGTGCAGGGGTCATCGCAGCACCGGCAGCGAGCGCAGCCCCCGGCGACGCTACTTCCTACGGCCTGCATGTTCCGCAGATCGCAAACGGACTCGTGCCCACCGTGCCGACCGGGACGATCCGCCTGTGGGATGTCGGCATCTCGTGGGGCAAGGTGCAGCCGTCGGCGAAGAAGTACTGGTGGACCGGCATGGACAAGGCGATTGCGAACTCCAACAAGATCAATGCCAAGGTCCTCTACGTTCTCGGCTCGACGCCGACCTGGGCAGCATCCGACAAGGGACAGGGCACCTACCCGAATAAGGGTGCCGCCTCGATGCCCTCGTCGATGAAGCTTTGGAAGGACTGGGTTACCGCGGTCACCAAGCGTTACGCAGCGTCGATTGACGCGTACCAGATCTGGAACGAGGCGAATCTCAGCACCTTCTGGATGGGCACCCCATCTCAGATGGCTGACCTCACAAGTGAGGCCTACAAGATCATTCGCAAGAACGACCCGACCGCGCAGATCGTCTCGGCGAGTAGCACTGTCCGGCTTACTTCGGCCTACAACAAGTTCTTCCCGGCGTACCTCAAGAGCCTGAAGAAGCTCAAGTGGCCCGTGACTGCCTTCTCGGTGCACCTCTACCCGAACAGCCTCGGCACTCCTGCTGATCGCGTCACCTACATCTCGACGGTCCGCGCATCGCTCGCCTCGGCAGGTGCGCCGGCCAAGCCACTTTGGGACACCGAGGTCAATTACGGACTCGCCGGGCCGGGCTCGTCGAACCCCAAGCAGAACGTTGATGGCGATCAGGCTGCCGCCTGGGTCTCGCAGACATACCTCGACAGTGCCCGTCTCGGCATTGACCGCACGTACTGGTACTCATTCACGCCGTCGACCTACAGCCTCCTCGGCATTCAGATGTACCCGGGAACTGCTGGTGCGCTTGGCTACGCGACGACATACGGCTGGATGGTCGGTGGGACTGTCAACTGCGTAACCGCGGCGGTCAACACCTGCACGATCGTGAAGAACGGCGTGTCGTCAACGGTCGCCTGGGCCAGTACCGGCTCCGGACCCTTCATCGTGCCTGCTGGTGCGACGAAGTCCGTCACAGCAGCGAATGTCAGTACGCCAGTTGTCGCTGGTACATCCATCACGATCGGGAGCATGCCCACATGGTTCGGAGCAAGCTAGTCATTGCCGCAGCATCACTCTCGGTGTTCGCACTGGGATTGAGTGCCTGCGGGTCATCACAGTCAGAGGCGCCTGCCTCGCCGACTGCACCCTCAGTGCCGGGCCTACCCGCAAGTCTTGTGGGAATGCAGGTAGAGGGCGTCGAGGTTGAAGCGTGGCCGTCGGCACCATTTGGCGCCTTGCGTCTGTGGGATAACGGCACCGCTTGGTCACAGATTGAGCTAGCCAAGGGCGAGTTCAAGTGGGACAACCTCGACGGTGCGCTTGCGAACGCTGATTCCAAGGGCCTCACCGACATCCTCATGGTGCTCGGCACGACCCCGGAGTGGGCGGTGAAGAAGGGCGCCGTTAAGAAGGGGAAGGACCACTACCCGCAGCCCGGCGCAGCGAGCGCGCCCGCGAACTTGCAGGACTGGGATGACTGGGTAACCGCAGTCGTCACACGCTATAAGGGTCGGATCTCCAGTTACGAGATCTGGAACGAGGCAAACCTCAAGAACTTCTACGATGGCACCCCCGAGGAACTTGCGGAGATGACAGCGCGGGCCTATAAGATCATCAAGGCGGCCGATCCCGAGGCGCTTGTGGTCTCGGCGTCGCCAGCGCTTCGACTCTCGGCACGCTTCGACGCCTTTTACCCAAAGTACCTCGCGGCGCTGGCGAAGGCTGACTGGCCGGTCGACGTGCTCTCCCTGCACGCATATCCGAGCGGTGAGGGGAATCCGCAGGTCCGTGGTGCGCTCATCGAAACGTTTAAGTCGGCGGCCTCTGAGGCCGGTGCGCCTGCGGATCTCCCGATCTGGGACACCGAGCTGAATTACGGACTCGCCGGCCCCGGCGATATCCCCAAGACCGACATCACCGGACCGGCGGCAGCAGGCTGGATCGTGCGCACCTACATTGACAACCTGCGTTTTGGTGTCGAGCGCGCCTACTGGTACATCTGGACCCAGAAGCCCTATCCGCTCCTTGGCATCCAGGCGTACCCGGGCTCGGATGGCGAGCAAGGTTTCTTCGCCATCGACAACTGGGTGGTCGGATCTCAGTTCGAGGGCTGCACCGACACTGCGGGCGCCGTTACGTGCAATTTCACTCGCGACGGACAGAACTCGATCGTGGCGTGGGCAGAGACAGGTGATGCGGCCTACACGGCGCCTGCCGGTTCGCAGTTGGTGTGCGATCCGCTGGCGAATTGCCAAGAGGTACTCGAGGGCGCGTCTATCACCCTCACCGAGGTCCCTGTTCGCATCTACGTCCAGGCCTAGGCTGATGCGGTGGCCGGTGCGCGTAAGCGACCGGCCCCGCTCGGCGGGGCGAAGACGGAGGTGACTGATGGCGCTCGAGGATCGACAGGCCTTGCCGGCCAAGGCTGAGGTTTCCACGGCTTCGGTGCGGTTTGGTTGGTCCGGGGGGCAATCGCATCGTGATCGGCCGCACCTTCGGCGCGATCCCCTGCGGGTGTATGCGACCCGGGCCGTGATCTGGGACGTGCTCGCCATCACCTTTGCTGGGCTTACCGGATTCATCCTTCGTTGGGCGATTCCGTTCAACGTCGAGATCAACGATCCAACGTATATCTCTCTCGTCTTTATCGTGGTGCTCTCGTGGCTGTGCGTCCTGGTCCTGCGAGGTGCCTACGACACTCGCATGCTGGGCGTGGGCTCGGAGGAGTTCAAGCGTGTGGTGTCGGCGACCGCGACAGTGTTCGGAGCGGTCGCCATCGTCGTGTTCGTGCTCAAGCTCGAACTTTCCCGCGGTTTCGTGGTCATCACCTTCGTCGTTGGGCTCACCCTGCTTCTCGTCGTGCGTTGGGCGCTTCGCGGCTGGTTGCGTCACGAGCGCCGCTACGGCCACTTCCTGCACCGCACGATCGTTGTCGGAGCCGAGCCCACGAAATCAGAGATCGTCGACATGCTCGATCGTGACCCGGTTGCCGGGTTCACGGTCGTCGATGTCGTGGATGAGCCAGCGGCGGATGTCGACGATGCGGGACTTGAGGTGTGGCTCGACGAAGTGATGACGAGAATCTCCCTCGAGGATGCTGACACCGTGGCGGTTGCCAGCTCACCGGCACTCGGCCAGCGGGTCGTTCAACGGTTGGCCTGGCGTCTAGAGGGGCCCCGTGTCGACCTCCTCGTCGCCCCCGCGATTGGCGATGTGGCGGGGCCTCGGGTGAGCATGCGAATGGCGGCCGATCTGCCGCTGCTGCACCTTGACGAGCCGCACCTCACTGGGCCCAAGCGGGCGATCAAGCGCTCACTCGACATTCTGTTCGGCGTCACCCTGTTTATGGCGTTTCTGCCGTTCATGCTCGTAGGTGGACTCGTTACCAAACTCACGAGCCGGGGCCCGATTTTCTATACTCAGGAGCGCGTGGGGCGAGGTGGCCAGCTCATCACGGTTCTGAAATTGCGAACCATGCGGGTGGGCGCAGATCAGGAGCGACAGGCCGTCATTGGGGCCCCGGATGCTGATATCGCCGCTCGCTACAGGGCGGATCCGCGTATCACCAAGGTTGGCCGGTTCCTACGCCGTTGGTCAATTGATGAGATGCCCCAGGTCGTGAATGTCATCGCCGGCTCTATGTCCCTTGTCGGCCCCCGTCCCGTCCTCGTGGACGAACTCCCCCTCTTCGCGGATGCCGACCACCGGCGTCACCTCACCAAGCCGGGCCTGACCGGACTGTGGCAGGTGTCGGGACGCAAGAGTGTCGACTGGGAGGAGCGCATGCGCCTTGACCTGGACTACGTGGAGCATTGGTCGCCGGCACTTGACATAGTTATCGTCGCCAAGACAGTGAAAGCAGTGCTTGTGGGTGACGGCGCCTACTAGCCATCGCCTGACCAGAGCCCGTCCTTGGACCCCAATCCCCGGGGGCTTCATATACTCACAGGGTGAGCCCGCCATCAGCGAAGACCGTGGTTGGTCTGGCAGCGGCGCTCGTTGCCGGTGGTGTTGTGCTGTGGATTCAACTCGCCTTCCTCGGGTCTCTCGCGACGCTGGGTGTCGGCGCCGGCACATTCCTGACAAGCCTCAACGGGACGGTTGATCAGATAACCGGGGGACAATACGCGGGGGCTCAGGCTGACTTCGCTCAGGTGGAGACCGCAGCCTCGAGGATTTCATCCTCGGCCCAGGGACCTCACCTAGGAGTGCTGAGCATTGTCCCAGGGGTGGGAACAGCAATCGACAACTGGAGACGCCTCGGTGGGGCGACTTCCGACATCGCTGGGAGTACGGGCGAACTTCTCAGTTTGTTCGGGGATCTGTCGGGTGAGGACGGGTCCCGAAAGATCTTCAATGACGGGGCAATCGACGTGGCAAGGTTGCGCGAGCTGCCGCCCCGAGTGGCCGCCATCAACCTTGGGATCAAGAGCAGCGCCAAGGCCCTCAGGGATATTGAGACGAGCGGTCCCTTGGCGGGAACGTTGGCGAGAGTGCAGCGCAAGGCGCTGGGGGAGGTGGCGCCCGTACAAGACGCGATCAGCGTGCTCGTCGATCTCGCCCCCCAACTCCCGGACGCTCTTGGTGCGAACGGGGTGAAGCGCTACCTCATTGCGATCGGCAATCAGGCCGAGATGCGGGCTTCCGGGGGTGCCCCTTTGTCGCTCGTTCTCGTCGAGTTCGATCAAGGACGAATCTCGATTCCGATCAAGGGGCAGACGAGCACCCAACTGTTTCCGCCAATAAACGCGAAGGTCAAGTGGTGGGGACCGTCAATGAACCCGTTCTTCCCGAAGAATCCACGCAAGGAGCCGATGGTGGTGACAAACACCCACCCGTCCCTCACCTTTGCTGGACGTGAGATGGCTGGTGCCTGGGTGGGTGGGGGCTTCCCCGAGGTCGACGGTGTGATGACCATGGATCTCACGGCAATCGCAGCGGTCTTGAACTCGCTCGGGCCCATCCAATCAGAGACGTACGGTGAGGTCACCGGAGACCAACTCGGCAAGATACTCCTGATCGACGCCTATGAGCAGTTCGGGCAGGATGAGGCGCAGGCCCGCCAAGTCGCAAACCAGCAACTCCTCGATGACCTCCTTACCAAGCTTCTGTCGGGCGACGACCTCGTCACCGCAGCAAAGGCCATTGCTGGTACGGCCCCGGGTCGGCACTTTCAGGTGTGGTTGCGTGATCCTGATTTTGAGTCGGTCATCTTCAAGAGTGGCGCTGGTGGACAGGTCGTTGATCCTGGCTTTGGAGACTGGTCAGCGGTTTATACGCAAAATGGAAATCAGAGCAAAGTGGATGTTTTTCAGGAGCGAAACGTGCTTGTTTCGGTGCAACTTGCCGATGACGGATCGGCTCAAGTCACCCAGCAGATGAATGTCACGAACGCAACTCCCCCGGAGCGTCCCGAAGGACCGCCTGAGCGAGTTGGCTACGAGACGAGTTGGCTGAAGAATGCTTACATCATGTACGTGCCCGACAAAGCCACGAACTACGTCCCTAACTATCCGCAGGGGTTTGCCATTAGGTCCTTCAAGAACCATCAGCAGTACGGCCGCGGCTTCGCGAATGACGGTAACGGGCAAAAGATCGTTCGCATGGTCGGCTGGACGCCGCCCGGGGGGCAGACCACCGTCTCCGTCTCCTACGATCTGCCCTCCGGCACCTTCGGGGGAGGCGGAGGTCCGCTTGTGTACTTCCTGAGGGCTGAGCCGCAATCCCTCTTTCGCAACTCAACCCTCACCGTTCGGGTGACGGCGCCCGAAGGCTGGGATCCAGTGCCTGGAGATGGCATGCAAATCACCGGAAGAACGAGTGAGGTCAGTGCCGTTCAAGATGCACCCGTCGACGTCACCATGAGCTTTACGCGGTGATGATGATCCCGAAACTGGTCGTTCCGCGCACCAAAGGACAGTGTCTGGTCCTGGCCGGCGCCACAATTTTTGCGGTCGCCCTGCTCTGGGTGTTCCCACCGGTGGGGTTTGTCGCGTGCGCGGTCATGCTCGTGATCGCTCCGCCGTGGGGGCGTGGATTAGCCGAGCGCGGGTTCATCTCCCTGCTCATCGCACTTGGCGTCACAGCGATGGCCTTCCCTCGCGCAAGCAGCCTGCCGATCAACCCGGTTTCTGCTCACGCGGCACTCAGCTTGTTCACCGCAGTCGCCGTGGGTCTGAGCCTTGTTGGACCGGGGCGCATGACGCGACTGATCAAGCCAACCTTGCCAGACGTCCTCATCGGCATCTTCGCTGCCGGAACGGCACTGTGGCTGATGGCGGCCTACATCGGGCGCAACTCATTCGAAATCGTGAGCGGCCTGTTCTTCACTGGCTGGGATAACCAAGGGCACTTCACCCCGTTCGCGAACACGATCGAAGTGGGGAGCACCACCTGGCCGACCTTCGACGGCACGACCGCCTGGAACCAGTGGTACCCGTCGCTCCACTCCACGATGTGGTCGCTCGCCCAACTCGCCAGTCAAAGCGGCTCCGAGATCCTTGACCGCCCGGGGCTCCTGTGGCCCTATGTCCAGTGGACGGGTATCAGCTTCGCCCTCAGTCTCGCCGCGCTCGCGTGGGTTGCCGGTGACCTCACCAGGCGCTGCACTCCGCTGGTTGGGGTGCGAAGCCGGTTCGTCCGGCGGTCGGCACCGACCATTGCGGTGCTGGCCTTCGCAGCATTCGCACTTCTCGGCAGCCCCACTCAACTGTTCAATTCCGGGTTCACGAACTTCATGATGGCTGTCGCCGCCACCACCGTGACGGCATATCTGTCGGCGCGTTCATGGCGCAGTGCTCGGGTGCTCGGGTGGATCCTCATACCGTTGGGTGCCCTGGCGGTGAACGCCCTGTGGACCCCACTTGTTCTCGGGCTCGTTCCGTCGGCGGTCATCGTCCTCATCGCCCTCGGGCGCACTCGGCTGTGGCTCGCCCCAGTGTGGGCCGTCGCAAGCGGCGCAATCGTCCTCGGCACCGTCTACCTGCAAAGCCGTGCAATTGTTGACGTCGACCCTGGAGCCTCGAGTAGCTTCATGGAGGATCTGGGCGCCATCGGCGCTGGAATGACCCCGTTCAATATGGGCGCTGCGATCGTGAGTCCGATCATCGCCGTTCTGGTCGCCATCATCCTGATCCGCAGCCATCGTCGGCCCCTCGCCATCGCAATCGCAGGCCCGAGTGTCGCGATATGCGCCTTCCTGTGGCTCACGATGAGCGCGGCTGACTCTGCGGGTCTCTCTCGCCTTGGTAGTTACTACGTGCTCAAGACCCTGAACGCCCTCCTTCTCGTGAACGCACCAATGTTCGCCGCCGGTGCGGGCATCGGGATCGCCCTTGTCCTCGCAGCGATGAAGCGCCGGGTCCTTGACCCGAGCACGGCGCTGTCGGTGAACCGCTTCAACGCCGTCATCGTCGGCTGTGTCATCGCACTGGTCGGCGTCACGAGTTTTGGCTACGTCGGGTCAACTCCGAGCGGATTCGCATCCGGGTTCGGCAGCGCACCTGGTCTCGCCGCCGGGGCTGCCCGTGCAGGCAGCGCTGACAACTACCTCGTGGGCGAGGCGATCATTCGAGCTCGCGACGCCGCGATGCCCTACCCGGGCAAGACCACGATGCTCTGGGACGGCTCAGGGGTCCTCGTGAACATGTGGGTCGCCTCACTCAACCGCGTGTTGAGCAAGGACGATCATCAGTTCTACCGCGGTTTGCCGCCGTTCCCCTACACCGAGGAGACTGTCACCTACGTCGACTTCGCCCTCGGCCTTCACCCGAAGTTTGATCTCGCCCTTCTTTGGTTTCGAGGGGTTTCGGGCGAGCAACTCGCCACGCTGAAGCGACAGCACCCGGACAGGGTGACCCTTGTGAAGGTGCCAATGCGGTCGACCGTCCTGTGCCAAGAGTGCACACTCTGATTCGCTTACGCGTACTGGCGGCTCTTGCCGCGGCCGCCCTTCTCGTGCAGGTGGCGCCGGTAGCGGCGCAGCCCTCGCTCAACCGTGGAGTCGTGTTGCCTGCCCCCGCAATGCCGGCAGCAGCAGGGCTCGGATTCGAGAATGCCGGAGTAGAACAGCAGGCCGCACGCGCGAATCAGGGTTCGCCCACGTCACTTCCGGCGGGAGCCATGGCCTCGAGCGGGGTCTTTACGATCTTCTCCGGAATCGGGATGCCGCCGAAAGTCACCACGATCCGGATGCCGGCCGCATCGGGACAGCCGTTGATGGCCGACTGGAATGGTGATGGAGTCGATACGCCGGGTCGCTATGACCGGGGTCGATGGTTCTACACCAACGCCGTGGTCGGATCCCCCGCTTGGCAGGCGAAGGGAACGTGGGGCGGGCAGGCGGGCGAGTTGCCAGTGGTCGGGCTCATTGATGCCGATCGTCAGCCAGACATCGGCGTATTCAAGGATGGTGCCTGGAATTGGCGGCTCTCCACCGACAACACGACGCGGACCGAGACCTTCGGAGCGGCGGGCGACATACCGGTTGTGGGCGACTGGGATGGCGATGGTCGAGATGACTTAGGGGCGATCAGGCAGGGCGTCTGGACGCTGCAATTCACGGGGGTCAAGAAGCCACCCAAGGTGAGCAAGGGCGTCGACGTTTCATTCGCCGATGCAACGAACACCGCCATCGTCGCGATGCCGTTCGGACTGCCCACCGATGTGCCGATCGTCGGCGACTGGAATGGTGATGGCACCGACACACCCGGAGTGATCCGTGGCGGGAACACCTGGATTCTCAGTGAGGGTGTCAACCGGATTCGTAAGACGGCAACCTTGACCGTCCCGATGCAGGCGGGGCAGGTTCCCCTTGTCGCAAGCCAAGGGACAGGGGTCGACCAATGCCCGACTGCATCCTCGGTGGCGCAGGCGAAGGCGCTGAAGTGGGCTCGTCGCGTCGACCCTCCTGCCCGACTCACCGGGAGCACAGCAAAGGCGGGGTACGCCGAAATCCAGGCCACTGTTCAGGACGGCCTGCGCTATGCCATGACGAATGACCACACACTGCGCCTCGCCAACCGTTGGGGCGAACCGTACTTCGATGCCCTGAGCGTCCATAAGACTGCGGAGGAGTCCATTCGCCGGAGCGCCAACTCAGCGCAGGCAGCCGCGATCATGCTCACCACCTCGACGTGGAAGAACGTGCAGAACATCAGCAGGGCTGACCTCCTCGCCTATGCGAGATGGCAACTTCGGAGCATCGCCTGCCAGCACGCCTCGATCACCCCCGGTGGTTGGGGGTTGCAGTGGCAGTCAGCGCTGTGGGCCGCTACGGCTGGGCAGGCGGGATGGCTGCTCTGGGATGAACTGAGCAAGCAGGAACGGGCCTACATCGCGTCGATGGTGGCCTCAGAGGCCGATGTCGTCGCTGCCCGCGGGCCGCACTACTACCGCACCCGTGCGGGGGTTGAAATCTCCCCGGGCAACTCGAAAGCTGACGAAGTGTCGTGGGATCTGACTGCTCCCGCGCTGGCACTTGCGATGATGCCGGGGGACAAGCGCGCTCAGACCTGGCGGCGCACGATCGTCGAGTACTCGATCGCAGCCTTCGCCCGTCCGAGTGACCTCAAGAATAATTTGGTGATCAACGGCGTAAACATCAGCAAAGACCTTCCGGGGACGAACGCGAATGAGGACGGGACGATTACCAACCACGGAATCATCAACCCGGACTACATCCAAAATGTGCTCCATCTGTGGTGGGCGGCCAGCATGCTGCGCAGCGCAAAGGTCTCGGTCCCGGAGGCACTGTTCCTCAATGCAGACATCGTGTATCGGGCATTGACGGTCGTGAAGTTCGCGTCACCGCCCTATGCGGCACCGGGCGGGATCGTCTACCAACCGGGCGGCCAGATCTACTATCCGCAGGGGGTCAAGTGGGGTGCTCGCCGCCCAGCAACGTTCACGGGGGTTGACTCCTTTGCGATGCTCTACTCGGCACCTGACACGCAGGCGGCGACCTTCCTTGCGGCCCATGCGCGCGATACCCGCGGGATGCAACTGCGCTGGACCGACGGGCGTATCTACGACAAGGGCGGTGTTGAGGAGTCATATGCGCTCGGACGTGAGGAGTACGCGCTCAACCAGACGGCATTGGCGTGGTGGGCGGGAGCGGTCCCATCAGGGCCGGGTCTGAAACTCGACCGTTCGAAGGTTCCGGGCGTAAACCTCAAGACAAGAGGCCCAGCCGGCTAACCCAACAAACGCCGTTTGTCCCATAAGCTGGGAGAAAAAGCGGATTCGTGGCCGTTTCTGCCCAGATTGTGCTGGTCGTCCCATGAAATGGGACAAACGGGGGACTGGGGCTATGTTGTCGCCGCGAAGGCTTGGCACTCGGCCACTGTGGGGAGCAAGCCAGAGGCCTTCGCCTCTGCGAGGGTCGGCGCGGCCGCGTCCTTCTCCGAGAGCACCGACTCGGCGCCACTCGGCCAGGGCAGGCCCAGCGCGGGATCAAGCGGGTGGATGCCGAACTCGCGCCCGGGCGAGTACAGAGTCGAGCACAGGTAGCCGACGGTTGCTGAGTCAGACAGGGCGCAGAAGGCGTGCCCGAGCCCCTCAGCGATGTACAACCCCTTGCGGCTCTCGTCGTCTAGTTCGACTGCGTCCCACTGCCCGAAGGTTGGCGATCCATCGCGAATATCGACGACGACGTCGAGAATTCGCCCCGAGAAACACTGCACATACTTCGCCTGCCCCGGTGGGACGAGCGCGAAATGCACTCCACGCACGGTGCCGATCCTCGAGACGGAGATGTTCATCTGCTCCAGGGTGAACGGGTGGCCGATCGCTGATTCGAGGACCGACTCCTTGAAGGATTCGAGGAACACACCCCGGTCGTCGGGACGCAGTTTGGGGGTGAATTCCCAGACACCGTCGATCGAAAGTGGACGTGTCTGCACGCCCCGAAGGTTATCAGCGAGGACCACCGACGGGAGGGATGCGGCCGCTGAGCAAGTACGGTGATGTCGTGAAGGTCTCCCTGATGGGTACGCGCGGCGTGCCGGCGCTCCACGGGGGCTTTGAGACCGCCGTGGAGGAAATAGGCAGACGGTTGGCATCGCGCGGCTACGAGGTCACGGTCTACTGCCGTAATCCGGGCCAGCGGCGAACTGAGTATCTCGGGATGACTCTTGTCAATGCGCCAGCCCTGCGCCATCGCATGACCGAGACCCTGAGCCACACAGCGGTGAGCACGGTCCACGCGATCATCAAGGACCGACCCGATGTCGTGCTCCTCCTCAACGCGGGCAATGCGCCACTCCTTCGGCCGCTGAAGATCGCTGGTATCCCGACAGCCATTCACCTTGACGGCCTCGAGTCGAAACGTGAGAAGTGGCGGGGTGTCGGCGCCCGCTACTACCGCTGGGCCGAGCGGGCATCAGTGCTGTGGGGCGACGAGGTCATCGCCGATTCACAAGCAATCGCCGACCATGTGAAGGCGGAGTACGGACGCGACAGCGTCGTCATCCGATACGGCGCGGACATCATCACCCCGGGCAGCAACCGCATCGCAGAGTTTTCGCTCGATGAGCAGGGTTACCACCTCATCGTCGCGCGGTTCGAACCGGAAAACCATGTGCTCGACGCGGTGAGCGCCTACCGATTGAGCACCGAGACCCGGCCGCTCATCGTGGTCGGGAGTGCGCCCTACTCGCACGGCTACATCGACGCTGTGCGGGCGGCGGCGCAGGACCACCCGAGGATCATTTTCACCGGCGGAATCTATGACCAGCAGTTGCTCGACCAGTTGTACGCAAACGCCCGCGCATATATTCACGGCCACAGTGTCGGAGGAACCAATCCATCGCTGCTTCGTGCCATGGGCGCCGGAGTCCCGGTCCTCGCGTATGACGTCGAGTTCAACCGCGAGGTGACCGACGGACAGGCGTTCTTCTGGGCTTCTGCGCCGGAACTCACGGCTATCTTCAATCGATTGGTCACTCATGCCCTTGACGAAACGGTCACCAAGTTCACCACCAAATGCCTCGCGAGAATCGCGGCGGTCTACCAATGGGACTCCGTCACCGACGAGTACGAGGCTTTGATCCAGAGCCTCGCAGCGCGCTCGAAGGGGAAGGCATCACATTCATGAGCGCGAAAAACCTGACGTCTGCAGCGCTGATCGTCACGAGTAATTCGGCGCAATGGATCGAGCAGACTCTTGCCAGCATCCTTGGGCAAGAGCACCAGCCTGAAGCCATCGTCGTGATCGACGACAACTCGTCAGATGCCACCCGATCCATCGTCCACGCGGTCCTTGGTGGACGGGCCAGCGTCTACCGGGCGACCTCGCGTGCCGAGGACGTCACCACCCGAATCGCCCACAATTTCCATCAGGGAATCCGCGCATGCCTGAAATACGACGTCGCTGTCCTCGGTGACCATGACGACCTGTGGTACCCAACCCGGGTCGGTCATCAGGTGTGCCAACTTGCCATGCGTCCCGAGATGACCATGGTTGCATCTGACGGCACTCTCATCAATGCCCGCAATGAGTCGCTCGACGGAACGCTGCGCGCCGCCTTTCCCGTCATCGGAGACTGGAATCACGAGCGACCTGCTGAGCAGATGCGCTATGCCGTCAGGCATTCGATCGCGACCGGCGGTGCCAGCGCCCTGCGCCCGGCGGGCTTCGCAGACCTCACCATCCCCGCAGGTTGGCTGCACGATCGCTGGTGGAGCCTGGTCGCGACCGCCCGACGCGCCATGCTCATCGATGCGGAGCTCGTCATCGACTACCGGGTCACCGATACCCAGGAGGTAGGTCTCGGACGGGGCCGACAAGACGACTCAGGGCTCAAGCGGATTGCCTCCGCGGCGACCGCGGGGCCAGAGGTTGCGGGCAAATTGCGCGACCTCCACGGCAAACTGCGGCCGCTCGCAACGAACGCTGCGGTCGTCGAATCGCTCTCTTGGGCTCGCCTGCTCAGCGCCCTTCGGTAGTGGGCGAGCTGCGGCTGGAGTGCGCTTGCCAACACCAGCCCATGCCCTGATGTAACCTGCAGATGTCCTACAGGCCAACAAAAGGTGACGAAATGATGAATTCAGTCGGGTACATTGACGCCGGAACCGGCTCGTACCTACTCGCCGCAATTGCAAGCGGAGCCGCAGGATCATGGTTCTTCCTTCGATCACAGGTGGCGAAGTTCCGTGGTGGCAACAAGAAATCAGTGGTGTCAGATCAGGTCGCGACACCCTCGTCCATCGACTCCTAGACCACACCAACGTGACAACGCGTCGGTCGGCGAGTTTTCGCGACCCAGAAAACGCCGCCTTCGAGTACGAGGGCGTCTGGTATCGAATCGCGGGCCTGTCGTCGGCTGCGGCACTTCGTACGTTGAGGGGGTCTGAGTTCTACGATTCAGGTGTTGCAAGTGGCTCCCTTGTCGCCTTTGAAGAGTTGAATTCGGACGCCTCAGCACCCGTCCTCGAGGCATATTCCACGACCTCGGGTCGGCGGGCAGCCGAAGGCTCAGTCGCCTTTTCGGTCGAACCAGTCGACGTCATCACCTACCCGTGGGAGTGGCCGAATTCGCTCCTCGAGGCGGCCGCTCTCCTCACCCTTGATGTTCGGCTGAAACTGCTCGATCTTGGCCTAGATCTCAAGGACGCCTCGGCATTCAATGTGCAGTTCCGAGGCATGCAACCGGTGTTCATCGACCTCGGATCGGTCGAGCGGTGGCGACCGAATCCTTCCTGGAACGCATCACGTCAATTCATCGAACATTTCATCAACCCACTGGCGGTCGGCTCGGGTGAACGAGTCACCGCCGCCGACGCCTGGAACGTGGGCAATCACCGTGGCCTCCGCTCCGATGCGGCCCGTGCGCTCCTCCCGAAGAAGGCTCGGCGCAGTTTGTCGCTTCTGCTGCTCCAAGCCTCGACGAAGCCGGTAGAAAAGAACGCCCCCAGCGAGTCGACGTTCGCTGACACCGCGAATAAGAACCAGGATCTCGCACGCAATGCCACCCGCTCACTGACGAAGCGTCTCGCGAAGCAGGTCCGCAAACGCCACGGCAAGAAGCACGCCACTACCTGGGTCGACTACGGTTCTCGGGCGCATTACGACAATGACGACCTCACCCGAAAGTCGGCGCTCGCCACAGATTTCATTACGGCCGAATCTGGACGCGGCCGATTGGTCCTCGATGTGGGCGGTAACGACGGATTCACCGCCGCCCATCTCGCTCGACACGCCGATGCGCGCGTGATCGTCATGGACGCCGACGCCGGAGCGCTCGACATGCTCCACCAGGGATTACCTGCCGATATCGCGGGAAGAGTCACGCCGATCCTCGGCGACATCACAAACCTCACGCCAGCATCAGGGTTACTGAACGTCGAATTTGCGGCGTTCACTGAGCGGGTCCAGCCGTCAGCGGTCATCTGTCAAGCCGTTCTGCACCATGTGGTCATCACCCAGGGCACCCCGATGCAGTTCGCGGTCGATGCCCTTGCCGCGTTCGGCGCCCCCCTCCAGATCGAGTTCGCTGACGAGAACGACGAGAAGTCAAGAATCCTGCTGGGACAGATTCCCAACTGGACCGGCGAATACTCGACCGAGGCGCTTCTCGGCGCCCTGCGGACTCGTTTCACGCACGTCGAGGTCATGGGCACGACCTCGGCCACGCGCGTGGTCGTCAATGCATGGGACCTGTTGGACCAGCGATGAGTCGGTGGATGGCGCGCTTGGGTGACCGACGCAATAGGAGCGCGACCGACAGTGCCTCATGGCTGCTGGCTCTCGTCGTGCTTGCGATCGTTATCCCTGCCAATGAGAAGATCGCGGCCAACGTGGTGTTCTTCTCCGCGCACGGGGTGTCGCAAATCGTCTGGGTAGTCACGCTCGCTGTCGCACTTGTGGCGCTGTGGCTCCTCGTGGCCGGGGTGCTCACCGTGCTGAAGAAGCGTCTGCAGCCCACGTCATACGATGCCGCAGCGTCAGCCATCTTGTTCATCGTTGCCTGGTTCTTGGCAGGCAACGGCCTCACGCAGACCGTCTTCGCTGGCGTCCCTGCACTTGGTCCGATCATCGGCCTGGTGGTCGCTGCCGGCGTGATGCTGGTTGCACGCCGCTTCACCATGGGCTCGCCGCTGTTCGTCTTTGCCTCAATTGCGGCGGTGGCGCCACTTGTGCTCTCCGCGTTCGCTGGCAGCGCCGCCACGGCGGCGCCCCCGCTGACGTTCGCCCCCGACCCGCAGCGTCCGTCAATCATGTGGATCGTATCTGATGAACTTCAGTACCCCCTCGTTTTCGACAAGGCAGGAGACATCCGTCCCGAGTTCCCCAATCTCAAGGCGCTGCAGGCGAATTCGACGACCTACACCCACGCCCACTCGGCGGCGAACTACACCGACTACGCAATCCCGTCCATGCTCACGGGGATCGCTGACGTAGCAGCCGAGGGGCCGGAGCGCATGCAGGAGGTTCGTGCAAACATCGGCATTGTCCCGAGTCTTGCGTCGGAGTACTCCGTTGTCATGGAGTCGCCGATCTACCGGTTCGAATGTGATTCAACCGAATGCGCGAGCATCGGAGCGGCAAAGGATTCGAATGTGGTAAGCCGTTACCTGGGCTTCGCCGCCGACGCAGCAGCGATCGCTGGTCGCACGGCGCTCGCCCACCCCTTCTCGGCCGTATTTCCTTCCTTCGACGGAAAGTGGCGCGATTTCTGGACAGGTGGCGACGAGTTCGGCGACAACGCCGAGGGCAATTCGGTGGGCAAGGCTGTCGAAGGGCTGAGGAAAGCCGAGCAGGCAGCCCCAGGCGCGCCGATCTTCGGCTTCTGGCACACGATCCGAACCCATGCCCCGTGGAATGTTGACCGTGAAGGCAAGGAGATCTACCCAGCGCGCCTGCCCATCGTTGACGACGCTCACATGGTGGGCAGCAACAAGGAGGGCACCTACTCCACACCTGAGCTGCAATCGCTGGAGCGGCGCCTCTACGCGAACTCTGCCGTCGACTTTGATCGCCAACTCGGCCTGCTGATCGCCGAATTCAAGGCAACCGGACGCTACGACAACACGCTCATTATCGTGACGGCGGATCACGGGGCGACCATCAGCGAGAGGGTGGACAGGCGGGTCGGCGACAGTCTTGCGCAACGCTGGGCTGAGGTGGCCCACGTACCCCTCATGGTGAAGGACCCGAATCAGGTTGAGCCGGCAACTGTCGCGGCTCCTCGCTCTACCGGGCAGATCGCCCGCACTGCCTTGGATGCGGTGGGCGCGACGGCGCCGCCCGAGTTCGCCCTGTCACCGGACCTCTCGAAAGACCTGCCGACAGGTCCGGTGTTCGCCACTGTCGGGGGTGGTGTCATGACGCCCTGGGTCTACGAGGGCGTCGCAGAGCCCGACCCGTGGCTCCCCGGGGACCTCACACCCCCCAGCCCGGGTCACCCCTTTGCGATTGGTATCGATCAGGCGCTACTCGGCGCCCCGGTGCCCGCTGGGTGGCAGCAGGTGGACATGGACGCAGTTGAAGCGATGAAGGGCGAGTCGATGCAGCAACTCGTCGTCGTCCAACGTCAGTCTCGGGGATGCGACCCGAGTATCACGACGGGCCTGGTCTCAACGAACGGAGTCGTGACCGGGTCAGTGCTTTGGCAGAGCGCGAGCTCGAATGCCCCTGATCGCGGATGGGCGATTGTCCCGAAGGCGGATTCGTACGAATTCTGGTGCCGGTCAGCCTGAATCGACGAGGTCGGGTGGTGGCCGGATTACTGGAAGCTGCATCGTCGGCGTACGTTGTGACGGTGAATGGAGCAGCCGTTGGCGGTGGCGCACGTACGCGATGGTGGCGTGCAGCGACTGACCCGCTGATCATTCTGGGCATGTCAGTATTCAGTGCCTTTCTGTCCGGATCCCGGCAGTGGGCGGGCTTCAACTCCCCGGACTCTGAGTTCTACGCCTCCCTCGCCCTTTTCGGCAGTGACGTGACCGACCGCGCTATCGAGCCCGCCTACACCTGGACGCGCCTCGGCTATGTCGCCCCCGTGCGGCTTCTCGTCACGGTCGGTGATCCATGGGTCGGGTTCGCCATCTGGCGCTTCATCCTCATCCTCGTCATCGTGGCATCGACGTACCTGCTCGTGAAACGAGCGAGTAACCGGGCGCTCGCGGTCGGCGTTGCACTCTTCGCATCCCTCAACACCATGGTGCTCAGCTACGTGGGCAACCCGTACCTGACGGGGGCAATCATGGCGGCCACCACCTTGTTCCTCGCCCTGGCCGTTTGGTGCGCTCTCGGTTGCGAACGGGCGCGGTGGCTGCCTGGGGCACTTTCCGGGCTTGTTGCCGGGTGGCTGGTCATGCTCAACCCCTACGCCCTGTTCCTGGCCCTATCGATGTGGCTCGCCGTTCGCGCCGTCGGGCTGTTCACCGACCGGGAGCAGCGGTGGCGGTGCTTGCTCATCGATGCAGGCGCCGCCGCGGTCGGATTCGTCGTGAGTTTCGCGGGGTTCCTGGCTGCAGGCGTGGTGATCTTTCCTGGACGGTCGTGGTTTGGGACCTACCTTGACTGGAACGGCCGCCTGGACTACGCCAGCTTTATCAGTGACCCAAACATCTGGACTCGAGACGTCACGCTGTTCGTACCAGCCTCAGCCCTCATCATCAGCCTCATCGCGCTCGCCGTCACGCGCGCAAATCGCTGGTCTCTCATCGCCACAGCGATCGCTGCCATGAACATCCTCTTCACCTGGGGCTATCTGTTCCTCGTTCCGGGGCCGTGGCTTGAAGCCCCGCACTACACGGCGAAACTCTGGCCGGGCGCCCTGTTGTCGATCGGGCTCGCCTTTGCCGCCATCGTTGGTGAACGAAGGGCTGGCGTGATCGCGTATCTGCCAATCGCCTTGGGGGTGCCGCTCGTCTTGTGGGCTGGTCGTTGGGAGGCACAGGTCACCCTCATTCAGGGGCTGCTCCTCGCCGGAGGATTTGTGCTCGCGTTCGTGCTGGCGGCCATCGCCGCGAGAGGACCATCGGATGCTCTCGCGGCGGTCGTGGTCATGGGTGCTGTTGTACTCATCGCAACAGGGGCTCAGGTCCTTCAGAACGGTCGAGGCCAGCTTGGGATCTACGGCCAGTACCCATTCCGTGCGGCGTACGTCGACTTCAACGGCGAATTGCTCATGCGCTCGAAGGTGAAGGCGGAGCAATGGGTACTCGATCACACCGAGCCAACTGACCGCGTCGCGATCTGGACAGACCCGGACAGAGCGATGTCGGCGGTTGCCGCAATGCAGCTCTGGGGAAAATACAACCTGGTCACGAGTAACGCCGCGCTGTCGAGAGAGGAGATGAAGGCTCTCGAACTCCTCAAGCCCACGGCCATCGCGATGTATGCGCCAAAACGGGAGCAGATCGATGCCTTCTGGGCCAGCCTGCCGGCCTGGGCGCTGCCAACCCAGCCCGAATGTACGACGGTGACCTATCTGGGCGTAGGAGAACCAGAGCCGTCAGTGTGCGTCACCCACCTAAAGTGGCCCAAATAACCGAACCGCACCCCCCCCCGCTCAACGTTCGTCATTTCGTCCAGCATCCGGCTGAGCTGACCAACTCATTGGTCATTTGTGGGTGGTTTTGGTCATTTCGTCAGCATGTCCTGACGTGTGGTTGAGATGGCAAGCCGGCCCTGCCCCAGCGCCGAGGCCATGAATGACCCGTAGGCGCGTTCAGCGTCCGCCAGATGCTCGGCAAGCGAGTCATCGACGAGGAGTGTGCGGGCGATGGCAGATTCCCGCGCACGGCTTGCCTCGGGAAGCGACACCATGAGCCGAGACTCGACACCATTCTGATCGCTTCCCTGACCAGGAACGTCCGCGAGTGACGTGCGCAACTGGGTCGCCAACAGGTCAAGCTTCACCGACGAGGCAATCTTTGGATCGATGAGGTGGGCAACCGGCTCAGCAGCGGCAATCACCCACGGCTCCTCGATGATCCGTTCGAAGGTGATGACGGCAACCGAATCGTGCACAAGGGCCTGCTCGGCGGTGACGTACCAAGCGCGGTAGGCACGCAGCATGGCCTCGGCGTATCCGATCTGATCGAAATTGTCGCCGCGAAGCATCATAGATGCGCACGTGTCGATGGGGGGCCGTGCGGGGATGACTACCGCTACGCCGGCCCGGGCAGTTCTGTGCACGTCCAAGGCGCTGTGGGTCGAGCGCCCATCGACGATGTTCACTGACGACCTTGCAACCTCCTTGAGCCAGGCGGTGAGAAAGGTATTCCCGGAGCGAGGGAATCCAAGGATGATGATGTTGGCGCGACGCTTGTCCACTTGCCACTTCAACTCGACACGACTGCGGTGAGCGAATGCAAGGACGCCGTCGAGGAGCAGGTCGATGCTCGGGTTCAGCGTGACGAGGTCGGCACTCGAATAGGAGTACCGTCGTCGAATTGCCGGTAGTGCCACGGTGGCCTTCCCTCCAAGGTCTGCTGAACTGACCGCTGGAGTTTTGCCTGAGCCAGGCATTCACCGACGTTCAACGCACGCATCCCCGTAGATGGAACAAACTGTGCATCGATGCGGAGTCCACATAGATGGTTTTCCTATAATTTACTGTCCTACATCTTTCATTCATCATATGTTCATCTTTTTTGGCGTCTACCGCCCAGTGGAGTCGTATTTGGTCGCCAACCGGTCACTCTCCGTTCACTATGCTCCCCGGTGGCACGATGCGAGGTCGCCTAGGCTGTTCTCCGTGTCAGGTACCGGCTCATGAGCACGACGTTGCTCGATGTCACCGACCTCGTCGAGTTTCTCCAACGCCGAGAATCCGTCTCAGGTGTGCAGCGCGTCATCGCGCAGACGGCACCACTGCTCATCAACGGGGCACAGCACCCGGCCGTTCCCGTCATCCTCGACCGGCCGCGCGGAAGATTCGTCGCCCTTTCGGTCGATGAGATTGGGGCGATGCTCGACGGGACGACCAGCAGTCGGTCACCGGACCGCGAAACGACCGCCGCGAGTGCCACGGCAGCACTGGTGCGAGCCCGCTCGGCGGCGCCAATCGACATCACCCCCGACACCGTGCTTGTGTTCCTCGGCGCCGTCTGGATCAACGACGCCCTCATGCTCGCGGCGCGTGATGCAGGCGCCCGCGGCGCTCGTCTCGTCTTCCTTCTCTACGACCTCACCCCTGTGCTCGAGACGGGTCATACGGCGGCGGTGAACAGTCTCTTCGAGCGCTACCTCGAACTCGTCATGCAGACAGCCTCTGCGGTGCCGGCGATCTCACAGGCGAGCCGAGGCGACTTCGTCCGCTACTGCGAGCAGGCGGGCAGAGCCGCACCTCCCGGCGAGGTGACCGGTCTGCCGTGCGGCATCGGTCCCGTCCAGTTCGATACCTCATCGCCGGCTTGGCCGAGGCCCTATGCGCTGCTCGTCGGCACCGTCGAGGCTCGCAAGAATCACCTGCTTGCTCTCGAGGGCTGGCGGCGGCTCATCGAGCGGCATGGCCCCGAGGCTATCCCTGATCTCGTCTGCATCGGCCGACTTGGCTGGCACGCTGATGAATTCCTCGAGCAGTACGTCGCAACGCAAGGACTGTCAGGCAAGGTGTCGCTGCTAAGCAACAGCGTTAGCGACCTTGATCTCGCCCGCTTTTACACCCATGCGCAGTTCACGGTGTACCCGAGCAGGTACGAGGGCTGGGGCCTGCCGGTAAGCGAGAGCCTAGCTTTCGGCAAGGTCGCGATTACGGCGAACAACTCGTCGCTTCCGGAGGCGGGCGGTGACCTCGCGTCATATTTCACGAGCGACGATGTCGACGATTTTGTCCGGGTCGTCGAGAGCGACGGTCTCGACGATGCTGCGCGCGCGAAGCGCGAGGATCGCATCGCCGCGGAGTTCACGGACCTGACGTGGCAGCACGTCGCCAACTGCGTTGCCCACGACATCGCACGCGCTCACGCGCAGGAAGCGAGGAAGCCGATGTTCGCAGAGGTCGAGCTTGGACGTGAATACGTCCTGGCGACAGGAGGCGCAGCGCCCGACTCCGGCTACGCCGACCAGTACATGCGTCACCTGCAGTCGGAGGGGCTCACTCCGATGCTTCGGCAGCCGCGGGGCGTCCGCGATTTCGAGACGGTCGATGCCGCGGTGATCGGGACCTTCGGCTCGCCGCAGGCGTGGGGGAATGAGCTGCGTCCGGGAAGCCGAGCGGATTTCAGGATCAACCGACCGGTTGACGGCTCGCTTGTTCTTCTCGTTGCGACCCGATCGATGCCGGGGGTCGTGCGAATTGATGCTGTCGGCCCCGGAGGACCGGTGCACGAGGAGGTCTACCTCGGCTCGGTCGTCACCCTGCCGCTCGGAGCAGGAGCCAAAGGCGAACCGGCGCAGGTCAGCCTCACCGTCACCGATGCCCAGGATTCTGTTGAGGGTTTCCTCGGTATTCGATCGTTCGTGGTGTTGCGTGCTGATGACCTCCAGAGCCGAGTCGTGGCACTCAAGTCGACCGCCGACGCCTTGCGGCAGGAACTCGACTTCGTCCTCAACACCCGATCTTGGAAGGTAACAGCGCCCCTGCGCAAGCTCAAGGGACGAGGAGCGTCCTGAGCTGACCCTCGAGCGAAATCGTCCGTTTTGCCGGCTTTGGCGAAGGAGTCGCGGCCACCACTGACACTGTGTAGGTCGCCGATCCGGGCGAGTTCGCATCGTCACCGGGTGAGAAGGCGGTGACGAGGCAACCCCCAGCGGTGAGCGCGGTGAGCACTGCACCGTTGACGAAGCAGGCACCTGATGCCCTGAGGAGCACTGTCGTGCCGGAGGCGCTGGTCCCCGAAAGGGTCAAGGATTGCCCGGGCGTCATCGCGACTGGCAGCGCGACCGACCAAGGGCCCTGGCCGCTGGGCGTCACGACGAGGGCGTCGCTTGGGCGGGCTCCGAGCACGAATACCTGCTGAGTGGCAGTACCGCTGAATCCCGGGTTCTTGCCCGTGTATTCAACCGAGATCGTGTGGACCCCGCTCGCTGGCATTGACACAAGCTGCGAGCCAACTCCATCGAAGGTTGGCGAGGAGCCGACCGGGGTCGATCCATCGATAAGGAAGGCGACGCTGCCGTCGGGGATGCCCTGACCGAGCACTGCCTGAAGCACCGTGGGGGACCCGGCATAGAGCGCAGCCGGCCACCGGACCGAGACGGTTGCGTTACCGGTGGTGGTGTTCGGGGTTGAGGAGGGGCTCACGGAGGCGAGTTGGCCGCCGGACGTCGGAGCGTAGGTCGCCTTGATCGGGAGATCGCCGCTCAAGGTCGGTGCCCACGGTAGGACGGCGCTTGACGTTGCCGTCGCTCCTGCCACGAGGCTTGACGTCGATGTCGTGCCGGTCGTGCTGGCAAGTGTTGCGGAGGAGATCGCATTGCCGGTGCTTGTCGACAGAGCAAGGGTGCCCATTGGAGGCAGGACGCCGATGGGCGCAACGACGACGCCGAGCAGGCTATTCGAGACCCCCTGCTGAAGGTGGTTCTGGGCGAGCAGGACGGTATAGGTGGGCATCGGTGCGATGGTGATGGTGGTCGAGCCGGCAGCCATGATCGATCCGAGCCCACTGATGGTCCAGGTACCGGCCGCCGTGGGTGTCCAGGCGATGGATCCGTCACCGCTGGCGCCAAGGGTTGTCTGGGTGGTGAAGGCGGTGGGTCCTGAGAGGAGGCCCACGGTTACCGTCCGGCCCGCTGCGATGGGTGCGGCGATCGTGATGGTTTGCGGTACGCCCACCATGCCGTGTGGTGTCACGATGTAACTCGCCGTTGCGGCGCCGGCGTTGCCGGACGACCCGAGGCTGAAGCCGGTCAGCAGGGCGAGCACAACAGCAGTTGCAATAATCGGACTATGCAGCGTTGACCGACCAATCGTAAGAACAGTCATGACGTCCTCCTCGCCAGGTCTGCTGAGGTTTGCTCTTACCGCACCCACCCCAGGCAGCATTCACGATTTATCGGACAAGGGGCTACATGGGATGCACACTCAGCAGCCTGCCAACGTAAGGGCGTAGTCACCCTGCGGAGATCAACCCTTCTTGGGTGGCGCGGTGACCGTGATGGTGTACGTAGCTGAGGAGTTGTCGTACGCCGCGTTGCCGGGCGAAACAACCGTCACCTGGCATTGTCCGGCACCAAGTGCCTTGAGTACGGCTCCGCTGATGATGCAGGGTCCGGTCTCGGAGAAGAGGACGGTTGCTCCCGATGCTGCTGTCGCGGCTAGCGTCACGTTCGTGCCGGCCTTCATGACGATGGCTGATCCGACCGCCCATGGGGCCTGTCCGACCGGGTCGACAACCACCGTGTCGAGCGGCAGCGCCGGCTGGACGCTCACGGACTGACTGGATGTGCCGCTCACGTTCTTCGGGGCTCCGGTTGAGAACTGCACGGTGATCAGCTGCGTCCCGAGTTTGCCCGGCGTCCAGTGCTGGTAGGCGATGCCGTTGGTCGTCGGCACGGAACCACCAATCGTTGTCGTATCGACGATGAAGGCGGCGCTGCCGTCGGGCACGCCGACCCCGAGAACGGCGGTGAGCAGGGTGGGCTGACCAAGTCGAAGGACCGGTGCGAATTGAAGCGAGACGGTCGGGTTGTCCCCGACGACGTTTGGCTGGGCGGTGCCGCTCGTCGAGGCGGTGTAGGCGCCGGATGCGGGCACGTAGGTAGCGATGAGTGGAAAGGGGCCGACGGGCTCGGGGGTCCAGCTCACCTGGGCCAGGGCGCTGGTGGTGCCCGGCATCGGCGCGAGGGCGGCGGTACCGACTGGTGACCCGAAGGCGGAGGATATTGAGACGGTGCCTGCTGGCGGGATGGTGCCGAGGGTTGCGCTCACGATGACATTGAGGGTGCCGGCGACCCGGCGTTGCACGTTGTTCGGGGCGATGAGGGTGGTCTCGGTCGGCATGGCGGCGACACTTGTGGTGGTCGATCCCGCCGATACTGCGTTGCCGAGGCCAGCGATCGTCCAACTGCCGGGCGTGGTGGGAGTCCAGTTGACTGAACCGATGCCGGTCGTGCCGAGGGTTGTCTGCTGCGTGAAAGAGTTGGCGCCCGAGGTGAATCCGATCGTGACGACTTGGCCCTGCAGTTTGGGGGCGGAGACGACGACCGTCTGGCTAACACCCACCATGCCATTTGGGGCCGCGACGTAACCGGCTGCCGCGGCAGTGGCCACGGGCGCTGCGCCCAAGCCTGCGAGGGCTACGCCAGCGCTAGTGCCGATGGCGAGGGCGGTAACGAGTACCGCACGGGCGGGGCGATGGGATCGGCGTGACGTGAGCACGGTCATGTGAGCCTCCTTCAGGACTGACGCCGACAATACCGAGGAATGGCGGCGTTTGAAGGCAAGGTGCGCTCGTGGTGGCACGTTAGGATCACGGTTGTTATGACGGAGAGAGGCGGGCAATCGTGCTGACCGATCTCTACACCCGTCGAGCTCTCATTTTTGCCTTCGCGAATCGTGACTTCGCGACCCGCTACAGATCGAGCATTCTGGGCTGGTCGTGGTCACTCATCCAGCCTCTTGCGACCCTCATCATCTTTGCGGCGGTCTTCAGCCTCGTCTTCCGCATCAAGGCCCCGGAGCTCGGCAACGGTGAGGGCAGCTCCTACGCCGCGTTCTTGTTCACTGGCCTCGTTACCTGGAACCTGTTCTCGGGCCTGCTCACCTTGTCGATGACCCAGTTGAAGAGCAGCGGTGAGCTCTTGAAGAAGGTGCAGTTCCCGGCGTGGGCCCCGGTGCTCGGAGCCTCGATCGTTCAAATGATTCAGGTGCTGCTTGAACTCGGGGTGCTCGTCATCATGTTCCTGTACCTGCGCAATATCAGTTGGACCTGGATCCTCGCGCTACCGATCCTCGTCGGCATGGCTCTGTTCGCCCAGGGGGTCGGCCTGATCCTGTCGATCATCAACGCGCGTTTCGGCGACGTCATGTACATCGTCGCGGTGGCACTCGGCGCCCTGTACTTCCTCACCCCGGTGCTCTACCCGATCAGCATGGTCGACGGCCACAACGAACTACTCACGTGGGTCGTGAAACTCAACCCAGTTTCGTGGTACGTCGAGGGTATGCACGATGCGATGTACTCGCTCGTCGCACCACCAGCGCTCGTCGTCATCGGCCTGCTCGTCGGCGGCTTCCTGACCTTCTGGGCGGGATTCTCTATCTTCAATCGCTGGAGCGAAGACATCGGGGAGCTCCTGTGACGATCCAGCCGGCCGGCACGAGCCTTGCAGTCGATATTCAGCAGGTGGGCAAGCGCTTCAAACGTCACACCGATCGGCGCAACAGCATTAAGGAGCGGCTCGTTCGCGGACGCGCCCGCAAGCCGGAGGATTTCTGGGCCGTTCGCGACGTCACGCTCCAGATCCCCAAGGGGAGCGTCTACGGACTCATCGGCCACAACGGTTCCGGCAAGTCGACCCTCCTGAAGATGATCGGCGGCATCTACCGCCCGACCGAGGGGTCGATCACGACCGACGGACGAGTCGCCGCGCTCATCGAACTCGGCGCCGGCTTCCACCCCGATATGACCGGCCGCGAGAACATCAACCTCAACGGCTCGATCCTCGGCCTGCCGCGCAAGGACATCCAGGCGGTCACCGAGGAGATCATCGAGTTCAGTGGTCTCGGCGATTTCATCAATGACCCGGTCAAGCATTACTCGAGTGGCATGTATGTCCGCCTCGGTTTTTCCGTTGCGGTGCATATGAAACCCGACGTGCTGGTGGTCGATGAGGTGCTCGCGGTGGGCGACGAGGAGTTCCAGCGCAAGTGCTTCGACCACCTGTATGCCTTGCGCAGGTCGGGCCGCACCATCATCGTCGTGAGCCATGGCCTCGGTCAGCTTGAGGCGCTGTGCGATGAGATCGCCTGGCTCGAGCACGGTGAGGTCCAGACGGCCGGGCCGCCGACCGAGACGATCGCGGCGTATCTCAAGCGGGTCAATTCGGACGAGGCAGCGCGCAATCCGCAGATCGAGGCGGTGCGCGGTGATGACGGCGACCCGCGGGCTGGCGACCAGAGCATCCGCGTGCGCAGCGCAAAGATCGTCGACCTTGACGGCCAGCCCATCGGTCACGCCGAGACCGGCGCGACCTTCCAGATCAGCCTTGAGATCACGGCGCGCGAGCCCGTGCTCGGGCCGAACGTACGCATTGCCCTCCAGCATGAATCCGGCCCCCTCGTCACGATGGTGAGCAATCACCGGGTCGGCACAGACTTCGGGACACTCGAGGGGGACCGGACGATCACGGTCGCGCTCACCGACAACCCGCTCCTGCCCGGCCGCTACCGGGTGCATGTCGACGTCTTCGACTTCAGCGGTTCGAAACTGCTCGACTCCTGGAATGACGCCGTCGAGTTCCCGGTGCGCAGCCAGAGCGGCGAGATCGGCCAAGGCTTTGTGCAGCTCCCCGTCGAGTTCCGACTTACCTAGGGGCTGCGATGCTCACGGAGAAGAACCCGATCATCAAGGCGAAGCGGCGTGCCGGTCGAGTGAAGCGCTGGGCCAAGCGCAAGCTCTGGGAACGAAATATCGGCAAGCACTACAAGGCTTGGCTCGCCCTCGCCCCCGAGATTGCCGCCGGCACGACCGACCACGATGTCACCATCTCGATTCTCGTGCCCGTCTACAACCCGCCGATCAACTTCCTTGACGAGTGCCTGAACTCGGTGATCCGCCAGCAGGCCCGCAACTGGGAGCTCGTCGTGGCGAATGACGGAAGCACCAAGCCTGAGGTTGGGGAGTTCCTCGCGCAGTTCGCCGCCCTGCACGCCGGCGACCCCCGCGTCCGTGTCATCCATCAGGAGAACGGCGGGATCTCGTCGGCCCTCAATCATGCGCTCCGAAGTGCAACCGGCCACTATGTCGCGATGCTTGACCATGACGATGCTCTCGACCCGCGGTGCATCGAGATCTTCAGCCAGCGGCTTGATGAGGGCGATGAACCCGACGCCATCTATTCCGACGAGGACAAGATCAATCCGCGCGGTGAGCACTTCGACCTCTACTGCAAGCCCGACTACTCACCGGAGTTGCTCCTCACCCAGATGTACCTGTGCCACTTCACGATCTTCAAGCGCAGACTCGTGAACGAGGTCGGCGGGTTGCGCTCGGCGATGGACGGGGCTCAGGATTTCGACCTAGCCCTGCGACTCATGCCACTCCTCACCAAGGTGGTCCATATCCCGCTGCCGCTCTACCACTGGCGAGCCTGGGCCGAGTCGACCGCGCTCACGATCGAGGCGAAGCCGTGGGCGCAGCAGTCAGCCGCCCGTGCCCAGCAGGAGCACCTCGATCGCACCTTTGACGGCGGCACGGTTGAGCCCAGTCGGGTGCGTGGGCTCAATGAGGTGCACCCGCGTGTCAAGGGTGAACACCTCGTCTCGGTCATCATCCCGACGATCGGCACGCCGAATGAGCGAGGTGACCGGCGCTTCATCGATGACTGCGTCGCATCACTCATCGACGGTGAGCGGCGAACGCGCCTGCAGATCATCATCGTCACCACCGGGGTCATCGACGAGGTGATCATTGAGCGCGCTGGCATGCACGAGGTGACCCAGATCGTGTACGAGACCGATGACTTCAACTTCGCGGAGGCGATCAACCTCGGCCGAACCGCGGCGACCGGCGACTACCTGCTCCTCCTCAATGACGACACCACGGTCGCGCTTCGCGACCCTGTCACCCGCATGCTCGAAATTGGCCAAATCCCTGGCGTGGCCATCACCGGTTGCCTGCTCACCTACCCCGACGGCAAGCTCCAACATGTCGGCATGGTCATGCTGCCGAGCGGCCCGACCCATGCATGGATTGGCAAACCGGGCAAGGAGTACGGCTACTTCGGCTCGATCCTCACGCCGCGCAACTACTCGGCGGTGACCGCGGCCGCGATGCTCGTCCGCACGTCGATTGTTGATGAGCTTGGCGGGTTCGACACGGCCTTCGCCAAGGATTTCAACGATGTCGACTTCTGCCTGCGGGCACGCGCCGCCGGGTACCGCGTTGCGTGGACTCCGTACGCCCACCTCACCCATCATGAGGGCGCGTCCATCGTCCGAAAGAAACCCGACCCCGCGGAGCACGATCTGTTTGGCAGGCGATGGGCGGGCGCGACCCCCGACCCGTACTACTCGCCAGCGCTGAACGAGCAACTGGCACGCATCTATGAACCGAACTAGCAGCGAACGAAGCAGGCAGGAAATCGCATGAGCCAACAGGGCGCCACCGAGTCGTTCAAATCGCCGAGGGGTCGGGTGCTCGTCGTGTTCGGCGACCCGGCGCTCCTCACCATGGACCGAATGTCGGAATTCGGTCGCCGGATCGATAGTGATCCCCGGATCGTCACCCTTTCGCTCCACCCAAACGACCAGGTAACCGACACGTGGCTTCGTGCGACGGCGCCCGCTGGCCCCCTCATAGCCGTGGCCCGGGATGCAGAGGATCTTGTCGGTCTGTTGCCGGAGCAGGCCAGCGATGTCGAAGATCTGCTCCTTTGGACGGCGAAGGCCTCAGAGCGCGGGCTTTGGCACGACTGGTGGCTCACCGCGAATCGTGACGTGGCGAGAGCTCGAGCGATCGCAGGAGCCGCAGCGATGGACGAGGTCGAAGCCGACGACCCGAGCAGTTCGCACTACGCAACGGCTCACACCCAGCCGCTGAAGGCTCGCAATCTCTCGGTGACGGTCGACGTCACGTGGCTCGGGCCGTACGAGACCGGGGCTCAGGTGCTCACGACGGCGGCAGTGCGCGCGATGGCTGACGATGACCGCATCGATGTCATCACCCTGGTCGGCCTGCCCGAGTTGCCCGCATACGCCGAGCACCTCGTCAAGCACCCAAAGGTGGCAGTCCATACCGCTGAGCGACCTCCCGAGCAGGCCGACGTCGTGTGGTACCCGAATCAGATCGATGGCCGGAGCAACATCTCCGAGGCGCGCAGCCTTGGCCGGCGTATCGTCACCACCTACCTCGACCTCATCGCGTACGACATCCCTCGCTACCACGGCTCCCCCGAGGCCTGGGCGGCCTACCGAGGTCTTCAGCGCAAAATTGCTCTCTCGGTTGACGGCGTTGCGACAATCAGTCCCGACGTCGCCGCGCGACTGCGCACCGAGGTGCCGCGCCTGGACTCCGACCGCGTGCAGCCCATCCCGCTCGGCCTCGATCACATCGCGGCCGCGAGTGCGCCTGAGCAGCCTGACGCTGACCTCGCCGAGATCGTCGAGAAGCTCGGCGGCAAACGCTTCGTGGCGGTGCTCGGCAACGACTTCCAGCACAAGAACCGCGACTTCGCTATCGCCGTGTGGCAGCGAGTGTTGGCGAGTGGACAGTCATGTGACCTTGTGCTTGCCGGTCTTCACGTGAAGAGCAGCAGTTCCAAGGCCCAGGAGGAGCGACTGCTCGCCAAGCACGTCGACCTGCGGGGCACCGTCCATACCGCCGGCCACATTTCGAGCGCGAGTCGCGCTTGGCTCCTCGCCAATGCCAGTGCGGTGTTGTACCCATCTAGCGCCGAAGGGTTCGGCTTCGTCCCATACGAGGCCGCAGCGCTCGGCACTCCGACGACCTTCGCTGACTTTGGGCCGCTCAAGGAGATCGCTCACCTCGACGGGCTCCCGCGGGGATGGGTCATCGACGAATTCGCGACCGACCTCACGAACCTGCTCGCCGACCCGCAGGCGACGGAGCGGCGGGTGGCCGATCTCCATCGAGCCATCGTTTCGCTCACGTGGGATGGCTTCGCGAGCGCGCTCATCGACTTCTTCCAGCATGTGATCGGCCTGCCGACCGTGGCGACGAGCACGGTGAGCAGCACAGCATCGTCGGAGGCGGCGCTGTCGGCCATCCTGTCGAGCCGCACGTGGCGTGCCACTGAGAAGCTGCGCAAGGCCAAGCGAAAGCTCAGGCGCGGGTAGCTTCCGGTGCATTCTGAAGGTGAAGCAGGCACAACTCAGGCAATGATGGCGCGCGGACTTCTTCCACTCGCCCACCTTGCTGACGAAATCTCCCGAATGGTTGGGGTGAAGGTGGATGTCGCCGCCTCGGAGGCCTTGTCGCCGTCCGTGGCTGCCACGGCCCTTCACGAACTGGTGTCCTTGTGAGTCGCTCAGCTACGGAACGAATCGACGACATCCAAGACGTGGCAGGTCGCTGACGCGGGTATCTGGCGCTCAACCATAGGTCCTCGAAACTCGCGGACGCTTGACACGGCTTGACGGGCAGGTACCGTAGTACTTGACTGGACTTGACGAAAGGTTGCTGTGTCAGTGCCTGTGTACTCGACGAAGGCTGTGGCTCCTATGTTCGACGAGGACGCCTGGGTGCACGACACCCTCGAGCTACTCAGCCAAGTCGTGAGGCAATCAGCTGAGCAGTTTGCCCTGTCGCATATCGTGCCTCCGACCGCGACGGAGGTGGCCGGCCGCTTCGTGGACCTGGTGCTGCCCAGCACTGAGGACAACCCGATGGTTGAGCTGCTGAAACCCTTTTGGTCCAGCTCCAAGCTCCAGCAGGAGTTCAAGGCGTCGCGCCAGGCGTTGGATTCGCGGATGCGGGTCGGGTCCCTGCTGGGCTTGAAGACCGGCGACGGGCAACTTGTCTACCCCGTCTTCCAGTTCGTGAGAGACACGAAGGGTGCGCTGATCGTGCGTGCAGGTGTCATCGACATGCTCAAGGTCGTTCGCAATAGTGAAGGTTACGAGCCGTGGATGTTTGCGACCCTGCTCCGAACACTGGCGCCGGAGCTGGAAGACCTGACCCCCATCGAGTGGATGCGCGATCCTGACCGTGACCAGCGCGATCTTCGCGCTTTAGCGTTTCGGTGGGTTCACGAGTGGTCGCGGTGACCGAGGGTTCCGACCATGGGCCTCGGGACCGACTCGCGCTCGGCGAACCACCAGATGACCTGACTGGCTTCCCTAGTGCACAAGCACGGCAAGGGCCATGGTTTCGAACTCACTCGGAGCGGCCCGGGCGCGATAGGGGATGCTGGTGGTTCACCTCCCATGCGAGTGGTGTCATCCCCGACGGACGGTTCGACCTCCTGATGCCGAACGGCACTTGCTATCTGGCCGACTCGGCCGAGGCAGCAGTGCGTGAGCGCGTTGGCAGGTATTCGGCAGCGCGCACGTGGGTCCCGGCCAACGCGGTCGACGGCGTACTCGTCTCCAGCGTCGCTACTCTTCACACCGGTAGGAGGCCGCTTGCTGATTCGACACATGCGTCCGCGGCTGCCATGGGCACGACGAGAGAACTATCGGTAGCGACGGGTTACGGCTTGACCAGCCGATGGGCGCAGGCGCTCTTCCGTGATGGTTTCGCCGGACTCCTGTACCAGCCACGTTTCAGCACTGGATCCGAGGTCGCGGCGGCGCTTTTCGGCGCCGAAGGGCCGCGGACCTGGGCAGTCCGGTCAAGCAAGGCACTGCGAGAGTTCGTCATCAGCATGGGGCTCAAGATTGCGCCGGTTCCACATTCCGTGGACACCGACGACACGGCACAGGTGACTGGTCGCTGATCGCCTATCGGACGAGGTTGCTCAGGTATCCGCCGTACCCGGACTTCGCAAGCGCCTCGGCGTGCACGAGCAGCTGAGCGTCGTCGATCCACCCATTGCGCCAGGCGCTCCCGCGCTCGAGCACCGTGACGCTCAGGGTACCGGCGCGCAGGTAGTGGTCGCTGACGGCGGTGATCTTGCGCTCGCCTGGCCAACTGAATTCGAGAATACAGTTTTCCACAGCCGTGAAGGGTGGCGCACCGATTGCTGATTCCAGCATTCCCAGCCAGCGTCGCGAGGTGTCAGAATCAGTGAGTGCCGCAATTCCCGTCCTTGAAGGCTCGGGAATTGGAGCGGGTCCTTCTTCGAGCGCCGTTGAACTACAGCGTGGCCCGCCAGACCGGGTCACATCGCCGTTTCGTCGCAGCGGGGCGACCGTCTCTGACATTCTCGTACCATGGTGGTTCCACCATACCTCCTGGAGTGGTGCGCAAGATCCTCGTGAAGGATGTAGGACTGACCGAAGAACAGGCTCTGAAACTACTGGGCAAGGAGACATCGTGAGACACACCCACGTCGTCATGCATTACGAGGACGGCACATGGTGGGCGGATAGCCCCGACCTCGAGGGCTTCACAGTGGTGGCCCCGACTCTCGCCGCACTGCAGGTTGCAGTGCGCGGTGCGCTCGCATTCCACCTGGATACCGACAAGCCAGTGCTCGTCGCCGAGTCCATGGCCGGTGCTCAATCGGTTGGTGACGCGACCTGGGTGCCTCGAAGCGGGGGATCCTCGGATCAGCGAATGGAAACCCGAACTCCCCGCGCAACGATGCGCGAGAAGTCGACCGCATGACGGAGAACTCGAACGCGCTGTCCGGCTTCGATGTGCAGTTGTTGCTCTGTGACTTCGTTTCTATCGCCGATAGCAAGCTCTTCATCAACGGCGCCGGGTGGACCTGGATTGATCCGGGGGTCCCCTTCGGGATCGCCGCACTCATCCACGTCCCTTGGACGAGTACGAATCGTGGGATCCCATTCGAGTTGCGGTTATTGCAGGCCGATGGCGAGCCCGTTTTCCAGCAGGGGCCGGCGGGGATGCAGCCGGTGGCTATTGCTGGCGAGTTTGAAGTTGGACGTCCTGAGGGCCACACCGCAGGGGCACCAATCGCGTTCCCGATGGCCTTCAATTTTGGCCCGCTTCCGCTCCCTCCCAGCCAGCGGTTGCGATGGGAGCTCTGGATCGATGGAGTCAGGGAAGGCGATGTGGCGTTTGAGTCGAAGGGTACGACTCATCAGCCTGGCTGACGAGTACGGACACAGGCCCGGTCTCTGATCGCCTACCGGATGAGTCCGTGCAGGTAGCCGCCGTACCCGGACTTCGCGAGCGCCTCGGCGTGTACGAGCAGCTGAGCGTCGTCGATCCACCCATTGCGCCAGGCGACTTCCTCGATGCAACCGATCTTCGTCCCCTGCCGGTCCTCGATGACCCGCACGAACTCGCCGGCGTCCTGAAGTGACCTGAAGGTGCCGGTGTCGAGCCAGGCGGTTCCGCGCTCGAGCACGGTGACGCTGAGGGTGCCGGCGCGCAGGTAGTGGTCGTTGACGGCGGTGATCTCGAGTTCGCCGCGGGCGCTCGGCTTGATGGTCTTCACGACGTCGACGACGGTCTCGTCGTAGAAGTACAGGCCCGGGATCGCGTAATTGCTCTTGGGGTTGGCCGGCTTCTCTTCGACGGAGAGTGCCGTGCCGTCGGCATCGAACTCCACGACGCCGTACTCGCTCGGGTTTGCGACCTCGTAGGCGAATACGTGGGCGCCGCTTTGGTTCGTGAGGGCCGAGAGCTTGCGTCCGAGGCCGTGGCCGTAGAAGAGGTTGTCGCCGAGGATGAGGGCGGCCTGATCGCCGGCGAGGAACTCGGCGCCGATAAGGAACGCCTGGGCGAGCCCCTCGGGCTTCGGCTGCACGGCGTATTGGATCGTCATGCCGAGATCTGAGCCGTCGCCGAGCAGGCGCGAAAAGGGCTCTGAGTCGTCCGGCGTGGTGATGATGAGGATCTCTCGCAACCCGGCCGCCATGAGGGTCGACAGCGGGTAGTGGATCATCGGCTTGTCGTAGACGGGGAGCAGTTGCTTGCTCACGCCCTTGGTGATCGGCCATAGGCGGCTGCCGGTCCCGCCGGCCAGGATGATGCCCTTCACGTTATGCCCCTTTCGAAGACTCGCAAGGCTAACGGCTCGCGCGCGGCCATAGCCCCTTGATGGTCCCCTTGGTCTTCGCCCAGCGGTTCTCTTCGACGGTGGCACCGAGGACGGCGTTGACGCCTACGCGCCGAAGGGTGCGAAGGGCGTGCTTCGGCGACTGCCTGAATTCGGCGGGGGCGAGCCGCAGCCTGTTGCGAACCATGGTGGTGCGGCGCTCGGGGCTGTGGCCGGTTGCGAGCACCGTTCGGCCGAGAAGGGTGACCTGACGTGCCGCGCCCACGCGATGCTCGAGCCGCACGCCGGGGGCGAGGGCCACGATGAACCCGCGCTCACGCAGGCGAAGGCACGCAGCGGCGTCCACCGCGTCGATGCCGAGCGCCTCATCGAACCCGCCGATGGCGGTGAGAGCGGCCACCGACCAGAGCGAGCCGGTCTGGAAGACCTCCTCGGTCGTGAGGTGGCCATCCCTATGGGTCGTTGGATATCGGACGTCGCCACTGGCGTCGCTGATGATTTCGGCACCGATGACACCGACCCGATCGGTCGTTGCGGCGAGCAAGGCCGCCACGTAGTCGGGCGGCAGCGACGAATCCTGGTCGACGGTGAGCAGCCAGGTCGCCCCGCGAGCAACGGCGAAGGCGAGGCCATCGTTCAGGCCGCGGGCGATCCCCCGATTATGACGGTGCCTGACGACATCGACCCCGAGAGATTCGATCTCGCTCAGGGCTGGGTCCGAAGTGCAGGGAGAGGCGTCGTCGGTGGCGAGCACCGCGAGGCCATCAGCGGTGAGAGACGTCACGAGGGCGAGGAGTTCTGCTGCGTCCGGACGGTATGTCGGAACGACCGCGACTACCGACACGTCCACGCTCCGAAGTCTAGGCCGCCAGACTGGGCCGACCCTGAAACGTCCTCGGGCGACGTGCGGGTAGACCCTCAAGAAACATGGTTTGATTCAAAGAAATGTAACGTTATAAACTATAAATATCCGATGGGCGGAGGTACGCACGTGTTGTTCACGGCTCCGACCCTCACGGACAGTGACCGGGCCCTCCTAGAGGAGATCGGGGACTACCGCAGCCGCCTGCGGTGGCAGTTGCAGGAGCCGAAGCGCTGGACCGGATCACTGCGGCGGCTGTCGTTCGCCCGCAATATCCAAGGATCAAACAGCATCGAAGGGTTCGTCGCGGGCCTCGACGACGCGGCTGCGGTCGTTGCCCGGCAGGACCCGATCAGCGTGGACGAGGGAACGCGCCGGGCGCTCGTCGGTTACCGCGAGGCAATGACATACGTGCTGCAGATGTCAGACGACGATGACTTTGACTATGACGAGCGGCTCTTGAAGAGCCTGCACTTCATGATGACGAGCGATTCGCTCGCCAACCGGCCGGGCCTGTGGCGCACCGGAGCGATCTTCGTGCGGCGCAACATCGATGGCTCAATCGTCTACGAGGGCCCAGACATCGGCGAGGTCCCGCACCTCATTCGCGAACTGTGCGGCTCCTTGAATGAGTCGTCCACCGAGCCGCCCCTTGTCCGAGCGGCCCTTGCCCACCTCAACCTAGTGATGGTGCACCCCTTCCGTGACGGCAATGGCCGAGCGGCCCGCTGCCTGCAGAGCCTCGTCCTCGCGCGCACCGGCGTGCTATCCCCGGTCTTCATGAGCATCGAGGAGTACCTCGGCCAGCACACGCAGGAGTACTACGACGTGCTGGCCACGGTCGGCGGCGGAAGCTGGCAGCCAGCCCGCGATACGAGGCCTTGGGTGGAGTTCATGCTGACCGCACACGTGCGCCAGGCGCAGACACTGCTGGAACGCGTGCGTGAGAGCGAGCACCTTTGGCTCGCGCTCTCTGAGCTCGTCGCTGACCTCCGGCTGCCCGAGCGGTCGTTGTCCGCCCTCTTCGATGCGACACAAGGTCTGCGTGTGCGCAATGGCACGTATCGAGCGAGCTTCGAGATTGCCTCCGAGCAAATCTCGGAGCAGACAGCGGGAGGCGACCTACGCCGGCTCGTCGAAGCGGGCCTGCTCGAGACACGAGGGGAAAGAAGGGGACGTCGCTACGTGGCCGGTGCGCCGCTCGTCGAGTTGATGGATCGAATCCGAGGGGGTCGGTCGATCTCAGCCCTTCGGTGAGATGGGCGACTCTTGCTCCGGCTGCGTGGGGGTCGGGCGCCACGTCGCGACGATCCAGCGTCGCGCAACGGGCTCGAGTCGTGAAGAGAGAAACAGCGAGAGCGCGACGACGACGGCGAAGGCGATGATCAGCGCCAGTGGCGCGGCGAGTCCGCCGGTGCCCTGCAGCCAGATGACAAGGCGATTGCCGAGCTCCTGATGCATGAGGTACAGCGGGTAGGTGGCGAGCGCGCACAGGGTGAGCACCTTCGCGAGCCGCACGGGCAGCGGCCGGGCCGAGAGGCTCCCGAGGGCTGCCGCAACGCAGAGGAGCACCAGCCCGACCCCGACAAGCGTGGGGGCGAGCGCGCCACCGAAGTCGGTGGGCTCGATCGCCGCGCCACGAGACAACCGTCCCAAAGAGAGCTCCGCAAAGGAAAATCGATGCGTACCCGGCAAGGGTGAGGAGGCCCGGAATCTCCTGGACGTTGGCGAGCGCCATCGCGAGCAGCGCGAGCCAGACGGGGTAGACGACCCGCAATTGCGACAGCAGCGGGACGGGAGCCGCTTGCCCAAGCGCGGCAGCAGGAGACCGGCGAGCAAGACGAACGCGATGAGCAGGTAGAACTGGATCTCGACCCAGAGCGTCCATGAGTCGAGGATCAGCAGGCCGCCCGACTCGGTGCCGGTGACGTACTCCGAGAATGTGAGCGATGACAGCGCCGACTCGAAGCTCAGCCGCGGGTCCGAGACCAAGATGTCGACGACGATTGTCGCGCCGAGGATGAGCAAGTACGCGGGGGCGAGGCGCGCGAACCGCGCAACGACGAAATCGCGCGGGTGGCGTCCGACTGCCGAGCGGGTGATGACGACCCCGGAGATGAAGAAGAAGGCATCGACGCCCATGAAGCCGTAGCGCATGAGCATCGAGGGAGCACCGGGCCCGGCGAGGTCGCCGAGGCCGTAGTGCCCCCAGTGCTGGCAGAAAACGACGAGCGCTGCGAACACGTGCAGGGCGTCGAGGGGCCAGGAGCGCCGACTCACCGCTGCGACAGTCCCATGAGGCCAAAGGGTGTCCCTGGCCGTGCCCGCTGACTCCTGTGACACGGTCGCGGAGCGCTCGGTGCCCCAAAAGAGCCGTGGACACAAATATTCGTACATCCGTATACGTCTGTCATGGACCTTGGAGTCACCGAGTTCGCAATCTCCCAAGGCATATCCCCGCGAAGAGTGCTGCAGTTGATTGAACAAGGGAGGGTGGCCGCTCGCCGGACCGGCGGACTGTGGTTGATCGACTCCCGAGAATTGCGCAGGCGGGCGTTCATCCGCCGTCCCATGAGTCGCAAGATGGCATGGGCCTTCATCGGCTTGCTCTCTGGCGGCGCCATGGATCCGGACTTGGACCCGGCCGAGACATCCCGGCTGCGTGAGGTCGCTGAACATGAAGATCCAGCCCGGCTCCTGTCGTCGTGGCTGCACTCACGATGCCCCGTCGCCAAGTTCGCAGTCGGCCGGGACGATGGTCCCCGGTTCGCAGCGGATGCGCGATTCGTGCCATCGGGCATCAGTGACCCTCGTGCGCGACTTTCATCGAGTGGTGAGTTCGAGGGATATGTCAAGGGGAACGATCTCGCCGCCTTGACGCGGGATTTCCTCCTGGTTCCGTCGTCGCAAACCAACGTGCTCCTGCATGTGGTGGATCACGCGATTGGATCCCCTGCACCGTTGGGCCTCGTCATTGCCGATCTCGCGGACCGGAATTCGCCGCGCGAGGACGCGCAGGTCGCCAGATTGCTGTGGCGGGAGTGATCCTGAAGATCCCCGCCCTCACCGAAGGCCAGGCCCAGTCCTGGCGTGGCTTGCTCGCGGAGGCGGAAATCGTCCCAGCAGGCTGGTGTCTCGTCGGCGCCCAGATGGTGCATCTTCACTGCTGGGAGCGAGGCGCCTTCCCGAACCGTCCGACCGACGACGTCGACACAGTGCTCGATATCCGCGCGCATCCGCAGATGTTGAGGACGTTCACAGGAGCTCTGAGCAGTGTTGGTTTCCGATCGAGCGGGGAGTCTTGGGAGGGGCACCAGCATCGATGGGTGCGTGATCAGGCTCAGATTGATGTGCTGATTCCGAGCAGCCTCGGTGAGAGAGCTCGCCGTCGAACAGGAGTGACGGGGGTCGTCTACCGCCCCTCACTTCTGGGCGCGCTTTTGATGAAGTCGGCGGCGTACTCCGTCACGCAGGATCGGTATCGCGAACGTCACTTGATTGAAGTCGTTGTTCTGTGCGCGATCGTGAATGCTGGCGATCTGCGGCATGCATCGTTCACACCCCGCGAAATCAGGCGGATCTCCGCCGCCCTTGATGCACTGGAGTCCCAGGGGGGCGAGCTCGCGTCCGTTGACGGGGCCGATGAGGGGGTGCGGCGAGTCCGACTCGTCCTCGACGGTCGGTGACGTCGAGTCGTCTTTCCAACCGCCCCCCTTTGGCCCGCCGATCGGCCGCAGAGAGCGCCAATCCAAGGGGTAGGCTGCGGCCATTGCCGTCCCCCAGATCGAGCGTGAGCCGCTCGCCTGAAGAACGCTCGGAGGAACCCTTGTCTGAAGCCAAGCGCGCGCTCATCACCGGCGTGACAGGTCAGGACGGCTCGTACATGGCCGAGCAGTTGCTCGACAAGGGCTATGAGGTGCACGGCATCGTGCGTAGGTCGTCGACGTTCAACCGCTCGCGAATTGACCACCTACACAAGGATGACCACACCCCCGGCAAGAACCTTCACCTCCACTATGGGGATGTCACCGATGCCGCGCGGATGTCGGCGCTCGTTCACGACATCCACCCGCATGAGGTTTACAACCTTGCGGCGCAGTCGCATGTGCGGGTGAGCTTCGACGAGCCGGTCTTCACCGCGCAGGCAACGGGCGTGAGCACGATCAACATGCTTGAGGCGATCCGCAGCACTGACACGTCGATCCGGTTCTACCAGGCGAGCACGAGCGAGATGTTCGGCGCCAGCCCGCCCCCGCAGAACGAGGACACCCCGTTCTACCCGCGCAGCCCGTACGGCGCCGCGAAGGTCTACAGCTACTGGATCACCAAGAACTACCGCGAGGCCTACGACATGTTCGCTGTCAATGGGCAGCTCTTCAATCACGAGTCTCCCCGCCGCGGCGAGACCTTCGTGACCCGAAAGATCACCCTCGCGGTGGCGAATATCGTCAAGGGCCTTCAGAAGGAACTCTGGATGGGCAACCTCGACTCCATCCGCGACTGGGGCTACGCCCGCGAATACACCGACGGCATGTGGCGCATGCTGCAGGCCGACGAGCCCGAGGACTTCGTGCTCGCCACCGGCACCGCCTACACGATCCGCGACTTCCTCACCCTCGCCTTCGAGCATGCTGGCCTGAACTGGGAGGACTACGTCAAGTTCGATCCTAAGTTCCTTCGCCCGACCGAGGTCGATGAGCTCATCGGCGATGCGAGCAAGGCGAAGGCCAAGCTCGGCTGGGAGGCCAAGGTGCTCCCGCCTGAACTCGCTCGCATCATGGTCGACGCCGACATCGCACGCCTTGAGGGCGCCAAAGAAGGCTCGTTCTAGGTCCTGAATGCGCGCTCTCATCACCGGCGCTGCCGGACAGGACGGCATCCTGCTGTCGCAGGACCTGCTTGCCTCGGGCGCCGAAGTCGTCGGCCTCGTCAAGCCGGGCACTGACACGTCCTTCCTCCTGCGTTATGCGCCGGCCGTTCAGGTCATCGAATGCGACCTGAGCGATTCGGCGCTGCTTCGCAAGGCGCTCGCGGATGTTTCAGCAGATGAGATCTACAACCTTGGTGGCATCAGCTCGATCGTCGAATCCTTCAATGACCCGGTTGGCACCCACGCGGTCAATGTCGGAGCAGTACGGACGATTCTGGAGGCACTCGCCGAGAATCCGGGCCATGGACGGCTCGTGCAGGCCTCGTCAGGAACCATTTTTGAGAAGACCGACGTCGCGCCGCAGAACGAAGCGACCCCCCGAGCGCCGTACAGTCCCTACGCAAAGGCCAAGGCGGAGGCGATGGATCTCATCGCCCAGTACCGCTCAGATCATGGGGTGCACGCTTCGGCGGCCATCCTCTACAACCATGAATCCCCCCTGCGTGGCAGCGGTTTCGTCACCCGGCGCATCACCGAAGGCGTGGCCCGAATTGCAGCCGGCCTGCAGGAGGGCCTCGAGCTCGGCAACCTCGATGTTTCGCGCGACTGGGGCTGGGCGCCCGACTACGTGCGCGGCATGCAGTTGATGATGCGCGCCGCCGAGCCCCGCGACTTCATCCTCGCCACCGGCCAGACCCATCAACTTGGTGAGTTCCTCGATCTGGCCTTCGAAGCCGTCGGCATCGACAACTGGGCCGATCACGTCACCGTTCGCGAGGACCTCAAGCGCGACAGCGACCCGGTCGTCCTCAAGGGCGACAGCAGCGCGGCCTATCGCGATCTCGGCTGGCAGCACACCAAGTCATTCGCCGAGATGGTGCAGGCGATGGTCGACTTTGATCGAGAACTGCTCGTCGACCCCAATGCTCTCTGGCGCGAGACGTAGGCGAACGCCGACAAAGCATACGATGATGGCGTTCGACGACATTTCCAGCCGAGTGGGGAGCAGCAATGAGGATCGACGCCGCCGCCGACATCGGCCGGGTCCTTCACTCGGCGCGCAAGGAGCGGGGTTGGACCCAGCAGCAGTTGGCCGATGCAGCCGGAGTGAGTCGTGACTGGGTCGTTCGAGTCGAGCAGGGCAACGGCCGCGTCGAGGTGCAACTGGTGCTCCGGGCCCTGAGCGCCCTCGGCATGGCGATGAGCGTGGCGACGTCACGATCCCCAATCGATCTCGCCGCGATTGTCGAGCGGCACCGCGGAGGTGATGGGGGTGTCTGACGACATGCTCGTCCTTATCGGCGATGACGAGGTTGCGATGCTCGGCAGGCGATCGGACGGTGTGCTGACCCTTGCATACCTCCCGGACTATGCGAGCCGGTCGGATGCGACTCCGCTCTTTCGATCACTGCCGTTGACTGTGCTGCATCAGCAATCCGGCAACGTCGACCCGCGATGTCCTCGGCCTGCTCGCCCACGTTGGTGATGATCTGCCCGGCGCCGTCAGGGTCCGCCATCAGGGGAACCCGCCGACTGGTAATGGCGGAGTCGAGTGGATCTCCCTCGATGAGGTGGCAAGACGCTTGGCCTCGTTGACCAACTCGCAGAGCCGGAGTGGTCGGGAATACCCGCATGGGCGCTGGAGCCTCGCGGGCGCTCAAGCGAAGCTGGCACTTCGATCCGAGGACGGACGCTGGGGCATTCCGTGGGGCATTGAGCCGACCACCCACATTCTCAAGCCGGCGATCCCCGGTTTCGGCGACTTCGATCTGCACGAGGCGGTCGTGACACGGGGAGCGCGACTGCTGGGCATGTCGGTCGCGGGTTCTTCCCTCCTCGCCTTGCCGGACGGCAGTCACGCCTTCGCTACCGAACGTTACGACCGAGTTCGCGATGCGTCCGGACGCATCGTTCGCGTTCATCAGGAGGACCTGTGCCAGGCGTTGGGCGTGCCCGCCTGGCAGAAGTATGAGCAGCAGGGTGGCCCGGGTGTGAAGCGAATGAGTGGCCTTCTCGCATCGCTCTCACCTGAGGCCTCGGCGTCGTCCACGCACGCAACCACTCGATCCTTCTATCAGGAGGTGCCTCGACCCTTGCTCCCCTCTATGACCTCAACAGCGCACTTCCGTTCACGAGACCTGATGGCGCGAGGTTTGCCGGTCTGAGCAATCTGCACTCAGCGATGCGGATTGGCAGCAATGATGCATTCACTCGAGTTGGTGAGACCGACTGGACTGCGTGTGCGCAAAACCTCGGCCTTGATCCGGGCATGGCGCTCGACCGGTTGCGCGTGATCCTTGGCCAAGTGCCGATGGCCCTGACGACGGCCGCCAAGGCGATCACCGTGGAGTCTGGAGTTGAGCCGACCGTCGACTGGGAGCACCTCTTGGGGAAGTACCACCAGAGCCTCCGGATCAAGGTTGTCGACTGAATCGGTAGACAACACCCCCGGGGTTGGGATGAGCATGGCGAGGTCACTATCCCCAATCGCCCGCACCGCGGCTGTCGAGCGGCAGCGAAAGTAGTTTGATGCGGGCATCGGCGGTGCGACCAGCGAGGAGCCAGACCTTGTTTGCCTTCTTGGACGAATCCCACACGGCATCAAGTGACGAAGGCCCCGGTGCCTACACCATGGCGGCTGTCGTCCTGTCCGACTTGAGTCTTGATCGATGCCGAGCAGTAATGGAATCCTTGCGTCTGGGAGGGTCACAGAAACTTCACTGGCGGGAGGAAAGTCGCGGCAGAAGGCGCTCGATCATCGAAGCCGTGGCCTCGCTACGAGTCCGACATATCGTGGTGACGCGGCCCGCCGCTTTACGAGAGCGCCAAGAACGTCAGAGGCGACTTTGCCTGACGCGACTGCTCTTCGAATTGAGTTCACTCGGCGCTACCTCTGTCACCCTGGAATCTCGAGGTGGGGCGGACAACAACCGAGATCGTCGGTTGCTGGACGCCTTGCGCTCGCAACGTCTCATCGGAAGCGATGTGCGCATCGATCACTTGCCCGGGCCGAGCGAATCCTTGTTGTGGATTCCTGACGCCGTGTGTGGAGCGATTCACGCAGTCCACCGTGGTGATGGCGAGCACTGGAGAGCCTTGTCCGCTGACGATTCCGTCCAACTAATCCGAATGGAAGGCTGATAGGGAAGCGCGAAGCCTCGGGCCCCGTCATCCGACAGGAACTCCCGAGGCTCACTTCCGAACCCACCGCGATGGACCGGCAGTGACATTCTGCGCGCGCGGCGGTCTGCCTGTCAATGAGGCGCGGCAGCGGACGTGGGTCGTCATGCGGGTGCGGCGTTCAATCCATCATTGATGGCTGGCTTGGTCGATGTCGTGAACTTGACGACGAGCACGCTCACGGTTCGTCCGACCAGGCGGGGGCGCGACGGCGAGACATGCGGCGACGAGCGTCGGCATGCCCGGCGTACTGGGCGGCAATCTGCTCGTAGCCCTCAGCTTCGGTGATCGGGCGGACCGCGGCGAGCCCGGCCTCGGCCTTCACCGCGACGGGCACGCTCGGGATTCGAACAATGGCTTGATCCATTCGATTGCACATGCACGAGATTCGGCAGACATAGCTGCAGCATTTCAACGCCTCACACGGTGCGTCAGAAACCTGATCATTCGTGAGCGACGGTTGGCGCCGCGCGGTGCCCTCGCGGAGCCGAGGGGCTGGGCATCCTTGACGTCTAGTCTTGGCGGCGTGGAGCCGAAGGTGTCGTACGCCCAGAATGCCGAAGACATCCGCGTCTGGCGCGCCTTCCATATGCAGCAGGATCCGCCGCTCGAGCGGGGCGATGGCCTCACTTATGTCGATGTCGGCGCGAATGAGCCGCGGCACCTGTCGATCACCGCGAGCCTGTATGACCTCGGCTGGCGCGGCCTGCTCATTGAGGCCGATCCAGCGCTCGCCCGCGACCTTCGCACCCTCCGGCCAGGAGACACCGTTGTCGAATGCGCGGCGAGCGACTCAGATGGCACGCTCACCTTCAACACGGTCCCTGGCACGGGCCTCGGAACGCTGAACACGGGCGAGGCGGAGGCGGCTGCGAGCCGCGGCTTCGAGACCGTCGCGGTCACGGTGGTGGCCCGCCGGCTCGACTCCATCCTCGAGGAGTGCCTGATCGGCCCCGAGATCCACTTCATGTCGATCGACGTGGAGGGTGCCGAGGCGTTGGTACTCAACGGGTTCTCGCTGCGCGCCTACCGGCCGTGGGTCATGTGCATCGAGGCGGTGCACGCGGGTACGGAGGAGCCCAGCCATCAGGTCTGGGAGCCGCAGTTGCTGCGCCGGGGCTACGTGCTTGCCGCCTTCGACGGCGTGAACCGCTGGTACGTGGCCTCCGAGCACGATGACTTGGTCTCGGCCGTCTCGACCCCGTTCAATTCACTCGACGCCGGCATGCACGGCTGGGTGCAGGCCGATCAATCCGACCTCGCGAAAGCCCGCGATCGTGCGCACGCCCGGCGTGCCTGGCAGCGCGAGCTCATCCTCAACGACATCCGCGGCGCTGTGCCTGCGGGTGAGTACGAGAAGCAGATCCTTGAACTGCGCACTGCACTTGCGAGCGTTGAGGGATCGAGGAGTTGGCGCTATATCCGGAAGGCAGGCAAGGCCGTTCGGCTTGCCCAGCATGCGGTGCGCCTGGCAATCCTCAAGACTCCCGGCCCGCTGCAGCGCGTGGTAATCCGTGAGCGTCACCTACGTCACGTCACCGCGAACTTCCCGAATCTCGTCGACCCGGGCTACCTCGGCAAGGCCCCTGCCGAGTCTGTCGACTGGATCACCTCCGAGGGCATGCCCGCCCTCCCGGGCGCGCGCGCCGGCAAGGCCGACCCTTCACGTGGTGGCTTCAGTCTGGTCCCCCTCTCCTCGCAGGATGTCCTGGACGTCGCCGAGTGGCTCGACGCCGGCCCCTATGACGATGACGCGACCCTAGACCGACGCACTGACAATCACGACGATGAGCTCGGACGCCTCATGGCGGCCCTGCGCACCCGCATGCGCCTCGCCTCGCCGCCCGATTCACTCACGGCCGCCATCGGCAATCGGGTACTCTTCGATGCCCGCAGCCTGCAGAGTGCCGCCTTCGGCGCCCGCGGCATCGGCCGGTTCGCGAGCAGTGCGCTGCTCGGCATTCGCGCGGCGCTCGGCGACGAGAAGGTCGTGCTCCTCGTTGATAGGGGACTTGAGCGTCTGCCCGATGATCTTGCGGGTTCCTGCCTGCAGGTCACTCGCGTGACCGAGGCGAACGTGCCGGGATTCTCGGTGCTCATCGAGCCGTCGCCGCTCACCGCCAGCCCTGAGCCGTTTATCCCGATCCTCCACAGCACGGCCCACAAGATCGCCATCGTCTTCGACTTCATCCCGATGCATTACCCGACCATCTACCTGCGTCATGCCGCCGCGCGCGCGGAGTATGCCGCCGGACTCGATGCCCTGCGGGGCTATGACGAATTCATCTGCATCTCGCACCTTGTGAAGGACGAGCTGCCCGCGGTCATCGGGCGGCAACCGGCCAATTCTCAGGTCGCCTGGCCGTCCGGAGTCTCTGCAGTCAGCGCGTCGCATGAGGGGCAACCGACGGGTCCCATTGTCGTGATGACTGGCGATGAGGGCCGAAAGAACACGTATGGCGCCCTCGCCGCCATTGGCGTCGCGACCGCAGGCGGCGACGAGCCTCGCAGCGTCCTCGTCATCGGCATGGCCGGCCAGGGCACCCGCGTCCACCACTGGAGCATTCACGCCGCCATGCGCCCGGGCGAGGCGATTACAGCGGGCCGCATGAGCGACTCCGAACTGCACGAGACGCTGAATTCAGCGAGCCTCGTCGTCGTCGCATCCTTCGACGAGGGCCTCTCCCTGCCGGTCATTGAGGCGATCAACTGCGGTGCCAACGTTGTCGCGGCGGACATCCCGGCCCACCGGGAGCTCATCGGCCGAGGCTCCTACCTGGTCGACCCGAGGAGCATCCGCAAACTGGCTCGTGCCATTCGCAAGTACAGCGGCTCGAGGCGCGGGTTCGCCCGTCAGCAGGCGCGGCTGGCGGAACACCAGCATGGTGATCTCGAGCGTGTCATTGCCGAGCGAACCTTGGCACGTCTCGGCACGTCGGTTGTCGCACTACCCCCCGAGCGCCTTCATCTCACTGGGAGCGACTTTAAGGTGGCCCTCGCTACCCCCTTCCCCCCGCAGAAATCCGGGATCGCCGATTTCAGCGGTGCGATCGCCGATGAGCTGAACAACCTCTGCGACCTGACGCTGTTCACGACCTCTGATGCGCAGGTACCCGATCACATCAAGCACGAGAGCATCGACAGCGTCATCGCGCAGGGCAGTGCGGGGGGCGGCGACTTCGAATCGTTCGTTACCGTGCTCGGCAACAGCCACTTCCATGTGCCGTTCCTCGAGGTCATGAAGTCGATCGACACCGTGGCGGTACTGCACGACACGCGCATGGTCGAGCTTTATATGGCGATGCGGGGCATCGGTGGCGTCGAACAGGTGATGACCCGAGGGACGGATCATCGGATGCTTGTGCCGAGTCTCACCGAGCAGATCGACGACATGCGACTGCTTCAGAACATGGGCTTCTGGGAGATCGCCCACCGCGCGAAGGCGCTTGTCATGCACTCCCCGTCCGCTGCCCCCCGCATCGAGCAGGAGACGGGCATTCGTCTATTCGTCCTGCCATTCGCCAATCAGCGAGTGCCGCGAACGGCCGCGGTGACCGACGAGGTGCGCCGTGACGCCCGCAGGCGGCTGGGGTTCAGTGACGATCTGGCGCATATTGCGAGTTTCGGATTCGTTGACGTGCGGACGAAGATGGTTGACGTCGTCATCGAGGCGGCAGCCTGGCTGGCCCAGTGGGGTTTGCCTGTCTCCCTGCACCTAGCCGGGGCTGCGAGCCCACAGATGGCCGAGATGCTGACAAAGCGCGCCGTCGAGGCGGGGATCGTGGAGTTTGAGATAACCGGGTTCTTGGACGAGGAGCAGTTCCGCGACTACCTGCTGGCCGTCGATCTTGGCGTGCAACTGCGGGTGAGCCCACTGCTCGGAGTGAGCGGACCCCTCAGTGACCTTGCAGCCTTTGGTACCCCGTCTATCGCGAGTCGAGGCCTTGCGATAGACGTGGACACGCCCGCTTACATCGACCGCCTGCCCGATGAGGCGAGCCCCCTCATGGTGGCCGAGGCGATCGAATACCGGCTGGCCCACCCGGCCGACCGCGAGGTGATCGAGACGCAGCGTGTGGACTACCTCGAGCGCAAGTCGCCAAAGGTCTACGCAGAGGAGCTGCTGGCGGTACTCGCTGGCATGTGATCTGCCTCCGCACCGTCTTGCCTTTTCCCGAGCGGTCCGACACACTGAATAGTGAGAGAAAGGCTATTCAGTGACCGCCACCCTGCCCCTGAATGAACGGCTTCGCGCTGCCCGTGAACGCGTCCACGTCTCCCAGAAGGCTGCCGGAAGCGCGATCGGGCTCTCCCAGCCCACCTACTCGCGCATTGAGGATGGGGAACGGCCACTCAAAGCCGACGAACTCGTGCTCCTTGCGGAGGCCTTCGGCGTGAGGGTGAGCGCAATCACGGGACTAGCCGAGGTCGGCGATCGCACGCGCTACGCAGGTCGGACCGATGGCAGTGAGGCAGACATGACGACGCTGCGATACCACCTCTATGCATACTTCGAGCTCGACGGATTCCTGGCCCGCCAGGGGTTCTCGGCCCCGTGACGAGCAATGAGGCCCTGGCTCGCGGGCGAGCCGAGGAGTTCCGGCGCAACAATGGCGTGAGCGAAAGCACTCCCATTGGAGATGTCTTCGAGTTCGTGCAGCGCACCACAGGCGTAGACGTTATGTCGGTCAAGGCAGATAGCGCTGAGCATGGGCTGTTGATGCAGGACACCGCCAGCGGGCGGGCATGCATCGCTGTCAGCGTGAATACGCATCCCATGCGTCAACGTTCGTCCGTCATCCACGAACTGGGCCATCTACTCGCCGGGGACCTCGACGGCGGACAGACACTGCCCTCGGGCGTCCGCAACGATGCAGAAGTTCAGGCGGATTCCTTCTGTCGGCATCTGCTCCTTCCGCTCAGCGCCGTGGTGGACGGCCCGTCGCTGGAGACGTCGGACACGTCGAAGTTGTCCGACCTGGTGCAGACGTTTGGGGTGTCACCCGCCATCGCGGCCATCCAGCTTCGAAACGCTGGTCGCATCACCTTACGGACAAGCACAGCATGGATGAATCTGTCCACCCGCCAGCTCGCTGCCGTCCACGGATGGCTGGATCGATACGACCAGTTGGCCGCCGCGAGCGATGAACCGCGAGCGCCGCAGGGACTCCTTGCCCGAGCCGTGGCCGCCTACCAGTCAGGTGCCTTGAGCATCAACGAGCTTGCCGTCTGGTTTCGCCGCGATCCCACTGAACTCGAAGCTGAACTCGGAGTTCCCGACGAATCACCGGCCACCGAATCAGACCCTTGGGACTCGACCGCCTCGATCTTTGACGCTCCGGACGGCCGGTGACCATATTCCTCGATGCCGGTCCTGCCCTGAACTTCCTCGCAACCAGCAACCAGAACATCCTCATACAAGTCGCTGCAGCCAAAGGCTCGAACATCCATGTACCCGAGCGAGTCGAACGCGAGATTCTCGGAAAGGCCCGCCTGGACACTCGCTTTCAGCAGACGCCTGTGGAGTCGACATGGAACAAGCTCGTATCGAGTTCCCGAATAACTGTGCTGTCTGACGTCATCAGCAACCGCATGTTCGAGGATGCCATCAGCCGGATTACCGACATGCCGGCATTCAATCGAATGCAGAACTCCAAGAGCCTTGGCGAGATTCTTGTCATCGCGCATGCGTCAGTGCTCGTGCAGTCCGGGCACAACGTGTTCATCCTGATGGACGACAGCGACGGCCGCCGCCGTGCAAAGACGGAACTCACCTGGCTGGGCGCCCAGGGGCATCCGTCCGATTGCCTAGCCGTCTGGTCGACCCGACAGGTGCTCGAGAGCGCCGCCGGACAAGGCTGGATAGCCCAGTGGGAGCCTCTGTACGACCGTATGCGCCGGTTCGACGACGGACTGCTGCCCCGCTAGTCGATGCGCTCACTCCAGTTGACGCATCGACCAGCGGTCGGGTCACTGTCAGCAGGCACCTGACGGGGTCGCTTTTGGGCGGGATGATGTCGCTGCGGCCCCCAAGAACGCGCCGAAGAGCGACATCTACCCGCCCGGACGAGGACTGGCGGGGACTTCGTGGGCATGAGCGGGGGATCGTAGGTATACGTTCTTACCGGTGAAGGCGGCTATAAAGTATACATTTTAGATGGGTAAAGCGGTAAGAACGTATACTTTTGCGTCATGGGGACGAAACTTGGCCAGTTGGCGCAGGAGCTGGCGACTCAAAATCCTTGGTGGCGAGATCCCCGCTGGCGAACACGTGACCTTGACCTTCTCGAGGTTGAGAACTCCGGCCTTTCCTATCGCTCAGGCGTGCTCGGCGATCTCTCATCCGGGTGCCTCTACCTGCTTCGAGGCCTCCGGCGCGTGGGCAAGACGGTCGCGATCAAGCAACTTGTTGAGGACCTCATCACCGCAGGAGTTCCGCCTACTGCAATCGTTCGCGCGGCCGTCGATGGCTGGTCGGCGCGTGACCTGCGGAGCCTCACTCAGAACACCGCGCTCCCCCGGGTCCCATCTGGACAGCCGCGGTATTGGCTGCTTGATGAAGTGACGTCTGTGACCGGCGATTGGGCCACTCAGGTCAAGTGGATGCGCGACAACGATTCGGATTTTCGGTCATCGACAGTGGTCCTCACTGGTTCGAATGCCACGGGCCTGACCGAGGCATCCGGGCAGCTCGCCGGTCGTCGCGGTGGCGCTTCGAACCTCGACCGCACCCTCATGCCGATGGGGTTTCGAACGTTCGTCCAGCAAATGCAGGGCCCCGAAACTCCTCTGCAACCTCAGTTGCCGCTCACCGGCCTGCATTCCCCGGCCGCGGCAGCCTCGTACCAGGATCTTCTCCCATGGCTCGGCGATCTGGTGCCGCTGTGGGAGCAGTACCTGTCATACGGCGGGTACCCGCTGGCGGTTGCGGCAGCCCATCAGGGTCGGCAGATTTCTGGCGGATTCGTCGAGGACATTTTCAACATTGTGGCGAATGACGCGTTCGTTGCTTCCCGACTTGGTGCGGCGAAGGAAATGGCCCTGCTCGAGCGGCTGTGGGGGACAATCTCCAGTTTCGCCAACATGACAAAGGTGGCCGACGACCTTGACATCCGAACCGATGCCGTCACCAGACACGTCGAGTACCTGCGAGATTCGTACCTGCTCTGGCAGTGCCCGCAGAAGGACGGCCGAATGTGGGCGGGCAGGCCCAAGACGCAGGACAAGATCTACGCGGTTGACCCGATCGTTGCCCGCCTCCCGCATCTGCGCAATCCCGGGCGCCAAGACATCGATCCGACGGTGCTGAGCGAAATGCAGCTTGGCAATGCGATCCGTCGGCGGGTCGTCGCGGAGCAGCCGCACTTGCTCAGCGACGACTTCCTGTTCCACAAACGAACGCCCACCCGAAAGGAGATCGACTTCGTTTGCGATCATCTCGGCGGGGTTGCGATAGAGGGCAAGTACACGGAGGGTTCGTGGCGCTCGAAAGCCGCCACGGTTAATGCCTCCGAGTGGGCGGGGATTCTTGCTACGCGCAATGTTCTCGACACGAGCGCTGGCGGTGATCGGGCGTGGGCTGTGCCTGCCTCGTTACTCGCCTACCTGCTCGACACATGACGGGTCGAACAATGGAGCAAAGGAATAAATGTCAACTGGACTTAACATAACTCCAGTTAAGATTCCATGTGCGTTCCGAGCAGCTGGTGCGCCGAGTCGACCGCTACCGATAACCATGGCCGGGCGCGGAGGATATTCTCGGCAGTGCAAGACACCCCGCACGACTCGTGCGCGGGCATTGGACGGCTCACGGCAGCCCAGCGAAACGGTGACCTGAGGTATGACCACGGTCGGCATTGACCTCGAGCAGTTCATCCGCGACCCCTACGCGACCGGCATCCAGCGGGTGCTGCAACAGCTCGCCATCAACTGGCCCGACGGCGAGACAAAGGCCGAGTTCGTCGTGCCGAACAAGCGTGGCTCGTTCACCCTCATCGACCGGCAGGCGGCGGCCGAGTTGCTTTCGCTGCCGTTCCAAGAGCGGCTGCCGGACGATGACCTGCGCCAGACCGTCAACGAATTCCTCGAGCAGCACGAGCAGCGAGCGTCCACCGTCCAGGTGAATCTGGGCGACCTCGTCGCCATCTACGACGCCTGGCTCCTGCCCGAGGTCTCCTACCTGCCGAGCGTGCTTGAGCGGCTCGACATCTTCGGCCGCTGCATGCCGACCACGATGATCGGCTACGACGCCCTGCCCCAGACCGAGCCGGCGAACTACCGGTTCGTGCCGGGCGCGGCCGCCTGGGTGAGCGAGTACTTTCGCCGGCTCGTGTCGGTCGATTCGGTGGTGTGCATCAGCGAATATGCGCGCAGCGAGATCATCGGACGGCTGCGGCGCGACCCCGCAAAGCGCATCACCATCGCCCACCCCGGAGGCGATCACCTCGCCGCCCGCCCGGCGCGACGCCGTGAGACGGGCGCAGAGGGCGTCGGGCCGCAGTTCGTGCGCCTGGGCACCATGGAGGCGCGGAAGCGTCCGGTTGAGATCCTGCGCGGCTTCGAGGCCGCCGTACGCGATGGACTCGACGCCGAGCTCGTCTTCATCGGCAACGCATCGTCGTCGTCCGAGGCGATCAACGCCGAGATTCGCGCGGCGGTCGCCGCCGGCACCCCGGTGACCTGGGTGACCGGCGCCTCCGACGCGCAGGTGCACGATCTCGTCCACGGAGCCGACGCCTTACTGTCCTTCGGGGTCGAGGGCTACGGCATTCCGGTGCTCGAGGCGATCCGCCTCGGAACCCCGGTGCTGTTCGACGGCATCCAGCCGGCCGGCGACCTCATGGTGGGCAGGGGCGCCCACCGGGTGCCGGCCAGCACCGAGACCGAGATGGCCGAGCTCTTCCGCGTATACGGCGAGCCCGGCGGTCTTGACGGCCTGCGGGCGGAGGCCAAGCCGGGCATGGTGCCCTCATGGGCGGATTTTGCGGCCCGCGTGGCCGCCGCGGCGAGCACCTGACGACCGAGACCCGCAAGCACGGATTCACTCACGCATGGAACCAAAGACCAGGAGTGGCATGTCGCAGCGTTTGACCGCGAGCGCTTGGTGGGCGCTGCCCATCGCGTTCTTCATCATGTGCTCGGGCTGGGCGCTCACCTCTCCGGTCGGCTCGGCCCCCGACGACGACTTCCACCTGAGCTCGATCTGGTGCGCCCAGGGGGAGAGGGCGGGGGTCTGCGAGGAGTCGCCGGCGAATCCGGCGGCTCGCTTGGTGCCCGCGAATGTCGCGGCGGCCTCTGATTGCTTCCGTTTCAAGGCGGACGTCTCCGCCGGCTGCGCGACCTCGATCATGGACGATGCTGGGCTTGTCGAAACGGAGCGCGTCAATGTGACCGCCAGTCTGTACCCGCCGGGCTTCCATGCCGTGATGTCGGTGTTCGTCGGGCCGGATGTCGAACAGTCGGTGCTCGCCATGCGCCTGTTCAATGCCGCCCTTGCAGCGCTCGTCATCGCCGCGCTCCTGCGGCTCACGCCCGCCGGGCTGGCGAGCGCATCGGTGCTCGCGATCACGGTCACGTTCATCCCGCTCGGCCTGTTCGTCACGGCGTCGACGAACCCGAGCGCGTGGTCAATCATCGGCATCGGCGGCTACTGGGCCTTCGCCACCGCGTTCCTGCGCCATCGCAACTGGCGCGACCGGCGGGGCTTGCTGCTCGCCGCTGCCACCCTGGCGACCGCGGCTATGGCCATCGGTTCGCGGGTCGATGCGAGCGCCTACGTCGTCCTTGCGACCCTCATCGCACTGACGGTCTCTGGGTGGAAACGTGCGCTGGGCACTCCCGGCAGGCTCGTCATGCTTGGTGTCATCGGCCTGGTCGCGGTAGTCACCTACGTCACGGTCTCGCCCGTCGACGTCATCGCCCCGTCGGGAGCGGCCATGGGCAACACCCATGCCGGTGCAGGCCTGTTTCTCACGAACCTCGTCTACCTCCCCACGCTGTTTCAGGGGATTGTCGGCGGTTGGAACCTCGGCTGGAACGACACCCTCATGCCGCCGTTCATCCCGGTTATCGGGACGGTCGTGGTCGGGGCGCTGCTCTATCGCGCGCTGCAGGAGGCCACCGTGCGCAAATTGGCGGCTACTGCTCTCGCTGCGGGCTCGCTCATCCTCGTGCCGCTGATCTTCCTGCAGTCGCAGGGACTGGGGGTTGGCGAGGTTGTGCAACCGCGATATCTCTTGCCCCTGCTCACCCTGCTCGTCGGGGTCATGAGCATCGGGCCACGGTTCGGGCGACCGCTGCCCCTTCCCGTGACTCCCGCCATCATCATGGCGGTTGGGGTGACGCTCAGCGCCGTTCTCGCGTTCTGGGCGAATGCGCATCGCTACTTTGCAGGCAGCGGGTTCGGTCTCTTTGACCCCAAGGTAGAGCCGGCGTGGACGACAGCAACCGGGATACCACTGGCGGCCATCGCCGTGGTCACCATCGTGGCGACAGCGGTGTTCATCAGCGGGCTCTTCCAAGTGGCCGCGGAAACTCCGACTGACGGAGGCCGTGTACAGCCTCAACGACCTGGGAGCCGCTAAGCGGACCGTGGCCGAGCCGTTGAGTGCTCACTCAGTTCACAATGCATGGGTGCTGCCGTGGATGGGCCATCCACGACGCGAACCGAGACGACCAACTCGCAACCCATGGCCTCCAAGTACTCGGCCAACGTCTCGACGCTCAGGTTTCCATCGCCGGTCCGCACTTGGCTGACTGCGCTGCGCGACCGGCCCAAGCGCCGTGCCAATTCAGCCTGGCTGATTCCCGAGGCGTCCATCCCCTCATCCAGGGCATGAAGCACCTTTCGGCGAAGCCGTGCAGACGCAAGGGCCGCAGTTCCCCCATGCATCGACTCGATGATCGTGCGAAGGCCCATCCGGAGGCGGCCTCTCATTCTTGTTCTCAAAGTCGTGCGCCGCGCGTCTATTTGAGCATGAGGGGCTGGCATTCGTGTCGACTCACACGCGTTCCGCGCCACGCTGATGCAACGACCGGTGATGACATGCCCGTCCTGCGACTCGCGTGGACTACCGTGACCCCTTGTGAGAAGCAAGGGCGTGCTCGTCGCGATCCCCGCCTGGAATGAGGAGGGGTCGATCGCTGACGTCATTGCCAAGGTCCGCGAGCACCGCCCCGATGCCGACATCCTCGTCGTGAATGACGGTTCCACCGACGAGACGGCACTCCTTGCCACTCAGGCTGGGGCTGTCGTGGTGTCGCTCCCCTTCAACGTGGGCGTCGGTGGCGCCATGCGGACGGCCTTCCTGTTCGCGAGGCGCGAGGGGTACCAGGCGCTCGTCCAGGTGGATGCCGATGGCCAGCATGACCCGGCTGATCTCGACCGAGTGCTTGGCGGCCTGGATGTAGCCGATGTGGTGATCGGCACCCGTTTTCACCCCGACTCCATGTACTTCGTCGGCGGGCCGCGACGATGGGCAATGAGGCTTCTGTCCTTCAGCCTGAGCAGGATGAACAAGGGCGCCATTACCGACCCAACATCGGGGTTTCGATCAGCGGGGCCCCGAGCGATCGAGCTCTTTGCGGTGGACTACCCCGCCGAGTACCTCGGCGATACGGTGGGGTCGCTCGCGATTGCGATCCGCAGGGGTCTGGTGATCCACGAGACACCCGTGACGATGTACTTTCGCCAGACCGGGCGGCCGAGCAAGAACGCGATCTGGTCGGCTCTCTACCTCGGCCGCGCGACCCTCGCCCTTCTCGCGACCGGCCTCCAGGGCGGCCGTAAGTCGAGGGGCGACCAATCATGATCCCGAACATCCTCGCGGGGCTCGCGTCCCTTGTGACGTTCGTCTTCGTGTTCAGCCTGCTTCGCCGCGGGGTGCTGCGCGAGCAGTACGCGGTCCTATGGCTCATCGTTTCCGCAACCGCTCTCATCTTCGCCATCGTCCCGCGAGCCCTGTACTGGGTGAGCGAGACCGTCGGGGTGGCCACCCCCGCGAACCTGCTCTTCTTCATGACCGTTGTCCTCCTCGTTCTCGTGAGCGTCCAACTGAGTTACGAGCTCAGCCGCCACGAGGCAAGGATCCGGCGACTGGCGGAGGATGTCGCCCTGCTCGACCAGCAGATCAGAGAGTTGCGCAGTCAGCGCGATGGCAGTTGACGACGCCTGCCTCATCCTCGCCTTCAATCGCCCAGATCACCTGCTGCGACTCATCACCCGCCTCCGCGAAGTGCGCCCATCGCGGCTCTACCTCGCCGTCGATGGAGCCCGGGCTGATCGAGTCGGCGAGCAGGACGCCGTCATGGCGTGTCGCCGAGCCGTCGAGGAGATCAACTGGCCCTGCAACGTCGAAACGCTGTTTCAAGAAGCGAATCTGGGATGCGGCCTGGGAGTCGCCACCGCAGTGAGCTGGTTCTTCTCACACGAGGAGCGCGGCATCATCCTCGAGGACGACATCATTCCGGACTTCTCATTCTTCCCGTTCTGCAGCGAGTTGCTGGAGCGCTACGCGAACGATCCGAGGGTCTTCGCGATCTCAGGCTGCAATTACGTGCCCCCGGAGGCGATGAGCAGCACCGGTGCCTACCGGTTCTCGCGCGTTCCGCATATCTGGGGGTGGGCGACCTGGCGTCGATCATGGGAGTCCCATGATCTTGACATCCGGGACTGGCGCCGTCGACTGCCGGCGAAGGAGTTGTGGCGGGCGGGCGGCCGTTCCCTTGGCGGGTTCGCCTACTGGACGAGCACCTTTGAACTCCTCGCTCGCAAGCAGGTCGACACCTGGGACGGTCAACTCGTCCTTGCGAGCATGGCGGTGGACCAGTGGACCGCCACCTCGAACGTCAACCTCGTCGAGAATCTGGGCTTCGGCAGCGAGGCAACCCACACCCTGAGGCGGCCCGACTACCTCCGGCCGGTCGAGGCGATCAAGGTTCCGACTGAGGCCGTCCCTGTCGTCGTCGACGAGCGTGCCGATGCATGGACGAGGAGATATCACTTCGGTGCCACGGTGCCGGGGTTCGCTGCTCAGGCGACGCGCTACCTTAGGCGTCGTCTAGGGAGGACACATTGACAACTGCCAAGGGTCGGGCTCTCGTCACGGGTGGTGCCGGGTTCATCGGCTCCCATCTGTGCGAACGATTGCTCGACGACGGCTATGACGTGCTCTGCATCGACAACTACTACTCGTCGACAAAGGACAACATCGCCCACCTGCTCGGCAACCCACGGTTCGAGGTCATTAGACACGACGTGACGTTCCCGTTGTATGTCGAAGTCGACGAGATCTACCACCTGGCCTGCCCCGCGAGCCCGATTCACTACCAGCGAGACCCGGTCCAGACGACGAAGACAGCCGTCCACGGGTCGATCAACATGCTCGGCCTCGCGAAGCGCACCGGAGCGAAGATTCTTATCACCTCGACCTCCGAGGTCTACGGCGATCCACTCGTGCATCCTCAGACGGAGGACTACTGGGGCAACGTCAATCCGATCGGACCGCGTGCCTGCTACGACGAGGGTAAGCGAGCTGCCGAGACCCTGTTCTTCGACTACCACCGCCAGCACAACCTCAAGATCAAGGTGGTGCGGCTGTTCAACACCTACGGCCCGCGCATGCACCCGCACGACGGCCGGGTGGTCTCGAACTTCGTGGTGAGCGCGCTCACGGGGAAGCCGCTCACGATGTACGGCGAGGGTCAGCAGACCAGATCCTTCTGCTACGTCGATGATCTCATCGAGGGCCTTGTCCTCATGATGCACAGCGATGACTCCGTCACCGGCCCGATCAATCTCGGGAATCCGGGCGAATTCACGATCGCTGAGCTCGCGGCCGAGGTCATCAGGCAGGTCGGCAACGATCCGGGTATCACCTACCATCCGCTGCCCACCGACGACCCGGTCCGCCGTCAGCCCGACATCACCCGGGCCAAGGCGACCCTCGGATGGGAGCCGACGGTGCAACTTCGCGAGGGCCTGGCCACGACGATCGACTACTTCCGTGGTTCCCTGAACCTGTGATCCTCGGAGCCGGCCTCGTCCTTCTCACCTGGTCCGGGGCCATCCTCGTCCTCATGGTCCTCGGACTTGCCCCATCGCTCATCGGACGCGAGTCGAGGTCACTTGCGGTCATCCTTCGCATGTCGCTGTGGTGGGGCCTGCTCGTTGCCACCGGGGCGATCCTCGTCATCAATCTTCGTGTCCCGCTGAGGAGTCCGCCAGCCACGTGGGCGTTCCTATCGGCGCTCGCCTTTATGGGCGGCGCCGCGTGGCTTCTCCTTCGGTACCAACGCGCGCCAATGCGCCGAGGCCTGTCATGGCGACGACGCTGGTGGCTGGCGCCACTCCTGCTCTCCTTTGCGCTGTGTGCTGTCGTGCTTGCCGTTGCCGCGCTCGGTCCGGTCACGAACTACGACAGTGGGCTCTACCACCTTGGTGCCGTGAAGTATTCAGGCGACTTCGCGACGATTCACGGACTTGCGAATCTGTACGCACCCTTCGGTTACAACAATTCCCTCGTCCCATTGGCCGCATTTCTGGGCAACGGGCCGTGGGACGGAATCGGATACCGACTCATCAACGGACTCATCATGATGCTCATGGCGTCTGATCTCGTCCTGCGCCTGCTGCAGCGCCGCTACAGCGTCGGCACGTTCGTACTCCTCATCGGCCTCGTCGCTTCCTGGATCCCACTCATCGCCCTCGCGGAGTACTGGGTCACGAGTCCGACCTCTGACTCTGCCGTCATGATCCTCACGTTCGTCTCATTGGCCTACCTCTGCGACGCTCTCTCGAGGCCGAGTGGTTGGCAGCCGAACGGAGCCATTGCGGTTGTGACCGGGCTGCTCCTCGTCTCGATGCGCCCGATCATGGTGTTCTACCTCCTCGGCGTACTTGCGGTGCTCCTTGTGCGGGCAGTCCGGCTCGGAGCACTCGGCCGCTCGGCGTCGGGCTTGGATCGCGGGCTGTGGGCATTGCTGGCAGGCGCGGCTGTCGCCCTTGCGGTGATTCAGACCGTGCGTGACTACCTGCTGAGCGGGTGGCTTCAGTTTCCCCTGTCGATCCTTCCGTTCGACGTGCCCTGGCGGGCTCCGGATCCGGTACTGCTGCGGGAGGCAACTTTGGGGGCTGCGCGGGACGCAGCCAATTTCCGTGAGGCAGCGCAAGGTTGGTCGTGGGTAGCGCCTTGGCTCGAGGCTTTGCCGTCGCAGTGGGAGTTCTACGAGTTCGGTGCGCTTCTCGCCGGTGCGGCGGTGGCGATCATGCTCGCGAAACGCTGGAACAACTCGCTGCGCGGTCGGACGCTCCTGCTCGCCCTGGCCCCGAGTGTGCTCACGAGCCTTGTCTGGTTGATCGCCGCCCCGCCGACCTTTCGCATGGCATGGGGGCCGGTGTTCAGCCTCGCGGTGATCCCCTTCGGGTGGGCCCTATATTCCATCTACCGAGGTGCCACCACCACGCCAAAGCGCTTGACAGGGCTTCAGGTGTTTCTCTCCTGCGGCACGTCGTCTGTGCTCATCCCGCTGTGCCTCTTCTGCGCGATCACCCGGCTGGACCTGGCTTCCATGACAACTGAACGCGCGCTTTCAGTCGGCCCATTATCCGTGCCGTATTCGATCTCCCCGGTGGCGCTGCCTGCCGTGCAGATGATTTCCCCAAGTCAGGGAACGATGCTCTTGTGGCCGGGTTCATCCGATCAGTGCTGGGACGTATACCCGCTGTGCACGCCGTGGCCAGAGCCGGGCCTACGCATGCTTGGGCCGGCGATTCAGGATGGGTTCACGCTCGGCGAGTAGGCGAACGCCACCCGTGGCGCATCGGATACGTCCGTGCGGAATCGAGAAGGCGACTGCCTCGCAGGAACGCACCGCGGATCGAACTCGCCGGAAGGGCCAAAGAGTCGTCGAACCCGGGCCCGGCGGCCGCGGCCTCCACCGCGAAGGATGACTCCGCGAAGTAGACAAGTCGCTTAGCGTTGCCGAGCACGCGCCAGTCGACGAGCGCTGCGCGCGAGCCGCTCACGTTTGATCGGGCGAGTGAATCGTGGGTGACGAACCATGGCTCGATGCCGATGCGCTCGGCTTCAGTGACCCATCTGTCGCGCGCAGCGGCTGTATCGCTCGCGATGAACAGACTCGTGAGGCCACTTGCCTCTGCCGAGACCTGAAGGGCTCGACGGATGGATCGGTCGAGCGGCGCTTGATGTGCCCGATCCGAGTAGCGCAGGTGCAGCCCCATGAAGGGGCCACGGTCCGCAACTGCCAGCTGAACTGCTTGCTCGGTCTCCTCGACGAACACCATCCTCGAGTAGAACGATTGTCGAAGGTCTCGGAACACCGAACCACCGACGGGGGCAACAGTGTCGACGCCAGACATGAAGAACTGACCGCCGGCTGCGATGACCAGCCCGCGAGCCCCTGCTGCCGCCTCGAGCATGTCGCGAAGCTCGGACATGAACACCTGCTCCCCGCGGTCATGTCCGGCCAGGGTGATGAGCCAGCGGGAATCATCGCGATTCAGGTAGCGCGGTACTTCCGACCGCGTCACCCCGAAGTCTGCAAGGGCCTGCTCAGGCGTGATGAAATACGCATCGCAGAAGTCGGGACCGAAGACCTCACGTGCCGAGGCGGGGAGAATCTCCTGCGGTTCCCAGCAGATTCGTAGGCGCGCTCCTAGCGACTCGGACAGGATCGCTGAACTGGCCATGGCCTGGAATCGGTTCGCATACCCGCTCAGCGGAAAGAGCAGGACATCAGTGATTGACGAATTCGTAATCGTGGGCCCCTCGCCTCACCAATGCGGACGACACGATTCTAGGCCTGGGGTTGTGAGCGAGGGCCAATAGAATCCAATGATGCGGCTGGCAATGGATGAGCAGATCTTCGCCATCCAGGAGTTCGGCGGCATCTCACGACTCTTTGCTGAGCTGACGAAGCAGTACTCGAAGCCCAGTGCGATCGACGTCAACCTTGAGCCGATGCACGCCCCGATCGTGAACCGTTACATCCTCGGCAATCCGGAACTTGAGCAGGCCCTCGATGTCTGGGATGCTCACTCGCCGTGGAATGCACTCGGCCGCTACTTCACCAAACGTCGTCCGAGCACCCCGGTCGATGTGCTGCACAGCACCTTCTACCTCCCACATGGCCTCGCCGGCTACCCGGGAGCGCGGCGCATCGTCACCGTTCACGACATGATCCCCGAGCTCATGCCGAAGACCCGGCGGCGTCTTGACTTCATCACCCTCAAGCGCCGCTATGTGCATACCGCGGACCACGTCATCTGCGTATCGGAGGCGACCCGTCAGGATCTGCTGCGCTGCTACGGATCGGTGGAGGCGCCCATTACGGTCGTGCACCACGGGGTCGATCCTGCGTTTACGCCCAATGTGCCGCGCTGGGCAGATCTACCGGATCGCTACGTTCTGTACGTCGGCAATCGTGGCGCCTACAAGGATGCTGCTGTTCTCATGGACGCATTCGCCCGCGTCACGAAGAATGAACCCGAAACCCGCCTGCTCTTTGTCGGCGGCGGGCCCTTCACTCGTACAGAGCGGCAGCGACTCGAGGCGCTCGGTATCGACCGGGTGACGGATCAGCGGAGCCTGCCCGATGCCGAAATGCCGGCGGCCTACGGCCAGGCCCTCATGTGCGTCTTTCCCTCGCGATTCGAAGGGTTCGGGCTCCCAGCACTCGAGGCGATGGCGTGCGGCACGCCGACCATCCTCGCCGCCGGTTCATCACTCCCGGAGGTGGGGGGTGATGCGGCGGCCTACTTCACCCCCGGGTCAACAGATGAGCTCACTCAAGCGATGACGAACCTCGTAGGCGACGACGTCGCACGCAGCGAACTCTCAGCTGCCGGTATCGACCGTGCTCGTCAATTCACTTGGGAGCGCACGGCGGCGAACACTGCGGCCGTGTACCGAGCGACCCTCGAGGGCTAGCGGGCAATCTTCGACCAGACACTCCGGTAGACCTCGACGGCGGCATAGTTCTTTACCGTTTCCCCGTACTCACGCAAAGCCAGCGGGCCGCGAGGCCGGAGAATTTCGCGACGCGCCCGGTGGAACTGCCGAAAGGACTCGCGCCATCTCGTCGTTGATACCCCCCCCTCGGCGAAGGTGGCGATGATGAAGTCAAGGTGGGTCGGATCACTCACGAGGGTGAGTTTCAAGAAGGCCGCATAGTCGGCAACGATCGAATACGAGGTGTCGAAACCGCCTTGATCGAGGAGCAGCGCTCGCCTGGTGAACGTGCCCTGGTGGCATGGAAAGCGTCCGCGACTGAAACATGTTGCTTGCTCGTCCGCATAATCCCAACGCTCGGTGATGACCCGCTGACCCGACTCGCTGAGGATCTCGACCTCCCCGAAGAGCCACGCGGGCGACATCGACTCAAGTGCTCTCCGGACGCGGCCGAGCACCTCGGTGTCGAAGAACACGTCGCCCGCGTTTGCGAAGTAGACGTAGTCACCGCGAGCGAGAGTCAAGCCCTCGTTCATGGCGGGATAGATCCCTGACGGCTCACGCCACACGTAGGCTGTGGTCAGTGCGGGAAACCGCGCCAGCACCTCGGGGACACCGTCTCGATCGTTGGATCCGTCGATGACGAGGTATTCGACGCTGCTCAGATCCTGAGACGCGACCGATGCGAGGGTGCGCGCAAGGTCGGCAGGAGCGTCCTTGACGACCGTGATGACCGTCAGCCAGGGGTGCGGCGCATGATCGACCACGATCCCCCTAACTTGCCTTGATGAAGACTCGGCCGGAGTAGTCGATCGGGTGCATATACGGCCGCTTGCCCGCAGCGCCGAAGTACTCGTCAACCGCCTTGCGCGCCCCCTGCCAGTGACCGTAGTCATCGAGGATGCACACCCCACCGATGGCTAGCCGTGGGTAGAGCACCTCGAGAGACATCCTCGTCGACTCATACCAATCGGTGTCGAGGCGCAGGATGGCGATGGAGTCGGGAGCCTGGGCGTTGAGGGTCTGCGCGACGTCGCCCTCGACGAAGATCAAGTTTTCGCCCGGATAGTTCGTCGAGGCGAGATTCATCTCGACGTCCTGCCGGGTTGCGTGGGCCCAGACGTTGTTGCCGTCGCCGACCTCGGTTCGGGTCATCATCGCGGCGGCCTGCTCGCCGGTGTCGGCGGCGATGTCAGCCGCAGTCGGCTCGGTCATCCCCGCGAATGTGTCGTAGAGCCAGATTCGACGATCGGTGACACCCAAGCGGTTCAACTGCAAGGCCATCGCCATGATGCTTCCGCCGCGCCAGACACCGCATTCGACGAAGTCGCCGGCTACCTGCTCGTCGGTCACGTAGGAGACGGCATTGAGCAGGCTCCAGAGGCGCTCGGCGCTCGTCATCGTGTAGGGCCGAAGGGACGTGATGAGGGCGGCGTCATCTGGTGTCACCTCGATCGGGAGACGGCCTTCGTTCGCCCCGAGTCGAGACACCTGGAGCCCGAACTTGCGGGCGACCGTGTTGACGAACTGCTCGTGGGCCTTCACGGGGTCATTATCGCAAGCCGCAGGCCTCTGGCCTAAAGTTCTGTCGACCGGTGGTCGCTGTCGCCGCACCTGACGAGGCATTTTCCGCCGCACCAGAGAGGGATGGTCATCATCATGAAGGCACATGACATTGCCTACCTGGTCAGGGAGAAGCTTCACATCCCCCAAGACCTGCGCCTCGCGGACGTCCCTGCCACGCTGCGCACGAAGCCGGTGAGTCCGAGCGACGTCAAGGACGTGAGCACCGAGGCTCGCGAGTCGATGCCCCTTCTAGCTCAGATGGCGGTTTACGCAGGTGCCGGACGACCATTCGTGAAGTGGTGGCACTACTTCGATGCGTATGAGGAGCAGTTCGCCGCCCTGGCGGAGCAATCAAGGGATGGGACGCTTGACCGACCGCTGCGGATACTCGAGATGGGGGTGTGGCGGGGCGGCTCCTTGGATCTGTGGCGGCAGTATTTCGGCCCTGAGGCCGTCATCTTCGGGATCGACATCGACGAGGTCATCTTGACCCTCGGGATCCATTCAGCCGAGGTACGCGTGGGCTCGCAGACCGACGAGGGATTTCTCCGTGGGGTGGTCGAGGAGATGGGCGGCGTTGATCTCGTCATTGATGACGGCAGCCACCAGTCGAAGGATGTCATTGCGTCACTGCGCATCCTGTTCCCACTGTTGTCCGATGGCGGCAGGTATGTCATCGAGGATCTTCATACGAGCTACTGGCCCTCGTGGGGCGGAGGCTTCAAACGCAAGGGCAGTTCAATCGAGGCTCTGAAAGAGCTCATCGACACCCTCCATCAGCCCTACTACGATCGTCCGCGGCGCCCCGGCGCTCTCGGACTTGAGCGCGACACCCTGCAGAGTATCCAGTTCTACGACTCGGTGGCCGTGCTGAAGAAGTCGCCGCAACCTGGACCGCAGCCCTTCCGCGGAGGCGACCATTCTCGCCCTGAGGCGTCCATCTAGACCAACGGCAACGCACCCTCAGGCGGTGACCTTGCGACCGAAGCGTTCGTTGAGGAACCGGCTTGGTGCTGTGGCGAGTCGCGAGAGAGTGAGGAGCCGGGCGTAGTCCTGCTGGAAGGTCTCCGCATCCTTCTCGGTCTGCGACGTCAATTCTGCTGAGAGCCCGGTGCCCTCGCCGGGGAAGTAGTGCTCGTACTCGACATCCCGGGTGACGATCCCGCGAAAATCCCGACGGGCCCGAATGTCGAGATCGCAGTCGCCGTACCACCACACGTAGCGAGGGTCGGGGCGCAGGGTGCTTGATGCATCGATGAGCCACAGGCAACCCCAGATGCGAGGCGAGTAGGGCACGAGGGGCCGGGTGTGCCTTCGATCCCGGCGAGGGGGCCGGCTCGGGCTGGCAATCGTGGCCCGGCTCGACTCGAGCGCCTCGCGCAACTGCGGCAGGGTCTGCGAAGTGAGGCGGATGTCGTCATTGACGACCGCGACGACCGCCGCCCCGCGGGACTTAGATTCGTTGATGCCGGTGGCCCACCACCGTTGGATGTTCTTCGGTCCGAGGTCCTCGATGACGACGCAGCCCTCCGGCACGGCGACGCCTGGGGCGGTTGCGATGATGACGATGTTCTCGCGCGGCAGGCCGCAGTCGCGGATCATGGCATCGAGGAGTTCCGGATGTGATCCGGCCGTGGGGACAGTCATGAAGAGCATGCCCCGAATCTACGCCACGACTGACTTGGCCCGGTGGGGGCTGAACTGGGACGACTCAGCGCGATCGAAGAGCCGACCTTGCCCAGCCCGCGTAGCGCATGCCCGTGAAGGCGGCGAGAAATGGCACGCTCCGGGCGGCATCGGTGATTGGCAGGTTGCGAAGGGGGCGGTACAGGTCGACCCGTGCTGGGTGGAGAAGTGACGAGAGCTTGCGCTGCAGGCTCCAGCCGGATTGCGACCCGATTCGGTAGACCTCAGCGTCTGAGATCCCGTACATCCGGCAGCGAATGACGACTTCGGCCCACGTCGTCTTGCCGATCTCGAGTACGTGCGCATCTGAGATGGCGAATTGCGCGTCGAACTCGCGGGACCAGCGCTCGCACAGCTCCGAGTCGTCGGAGAACCTTCGGCTCGCATCGAAGGGGTGGGATCGCAGGAGTTCGCCGTCAAACAAGGTCGGAGTGCCGATCACCGCTGATGGTCCCGGAATGAACCGGCCCCGGCGCCAGTCATTGAGACCCTTCGACACATAGTCAGCGCCCGCGATGAATGTCTGCGCGCTCACCCCTTGAAGGTTCCGCGATGTCAGGTAGTCGAGCATGCGGTCAAGCTCACCTGCAGGCATGACGTTGTCCGACCCCATGTTGAGCACGTACGGGCGTGTCGTGATGGCGATTCCGACATTCCGCGCGTTGCCGAGACCGATCCCCGGATCGTCGACGACCTGATCAGCGAGTTCGAGAGCGATTTCACGGGTGCCGTCGCTCGATGAGGCGTCGACGACGATGAGCTCGCCGACTCCGGCAGCTCGAAGGGATGCGAGGCATTCGCGGATGGAGACACCCGAGTTCATCGTGCAGACAACGGCTGCGACATCCTGCGGTGATGCCATCGCTGTCAGAGCCCGAGGAGGGAGGCCTGCCGGTCGAAGTCAGTCACCTGCGACCGCACCTCCTCGAAGGTGCCGCGGGCGATGATGGCGCCGTCACTGAGGTAGAGCACCTGATCGGCAAGCCGCACGGTTGCGAGCCGATGGGCCACCGTCACGGTCGTCACCTTGCCCTCGAGTTCCTTGAGGGTGTCGATGATGTCCTGCTCGGTCTCGGCGTCAAGGGAACTCGTCGCCTCGTCAAGGAGGAGCAGAAGGGGCCGGGTGTAGAGCGCTCGCGCGATGCCGAGCCGTTGCCGCTGCCCCCCGCTGAGCCGGATGCCACGTTCGCCGATACTCGTATCAAGGCCCTCGCGACTGTCTCGCAGGAAATCGGCGAGATGAGCCCGATGCAAGGCCTCCCAGACAAGTTCGTCGTCGATCGCATCCCGAGGGAGTCCGAGGGCGACGTTCTCTCGCACCGCCCCCTGGATGAGTGCGACGTTCTGGGGGATGTAGGCAATGGCACCGGGCCAGAGCCGCACGGCGTCCTTGGGTGACACGCCGCTGATCAAGACCTCGCCCATTTCTGGCTCAAGGACCCCGAGAATGACGTCGGCGAGGGTCGACTTGCCGGCGCCGGTCGGACCAACAAGAGCGACCGACGTTCCGGGTGCGGCCGAAAAACTGGCATCGAGGAGTGCGGGCCTTCGGGCCTCGAGGTAGGTGAGGGTCGCGCCCCTGACTGAGATCGATGCGGTGAAATCCCCGTGGCCAGCAGCAATGCGCTCACGGATCTTCAGGGCGGTTTCGCGGATTGGCGTCGCACGTTCGTCGATCGCGTCCTTGGGCCGGGTTGACGAGAGGAAGTCAGCCATGACGAATGTGGGCTGCGCTTGAACTGATGCATTCCGGATGGTGATGCCGGCGCCCTGGAGGCGCAGCATGGCGGGCACAACGCGAGACCCAGCGGCGAGGAACAGGGCGACGGTCGCGGCTGCCGCCCCGAGATCCTTGGTGAGGAACTGCACGACCGCGAGCATCATCACGGTGAGGTAGAGGGTTGCCTCGAGCACATACTTGGGGATCTCGAGGATGAACGCAGTGCTGGCACTGGCGATGGCATTGCGCCCGACGATGCCCTCGTAGCGCTCGACATAGAGCTCGCGCCGGTTGAGCACCGTCGTCTCGCGGTAGGTCGACAGTGCCTCGGAGACGGCGGTGAGCGTGTCGATCGATGAGTCGGTCATGATCTGTGCATTTCGCGCCGACATGTTGCCGAGGAATCGGTGCAGGAAGAAGACGATCCCCGAGAACACGGCAATCGCGATCAGGGTGAGCGTCGGGTCGAAGAGGATGAGCGTGACCCCGAGGATGAGGAACAGGAAGACCTCGGACGCAATGATGATCGATGCGCCGAGGAGGGCGACTGTGGCTGCGCCGACACCACCTCCGAGGGCATAGATGGCCTCGGAGGTCGTCCATCGCTGAACATCGATGAGCGGACGGCTGAGGAAGTCGCGTGCGAGACGCACCGAGACGTCGGCCTGCCGGTTCGCGAGGAATCGGAGTATTCGCCCCGCCATAAGTGCAGAAAGGGCGGTCTTGCCGACAAGCACGGTGACTGCCGCGATGGCGACGATGATCGTCTTCTGGGTGAGGGTGAGGCCGCCCATCCCGACGAGATTCAGCAGGCTGTCGACCTGGGTCGGGAGCCCAGATACCCCGACGGATGTCACGGCGATGGCGGCGAGCAGGCCAACGAGCGCGATGCCGAGCAGATCAAGAAGCCCGAGTGATGCCTGAATGGCTGCGGCTGCCAGGAGGAGCCGGCTCTGGCCAGCAGGCAGAAGGGCGATTGCCCTGCGGATGGACGCCGCAACCCCGGGGTTCGGAAGGTCCTGGATACCGAACCCGGGTCGGTTGACCAGGATTGCCGGCTGCTCGTCAGCTGGGTCGATCGCCGGTTCTTCCAGTTCGGGGGTGGGGTCCACAGGACAGCAACCTACCCTGAGGGTGAATTCGATCGGCCCCTTGAAGTCTCACCCACGCATCAGGATGAAGCAACCGACTAAGCCGAGTGCGTGAGCCCGGTCCCGGACCAGTGCCCAAACGAGGTTGCATCAAGCTTGTGGACATCGAATTTGCGCCAGATATCGACCATGGAGAGCAGACGAATATCGTCCCAGATGACGACCTTGCCGGTACCAGCAATCGCCTCGTAGAGCCGGGTACCAAAGATTCGTTCAAACGTTCCGTCCTTTGGGCCATCGACGAAGATGAGATCGGCAGCCATCAGGGTGTCCACTTGAGAGCCGAAATACTCAGGGTCACTCAGGTCGCCGATTCGCTGCTCGATCCCAGCCTCGAAATCGGAGTCCAGGAGGACGGTGGAGGGGAATGCCGTCCACTCTGCGATGTCATAGGTAATGACCTTCTCGGCGCCGAGGGCCAGCGCAAGGGTTCCCTGTCCGAGGTAGGTGCCGACCTCGACCACTGATGTCGCCTCGAGCGTCTTCGCCAGCGCGGGGAGCAGACGGTAGTGCTCGCCGGGCCACGCCTCGACGAAGAGTCGGTCCTCGGGAGTCTGGCAGCGGGCAGCGAGAGGGCTCAGATTGATCAGCGTGGCGGCGCGAGCGGCATCGAGGAGGAGCTCGATGAGGAACCCGTTGCTGCCCGGATGGAGATCGTCAACGGAGCTGATGACACTCAACTCAGCATGACGAGCCGTCACCATTGTAGACGGATTCATTTCGTTGCTGCCTCGCCACCGCGGGCGCAAGAATCGAGGGGATGCCATGGATGTCTCCTTTTAGCGTGAGCCTATGGAACGGAGAAGGACGTGGGCGCCCGACTCCCTGAGCATGCGTGCATCGTCAATCAAGGGCGGAGTGTCCTCGCCGTGAATCCAGATGGTCTGGGCGGGCGAGTGCTCCGTGAGGAGTTCACGCGCATGGGCGAGATTGCGCGAAACGCTGCCAACGACGACGAGATCGGCTTCGCTGTCTGACGCCGTCGTCGGAGCACCGGAGGCGAGACAGGCTGTCTTGCCCACGAGCACGGTGACTGCCGCGATGGCGGCGAGCAGACCAAGACTGCCGCGATGGCGGCGAGCAGAC
>JBBATH010000007.1:92968-164970 GCA_040398845.1 Candidatus Nanopelagicales bacterium | reverse complement strand
ACCAGCCAGCCCGACTGCGAACACGCAGCCGGGCTGGCCCCGTTCCGTCACGAGCGGTGTTCGGAGGTATTGCCGCGTGGCATGTGTCAATCGACTGAAGTGACAGGGATCTGCTCGTCGGTCGGGGGTCGGTTTCGGCAACCGCGCGATCCGGATGGACCGCCTGTCCATCACCCGTGGATCAGATCGGCCTGTGGCGTACTCGTGCCCTGAGCGGCGCGTCGGGCGAACGGTATGAGCAGCCCCATGGCGATGAGCCCGAGTGCGCTGCCGATAAGCGTGAAACAGAGGCGACTTACAGCGACCTCGTGCAAGGACCCTTCATCGCCATCGGCACCAACGAGGAGGACCACGCCCGGTGTCATGACCAACACGAACTGCCAGTATGCCCGTCGGGGATTGAGTCGAATGAGAAGTGCAGTCCCCATGAGGACGGCCCCCACCACGAGCATGGTGATGGGCTGGTTGACGACCATGCTCAGTGCGATGACGATGACGAATCCGATGACCGTACCGAAAGCCCGCTGGGCACCTGTGACGAACGTGATCCGGATGCCGGGTCGCATGATGATGATGATCGTCATGAGCAGCCATGCTCCACCGTGACCCAGATTCAGATCAGCCACGAACCAAGCTGCGACTCCCACGACGATCGCCAGCATGCTGGCGAGGATCCGGGCGTGAACAGGTGGCGTGGGATCGACGGCCGGAAAGTGAATCTTGCGCATGACCGTCCAGGTGACGAGCACCCCCCAGCAACCCGAGCACGCAATGAGGAGTGCAACCACGGCCGCGTTGTTCACATCAGAGGCGTTCATCACTACGACGGGCGGTTGCGTCACAATGAACGCAGCCGCGATCGGGACCATGCTCACTGCCGATTGGAGTCCCCGAACGGATACCAGCCCTGAGAGTCCGGCCACTGTTCCCATGATGAGCATCGATCCCAATGGGTTTCCGTTGTTTGCGACGCCCAGCCCAGCGACGACCGAGAGGGACGCCACGGCGACCAGAGCCGTGCGCACCGAACTCGACAGGGTCGAAATGATTCCGGTAACGGCTCCAAGCATCCACACCCCGATGGCACTGCCCCAACCGAATGCTGAGAAGGCAAGGGCCGGGATCAGCGGGATCGCCAGAACGATGACGACCCGGGGAATCGAGCGCCTGAGGCTGAAGGTCACGCGCACAGCCAACCACAATGGGCCGGGCTCAATACACCCTGAGTGACGCCACCGGCCGACGACTCGAAGACGATACGGTGCGGTGCATGGATCAACAGCACGATGGCATCGAACTGCTTGCGCCCCTCGCGCCTGATTGCGAGGAGATGCGGCTCGAACTGCTTGCAGCGCAAGCCTCGGGTCCAATGTCGACCGACCCGATTGACGTCCAGACACAGCATCGGAGTCAGGCACCCCTCCGCAGGTCGAAGTGGCGTCCTAACCCCGACACGATTCCTGTCACGGCCATAAATGAGGTCATCGCCGGGGTGCCCGTCCGACGCTATGCCCCGTTCGGCAACCCCTCGCCAGCGACCACGCTCGTGTGGCTACACGGTGGCGGATGGGTGTTTGGCGATATTGACACCGCAGACCCTGTCGCGCGCACCGCATGCGACCGCACCGGATGGGGGGTCGTGAGCGTCGATTACCGTCTCGCACCTCAGCATCCGTTCCCCGCCGGCGTCGACGACTCGATCGCCGTGACCGCGTCCCTCCTCGAGCACGGCCACCGGGTCGTCGTGGGTGGAGACAGCGCTGGCGGCAATCTCGCTGCTGTCGTTGCTCGCCACTTCGCGGGGAACGACCTCGTCGTCGGCCAGGTGCTCATCTACCCCTGTATCGACCCGAGCCTGTCGACGCCGTCCGCGCATGGGTTCGTCGACGGCCCCTTCATCACCCGAGCCGGACTTGAGTGGTGCTACGGGCACTACCTCTCTGGCGCGTCCGCGAAGGATTCTCGCGTCGATCTCACCGGGGCTGTGCCGGCAGGGCTGCCACCTGCCGTCGTTTTCACCGTCGGCCATGACCCACTTCGCGACGAGGGCATCGCGTACGCACACGCACTCACCGACGCCGGTGTGATGACGCGACACTTCCACGCGCCCGACTCGTTTCACGGGTCGTTCGGGCATTCGGGATCACTACCGAGCGCTGCCTCGGAGGTTGAGCGCATCTGGGCAACCGCTGTCAGCCTCATGGACTAGCGTCCGAGCATGACCGCATCACCACGATGGTTCACCGAGACCGACGAGGGCCACTCGCAGTCGTACATCGAGCGCATGCGGGGACTTGCGTTCGAGGGTGAGGACCTCGCGGGCGAGGCTCGGCTCATCGATGCGATGGTCAAGCCCAGGTCACGAATTCTCGACGCCGGATGTGGGCCTGGGCGCGTTGGTGCCGCACTGTTCGCCCGTGGGCACGAGGTGGTCGGCGTCGACGTTGATCCTGAGCTTATTGCCGCCGCCCGGGAGGACCACCCGGGTCCAATCTGGATCATGTCCGACCTCGCCACGCTTGAACTCGCAGGACTGGGTGAGCCCGAGCCGTTCGACGCCGTCGTGATCGCCGGCAATGTGCTGGCGTTCGTCGCCCCCGAGACCGAAACTCAGGTCCTTGCTCGGCTTCAAGCGCACCTCGTGCCCGATGGCTTCGCCGTCGCCGGTTTCCACACTGATCGATACGACACCGCCGATTTCGATGAGCATCTCGTCAACGCTAGCTTCACCCTCGAACACCGATTCGCCACCTGGGACCTGCGTCCCTGGCACGCCAATGCTGACTTTGCGGTAAGCGTCCTTCGCCGCTCATGACCGGATGATCGCTCACGGACGACACCGGGCCGCCCCCTCGTATGGGGGGCGGCCCGGTGGACTTGAGGTGGATCGACTACTCGGTGATGGTGACCGTCAAGTCGTAGCTGCTGCCGTCGGGCTTCGTGACCGTGATGATGCCGGTTCCAACAGCGAGGGCCTTCGCACCCGGGTTGAACTCAGCGCTGCCGTCTGAGCCGCCCTGGGTGACCTCGAGCAGATCCGGAGTCGATGTCGCGATCGTGGTGCCGGCGAGCTTCGTCACCTGGATGACAACGAAGTCGCCAACCTTGGCGTTCGCCGTGGTGACGTCTTCGGCGACCATCACCGGGGGGAGCACCTGGGCGCTCGATGCATCAGCGGGGGCGGCTGCAGACGAAGCCGCAGGCTCGGGCGAACTGGATGATGAGCAGCCGGCGAGCACGGTGACACCGAGTAGGGCGCTTGAGCCGGCAGCGATGATGCTGGAGGTACGACGCATGGGGAACTCCTTAAGATCGGGATCAGTTGACGTGTCAGTTTGACGTAGGGCGAGGCCTTGCGGTTCCACGGCACGCCAACCTTCCTGACGTGCCCCCAAGTGTTCTTTTTCACGCCGCCGTAGGTAACGTCAGGCTAGACCGGCTCCCCCTGATCGAGCAGTCCGAGCTGGGCTACCCGCGCGGTGTGGCGTCCGCCATCGAAATCAGTGGTGAGGAACACATGCAGTGCGTCGATCGCCACCCTCTCGGATGTGACGGTCTCGCCGAAGCACGCGACATTCGCGTTGTTGTGGCGCCGGGTCATCTCAGCGTCGTTGACGTCTCTGATGACGCCACCCCGGGCCCCCGGCACCTTGTTTGCTGCCATGCAGATGCCTTGGCCGCTGCCGCACACCGCAACCCCGAACTTGGCCCGTCCGGCAACGACCGCCTTGGCAACCGCCGCGCCGAAGTGGGGATAGTCGACCCGCTCCGCCGAATAGGTCCCGAGATCCTCGACCTCGTAATCCTGGGTGGCGAGCCAGGCCTTGAGGGCCTCCTTGAGGAGAAATCCGGCGTGGTCTGAACCGATGGCGATCTTCACGGGTGCTCCCTGGGATCCTGCGTCCGAACGAGGGTCACCATTCTCTCGCGCCGTTCAGTGAGCAGATCCCGCGCCGCCTGCTGCGGTTCAACGATGGACGAAATCTCCGCGGGCTGATCAGCGCGGGTGCGTCCCTGGGCGAGGAGCGCCGCACCGATGACGGCGGCATTGGGGGCGTCGGTCACGCCGAGCACATGGCCCGTTGCGTTCGCGAGCAATTGCCGGAACGCCGGATCGTGCGTTCCGCCGCCGACGATTGGCACGATCGTCGGCAGTCGGGCTCCTGTCGCCTCCACCGCCTGCACACCAAGGGCAACCGCCTGAGCGACGCCCTCAAGGATGCTCCGGAGCATCGCGGAGCGGTCTGTTGCGAGCGAGAGATCAGCCCATGCTCCCCGAAGGGATGCGTCCATGAAGGGGGTGCGCTCACCGGCGAGATACGGGACGAAAATCGGGTCGCTCGCCTTAATTCCCGAGCGCAGCGCCTCGACCGCCTCGGCGATGTCGGCGCCAAGCCAGGCGAGCGCCTTCGTCAGCGACAGCCCGGCATTTTGGACGGCACCAATTCGGTACCAACCGGCCCCGATCGCTCCGAGGGTCGCAAAGGTGTGGGTGACCAGGCTTGTGTCGAGGCTCGGGTGATCGAGCACGCTCACCGTTTGGGAGCCGGTGCCCACAGCGATGAAGCCACTGCCGACCCTCAGCCCGATGCCGGCCATCGCACATGCGGTGTCGGCGCCACCAACGACCGCAGGTGCGGTCACACCGCAGTCGAAGGACACGGTGCCAGCCGGATCGGATGAGCCGCGGACCTCAGGCAGCAGGGACCGGTCGACCCCCGTCCAAGTGATTGCCTCTGCAGACCAGCGACCAGCCACAACGTCGTAGAGCAGGGTGCCCGAAGCGTCACTGGGATCGGTGGCAATATCTCCGCCGAGCGCTGCCCGAAGCCAGTCTTTCGGTTGCAGGGCGTAGCGCGCCTGACCCATCACTTCAGGGCGGTGGCGCTGCAGCCATTTGAGTGTCGTCGCAGCGAAGCCCGGCACTGCGGGCGAGCCAAGCGAGGCGAGCGCCTCAACCGAGAATGACTCGGCAAGGTCGATGACCTCGTCGCTCGCTCGTGCGTCGGCCCACAGGATCGCCGGGAGTAGGGGGACAAGATCTCCGTCGGTCACGACGACACCATGCATCTGCCCGGAGAAGCCGACCGCATCGATCGGCCGATCTGCTGTGACGCTGACTCGGGCCACCACCGCGTTGACGGCCGCGAGCCACTCGCGGGGATCACTCTGGGCCCATCCGGGCTCGGGGCCGAACACTTCGTAGGAGCGTGAGGCCTCACTGAGCATCCGACCATCGAGTGAAACCACCGCGGCCTTGACTGAACCCGTCCCGAGGTCGATGCCGAGGGTCGTCATTCGCTAGTCCTCAGCGAGGCCGGCGCGCATGAAGGCGAGCGCCTGCGTGGCGAGGTCGGTGCTGTCGCTCCAGAGGTTGCGCCAGATGGCAAGGGTGTTTGAGAGCAGCGGGTCAACGACACTCGACGAGAACGACTCGAAGGTGACCGGCCCTGCGTAGCCGACCTCCTTGAGTGCGCCGAAGAACTCCGGGAAGTCGACCGATCCGGTGCCGAGGTAGCCCCGGTGGGACTCCCCGACATGGACGTAGCCGAGGCGGTGTGCGCAGGCAAGAATTGGCGTCCGGAAATCCGTCTCCTCGATGTTCATGTGGTAGACGTCAGCGTGCACGACGACGTTGTCCTCGCCCACGAGATCGAGATAGTCAAGGGTCTGCTGCGCGGTGTTGAGGAGGTTGCTCTCGTAGCGGTTCACGAACTCTAGGCCGATCGTTGTACCTGAGCCCCTGGCCTCCTGCGCGAGTTCCTTGATGACGGCAATCGAGTTGGCACGCGCCCGCTCAGTTGTCGGCGCTGAGTACTTCATCATCGCGCCGAAGATCACTCCGCCGAGGTAGGTGGAGCCGATGCCGCTGCTCACCTCGAGTGCGCGCATGAGGAGGTCGCGGCCCCTGTCGATGCATGCGACGTCGTCGGAGTTGATGTCCGTGTCGGCGGCGAGGCCGACGGTAACTGAGGCCTGCAGACCATGACGCTCGAGCATTTTGCGGGTCGATGCGACATCGATCCTCGAGGGATCGAGGGCCGGTACCTCGATGAGGTCGTAGCCGACGCGCGCCGAGGAGGAGATCGCGAGCTCTGCCTCCTCGGGGGTCCAACCGCCGGCCCAGACGAGGGCGTGAATGCCAAGGGGGTTCAATGCCATAGGGCTAGTGTGGACGAGTGCAAGGCCTGCCGTCAGCCGGAACCTTCGACCTCGTCATCTTCGATCACGACGGCGTCCTCGTCGACAGTGAAATCATCGCGATGGACCTGTGTGCGAGCCTGCTCACCGAGCATGGAGTTCCAACCACTGTTGATCAGGCAATCGATCGGTATCTCGGTGGCAGCCTTGACGCCGTGATGGACGCCATCGAGTCCACCGGGGCCGTCATCGATCGTCAGGTCTTCGATACCCGGTTTCACGACGAGCTCTTCGACGGGTTTCGGCGGGAACTCAACCCGATCCCCGGAATTCGAATCCTCCTCGAACAGTTGAGTGCTGCCGGCATCCCATTCGTCATCGCAAGCAGCGGCTCATCGCAACGGGTGAACTTGGGCATCACGACGACGAACTTGGTCGAGTTTTTCCCGGATCACGTCATCACCACCCGTGACCATGTCGAGCGCGGCAAGCCCTTCCCCGATCTCTTCATCCTCGCCGCCCAGCGCGCAAACATCCCACCAGCGCGATGTCTGGTGATCGAGGACAGCCCCCACGGCATCGAGGCGGCTCATCGTGCCGGCATGTTGGTTGTCGGGCTCTCGCATCGAACGCCGGCGGCCCGCCTTTCAGCTGCTGACTGGATCGTCACTGATGTGGCCGACATCCTGCCCCTGATACTTGTCCCATGAACGCAGACCTGCAGCATCATCAGCGTGCAACGTCGACCGGAAGGGTGGTCGTCGTCGGAAGCCTGAATGTTGATCTTGTCGTTGGCCTTGAGCGGATGCCCGCGCCCGGCGAAACCGTCATGGGCGAGACCCTTGAGCGCCACCCGGGGGGCAAGGGTCTGAATCAGGCGGTCGCTGCCGCTCGGCTGGGTGCGCGCGTGAGCATGGTCGGCACGGTCGGCAGCGATGACGCAGGCCTCTGGCTTCAGAGCATTGTCCGATCCGAGGGCATTGACGCCACCGGGATCGTCACGTCCGACGGACCCTCGGGAACGGCACTCATCGAAGTAGATGCGTACGGTATGAACCGAATCGTCGTCATTCCGGGGGCGAATGCGGCCCTCACTGCAGCCGATGTCACCGCCGCGATAAATGCATTGGACGACGTCGCTGTCATCCTCACGCAGGGTGAAATCCCGATCGAGGCCATCGTCGCTGCCATGACGACGGGCCGAGCCCGTGGTGCTCGCACCATCTTGAACCCGGCTCCCGTGCGCGACTACCCGGCATCGCTCCTCGCCCTCGTCGACTTCCTCGTTCCGAACGAGCACGAGGCGGCGCACCTCTCCGGTTTGACGACCGACAGCCTCGTCGACGCGAGCGAAGCCGCCCGGCACTTCACCGGCAAGGGGTTGCCCAATGCCATCATCACCCGCGGCGCACGCGGCGCGGTCTGGGTTTCGCCGTCAAGTTCCGGATCCCTCGCTGCCTATCGGGTCACACCGGTCGATACCGTCGCTGCCGGCGATGCCTTCTGCGGGGCTCTGGCAGCGGCCCTGGCCTCGGGGGAGCCCCTTCCTGAGGCGCTCCGCTGGGCGAGCGCGGCGGGCGCCCTCGCCACAACGATCGCAGGTGCGGTGCCGTCGCTTCCAACACTCGACGCTGTCAAGGAACTCCTCGCCAGCGAGTAGCGACGGTCCTGCCGATCGGACAGGCTCAGCCTGGTGCGGGTAGCGGGGTCGTGATTGTCAGGCCGTTGCGCGTGATCGTCACGCCGTCCGGACCGATGACCGCCGGGGCTGACTCACCGGGGTTCTTTGGGACGAAGACGGTAACGAGGACGGAACTTGACTTTGCCTTCGGCAGCCTCACGGTTCGTGAGAGGACGGCCCCTGGCGCCTTGACGCCCCAGGCCTCGGTGAACCATCCGATCGATGAGCCCTTTCGTGCCGTCCGGGCATTCCATCCGCCCTCCCCCGACTTCACGATGTCCAGGGTCTTGTCACCCGATGCGAGGGTGAAGACTTCGCCGGTGTTGGTCGCGCTCTGGACAGGGGGTAGTTGCCAGCGTTGGGTGAGGACCCGAACCGGTTTGCGCTTCCCCTTCAGCCGGGCGGCGTCGATGTAGTCGACGACAACCAGGGCATCGACCGAGCGGATGTAGGTGGTGCAGCGAGTAACGGTCACCGCCCCCCATGTCGCATCACGCAGGCAGGTGTAGTCATTGCCGCCTGTCGCCCAGTCACTTCGCGCGTAGACCTGCTGCACGCCGCGCGCCTTCGTCCGTCCTGAGTTCGACACCGTCACTGACGAGTGCGCCGTGCGCGACTTCATGTACCAGCGCAGCGAACTCGAATTCTCGTAGCGGTATGGCCCAGGATCACCAATCCACTCGACGCCGCGGGAGTAGAGCGTGAGACCGAGTCCGTCGTCATGCGCATGCGGGGTGGCGGGCCGGGCACTTGAGAATCGCAGGGAGTAGTAGGTATCAGCCCCACCGGGCTGCGGCTGCCAGCCCGCGCGGCCAAAGACGTAACCGCCCAGATACGACGAGTAGATCGGGGCGGGCGGGGTGCCGGTCGTGCCAGCGCTTCTCACCCAGTCAGCCCTTGTGTCGCTGGCGCCGAAGGCCCCCCTCAGCGATTCATTGATGGTGTCTCCGAGGGATTCGAGCCTGAAGTCCGGTCGGATCGCCTGGGCCACGAAGTCGTAGAGCCGGCTGCGCAGTTCAGGGACGGGTTCCGCAGGCAGACCGCAGACTGCCGCCGCGGCTTCGACGTCGGTGAGGAGGTTCTCAATGTAGACGGCGTATCCGGGTGAGCCCTCGACATCACTGCCGTCCTCCTGCACCACTCCGCGCGCGACGCTCACCAGATTCGCCCAGGCACGATCCCTGCTGGCGACGTCACCAGACCAGCAGAAGGCGGCGAGAGCGCCCGTCTGCCTGATGAGATCGGTGTTGTTCGTGCCGCTCGCAACCTCACGTGTCGCCCAGTTGCGCGCCACCATGATCTCGGCGTCCTTGAGCGCGGCCTCCGCGATCACTGGGTCGTTGAGGGTCTGGGCGGCGCAGACGAGAGTCTGGGTTCGAAGTCCCCCGTAGATTGACGCATTCACCCAGTAGGACCGCTTCCCTCGATGGTCCTCGATCCAGTAGTGCATGAGCTGCCTGAACCGGTCGACGAGCTCGGGCACCTGCTTGTGCACTCCCCTGTAGAGAAGTGGCAGGGCCCAGTTGAGCGAGTGGACGTGCCGGTCGCCGGAGGTGTCGGTCGCTCCCTGCGGCTTCCAGTTCGGGTGCTCGGTGAGTGTGTAGTTTCCCCCCTGGCTCATGGTCGCCTTGCCACCCATCAGGGCCTGTGCCTTCTCACGCTCGTTGCTCGTGTGTTGCGCCGGGAACAAGGTCGTGCACCAACTGCCGAGTTCGGTGGGTAGTGGCGGCGGGACGGGTGCGGGCGTTGGAGTTTCGGTGACGTCAACTCGAGGGGTCAGCTCTGCGCGAGTCCCTGCTGCCGGGCCCGCAAGAAGGGACAGCGCGACGATGGGGGCTCCAACGGCGACGACTAACCCCGCCGTTCTCCGTCCCACTCGTCCCACTGGTCTCATTTGGAACATCATCCCACGAGTGTCCCGGGGAGGTCAGCAGGGTTGCACCGGGTTCGATCGTGGCGAATCCCCGTGCTAGGTGAGATCCTGGCATTCGAGCGACTCAACCCGCGACTCCGCGGCGCGCATCGACGGCGAAGCCGGCCCGAGCACCAAGCCAAGGGTTGCGAGCAGGGTCGAGATGACCGGCTTGGTGATCGTCAACGGGACTGTCGGCAGGCGTAGGTGTGCCCGATGCTCCGGGGGCATCGTCGAGACTGCACCCGCGAACAGCAGTCCATAGGCCGGCTTGGCTGCGAGGGGGAACGGCATGTTCTTGATGAATGAGACTGTTCGCGCAGTCGCTGCATCGCCGCGCAGGACGGGCCGGTAGTCGGCGATCTGGGACCGAAGCTCGGCAACGCTTCGCGGGGGATCGACAACACCGACCAGCTCCCCGGCCTTCGCCCATTCGCGCACATAGGCATCCGGACCCCCGGGGATTGGACCTCCCCAGACCTCATGGGTCGCGAGGAAGGAGTCGGTGAATGCGACATGAACCCAGCGCAGTAGGTCGGGGTCTGACGCGGCATAGGGGATCCGGCCCTGCGAAGACTCATAGGTTCCCGTCACCTTGCGGTGCAGACCTTTGACCCGTGCGCACTCCCGATCAGCGGCCGCACGGTCGCCGAAGGTGACGACCGTGAGCCACTGCGTCGTGCCGGCAAGCCGACCAAAGGCATCGCTCTCGTACCTCGAATGTTGCATGACACCCGCAAGTGCACCGGGGTGCAGCGTCTGCATGAGCAATGCCCGCACCCCGCCGACGATTGTCGGGAGGGATCCGTGCACCGCCCACGGCGCTGATCCAGGCCCGAAATAGCCGACATCCGAGCCATCTGCCATCGACCGGACCCAGTCTGGGGCGCCGTCCGGGTCGCCCGAGACCATGTTTCGAAAGCCCGACGCGACCCGATCACGGGCGGATTCGAGCAGGGCGAGCGGCGAAGGAAGCACCCCCCTAGCCTGCCTCGAAAATGGGCGTTTCGCATCCGCTGACAACGAGGGTCGCGCGGCGGGGCACCCGAGCCAAAGGGGTATGGCTCGGGTGCCCCGGTCATGGATGCCGCTTGCGTTAGTCGGCCTGCTTCGAAGCCTCCAGAACCACTGGGACGGTGAGGGTCTCGCCGTCCCGCGTGATGGTGAGCTCCACCGTGTCGCCCGGCGCGAAGGTCCGCACGGTCACGATCATCGAGGTTGGATCTGCGATGAGGGCTCCGTTGACCTTCACGACGATGTCATCGACCCGCAATCCGGCTGCCGCGGCCGGACCACCGGAGGTCACCTCGGCCAGCTTCGCACCAGGGCCCTCAAAGGTCATGTTCAACTGAACTCCGACGATAGGGGTCTTGGACGTTCCCGTCTTGATGAGTTCGTTCGTGATGCGCTTCACGACATCGATGGGGATCGCGAAGCCAAGACCGATGGAACCCGGCTGGCCCGCACCCGTAGCCATCGAGGCGATCGCCGAGTTGACACCGATGACCGCACCCGCGCCGTTGACGAGGGGGCCGCCCGAGTTGCCGGGGTTGATCGCAGCATCGGTCTGGATCGCGTTGATGTAGGCCTGCTCGCCCTCGCCACCGGCGGTCACCGGACGGTTGAGCGCGCTTACGATGCCCGTCGTCACAGTGCCTTGGAGTCCAAGCGGCGATCCGACCGCGATGACGGTATCGCCCACCAGGAGCGCCCCTGATTCACCGAGCGGGACCGTGGCCAGGCCCGTCCGATCGACCTTCACGACGGCGATGTCGTAGCCGGGATTGGCCCCGACAAGCGTGCCGGTGGCTGTCGAGCCATCAGCGAAGGTCACCTCGATGTCCCCACCCCCACCTGCGACGTGGTTGTTGGTGACGATGTGGCCATCGGCACTGATGACGAATCCTGAGCCGGTGCCATCGCCCTGAGCACCGGCCACGTTGAGTTGCACAACCGCAGGCTGCACGGCTGCCGCAACGGCCGATATCGAGCCCGTCGCCGCAACTGACGTGGACCCGCCCGCTGAGCTCGCAATGGTGAGGGCCGGAGCGACCGACTTGGCGGCCGTGTAGCCGACTGCACCGCCTGCGGCTCCGGCGACAAGGGCGACGATGCCGGCGCCCACGATGATTCCTGCGCCACCACGGCGCCTTCGCTCCTTGCGTCCTGCTGGCGGATAGGTCACATACGGGTCCTGTCGCTCATAGCTGAGCGGCACGTACGGCGGGGTCGGGGTTGACACGATGCCTCCTTGAATTAGCCTGCCGATCGGCTCTACGCCGTCGGCTCTGATGGCTATTGGACACCGCGAGCCCCCAATCGGTTCCATCAGACCTGCCACCGATTCGAACCCTGACCGCTTCCTTACACAACCCGAACAATCAGGGCGAAGTTGGTAAGGAGCCTGTCAAGACTGCTCGCTGCCGTTGCGCGAAGGGCACCGAGGCTGTTCCAATGGCTTCATGAACTCGCCCAAGGGACGCGTCCTCCTTGCCTGCTCGACGATTGCTGCGGTGCTCGCGGCCACTGGCTGGGCAACGACCGCTACGGCAGAGATGCCGCCGGGCTCAGGGGGTTCTAGCAGCAGCGCGTCAGAAAGCCCCACGCCTTCAGGTAGCGCAAGCGCAAGTGCCTCCGGATCAGCGAGTCCGAGTGCATCCGGGAGCATCAGTTCGTCTGCGAGTCCGAGTGCATCCGGGAGCAGCAGTGCATCGGCCTCGGCGTCGGCGTCAGCGAGCGCAACCGGCGAACTTGACTACATCGTGACCGTCCGAGAGGGATCGCAGACCGCCGTCGCGTCCGCTGTGGTGGACGCCGGGGGCGAGGTTGCCGTGACCTACGACAAGGCCATCAACGGGCTCGCAGTGTCCATGACTCCGGCCGAGGCGGTTCTCTTGCGATCTCGTGCCGATGTCACGGCTATCGAGCGAGACCTACCAATCTCGATCAGCACGGCATATAACGACTCGGGCAGTGGAGCCATCGTCACCGATCCCGGTTGCACGGCCAACTTGATGTCACGCAGCGACGATTACGGCACCGAGTCGATCGACGTGTCTGCGGTCACCACCGCCAACTGGTACGGGTCTGCGTACTCCGCGATTTACCTCAACAACAACGGAGGGTTCGCGTGGGATGACGGCCTAGGCCCATTCACGTCTTACCAAAATGTCAATCTGACCAATACTTTGCGGCCGCTAGTGCTGCCAGTCTTCACGGACATTGACACGAGGAACGCTGCCACCACCGTCGTGGGATTCGGTCCGATGACTACGACCTTCGGAGGACGCCAGGCGTACTGCGTCAACTGGGTAAATGTCGGCCACTACAACGCGAGCGGCCCTGTTTACTCCGCTCAGGCACTCATCGTCAACCGCAACGACCGCCGCGTCGGCGACATCGACATCGTCTTCAATTACAGCAACATCGCAGAATCAGGGTACGCACTCGAGGTCGGCTTTTCCGTTCCGACCGATCGAGCGAAAAGCGTACGGTTCCCAGGCAGCGGGACGACTCCCACTCCCTTCTTCAACACCGGCTCATCCCCGCTCATCAGCGGTCGAGCAACGCCCACCGGATCTCCGTACGCGGCCAAGGACGGTCGCTACGTCTACCAGATCGTGAATACGGCGACCGCCTCCCCAACCCCGACCCCGACCCCGACCTCAAGTTGCGGAACCTCAGTACCGGCCGGAACATACGGATGCGCCACGTGGGGTTTGGACCGGATTGACCAGCGCACCGCCACACTCGACCAGCTCTTCACCCCGGCCGGCACCGGCAGCGGTGTCAGGGCCTACATCGTCGACACAGGCGTCTACACCGCCCATACCGAATTCACCGGGCGAACGGCCACCGGTTGGAACACCACGTCAAGCCCGGCGAACACAGTAACCACCGACTGCCACGGTCACGGATCACACGTCGGCGGAACCGTCGCGGGCACAACGTGGGGAGTAGCAAAATCCGCGACCATCATCCCGGTAAAGGTCCTTGACTGCTCCGGCAGTGGCACCACGAGCGGTGTCATCGCCGGACTTGACTGGATCGTCACACATCACGCAGCCGGTGTCCCGGCGGTGGCAAACATGAGCCTCGGTGGCGGAAAAAGCTCAGCGCTGGAGGCGGCCGTGGCAGCCGTCGTCGCCGACGGCGTCACGGTCGTTGTAGCCGCTGGAAATGAGACGCAGGATGCCTGTTTCGTGAGCCCAGCGGCCGAGCCAACGGCCATAACCGTTGGAGCAACAACGAGCGCCGATGCCCTCGCTAACTATTCGAATTACGGCAGTTGTGTCGATATCCTCGCTCCAGGTTCATCGATCACCTCGGCTGGCATCACGTCGCCAACCGCAACCGCCACCATGTCGGGTACCTCCATGGCCGCCCCTCACACCGCCGGCGCTGCCGCCCTCTATCTCGGCCTCAACACTTCAGCGACCCCGGCGCAGGTCGTCGCGGCCCTCACGTCGGCCTCAACGACTGATGTCATCTCCGGAGTCCTCGGCTCGCCGAGCAAGCTGCTCTACGCCCGCTCCTTCGCTGCCTACACGGGTGGTGGAACGTCCGGTGGCGGCTCGTCCGGAGGCGGTTCCTCAGGCGGCGGTGGCGGTGGCGGGTCGTCCGGCGGAGGCGGCGGCTCCTCAAGAGGTGGCGGATCGTCCGAAGGGGGTGGAGGCGGCTCGGAGCACGAGATTACGGCCGTCCAGCCCGCCTCCGGTCCAATAGGCGGCGGAAACACCATTGCGGTCATCGGCTTCGGCTTCACTGGCGCGTCCGCGGCCTTCATCGGTGGCAAGCCCGCGTCATTTCGGGTGGTGAACGACGCCCACGTCGACGTGGTAGTGCCGCGCGGCGATTCACTCGGATCGGCTGATGTTTCGATCGTGCTCTCCGCGACGATCGGCCGTGCTTTCGCACCCGGTGGATACGTCTACGTCTCTGGGGCGGCGGTCGTGTCCGCTCCATCGACAGTTACTCAGCCCGTGTCGTCAGGCTCAGGGACCGGGACAGGGGTTGTCACGGTCGTCACCGCGCCGCTCGTCATCGCTAACCCCCAGAGGGTGACAGCAGCGCAGCTTGCGACCTATTCCCCTGCGCAGCTCGCGACCGTGCCTGGAGCCACGTTGGCCCTGCTCTCACCAAGGGCTATCGCCGGTATCACTGCGAGCCAGGCGGCCTCTCTCACTGCGGCCCAGCTGTCGTTCATCCGCCCAACCCAGGCGTCAGCGCTGACACCAGCAGTGGTTGACGCGCTATCCCCTGAACAACTCGCGGGGTTCCGCCCTGCCACCGTCGCAAGGCTCCGCCCCTCAGCCATCGCGGCGATGTCCGCCGAGCAACTCGCCGGGCTTCGCCCCACTGCGTTTGCGAAACTCACGGCAGCGCAGGCATCAGTGCTCACACCTGAGCAGGTGGGTGACCTCTCCGCCGGCCAGGTGGCCAAGATCAAGCCAAGCTCGATCGCCAGGCTCGATCCCGAGGTGCTTGCGGCAATGACCACTGCGCAACTTCTGGCGCTCACCCCAAGCCAAGTCAACGCCCTGACGGCAGCCCAGCGAGCGGTACTGAGCCCGGGTCAGCTCAGGCTTCTCGGCTGACCCACCTCGCGAACCACGGTCGTCTCCTTTGGTCCCAGACCCAGGCTGCGATTGGATGACATCGTGCGTCTGACAACGGATCCCCGCGAGGCAGCCCTCGCTCTTGTTGACGGCCATCTTGCGGCACTGCCGACCGAGACCGTCTATGGACTGGGCGCTCGAGCGGATCAAGCGTCGGCGATCGCTCGGGTCTACGCCGTCAAGGGCAGGCCTGCAGACCACCCACTCATCGTCCATCTCTCCGGAATTGAGGCACTCGATGCCTGGGGTAAATGGCTGCCGACCTATGCACGCACACTCGCCGAGATGAGCTGGCCAGGGCCACTCACGCTCGTCGTGAACCGAACTCCTGCCGCCCACGACTTCATCACGGGCGGGCAGGATTCGGTCGCCGTCCGGGTATCGGCGCATCCGCTCACGGCAGCCGTCCTCTCCCACCTCGTCGAACTCACCGGCAACCCGAGCATCGGCATCGCCGCACCGAGCGCAAACCGGTTCGGTCGCGTGAGCCCGACCTCCGCGAAGCACGTCGTCGAGGAGTTCACCGGCCTGATGTCGGACGACGACGTCGTGCTCGACGGTGGGGAGTGTTCAGTCGGCCTAGAGTCGACGATCATCGATTGCACCGGAGATCATCCGAAGTTGCTTCGACCGGGAGCCATCACCGCGGACGATGTCACGCGCATCACCGGACTGCCATGCCCGTCAGGGTCAACCGTGCGGGCATCGGGCACCCTCGCCTCGCACTACTCGCCTGCAGCGAGCGTCCGACTCATTTCCGCAGCCGACCTCCCACATCTTGCATATGAGCCCAGCGACGAGCATCAACCGACGATCGGACTTCTCGCGACGGCGACCATCGCGACACCAGCAGGCATCGTCCGCCTCGCGGCACCAGAAACGAGCGACGAATACGCGCGCGTGCTCTACTCGGCGCTGCGAGAGGCCGACGCCCTAGGTCTGCGGGCAGTTCTCGCTGTTGGGCCCGACGAAGCCGGCGTCGGCGCCGCCGTCATCGACCGGCTGACGAGGGCGGCGCACGGCGAGTAGCGACGCGGGCTAGTCGTAGCCGAGTTCGTGCAGGCGATCGTCGTCAATCCCAAAGTGGTGTGCGACCTCGTGCACCACCGTGATCCGCACCTCCTCGATCACGTCAGCGAGGTCGTCGCAGATCGCCATCGTTGGGCGACGGTAAATCGTGATGCAGTCGGGTAGGGCGCCAAAATAGGACCCGTCACGCTCGGTGAGGGGGATACCCGTGTAGAGCCCGAGCAGGTCAGGATCGTCAGCCGGAGCATCATCCTCGACGACAATGACAACGTTTCGCAGCAGGTCGGTGAGTGCCTTCGGGATCCCGTCGAGCGCCTCGCCCACGAGGTCTTCGAACTGCTCAAGGGGCACGTCGATCACGTCTCATTATGGGCCGAAGCATCCAAGGGAGGTCCGATTTCCTCGCGCCAACACCCTGCCCTATGCTTGCCACGTCGCCAACGGCGTAACGGTCGACGGAGATGCATTTAGGTCCCCATCGTCTAGTGGCCTAGGACACCGCCCTTTCACGGCGGTAACACGGGTTCGAACCCCGTTGGGGATACGTTTTACAAGTTGGCCCCGTAGCGCAGTTGGTTAGCGCGTCGCCCTGTCACGGCGAAGGTCGCCGGTTCGAGCCCGGTCGGGGTCGCGAGGCCCGGAGTTCGCTCCGGGCCTTTGCAGCGAGCAGCTCGCCCTGCCTGCTGCACAAGGCCAGGTAGCTCAGTTGGTACGAGCGTCCGACTGAAAATCGGAAGGTCGGCGGTTCGACCCCGCCCCTGGCCACTCCAAATCCCGTCCAGCGCAACGACTTTCGGCGCAAGCCTTTCCCACGTCATCGGCAGGCAAAGCCGATCTGCCGTATTCTCTGGCCTTTCATAGCTGAACAATCTGTGGATAACCAGCCGAGATCCGGCGAAGATCGGAAGGTCAGAACCCCCGCCACTCGCCAACTGCAACGCGTCGCTGGCCGGGCGCCGCTTCTGCCGGGTCACCGGATTCGAGCGTCGGTCAGGATCGCCCAGATGTAGGACGGTCCTTGCAGGTCCTGTAGCGCCCCGTGCCCTGTGAGCGGCTGGCGCTCGAGCGCCTTAGCGAAGTCCCCGCGCGGGAGGTTGCGATTGACGGTCGAAGGCACGACTGCGCCGCCATACACGCGGTACGTGAGGGACTTCCCCTGCTTGAGTCGGAACTCCTGCCCTGCGTTCCCTTCAATGCACGCCCAAACACGATCGATGTCACTCACGATTCCTCCGGTGGTCGGGTTCCTTCCACCAGCATGGGCGTAAACACTGGGGTCATGTCTAGTAACTCCGGGGCGTGAGTTTGAAGCAGAAGGTGTGAGAGGTCGTGGATAGGAAGGGCCTGTGAACGACCTGCGATCGGCGCCTCCGCGCACCGCCGTCCCTCCCTGCCGGCTGAGCTGGTCGAAGGGAGCGACCGCGACGGTGTGGACGGTCCAGTCGCGTGCTGTGTGGGAAAACCTGCTGATGACGGAGGTGCACCGCGTCACCGATCGTCCGCAATTGGATGAGCCTTTCCTTGGCACTTGCTGGCCCGTCTGGGGGTGGGCACACACGACCCGTCGCGACCTCATTCCCAACCCGCAGCGTGGAGCGAACGAAGTGCTGCTTCACCTCGAGGTTCCCCGCGAACTAGTCCTGGCCTCGCACTTTGGTGGGTGGCACTCCGTCCTCAACAGCGCCATCCTATACCCGCCCGAGCTCGCAGACGAAGAGGACGAAACTGTCTACGACGCGTGGCAGCGGACCGCCGATGAGCGTGTCCGGGCACTCGGCGGCTCACTCGACGTGCCGGTGCACCAATGGCCCCAAGCCGCCCGTGCGTATGCCGAGGGGCCATGGGAACCGATCTTTGACGTCTGCGCCTGGTCGCGAACCAATGCGCTGCAATGCGTCATGCCTCGATTGGATGCAGCTTGGGTCATCGACGCTGTTCATACTCTCGCGCCTCGGCGGGCAGTGAGAGTATAGCCCAATAAACACGACTCACAGGGATAAATTTTGTGTTTTTGGTGTTTGTGCTAGCCTACCGGACATGCGCACCGCCTTCGCCGAGGCTGTCGCCCTCGACAAGGGCGACGACTTCGTCACGACCGGTGAAGCCGCGAAGATCCTGGGCACCTCACGTCAGCACATCGTGGACCTCTGCCTGGCTGGCGACGTCCCCTTCACCGTCATAGGCAAGCACCGACGCCTTCGCCGCAGGGACGTCGAACTGCTCAAGGACTCCGGGACGCGATTGACACGCGACCAGCTTCGCAGCCTGCTCCTCGCGTACGCCGTGGCCGGACGACTCGTGATTGAGCCCGATGCGGGACTACAGCTCGCGCGCCGGAATCTTGCCAAGATGCGCGCTGCATCCCCGCGCGGTGCCGCCAAGGTGTGGCTCGACGAGTGGGCGACGCTTCTCGACGGACCGTTGCCCGACCTGCTCGAGGCACTCACTTCGCGCTCTCCGAGATCACGAGAACTCCGGCAGAACACGCCGTTCGCCGGCCTCCTCACCGAGCACGACAGGGCTGCCGTTCTGTCGCACCTTTCTGGCGTTGGCAAGGCCTCGCCTCGATGACGCGGGAAGAACTAGCGCACATCCTGCGGGCAGCGGCCAAGATCGCAGACGATCCCGGCATTCTCGTGATCGGGAGCCAGTCGATCCTCGGGTCGTACCCTGAGGAGCTCCTTCCTGAGCCGGTCTGGCTGTCCATGGAAGCCGACATCGCGTTCCTCAACGACCCTGACGCCCACAAAGCCGACCTTGTCGACGGCGCGATCGGCGAGCTCTCGTCCTTCCACGAGATGTACACCTACTACGCCCAAGGGGTGGAGGTGTCGACAGCCCTCCTGCCGGATGGATGGCGCGATCGCGTGATCCCGTTCGTTCCGGCGTCTGCTGAACCAGCAACCGCCCTCTGCCTCGATCCGCACGATCTCGTCGTCTCTAAGCTGGCCGCGATGCGTGAGAAGGACCGCATCTTCGCCACCGAGTTGGTCGGAGCCGGCCTCGTCAACCTCGAGACTCTTCAAGACCGAACAGAGATGCTTTCCTCCGCGACCGCGCTCCAGCGTCGTGCTGTGGCCACTTGGCTCGCCTCACTTGCAGAGCGGGCCAAACCCCAGCCTTGACGTACCTTCCGCCTATGGAGCCTCCGGATTCACTCGGGCTCTGCGTCCTTGAGCACATCGGGAAGGTAATCCGCGTGGCGCTCGTTCAAGTACGCGCGCGCTCTCTTCTGTGACTCGGTATTCGAGTGAGCCGCGCACGAACTTCAATCGATGTTCTGCGTTCGAAATGACCTCCGCCCATGTGCAGGCTCGAACCTTGGCCGTACCGCCAGCGACTGTCTGGACAGGACGCTCCAAAGTGCCACCCGTCAACGCAAGAACTTCGGGCTTGACCTGGTTCCCAACAATCCAGAACTCCCAAGAGACGTTGGGCTGGTTGAAGCGGACGTCACTTGTAACCGCGAGGGCATAGTCCTCTAACTGACGAAACTCCTCAACGCCAACATTGACGCTTGGCCGCTTCAGCTCAACGACCAAGTTGTGCACGTGGTTGTCGGCTCTCGCGACCGCTCCCGAGAGGACGAGATCTGGGATGACTCCAGTCCCATCCGGCCGCGTTCCTACGGGATCAGAGTGCAGTTCTACTTCCTCGCCAAGCCGGGCGAGATGCGCCCTCAGGACATCCTGCAGGCGCTGGTCATCGCCGATGAGAGCGGACTCCTCGGCAAATACCCAAGTCTCGGCGGCCAGAATCCGATGGAGCTGTGTTCGCTCTAACGTTGCCCTCCGCGACTCTGGGTCAGCCACGATCTTGCTTAGTCCGTAGGTGAAGTTCAGTCGATCAGCAATCAGCCTCGAAGCTCGGATGACCGCCCCGAGCGATGTGAATTGGAGCATCTCACCCAACTCATCGACCTGCGCTTCAGTCAGATTGAGTACCTCGCGGAGGATGACGTGAAGCGAACCAGGCCGCGACTCCAATGCCTCCCTCAGAAGTAGAAGCGAAAGTCGCCGGCTCTGTGTCGATCCTTCGTTGATGGTCGTCGCGGCGACAACCGCGATCCTGTCGAATGCCTCGCGCTCTACTGCCTCAGTTGGTCCGGCCTCAACTTGCGAGTCATAGGGATAGACACCCTCGCTGATCCATTGCGGGACGATCTCCTCCTTGACTTCATCGCCGCGTTGGCGGTAGTAGGTGCGCAATGCTTCTTTGGCCGCCTCCAGAACGGTGGCGCCCGGCTCTTGCCACAAGTCGGCCAACATCGCGTCGCCAGCTGCGAAACCATCCCATCGCAAATAGGCGGTGAAGTTGAATCCCGGCGCGCGAATTCCTGGCCCCGTGGAGTACCGCGTTACGCCGTCCGCAGCACGCAGATGCAAATCGCGGCCGAAGTCCCGCGACCATTCGATGACCTGTACCTCGACGGGAAGGGGCGTGCTCGCAACTGGCACGTCGATGATCTGAGTTCGCACCTTGTATGGCGACGGATCCAGTCGATCGCCGTCAATCCAGACCTCTAGGTCGGGATACTTGACCAGATGCGGTGCGAGCTCGAGGAGGACGGCATCGCGTAGCCGTCCACCACCTAGTGCTGCCCTAGCCGTCTCGGGAGTATTCCAAGCAGTGACTCGTGCTCCGATCGGCAGTTCCAGGGCAGGTTCTACCTCTACGGCGACATCGCCGGGACTGCTCGAATCCGCTCGCAACGTCATGGCCACCTTGCCCGCTGGACCGAAGGATACGAATCTCCACTCCACGCGTGAACCGAGAGAGAACGCCGAGAAGCGGCCCTTGCCCCGCTTGCCCAGTAAATCGCGGCCGGCGTTCGTAGTAGACGCCATTGCCTTCCATGATCCCCCGAGCCTTCCAAATGTTGCCTCAACCTGGTCCATCGGGAGAGCTTCGCCGTTGTCCGTCACGACGACCTTGTCGATTCCGCCCAACATGTTTCGATCGAAGGTCACACTGACCTTGAATGCATCCGCATCGAGCCCATTGCGGATAAGTTCGACTAACCCCGATTTGGCTGTGCCAAACAAGTTGCGGTAGCGGTCCGGATCAACTTAAACGGTGACTCGGTCCATTCGCACCCCTCGGGCTGACAACTGACTGGCTCGCGCTCGCGCCAGACGCCACGATAGCGGCGTGGAGAAGCGAAGCCGGGTATCAATCGTGACAGGGCCATCTGACATTCGCGCCTCACCGCGGGGGGTGCTGAACAGCGGCACTGTCAGCTGCGTTCCGGAACTGGTGCATCAAGGTCGAGTTCGAGAACTCGACCATCCCTTGTGCGCATCCATACCCGGTCCAAAACATCCGGGAAGTCCTGACAGATCTGGACAATCCCTTGCCGAACTCCCTCTGGCGATAGGACGGAGTTGACCACGCCATCCCCGTCAAACTGATCCAAGAACAAGCCCGCATGCTCGACACTGCCGGCCTGTTTGCGTATCTGCTTCAACAGCTTGCGGCGCACCACGGGCGCAATGTCCCGATCGAACTGCTCTTGCAGATCGGACGTTCCAGCCATGGACGACCCCGTACTGCCGTATCCAAGGTTCTCGTGGGTCTCGCTCGGGTCGAGTCGCAATACGTGGATGGAGTTCCCGCACCCGTCTTCGAAATCACGCGCAATCCACTTCGCATCGCTCGAATCCATCGACTCGAGCGACGCGGTCACGAACTGCTTCAGCCGAGAGTACGCATCGCGGCGGGCTCTCTTCGCCGCCTTACGGTCAAGGTGCGAGTTATCGATGTCAGGGCTGACGATAGCTGCGATCCGAACGGAGTGCCGGCGGCCCGCCTCCTCCAGGAAAGCACGCAGCCTCGTGTGGGTCTCGCGTAGCCGAGGAATTGAACTTGAGCGATACATCAGAGCTGTGTGCTCGACCAGCCACACCACCCCATCAACGTTGAGCATCCAATCGTTCGTCCAGGCGCAGTCGGGTCGCAACTCCGGCGTGCACACGACCTCGACCTCCGCCCCCGATGAGGCAAGGTAGGCAACCAAGTCGGCCAAGGCGCTGGCCTCCGCCGGATCATGCGGTGGCCCGATGGCGCATCCCCCGTGCGCATCGCATAGCGACGACATCACAGTCGGCGCAGGCGGCGAAGGTCAGCGCAAACGGACACAGTCGGAAGTTGCCTCGATTCGCTAAGCCACGCGGCGTTGGCACACCTTCTTGACGGCACCTAGTTTCACCCTAGGGCCCGATCAGGTGAACAGTTGGCCATCTGTCAAGGACGGAGTTGGTTTCCGCCACGGACGGTTCACTCCGGCGTCTCGGGCGAGGCGGCAGGGGGCAGGGGGCATCCGAACACGATCGAAACATTGAATGCCCATCAGACCCGGCGGCGTCGCGGCTCAAGCTCCGCGACGTTGCTCCGGTCAATCCCCAGTCGCGGGATGACGTTCGGGAACGCCTGAACCCATGCCTCCCACAGGGCGTCCAGCCGCTCGGGCAGGCTGGCCCCCCAGGTCAATTTGCACATCCCGCCTGGCACGGTCATGCGCCCGATCCTGCATCGCTCGGGCGTAGTCATGCAGGATGCTCGGCCGATCCATGTTCGCAAGACAGCACTGATTGCTATGGTCGATGACTCATCCCCGTCTCTGACGCCGTCCATGTGACGGCTCCCGACGACGGCGACCGCTGTTTGGGAAGGTCCGTGCTCCACGCGCGCTGGTGCGAGGCGCGGCGTTGTTACGGATAGACCCCTTCGGGTGTCGAGTTTCGGCGTCATTGGGCGTGCGCGATAGACGCGCTCACGGCATCGATCCGAGCGAAGAGTCGCATGCCGCCCGCGATCGGCGTGAACCCGTAATGCGCATAGAACCCGTGGGCTCTCTCGTCTATCGCGTCGACGACGAGACGCCCACCGGCCACGTTGGCTGCTGCTGCCACAGTCTCCAGCGCGTCAAGCATCAGTTGACCGCCCAGTCCGGTGCCCATCAACTGTTGGCTCAGCGCCAGCTTCACGATTAGGTACCCGGGGATCGGTCCCGACAGTCCGACGCGCGCTTTCCTGCTGAGTCCGTCAGGAGCAACGTTGGTCGGGGCAATCGCGTAGTAGCCCACGACGACCCCCGTTACCTCGTCGGTCCACACCGTGACGCGAGCAGTGCCAGCGTGATGAGCCTTGCGCGCCTCTTGCTTAAGCCACTGATTCAGTTCCGCCCGATCAGAATCGAACGGGTTGAGGTCGTGGTGGTCAGACAGCGCCTCGGAGAGGAGCGCCACTAGCGTCGAGAGAAGGCGCGGTCGCTGGCTGCTAGCTGCACGACCTCAGGAATCGGCTCAGTCGGTCGGTCGAGTGCGGCCATGAGATCTTCGAACTGATCGACGGGCATCCTGGTGACGTCGACCTCGCGTCCAAGGACGTCGTCGGCCTCCTTGAGGGCAGCGCGCTGGACGAATCGCGCGACGGACTCGTGCCGGGCAACTGCGGCCGCACCGATCCGAGCCCGGTCTGCAGGACTGACGCGGGTCTCGATGCGCTCGAGTGCCTCGGTCTGATCCTCCGTCTTCGTACCGGCAGAATACCGGTATCGCCAACGACCCCTGGCCGATGTTGTCCTCCTTCGTCGACCCAGTCGCCACGGCGTACGAAACATTCGAATCCCGAACAGCATCCGATCGCATTCATGGCACCAAGCAGGAGCGGGTAGGCGACTGGTCGAGGATGATCGGTCACTGGACTTCGAGAAGCCATTTCCGGAGAAACTCCACGGCGACCCGGCTCAATTGGTAGCGCCTGGTCGCCCTCAGGTGGAACGGCCTGTCCACTGCTCACTTCGCAGAAACCTCCATCCGCAAGGACAACGTTCTTCCCCGGTGAGACGATGGTGTCCTCGGCACGACAAGACCAAAAACCACCGGATTGGGGAGAACGCATGAGCCACGAACATGTGAGCGACAGCCGACCATGGGCTGCCCGCAAGCCACAAAGTTTTGTCATGAGCGGGATTCTCGTGGCTGTGGCTGTGGCGCTCGTCTGGCAAGGCCTCGCCTACATCAACGCAGGCACGGGCGCCTTGGTGCCGTATTTCATCGTCTTCGGCGGACCAGTCCTAGCGATCTACTACATCTGGTACTTTTCCTTCCGCCGCTTCGAATCTGATGGAATTGAAAACGAGTAGCAGTGGCAACGCGGCTTACCGTGAAGGGCGGACTGACCACAGCGGCCTCTTGAGGCTTGTCGTCATCGTTCCCTTCCTGCTCAGTGTCGCGATCACCATTGCCGCATGCACACCCAGCGCTAGCCAACCGGTCCCTGATGCTGACCCAAGCATTCAGGTGTGCGCCCCGGACGTTGCCGAGGCCGCCTTCGGCGTCGTGAAACGTCAGCAACGTGCATTCGCCGACAGCGACTTCGATTCTGCCCTTCAGTTCGCCAGCAATGGATTCCGCTCCTCGGTGACCCTGCCGCAATTCAAGGCACTCATCGTGAGCGACTACACCTTCTTGCTCGGCAACTCGAACCTGCGCTTAACCGAATGCAGCCCCGAGGGAACTGGGGCTGTCCTGCGAGTGGTCGTTGGCAGTGACTTCTCTCTTGCTTATCGGATGGTGGCAGAAGACGGCCAATGGTGCATTGACGGTGCATCGATCCTGAAGGAGATCTCGGCATGAGACGGTCCCTGATTCGCATAGGCATCGCCACCGCGGCGCTCGGCCTCGCCCTGAACGCGTCCACGGACAACGCTGTTGCTCATGAACGAATCGTGCTCACTGGCAAGAACGTCACACCTGCACAGGGCCCCCTCATCAGCGATGGGACTATCGCCCGCGCGGTGTACGCCTCATTCACGGGCGCCGGTCAGGAACGCGGGCTTCGAGTGCGGTTCACTGCGGACCAAGAGCTTCGCATGGAACTACTTATCTCCGACACACCGACCGCGAGCCGCCTGCCGGCCAGCAGGCTTCCTCAACTCATTGTTATCGCGCCCGACGGATCACGGCGCACCCTGGCGATAACCGAGCGAACCCCCTTCTTTGAGCCCTACTCCAAAGCCTCGTTCCTTTACCTAGCTCGCCTACGGACGAAAGCCCAGGCTGGCACGTACCAGGTCTTGGTGTCTTCCCGGTCCAGCACGCCTGTCACGGCGGTGATTGGGATCGGCTACCGAGAGGTCGCCGGGCATTAGTCCCGGGGGTCATCGGTTCCAATCGTGGCTGTTTGGCTAGAAGCCTTTGGGCCTGACTCCCTGTAATGCGGCATCCACTATCGCCTCACAGCGCCTCCTTCGCGTCGGCTCCGTACGCGCGGTGTAGAACCACTGCAGAAGCGATTTGCGTGTGCGCTCGGGATATCGATCAAAACCTGCCTGCGCTTCAGGGTTACCCGCAAGAGCCTGCTCGAGACCCTTCGGAATGACGAGATCCTCAGCAAGGTCGAAGAGCGACCAACTCCCATCTGCCTTGGCTGCGATCACGGCAGCAGCGCCCGACTCGTGCATACGTCCGTCACTCAGGAGCAACTCAACCAATCCCTCGTTGCGCCGTGACCACCCACTTCGAGGTTTTCTAGGTGAGATGTAGGTGCGGGTACGTCTATCATCAACTTTGCCGGGAAGCGAATCGATCCAACCGAAACATAGACACTCCTCTACCAGCGTCTCCCACGATAGATCCGAGACTCCCAGTCGGGCTCGTGAGTAGACGGCCCAGACCCCGGGCGAGCGGTCGTGGTTCTCAGCGAGCCAGTCCCGAAGGTATTGTCGAGATGCAAATTCCACCCACTCCCGATCCGGGCTCATGCCAAGACGTTAGCAACGAGGGCGCCACGAGCACTTGAAGGGCATGAATCTTTTATCCTCGATTCGAGGGTCTCCTGATCCCTCACATGAACGAGGCAGCAGTTTCCTGGGCGGGCAAGCTCGCACGAACCTGCGAATGGCCGCAGGCGATCCGCAGATTCAAGCCGTAGCGGCGACTGATGCGACCTCGTCATCGTGGTCAGTTACTTCGCCGCGGCTGCTTGCCCACTGTGAGTAGCCGATCGCAAGGGCGGTCGCGATGATAACGAGAACGCCACCCACCACGTTGTCGACAACACGCTGCTTGCCCAATTCGCCCACCTGCGTGAGGGTCGTCGAATTCAGGCAAGCCGTGGCCGGAACCATGAATGCGTAGTACACCCACGCCAGCCCGCTCAGGCGGGCAAACACCGAAATAACAAGGAATGCCAGACCGATCAGGTAGACGAGGCCGAGCTCGTGCACCTGGCTCACAAGCAGGATGATGAAGACCGAGCCGAGGATAGTTGCAAGGACCCGGAAGACCGTCGGCTTGAGAGTCTGCGCTGTTCCGATTGGCGCCATCACCATGATCACAGCGATGAGGAAGGCTCCGCCGATCATCTTGGGGTTGTCGAGCACGTAGAACGTCGACACCGTCACGAGGGTGGTGATCATGACCGTGTAGGTCATTGCCTCGCTGCGCGAATGGGGAGCCAGCGTTGCAGGCTTGCGATTTCGCTGCAGGTAGGAAACGAGCAGGGCGGGGATGAGCCCACCCACAAAGAAGATCAGGGCCATCCACAGCAGGTATTCCGTGTCGAGGCGTTCTACCGAGGTGGCCCCGTCCCATGCGGGTGGGTCAATGAGAGCCCACGACAGCATCACGGGCACCAGCAGGCCCGACTTCTGCAAGCCCACTCGTGACAGGCGTCCGACGGTCATGCAAAGGATCGCCATCAGCGCTGCGCCGGATACCGGTGACATTCCGGCCACGATGGCAAGGGGCGCGAGAAAGCCCATGACGATCGCCACGATCACGGCGTACCGACGTCCGCCCGACATCGCCGCCGCGATACCCACAATGGCCGGGATCGACGCCTAGGTAGCAGCGCCCTGCACCTCGCCGGTACCAGCCCACGTAACGAGCACCATGACGATGGCCGGCAACAGCACTAGCACGACAGCCGCCACGACCAGGGTGAGCCGGCGCTTGACCGGCATCTTCACCGGCGGCCTTGCATTTGCCACACCTGCGTCGTTGCTCGTGCCGGAATCCTGAGTGGTCATTGACGCAGCGTAGGGGTTGGCAGTGCGACATTTTCTTTTTCGTCACAAACGCTCTTATGATCCAAATGGTCGCGCCCGTCGATTCGTCAGGGGCAGCCATTTCTCGAGCCGGAGGGTTCACCGTGAGAAGCACGAGCGCGCTCCCCGGAATCGGGGCTCCCGCAACCAGAGCCCTCGATGTCGCTGGGGTGTTGAGCCTGGAGGAATTGGTTCATTGGTCTGAGGACGACCTGCTTGCCCTCCATGGGGTAGGCCCGAAGGCCATCGGGATCCTTCGAGATCACCTCGTTGATCTCGGGCTCGACTTCAAGCGCTGAAACCGCTTCATTGACCCGTGACCGACGCTCGCGGAACATCGTCTGGCAGCATGGCCGGGGGGTCTTGAGTTCAGATAGCGGGGTGAGTCATGGCGGCGCCTCGCCGACTGCTGCCCGTCCTCTTCCTCGAGGCAGCGAACCTCACCTCCGGCCTCGGTAATGCGGTCGTCATGCTCGCCTTCCCCTGGCTCGTGCTCCAAGAGACGGGGTCGGCCGCCGCTGCGGGCGCGGTGGCTGCGATCAGCGCCCTGCCGGCCCTCCTCGCGGCTCCGCTCACGGGTTGGCTCGTCGACCGCTTGGGCCGTAAGCCTGTTGCGATCGGGGCAGACGTCGTCAGTGCACTATCTGTCGCGGCGGTGCCCATCGTCTCAATGACCATCGGGCTCACGTATGGCTCGATCCTCACGCTCGCAATCATCGGTGCGATCTTCGACCCCGCCGGCTACAGCGCCCGTCGAGCGCTCATCCCAGATGCCGCGCAGGCCTCGGGCATGGACACGGATCGGCTCAATGGCATTCATGAGGGCGTGTTCCTCATCGGGTGGACGGCGGGTCCCCTCGCCGCAGCGGCACTCATTGCAGGAGTAGGTCCTGAATCCGCCTTTTGGCTGCCATGCGGGCTTTTCCTGCTCGCAGCAATCGCAGTAGCCGTGATGCGGGTCGGAGATGCCGGTCAGCGCGCACGTCTCGAAGCTCAGGCCGCGGGTGAAGATCAGGGTGGATTCAGCGGACTTGTTCGCGGTTTCACCGCCCTGTGGCACGATCGCTCGCTGCGCATCCTCGCCATCGCGGTGCTCATCATCGCCGCGGTCTACATGCCGACCGAGGCGGTCATCCTCCCCGCCTACTTCAACGCCCTGCAAGACCCTGCGTCCCTCGGAATCGTCATCGCGGCAATCTCTGGCGGCTCAATGATCGGTGCCTTCAGCTACGGCTGGATTCTTGCGCGCGTTCGTCCGTCAGTGCTTGTCCGAATTATTATCGTCGGCACGACACTGAGTGTCTTGCCCATGACGCTCCTGCCACCGCTGCCTGTACTCGCCGCCTTCGGCTTCCTCCTCGGCCTTGTTTGGGGCCCATTCAATCCCCTCTTCAGCACCCTCGTGCAGCGCCGCATCCGCCCTGAGGAGCAGGGTCGCGTTTACGGCGTCCAGTTGGCTAGCTTCTACGCTGCTCCACCGATCGGCATGGTCATCGCCGGGATCAGTGTCGACTCACTTGGAGTGTCTGCAACCTACCTGGTGTTGGGCCTACTCCTTGCAGCATGCGCACTTCCTATCGTGTTCCTCAGGAGTATCCGTGACCTCGATAACACTCGCGAATAGCTTGTCTTTGATTCCATCAGTTCCGGGCGCAGGAGGAGAGGCCGTGGTCCGACGTAGATGACCTCCGCGATTGCGACAACGCACCCCTCGGCATAGTGAGGTTGGGTTTAGAGTCCTAACCATGGCAACGAACCCCGATCGCGCAAGCTACTTCCCGGCAATCGAGAAGAAGTACGGGCAGCCTATGACCTACTGGTTCGATCAGATGGATCAAATTTCCGACCGCAAGTACGCCGAACAGATCGCCTTCCTCAGGGAGAACCACGGATTCAGTCAGGCCCACGCCAACGCTCTCGTCCTGTACTCCCGCGGCTCAACCAACGCCCACCGTGTCACCACCATCGACGAGTACCTTGAGCCATTCGACGACACCAAACGGGCCACGGTGCGGGCCATCTTCACGGCAATCACGTCGGTTCACCCGGCCGCGGACCTCGTCATCGCATGGAATCATCCAATGATCAACCTGAACGGCCAGTACATATTCGGGGTCTCAGTGCACAGTCATCACATCCTCATCGCCCCATGGGGCAACGATGTCCTCGAGCAGTTCCGCCCTCGCCTCACCGACTACAAGGTGAACAAGAAGACCATCCAGGTGCCGGTCGATTGGGAGCCGGATGTCACACTCATTCGCGACATGGTCGACGCTCGGATTGTCGAGATTAACGGCCCGAGCGAATCCTGACCCAGAGCAGCCGGCCATCAGATCGCTTCGCGCACTTCAGCCAACCGTAGGTTGCAGTCTTCACCTTCGCGCCAATGTCTCCTCGCACGCACGCCGCCCCCGGTGATTGCGTTGACTGAATTAGTGGCCAGTCAAGCAGCGGTCTGAGATCGATCGCGGTTGATTCGAAGGCCCCAAACCGGTGCGAGATCGTGCGCTCCATCGTGGCAAGCTGCTCATCGCCCACACCGCTAGCGCCGCCGAGTTTCCACATTGCATACGGCAAAAACGACTCTGCGACGTCCTCGCTCTTCGGAAAGTCTGCGGCGTACTTTGAGATGAATCCCGGGTCCTTGGCCACCGCGTTGGCCCATACAGAGGCCTTCACCGAACCCGACCACGCCGAGTCAAGTGACGTGTGCGCACACTCGTGGATGAGGAGTTCCTCGACAAATCCCCAGTTCTGGTCCGCGTAGTCCGTGTGGATGAGCAGTGCCCGGTTTCCGCCGCCAAGGTTCTCATCCCCCTTATGAAGCCAGACGGCATCGATCTGGGTTCGACATCCACGGGGCAACTGCCCGACAACCTGCGCGTAACGAGTGGCCTGCGCTCCAGCAGCCTCCTGCGAGGTGAATTCAGGATTGACGATGAATTCGATCGGCCGGGATGCACGGAAGGTGCCCCTGAAGACATAGGAATTCTTCGTGACCCAATCGTTGGCGCGCCGGTCGTAGGTCGTCCGTGGAGCGACAGCGACGAAGGCGACGCTCACCATGTCTGAGGGAGACTGGGGAGTGATGACGGAATTGGCAATCCAGGCGGTACCGTCAAAGGGCGGCGGGTCTGCGCGAGCGGTGGGCGCGAACGCTATCGCCACAACTAGTGCCAGCGGACCGATCGACCAAACGGATCTCGTCACTGACAGTTCACCGCGCGTCTCGCCACCGCGCAATCGGCGAAAACCCTCCCTCGATCATCCCGGTGCTCGAAGGACCAAGACTTCGAACCCTTACCCGGTGTCGCGATGGCATAGCCGAAGCGCACATCCGTCCAGGTGCTCGTCGGGGCCGGATATGGCGTTGCCAGCGGCGACAACTCCGAGCCGTCAGGCTGGGTGAGGGGGCCATACGTCGGGGTCGGGTAGCCCGTCGTCGGGTAAAGCTCCGTTGCTCCGTTACCAAGGACGATCTGTCCTGGCTGGCCAGGGATGTTCACGGCCTGCGCCACGTGAATGTGAGACGACAGAATAAGCCCGTAGCGACCGAGAAGCCCCTGCGACGCAGCAGCCTGGTCAGCGGAACTCCATACAGACCCCCCATTGGGGAAGAATTGCGTTGGTAGCATGCCGAAGATCGGGCGATGGGTCAAAAGCTAGGCTTCGTCCGGCCGGCTCCTCGCCACATGATTCTCCGCTGCAATATAGCTGGTGCGCTGAGTCGCCGCAAAGGCACTAACGGCGCCATCGTGGCCGTACGCCGAATCCACCACCTCGAGGGTGAGGCTGTGGGAATCTGCGTCGCTCGTACCCACCTGCCAGGTGACGTGCCAGGTCGGCGTGATGTCGTTGCTCGGTACGACAACCACCCCGCCGACAATCGATGGTGCGCACTGCAAGGCTGTCGAACGCTGCGGACTGAAGAAGAGGAAAAACCCAATCCCACCGCGGGCGCATGACTCATGATTCCCGCGAACCATAAGGATCGGGGCCGCATCGAACGCGGGCTGCATCGGGGTGAGCGCATCGGCTATCCAACTCGCAGCGCTGCCAGACACCGGCAGATTTCCGGGGGGCGGCGGACTCGATGCACAGAGATTCTGGTCATTCGGCGGGCAGACGGACTCCCGGTATAGGTAGTCACCAAGGTTGATGATGACGTCCGGAGCATTCTTGGCAATATTGCGGCTCATCCGTGCAAGGGGCCAACTGCTCGTATTCGAACAGTCCTGAACAACACTTGAATTGACCTGACAGCCGCTATCGCCAGTGGCCGCAATGCGGTCGATACGTGACGGCAGCGACGCAGGAATGACTCGACTGCCAACCATGGCGGTCGATGCGCCCCTTGGTATGCCCCGCTCACAGACCTCGACCGCGGCATAGGCAGCGCCGGCGAGGGCAGGCTTGGGACGAAGGTTCATGGGGAGGGTGAAATCCGTTCCGGCTTCCGTACTGCCCTGCAGGACAGGGCACCCAGCGCCGGATGCGATAACAGCACGTGCCAAGAGACCCGACGGCACCTCGGATGTCGGGGCCACGAGGGTAAATGCTGCTAGGGAAGAGGTCGCAACATACGCGGCCATGGCACCGGGAGCCACCACCATGGTTGCCCCGGAAACTGAACTCATCAGACCGACGATCAACACAGAAATGACCGTCCGACGCGGAATCACATCCGGAGGCTAACAACAATCGCCTGAGGGCGCTCGTTCCTCGCTTCGAGCGCTTCATGGTCACCTCATTTGCCCACGGCTGTGGAGGTCGAGCATGCGGCGCCGTCCGCTACTCGACAGAAAGGATGTCCGCCTGACCGCCCGTCACCGCGAAGGTCACGAGATTGGCGGATGGCCCGAGTCTGCACAGCTCGCCTGACCCGACGACGACCACGTCGCTCGACACCGGAGCACCGTCCATGTCAAGGACCTCACCGGAGAAGGAGCACCGGTCACCTATGACGACAACGAACACCGCGAGAATCACGCCGAGAATAAAGAGCCCTTTCGCTTCTTCATCGGCGGTGTCGGCTGGACTTCACTCACTGGGGTCCTCCTTGGTCGCATTCAACGTAGGGTGGGCGGACCTGCGACAACCCGCTCCGCAGATCAGTGCGGCGCGATAACCGAAACGTCGGTCCCTGACCGTAGGGTGGTCTCACCAGCTCAGAAAGGTGCAAAATGAAGTTGACTCGCAATCTTGGCCTCGGTCTGCTTGGCGTGGCGATCGCACTCACCCCGATGACCCTGCTCGCCCCATCCGCCTCGGCTGCAGCCCCGATGGACTCCGTCGTCTCGCTCACCCGACCGGAGCTTAAAGAGGCCGGCTTCCCTCTCCAACCGAACACCACCGGCTGGGGCAAGGGCACTGCGGAGGTCGAGCCGAATAAGGCGAGCACGGCGGAGCCGATTACGATCACCGGAACTGCTCCGAAGTTCGTGAAGCCCGGCACCATCTTGACCATGGAGCGCTTCCTGCCCTCGAACCGCAAGGGCACCGGCACCTTCCAAGTCCTCGAAATCACCGCGACAGTCCGGCCCGACCGGAGTTTCACGATGATCGCCAACCTCGGCCGCGTCGGACGTTGGGGCTACCGGGTTGGCTACGAGACCGAGGGTGACTCACCGGAGTTCGTCGGCTTCCAGTTCCAGGCTCGCACGACCTCCTAAACCTCACAACACTTTCGGCTCGTCCACGTGTTCGTACGGACGATTCACGTGGATGAGCCGATACCTGTTGCGGCCGAGATTCTGATAGCCGTGAACCCTTCGTAGCATGTCTACATGGAGCCCATAGACCCCGAGCCCATCGACCCCCAGCCTCTGCCACGGCAAGTCTGGCTCGACCACTACACGCAGCAAACGACGAGGCTGCTGTCCGCACTCGCACTCGTCTACCTCGTCACCTTCTCGATCCAGTCCATCTGGCCCGACCCCGGCGCCTCCTGGTACTTCTGGCTCCAGGTCTTCGCCAACCTGCTGTGGCTGCTGTTCGCCATCGACCTGCTGTTCCGTTTCATCATGTCAACCACGAAACGGCACTTCTTCCGAAAGAACCTCCTTGACACGATCACCGTGGTCATTCCGCAGCTTCGGGCCCTCCGCGCACTCCGGGCATTCACGAGCGGCGGAGTGCTGTCGAGCAAGGGGCTGCTCTCAAGTGGTGCCATCACGACGGCCACCCTCGCCGTGCTCCTCGTCGTGTGGGTCGGCGGCCTCATGGTTCTCAATGCCGAGCGCAACGCTCCTGGCGCGGAGATCACCACCCTTCCCATCGCCATCTGGTGGGCATTCGAAACCATCACGACAGTGGGCTATGGGGACTTCGTTCCCATCACCGGAGCGGGCCGCACCTTCGCCGTGCTCGTCATGTTCGCTGGAATCACCGTCCTAGGCGTCGTTTCGGCCACGCTCGCCGCCACCCTCGTGAAGAAGGGCGCGTTATCCGCGACCCCGGCGGACTCACCCTCGCAGCAAGTGCTCAATGAAATCGATCAGTTGAAGGCGATGGTGGCCAGACTCGAGGATCGACTCTCGTGGATCGAGCCGCCTGCTCAAGGATCAGCGCAGAATTCAAAGCCTCCCGCACCCAGTCAAAGCTGATCCGCTCCTGCTCAAGGCGAACTGCCTCTCCGAACCGACCCTCGATCAGGTCGATGTAGAGGCCATGCTCGGCTTCGTCGAGCCCGGGTAGCCGGGCATTGGTCGGCTTTGGTTCGCGCACCCACTGGCCTTCGTGGGCGAGCAGGGTCGCCCGGTCCATGAGCATGCTGGCAGCGAGGGGCAGCGATGCCCGCAGTTGGCTGAGCATGGCAAACCCGTGGGTGTCGATGTCACCCCAGTAGATAACCCTCCGGTTTTCGAGCCACGGCAGCGCGGCCAGTCGCGAGACGGCGTATCCGCCGCTGCAGATGGCGATCGCATCCAACCCCGCGGGAAGAGCTAGATAGGTCGTATCATTCTCGACGATGACAATGGTCCCGTGCCTTGGCGACTGAGTGGCGAGCTCATCCACACGCACGGTCAGCTCGGTGAAGCCACCAAGGAGCTCGCCATCGAGTGCCCTCATCCGAACGTACTCGGGCTTCCCGCGGAACCCGAAGCGCCCCGCGAAATCCGACCGCGGACGTGAGAGATCGATGCGCGCAGGATCTAGTTGTGCTTCAAGAAGGGTCGTGAGGATTCCGCGGTGCTGCTCGATGAACTTGGTGTCGATACCCGGCACATCGATCTCGCGCAGGTAGTGGTTCGAGGCTGCCGACTGATCGATCCACTGAACGGTCCTCAGGAGATCTGGCCAGCTGCCTCGGGTTGCCAGAAGCGCCATCGGATTCGCCCGCGCCCACGCCGCAAGCCGGGGAGCCTTCGCCTCGGCGAGCAACATCGCCTCATCGAATTCGCGCACGAGGTCATTGACCTTGAGGATTCGCCAGGCTTGTTCGACGGAGTCGACCCAGGCACGTCGCGGGACCTCGTTGGATCCCACGACCCGCCCGCCCACCGCGATGCTTTCGATTCGAAAGCCGTGACGAGCCGGTGCAAGCCACGATCGCGCCCAGTCCTGCGCCGCGCCAAAGTCCGATGCCAGGTCCGTAGCGGAGGGCCCACGCAGGGGCAGCCCGATGGGCTCCCAACCCTTGTCCGAAGCATGGCGGGCGAGGAGACTCCCCGAGTCCCAACGCCGCCGAAGCCCACCGATGACATCCGCAGGCGTACTCCACTTCGCGGATTCGCCCCTAGCGATCACGTCGCCTGGCCAGGCGCTGCTCGCGCAATTCCTCGATGGTGAGGTTCTGCAGGCGCGAGTCGCGTCCGGTGATGTTGTCGACGAAGCCAACACTCGAGACGAATGGCTCAATGACGTGGATCTTTTGAAGCGGTGTCACGATCAGCAATTGCAGCCCCAGTTTCGCGAACAGAGAGACCGCGAAGCGGGTGGAGTCATCCGAGCCTCGGCCGAACGCCTCGTCGATGACGACGAACCTGAAGGTCTTCGACCGGGTGACCCCCCACTCCAGTTTGAACTGGTACGCGAGGGACGCGGCGAGGATGGTGTAGGCGAGTTTCTCCTTCTGACCGCCGGACTTTCCACCCGAGTCGGTGTAGTGCTCGTGCTCAACATCATCGTCACGGGAGCGCTCGGAGGCGGAGAAGACGTACCAGTTTCGGACGTCACTCACGCGCTTGGTCCAGGCTCGATCAGCCTCAGTCTGCCCCTCGCGACCCTTGAGCCGCTCGATGATCCGCTTTACCTGCAAGAACTTTTGCTCGGAGTACTGGTCCTGATCATCGCCGGCCAGGGAATCGTCGGTGCACGCTCGCAGGTCGGAGATGAAGTCACGTATCTCAGTCGATGGAGTCCGGGTGACGATGAGGCTGATGTAGCGACCCGGGTTGTAGTCGATACTCACGAGGGATTCATTGATCGTGTCGACCCGCTCGCGGATGAGTTCTGCGTGCTTGTTCAACTGCGAGGAAAAGCCCGCGATATCACGAATTGTGTTGGTGTTCAGATACTCCTTGAAGCTCGCCTCGAATCGCGGCAGGTCATCGACCGCGAGCCGCTCTTGCAGTCGGCGGTACTCGTCGGCTGACTGCACCGAGTCGTCGGCTTCGGCCACGTCCAGCGGGAACTTCGATCGGAACTCGCGCATCCGCCCGACGATTCGCTGGCCGCGTCGCTGGAGCTCCTGCCGCTTGGCGTCGATGCCATTCGTGAGTGTCGTGCGGATGGATGCATCAGCACGGTCGACGGCATCGGTGTCGACCGTGGGCTCCGCGCGCAGTCGCTTGTCGAAGAGCCGCTCGAGGTCCTTCGCTACCTCGGCCGGCAGCCTTGGGGCATCGCCCTCGAGAACCCCGCGGAAACGCTGCAGTGCTATGCCCTGGGTGTCGCGTTCACGTTCGTCCCCGCGATTCTCACCGATGAGAACGTCGCGCTCACCCCGGCGTTCGACGAGCGCCTGAAGCACCCCTGCCAACGCCTCGGTGACCTTGGCCAACTCATTTGAACTCGCCTCAATTCGTTGCTTCTCTGCGGACAACTCCGCGATTCGATTGACGCTCGACTCCCAGTCGAGCTCCGACCAGTCGGCGAACACCTGCAGCTGGTCCAGTGATGTTCGTCGCTCCTCAACCAGCCGGCGAGCCACGGCGAGTGCAGCCCGCTCGTCATCGATGCGCGTGAGTTGCTGCTGCAGGTGCTGCGCCTCCTCGATGAGGAGCTGCACCTTCTCCTCGTTGTTCCAACCGAGCACGTAGGAACGTCGATCATCGATGCGACGCGAGTCGTCCTTGTCGTGACGACCCCCGCCAGACTTCACCTGCCCCTGCTTGGTGACCGCCCACTCAGCCCGCCGGAAGTCCTCCATCGTCTCGGTCAGCTCGTGCCGGGCACGGGCAACGAGCTGTCGTTCAAGCCACGGCGCAAAGGTCCCGGCCTTCACCTGGACCACGGCGTGTAAGGGGTTTTCTGCCGCCTCCCCTGAGGCTCCTGAGGCGGGGCCGAGAGTCGCAGGAACTCGGTAGTAGACGAGCCGAGTGCCGAGGTGCCGATCATTGATCCATTGCGACGCGGCCGCGTAATGCTCCTGCGGCACGAGGAGTGAGAGCCCGAGGCTTCGGAGCACTCGCTCCGCGACACCCTCCCAGGCGCTGTCCTCGCGACGGACTTGCATGAGCTCGCCCGCGAAGGGGAGTTCGTCGTCGGCAATCTGCAGTTCATCGCACAGGCGTGCCCGCAGGTCCAGGCTCTGGCGCGGCAGATTGCTCACCCGGCCCTGCAGGCTGAGCAGCTCCTCGTTCACCTCTCCGCTCTCGTCGGCGACCCCACCGCGCTCAACCGCCAGCTCCTGGATTCGATTATCAGCCTCCGCGAGCTCCTCGCTCACCCGGGCGAGCGCGGGTTCAAGGAGTGAGCGAACCATGGCGAATTGCTGGGCCGATGCGACCGCCGGCAGTTGAGCGCGCTGAAGGAGTTCGGCTGCCTGCTCGAACCGGGCTCGGCGGCCGACCCGTTGGGCGTCGGCCTCCGTCATGGCCTGCTCAATCTCGCGAATGCGATCGCCGCCGAAGCCCGCACGCTCAAGCTCCAGTCGCTGCCGATCGGAATCGAGGCTGGCGATCTGGGCATCGAGGTCGGCGAGGGTTCGACCACGTGCCTCGATCGCGGCACTCAATACGGAGACTGATGCGTCGAGGAGCCCGATTTTCAGCTGCGCCGCATGGCGCTCGAGTCCATCGCGCTGAGCAGTCATTGAGCCGATCTGCACCTCGATAGCGGCGAACTCATCGCACTCGGCAAGGAGTGGGGCAAGCTCCGCTAGTTGGGCTCGAGCCTTGAGCACCGCCTCATGCGCGGCACTGAGGTCCTCGAAATGGGCGATGAGATCATCGATTGCCGGCTTGGCGTCGAACGGCTCAAGCATGTGCTGCCGAACGAAGTCGTTGAGATCTCCGACGGACTTCATCGACACGGTCTGGTGGAACAGGTCCATCGCCTGCTCAGATTCGATGCCGAGCATGCGGCGGAAGTCGCGACCATAGTCGGGAAAGTGGTCATGGAGCCGGGCGCCGCGCTCACGCAGTCTGCGCTTGAGCCCAGAGACGTCAGTCCCGAATTCGGTGAAGTCGCCAGCGATCGACAATTCCTCGGATGAGGTGAGGTAGAACCGATCTGGCTGGCCCTGATGCCCCTCCTTCATCCAGAAGACCTGCGCCAAGGTGACCGACGTGCCGTAGGCCCGATTAGCGAAAACCCCAAGGATGACCGAGTAGGTGTTGCCGGGGCGAAGGCCAACAGCCCTGCTGCCGCTCGTGAATTCGTTCTGCTCGCTCTTGTAGTGACCGGCGACGTAACTGCGCAGCGTGCGCTCACGTTGCTCGGCGCCCGCGGCCTTGTTGTAGGCGATCTTCTGCGACGGCATGAGCAGGGTCGTCACGGCATCGACCATCGTTGACTTGCCCGAGCCGATGTCGCCGGTGAGCAGGGCGTTGTTGCCATTCGCCAGGAAGGTCCATACCCGGCGGTCGAAGGTCCCCCAATTGAGGACCTCAAGGCGCTCGAGGCGCCAACCGATGCGCGGATCGACTCCGCCCACCTCAAGCTCGACCGCGCTGAAGAGTCCCTGGCTCATGACTCCTCCGGAACAGCGAACTCGAGGGCATACTGCCCCAGTCGCTCCTCGAACTCCGACAGCCACTGACCATCGACGAACGCCTTGAGGATGCGTCTTACTTCGAAGATGCCTTCGGAGCCCTGAACTCGGCGAAGGAAGCCGAGGTCGATCGCCTTCGCGATGTGTGAATCGATCTGATCGACCATGCGGGTCTGGGTGGTCCGGGCCGGCATGAAGACGGTGAGCATCTCAACGATCTGATCGCGCGTGAGGATGAGTCGGGTATCGGAGGCATCGGCGTCGAACTGGGCCAGGCGCTTGCGCAGCAGTGCGAGCAGGAGGCTCTGGTGGAACGACAGGGGCCGGCGTGCCACGAGCCGCAGGGCCGAGGACTCCTCGACCTCCGGATCGACGGGGGCTGACCGCAGGAAGGCATACCCCTCAGTCTCATCGATGACGACAACCAGGCCGAGGACCTCAACATGATCGCGAACCTGCGACTGCAAGGCCAACAGATGCCGCCAAGCGACCTCTTGATCATCGCGGTAGACGACGCCCTTCATGAGCGAGGTCACGACGAGCGGCAGGTCGAGCTCGCCCGACGGCGTCGAAGTTATTGTCATGTCTCTTCGGCGCCTATCTCAGGTTCGCGCTTCGAAGGGTGCTCGACGTCGACGGATGAATTGGCGCGCCCGGGCCTGGCAAACGTGACCGCCGGTATGCGAGCCACGACCCACCGTCCGTTCTCATCAGTCCACTGGTGCTCCTGAGGCCTGCTCTCGTCGAATACGACGGCGAGTTCAGCGTCACTGAGCGCAAGGTATGCGACGAGCTCGGCGAGTCCCTGCTCAAGGGGGTGTGCTGCGAGTACATCGGTAAGGCCCACGACCGCATCCTGCCGGACGAGCTGGCGCACCTGCCCCGAGAGTCGCTCGGTGTCGACGAACACCTGGTCGAGCAGGGCGGTCGCGTCAGCCGCAAGTTCGTCGTCGACGACGAGTGCGCTGTCGAGGGTGAGACTGGCCCGAGGCTGGTAGAGCGGACGCTCGAGGGGGAGAACGACCGTGGGAGCCGACTCGTCGATGCTCGTGCCCAGCTGGGAGAGATCCTGCTCCCGCAGGACGAGCGCATGCTGCCCGATGCCGCGAAGGATTTCAACGACCCGTCGATTCTCCAGCCAGACCTGATCATCGAGGAACCGGCGCAGCTGCTCCGACAGCAATTGCACGGTGCCCTGGGTGCGCTCGCCGGCATCGAGCCAGTCGTAGTGGACATGGCGCAGCCGTGGGTCGGGGTCGATCGAGGGCAGAGACTGCACCTGCCCGAGCAGGTCAGTGAACTCCTGCTGGCGCTCCCCGGACAGCAGGAAGTCGTAGAAGGCGTGGAAACTGCGACCCTGATCCGATTCGGCGATGGCATTGCGGTCGCCGATGACCTCGTCGAGAAGGTCAGCCTTCGAACCCTCCCAGCCCGCGATCTGCTCGCGAAGCTGCCGGTCAAGGGCGCGAAAGTTCGCCTCAACCTCCCTGAAGTCCGAAAGTAGGTCGCTCGCCATCGATGAAAGCTGCTGGTACCGGTCGCGTTGCGCTGCGTCGTCGAGCATCGCGACGTTTCCGCGGCGGACCTCGGCGATCTCCCGGTCGATGAGGTCGCGGCGACGATGGAGTTCGGTGAGGCGAACCTCGGGATCCTCCTCTGCACCGAACGCCATCTGGCGGAGCAGCTCAATGATCGTGTTGAGCCGGGACTGCGTGCCGATGAAGGATCGGCTGCGGAGGCTGCGGACGAACCCAAAGGCCTTCTCAAGCGCTGGGGTGGCATCGAAGTGCGGCTCATCCGAGCCCTGCGGGTAGTACTTGCGCAGCCAACCCTTCTCCGGCAGTGCCCACTCGTCGAGATAGGCCGCAGGGGGGCGCGGGTAACGGGGCGGCACCTGCTGGTCATTGAGGGCGAAGAGGAGGTCGTCGAGTCGGCTCACGAGGTCGGGCCCGGCGATGGATCGGACGTTCTCCTCGACGAACACCTGTCCGAGGAATCCGAGGATAAGCGGGGCGTGATCAGTGCGCAGGAGTCTCCAGGCGGCGCTCGCCTTGAGCGTCGCCTCGAGGTCGTCGTGCAGTGGTGTCACCAGGATCCGGTGGCGATCACTTGGTCACGGTCCGAGATGAGCCGGGCGGTTCCCGATTTCCAGAGGGCAGGCTGAGTCAGGCCCCAGAAGGCCTCAGTTGGGGTTGCCGACCCCTTGCCAACGTTCAGGGTCCAGGTGCCACCCGCAGGGATGCAGGTCCCCGGGGCGAACCGGTAGACCTTGGCCACGGTATCGAGCCTGACGCCGTCGAGGCAGGCCTCGGAAGCACCCTTGTTCGCCAGGCGTACCCATTGAGTCTTGGCCCTCGCCTTTCCCTTGCCCTGCCCTACCGAGATGGCATCGATGACGAGCCCGCCCGCTAGGGGGTCTGAGTCGCAGCTCGCCGTGCACGGGTACTCACGCCAGAACCTGAAGTTCTTCGCGGCGTCGAGGAGGTAGGCACCGTCGCCGACGAGCGCCGGTCCGGCTCCGACATCCTGATAGAGGCGTGTGGTTGCACCTGCATAGACGTCATGGCCGTCAGGCTTACCCGGGGTGCCGTTGCCGGTGTGGACAACTCGGTAGTCGCCGGGGGTGAGGATCGAGCCGCCCGGGAAGGTGTACCAACCCTGCAGGCCCGAGTCGCGCAGCAGCCAACCGGAGATATCAACGGTGCTTGCCCCGGTGTTGCGAACGCTCACCCACTCATCGGCAACCTTGCCACCCGGTGCTGTGCGGCCAAGTCGCAACGAGAGCACCGCATCAGGTTGAAGGGCTTGGCGGCACAGGTTGGGGTTCCAGATTCCATCGCGACGCGCCTGGGCGCCTGCGATGGCCTCCCGGTAGAGCGAGCTCATCGCCGCCTCCTTCGGGACGGTGAACCAGACCCCGAGGCCCCGCTCTGCCATGGCCCAGGCGAGGTCCTGGTCGAACTCGCCCGTTTTCGGGTTGAAGGCGAGGACGACGCGCTGCGGACGTGCCGACTTGCCTGTGGACGTCTGGTCAACTGCCGCCAGGCGCACCCGGGTGCCGACCGGCACGAGCGATTTCATGATCTGCCGCCCCAGCGCGCCACCGCACTGCCCCGCATACGCAGCTGTACTGACTTCGGGCGTGTTGATCCCGAGCAGTCTGATCCGAGATTCGACGCCCGTCACCTCGTCATTCACGATGAGGGTGTCACCATCGACGACCCGCTGCACCGTGGCGGTCTCCCAGGAGCGGACGCCGTCCCACGGGCCGGCGTTGGCAGGGGTTGTTGACGAGATCAGCGCGCCAACCGTCGTGAGGGTGACGAGCACTCCTGCCGCGGTGAGGTGACGCCGGTTCATCGAATGACCCCTTTGCATGATGCGATTCCTGCTTGAATGAGGGGCCCCGTAAGGGATTCGAACTGGTCGAACCCCGGACCTACCGTCTGGCCACCGAGGTGACGGGCGTAGATACCCTCGACGATCCCCGCCAGTTTGAAGTAGGCAAGCCCCAAATAAAAGCCTACGTGCTCCACGTCGTTTCCACTCCGTTGCGCGTACGTGTCGAGGATCTCGTCCTCACTGAGAAACCCCTCGGCATTCGATGCACTCGCGATGACAGCACCGGCCTCCAGCCGGGCCATGCGGTTGTAGGCGAGGAGGAGAGCGAGGTCAGTGAGTGCATCGCCGATGGTCGCCATCTCCCAATCGAGCACGGCTGTCACCGAATCCGCCTCGTCGAGGAGCAGGTTGTCCAGCCGGTAGTCGCCGTGGACGATCGCGGGGGGTCGCTGCGGCGGGACGCTCGTCACGAGGATTTCAAACAGCTCGTCGGCTCCCGGCAGCTCGCGGCTCTTTGACGCGTCCAACTGCTTTCGCCAACGCTGCACCTGACGCGCCAAGAACCCCTCAGGCCGCCCGAAATCGCCGAGACCAACCTCACCCGGATCGACGGCATGCAGGTCGGCAAGAACCTCGACCATGCGAATCGAGAGCGCTCTCACACGCACCGGGCCAAGGAGCTCGAGCTGCTCGCGCTGGCGGTAGGGGGTCCCCGGCATGAGTTCCATGACGTAAAACGGGGCGCCAATAACTCCTAGGTCGGAGCACAGGGCCAGGATCCCCGGCACCGGGACGGGAGTCGGCGCCAGCGCCGCGATGACCCGGTGCTCACGCATCATGTCGTGGGCTGTCGCGAGCACATGTCCGAGCGGCGGCCGTCGAACGACCCACTGATCCCACCCGTCGGTCACCCGATAGGTGATGTTCGACTTGCCACCATCGAACACCTCGGCGCGCAGCGGGCCCTTGATGAGACCAGGGCATTCACGGTCAAGGAACCCGGCGAGTCGATCAAGGTCAAGTCCAGGCGGGGAGCCTTGGTCAATCGTCATGGAACGAGAAGGGCGAGCAGTTCCGCGATGCACACCGGCTTGTCGCCGCCCTCACGCTCGACGGTGACGAGGACCGTGACCTGGACGCCAATCGGACGCCGCTCGAGGGCCACGAGTTCAGCGCCGGCTCTGAGCCGGGAGTCAACGGGGACCATCGCCGGGAAGCGCACCCGGTTCGACCCGTAGTTGACGCCCATCGACATGCCATCGACTCGGTAGATCTCGCCCAACATCATCGGGATGAGTGACAGCGACAAGTAACCGTGGGCAATGGTCGTGCCGAACGGGCCGGCCGCAGCACGGACCGGGTCGGTATGGATCCACTGGGCATCGCCCGTCGCCTCCGCGAATCGATCGATGCGCTCCTGCGTGATCGCCTGCCACCCACTGAAGCCGAGGTGGGTGCCGACCGCGAGCTCAAGCTCATCGAGGCCGCTGAATACTCGTATCTCGCTAGGCACGCGGCCCTCCCGCGACATAGAGCACCTGGCCGGAGACAAAGGATGCATCCTCGCGAACGAAGAAGGCCACCGCGGCGCTCACATCGTCAGGTGTGCCAGCCCGACCGACCGGAATCTCCTTCACCATCGCCGACTTCAGGTCATCAAAGGAGATACCGATGCGCGCAGCGGTGCCAATGGTCATCTCGGACTCGATGAAGCCGGGTGCGATTGCGTTGACGGTGACGCCGTAGCGACCGAGTTCGATGGCAAGGGTCTTCGTGAAGCCCTGAATGCCCGCCTTGGCAGCGGCGTAATTCGCCTGCCCGCGATTGCCCAGCGCCGAGGTGCTCGACAGGTTCACGATCCGGCCCCAGCCGGCCTCGATCATGTGACGCTGGGCTGCCCGGCTCATGAGGAAGGCGCCCCGAAGGTGCACGCCCATGACCGCATCCCAGTCATCGACCGTCATCTTGAACAGAAGATTATCGCGAAGGATGCCCGCGTTGTTCACGAGGATGAGTGGCGGCCCCATCGCGAGCGCGATCGCATCGATGGCCTCCTCGACACTTCGCTCATCGGCGACGTCAGCAGCAAAGCCCTGCGCCGTCCCTCCGGCAGACACAATCTCATCGACGACGGATTGGCAGGCGTCAAGATCAAGGTCGATGATCGCGACGGCGTGACCCTCGCGGCTTAAACGCCCGGCAACGCTTGCGCCGATCCCGCGGGCGGCGCCGGTCACGATCACCGTACGGGGGGCATCACTCATGTCGCTCCTTCATCTGTCAGCCTTCAGACCGCTCGTGGGCAACGTAGACGACCCGTCCGGTTGTCGAACCATCGGCCAATCGCTGGATACCGCCAGCGACGTCACCGAGTGCGAGCCGCTCGCTCACAAGAGGGCGAAGGGTGCCGGCATCGGCCATCGCCGTAAGGATCACCTGGCAGGCGTCGACCGAAGCCGGATCCTTCTCGTTGTAGTAGCCCCAGTGGAGACCAAGGATCGAGTAGTTCTTCACCAGCGCGTGGTTCAGTGCCGCGCTCTGCACCTCGCCGCCAGCAAATCCGACGATGACGATCCGGCCCTCGAATGCGATGCACTTGGTCGAGCGCTGGTAGGCATCCCCGCCCACCGGGTCGAAGACCACGTCGGCGCCACGTCCGTCAGTGAACTCCTTCACGGACGCTACGAAGTCCTCGCTCAGCCGGTCGATCACGAGATCTGCTCCAAGTGACCGCGCCACCTGGGTCTTATCGGGCCCACCGACGACCCCGATGACACGGGCACCCGCGGCCTTGCCGAGTTGCACCGCGGCGCTCCCGACCCCGCCGGCTGCTGCGTGGACGAGCAACGTCTCACCCGGCTGCAAGTGGGCACGGCGATGGAGGGCGAACCATCCGGTCTGGTATCCGAGGTAGAAGGCCGCCGCCTCGGCGTGGTCAAGCGATGCGGGAGCCGCGTAGATGGTCGGCTCATGCATGATTGCGAGTTCTGCGAAGCCCCCGTGAGGGAGGACTGACGCGCCGATCACCCGATCGCCAACGGCAAATCGACTCACGCCTTCACCAAGTGCCGCCACCTCGCCGCACAGTTCGACGCCGGGGGTGAAGGGCATCGAGGGGCGCACCTGGTACATCCCGCGGCACATGAGGACATCAGGGAAGTTCGCGGCCGATGCCAGGACTCGCACGAGGATCTGCCCGGGCTCAGGCTGGGGATCGGGTGCCTGCGACAACTGCAGGACTTCGATGGGCTCACCAAGTTTTCCTACCTGCCAAGCGAGCATCAGCCCACCGTCCCCTCGTCGACCTTGCGTTGGATTCGCCGCATGGAACCGAGCCAGCGATCAGTGTGGGTGGCCCTACTCACGTAATACTCGCGGACCTCCGGGTGGGGAAGGATGAGAAATTCGCCCTCCTGCAGGCCCTGCCAGACCGACTCGGCAACCTGCTCTGGGCTCAGCGTGCCGTCGCGGGTGAGGAGCCCCTTGAATGGGCCGGCCTCGTCGAGCATGCGGGTTGTGACCCCCTGCGGGCAGATGGCCTGCACGATGATGCCGCGATGGCCATACGTGATCGAGAGCCACTCAGCGAAGCCGACGGCTGCGTGCTTGCTCACCGAGTAGGGGGCATTACCCACTGTGGCCAAGAGCCCCGCGGCAGACGCCGTGACCACGAATCGTCCACCACCGCGCTCAAGCCATGAGGGTACGAGTAGGCGGGCCGCCCGGACGTGCGCCATTACATTGACGCCGAGTGCCGTTGCCCATGCATCCTCGGTGCTGTCGAGGCCCACGCCAATGGCGGTACCGGCGTTCGCGAAGTAGATGTCGATATCGCCAAGGTGGGCGCAGGCAGCGGTGATGAGTGCCTGGACCCCCTCCTCGCTCGCGGCATCCCCTGGGATTGCGAACGCGCCAATATCAGCGGCGGCCTCCCGGGCCTGCGCTCCGTCAAGGTCGTTGACGACGACACGGGCACCCTCCTCGGCCAGCTTCGTGGCAATGGCAAGCCCAATGCCCCGTCCGGCTCCGGTGACGACGACACCCTGATCACGAACATCAAGGGACCCCACGGTCACAGGCCTCCGGTCAGCGTGAGCCCGCCGTCGATGACGATTGTTTGGCCGGTGATCCACGCTGCATCCGCCGAGAGAAGGAAGGCGACGACGGATCCAATGTCCTGCGGCTCGCCAAGCCTCTTCAGCGGATAGCCGGCAGCGACGTCTTGCTCCCGACCCTCGAAGAGCGGGGCCGCGAACGCGGTCTTCACGACGGCTGGCGCCACGGCATTGACCCGCACGCCAGGTGCCAGTTCGACGGCGAGCTCCTCAGTCATGTGGCAGAGCATCGACTTGCTCGCCCCGTAGAACCCGATGCCGGGCGCGGGCCTCAGCCCTGCGACAGACGAGATGTTGACGACGGCCCCGCCGTGCTCTGCCATCCATGCTCGATGGGCCCGCTGGATCCATGACAGGGCAGCGAGGCAGTTCACTTCAACGATCTTGCGGGCGGCTGCGAGATCGAGATCGATCATCCGGCCGAAGACCGGGTTGATCCCGGTGTTGTTCACGAGCAGGTCGATGCTCCCGAACGCCTCGAGCGTCGCGCGGATCGTTTCTTCTTGATGAGCCTCGTCGTCACTCTTGCCGGCCACCCCGAGCGCATGTGCTCCACCGCCAAGCGATGTCACCGCCTCGGCGAGGGCCTCAGGCTTGCGTGCAGTGATCGTTACCCGAGCACCTTCGTCAACGAGTCGCGCGGCGATTGCCAGCCCAATGCCACGACTGGCCCCCGTGACGATCGCGATCTTTCCGTTCAACCTGCCCACGATGCGTCCAGCCTCTCAGGATGTCGGGCACTACCGTGTCATCGTTGCAGCCCCCTGTGACACCCCATGACATGGCCCCGGACCCGACAGAACTCGCCCTGCGCACCGACCTCGCCGCCTGCTACCGGCTCATGGCCCTGTACGGCTGGGATGACCTCGTCTTCACGCACATCTCCGTGCGGGTGCCAGGCCCCGACCACGCCTTCCTCATCAATCCCTACGGGATGCTGTTCGAGGAGATTACGGCGAGCAGTCTCATCAAGGTCGATGGCGAGGGCACGAAGCTCGAGCCGAGTGATTACCCGGTGAACCCCGCCGGCTTCGTCATCCACAGCGCGGTCCACGCTGCCCGCGAGGACATCTCGTGCGTACTGCACAGCCATACCGCCGCTGGCGTGGCTGTGAGCGCCCAGGTGAGTGGGCTGCTCCCGATCTCACAGCAGGCGACAGTCGCGCTCGCGTCAATTGGCTACCACAGTTACGAGGGGATCGCCCTCCTCGACGCCGAGAAGCCCCGGCTCGTGAACGACCTCGGGATGAACACCAGCCTCATCCTTCGCAATCACGGCCTCCTCACCGTCGGCGAGACCATCGCCGACGCCTTTCTTTACATGTACAACTTGCAGAGGGCCTGCGAGATTCAGGTACTCGCTCAATCCGGCGGCGGCGAACTCATCCCCGTCCACCCTGCGATCCTCGCCGGGGTGGCAAGCAATATCCACCTCGTGCTCAAGGGCATGGGTGGCGACCTCGCCTGGCCGGGCCTGCTGCGTCGACTCGACCGGGTGAATCCCGGCTACCGAGACTGACGAGCACCTGCCCGACTAGCTACCGGCGTCCGATGACAAGGCGAGGATTCGATCGGGCTGCACCGGCGGAGTTTGCCGCTTCAACGGCACACGAGTATCGCTGAGGTGCCAACCGAGTCACGGTCGCTGCGCCCCTCACCACCCGCCCACTTCGAGCCAGGCCGCCGGCGAGAGGAGCACACACGACCCGCGTGGAGACGAGCACTGAACCGTTCGCGTCGCTCGCCCCCACCCGAAACCGCGCCTGTCCACCCGCAGCGACGGAGACTCCGAGAATGGAACCCGGTATCGGCACCGCGGTTGGCACTGCCGTGATTGGTGCGGCCGGCGGTGAATTGCCGACGTCATTCGCACTGATCCCTGAAACACTGTAGGGAACATCGTTGGCAAGCCCGGTGATAGTGCAAAACGGTCGCAGTTGGTCTCGGCGCGGTTCCGCAAAACAGGTCGCGGCATTACCCGTGGAGGCGTCTGTCGCAGTGGCGGCGAGGGCGCTGATCGCAGAGCCGTCAGGTGTGATTGCGAAGGTGACCCGAAGACCCCCGGACAGCACGTCGATGCTGAGCACGGGCGCTACTGTTGGGGGGATGATTGAAATTGCCTTCTTGGACATCAGAAATTCGGTCATTGCCGCGATTCGGGTGTACACCCCCGGATGCTTGGTTGCGCAATCCTCACCCCAGCTCACCACTCCGACAAGACGCATTGAACTGCCCTTGCCTCCGACGAGTGGCCCCCCGGAGTCTCCTTGGCAAGCATCGATGACCGTGCCCGCCTGCGTCACGCCCGCGGCGCAGACCATGAGGGCGGGATCGGCTTCGTCCCAATCGAAACCGTCGAATGTCACCGAACCGATGGTGTACGGCTCATTTCGGCCACAGGCGCCCTCGGGGAAGACAACGAGGGCTCCCACGCGCATCGTCTGCGGGTAGGAACTACCGGCGAGCGACTGATTCCCCCACCCGACGACGAACACTGGCGCGCGGGGCGCGAGATAGTCGGGGTTATCACTCGGGCGCATCGGCGTGATGAGGGGAACGTCAGTGACAGCCTCCCCGAGCGTGAGAACCGCGACGTCGTTCGTGACCTTCGCGGGGTCGAAATCGGGGTGGACGGCGACAGCGGCCACCTGGACTATTCGCGTGTCAGCGCCCTTGAGATCTCGTGAAATGGCTACCAGGATCGACGATGCCCCGCCCTCGCGGCCGGTGTCCTCATCGACGACGCAGTGTGCCGCCGTCACAATCGTTGTCGGAGTCGTGAGCGACCCGCCGCAAAACTGCGATTGGAATGCTCCCTCCCGCTCGAACCTTGCTGCATCTAGGAGGGCGACAACGAAGGGGAATTGACCTGCCTCGGCAGATTGACCATTCACAACAAGCGGCCGACCGCCGGCACGTGATGCCGGCAACGCGGTGGCGGGCGATGCGATAGGCGTGAGGGTAAGTGCCAGTGCCGTGGCTACGGCCGCCGCACGCATTCGCTTAGGCATGTAGACACGTTACGTCACCAACCCAGAAACGCACGGCTTATGCGAGGTTGCGCGTGCGCCCGAGTTCCCGACGGTCCGCGTCCTCACACGCAGGCGCGCTGGAGGTGTGAAGATGAATCATGCGAATCCCCGGAACAGCCCTTGTCACCGGTCCAACGTCCGGAATCGGCGAGGCCTTTGCCCGACTCCTCGCCGAGCGCGGGCACGATCTTGTCCTCGTCGCTCGTGACGAGGATCGCCTTGCGGCTCTCGCAGAGTCGCTCTCGAGTGCCCACGGAGTGTCGGTCGAGGTCCTCCCAGCCGACCTCTCGGACCGGGAGCAGCTGAGCGTTGTCGAGCAGCGACTCGTAGACCGAGACCGGCCGATCGCTGTGCTGGTGAACAACGCCGGCTTCGGAGTCAAGGCCCGATTCACTCGAGGCGATATCGGCGACGAGCAGCGCATGCTCGATGTCCTCGTCATCGCGGTCATGCGGCTCAGCCACGCGGCCGCGGTCTCGATGGGCGAGCGCGGCGAAGGGGCCATCGTCAATGTGAGCAGCGTGGCGAGCTGGCTTACCGGCAGTACCTACTCTGCCGCAAAAGCTTGGGTCACCGTGTTCTCCGAGGGTCTCGCCGGCGAGGTCGCCCCGCTCGGAGTCAGTGTCACGGCAGTGTGCCCCGGCTACGTCCATACCGAATTCCACGAGCGTGCCGACTTGAATATGGACAGCGTCCCCCGGTGGATGTGGCTGGACGCCGACCGGGTTGCCAGGAAGGCCATGCGCGATGTCGATCGTGGCAAGGTGCTGAGCGTCACGGGCGGCCAGTACAAGGTGATGGGGGCGCTGCTCCGCCATTCGCCGCGAGCGCTCGTGCGCCGGATCGGCAACGCTCGATAGTTCCCCCGCCGACATCCTTGCCCCATATCTATGGGTCACCTAGCATGGGCAAATGAAGACGACCGTCGAGATCAACGACGCTCTTCTGGATGAGATTAAGGACCTCGCTCATCGTGAGGGCTGCAGCATGAAGTCACTGCTCGAGGAGGGCCTCCACGAAGTCCTACGCTCACGCAGCCAAGCACGACGTTACATTTGCCGTGATGCGTCCATTCCGGGGGCACTCACTGCCGAAGCAGCAAACATGACCCGGCAGGAGATCCTCGATCTCTCTCGCGGTGATCGACTGTGATTGGCGTTGACACCAATGTTCTGGTTCCGGCTCTTATGCAGAACCATCCGAATCACCCAACTGCTGCAAGTGCCCTCGTAGATCTCGCAACAGCACCCGCGGCTTGGGCCATTCCCTGGCCGTGTATCCATGAGTTCTTGAGCATCACAACCAATCCGCGCATCTTCAGCCCGACCGCCTTGCCAGCACAGGCGCTCGAGCAACTCGGCGTGTGGTGCGATTCGCCATCAGTGAGGCTCATCGGCGAGTCGCCACGGCACCTCGCGACTCTGGCCGCTGTGCTCGCGGGAAGCGGGGTCATTGGCCCACGGATCCGTGATGCGCGTGTCGCAGCCATCTGCATCGATCACGGGGTGACCCAGTTCTTGAGTGCAGATCGCGACTTCAAGGCATTTCCAGGCTTGCGTGTGAGTGACCCATTCAGCGCGCCCTGACCGTTTCCTCCTCCAATCCCTTTTGCTGACTCAGCCGGAGTCGAGAGCTCGGCTTCATCGGCGTCTGGAGTTTCAGCGGCCACTTCGGGGAGGAATCGGCCTCACTCCTGTGGTTTCTCCTTGCTATCGATTGCTCCCAACTCGCCGCGACCACCTGACCCGAGCGTTCCGGCCCCCCGCTTGTCGCTGCAGTCGATCGCTGCATGGCGGGCCTCAAGCAGGCACTCGAGACCGGTGACAGCGCCGACCTCTGCAGCGCGCTTTTGGACATGTTGAGCAGGGGCATTGAGCTCGATGCCGCCGCCGAACCTCTCTCCACCGAGCGGGCCCGAGCGGTCGCCTCCTAGCTGCGGACCCTCGGACTCAAGGGCGCCTACACGGTTCGTGGCAACGGCGTGGCCGAGCAGCCCAGCGCGAAGGCACGACGGGTCGGCGTCACCGTGGAATACCGCACCAAGTATTCGCAACGCTGGCCCCTTGACCATCGGCGCTTCACGCGCTGGCGGTCAGGGGGCCACTCTTTGCAGTCGCTCACCTCTTGCCCGAGGTACGTTGCTTCTCCATTGGCGTCCGCCGCGGACCATGCTCCTCGCGCTGACGCGGCTTGCCAGTCTGGCTGGAGGTGTCTGAGAGTCCATCCGCCGCCGACAGCAACTGCACGAGCAATGACTCGACCACGCTGTCGAACGTTGGCGACTCCGAGGTCGAGGCCTCCACTTGAGTGCGCTGCTGCGCCACCAGCTGCGAAATCCGTTGCGATGAAAGGTTCATGAGGTAGCCCGCGTCGCGGACCGTATAGCCCTCTGCGGTGAGCGACACTGCTGCATACTGGTTCAGGGTGGTCGCGATCGCCTGAGCAATTGCCGCCAAGCGGGCCGTGTTCCTCGCCAACTCGACCTCATGACGGATGCCCTCGGGCACCACCGGCGCGATGTTCAACTCAAATGAATCCTGCGCGGCGTCCAAGGCGAGGCCTATTGCCTCACGCGCTGTCGCTTCAACTTGATCCAGTCGACGGGCCTGCGTCCAGACGCTCGCACCTGGCACGTTCGCATGGATGGCCCACCAGCCCTGGCTGCGACTCGCCGTGACGTCGAACATTTTCATCGGTCTCTTCCTTTCAAGTGAGCAGCGGCATCCTTGAGAATGCCTCGTGCAGTCATCTCATTCAGTTCGTTGTGTCTGGGGATCGTGATGACGATGTCTCCTAGGCGGTATATGTCGTGGCTCGCGCCATTGCGAACAATGGCAAGGTCGACGCCGGCCTCCTTCGCACTGAGTCGAAGGGCCCTGAGTAGGTCCCTTCGCTTCACTCGTTTAGCCTACCAAGCTAGGCTACGACCATCCAGTGCACTAGGAACTATTGATTCCGGGGGCCCAATCGCGGCCAAGACGGACCAATGTTCAGAGAAAACGAGGCTTGCCGCGTTGGATGCTCGCGATCAGGTTCTTCCTGCTCTCCGCGACATCTGCAAGGTATCGACGGATTTCCTCATCGGTCAGCGGAACGCCGCTCGTCATGGACCCACCGTGCGCGGATCGCGCCACAGGCTTTCGGTCTTCATCACGATCCCACGTGCACGCAATTGCTCAGGGGTCGCGGCGATGGCATCTGCCTGCATCCGCGGGGTGCCTGAACCGAGCCATTGATCCTTGAGCGAATGGACGCGCCGCGTCCAAGCTGGGCGTGGCAAGCGCTGGCAATGTCGCAGGACATGCGAACTCAGGTATCTGGGCCAGCAGGTCAAGAAGCGCGCATAAGCACTACCGTGCCGAGATCGATGAGCGACAACGTGCAGAGTCAGGGCGCCAGTTCGAGTGCCAGTTGGCCGATCAAGAAGGCGATTTCGGTGGTGGCCTCGGCATCGAACACCTGCCAGCCGCGCAGCTTCGCATGCGACCGCGCCGCGGCGTCGCCGATGCCGGCTATGAGGAACACGGGCGCATCGGGCCAGCTCTCGCCGCTCGGATCGGCCCCCGGCGCCCCGTTGCCGGCATCGATGAGCACGTAGCCGCAAATGAGCTGCCGGGCTGCTCGCTGGGCCCGCGCGACGGCGGGGAGCAGATGCATTGACGCGAGAGTCGTCACGATGAGCAGGGGCGGGTGGGGCGCGGCCACCAGGATCGCGGCGCAGACCTGAACGGATTTCAGATCGGACAGCCCCGGTGGCACCTCGACATCAAAGGATGCGCAGTTGGAGCCGGGCGCTGTCAGGATCTCCGCGCACTCGAAGCGAGCGGCGGAGGCCTCGTCCGGGAGGATAACGATGCTGCAGGCGCCCACGCCAGCGAGCATAGGCTTCGCCCATGAAGTCAGCCGCCTGGGAAGAACTCCGCCAGCTCATCATCGAGCGAGCGGTCGTGCGCGGCACGGTGATCCTGTCGAGCGGTCGGGAGGCCGACTATTACGTCGACCTGCGCCGCGTCACCCTCGACGGCAATGCAGCACCCCTCGTCGGCACAGTCATGCGGGAGCTCACCGCCGACCTCGAGTACTCGGCCGCCGGCGGACTCACCCTCGGCGCCGACCCCGTGGCCACCGCGATGCTGCATGACGCCGCCAAGCATGGCCTCGTCCTCGATGCCTTTGTCGTCCGCAAGGAGGAGAAGCACCACGGGCTCCAGCGACGAATTGAGGGCCCCGATGTCGAAGGCAGGGCGGTTCTCGCCGTCGAGGACACCTCGACCACCGGGGGTTCAGTGCTCACTGCAGTCGATGCGCTGGAGGCGGCAGGCGCGCGCACGGTTGCCGTTGCGGTCATTGTCGACCGTGGTGCCGGCCCGAAGGTTGTCGAGCGCGGTATCGAGTACCGGGCTGCCTATTCACTGGCTGACCTCGGCCTGGAGTAGCGACGCACGGTGTTCCTCGTCATGGACGAGCACCTGCATGATGAGGCCCTGCACGTCGATGATTCCGAAGTCCTCATGCTCGGCCTCAGCGGTCCAGTCGCCGGGTGAGAGTTCCCTGAGCCGGTGGAGCAGTGCGGTGCGGCTCGCCAGCAGGCGGGCCCCGGACTCGTCGACGCCTATGCCGGCAAAGGTGCGCGTTGTTACGTCTGCATCGGGTTCCCACCAAGCCCATTGCGGGCGCGACCCACGTGACCTCACGGTGACCATCTCGTCGATTCGCGGGAGCCAGACCTCGGTGTCGACGCGGCTCAGGTGACCGACGATGACCGCCGGTGCCCATCTTGACGGATCCGCCGGAACCGGGGCAGCCTGGGCGGCTGTGATGAGTCGATCGGCCGACATGAGCAGTTCAACCATGAGGACCGACACAGGATTCGCCATGACTGGGAGTGCCGCGAGTTACGAGCGGGCCTGCTCGCGACGGTGCTTGATGACCTCGATGACGATCGGCAGGACGCTCACGACGACAACGAGAATGAGAATGATCTCGACATTCTTCTTCACGAATTCGATATTGCCCAAGAAGTAGCCGGCGAGAGTGACGAGCCCAGCCCACAGCACGGCACCGATGGCACTGAAGGTGAGGAACTTTCCAAAGTCCATGCGACCGACACCGGCGATGGCAGTGATGAACGTGCGCACGATCGGCACGAACCGGGCGAGGACGATCGCCGGGGCGCCGTACCTCTCGAAAAAGGCATGCGTCTTGTCGACGTATTCGCGCTTGAAAAGCTTGGAGTCGGGCTTTCGGAACATGGCCGGGCCGACCTTGTACCCGATCCAGTAGCCGACGACGTTGCCAAGGATCGCGACGGCGATGAGTAGCGCCACCGCTCCCCAGATATTGAAGGCAATGAACCCTTGAGCGATAAGCATGCCGGTGATGAACAGCAGGGAGTCGCCCGGAAGGAAGAAGCCGATGAGGAGGCCGCACTCGGCGAAGATGATGCCGAGCACCACCCAGAACGCCACCGTACCGAAGCTGCGAAGGAGGGCTTCAGGATCAGGACCGAGGGCATCGACGACCGTCGCAAGTGCATGCATGCTGTTGAGGCTATCGTCACCTGAGTGGAAATCGGTGAGGAACCGCCCGGGGTCGGTCCGCACCCTCCGCCTTGGCCCGATGACCCGCGTCTGGACCCCGAGTTGCTCCTCTTGGGCGATCGACGGAATGTCGTCGACGGATATCGCTATTGGCGGCTCGAGGCCATCGTCGAAGACCTTGATACTCGGCGGCACGGGTTCCATGTGGCGATCGAGAACTTCTCGCACGACTTCAACATCGGCTCGGTCGTTCGTACCGCGAATGCCTTCCTTGCAGCTGAAATCCATATCGTCGGTAGACGCCGCTGGAACAGGCGCGGCGCTATGGTCACCGATCGATATCAGCACGTCAGGTATCACGCGGACGCCACAGCGCTTGCCGCCTGGTGCCGAGCTGGCGACCTCCAGTTGATCGGGATCGACAACCTCCCGGGCTCGGTCCCCCTTGAGACCTTCGACCTGCCGCGGGACTGCGTCCTGCTCTTTGGGCAGGAGGGTGAGGGGCTGTCGGAGCAGGCGCGATTCGCCTGCTCAGCGGTGCTCTCAATCGCACAGTTCGGATCGACGCGATCAATCAATGCCGGCGCAGCCGCTTCAGTTGCGATGCACGCGTGGATCCGCCGGCACTCATTCGACCAGCAGCCGTAGTCGCGGCCGGGCTCGTCGAACGTTCCGGGACTGTCAGCGTCCGGGATTAGAATGAGCTCAGATGAGCATGCGACCCCGGGAACTGCGCCTTTGGCAGCGGGAGGCCCTCGAGAAGTACGAGGCCGAAAAACCCGAGGACTTCCTCGTCACTGCGACCCCGGGCGCAGGCAAGACCACCTTCGCCCTCACCCTCGCCCGGCGCCTGCATGAGGCGCGCCTCATCGATCGGGTCATCGTCGTGGTCCCGACCGATCATCTGCGCACCCAGTGGGCCGATGCTGGATCAGGATCGGGCCTCTACCTCGACCCGACCTTGAAGAACAGCGTCGGTCCGGTGCGTCCCGGCACCGACGGCTACATCACCACCTACGCGCAGGTCGCGTCCCACCCGATGCTCCACCGGGCAAGGACCCAGGCGAAGCGCACGCTCGTCATCCTCGATGAGATTCACCACGCCGGCGACAGCCTCTCGTGGGGCGACGCTGTCGTCGAGGCCTTCAGCGTTGCCGCCCGTCGACTCTGTCTCACCGGTACGCCGTTCCGCACGAACCCAAATGAGCGGATTCCATTCGTCCGATATGAGGACTCCGGCGATGGCGAGCTCCTATCGGAGGCCGACTACGCCTACGGCTACGCGGAGGCCCTTGCCGACGGCGTTGTTCGACCGGTCGTCTTTGCCGCGTACTCGGGAACAAGTCGCTGGATGAACTCCGCAGGCGAGGTCCTGAGCGCCTCGCTCTCCGGAAACGAGTCCAAGCGCCTTGAGGAAGCCGCCTGGCGCACCGCCCTTGACCCGGGTGGCAACTGGATCCCCCATGTCATCGCCGCTGGCGATCAACGCCTCACCGACCTCCGGGAGTCCGGGACTCCCGATGCAGCCGCCCTCATGCTCGCCACCGATCAGGAGTCCGCGCGCGAGTACGCCAAGCTCGTGAAGAAGGTCACCGGCCATGCCGCCGTCCTCGTCCTTTCCGATGATCCGCGATCAAGCAAAAAGATCGAGGCCTTCAACAAGGGCACCGAGCGCTGGCTGGTCGCGGTCCGGCAGGTCTCTGAGGGCGTCGACATCGTCCGGCTGAATGTGTGTCTTTGGACCACCTCCTACCGGACCCCCCTGTTCTTTTCGCAGGCAATCGGTCGCGTCGTTCGTGCTCGAAACCCTCGCGAGAGTGCCACCGTCTTCCTGCCTGCGGTCACACCTCTCCTCGCTTTGGCTGCTGAGATGGAGGAGGTCCGCAATCACGTTGTGCGGGTACCCGCGGCAGAGGAGGGCCTCGGGGACTTCGTCATCGAACGGCTCGCACCAGAGCCTGGAGTTGCGGAATTCACCGCGCTCGACGCAGAGGCTGAGTTCGCGCACCTCCTCCAAGGAGGCCGCGCGATCACCGCCGAGGTCAGCCCCGACGACGAGGATTTCCTCGGACTGCCCGGCCTGCTCACCGCCGAGCAGACCGCGACCCTGCTCGCCGCCCGTGACGCCGAACTGCGCAAGCGCGGTCCCGCCACTCTGTTCGATGACCTCGATGACGATGTCGCTGCCGATGGCGCCACCTGGCGCGATGTTGACGCCCTCCGGCGGGAGGTGCACGGCCTCGTCGGCCAGTGGGCTTCGCGGTCGACGAGCAGTCACGCCGAGGTCCATGTCGAGTTGCGTAAGGCGGTGCCAGGTCCACCATCAGCCTCTGCTCCGCTCGAGGTACTGCTCGCGCGTCGCGATTACCTATTGGGGCGTGTCGGCTGACGCGCCTAGGGTTGCGCCGTGCCTGAGTCGACTTCGACGCGAGCGCTCCTTGCAAATCCTCGATTTCGCAAGCTGTTCGTCGCTCGGACGATCAGCAACATTGGCAACGGCGTCGCACCTATTGCGATCGCATTCGGGGTGCTGTCGATCCCGGGTGCCACCCCAACCTCGTTGAGCATCGTCTTGGCCGCACAGGCGGTCCCGCTCGTCCTCGTCCTGCCCATCGGCGGGGTCGTGGCGGACCGGCTCGGCCGCGCACGGGTCATCGCCGTCACCGACATCATCCTGAGCGCGTTCGTCATGACGACCGCGGTCCTCTTTCTCACCGGACATGCCACGATTGCACTCCTCGCCATCCTCGGCGCAATCTCCGGTTGCCTCAATGCCTTGTGGTGGCCGGCCATGAGCGCGCTGGTACCCGACGTCGTCGAGGACGAGCACCTACAACCGGCCAACGCATTCGTGAGCGTGGCCTCGAACGGCGGCCTCATCGCAGGTAATGCCATCGGTGGCCTGCTTGTCGCGCTCGTCGGCTCGGGCTGGGCCATCGCCGTCGACTCCCTTTCATTCCTCGTCGCTGGCGCCCTCGTGTTCTCGATGCGCGACGTCTCCAAACCCCACAAGTCAGGCGAATCGACCTTCACAGATCTCGCGCACGGATGGCGCGTTTTCTGGTCGTACCGGTGGGTCGTCGTCATCGTCGGGTCATTCAGCTTCATCGTCATGGTCTGGCGGGGCGCCGAGGAGGTCATGGGCCCGGTGCTCGCCCGCGAGATCTACGGGGGCGCGGCCGGGTGGGCCGTGATCATGGCCTTCCAATCCATTGGACTGCTCGTCGGAGCGATTGTCGCGAGCCGGCTTCGGGTGAGGCGCCCGCTCGTCGTTGGCCTCCTCGCGTCGCTGATGCTCCCGCTTTGGCTCATCACCTTGGCCTTGGAACTTCCGCTCGGCTGGGTCGCGGTCGGCTCCTTCGCCTTCGGGGTGAGCCTCGAGCTCTTCGCGGTGTGGTGGTTCACGGCGATGCAGACGAACATCCCCCGGGAGGCACTCTCCCGAGTGAGCTCATATGACGCCATGGGGTCGCTCATGTTCGGCCCGATCGGATTGGCGCTCGCCGGCCCGCTCATCGTTGGGGTGGGGGCAAAAACGGCTTTCCTCATCGCCGCCGCGGTGTCGGCCGCGGCCGCTCTCGGCGCTCTGCTCTTCCGCTCGGTGCGGCAACTCTCGAGCGAACCTGCCGGAATGCAAACGCTGTCCTAATGGAAGGATGGTGACGTTCGCGAGTCCTTCATCCTTAATCGCAGGAGCAAACGATGCCCATCGCATCCCCCGAGGTCTACGGCCAGATGCTCGACCGAGCCAAGGCTGGCAAGTTCGCCTACCCGGCGATCAACTGCACCTCCTCACAGTCAATCGTCGCGGCAATCCGCGGCTTTGCCGAGGCCGAGTCCGATGGCATCGTCCAGATCTCGTGGGGCGGGGCCGAGTTCGCATCCGGCCAGATGATCAAGGACATGGTGGCAGGCGCAACTGCCCTCGCTGAATTCACTCACTCGATCGCGAAGCACTACAACGTCAACATCGCCCTGCATACCGATCATTGCCCGCAGGAGAAGCTCGCCGGATTCATGGAGCCGCTTATCACCATCTCGCAGGAGCGGGTTGCGAAGGGCCTTGAGCCACTGTTCCAGTCGCACATGTGGGACGGATCAGCCGTGCCACTAAAAGAGAATCTCGACATCGCATCACGCATGCTCGATGCCTGTGTGAAGGCCAACATCATCCTCGAGATCGAGATTGGTGTGGTCGGCGGCGAGGAGGACGGTATTGAGGCGACGCATGATGCAAAACTCTTCTCGACGGTCGACGACGGCATCGCCACCGCGGAGGCGCTCGGCCTGGGTGAGCGTGGTCGCTACATGGTTGCGGCGACCTTCGGCAATGTCCACGGCGTCTACAAGCCTGGCAACGTGGTATTGACCCCGTCAATCCTCAATGATATCCAAGGTGCTGTCGGTGCCAAGTACGGCAGAGAGAAGCCCTTCGACCTCGTCTTCCATGGCGGCTCAGGCTCACTCCTCAGTGAGATCCGCGAGGCGCTCGACTACGGCGTCGTGAAAATGAACATCGACACCGATACCCAGTACGCCTTCACCCGACCGATCGCCGATCACATGTTCAAGAACTACGACGGTGTGCTGAAGATCGACGGTGAGGTCGGCAACAAGAAGCAGTACGACCCCCGCTCCTACGGCAAGCTGGCTGAGAAGGGCATGGCCGACCGCGTCGTTCGGGGCTGCGAGGATCTGCGTTCCGCCGGCACCAAACTGAAGTAGAGAACCCACCCCCCAAAGCCCACGTGGTACCTGGTTGGGTTTGAGTGGCTCGCTGATAGTGAGAGGCTTCAGCTATGACCATTGGCGTAGATCTCCTCGGCGGTACCCCTCCCACCTTCCTCCCGGCCGATGACGTGGTCGTGTTAGCGCTCGCTAATGGCGCCGATGCCCATGACGTCGTCCGCGACCACCCGACAAGTTCACTGGCTTGGGCCGTCCTGGCAGACGAGGCCTGGGGCAACGGACAGGTGATCGAGTCGTACGCCTTCTCCCGGGTCGGCTACCACCGCGGGCTCGATGCCCTGCGCCGCAATGGCTGGAAGGGCCACGGCCCTGTCCCGTGGAGCCACGAGCCGAACCAGGGCTTCCTTCGCTGCCTTCGCTCCCTCGGACGTGCCTCCGGCACGATTGGTGAGTCCGATGAGGCCCAGCGCATCACGGCATTCCTGGCCGACTGCGATCCATCGATCCCCAGCGCCTAGACAATGCCGCGCACGATCGTCATCGGCGGTGGTATCAGCGGCGTCGCATGCGCGGCTGCACTGAACAACCGCGGCCACTCGGTGACCCTGCTCGACAAAGGTCGGGTGCTCGGAGGCCGGATGGCCTCCCGCCGCATCCGCGACTCCGGCACACCATTCGATGGGCATGTCGTCGACATTGGTGCGTCCTATTTCACCGCAAAGGATGAGCGTTTCAGTTCGCTCATTGATCACCTCGTCGGCATGGGGGTTGTGCGCGACTGGACCGACACCTTCCATGTCGCGTCGTCCGACGGAATCCAGGGGGTGAAGACGGGACCGATGCGCTACACGGCGGCAGGTGGAGTCCGGTCAATCGTCGAACACCTCGCGAGTGAGCTGCCGAACACCGAGGTCATATCCGGGCACGATTCCGGTCCAATCTCGGTGGAGGAAGGTGCACTGACGGTCGGCGGCGAAGGGGTCGACGCGATCGCCATGTGTATGCCGAGCCCCCAGGCCCGCCAACTCCTTGAATCGGGCTCACCCGCACTCGAGGCGGCCCTGCTCGCCACCCACGAGGTCACCTGGGAGCCCGTGATCGTTGTCACCGCGGTCTTCGACGCGGCGACCTGGCGCGAATTCGACGGCATCTTCGTCAATGACGATCCCGTCATCACCTGGATCGCGAATGACGGCAGCCGCCGCGGCAATGGTGCCCCCGTGCTTGTCACCCACGTGCAGCCGGTGCTCGCGGCCAGGCACCTGACCGATCCTTCGCAGGTGCTTCCGGCCGCACTCGGCGCCCTGCAACGGGTGCTCGGCATCTCCGAGCACCCGAGCTGGGCAGATGCGAAGCGATGGACCTACGCAAAACCGCTCACCGCCTCGCCGCAACCCTTCTTCCTTGACCCCGGGATCAATCTCGGACTCGCAGGGGATGCGTGGTCCGATGGGCCGCGGGTCGAGACGGCCTGGCTCTCAGGCCACCTGCTCGGCGAGGCGCTGGCCGATCGCCTGGAAACAGGCGCTACCCGCTAGTCGCATCCGGCGGGGGCTCTACGCCTGTAGCCTTACGCCATGCCCGCAATCGTTCTCGTCGGGTCGCAGTGGGGCGATGAAGGCAAGGGCAAGGCGACCGATCTGCTCGGTGGCCGAGTTGACTATGTCGTTCGCTACCAAGGCGGCAACAACGCCGGCCACACTGTCGTGATCGGCGACCAAAAATTCGCCCTTCACCTGCTGCCGAGCGGCATCCTCACACCCAAGGTCATCCCGGTCATCGGAAACGGTGTCGTGATTGATCCGGCGGTGCTCCTCCACGAGATGGCTGCCCTCAACGAGCGCGGCATTGACACCTCGAAACTCGTCATCAGCGCGAACGCCCACCTCATCACGCCCTACCACGTCACCCTTGACAAGGTGACCGAGCGATTCCTCGCAAACGCCAAGATCGGCACGACCGGTCGGGGTATCGGACCGACCTACAGCGACAAGATCGCGCGCCTCGGCATCCGGGTGCAGGACCTGTTCGATCCGTCAATCCTGCGCCAGAAGGTCGAGGGTGCCCTCGCGAGCAAGAATCAGGTGCTCGTCAAGGTCTACAACCGTCGGGCCCTCGAGATCGATGAGATCGTCGATTCACTCCTTGCCTTCGCCGATACCCTGCGCCCGTACGTGGCCGACACCTCGCTCATGCTCAACTTGGCCCTCGACCAGGGCAAGGTCGTGCTCCTCGAGGGTGGCCAGGGAACCCTGCTTGACGTTGACCACGGCACGTACCCTTTCGTGACGTCGAGTAACCCAACCGCGGGCGGCGCCTGCACCGGCAGCGGCATCGGACCAACCCGCATCACGCGCGTCATTGGCATCCTCAAGGCCTACACAACCCGAGTCGGCTCAGGTCCTTTCCCGACAGAATTACTCGACGACGATGGCGAGCGGCTGAGGGTCATTGGCGGGGAGCGCGGCGTGACCACGGGTCGCCCGCGGCGCTGCGGCTGGTTCGATGCTCCGATCGCCCGGTTCGCAAGCCGGGTCAACGGGCTCACGGACACCTTCGTCACCAAACTCGATGTGCTCACCGGGTTCGAGCAGATACCCGTGTGCGTCGCCTACGACGTTGACGGCGAGCGGTGCGACGAGATCCCGATGACCCAGACGGGGTTCCACCACGCGAAGCCGATCTACGAGAACCGGCCCGGCTGGACGGAGGACATCTCCGGTGCCCGCGAGGTGTCGGACCTGCCGAAGAACGCGCGCGACTACGTGCGGTTCCTTGAGGACATCTCGGGCACCCGGATCAGCGCGATCGGGGTCGGCCAAGATCGCGATGCCACCATCGCAATCAACGACCTCATCGCCTAACCCCCGTTTGTCCCACTTCGTGGGACAAACGGCAGAAAGTGGGCTGAAATGCCATCAGATTCGCTCTTTGTCCCACGTGCCGATCCCAGACCGGACGATGCCCCATGGCCGACCGCCCTCTGGCCCGTCCCGCACGGGTGCATCCTGGCCGTCGGAGGCGTTCAACTGACCCTCGCAACCGAGGCCGACGCCCCCGAACTCTTCGACGCTCTCGACCACGAGGCCGTCTGGATCCACGTGAAAGGCCGCCCCGCATCGCCCGCCGGTTGGGTCACTGTGCTCAACGCGGCACCCGCGATCGGCCGCACCCCGTGGACCGTCAGGCTCGATGGAGCCGTCGTCGGGACGTCCTCCTACCTTGAGGTCTCGCCCGGCGATGCTCGCCTCGAGATTGGCTTCACCACCTACGCTCCGAGCGCCTGGGGCACGATCGTCAACCCCGCCTGCAAACTTCTCCTCATGCAGTGGGCCTTCGAGGTCGCGGGCATGGGGCGCGTCCAGCTGAAGACCGATATTCGCAACGCGCGTAGCCAGGCGGCGATCGCCAAGCTCGGCGCCCAGTTCGAGGGCGTGCTCCGCCGATATCAGCGGCGCGCCGACGACACCGTGCGCGACACCGTGCTGCTCTCCGTTCTCGCGGACGAATGGCCAACAGTGAAGCGTCGCCTCGAAGTGAGAGTGGCCGGGTACCGCTCGCTCACCGCACCCCATTTGGCGTGAACATTCAACTCGTTCTACGCTCGGGATCACGAAGCATCACGACACGCAGATTCACCGACTGAGGAGCACCATGGAATTCACCGCCGACCCAGCAGAGGGCAAGCGCGTCTACGATCTCGACCGTGCGCACGTCTTCCACTCATGGAGTGCTCAGGGCGCCCTGAACCCCATGGTCATCGCGGCCGCCGAGGGTTGCTACTTCTGGGATTACGACGGCAACAAGTTCCTCGACTTCTCCTCGCAGCTCGTCAACGTGAACATCGGTCACCAGCACCCAAAGGTCGTCAAGGCGATCCAGGACCAGGCTGCGAAGCTCTCAACCATCGCTCCCCAGCATGCCAACGCGGCGCGGGGCGAAGCGGCCCAGCTCATCACCGGGCTCGTCACCGACAACATGAACAAGGTGTTCTTCACCAACGGCGGCGCCGATGCAGTCGAGAATGCCATCCGGATGGCCCGCATCCATACGCACAAGCACAAGGTGCTCTCCTTCTACCGCTCTTACCACGGCAACACGGGTGCCGCGATTGCCGCAACTGGCGACCCGCGTCGCTGGCCGAATGAGTACGCGTCGCAGCATGTCCACTTCTTCGGCCCCTACCTCTACCGCTCGGCCTTCTGGGCCGCTTCGGAGGAGCAGGAGTCGGAGCGCGCACTTCAGCACCTTGAGCAGGTCATTCAATTCGAGGGACCCGGCACCATCGGCGCCATCCTCATCGAGAGCGTTGTGGGCACGGCCGGAGTGCTCGTGCCCCCCGCCGGCTACCTCGAGGGCGTGCGGGCAATCTGCGATAAGCACGGCATCGTCATGATCGCTGACGAGACGATGTCCGGCTTTGGTCGTACGGGCGAGTGGTTCGCGTTCCAGAACTGGGACGTCAAGCCAGACCTCATCGTCTTTGCGAAGGGCTCGAACTCCGGTTACGTCCCGGTTGGTGGTGTCATCATCAGCGACGAGATTGCCGCAACCTTCGACACGCGAGTCTTCCCCGGCGGCCTCACCTACTCGGGTCATCCGCTGGCTGCCGCGTCCATCGTTGGCTCCATCACCGCGATGACGGAGGAGGGCATCGTCGAGAACGCCGCCTCAATCGGCAAGAACATCCTCGGCCCAGGCCTTCGTGCGCTGCAGGAGAAGCACCCGGTCATCGGCGAGGCCCGCGGCCTCGGCGTCTTCTGGGCCCTTGACCTCGTCACCAACCGCGAGACCCGCGAGCCGCTCGCCCCGTACGGTGGCACCTCCCCGGCCATGAACGAACTCATCGCGGAGAGCAAGAAGCGCGGGCTCATGCCATTCGCAAACTTCAACCGCATGCATGTCGTGCCGCCGTGCACGGTCACCGAGGCGGAGGCCAAGGATGGCCTCGCAATCCTTGACGAGGTATTCACGGTCATCGACAAGCACTACGTGGGCTAACCGTGTTACGCGGTTAGGCTCGCGATGTGGACATCCTTGTCGTCGGTTCCGGTGCTAGGGAGCATGCTCTCGTCACGGCTTTGAAGGCGGACGAAACTGTCGGGCGCCTGATTTGCGCTCCCGGTAATGCCGGCATTGCCCGCGACGCTGAAACACGCGATCTCGACGCAACTGACGCACAGGCCATCGCCGGTCTCGCAGCTGAGTGCGCCGTTGACCTCGTCGTGATTGGCCCGGAGGTTCCCCTTGTCGCAGGGGCGGCCGACGCGGTGCGAGCCTTGGGCATCGCGTGCTTCGGCCCGTCAGCCGCGGCGGCGCAACTCGAGGGGAGTAAGGCCTTCGCGAAGCAGGTGATGGACGAGGCGGGTGTCGATACCGCCCGAGCACGCGTATGCGGGGTCATGGACGAGGTTGCGGAGGCCCTCGACCATTTCGGCGCACCACACGTGGTGAAGGACGACGGGCTTGCGGCGGGCAAGGGTGTGGTCGTCACGAATGATCGGGACGAAGCCCTCGCTCACGCCCAAGCCTGCCTGAGCCGCGGGGGAGACGCGCGGGTCGTGATCGAGGAGTACCTCGCTGGCCCTGAGGTCTCGCTGTTCGGCATCACCGACGGCACGACGATCATCCCGCTCGAGCCAGCACAGGACTTCAAGCGGGCGTATGACGGCGATGCCGGGCCGAACACCGGTGGCATGGGTGCCTACTCGCCACTGCCATGGGCGCCGCCAACGCTCGTTGCGGATGTCACTGAGCGGGTCCTGCAGCCGATGATCGACACGATGCGCGAGCGGGGCACCCCGTTCGTTGGCCTGCTGTACGCAGGACTCGCCCTCACGACGCGTGGCACGCGGGTCATCGAGTTCAATGCCAGATTTGGTGACCCTGAGACCCAGGTGGTGCTTGCCCGTCTGGCGTCGCCACTCGGCCAAGTGCTCCTCGCTGCCGCCACCGGAACCCTCGGCGCTCTGCCGCCCCTCGCTTGGCACGAGGGGGCTGCCGTCACGGTCGTCATCGCCTCAAAGGGCTATCCAGAGAACCCAGTCACCGGCGATCTCATCGAGGGACTCGATGAGGCAGGAGAGGTCGAAGGCGTGACGGTGCTCCACGGTGGCACTCGGGCGACCGCCGATGGAATCGTCACCGCGGGCGGTCGGGTGCTCTCGATCACAGCGCAGGGCGCGTCCTTGGCGCAGGCCCGAAACCGCGCCTATGAGGCAATTGATCACATCATCATCGAAGGGGCGCATCACCGGTCAGACATCGCCCTACGGGCCACGCTTGACGAGCAGGAATTGGCCCAAAAGTAGTTGAAATCGCTGACCATGGTGGGGTAGTTTGCCTGCATCGCTGTGATGAGTCTGGTCGCAACAGCATTCCCGTCGGTGGCCAACGCGGCTAACAAGCCGGGCGACAGGTGCACGAGGGCTGGCATCACGCTTCATGTGGGCAATATCGATATTCGCTGTACGAAAAAGGGAAGCGCACTCGTCTGGGTGAAGCTCGCGAGCGGGGGCGGATCAAGCAGCGGGTCAGGATCGAGCTTGGGTATCACGTCTAATGCCAGCATCCCGAAGGCCATCCAGAACTGGGGCCTGGCTGTCGACACCTACGATGCTGGCATTGGGAAGGCCGGAGTCATGCAGATCAAGGGGGTCACGCCACCCACCTTCGGCAACGCAGATGATGACGCGATGTACCGCCACATTCTGGGCATCTACGGCCTCGAAGTGAAGGGAGCCAAAGAGCCCCAGATGGCCTTTATTGCACCCCTCGGCACGCCGGTGATCTCGATGGTCGATGGCACGGTCTGCGATCTCCCGACGCTCTACAGCAACGACTACAGCGTTCGAGTCGCTCCCACGGGTACCCCCTGCACGTCGGGCATGGCCCCAATCCTGTTCGAGCACGAGCACCTCAATAGCCCGCAGGTGAAGGTGGGCGACAAGGTGAAGGCGGGTCAGCAGATCGGCACCGTCAGTGACTACAACCCCCACTGGAAGGCCAAGGGCCTCGGAATGATCGAGACCGGGGTCTTCTTCTCGAAGAATGACAACAGCGGGAGGCCTTGGCACGCCTGCCTGGCCAACTACCTCGCCCCGGCCAAGAAGGCCTCAATGCTTGCGGTGCTCACCTCCATCCAGAAGGCCTGGATCGCCGAGCGAGGTGATCCGACGCTCTACGATCTCGGAGCACAGAATCCAGTGGGCTGCCTCACCACCGTCGACATCACCGACAGCAACACCGGCGCTAGGTAGTCCGGCGCGGGCAATCCACGGCATCACGCTGGGAGTTGGTAGCGCCCAAGGGGCGTGGAAGGATGAGGTCGTGGCCTCAGCGATACCTAACGTGCTCTCCGGACGTTACGCATCCGTTGCCATGAATGGCATCTGGTCGCCGGCCGCAAAGATCATCCTTGAGCGAAGGCTCTGGATCGCGGTGATGACGGCGCAGTCTGAACTGGGCGTGTCGATACCCGCATCCGCAATAGCCGACTACGAGTCGGTCCTCGATCAGGTCGATCTGCAGTCGATCTCCGATCGGGAGCGTGTGACGAAGCACGACGTCAAGGCGCGCATCGAGGAGTTCAACGGCCTCGCGGGCCATGAGTTCATTCACCTCGGGATGACGTCGCGGGATCTCACTGAGAACGTCGAGCAACTCCAGATCCGCAATGCTCTCCTCCTTGTCCGCGACAAGAGTGTGGCGGCACTAGCGCGCCTCGCCGCCCTCGCCGCCCAGTACTCCGACACCGCAATCACCGGCAGGTCTCACAACGTCCCGGCCCAGACCACGACCCTGGGCAAACGATTCGCGAGCGCCGCAGATGAGCTGCTCACGGCCTATGCGCGCACCGATGAACTACTGGCGCGCTACCCATTACGCGGCATCAAGGGGCCGGTCGGCACGGCGCAGGACATGCTCGACCTGCTCGACGGCGACGCGGCGAAACTACAGGCCCTCGAGGAGGGCGTGGCCGGCCACCTCGGATTCACTGACGTGCTCACGAGCGTCGGACAGGTCTACCCGCGCTCGCTCGACTTCGATGTGGTCTCCGCCCTTGTTCAGGCGGCGGCAGCGCCGTCGAGTTTGGCCACCACGATCCGCCTCATGGCCGGCCTCGACCTCGTCACTGAGGGCTTCCGACCCGGGCAGGTTGGATCCTCCGCGATGCCACACAAGATGAATAGCCGGTCATGCGAGCGCATCAATGGGTTCGCCGTCCTCCTTCGCGGTTACCTCGCCATGACCGCGGAGCTCGCCGGCAGCCAGTGGAACGAGGGCGATGTCTCGTGCTCCGTCGTGCGCCGGGTTGCCCTGCCGGACTCGTTCTTCGCCGTCGACGGACTCTTCGAGACGTTTCTCACGGTGCTCGACGACTTCGGCGCCTTCCCCGCCGTCGTCGATCGTGAGCTCGACCGATACCTGCCCTTCCTCGCGACGACAAAAATCCTCATGGCTGCCGTACGCGCCGGGGTAGGGCGAGAGCGGGCCCACGAGGCGATCAAGGAGCACGCTGTCGCGGTTGCACTCGCACTGCGCGAGGAGGGTGCCGCCGAAAACGATCTTCTCGACCGACTTGCCGCGGACAAGCGGCTTGGCCTGTCGTTGATTGACCTTCACGCGCTGATCTCCGAGCCGCTCGACTTCACCGGCGCCGCCGCCGCTCAGGTGCAGGCGGTTATCGAGCGAGTGGGCGTCATCGCCGCGAGGCACCCAGGAGCGTCCACCTACCAACCTGGAGACATCCTGTGAGTATCGACCCGAGCCCCTACAACCTTCCGGACGGCTACACACACCTGTACTCCGGCAAGGTCCGAGACCTCTACGTGACGCCAGAGGATCGCCTCCTCTTTGTGGCGAGCGATCGCATCTCCGCCTTCGACTGGGTGCTGCCCACCGTCATCCCCGACAAGGGCCGGATTCTCACGCTGCTCTCGCTGTGGTGGTTCCACCAACTCGAAGGAGTCGTCCCCAATCACCTCCGCGGCACCAACGTGCCCTCGGCAGTGAAGGGCCGGGCGATGGTCTGCGACCGCCTCGAGATGCTGCCCATTGAGTGCGTCGTTCGCGGGTACCTCACCGGGGGCGGACTCGCCGACTACCGCGAGGCGGGATCGATCTGCGGGGTCGGGCTGCCACCAGGGCTCAAGGACGGGTCACTGCTCCCGAAGCCGATCTTCACCCCCGCCGAAAAGGCGCCGCTCGGCGAGCACGACCGAAACGTCACCTTCGACGAGGTCATGATGCTCATCGGACAGGAGGAGGCCCAGGAGCTCAAGCGCCTCTCGCTGGAGATCTACCGCAGGGCCGACGAACTCGCGCGCGAGCGAGGGCTCATCCTCGCCGACACCAAGTTCGAATTCGGGATCGGCCTCTCAGGGAAATACGTCGGGCAGGTTGTGCTCGCCGATGAGGTCCTCACCCCCGACTCCTCCCGGTTCTGGCCACTGCTCGAGTGGGAGCCTGGTCAGGCCCAGCCGTCATTCGACAAGCAGTACATGCGGGATTGGCTCATCTCCCCTGCATCCGGCTGGGACAGGGCGAGCAACACCCCGCCACCACCCCTGCCCGACGAGGTCGTTGAGAAGACACGCGCCAAGTACATCGAGGCCTACGAGCGACTCACCGGGGAGACCTTCAGGTGAGCACCTGGCTCGTCACGGGAGGTGCCGGTTACATCGGCGCGCATGTCGTGCGTGAGCTCGCTGCGAGTGGGCGCAGAGTCGTTGTCTTCGACGATTTCTCGAGCGGCCTTGAACGAAAGGTGCCCACGGGTATCCCCATTGTCCGCGCGGCTGTCGCCGATCGCGAGGCAGTTTCTGCTGCTCTCGTTGAGCATAAGGTCGACGGCGTCATCCACCTGGCTGCCAAGAAGGCGGCGGGGGAATCCGTCGGCATCCCACTGCACTATTACCGCGAGAACGTCGTGGGCATGCTCAGCCTTCTCGAGGCGATGCACGAAACCGGCGTGAAGCGATTCGTGTATTCATCCTCCGCGGCCGTGTACGGCACGCCCGTCGCCAATCCGATCAGCGAGGATTCACCGTTGGTCCCCGAGTCGCCGTACGGTGAGACGAAGGTTGTCGGTGAGTGGATGACCCGCGATCAGGGCATCGCAAGCGGCTTGTCGTGGGTGGCCCTTCGGTACTTCAATGTGGCCGGGGCGGCCAGTGATGATCTCGGCGACAACAGCGTGAACAACCTCGTGCCGATGGCCTTTCGAGCCCTCGCCGACGGTGATCGTCCAAGGATCTTCGGCGATGATTACCCGACGCCCGACGGTACCTGTATCCGCGACTACATCCATGTTGCAGACCTCGCTGAGGCCCACGTTGCGGCCGCAGCCCACTGTGAAACAAACGAGAGCGCCCTCGCCCTGAACGTGGGTCGCGGGGTCGGATCCTCTGTCCGCGAGGTCATGAACATGGTGTCCGAGGTCATTGGATCGGACGTTGATCCGCTCACGGTCGGCCGTCGTGCGGGCGACCCTCCCGCCTCGACAGCAGCGACCGTGCGAATCTTGGAAACTCTCGAATGGTCAGCGCGGCGTGATCTTCGTGACATGGTCGCCTCGGCGTGGTCAGCGTGGCAGGCGCACCCGCCTCACTGACGTGTGAGATTGGTCCGATATTCAGACTCTCCCCAGAACATTGCGAAAACTTTTTTGCGAACACCGTGGAAACACGGTGGTGCTCATCGCCGACGTGCGCAAGAGTGGACGGCAAGGCAGTCGGTATTCTGAAATTGGCTGGACGAGAACACCCCATGAACGGAGAACACAGTGAAGAACAGGCGCATTATTCGTCGCTGGGCCATCGCGCCCGCGCTCGCTGGCATCCTCATGCTGTCGGCCTGCGGCTCAGGCGGCGCCCCCGAGGCTGTCGTCCTGCCAAGCAGCAATGGGCAGCCTGCCGCTGATGGGGGCTACATGCTGCCCGACTGCACTGGGGTGGACCCTGCCAATTGCGTGTACGACGGCTTCGATCCGGCCGTTAACGGCTTCAGTTTCGCAAACTGGGCCGCTGTCGGCACCGTTGATGCCACCTCCCTCGTTGCCCTCTTCGGTGAAGAGGCGGTGTGCGCGGAGACGACCGCCGAGGGGTGCGTTCTCTTCCCTGCAGCCGAGCAGTGGGCTGCCCAGGTCAATGAGGCGATGGTCGGTGGTCGCTGCGAGGGTATGGCCGTCATGGCGCAGCGGCTGTTTTCGAATTCTGCGTCACTCATCGATCTCGATCCCGCTGCCACATCGACCTTCGCCCTTTCGAAGGACGACTCCGACGTCGTCGACGCAATCGACTTCTGGTGGACCACGCAGATGTTCGTTCCGGTCCAGGAGGCCTATATGGCCTTCCATGAGTACGAGCCATCCGAGGTCGCAAAGGAACTGGCAGCAGGGATCGCCTCGGGCAAGAACTACACCCTCGCCATCTACTCCGACAAGGGTTCGGGCCACTCGATCACGCCATTTGCTGTTGTCTTCAACGGCAAGACGTACGCCATCTCGGTGTACGACAACAACTACCCCGGGACAGTGCAGCAGATCGTTGTCGATCCCGAGACCGAACGCTGGAGCTACGCCGTAGGCGCGACAACACCGGGCGCCCCGACTGATGGGTGGGCGGGAGGCAAGTCAACAATCGACCTCACCCCGATGGCGGCACGGGCGGTGCCGACAAGTGCTCCGTTCGCTGACTCGGAGACGAAGGGAACGGTCAGCGCTCGCGGCATCACCTCCAACCTCCTCGTCACCTCTGCTGACGCTGACACGATCGTCGGCGTCAGGTTCACCATCGACGGCAAGATCTACGACACAACAGATCCCGCCACTGTCCTTCCCGACGGAATCTACGCCCGGCCATTGCTTGGCGCGGGCTTGTCAGGCAACGGAACATCGGTCATCGTCGATCGGGATCGTGTTCCTGAGTTCGAGGCGGACGGTGTCGCCCGGTCGCGAGAGACGAACGAAACCCAAGATGACGCCGAATACACGATGTCCATCGACTCCGATGGCGCTCCGCGCGTCACCGTGCGCACGAGCACCGGGCCCCGCGAGGACGACAGGTCGACCTTCCGGGCGGAGAACGGCGGCGGGGTCGAGGTGGCACCACCACCCGGCCGTGAGGCCGACGTGAATATGGCCAACGGGTACAACAACTTCAATGCACCCGTGCCGGATGGCGGAAGCTTCAACGTCGGGCCAAACAACCGGCGTGGCGAGGCGCCAATCGGCTTCTCCGACGGCACTGGCCGTCAGGGTCCGGCCTTCAACATCCCCAGGGAGAACCCGGGAGGCGGGGTTATTGACCGACGGGCACAGTTCGACCCGCAGACCGGCGAAATCATCGTGAGGGAACGCCCAGGGCGCCCTGAGCAGGTTAATGGCGCACAGGTCGATCAGTTCCGGGCGATGGCCGGACCCGGTCCCGGTCCCGACGCTGGTCCCAACCCTGGTCCTGACGGTGGTCCCAACCCCGGAGCCAGTGGTGGCCCGCAAGGCGCGGGTGGGCCGGCACAGCCCGGCGGCGGCGACGGACCCCGACCTGACCAGTCCGGTGCACCCGGTGGTGGTCCCGCAGGACCAGGTCCTGACCAGTCCGGCGCACCAGGCGGAGCATCCGCAACTCCGGCACCCGGAGGCGGAGGCGGAGGCGGAGCACCCGCAGCACCCGCACCCGGAGGCGGAGGCG
>JBBATH010000007.1:0-92868 GCA_040398845.1 Candidatus Nanopelagicales bacterium | reverse complement strand
GGAGGCGGAGGCGGAGGCGGAGCACCCGCAGCACCCGCACCCGGAGGCGGAGGCGGAGCACCCGCAGGCTAGAAGGTCAATCTGCACCCCGAATGGCGATGAGTCCCGGCGAAACCGGGGACTCATCGCCATTTGCGGTTCGACTGGCAGTCACACGTTGCCCCCGACCGGTCGGACGAGAAACACGGGAATCACCCGTTCGGCGTTGCGCTCGTACGTCGCATAGCTTGACCAGAGTGCGACGAGCTTGCGGTAGAGATCAGCACGTTCCGGCCCGGTCACCTCGCTGAAGGTGGCCGGGTGCTTGACCCCGTCAAGCTCGATGAAGCCATCGGCGTGGGCCCGCACGTTGAACACCCAGCCCGGGATCTCGGCCTGCCCGGCGTTCGACCCGGTGATGACCCAGGCCCCGTCGTGAGGAGCGGCGAGCAGCGGGGTTCGGCGCCACTGACCGGACTTGCGGCCGAGCGTGGTGATCCACACGACATTCCCGCCGCCGGGGAACCTGCGGCCGAGTCGGCCTCCCGTCGCGCGGTCGAGCGCCTTATGGAGGATGGTCGTAGTGCGCAGCATGCTGCCCCACACCATGTCGTAGGCGCGCTTATTCATGACGGGACGCTACCGCCTACCGACGTATGGCACGATATAAGTCATGAAACGGACGACGGTGTATCTTCCCGATGAATTGAAGGCCAGACTCGAGGCTGAGGCGAAGCGCCGCGGGACCACCGAGGCCCAGATCGTTCGCGAGGCTGTGGATAAGGAAACGCGCCGGCCCCGGCCGCGTGGTGGAATCATCCTCGGCGACTCCGAGGGGATGACCGCCCGAAATCTCGATGACTACCTGGAGGGATTCGGTGAGGATTGATCATCATCGACACGAGTGCGCTGTTCGCGCTGTTTGTGGCCGCTGACCGCGATCATCGGGCGGTAGCCGACCTGCTCACGGAAGTCGATGACGGTCTCGTCGTGAGCCCCTACGTGGTGGCCGAACTCGACCACCTCATCGCCAGGCGAACCGGTGTACGCGATGAGCTCATTGCATTGAATGAGCTGTGCTCCGGCGCCTACGAGCTGCCGATCATGGGCGTGGCCGACCTCATCTCATGCTCAAGGGTCATCGCGCGCTACGCCGACCAACAGATCGGCGTCACCGATGCATCACTCGTCGTACTCGCAGATCGCTATCAGACGCGCACGATCTGCACCCTCGACCGCCGCCACTTTTCAATCCTGCGTTCCCTCGATGACCGGGAGTTCACCCTCATCCCGTAGCCCGGCAATGCCTTGCCCGGTCATCGCTAGAATCAAACACACCAATACCCTCCACATTCAGGAGTCCCAGTGGCCCGCGTCGTCGTCGACGTCATGCTCAAGCCGGAGATCCTCGACCCCCAGGGCCGAGCTGTTCAAGGGGCCCTTGGCCGCCTGGGCCTGGGCGGGGTGGTCGATGTCCGTCAGGGAAAGCAGTTCGTCATCGACGTCGAGGGCGAGGTGACCGGCGACCGGCTCGCGCTCATGCACACCCTTGCGGCCGAGCTCCTCAGCAACCCGGTGATCGAGGACTACCGGCTCGTGGTCGAGGACAACCGTTGAGCCTTCGCATCGGAGTCGTCACCTTCCCCGGTTCGCTGGACGATCGTGACGCGGCTCGCGCCGTTCGACTCGCAGGCGGCGAGGCCGTAGCCCTCTGGCATGGCGACGCCGAACTGAAGTCGGTCGATGCCGTCATCCTGCCGGGGGGCTTCTCGTACGGCGACTACCTGCGCTGCGGCGCCATCGCCCGGTTCGCGCCGGTGATGAAGACCATCGTCGAGCAGGCGAATGCGGGCCTGCCGGTGCTTGGGATCTGCAACGGCTTCCAGATCCTGTGCGAATCGCACCTGCTGCCCGGCGCGCTCACCCGCAACGACAGCCTCCACTTCATCTGCCTCGATCAGCGCCTGCGCATCGACGACACGTCGTCGATGTGGACCAGCGGGTTCGAGCCGGGCCAGGAGATCGTCATCCCCTTGAAGAATGGCGAGGGCGGATACGTTGCCGACGAGGCAACCCTCGACATCCTCGAGGGCGAGGGCCGGGTCATCGCGCGGTACCTCGACGTGAACCCGAACGGCAGCCGCCGCGACATCGCCGGCATCCGAAACGAGCGGGGCAACGTCGTGGGCCTCATGCCGCACCCCGAGCACGCGGTCGAGCAGCTCACCGGTCCAACCACCGATGGCCTTGCTTTCTTCACGAGTGTCCTCACGTCACTGGTGAACGCATGAGCATTGATACCGTCACTACCGCTGAGACCTCTCCCGACAGTGAGCAGCCGTTCGCGGCTCTCGGGCTGAAGTCTGATGAGTACCAGCGCATTCGCGAGATTCTTGGCCGGCGTCCGACATCATCCGAGCTCGCCATGTATTCGGTCATGTGGAGCGAGCACTGCTCGTACAAGTCGAGCAAGGTGCACCTCGCGCAGTTCGGCGAGAAGAAGCCGCAGACCGATATTCTGCTCGTCGGCATCGGCGAGAATGCGGGAGTCGTCGATATCGGCCACGGCTGGGCGGTCACCTTCAAGGTCGAGAGCCATAATCATCCGTCCTATGTTGAGCCCTACCAAGGGGCAGCAACCGGCGTCGGCGGCATCGTGCGCGACATCCTCTCGATGGGCGCCCGACCCCTCGCCGTCATGGACCCGCTCAGGTTCGGTCCGGCCGACGCCCCCGATACCCGTCGCGTTCTCACCGGCATCGTCTCCGGCGTCGGCGGCTACGGCAACTGCCTTGGCCTGCCGAATATCGGCGGCGAGGTCGTCTTCGACGCGAGCTATGCCGGCAACCCACTTGTCAACGCGCTATGTGTCGGAGCGATGCGGCATGAAAATATTCACTTAGCAAGCGCGAAGGGGGTCGGTAATCTCGTCGTCCTGTACGGCGCACGCACCGGTGGCGATGGCATCGGTGGGGTATCGGTGCTGGCCTCTGAGACCTTCAGTGAGGGCGGCCCAACCAAGCGTCCCAGCGTGCAGGTCGGCGACCCCTTCATGGAGAAGCTCCTCATCGAGGCCACCCTCGAGGTACTGCACGCGGGTCTGGTCGAGGGCATCCAGGACCTCGGCGGCGCCGGCATTTCCTGCGCTACCAGCGAGCTGGCCTCGAACGGCGACGGTGGCATGCATGTGTGGCTCGACCGCGTGCTGCTGCGCGACCAGTCACTCTCGCCCGAGGAGATCCTCATGAGCGAGTCGCAGGAACGCATGTGTGCGATCGTGACACCGTCGAAGCTCGACGAATTCCTGTTGCGTTGCAACAAGTGGGACGTCGAGGCGGTGGTGATCGGCGAGGTCAATGCCTCCGGCAGGCTCACGGTCGACTGGCACGGCGAGCGCATCGTCGACGTCCCGCCGCGCACCGTTGCCCACGAGGGCCCGGTCTACGAGCGCCCCTTCGCCCGGCCCGCGTGGCAAGACTCCCTGCAGACCGATGCCCCGACCGCCGAGCGCCTACATCGTCCGTCCACCCCCGACGAGATCAAGGCGACCCTCCTGACCATGGTGGCCGCACCGAACCTGGCCTCGAAGTCCTGGGTCACGAGCCAGTACGACCGTTATGTGCTCGGCAACACGGTGCTTGCTCAGCCACAGGACGCTGGCATGATCCGCATCGACGAGGAGACGGGCCTAGGCATCGCCCTCGCGACCGACTGCAACAGCCGCTTCGCAAAGCTTGACCCGTACGCGGGGGCACAACTGGCCCTCGCGGAGTCGTACCGAAATGTTGCGGCCTCGGGCGCGAGTCCGCTCGCCGTCACGAACTGCCTGAACTTCGGCTCTCCGGAGGACCCCGCGGTCATGTGGCAATTCGCCGAGGCCACCCGTGGCTTGGCCGATGGCTGCCTGCAACTCGGCATTCCGGTCACCGGCGGCAACGTCTCGTTCTACAACCAGACCGGTGACACTGCCATCAACCCGACCCCGGTGGTCGGCGTGCTCGGCGTCATTGACGATGTCGCCCGTCGCACGTCAATCAATTGGGGTCCGGTCGGCGATTTCATCTACGTCCTCGGCGACACCCGCGATGAGTTTGGTGGCAGCGAATGGGCGCACCACGTGCACGGCCACCTCGGCGGCCTCCCACCGGATGTCGATCTCGAGCGCGAGCGCCTGCTCGGCGAGATCCTCGTGACTGGCTCGCGAGATGGCGTGTTCACGGCCGCCCATGACGTCTCCGATGGCGGGATCGCGCAGGTCCTCGTCGAGATGGCGCTTGCCTCGAATGCTGGCGGACGTTGCTCAGTGCCTGACGGCATCGACCCCTTCACATACCTGTTCAGCGAGTCGGCGGGGCGGGCCGTGGCCGTAGTCCCTGCCGAGCACGAGACCCGTTTCGTTGCAATGTGCTTAGGTCGCGGACTACCGGCTGCTCACATAGGTGTCGTCAATGGGGGTGAGGAGTTGGAGTTCGCGGGCTTGTTCTCCGTTTCGCTGACCGAACTTCGCGAGGCGCACGAGGGCACGTTGCCGCGCCTGTTCGGGTGAGTGAAACCGTTCCGGTGACCATGGCCGCCCTTCTCCTCCTTGACCGCATCGATGGCGGCCAGGAGCCGTCGCGGGAGGAGCTAAAGGCTGCGGTCAAGGCGTCACTCGCGCACCTGGTCGAGATCGCGCCGGGCAGGGCAGTAGAAGTCCGCATCCCGCCATTCGCCGCTGTTCAAGCGGTCGAGGGGCGCGCGCATCGCCGGGGCACGCCTTCGGCTGTCGTTGAGACGGATGCCGTCACCTGGCTGAGCCTCGTGGTCGGCCGCCTGTCGTGGCAGGACGCGGTGGCGAGTGGACGACTGCAGGCAAGCGGCGAACGCTCTGATCTCTCGACCCTGCTGCCGATGCTGACAGCCCCCGGCGACAAGCTGATTGAGTATTAGGTAAGGTAAGCCTTACCTAAATGAAAGGATCCACCACGTGTCCCGTTTCCGCATCACGGCAACCCTCGCAGCCGCAGTCCTCGCACTCGCAGCCTGCTCCGGTGGGCAATCAGCCACCTCAGCATCCACCGGCGCCTCGGCAGGTGCCCCCCAGATTCTGACCGTGTACTCGGGCCGAAGCGAGGAACTGATCGCCCCCCTCTTCGCGAAGTTCACTGAGGAGACCGGCATCGAGCTCGCCGCCCGATACGGCGACAGTGCCGAGCTCGCCGCCCAACTCGTCGAGGAGGGCGACGCCTCGCCCGCCGCCGTGTTCTTCTCCCAGGATGCCGGAGCCCTCGGTGCGGTCGACGCTGCCGGGCTTCTCGGGCCACTGCCCGCCGACGCGGCCAATGTCGTCCCTCCCGCCTACCGCGCGCCCAATGGCCACTGGACGGGTGTCACGGGTCGAGGTCGCGTCATCGCCTATGACGGCGAGCAGCTCACCGCCGCCGAGGTGCCTACCTCGGTCTTCGACCTCACTGACCCAGCCTGGAAGGATCAGGTGGGCATCGCGCCCACCAATGCGTCATTCCAGTCATTCGTCACCGCGATGAGGCTGACCGCCGGTGACGCCGCGACGAAGGCCTGGCTCGAGGGCCTCGTCGCCAATGGTGTGAAAAAGTATGAGAAGAACGGGTTGATCCTCGACGCCGTCGATGCCGGCCAGGTCAAACTCGGACTCGTCAACCACTACTACTGGTACGAGAAGGCAGCCGAAGTGGGCGCGGAGAACATGCGAGCCCAGGTGGCATTCACCGCCCCCGCGGACCCAGGGACCCTCGTCAACGTCGCCGGCGTAGGCATCCTCTCCGGCGCGGCAGACAACCCCGCGGCTCAGCAGTTCGTCTCGTGGCTGCTCTCCGCCTCAGCGCAGCAGTGGTTCGTCGAGAACACCTACGAGTACGCGCTCGTCCCGGGCGTGGCGCAGGCCGAGGGGCTCCCGGCACTCGATTCTCTGCGCGGGCCCGACGTCCCACTGGCCGAACTCGCCGATCTCCCCGGCACGCTCATGATGCTGCAGGATGTCGGATTGCTGTGAGGAGGCCGGGCCAGGCACCGAGGCTCCTCATTGCCCTCAGTGGAGTCACCGCGCTCGTCGCGGTGACTCCACTGGTCTATCTGCTCATACGGGTCCTCGATGCCGGACCGGACAAGATCGCTTCGTCCCTGCTGCGATCCCGCACGCTCACGACGACCGTGACGAGCATCGAACTGGTTGTCGTCGTCGTCGCCGCGTGCCTCATCATCGGGGTCCCAGTCGCCTGGCTGCTGGCCCGTGCCCGCCTGCCGCTCAAGGGACTGTGGATTGTCCTCGCGGCCCTGCCGCTCGCGATGCCCTCGTATGTCGCCGCCTACGCCTGGATCGCAGAGTTCCCGGCGATGTCGGGGTTCTGGGCCGCAGCCCTCATTCTCACGCTCGTCTCGATGCCGTACGTCATCATTCCGACGACCGCGGCCCTTCGCAGCATCGATCCGGCAATGGAGGAGGTCGCTCGGTCCCTCGGTCGCAAGCCCTGGTCCGCCTTCTGGTTCGCGGCGATGCCCCAGGCCTGGCCGGCGGCTGCCGCCGGATCCCTCCTCGTCGGGCTCTACGTCCTCTCGGACTTCGGCGCCGTAGCCCTCTTCCGCGTCGATGCCTTCACCAGGGTCATCTACACGTCCTATCGCGCCAGCTTCGACCGCACCTCGGCTGCAGTCCTCGCCGTCGTCCTCGTTCTGCTCGCAGCAATCCTTATCTACGCCGAGCGCCGGGTCCGTGGCCGCACGGCGCGGTGGCGCACCGGCAGCGGCTCGGCCCGCCGAGCCACCGAAGTCAACCTCACTTCGCGGCAGCGGGTCATGGCCGTCCTCGCGCTCACGGGTCTGGCGATCCTTGGCCTCGGCGTCCCGTCGTTCTCCCTGCTTCGCCGGCTCAGCGAGGGCACCCGTCGTCCCCTCGATCTCATCGAACTCGCGACCGCCACCGCCAACTCATTCGGAGTGTCACTTCTCGGTTCATTGCTCGCCGTCGGGCTGGCACTATCGGTCGGGGTGCTCGCCGCGAGGTATCGGACGAGGTCCTCCCGCGTGCTCGAGGCTGTCTCGTACTCGGGGCATGCACTCCCCGGGGTCGTCGTCGGCCTCTCCCTCGTCTCGCTCACCCTCGTCGTCCTCCCCGCCATGTACCAAACGGTCGCGGCCCTCGCCCTCGCCTACGCCGTGCTGTTCCTGCCAAAGTCCATCGGTGCCACTCGCACGGCCGTCGGCATGGTGCCGCCCGCCTTGGAGCAAACGGCCAGAACACTCGGCAGGGGACCCATTCGCGCTTGGCTTGAGACCACCTTTCGACTCTCCCTTCCAGGTATCGCCGCTGGCGGGCTGCTCGTGCTTCTCACCGCCATGAAGGAACTCCCAGCCACCCTGATGCTCCGCCCCACCGGCCTCGACACCCTCGCCACCGAACTGTGGAGCCGAACGGAGATTGCCGCGTACGGAGCGGCCGCGCCGTACGCACTGACCCTCATTGCGGTCGCGGCGATCCCGGCCTGGCTGCTCACCTGGGCGTCGGAGCGAGCCTCCCGCTCAGCCGATGGCAGTACCGAAGCGCCTGCCCGAACACCCCTCAGTACGGTGGGAGGATGATCGCCGTCGGCGTGAGCGCCCTCGAGGCGGGCTACGGGTCGATACCCGTGCTGTTCGACCTCAACCTGCAGGTGCCGAGTGGGCTTTTCCTCGCAGTCCTCGGCACCAGCGGCTCGGGCAAGACCACGTTGCTGCGCGCCCTCGCCGGGTTCATTCGACCGACGAGCGGTTCGATCACCTTCGGCGACACCGTGGTGGCAGGCCCCGCCTCGTGGGTTCCTCCGGAAAGCCGACGGGTCGGGATCGTCCCACAGGAGGGCGCCTTGTTCCCGCACCTGGACGTCTACGGCAATGTCGCCTTCGGACTGCGCGGGCAGCCTCGAATCGAGGAGCGGGTAGCCGAGGTCCTCGAACTCGTCGGGCTCGCAGGGCGGTCGAAGTCCAGGCCCCAGGAACTCTCCGGCGGGCAGATGCAGCGGGTCGCGCTGGCCCGCGCCCTCGCGCCCCGACCCGATGTCCTCCTCCTCGACGAGCCGTTCTCGGCGCTCGACGCCGGCCTTCGACAGCGCGTTCGCCATGAAGTCCGGTCACTGCTCTCCTCCCTCGGCACGACATCGATCCTCGTCACCCATGACCAGGAGGAGGCCCTGTCGATTGCCGACCGCGTCGCGATCGTGCGGCACGGACAGATCATCCAGAACGACACTCCAGCGCGCCTCTATGAGGCGCCGGCCGACCTTGAGACCGCTCGCTTCATCGGGGCCGTCGTCGAGCTCCCGGCCACACGCGTCGACGATGCGACCGTCATGTCTGCCCTGGGCCTCACCGAGATTGAGGTCGTCGGCGCGCCGGCACGCGATGGCGTGCTCACGCTAAGGCCTGAGCAACTCGTCATCGTCGATGAGCAGCGCGTGGGGTCCGCGACCCGGGCCGAGGGTGCGGCCGGGCGGGTGCACGCAGCCTCGTATCACGGTCACGACACGGTCATCACCGTCACGCTCGACACCGGGGAGCATGTCGATGTTCGGATACCCGGACTCGTCCCGTCCATCACCGGCGACCGAGTCCACGTCCTGGCTACCGGGCGGGGCCGGCTGTACCCCACACCGCGTGCTTACGGCCAGTGACCTTGCGCGCAGGAGTCAAGAAACAATCGGGTAACGATGTCATCGGGTGTCCTCGAAATCACGGTGCGCCCGAGCGGTTAACCACTATGGTTCAAAACCCGTAACTGCCTTGATGAAAGGTCCCATCCTTGTCGCCAGTCTCCGTCTCTATCCGCCTGCGTGGACTGCGCCGGCAATTCGGTGACGTCGTTGCGGTGGACAATGTCGATCTCGACGTCTACGACGGGGAGTTCCTTACCCTCCTCGGCCCATCCGGTTCGGGCAAGACAACGGTGCTTCGCATGATCGCCGGATTCGAGAAGCCCGATGCCGGCACGATCGAGCTCGCCGGCACCGACGTCACTCGCATGCCTCCGTACGCCCGCGACGTGAACACGGTCTTTCAGGACTACGCCCTCTTCCCACACATGAGTGTGCTGGAGAACATCGAATATGGCCTGAGAGTGAAGAAGGTCGAGAAGGGCGAGCGAATAGAACGGGCTCGGCAGGCTCTGGCCGACGTCCGCCTTAAGGGTTTTGGCGACCGCGCCCCCTCGGCTCTTTCCGGCGGCCAGCGCCAGCGGGTGGCACTCGCCCGGGCACTTGTGAACCGGCCGCGGGTGCTCCTCCTCGATGAACCACTCGGTGCGCTCGACCTAAAACTCCGCGAGCAGATGCAAGTCGAACTCAAAGAGATTCAACGTGAGGTTGGCATCACCTTCGTGTTCGTCACCCATGATCAAGACGAAGCCCTCACCATGTCCGACCGCATCGCCGTCTTCAACGAGGGCCGAATTGAGCAGATCGGCACGCCCCTCGAGGTCTACGAGCACCCAGCCACCGTGTTCGTCGCGGGTTTCGTCGGTACGTCAAACCTCCTGCGCGACGACGTTGCGCTCTCCGTCCTCGGAAGGTCAGGCACCTGGTCGGTGCGCCCCGAAAAGATCCGCGTCACGAAGGGAATCCTGACCGCTGGCGCAGGGGTCCATGCCGTTCCCGGCACCGTGCGCGAGGTTATCTACGTCGGTATGTCAACGAGGTACGTCGTCGATCTCGATGCTGGTGGTTCGCTCATGGCCGTGGCACAAAACTCGCAATCTGATCTCGGTGACGCAGCGACACGACGCGGTGATCGCGTCACGCTCTCCTGGAACAGCGAGCACGAATACTCCCTGGGCTGATCAGGCCACAGGTAGTTACCCCGCGTGCATCCGCACGTGGTCATGCAATAACGAGGGAGGATGCAGATGCACACTCAGCGCCTGCTGAAAATTGCCGCGGCGACCGCCGCGCTCGCACTGGTCGCCGCTGGTTGCGGTGGCAGTTCTGACAGTTCATCGGCGAGTTCAGCCGCGGCACCCGGAGGCGCGGCATACGCGGGCCCGGTTGGTGATGGCGAGGGCACGGTAAACATTCTTGCGTGGCCGGGCTACGTCGAGGACGGCTCAACCGACCCGGCCGTCGACTGGGTCACCGATTTCGAGACGGAAACCGGATGCCAAGTCAACGTCAAGACGTTCGGCACCTCGGATGAGGCGGTCAAGCTCATGCAGGGTGGCGGCTATGACGTCGTGTCGGCATCCGGTGACGCAACGCTGCGTCTCATCTACGGCGGGAACGTCCAGCCCCTCAACGCCGATCTCGTTCCGAGCTATGCCGACATCTATTCGGACCTGAAGATGCAATCCCACAACAGCGTCGGCGGCGTTTCCTACGGCGTTCCGCATGGCCGCGGGGCCAATCTCCTCATGTGGAATACCGACAAGGTGACCACCCCGATCGACTCGTGGGCATCCACCTTTGAAGCCGATTCACCGTATGCCGGGTCGGTCACCGCGTACGACTCCCCCATCTTCATCGCCGATGCCGCTGTGTACCTCATGGCAACGAAGCCTGAACTTGGGATCAAGGATCCGTACGCACTCGACAAGACCCAGTTCGATGCCGCGATCGCTCTGCTCGAGCAGCAGGAGCCCCTCGTCGGCGAGTACTGGAGTGACTACACGAAGGCCATCCAGGCGTTCAACTCCGGCACGACGGCAGTCGGCACCTCATGGCAGGTCATTGCCAACCTCGCCAAAGCAGAGGGCGGCAAGATCGAGTCCGTCAAGGCCAAGGAGGGTGCAACCGGCTGGTCCGACACGTGGATGATCGCGAAGGACACCAAGAACATCAACTGCGCCTACAAGTGGGTGGAGCACATCGCTTCACCGGAGACAAATGCCGTCGCTACTGAGTATTTCGGTGAGGCACCGTCGAACGAGAAGTCCTGTGATCTCACGGCGGATAAGAATCATTGCGCGACGTTCCATGCAGGCGACACCGCCTACTGGGAGGACGTCTACTACTGGAACACCCCGACCGCAGCCTGCCTCGATGGCCGTACTGACGTTCAGTGCGTGCCCTACAGCGACTGGGTCACCGCCTGGAGTGCGCTGCGCAGCTAGCGCAGTGATATCAAGGAATAGGCACAGATGACGACCACGACCGCCACCCATCGGGGCTTCTGGTACCGGCACCCCAATCTTCGGCTTGCCGGCCTCCTGTCCGCCCCGATGGCGTGGTTGGTCGTGGTCTATCTGGGCTCACTCGCCGCCCTGCTCATCACCGCGTTCTGGCAGGTTGACGACTTCACCGGCCAGATCGTACGAACGTTCACCCTTGAAAACTTCCAACTGGTCTTCACCACCCCCGCCTACCTGACGACCGTGGCCCGCACCCTCGGGATCGCGCTCCTTGTCACGCTGCTGTGCCTCGTCATCGCGCTGCCACTTTCGTTCTTTATGGCACGCGTCGCCTCACGCCGGTGGCAGCCACTGCTTATCGCCATGGTGCTCACACCACTGTGGGCGTCATATCTCGTGAAGGTCTACGCCTGGCGCGCGATGCTGCAACCGGAGAGCGGCGTGCTCGCCTGGCTCATTGGGCCCCTCGGCCTCGATAGCCCCGGATACGGGTTCATCGGCATCGTCATCACCCTCACCTACCTGTGGCTGCCGTACATGATCCTGCCGGTCTATGCCGGCTTCACCCGGTTGCCGACTTCGATGCTCGATGCCTCATCAGACCTTGGTGCCAAGGGCTGGCGTACCTTTCGGAGCGTCATCATGCCAATGATTTTCCCCTCGGTTGTGGCCGGTTCGATCTTCACCTTCTCGCTCAGCCTTGGCGACTACATCACCGCCCAAATCGTTGGCGGCAAGTTGCAAATGCTCGGCAACGTCGTTCAGCAGACCTACGTGAGCAATCTGCCGTTCGCGGCAGCCGTGTCGACTATCCCCGTTGTCATCGTGCTGCTCTACCTCGCCGCCGTGCGCCGCTCCGGCGCCCTCGAGAATCTCTAGGGGCCGTTATGTCGATCTCGCGTCCAACGAAGTTGATTCTGACGTTCCTCGCCCTGCTCGCCTTCGCATTCATCTACATCCCGCTCATCGTCATCCTCATTAACTCGTTCAGCACGAACAAGTCCCTCACCTGGCCGCCATCGGGCTTCACCACTGAGTGGTGGGGCCGTGCCGTCGACAGCGAGGGCGTGCGCGACGCGCTTCTCACATCGGTGATCGTGGCAAGCGCTGCGACCGCCGTTGCCCTCATCCTCGGAATCCTCGTCTCACTCGTCATCGCGCGGTACCGCTTCTTCGGGCGTGAGTCGATCTCACTCCTCATCGTCCTGCCGATCTCCCTGCCGGGCATCGTCACCGGGATCGCGCTCAACAACGTCTTCACCTCGTATCTCGGCGGCCTCACCTTCCTCACCCTCGTGGTGGCGCACGCGACCTTCTGCATCGTCGTCGTCTACAACAACGCGCTTGCCCGTTTGCGCCGGCTCGGCGGCAACGTCGAGGAGGCTTCCGCCGACCTCGGGGCCGGGGGCTGGACAACCTTCCGCCTCGTCACCCTCCCGCTCATGAAGTCGGCAATCATCGCGGGCGGCCTCCTCGCCTTCGGCCTGTCCTTCGACGAGATCATCGTCACGACCTTCACGGCCGGGCCGGGCATCACGACCCTGCCCATCTGGATCTACCAGAACCTCTTCCGGCCGAATCAGGCACCGATCGTCAACGTCGTCGCGGCGGCGCTGATTCTCGTTAGCATCATCCCGATTTACGTCGCGCAGCGCTTCTCCAGCGACACAAACAAGGGCGGCGGCATTCTCTAGCCACCCGAACACGCGGTCGCATTCCAGTGGTAGCCCAATTCCACACCTTGGGGCATATTGGAGCCATGGCAGATGAGATCGTTGTGCGCGGATCGGTGACGATCCCCCGCTCGGAGCTGTCATGGCGGTTCTCCCGCTCATCCGGGCCCGGAGGCCAAGGGGTGAACACCACCGATTCACGGGTGCAACTCATCTTCGACCTTGCTACGTCGCCAAGCATCCCCGAGCCGCTGCGCGTGCGTGCGATGCAGCGGCTCGGCCCCCGACTCACCGCCGGGTGCCTCGTCATCACGGCCTCCGAGTCCCGTGCGCAATTGCAGAACCGTCGTCTTGCGGAGTTGCGACTTGCTCAGGTTCTCGACGCGGCTTTCGCTCCGGCACCTCGCGCGCGACGGCCCACGAAGCCGACGAAGGGCTCCACGGATCGGCGAATCAAAGAGAAGAAGGGCCGAGGAGCGACGAAGCGCCTACGCGGAGTGGCAGGCGCGGCCCATGACTAGTAAGCCGGTCCCACTCCGGTCTGAGAAGGGTGCCTGCGTCCCGTAGGCTTCAGCCGTGACACGAGGCGATGGCCTGTTATCGCACGACATCATGCCCGGCGAACGCGGTCCGCAGGACGCATGCGGGGTGTTCGGCGTGTGGGCCCCCGGCGATGACGTCTCGAAACTCACCTACTTCGGCCTCTACGCGCTCCAGCATCGTGGCCAAGAGTCGGCCGGCATCGCGGTAAGCGATGGCAGCCACATCGTGGTCTTCAAGGACATGGGGCTGGTGTCGCAGGTGTTCACCGAAGCCAGCCTCGAATCACTTCGCGGTCACGTCGCGATCGGACATACCCGCTACTCAACCACCGGCGCGAGTGTCTGGGAGAACGCCCAGCCGACCTTCCGTTCCACAGCCACCGGCCACCTCGCCCTCGGGCACAACGGCAACATCACGAACGCCCCGGAGTTGGCTCGGCGCCTCGCTGCCCTTTCAGTCGACTCCGGTGAGTTGCCCCTCGGCACGAACGTGAACATGACGAGCGACACCGATGTCCTCACCGCACTCATCGCCGCGCATCCCGATATGAGCATCGAAGCAGCGGCAATGAATGAGCTGCCCCACCTCAAGGGCGCCTTCTCACTCGTCTTCATGGACGACGACGCCCTCTACGGCGCCCGCGACCCGCAGGGCATCCGACCCCTCGTGCTTGGGCGCCTTGAGCGCGGCTGGGTGCTGGCGAGTGAGACCGCCGCACTCGACATCGTCGGCGCCTCATTCGTTCGCGAGGTGGAACCCGGCGAGCTCATCGTGATCGACGAGCAAGGCCTGCGTTCACAGCGCTTCGCAGAGGCGGATCCCAAGGGCTGCCTCTTCGAATATGTGTACCTCGCCCGCCCCGATACCGCGATCGCCGGGCGCGGCGTTCAGGCAACCCGCGTTGAGACAGGGCGCATCCTCGCACGTGAGCACGCCGTCGAAGCCGACCTTGTGATTCCGGTTCCAGAGTCAGGGCGATACGCGGCCATCGGCTATGCCCAGGAGTCCGGGATCCCGTTTGCTGAGGGGCTCGTGAAGAACGCCTACGTCGGACGCACCTTCATTCAACCGTCACAGACCATCAGGCAGCTCGGCATCAGGCTCAAGCTCAACCCCCTGCGCGATGTTATCGCCGGACAGCGCCTCATCGTCGTCGATGACTCGATCGTTCGGGGCAACACCCAGCGGGCGCTCGTCCGCATGCTCCGCGAGGCGGGGGCTCGCGAGGTCCACGTCCGGATCTCGAGCCCCCCGGTCACGTGGCCCTGCTTCTACGGCATTGACTTCGCAAGTCGAGCCGAGCTCATCGCCAACGGACTCACCGTCGAGCAGGTGTGCCGGTCGATCGGGGCCGATTCCCTCGGCTACGTGTCACTCGACGCCCTCATTGAAGCCACGACGATCCCAAAGGAGCGCCTGTGTCGCGCCTGCTTCGACGGCGTGTACCCGGTGCAAATCCCCGAGCCGCAGGGAATCGGGAAGCACGTACTCGAGGGCATTGAGCGACGGGTTGCCGCGGATACGCTCGTCGACATTGAGGGAGTGTCAGCCACCGTCGGTACCGGTGCCCAGGACGCCCTAGGACGTCCGTGACATCACCACCGCATCAGGCGGCCACCTACGCGGCGGCTGGCGTTGACGTCGAGGCCGGCGAGCAAGCAGTGGCTCTGATGCGCGCGTCAGTCCAGTCTGCTCAACGACCCGAGACGGTGGGCGGTTTCGGCGGTTTTGCGGGCCTCTTCGATGCCAGTGCCCTCACTCGCTTTCGCCGGCCGCTACTCGCGACCTCGACCGACGGTGTCGGCACGAAAATTGCGGTGGCACGAGCACTCGGAATCCACGACACGATCGGCATCGACCTCGTCGCGATGGTTGTCGACGATCTCGTCGTCTGCGGTGCGGAGCCGTTGTTCATGACCGACTACATCGCAACTGGCTCAGTTGACCCGGTGCGGATCGCGTCAATCGTCTCGGGGATCGCAAACGGCTGCCGACAGGCCGGCTGCGCCCTCCTCGGCGGCGAAACGGCCGAGCACCCCGGTCTCATGGCGCCCGATGAGTACGACCTTGCCGGAGCCGGCACCGGCGTGGTCGAGGCCGACCACCTCCTCGGAGCTGAACGAGTACGACGCGGCGATGTCGTGATCGCGATGGCCTCGTCAGGGCTCCATTCAAATGGCTACTCCCTCGCTCGCTACGTGCTTCTCGGCGAAGGCCGCCCCGGGCTCGACGCTCACGTTGCGGACCTTGGCCGCACCATTGGCGAGGAGATGCTCGAGCCGACCCGGATCTATGCCAAAGACGTCCTTGCACTCATCGACGCCGTCGAGGTACATGCGTTGAGCCACGTCACGGGCGGTGGTCTCGCCGCCAACATCGCCCGGGTGCTCCCACCTGACCTTGCAGCTGACATTGCGCGGTCAACCTGGGCTCCCATGCCAATCTTCGACATCATCGGCCGTGAGGGCGCGGTTCCACAGGCCGAACTCGAACGAACCTTCAACATGGGGATCGGCATGGTGGCCGTGCTCCCGCCAGCAGCGGTCGACCCGGCCATTGAACTGCTCCGAGTCCGCGGACTCGATTCATGGGCATGCGGCGAAGTGCGGGGCAGACGCGAGGGCGAGGAGGGTGACGCCGCCGCCAAGGGGGTCGACGGTGGGGCCGTACGGCTCGTGGGCGAGCATCCAAGCCACTAGAACAGACGAAGCCTGTTACTTGTCGTCGTCGTCCTCGTCGTCTTCGTAGTACTTCGCATATGGGTCAGCGGCGTACGGATCGTCAGCGTTCTCTTCATCATCTTTTACCTCAGGAGCGACGTAATGCTGTTCCCCTGTGGTCAACTCCGCCTGCAGACGATCGAAGTCGGTCTGTGGACCGCCGTACTTCAGCGCACGGGCAACCTTCGTCTGCTTGGCCTTGGCTCGGCCGCGCCCCATGGCTCGACCTCCTTCGGGGCAACTCCCCGGTCATGTGGACGGAACGTGGGCTGGCCTTGGGAGGCCTCCCTGTAACAGGGATACTCTACCCGTTCCCGGAGATGTTCGTTGTCAGCGTCCGAGAAACCAGGGACAACGTGTCACTCCGCCCTGACTTTCTACCGTGTCAGCCGAGGAGTTCGCGGATATCCGAGGCCGTCAAGCCGGTTCCGCTCCCGGCTGCGCCCTCCATGACGCTGTCGAATAGTTGCGCCTTCGCAGCCTTGAGTGCCATGACCTTCTCCTCGATTGTGTCCTTCGACACTATGCGATACACCATGACCTTTCGCGTCTGGCCGATCCGGTGGATCCGATCAACGGCCTGAGCCTCGGTTGCCGGATTCCACCAGGGGTCCAGGAGGATGCAGAAGTCCGCTTCGGTGAGGTTGAGGCCGAAGCCCCCCGCCTTCAGGCTGATGAGGAAGACCGGGTTATTGCCCTCCTTAAAGTCGGCGATTGCCTTGGCGCGGTTCTTGGTGCGGCCGTCAAGGTACGAGGATGAGATCCCAACCTCGTCGAGTCGGCTGCGCGCCTTCTTGAGGTAGGTCGTGAACTGGCTGAAGATCAGGGTTCGGTGACCCTCCGCGACAATGTCGGCCAGAAGTTCGGTGAGGGCATCGAGTTTCGTTGACGGGATGTGGGCGTAGCGGTCGTCGTAGAGACTGGCATCGAGGCTCAATTGGCGCAGCATCGTGAGGGAACGGAAGATTTCGAACCGGTTGGCATTCATGTCGTCGATGAGCTTCAGCACCTTCTTGCGCTCGCGCTGCAGGTAGGTGTCGTAGATCTTTCGGTGCTTGGGGTGGAGTTCGAGTTCGAGGACCTGCTCTTGCTTCGCGGGGAGGTCGGCTGCCACCTGCTCCTTGGTCCGGCGAAGCATGAATGGCCGAATGCGGCGGCGCAATTGGGCAAGTCGCTCGTCATTACCCTCACGCTCGATCGGCTTTTGGTAGTACTCGCCGAATCGTGTCGGGCTCGAAAACAGGCCGGGTGCGGTGATCGACAGCAGCGACCACAGCTCCATGAGGTTGTTCTCCAGCGGAGTTCCAGTGATCGCGACCTTGAACGGAGCTCGAAGCCGCCGGGCGCACTGATGCGCGGCGGATCGATGATTCTTCACGAACTGCGCCTCGTCGAGGAACAGGCCAGCCCAGTCGATAGCGTCAACCTCATCGAAGTCGAGGCGAAACAGGGTGTACGAGGTGATGACGATGTCAGCCGAGCCTGCGGCCGCCACCAAGCTCGAGGTTCGCTTCCTCGAGGTCTCATTGATAGTGACGACCGAGAGCCCCGGCGCGAACCGTGCGCACTCGGTGGCCCAGTTCGACACCACACTCGTGGGTGCAACGACGAGGAATGGTCTGCTCCCCGCCTCACGGGCTCGAGAGATGAAGGCGATCGCCTGGAGCGTCTTTCCCAGCCCCATGTCATCAGCGAGGATGCCGCCGAGCTGGTGATCATGGAGGAACGACAGCCAGTCGAATCCTGACTGCTGATAGCTCCGCAGGGTCGCGTTGATTCCGGCCGGCAGGGTCTGGACGGTAACCTCGGCGCCGTCCGCGAGACCAGCCACGACCTCGCGCCAGGCTGCAGTCTGCTCGTCGACGACCCCGAGGTCCTCGAGCTCGTCCCAAAGGTCCGTCTGGAACCTACTGAGCCCAAGACCCTTCGAGGAAGCATCCTGCAACCCGCGCGCCTCCTCGATGAGATGACGGAGTCGTTGGAGTTCTGGGCGGTCGAGGGCGAAGTAGGTGCCGGAAGGCAGGACGAGGATCTCCTCGCCGAGGACGAGTGCCCGAAATAGGCCGTCGAAGGGGACCGCCTCGTTATCGATCGTGACCGTCACCGACAGGTCAAACCAGTCGCGATCATCTGGCCGCTCGAGCGCTGACAACGAGATGCTCGGTGCTGCGGTCGCACGTCGATAATCGGGGCTGGTGCCCTGGGTCCGCACTGTTACCCAGTCCAGTGCCTCCAATTCCGGGATCCCGGTGACGATGAAGTCGACGGCCGATCCTCCGGTGAGGCTCGCACCCGCGCCCAGCCTGCGCCGTCCCATCGCCTCATACGTGAGCCCGGGAAAACGGGCGAGGAAGGGCTCAACGGATCCGAGGATCTCGGCCTCTCGGGGCAGATCGCGATAGGCGCCGCCCGGAGATACCGAGAGTGGGCGCTCCGTGCCAAGTGCCGGCCCGTCGAGGGGCGGGACGCTGCCGGTGGTGCAGTACTCCCACCCCCACTCCAGCGCGGCAGTCGCGCCCTCGTGGTGGGTGACCGTGAGCACCAGATGAGGGGTCGGGTTCTGCGGGAATTCAAAGGAACCATCACTGCTGGTGAGCGAGGTGGAGCGTGAGATCTGTGGGAGGAACTCGATGACGAAGGCCTCCTCGTCTACGGCAGGGACGAGGATCACCTGATGGGAAAATGCGAATTCGCGTACCTCGGGACTCACACCACGGGGGAGCGGGGCCAACACGAGTCGGACATCCTGCGGACCAGTGCCAGGGTCCTCCCACGCGAATACCCCGTGGACCGGATCGCCGGTGAACCCGAACTGGCCTTCGCCGATTCGTTCGCCGGCCACGGTGAGCACAGGGGCGATGACGAGGCCATCGGCAGTCGTGCTGATGTCGAGGTCGAGCGTCGCCGGACTCGTCTCAACGGTGACGAGTTGCTGGCGCTTGCCGTCGTAGATAAGCCCCATGCCGCAGGACTGTGCCTCGGCGAGAACCTCCCAGAGTGAGCGGCTGGCAAAGGAATCTAGGTGTAGCCACTGGGAGTCGTATCGAACGTACTGGCCTCGGGCGGCGCTCAAGGCGATGAGCGAGGTGAGGATGCGCAGGTGCTCGGGCTCGTACTCACCACGCGAATAAGCGAGGCTGCTCCACGAGAGTTGGCCTCGTACCCACCTGTCCTGCTTTCCCATGGTCACCGGCCGAATCCCCAGCCGCTGAGCCGAACTGGCCGTTGGCGGGGAATACCGGGTCTCACGCACGGGGGTGAGGAGGGAGAACTGCATGCCGAGGGGGCCGTACTCCCGGGCGTTGCGAGCCGGCTGCGCCAGCGGCGCGAGGGCGCGGCGCCACGGGGTGGTTGCGGCGGCGGCTCCGCTGGGCTGACGGCTTTCGCGCTGGCTCACGATGAGGAGTGCTGCGACATGCTTGCAATTCCAGGCCATCGGGCAGGTGCAGGTTCCCGACACAAGTTGGCTTTTCGCCTTGCCAGCAGCAGTAAAGGACACGGTGACGGTGTAGGGGGTTGACCGATTCCCGATAACGGTGCCGAAGAGTTGCGTGCCCGCGCCGAACCAGCGGAATTCCTGGACGTGGCCCGCCTTGGCATAGCGCAGGCCGCGCTCGAACGACTGGGGGCCGACAAGTCGGACGATGTCCTCATGGTCCATGGCAGGGATCACGCTACCCATCGCCGGGACTTTACGTGACCGCAGCGCGGATTCGGTCCTCCGCCACGGCCTCAGCCGCACGAAGGGGCGTGATGCCCTCGACTGCCGCTCGACGGAGCACCCGTTCAGTCGTGTCGTACACGCGATCAACGCGCTCCTTGGCGCGCGTGAGATCGCAGCCGGCGAGTTCCTCCGCGACCTGGATGACACCGCCGCAGTTCACCATGAAGTCCGGTGCGTACAGGATGCCCGTTGCCGCCAATTCATCGGCAATCTCGGGGGTGGCAAGTTGGTTATTGGCTCCCCCGCAGATGATCTCGACCCGCAGTCGAGAGGCGAGACTGCTTGTAAGCATTGCACCGGTGGCATTGGGCGAGAGGATGTCGAGATCTCCGGAGATGAGTTCATCAAGCGAATCGACGACCAGCACGCCCGGACAGTCGGCCATGAGCGCGTCGAGCGCCGCCTTCGACGGCTCAACGACACTTACCCGTGCCCCCTCGCCGATGAGATGGCCAATGAGGCGCCCGCCAACTTTCCCAGCCCCAACAACGCCAACGTGACGCCCGGCCAGATCTGCGCTGCCCCAGCGGTGGTGAGCGCTCGCCCGCATGCCCTGCCAGACGCCAACGGCGGTGAGGATGCCACTGTCGCCGACCCCGCCCCGCTCTGGGGAGCGGCCAGTCGCCCAGCGGCAGGTCTCGCCGATGGCATCCATGTCGGCCACGGTGATGCCAAGGTCTCCCGCCGTGACGTATCTGCCGCCGAGCGACTCGACAACGCGCCCGTAGGCGTGAAGGAGGTCAATCGACTTCGAGTGCGGGTCCCCGAGGATGACCGCTTTGCCGCCTCCATGGTCGAGCCCGGCCAGGGCGTTCTTGTAGGTCATCGCACGCGAGAGGCGCAGAGCGTCCTGCTGGGCGGCCCAGCCGGGCGAGTCATTGCCGTCGTAGGCTGAAATTCTAGTTCCGCCGAGAGCCGGGCCCAAGACGGTGGAGTGGATCGCGATGACGACGAGGAGCCCACTCGGGGCATCCTGTGCGGTGACGACTTGTTCATGACCTTCAAACCCCGACCACGGGCCCTGAAGTACGGTCGTCAACTCTTGGCTCATCCTCGTCACATCCCTTCCCATCACTGGGATTGCCAGCCATAACGCGGCTTCAGGCGGCGCCGCGTGCGATAGTCACACTATTACCAAGCATTTTGTTGCCCCCGGCGCTTGACGGAGCAACAATACGAGCAGCACGCGCATGAGCGCGTGGGCAAGGTTGGAGGATCGGTGACAGCACGTGGTCCGGAGCCTGATCATCTGCTCACCCCCTCAGAGGTGGCAGCCCTGTTTCGTGTTGATCCAAAGACCGTGACCCGCTGGGCCATGGCCGGCAGGCTCACGACTGTGCGCACCCCCGGCGGTCATCGTCGCTACCCGGCACGCAGTGTTCAGGCACTCCTCAACCCCCAGGGTGACCCGCTGGGTCTTGAAATCGACTGAGGAGACGGTCAATTCCGAGGAACGCGAACCCGATGATGACTCCGAAGATCGCAACGCCAGCGATGCTCATGAGGACGGATCCATAGCTGTAACGCGCGACGTCAATGAAGCCGTACGGGTAGGCGGTGATAACGGCCCCCCGAACGAGGGTCACGAGCGCCCAGGAGATGGGGAGGATGAGCGCCGCAAAGACGGTGGACACCCGGAACTTGCCCCGCGGTCCGAAGAAAAGGAATACCAGGATTGCAGCGATGGGAACGAGGGTGTGCTCGATGGTGTTCGTGACATGTTCAAGGCCTTGGAGTTCTACGCCGCCGGCGAGCACCCCCCAGTAGATGAGCCCTGTCACGGTGATCATGAGGAGGGCGTCCATTCGGAGGACCCGGAACACCACGCCATTGCGCTGCGGGTCGCGCCAGAGCATGGCCATCACTACGGCAACGAGGATGTTGCTCAGGACGGTGAAGTAGCTGAGGAAGTCAAAGACCCTTCCGGGCATGCCAGCCAAGCCTGATTCGTTAAACCCGAGGAGCGTCGGGACGGTCTGGGTCGATGGGTAGGTGCCGAGCACGGTGAGCACGAGGTTGAGCACCATGCCGAACGCAGCGAGGATCGCGGTCGCGCCAAACGCGGCCCTTCCACGAACGGGCGGCTGCACTGCGGTTTCCTTTGACATGCGCGCAGTCTAGGAGTTCTTCACTGAACCCGAACATGATGGCGACGAGGCGGTCCGGAGGGCATGCACGATGGTGACCGCGACGGTCGTCAGGGCAAGGGAATGCCGGAGCAACACCTCCCCGCGCCAGACAGCAGGCCCTCGTCCCTACCAGCGCTCCCACCAACCGGGATCCTGCTCACGGCACTGGCTGCGAGCAGGATCCCGGTTCTGCAATGCCGGGTCCCGGGTCTTCGCCGTTCGAGCGGGTAGCCTTTGCTGGTCGGTTTACACGACTCAAGATGCGACAGTTGTTCAGAGAGGACCTCACTCGATGACTCGATCCCCCGGTTCGACGCACCGGCGCGTCACGGCAGGACTGCTGTCAGCGTTGGTCATCGTCATCCTCCTTGCACCGTCCGCACATTCATCGGCGATCACGCCCCGCGTTATCAATGGAGTGGCTTCGCCCCCCTACGCCGCCGCGTCCGTCGCCATCGAAACGTCGGATGGCTACTGCACGGCCGGGCTCTGGAAGCCGCGGATCCTCATCACGGCAGCCCATTGCATCACCGATGAGGACGATCATGCGCTGGTTTCCGCTCCGTCCGACCTCATCGTCTATCCACCGGCAGCCGATCGAAATGCTGGGCCTTCGCCCATCACGGTGACGGCGATAATCGTTGATCCGCAGTGGCGGGAGACCGAGGATGACATCGCCTTTCTCATACTGAGCGCCCCACTCGGAGTGCCGATCCTCACCCGCATGGCCACACAGGATGAGGTCGTGGCCCTGACGAAGTCCGGCGCGCTCATCAGTTACGTCGGCTATGGACTCACCGGGCCTTCCGGAAATGAGAATTCCACGGTGAGTGATGTGCCGATCGGCGTGACGCAACGGCTCGACACCGAAGCGGAATCAGGTGGGGTCGGGACCTTCGAAACCGCCGGCGACGGCAAGCGAGGCACGTGCCAGGGCGATAGCGGCGGCCCATGGATGATCCAGATGGGTGCTGAATTGCTGTATATCGGACCGCTTTCCGGGGGTGGTGGCGCTCCCTGCGACGATCCGGAGGATGCTGCTTGGGAGGTCGGCGCTGTCGCGTCGCGGCATGTGAGCCTCATAGACCGGGCGCTCGCTGCTGGGGGTGAACCGGCAGCCATTCATTCCCCTGCTTCTGTGCGAACCTGCACGAGGGTGTCCGGCCAAGAGACCGCCGAGTGTGTGCTCGGCACATCGTGGAGCTACGACAGGTGCTGGGAAGCACCGAAGGTGTCGCTGCAGAAGCTCATCAAGGGATCCTGGCGGACCGTTTCAACCACGCTGGCCAAGCGCAACCCGGATTGCCCGAAGCGCTACCCGTACAACGTGGTGTTTGGCGGAGACGAGGCGGAGGGAACAGTGCGATTCAGGGTGGTGCTACCAAATCAGAAGGGACTTCGCGGCGGTGGCGGAGAGCAGTTCATTGTCACCCATCCGGCACCTCCTGGCGGATAGCTGGTTCGCACATCACCCTGTCGTCCGAGATCCACCTGAGCCCAGCCCTGCGGGAGTCGCCTGTTTGCGCCTGAATCTGGAGGAACATTGCCTCGCGTACACGGCGTTCAGCCGAGGTTCCGGCCATCACCCCAGCCCCTGCACGTGCGATGACCACTGCGGTCGTAGCCCGGACCACAAGGTCAAGTGATGCCGCCCGTAGTTCGAGACGCTCCGCGCTATTCGACTGAGACGGACGGTCTGCCAGCGAGTAGGCGGCCCGCCTGATCTCCCGGCACTGCAGGACGAGCCGCTCAACCGCTTGCTTGATGTCGGCATCACCGCGAGCCAGCGCGAGTTCGTTCAGTTCGCGCAGCGCGCCTCGCGTTACCCCGAAGGCCGCCGGGCTCGCATCGACAGTCTTCACCGAGTCAGCTGCGAGCCAGTCACCCAGAGCGTCGACCGCGGCCACCGACGCCTCCGGAACGAACACGTCACGCAAGGCGAGCGGCCTCGTATGGGTTCCGCCCATTGCAAGGAGGGATAGGGGCTCGCCGACCTCGAGTCCCGGGGTTGGCGCATCCGCCCGACCTGCCGGCAGGAAGCAACTGATGACTGACGGCGCATTGGCATGATCGGTCCGAGCCAAGATCATCACGACATCCGCGATGTCCCAGGAGGTCACCCAGTCAAGGGTGCCGTTGAGTAACCAGCCGTCAGCAGTACGGGTCGCCACCGGATTCGGGGGCCCACCCCGACGCAGGTGGGCGAAGGCAACTGCCGACAGGAGCCTGCCCGCCTGCATGCAGGCGAGGAGGCGGTCCTGCAGGTTGTCGACACCCGGAGTGGCGTCAGACGGCGAGGCGAGGGCGAGCGTTCGAAGGGGCGTCTGGTGTTGAACCCAGCAGAACCAGGTTGATGCATCAGCGGCGGCGAGCAGTTCGGTGAGTTCGCGCTGGAGCGCCGGCGCCAGGGGGCTTCCGAAAAGCCCAGCCGTGGCCAGTGCATCAATAGCGGAGCGTTGGACGCCCTCCTGGTCCACCCGCTCGGCGTTGGGAGCGATGACCGTCGCGATCAGGGCACCAGCGTCAGGTAATTCCTCCGTGTCGGCGCCCACTGGATCCATGCACTGATTATCGCGTGCGGCTACCGTTCTGGCATGAATCGCAGAGAGCCCCCACTCGTCCCGCGGATGGCCGAGCACGCCACGTCAATCTTTGCCGAGATGTCGAAGCTCTCCCACGAGGTGGGAGCGATCAATCTCGGGCAGGGGTTTCCGGACGTCGACGGGCCTGCGGTGCTCAAGGATGAGGCCATCGCAGCGATCCTGGACGGACGAGGCAATCAGTACCCACCGGCCAATGGCATCATGCCCCTGCGTGAGGCAATCGCGTCACATCAACATCGGCTGTACGGCATCACTCTGGACCCGCTCACCGATGTGGTCGTCACCACCGGGGCGTCCGAGGCGATCGTTTCGGCGATCATGGCCCTCGTCGATGACGGGGATGAAGTTGTCGTGTTCGAGCCGTGGTTCGACATTTACACCGCGGCCATCTCGATGGCGCGGGGGGTGCGAGTCTCGGTGCCGATGGCGGGGCCTGATCTCCGCCCCGACATCGATGCCCTCCGTGCGGCGATGAGCCCGCGCACCCGGCTCATCCTCCTTAATAGCCCGCACAATCCAACCGGCGTCGTCTTCACCCAGGAGGAACTCACCGCCATCGCAGCCATCGCCATCGAGCATGACTGCCTCGTCCTCGCCGATGAGGCCTACGAGCAACTGTGGTTCGACAACCACCGCCATATTCCTATCTCCACCCTGCCCGGCATGTTCGAGCGAACCATCACTGTCGGGTCGGGCGGCAAGTCCTTCTCCTTCACCGGCTGGAAGGTCGGGTGGGCCACCGGGCCAGCCGACCTCATCGGGGCCGTTCGCGTCGTGCGGCAGCATCTGTCCTTCGTGTCTGGCGGCCCGTTCCAATGGGCAATGGCCCTCGGACTCGGGCTGCCTGACGAGCACTTTGCGCGATTCCGACAGGAGTTGACCGAGCAGCGCGATCTTCTCGCCGCCGGATTGCGGTCCATCGGTCTACGCGTCCTCGACACCGAGGGCACCTACTTCATCACCACCGATGTGCGGCCCCTCGGGTACCCGGACGGCCTCGCCTTCTGCCGCGACATCCCGACGCGCGCCCGAGTTGTTGCCATTCCCCATCAGGGCCTGTGCGACGACCCGGCCATCGGCGGCCCGTATGTGCGCTGGGCGTTCTGCAAGAAGCCCGAGGTTCTCTCCGAGGCGATCACCCGGCTTCAGGCGGGATTTCCTCGCTGACGTGGGTCGGCCTGCAATTCGGGCGGCCGTACCGGGCTCCGAGACAGGGGCGATGAGAGCACGAGCGTGCTCGAGGGAGTCCCGTACTTCGACAATCGGTCGATGAGTTGCTCAAAATCCTGCATCGACTGGGCGACCACGCGAATGAGTGAGCAATCGTCGCCCGTCACCCGGTGAAGCTCCAGAATCTCCGGCCATTCGACAACTGTCGGATCGCGCAGGATGCAGGTCGGGCCGTAACACGACAGACGGACGAACGCATGAACCGCCCAGCCGGCAGCAACCGGATCGATGTCTGCGCGGTAGCCCCGGATGAGGCCCGACCGCTCAAGGCGCCGGACCCGCTCTGCCACGGCCGGGGTCGATAGATGGACCCGACGCGAGAGTTCGCTGAACGACAGCCTGGCATCGACCTGCAACTCGTCGACAATCTGCCAGTCGACGTTATCCACGCTGCGACGAGGTCACGGTGAGTTCGGCGGCGCCCGCAGGGGCCTCGACCGTAACCGTCTGACCTTCGCGGATCTCTCCCGAAAGGATCCCCTTCGCCAGCGAGTCACCCACAGCCGTCTGAATGAGTCGCCGCAGCGGTCGGGCTCCGTAGATCGGGTCAAACCCACGCTCGACAAGCCACTTGGTTGCGCCATCTGTCACAGCGAGCGTGATCCGGCGGTCGGCGAGGCGGCCCTGAAGTTGCTCGAGTTGGATCGCGGCAACCTTGGCCAGCTCAGCACGGTCGAGCGGCTCGAAGGTCACCATCGCATCGAGGCGATTGAGGAACTCCGGCCGAAAGTGCTGCCGAACGACCGCGAGCACCTGCTCCTTGCGCTCCTCGAAGGAGGCCGTGAGGTCGACGAGGTACTGCGACCCCATGTTGGAGGTGAGAATGAGGATGACGTTGCGAAAGTCGACCGTGCGCCCCTGACCGTCGGTGAGTCGGCCGTCGTCGAGCACCTGCAGGAGGATGTCGAATACCTCATGATGGGCCTTTTCGACCTCGTCAAGAAGGATTACCGAGTACGGCCTGCGGCGCACCGCCTCCGTGAGCTGCCCGCCCTCCTCGTAGCCGACATACCCGGGCGGAGCGCCGACGAGCCGCGCGACTGAGTGCTTCTCGGAGTATTCGCTCATGTCGATGCGCACCATGGCGCGCTCGTCGTCGAAGAGGAACTCGGCGAGCGCCTTCGCGAGCTCGGTCTTGCCGACGCCAGTTGGACCAAGGAACAGGAAGGATCCGGTCGGACGATTCGGGTCCGAGATACCAGCGCGTGCCCGGCGCACCGCATCGCTCACCTCGCGTACGGCCTCTGACTGTCCCACCACCCGGCGCCCGAGCTCCTCCTCCATGCGGAGCAGCTTTTGGGTCTCACCCTCGAGGAGCCGGCCAGCCGGGATACCCGTCCAGCTCGCCACCACCTGGGCTATGTCGTCGGCCGTGACCTCCTCCTTGACCATCGTGCTCCTCGCATTCGCTTCTGCGGAAACGCGGGCCAGTTCCTCCTCGAAGGTGGGAATTTCGGCGTAAAGAATACGTGACGCCTGCTCGAAGTCGCCCTCACGTTGAGCGCGGTCGGCGGTCGCACGGAGGTCGTCGATGAGCACCTTGATCTCACCGACCCGGTCGAGCCCGGATTTCTCGGCATCCCACCTGGCCCGCAGGCCACGTAGCTCCTCGTCCTTGTCAGCGATTTCGTCACGCAACTTCTGCAGTCGTTCCTTCGAGGCCTCGTCGGTCTCCTTGGCAACGGCGAGCTCTTCCATCCGGAGGCGGTCGACCTGGCGCTGCAGGACATCGATCTCGACTGGTGATGAGTCAATCTCCATGCGAAGGCGGCTCGCCGACTCGTCCATGAGGTCGATCGCCTTGTCAGGGAGGAAGCGCGCCGTGATGTAGCGGTCCGAGAGGGTCGCTGCAGCGACAAGGGCGGCGTCCGAGATCACCACCTTGTGGTGCGCCTCGTACTTCTCCTTGATGCCGCGCAGAATCGCGATCGTGTCCTCGACCGAGGGCTGGCTCACGAAGACCTGCTGGAACCTGCGCTCGAGCGCGGCGTCCTTCTCGATGTACTTTCGGTACTCGTCGAGGGTCGTGGCCCCGATCATCCGCAGCTCGCCGCGGGCGAGCATCGGCTTGAGCATGTTTCCGGCGTCCATGGCGCCCTCGCCACCGGCCCCCGCACCCACAACCGTGTGGAGCTCATCAATGAACGTAACGATTTGGCCGTCAGACTCCTTGATCTCATCGAGCACTGCCTTCAGCCGCTCCTCGAACTCCCCGCGGTACTTGGCGCCGGCGACCATCGCGGCGAGGTCAAGTGAGATGAGGGACTTGCCTATGAGACTTGTCGGGACGTCGCCCTCGACGATTCTTCTCGCGAGACCCTCGACGACCGCGGTCTTGCCGACGCCGGGCTCACCGATGAGAACGGGGTTGTTCTTTGTGCGACGGGAGAGTACCTGAATCGTCCGACGAACCTCTTCATCACGGCCGATGACTGGATCGATCTTGCCCGCGCGTGCTCGCGCCGTGAGGTCGATGCCGTACTTTTCGAGTGCCTGGAATGTCTGCTCTGGATTCGCGGTGGTCACGCGTGCCGATCCCTTCACTTGCTGGAGTGCTTCAAGGAGCGCGTTTGGGGTTGCCCCCTGTCCAGCCAACCGGTCGGCTACGCCCGGCCCGCCGCTTTGCGCCAGAGCAATGAGGAGGTGCTCAGTGCTCACGTATGCGTCGCCGCGCTCGGTTGCGAGTTCCTGCGCGGCGTTGATGACCTTGTAGGTCGCGCTGCTCAGTTGGGGTGATGCGACGGATGAGCCACTCGCGGACGGCAAAGCCTCGATCGCGCGCCTCACCGCACCATTCAGTGCCGCCACGTCGGCTCCCACGCTCACGAGGAGCGCCGATGCGATCCCCTCGCCCTGCTGCAGGAACGAGTCGAGCACATGCAGTGGTTCGACCTGTGGGTTGCCCTTCGCCCCTGCCATTCGCACTGCGGCGCCGAGGGCGTCTTGACTCTTCGTCGTGAATTGGATGTCCATGTCTCCCCTGCCCAACTCGTTCGATGTCCTTCACGTGATTTCGGTGGTCTTGCCGGCACCTATCGGGTGCGTTTGGGTCGCCAGACGACGAGCGCTGTCGATGCCTTCTCTCGGTGGTATTCGGCGAGTCTGCCGCGCAGCCGCTTCACCTCGCCCTCAAGTTCGAGCACCCGCCGGATGCCCTCGAGGGACAGGCCCTCAGCAGATAGTTCGGCAATCTCGCGCAGTCGGCTGATGTCATCGGCCGAGTAGAGACGGTTCCTACCCCCGACTCGCGTTGGCGAGACGAGACCGAGCCGGTCGTACTGGCGCAGGGTTTGTGGGTGGAGACCGGCGAGTTGGGCGGCGATCGATATCGCGTACACCGGAGTATGGGGCGCGACGTTGAAAGCCGGGCGCTCGCTCATCACACGAACCCTCCTGCGTCTCCACCCGATGCCCCAGCAAGTGCGCGCAGTTCCTTGCGCGGATCGTGATCTGCTGTCGCGAGGCCGTAAGCGGCGAGGGCCTCCCTCGCCTCTCCGCTGAGGTCCTGCGGAACGGCGATATCGACCGTCGCCAGCAGATCGCCGAAGGTTCCGTCCTTCTTCACGATCCCCTTTCCTCGGATCCGGAAGGTGCGCCCGCCCGTCGTTCCTCCGGGAATCTTCAGGGTGACATTGCCACCACGAGGGGTTGGGACGACGACCTCGCCGCCGAGGGCTGCCTCCGTGAAGGTCACCGGAACCGTGATGGCGATGGAGTCGCCCTTGCGGGTAAATACCGGATGACTGGTGACGTGCACGAGGACGAATAGGTCGCCGGCAGGCCCACCCCGCTCGCCGGGCGTGCCCTTTGCCCTGAGCTTGATGCGGGCGCCGTCGCGGACGCCTGCGGGTATCCGGGCCTGAACTGTGCGCGTGCTCATGCCCCGGCCTGAGCCGCGGCAGACGGTGCACGGATCATCGACGATGAGCCCGCGGCCCCTGCACGTGCTGCAGGTCTCGGGGAAGGCGAACCCGCCCGCGTGCCGGGCGACCTGCCCAGAGCCCTGGCACGCGGAACACATTTGCGGCACGGTTCCTGCCTGCGCGCCAGTTCCGTGGCAACTACCGCATGCCGCCTCGCTACTGAGGCGTAGGGGCACGGTGACACCGTCGAGTGCATCGTCGAACGAGATGGTGAGCTCGCTCTCGATGTCTTGGCCGCGCCGCGGCGCGGGGGCGCGACCACCCCTGCCCCTGTTGAAGATTCCGCCGAGGAAATCGCCGAACCCTCCGGCATCCGCACCGAAGAGATCCTCCATGTTGACGTTTGCGGCGGTTTGGCGCCCGCCACCTCCACCGAACCCCTGCGGCCCGTAGGCACCCGAGGCGAACATTGCCCGCGCCTCGTCATACTCGCTGCGCTTTGCTGGGTCGGAGAGCACGTCATACGCCTCCGACACCTGCTTGAACCGTTCCTCCGCCTTGGCGTCACCCGGGTTCTTGTCCGGGTGCAGTTTGCGGGCGAGGGCCCGGTACTCCTTCTTGATCGACTCTGCGGTCGCGCTCTTGTTCACCCCGAGAATCGCGTAGAAGTCCTTTTCGAGCCAGTCCTTGTTCACGTTCGATACGCCCCCGGGTCAGTCAGTGCCGGCAACCGCGACGCGCGCGGGTCGGAGCACTCGGCCAGCAAAGCGATAGCCCGACTGGTAGACGGAGATGACGGTCGGCTCGGTAATGTCATCGCGCGCCTCTGTGGTGAGGGCCTCGTGGACCATGGGGTCGAACGCCTCGTCCGTTGCGCCAAATGGCTCAAGGCCCATCTTCGTCAACGTGGCCTCAAGGGATTCGCCTACGGTTTTGAAGGCGCCCTCGAGCTCGCCGTGCTGGCGTGCCCGGTCAACGTCATCAAGTAGCGACAGGAGTTGGGTGAGAACTCCGCCAACCGCGTTCTCGCGAATCAGTTCTCGATCGCGATCAACCCGACGCCGGTAGTTGGCGTACTCGGCTTGCACTCGCTGCAGGTCATTGGTGAGCTCGGCGAGCGCGAGTTGAGCCTGTGAGACGTCGCCCTCGACGGCCGCCGCGGCCAACCCTTCCTCTGCGATTACTGAAGCGATCGCTTGATCCAGCATCTCGTCGATTCCGGGAGCGTCAGCCGGGGTTACCGGCTGACGCTCCTGGGAACCTTGCGGTTCAGTCACTTCTCGTCCTTGGAGGCATTGGCATCATCGCCACCCTCGTCGACGATCTCGGCATCGACGATGTCCTCGTCGGCACTATCGGCCTCGCCGCCGAACCCGGAGTCAGCAGAACCGGATTCCTGCGCCTGCGCATACATCGCCGCCCCGAGGGACTGGCTTGCCTGGGCCACCTTGTCGGTGGCCGAGCGCATTGCGGGAATGTCGTTCTCCTCGATCGCCTTCTTGAGCTCGTCCAGCGGACCATCGACGTTGCTCTTCGCATCGGCCGGGACCTTGTCGGCGTTATCGGCGAGGAACTTCTCGGTCTGATAGACGAGTGACTCCGCGGTGTTGCGCACCTCGACCTCATCGCGGCGCTGCTTGTCCTCATCTGCGTGCGCCTCTGCTTCGCGCATCATGCGATCGATCTCGTCCTTGCTCAGGGCTGAGCCACCGGAGATGGTCATCGACTGCTCCTTGCTCGTTGCAAGGTCCTTCGCTGAGACGTGCACGATGCCATTGGCATCGATGTCGAACGTGACCTCGACCTGCGGAATGCCGCGGGGTGCGGGCGGCAGCCCGGTGAGCTCGAAGGTACCGAGCCTCTTGTTGTACGAGGCCATCTCGCGCTCGCCCTGATAGACCTGAATGAGCACAGAGGGCTGATTGTCGTCAGCCGTCGTGAAGATCTCGGACCGCTTGGTCGGGATCGTCGTGTTGCGCTCGATGAGCTTCGTCATGACGCCGCCCTTGGTCTCGATGCCGAGAGAAAGGGGCGTGACGTCGAGGAGAAGCACATCCTTGACCTCGCCCTTGAGGACGCCGGCCTGAAGTGCTGCGCCGATCGCGACGACCTCGTCGGGGTTGACGCCCTTGTTGGGATCCTTACCAGTCTCTGCCTTTACGAGTTCAGCCACCGCAGGCATGCGGGTGGAGCCACCGACGAGCACGACCTGGTCAATCTTGTCGAGCGCGATGCCGGCGTCCTTGAGCACCGCTTGGAACGGGGCCTTGGTTCGGTCGAGGAGGTCGCGGGTCATCGACTCGAACTGCGCACGGCTCAGGCTCTCCTCGAGGTGGAGGGGACCATCAGCACTCGCCGTGATGTAAGGAAGGTTGATCGAGGTCTGCATCGACGACGACAGTTCGATCTTCGCCTTCTCAGCGGCCTCACGCAGACGCTGCATAGCCATCTTGTCCTTCGACAGGTCGACGCCGTGCGCATTCTTGAAGCCGGTGACGAGCCAGTCGACAACCTTGTTGTCCCAATCGTCGCCACCGAGGTGGTTGTCGCCGCTCGTTGCCTTGACCTCGACGACACCATCGCCAATCTCAAGGAGTGACACGTCGAACGTGCCACCACCGAGGTCGAAGACGAGGATGGTGTGCTCGATGTCGCCCTTGTCGAGACCGTATGCGAGCGCTGCCGCCGTCGGCTCATTGATGATGCGCAGGACGTTGAGGCCGGCGATCTCGCCGGCTTCCTTGGTCGCCTGACGCTCGGCATCGGAGAAGTAGGCCGGGACGGTAATGACGGCGTCGCTCACAGGTTCGCCGAGGTAGGCCTCAGCGTCGCGCTTGAGTTTGCCGAGCGTGCGGGCGCTGATCTCCTGCGGCGTATAGGCCTTGCCGTCGATGTCGACGGTCCAGCTCGTGCCCATGTGACGCTTCACCGAACGGACGGTGCGATCGACGTTGGTGACGGCCTGGCGCTTGGCGACCTCGCCAACGAGCACCTCGCCGTTCTTTGCGAAGGCGACGACCGAGGGGGTGGTCCGGGCGCCTTCCGCATTCGTGATGACGACGGGTTCGCCGCCCTCGAGGACCGAGACGACCGAGTTGGTCGTGCCCAGATCAATACCCACTGCTCGGGCCATGGTGGTGATGCTCCTTCGTTTGGTGTGACGCCCAGATGGACGCTGGTTCGTTTATAGGTTTGAGTGTGCGCCGGTTCAGGGATCTATGCAAATTAAAACTCAGATCACTTGAGTCGAAGTGACTCATAGGTGATAACCCAGCGTGTCGGCGACGCATTCCCAATCCATGCCAAAAAAACTTCTGAGTTCGTGACGGTGTCTCCCTGTATCACGGGTGATACTTTTTCTCGCATGACAGACGTGAGCATTCGCGACCTGCGCAACCACGGCGGCGAGGTGATCGATCGGGTCCTTGGTGGCCAGGACGTCGTCATCACCCGATCTGGCCGACCAGTCGCCCAGATCCTCCCAATTCGTGACCGCGGCACCGCGCGGAGCGTTCTTGCTCGGTGGCGTCCAATTCCCGGACTGAATTTTGACGAACTGCGGACCGATCTCGACTCGAGCGTCCATCCTTGGCTATGACGACGGCCGGCCTGCTCGACACCAGCGTCGTCATCGCTCTGGCACGAGGCTTGGATCCAACATTGCTCCCCGACGAGAGTTTCATTTCGACGATCACGCTCGCCGAGCTATCGGTCGGTCCCCTCGTGGCCACCACCCTCGAGGGGCGCATGGCCCGGCAGATGGTCCTGCAGCAGGCCGAAGCCGACTTCACGGCCCTGCCATTCAGCGCCGACGCAGCCAGACGGAACGCCCAGATTGCGGCCACGCTTCGGGCATCTGGCCGCACGGTGCGCGCCCGAGCCTTCGACACCCTCATCGCCGCGATCGCTGGCGCCAACGATTTACCGGTTTACACCGCGAATGCCACGGACTTCGACATCATTCCTGACCTTGTCGTGATAGCGGTCCCCTCGCCCACTTAGCCGGGGAGCGATACGCTCACGCGCGTGGAGTCACACATGCTGCTGCGCGCAGTCGTCGGAGTCCTGATCACGGTCGTCATCTTGGCCCTGGCTGGCAAGCGGGGGTGGTTCCTGTTCTCCCTCGCTCGCGCCGGCCAGCCCGCCGTCGGACGAACCAAGGACGCGCCTAAGCGAGTCCAGGCCGAGGCCATCGAGGTGCTCGGGCAGAAGAAACTCCTCAAGTGGACGATTCCGGGCCTCGCGCACGTGTTCGCTTTCTGGGGCTTCCTCGTTCTCGGCCTCACCATCCTCGAGGCCTACGGCGCCCTGTTCGTTGCCGACTTCGCCGTGCCGGTCATCGGCACGTGGCCGATCGTCGGGTTCCTCGAGGATCTGTTCGGCGTCCTTGTCTTAGTCGGCATCGTCATCTTCGCGGTCCTGCGCCTCACGAACAACCCCGCCACCCACGGGCGTGACTCCCGCTTCTTCGGCAGTCACACGAAGGGCGCCTGGCTCATCCTGTTCATGATCTTCAATGTCGTCTGGACCCTCTTCCTTTACCGCGGTGCCCAGATCAACACCGGTGTGTTCCCCTTCAAGTCCGGTGCGTTCGCCTCGGAGTGGACGGCGTCACTCCTCGCACCACTGGGCGAGGGTGCGAACGAGTGGCTCGAAACGATCGGCATTTGGCTGCAGATCGGCGTCGTCGTCGTCTTCCTGCTCATCGTCCTGCACTCAAAGCACCTGCACATCGGCGCTGCTCCCATCAACGTCTACACCTCGCGACGTCCAAATGCCCTCGGCCCGCTGCTACCGATCATCTACAAGGGCGAGCCGGTCAACTTCGAGGATCCGCCGGACGACGCCACCTTCGGCAAGGGCCATGTCGGCGACTTCACCTGGAAGAACTACGTCGACTTCATGGCGTGCACCGAGTGCGGGCGGTGCCAGTCGCAGTGCCCGGCCTGGAATACCGGCAAGCCGCTGTCGCCAAAACTGCTCATCATGAACCTGCGCGACACCATGTTCACCCAAGCGCCCTACCTGCTCGCAGCGAATGGTGAGCATCCCGGCCTTGGCGAACTTCACGAGCAGGCTCTGGCTGCGGTGAGTGCCGAGGTGCGCGCTGAGGTCGAACGGCCCTTCATCGGCGCGCGTGCCGGCTCCGAGCACTCAGCCGACGACGGCTACACCTTCGACGGGCACCGCACGACCGGCGCAGACCTGCCGATCATTGACGAGGACGTGCTGTGGAGCTGCACCATGTGCGGCGCCTGCGTCAACCAGTGCCCCGTCGACATCGAGCACATCGACCACATCGCCGACATGCGCCGCAATCAGGTCATGATCGCTACCGAGTTCCCATCTGAACTCAATGGCCTGTTCAAGAACATCGAGTCCAAGGGCAATCCCTGGGGCATGAACGCCGGCGACCGCAACAACTGGATCTCCGAGGTCGACTTCGAGGTCCGTGTCTTTGGCGCGAACGGCGAGGACACCATCCCCGAGGACGTCGACTACCTGTTTTGGGTGGGTTGCGCCGGAGCGTTCGAGGACCGTGCGAAGCGCACCACCAAGGCCGTCGCCGAACTCTTCAACATCGCCGGGGTGAACTTCATGGTGCTCGGCGATGGCGAAACCTGCACTGGTGATCCGGCGCGCCGGGCGGGCAATGAGTTCCTGTTCCAGATGCAGGGCATGCAAAACGTCGAAATGCTCAACGAGATCAAGGCCATCAAGATCGTCGTGACCTGCCCGCACTGCCTGAACACCCTCAACCGCGAGTACCCGCAGCTCGGCGGCAACTACGAGGTCGTCCACCACACCCAACTGCTCAACGACCTCGTCAAGGCCGGACGCCTCACCCCGGTCAAGTCAGTGAGCGAGAAGGTCACGTACCACGACCCCTGCTACCTCGGACGTCACAACAACGTCTATGTCCCGCCCCGCGACCTCATCGAGGCCACCGGAGCCGACAAGGTCGAGATGGATCGCCACGGCGAGAAGAGCTTCTGCTGCGGCGCCGGCGGCGCTCGCATGTGGATGGAGGAGAAGCTCGGTACTCAGGTGAACAAGAACCGCGGCGACGAGGCAATCGCGACCGGCGCCTCGAAGATCGCAGTCGCCTGCCCGTTCTGCTCCGTCATGCTCAACGACGCGGTGACGAGCCGGCAGCAGGAGGGCATCGGCGAGGGCATGGAGGTCGTCGACGTAGCAACCCTGCTGTTGGCAGCAGCAAAGTCTTGATCCACCGAACCACGTGGTGAGGGTGAATCGCTATTTGGTTCCGGTAGGTAAAGCCTGATGTCGAGCACGCGATCTACGACTCGTATGCGATGCGCCGGTTCTTGGGACTGGAGTTCACGATCGAGCAACTCCCCGACGCTCCTACACTTTCGTCACCTGCTCGATAGACACGAGTTGGGTAAGAAGTTGCTGGAGTTCCAAGGGAAATCTTCGAGGAGCCGGGCTAGATGATGCGCGACGGAACCAGCGCCGGTGGAGAACGCTGATGGTGCCCGTGAGCCTGAGATGCGCTAGACAAAGAAGGGCGACCAGTGGTACCTCGGGATGAAAGCCCATATCGGTGTTGACGCCGGATACCAGCGGGCCGGCAAGTCGAAACTCGGTGCGATCGCCCGCCCGGATCGCGCGGCATAGTCCCGGAAGGCGTCGGTGCGGGGAATGACCGAGAACCTCATCCACCTGAACGTGTTGTTCGCCTCAGCGAACTAGGTGATGCGGGCTCGTGCCGTCGCCCTGATGGGGTTACGGCTGGCGGAAGCTTGGCCAAAAACCGTCAGAACCACACCAAAGCACCACCACAGATACCAAAACAGCCCCTCCTCGACTCATCACGCATGCCCGCAGACACCCTGCGTGGCAAACGGGGGTGTTGTTGATCAGCAGTTCCCTAGGGTCGATTCTTAACGGTCGGCTAAGCCCTTGACTATCGATGGCGTGCATGTGAGGCTGATGTGTCGGTAATTTCGGAGTGCGATTCGGGGATTGACTTGAGGCCAACGAAACATGACGCGGTTGCCTCGGACCGCACTCAGTCTGCCGGTGCTTCCAGACCGCCCGGGAGTCGTCATTGGCGCACGCCTCCCGGCAGGTGATGATCGTGGGCGCACACGCATCGGCGCATGGCGCGGTCAGTTGGGAAGCCCCCCTCGAAGCGCTCGCAGAGCGCGTGGCTGCGTTGGTGCGAGCAGATCGGACCCCGGACGACGTGGCCGATTATCAACGAGGACGAGTCTTCCCCACCGCAATGATTCTGCGTCAGGCGCAGGCGGGTGGTACCCCGCCCGCGCCAGGGTTGATTCCTTGGCAAGCACTACCGAAGGAATTGACCGAACTCGCCGAGTCCTTGCCGCTCGACGAGACGGATCTTGCGATTCTTCTCATCGCGAGCGCCCCCGCGCTCGATCCGCGCTTCGAGCACTTCAACGTGGTGCTCAACAACGACGCGGATGCAAGGGGTCCACATGTCAGCACGGTTCTCAGACTTGCCGGACATTCCCCACTTGACTCCGAAGCTCGCCAGCGCCTGCGCAAGGATGCACCCCTCCAGATGCTGGGACTCATTGACGTAGGTCCCGCGAGCCGAGCATTGCTCGCCCAGGTCGTGACCGTGCCTGAGCGCACAATCGCTCACCTGCTGGGGAATACCCAACCGGATGAACGCCTGACACGGTCACTAGTCACGCTGACTGATGTGGGGATTGACGCGACGCTGCTCCCGGAGATCCAGACCCCGCAAGCCACTCCCGTCCTCCTCCGCGCGCGTGCCGGTACCGCCGGGCTTGAGCAGGCCCGCCACATCGCGCTTCGTGAAACGGGGGTGGATCCCATCGTCATCGACCTCGCTCGTCAGGCGATGGGTGAGAGGCCTGAGGTCTGGGGGGATGCTCACGACGAGTTCGTCAAGGTGTGCGTCCGAGAGAGCGCCCTGACTGTTCGTTCGATCGTCATCGACGCTCGAGAGTGCCCTGTCGATCTACCGATTCAGGAGATGATCGCTGAGTTCGACAACGTCGGGACACCCGTCATCCTGCTCGTCGACGCCAGACGCAGCCTTGGTCCGTGGGAACGACGGGCCATATCTCTACCGCTGCCATCCGTGGCCCAGCGCCGAGCTTGGTGGGCCACGCTCGCGCCTGACGCCGACCAGTCGCTGGCGAGCACGGCCACCCACCTCGACCCCCAGGACATCCGCGATGCCGCGCGTGGCACCGAATCGGCGGCCCTCGCCCGCGTCACCGGGCAAACCCGTCGCTCGCGAGTGCAGACGGTCAAGCCTGCCATCCGACTGTCGGATGTCATCCTTGATGAGCGCCCGGAGCGCATGCTTCGCTCGCTGTGCGACCGTGCTCGGTACCGCTCCACGGTGCTCGACGAGTGGGGGATGCGCCCCGGTGGTGCTCGCGGCCGAGGCGTCACGGCCCTATTCGCCGGTCCCGCCGGAACCGGCAAGACAATGAGCGGCGAGGCTATCGCCGGCGAACTCGGCGTGCCATTATTCGTCGTTGACCTCGCCAGTGTCGTCGACAAGTACATCGGCGAGACCGAGAAGAACCTCGAGGATGTCTTCCGCACCGTCGAGAACGAGGACGGCGTCCTTCTCTTCGACGAGGCCGATGCGCTGTTCGGCAAGCGCTCCGACGTCTCCGATGCCCGCGACCGGTACGCGAACATCGAGGTCGCCTACTTGCTACAGCGCATCGAGGCCTTCGACGGCTTGGCTATCCTCACCACGAACCTGCGCGCCAACCTCGACGACGCCTTCCAGCGCCGCCTCGACATGATCGTCGACTTCCCGGAACCCGGGCTCGATGCCCGCCGCAACATATGGGCCGCCGCACTCGGCCCCTTCTCAGGCACCCTCTCCGAGGAGGACTGCATGGCCCTGGCCACCCTCGACATCACCGGCGGTTACATTCGTGCCGCGATGGTCTCAGCCGCCTACCTCGCCGCAGCACAGGGTGAGACCCTGCAGCGCAGGCACATCCTTGAAGGCGCCCGCGAGGAGTGGCGCAAGGCAGGAAGGCTAAAATTCCCCGAACACGCCTTCACCCTTTGGGAGGTTCCGTGACCGCTGACTTCGACGAGGTCTTCGCACAAAAGCAGGAGAAGTACCGCAAGCAGTACCCAGGTAAGCAAAACAAGGGCGGAGTCGACATTCTGGCCCGCCAAAGTGCCTATCGGCACTTACGTGAGTCCGGCGATGCAAATTTCATCCGCAACGTGCCTCAGCAGGATGCCCCTGCGGGGCAGGACAGTGTCGATAGTGCTTCGGCGCCCCATGTCGCTGCGCCTGCCCAAACAGGACAGTCCGATACTGACTACTTCAGCACAGTTTTCGGCAAGGCTGGCGGGGTCGGAAAACATCCTCAAGATGCTGATGACGACGATGCTGAAGCCGCCCCTGAAGCTGCGCCGAAGAAACAGGGCTGGGGAACACGACTTTCGAACGGACTCAAGGGATTCGGCGGGATCCTGAAGAATCTCAGCGGCTACAACCTCATCCGGCACGGGCTCTTCGGTGCGAACTTCCGACGCGGCAAGGCGAAGAAGAACGCCGCGAAGAAGGAAGCACTGACGAAACAGATCGCGAGCGCAGCGCCGGGCTCTTCGGAAATGACGCGACTGCAGTCCGAATTCACTGTCGCCGACCACAAGCTCTTCACGAATCAAGCCAAACTCGGCCAACACCGCCAGTACTACACAGGTCGCAAAATGGCCAACGAATTCAGTTCGGCGTTTTCAGGCAACGAAATAGGGGTGGAGGGGATGTCAGACGAAACCAAAGACTTCTACAACGGCAACGTCCGTAAAAACGGTTATGCCACAGACTCCGAAGGATCCTCATCCTCAAGCGTGAGTGAGCGACGCCTATCCCCGGCCCCCATGGAGCCTCAGCGACAGGCGCCGGTGACCCAAGCGCCCGTAGCGGACGACCGGTGGAATGTCGTCCAGGCTCATCAGCAAAACCGTCCGCTGTCAGATTTGCAATATGATGCCAACGGCCAGGTGAAGTTCGATCAAGACCAAGACAGTGACGATGACTAGCGACGGCATCAGCGGTCTGGCCTTCCGTCAGCGCGGCACCGAAGCGCCGCCGGAGCTTTCCGCGGGACCATCGGCCACGAGCACGTGCTTGCCGGCGAGATCGGTCAGACCTGCGTTCGGTGGAAGTTTGCGAATGAGCGGGACGGGGTCGGGCCCCGCTGGCCCTGGTAGCGCGAACCATACTTCGCCGACCCATAGGGATGCTCCGCCGGCGATGAGAGGCGGAACAGGCACAGTTGGCCGATCTTCATCCCCGGGTAGAGCATGATCGGCAGATTCGCGACATTCGAAAGCTCGAGCGTGACGTGGCCGGTGAACCCAGGGTCGATGAACCCGGCGGTCGAGTGGGTGAGCAGCCCGAGGCGTCCGAGCGACGACTTGCCCTCAAGTCGGCCGGCGATGTCGTCGGGCAGCGTCACCACCTCGTAAGTGGAACCCAGCACGAACTCGCCAGGATGCAGGATGAACGGCTCATCGCCCTCCGGCTCAATCAGCCTGGTGAGGTCGGGCTGCTCGACGGCCGGGTCGATGTGTGGGTAGCGATGGTTCTCGAAGACGCGGAACATCCGATCGAGGCGGACATCCATGCTCGAGGGCTGGATCATCTCCTCATCGAATGGGTCGAGCCCGACCCGGCCGGCGGCGAGCTCGGCACGGATGTCACGGTCGGAGAGCAGCACTGTAGGGGGTATCCAATCCGTAAGTTCGTGAGACGGTAACGGGACTAGGGCATGAGCGCTGAGATGTCGTCCGGCGCATCGGCGGCGCACTCGAGCAGCGCTTCTTTGGGGACGATGGTGAGGGCGGCTTCATTCGTCGACTTCAGGACAACCGGAGATGCCTTGCCCGCCTGGTACGACTGCAGCCAACGGCCGGCGCAGACGCACCACCTGTCACCGGCACGCAGGCCAGGAAACCCGTACTCCGGATACGGAGTCATGAGGTCGTTGCCGATCTCGCGCTGGTGCTCGAGGAACTCCGTTGTCACCACTGCGCAGACGGTGTGCGAGCCGAGGTCCTCCGGGCCGGTTGAGCAACAGCCGTCTCGGAAGAATCCGGTGACGGGGTCAAGGCCGCAGGGATCGAGGGGGCCGCCGAGGATATTTCGATCTTCCATGGGGTAACGCTAGCGCCGAACCTGGCGGTCACCTGCGCAAGGATTGAATCGGGACGACGATTATCTCGGGGCTCGTCGCAAAGTCGCCATCATTCGTGACGAGATATTGGCATCGGGCGTTGACCGCGGTCGCGTAATGCAGGGCGTCGATGAACTTCATCCGCGCACCAGCGCGGAGTCGGGCAGCAGCGTCGAAGTCGTCCGAGGAGTGTGATCGGATCTCCAGCAGATGACGAGTTGCAAAGAAGGACTGGATCTCGCGGATTCGGATTGGATTCGCGAGTTGATAGGGCTTCACCATGACCTCGGCAACGACGGCATCGCCCGTCACCGCGATGATTCGGCCGTCGTAGGCCGCCATGAGCAGGGGTTCGACGAGTTCGAAGTAATGGGGGTGCTGGTCGAGGAAGTACACGAATACATTGGCGTCGAAGTAGACACGTTGGCCCGACATGGCATCGAGCACGTTGGTTACCGCTCCCAAGTAGCGCGATCCCGTTCGAGGGACTCGGCTACATCACTCGCCGTTTGCCCCCACAACCCCCTGCCGACACCGGCATATTGCTCAAGCGAATCCCCTGCCTTGCGGTGCTCGGAAAGCGTCATCGTGATGACTCCATTCACGTATTGGATGTCGAAGGTGGTGCCGGGCTCAATGCCTGCTGCCCGCGCGATGGCGCGCGGAATCGTCACCTGGTTCTTCTCTCGCACAGTCACGACAGTCATCGATCTCCTCCACGGTTTTCTGATTTTTAAGAATATTTCAGAATCGAGGCCCCGTCTACCCCCAGTAATTGGAACTGTCCGCACTCGCACTGCGTCAAACTAGACTCAGGCCGCAGCGGTCTGGTCAGACGAAAGGCCCCCATGCATCGCGCCCGACCAGCACTTGCCCTCGCAGCGCTCGCAGTGGCACTCATGTCTGGGACAGCAGTCCCGGCCAACGCCAGCGTCGTAGGCCCGTCAACCAGCGTCGTCTTAGCCAATCCCTCGAATCCCACGGGATTAGCAGACGCCACCGCCGCGCACGCATCGGCAACAACGCTGCGCCGTGCCGTCGGCAAGCTCCTCACCCGCTACCTCGCCGACTACGGCGACCGGCTGAGCAAGGCCGAGCTGGCCCGGATGCGGTTCCTCGTGAAGGACGCCGACCGTCAGCTCGGGATCGTCGAGACGAGAACCGCGACCACCGAACGTCTCGCCCGCAGCGGTGCCTCACGCGCCGCTGTGTACCGATCGGCCAAGGCCGCCGATCTTGCGTTCACCAAGGCTCAGGAGTCATCGGTCACAACCCTCGATGAGGTCCAGCCGATGCTCCAGTCGAAACTCGGGCTGCTCGAGGCACTGTCGGCCAAGGGTGATCTCAACGAGCAGATGTCGCGCTACGACGCCCTCGGCGTGCAAATCCGTAAGGTTTCAGCGGTCTACGCACCCTGACCGAAGCGACAGGCAACCGCGCAAAGCCGACTAGCGGCCCAGCATCTGCATCGCCGTGATGACCGCAGACACCTGAGCCACCTCATGGGTGCGCAGGATGCTCGTGCCGCCGAGCAGGCCGAGCACCGTGAAGAAGCCCTCGGCCACCCTGAACTGGCCCTCGAAGATGTCAAAGGCGTGCGGCATCGCGTTGCAGATCGGCACCCCGAGAGCCCGCAGGCGAAAGGTGTTGAGGAGCACCGATGATTGGTGCCGTGCACGAGTCATCGGATCGACCAGGTTGCCGTAGAAAAACCCCATGCCCGGGTCGATGGCGAGGCTCACGACCCCTGCCGACCTCGCCTGAGCCAGTCGCCTCTCGAAATGATCCAAGAGGCCGGGTATCGGGTCGTCGTCAACGGTGACATTCGTGATGTCGCGGACGTTCGCGCCGCCCACGTAACACATGATCACCGTCGCCCCGGATTCGGCCGCCAGGGCGTATATCTCGTCGTGGTGGGCAGCGCCGGTGAGGTTGAGGATCTGAGCCCCAGCCGCAAGGCAGGCTCTTACGACCGCAGGCTCATAGGTCTCGGCCGACACGACGACCCCCTGCTCGGTGAGAGCTTCGATGACCGGGACGAGAAGGGCGATCTGCTGGCTCGGCCCAACTCGGCTCGCCTTGGCCGTGCTCGACTCGGCCCCGAGATCGACGAAATCAGCGCCTTGAGCGGCCATGATGCGGCCCTTGCGGATCGCTGATTCGGTGGAGGTCGCGATGCTCTCGCGGTAGGTCGAATCACGGGAAAGATTGATCGTGCCCATCACGGTCGGACGGACGTCGACTTCGAAGGTGCGGCCCCCAACGACGAGCGGCTCGACAGGGCGATCGAGGTCGGAGTGGTACTGCCCCGCGAGCTCGGCGAGAGCGGCGAGTGTGAGCACGCAACGAGTCTAGGGTCGCGTGCTGACGGCAGCGTCCGCCCGACGAGCGAGATACCTCGTGAAGAGAAAGCCGCTGTCGGCGATCACATGGACGAGGTCGAGTTCCGCCGGAGATGCGGAGGGAGGGCCCGCGAGGACCTGGCCGCCGGAGGTGAGCAGTGGTGAAATCGAGATATCGGCCTCGTCGATGAGGCCGGCGCCCGACAGCCCGGCAAGCAGCCGAGGGCCGCCCTCGCAGACGATTCGAGTGAGTCCCCTCGACTCGAGAACTCGAATGAGCTCATCAGGACGGACGGACGAGCCGGGCAGCGCAATGACATCGGCGCGCTCCCGCGACGCCCTGAGACGTCCGTCCTCCACCGAATCGACCGTGACCACGATCGGAGTCACCGCCGACTCCGAGAAGAAGGCATCCGACCACGGGAGATCGAGCGATGCGCTCACCACCGCAACCACCGGCGCTGGCGCGAGGCCGAGCCGCGCTCGCTCGTCGGCGTCGGCGGGCTTGGCTCGCATCGGGTTGTAACGCTCAGCTCGCAGGGTGCCGGCCCCGATGAGGACGACGTCGCTGAGCCGCCGTGCTTCGACGAGCACCGCACGGTCGGCCGGCGATGAGATCGAGCCGCTGCGGCCATCCGGCCCCGCTGGCGCGCCGTCGAGGGTCGTCACCATCATTGCGCGAACCCAGCGTCCCTCGGCCGGCCACGTATATGCCCAGGCGAGATCATCGTGGCTGAGCATTCCGGTGCGTGGGCCGATCACCATCTCCATGGATGCAACCTACCGACCTCAACGGCGGATGGCATGGGCCATACTTGGCAGAGCACGACGCTGGCGGGTGTAGTTCAGTGGTAGAACATCAGCTTCCCAAGCTGACAGTGCGGGTTCGATTCCCGTCACCCGCTCCAACGAAACCCCTCGCAGCGCCGGGGGTTTCGTCGCCTATCGGAGTTGGCTGAGTGACCTCTGGCCCTCGAATCACCCAAAACAACCCCGAGTTGTTCCACGCAAGTTCCATGAAGAAGTCCTCTGGATCAGCCACCGCCAGGCCCTTTGCGCGGCCTCCTTCCCGGAAACGGTCATGACAACCCGTCATACTGGTCCGTGACACGGGAGGAACCCTGACGACCACCCTGACCAGGCCGGAGAAGGGCACATTGGACCGGTTCACGGCACCGCTCTACACCGTGGCCGAGGCGGCCCGCCATCTCGACGTGCCATCGTCGACCCTCCGCAACTGGGCCAGAGGCTACGACTGGTCCTCGCACGGCCGAACGGTTCACGGCGACCCGATTCTGACAACGGTCGAGGCCAAGCAACGGTCTGGGGCGTCCATCCCGTTTGTCGGGCTCGCTGAGGGACTTGTACTGGCCGCCATCAGACAAAGCGGGGTGCCGCTGCAACGGATACGCCCCGCTCTAACTCGCCTGGATGAAGAGTTCGGGATTGAGCACGCTCTGGCCTCGAAGAAGCTCTACACCGACGGCGCCGAGGTACTGCTCGACATCTCAACTGCCCTGGACGACCCCGCCGACAAGCAAGCGCTCGGTGACTTGGTGGTCGTTCGCAACGGCCAGCGAGTGTTCAACGACGTAGTCAAGTCCTACCTGCAGCGGATCAAGTACGGTGGCGACGGCTACGTCCACTTCATCCGGCTCCCGGCCTACACAGTCGCAGAGGTGGTCGTCGACCCCGATCGCGGCTTCGGTCAACCCATTTTCGCCCGAGGTGGTGCTCGACTAGAGGACACCTTGTCGCTGTTCCGAGCAGGGGAGTCGCTTGGTGAGGTCGCCGATGAGTACGGCGTACCACTCCCCGAGCTTGAGGATGCGGTCCGCATCGCTACGCGCGTCGCCGCCTGAGCGGTGGCGCCCGCGACCCCGCCACCGTCAGGCTTCTTCGTCGACCGCAGCCTCGGGCGCCTCAAGGTGCCGACACTGCTTCGCGCGGCGGGAATCGAATTGCGGACCTTGGCTGAGGTCTACGGCATCCCTGCCGACGAACGAGTCACCGACCTTGAGTGGCTTGAGTTGGCTGGAGGCCAATCGTGGCCAGTTCTCATGAAGGACGCGCGTATCCGATACCGCACGGCGGAGCGAGCCGCACTCATCGAGCACGGTGTCCAAGCCTTCTGCCTCACGAACGGGAACATCTCGGGGGCCGCGATGGCCGACGAGTTTCTAGCTGGGATGGATCAGATTTACGAGGTCTGTCACGCACAGTCTCCGTGCCTGTACGCGGTCAGCAGGGGGAGCCTCCGCAGACTCGATCTGCCCTGAGTCTCGGCTGGCAGGTCATGTAACCCCGAAAAGTCGTTTGCGCTCTCCTGCATCTCCATGCATAACGGGCTCGGACCAACGGCTCGAGGAAACCGTTCCTTGAGGAGTGACGGTCATGATGAGCGCAGGCCCGCTCGGATCAACATCGCCGCCATCCACGACGATATGCACTCTGAACACCTCACCGACCTTCCAGCCGTCTCGGAGTCTCGGTTCCCGCACCGGCCCCCGTCGAAGTGCTTTCGCTAGCGCGCGCATCGCGCTCGCATCGGCGGAGTGGACTGTTCGAACTGCGTTGGTCCAGTACGCCTCCAGGGAGTCCAGCGACGCCTGAAGCGCCACTGGAAGTTCTCGGCGGGGGAGAGGCACAAGTGTCGGGTCCATGTCCATCTGGGTGTAGCACGCATTGAGAGCGTCGCTGTGATTGCCGACTGGCAGGAGGTCAGCCGATGAACAGTTCCACACGGCGCACTTGCGGGTTTCCTCTCTGCCCTTCGCGTTGAAGGGTCCAGACGCGGCTCGCCGAGGGGATGACCGAGTCATCTACGAGATTCGTGAGGATCGCGGCGACGTTTACCGGCGCTGCTAGATGAGCCGGCTCAGTCGAAAAGTTCCTCAAGGAAGCCCTTGCGCTTCTTGTACGGCTTTGCGTAGCCACCCTGCTGGTATGAGGGTTGCTCGTACGCCTGCTGGGGAGGAGCAGAGCGTGCCGGGGGTGGTGGTGACTGTTGCGCCGACCACTGGGCCTCAGCGGTGATGAGGTGCTCGAGTTCACCACGATCGAGGTAGACCCCTCGGCACTCAGTGCACTGGTCCACATGGATGCCATTGCGCTCATACGTGCGCATCTCGGCTTGGCACTTTGGGCAGGAAATCGACATGAGGGCATGTTCCTTCGAGATCGCGCATAGCGCAACCGCTCGTTCTCCCCGTCAGCGCAAGTCGGTAGTTAGGCAGAAGCGCTGTCGAGCGACGCGAACACCCGATCAACTTTCAACGCATCAAACGCGTGCGCGTCAAAAGTGCCGCCACACCACTCACGAAGTTCATCATGGCGAGGGTGCTGCGGATCGGCCATGACCTTAAGGAAGTCCGCATACCCCCATGGGCCCCCGACGTCCTCGGGTGGGCAGGCACCCTGCCCCGCAAGACATGTGGGCCGAATGCGCCCGGCGGTAGGAAGGCGGTCGGTGACGGTAATCCGGTGCTCCCACCCGTCACCGAAGTCGTAGTGGAATTCAAATTCATCTCCGAGTGACACGAGATCACCGAGGCGGACGGTGCCGGGGTCAATGGATGCCTCCGGCCAGTCGTACGAATCCTCAACATAGATGGAGTTCTCAATCCGGAATGCGTAGAGGTGGATTCCCTCCCAGCCCATCGCTGTGAGGAGGGCATCATGAACCTGCGCCAGCGTGTAATCGTCCGGGATCAATACGCAACGCCACACGCGCGGCCGAACGTCCTTGAGCGAAATCTCAAGCTGGTAGACAGATCGCATAACGGCATTAGACTCTCATTGACAGGGTTAGCCCGGTTTGGACACCCCCTGTCATCGGTTTATTCGCACGGATCGTGGGACTGAACATGACAGACTTGATTCATGAGCGCCGACACATTGTCCGCAGTGAACCCACACGAAGACTCCTTCCACCAGGACCCCTTTGCGACCTACGCGCTGCTACGCGCCGAGGCACCCGTATACGAGATTCCAGATACGCCAGGGCTGTTTTTCGTCACCACCTGGCCACTCGTTCGCGAGGCCCTCATGGATCCGGGCCGGTTCTCGAACGTCATGCCCCACGCAAGGCGCACATCACCCCCTCCGGAAGCTGAAGCTGAGGTTCAAGCACTTCGTTCTCAGGGCTATCCCTACTCACCGGCCCTCGGTACCAACGATCCACCGCAGCACACGCGGTACCGCAAGATGGTGAACCGCGCTTTCACTGTTCGGTCCCTCGCTTGGATGGAGCCCCTCGTCGACGAGGTCGCTGATCAATTGGCCGCAGCACTTCCCGACGACGAGGTCGTTGACATCATGGAATCGGTGACGATTCCCTTGCCGGTCTGGGCCATCATGCGCATCCTTGGCCTCGATGACCGTCATCGCGACGACCTTCGTCGCTGGTCGGACTCGTCAAACGCCTCCCTTGGCGGCAAACTCACCGCGGAGCGCTGGATCGAGACCGAGCGCGATGTCCTCGAATACCAGCAGGTCATCTGCCGCGAGCTCGATGACCGCCGCGAGAACCCCAGAGACGATCTGCTCAGCACCCTCGTACAGGCCGAGCCCGGCGAGACTCCGCTCACGAATGCTGAGCTGGTATGGCTTGTCCGTGAGCTCATCGTCGCAGGGAACGAGACGACCATCCGCGCCCTCGCCGACATGATCCTCAACCTCGACACGATTCCTGGGGTATGGGATCGACTCCGCGACGATGAGCAGTTCCGACGCGGCGTCGTCGAGGAAGGCATCCGGCTCGCCGCGCCGGTCATGGGTCTCTGGCGCAGGGCCACCTGCGACACCGAGCTCGCAGGGGTCACGATCCCTGCTGAGAGCACGCTGTTCCTCGCGTTCAGTTCCGCTAACCGCGACGAACAGGTGTTCGCAGAGCCCGACACCTTTGATCCGATGCGCGAAAATGTCCGCGACCACCTCGCCTTCGGTCATGGCATCCACGTGTGTGTCGGGGCGGGTCTCGCGAGGATCGAGGCGACCTCTGCCCTTCGCGCCCTCGCGAACAACGTCACGGCACTCGAGGTCGTCGATCGGGATGCCCTGCGGTACGGGCCGAGCTACGGCCTGCGCGGCCTCATGGGCCTCGCCGTTCGAGTGCGCCGCCGATGACCCCGGGGGAGGTCGTTACCGCGCTGATCACCGCGTGCGAACGGCGCGACCTCGATGCGGTGGGTGCGCTCGTGACCGACGACATTGAGTACGACAACGTACCCATCGGCAAGGTGTTCGGCCCAGATGGCGTGCGCAAGATCCTCAGCAGCGGCGTCATGGCCGAGGCGGCCGAGATCGAGTGGCGCGTGCTGGCGCAAACTGCCGACGGCGACACCGTCATGAATGAACGCGTCGACCGCTTCCTCGTCGGTGACCGATGGATTGAGATCCCGATAGCCGCGGTCTTTCGGGTGCGCGATGGACGAATCTTCCTGTGGCGCGACTACTTCGACCTCGATACCTACCGCAGTCAGCGGTAGGTCGTCGTCAGTTCGGTAGCTTGCGGAAGATCGGACGGGGCAGGGTCTTGAGCGCCGCCATGACGAACCGCAGCGGCCCGGGAGCGTAGACAGTCTCCTTGCCCTTACGAAGCGCGGCCACGACGATGCCCGCAACGACGTCGGGGTTGGTGGTCATGGGTGCTTCCTTCAGCCCCGCGCTCATCTTTGTGCGAACCATCCCCGGGCGCACGACGAGCACATGCGCCCCGGATCCGTGGAGGGCATCACCGAGTCCCTGCGCGAAGGCGTCGAGGCCTGCCTTCGTGGACCCGTAAACGTAGTTCGATCGACGGGCTCGGTCGCCAGCAACACTCGAGAACACAACGAGGGATCCATGGCCCTGCGCCTTTAGTCGGTGCGCCACCCGGAGCCCGACGCTCACGGCGCCGGTGTAGTTCGTGGTCGCGACATCGATCGCGTGATCTGGGTCTGACTCGGCATCGTCCTGGTTGCCAAGGATTCCGAAGGCGAGCAACGTGATGTCGATATCACCGGCGTCAAAGATTGAGTTGACGAGTTCAGCGTGAGTGCCGGTGTCCTTTGCGTCGAAGTCGACCGCAGTCACTCCGGCGATCCCGATTCCGGCGAGTGCATTGACCGCCTGATCACGCGCCGGTGACGGCCGACCCGCAAGGACGACGCGGCCGATGCGAGCGCGCGGAAGCGCCTTGACGGTCTCAAGGGCGATCTCGCTCGTGCCGCCGAGGACCAGGACGGATTGGGGCTCACCGAGGGCATCGTTCACAGGGACAGTCTCCTTGCCAGGTCTGACGTGAACAGGCCCGTGGGGTCCATTCGGTCACGGATCGCCTGCCATTCGGCTAGGCGAGGGTAAGTGCGAGTAAGCATGTCGGGTGACTGGCGTGAGTCCTTTGCCAGGTACAGGCGGCCCCCGGCGCCGGCGACGAGTTCATCGAGCTCATCAAGGGCTCGCCCCAACCCGGGAACTCTCGCCGGAACATCGGCGGCAAGGGTCCAGCCGGGCTGGGGGAATGACAGCGGGCCCGGGTTTGCGGCGCCGAACCGCTTGAGGACGGTGAGAAAACTCGGAGCTCCAACACGCTGAAGGGTCCGAAGGGCGGCGCCGACGACCTCGCTTGCGCTGTCGGGGACAACGAACTGGTATTGGACGAAGCCGCCAGAGCCATAGACCCGATTCCACTGCTGAACGAAATCGAGTGGATGGAAGAACTCGGCGATCGGCTGGAGTTCGGCGGTCCTTCGCTGAGGCGCCTTGCGGTACCAGGCCTCGTTGAAGGCACGGACGGTCAACTTGTTCAGGAGACGTCCGGGGATGAACGGTGGGGCCGTACCGACCACCTTGGCACGGTAGGTGAGCGCCGTTGAGCGCTGATCCGTGGGGAGTTGACCGAGATCGGCGTGGTCGCCACACGTGATGACGCCCCGACCGCTCGGATGGACGCTGTCGATCCACGCGACGCTGTAGCGATAGCGGTCGTCGCCCGCGATCATGCTGGCCATTACCGAGTCAAGGTCGGGGGCTCGCTCGGTATCGACGCTGATGAGCGAACTGGTGATCGGGATGAGATCGACTGTTGCGTCGGTGATAACTCCGGTGAGCCCCATGCCACCGACCGTGGCCCAGAAATCCTCTTGCTCACGCTTTGACCCGTGTGGAGATAGTTCGTGCCGCTCGCCGGTGCTGCCGACCAGCCCGAGCCTGCGAACGTGCGACCCGAAGGTGCCATCGACGTGGTGGTTCTTCCCGTGAACGTCAGCGGCGATGGCCCCGCCGACAGTCACCATTCGCGTGCCGGGCGTGACGGGCACGAAGAATCCGGCGGGCACGATGCGCCGCAGGATGTCGTCGAGACTGGCGCCAGCACCCGCCGTGAGGGTGCCGGCGTTGGCGTCAAGGTCAAGCGCCGACACGGTGGTCATATCGAGCACCGTCGCGCCGCCGCTTTGAGCAGCATCGCCGTACGAGCGTCCAAGTCCCCTCGCGAGCAGCCCACGCGGACCGACCTCTGCAATGGCCTGCTCGATATCAGCGGTATCTCGTGGAGCGCGGACGCGGGCCAGGCTCGGAGATGTGCGGCCCCAACCCGTGAGAAGTTGCTCCTCCCCGGTTGTTCGAAGTGGCGAGACCGTCGACATCGTCATACCCCCAATGCGCCGAGACTGAATGTGACAACCCATGCCACCGCGATGACGAGGAGCACGCGGTCGCCGAGGACAGCATCCTCGGGGGCCTCGGCCTCGCCCTTGTCGACCACCACGCCGTAGCGCAGGATCGCGAGCACGAACGGAAGCACGCTCCATTGGGCCCACGGCAAGGTCGAGGGCGCGGCTGCCACCTCGAAAGCCCACAGGCAGTAGGCGGTGATGGTCACGGCTGCCGCTGTCGCCCAGACGAACCGTAGGTAGCCGAGGGTGTAACCCGAGAGGCTGCGGCGAGCGGGTCCTGCGGGGTCCAACTGATGGAGCGACCGTTCGAGCTCGCTGTAGCGCTTACCAGCGGCCATGAACAGGGATCCAAAGCCCGCCACGATGAGGAACCACTGCGAGATCGGCAGGTCAGAAGCAACGCCACCAGCGATTGCCCGTAACAGAAAACCCATAGACAGCAAGGCGAGTTCGATGACCGGCTCATGCTTGAACCTCAGCGAATAGGCGAGGGTGAAGACGAAGTAGACGGCGACAACCCCAGCGAGCGATGGCCGGATTGCCAGGGACAGCGCTAGGGACGCCAGTGCGAGAACCGCCGCAGCAGCCCAAGCGACTGGCGCAGGCAGGTGTCCTGCTGCGATTGGACGGCGTCGCTTGGTTGGGTGTTCACGGTCTGCATCAACGTCGCGCGCGTCGTTGATGAGATACGTCGAACTCGAGATGAGGCAGAACGCGACGAACGCCCCGATGGTGGGGATGAGGACGTCTCGTTCAAGAATCGCCCCCGCCGCGAGCGGAGCTGCGAAGACGAGGACGTTCTTCAGCCATTGGCGCGGACGCATCGCCACTACCAGCGCGATGGGCAATGAACGGTGCGGGATCTCAGTCGCCGCGGTCAACGCTAGCTCCCGGCTCGGAGTCCCCAACGATGCGTGCGAGTTGCGGCACGATGAGGAACCAGGTGACGGCGTGCATGGCGACGAGCCAGATTCGAGTGGACCACAAGACGTCGCTCGGCTGGGTAAACGGCACGATCGCCGAACCGAGGGCAAGCACGGTCCCGACCCAGAAGGTGATAAGGCGTGCATGTCGTCTGCCAAGGAGCAGGCTTACCGCGAGCGCGCCCAGAACTCCGAAGATGATGGGGACGAACAGGGGCGCGATCCACGGTACCTGCGCCTGGGGGTCAGTTGACCGCGCGACGACGATAAAAGGCACACCAAGGAGTCGTCCGATTCCGTATATTGCGAGGCAACCGAGGCCAGCCCATGAGCCAGTGACAATGCCGGCGTAGACCAAGAATCTCAGCCTGGGGTTGGCCGCGGTGGGCGGGGCTACCGGGGTCATCGACTCCAGCCACGACGAACTCATACGCACATTCTGTCGGCTCGAAGGCGCGGGACCTAGGCACGGTGGATTTCGTCCAATGACTTGCGTAAGTTACCGATCAGTAGGATTATTCTTACCGACGGGTACCCGGTCGCGTGCGCGCGGCCACGAGTGAGCGGATGATCATGGGCCACTACAAAAGCAATCTTCGCGACATCGAGTTCAACCTGTTCGAGGTCTTCGGTGCCGAGGAGCGCCTTGGCCACGGCCCGTACGCAGAGATGGACGTCGCCACAAGCCGTGAAATGCTTCGCGAGGTCGAACGCCTCGCGACCGGTCCGCTCGCCGAGTCCTTCACCGATGCCGACCGTGAGCCCCCCGTCTACGACCCGGTCACCCGCACCGTGACGATGCCAGAAGGCTTCAAGAAATCCTTCAAGGCGCTCATGGACGCCGAATGGTGGCGGCTGGACCTGCCAGAGCACCTCGGCGGGACCGGCGCACCGCCGTCGCTTCGATGGGCCGCAAGTGAGATGCTCCTCGGCTCCAACCCGGGTGCATTCATGTTCATGTCCGGACCTGGCTTCGCTGCGATCCTCGACAACCTCGGCACCGCCGACCAGAAGCGCTGGGCTGAGCTGATGATCGAGAACGCTTGGGGCGCCACCATGGTGCTCACCGAGCCCGATGCGGGCTCGGATGTCGGCGCGGGCCGCGCGAAGGCGTTCGACAACGGTGACGGCTCCTGGCGCATCGAGGGCGTGAAGCGCTTCATCACGTCTGCCGAGCACGATATGGCCGACAACATCGTCCACCTAGTCCTCGCCCGACCTGAGGGAGCAGGCCCCGGCACGAAGGGCCTGTCACTCTTCCTCGTTCCGAAGTTCCACGTCGAACTCGCAACAGGTGCCATCGGGGAGCGCAACGGGGTGTACGCCACGAACGTCGAGAAGAAGATGGGCCTCAAGGTCTCCACGACCTGCGAGCTGACCTTCGGCGAGAAGGAGCCGGCAATCGGCTGGCTCGTGGGCGACGTCCACAACGGAATCGCGCAGATGTTCAAGGTCATCGAGTACGCACGCATGATGGTCGGTACGAAGGCGATCGCTGCACTCTCCACCGGCTACCTCAATGCGCTCGACTACGCGAAGAGCCGAGTGCAGGGCGCCGATCTCACTGAGATGACCGACAAGACTGCCCCGAGGGTGACAATCACCCACCACCCGGATGTCCGCCGCTCGCTCATGCTCCAGAAGTCCTACGCCGAGGGCCTTCGCGCCTTGATTGCGTACACCGCCTACTGGCAGGACATCATCGAGATGGGCCGCTCCGGCGACGCCGACATCGACGTGGAGGCAGCCGAGCGGATGAACGATCTGCTCCTCCCCATCGTTAAGGGCGTCGGTTCTGAGCGTTCGTACGAGATGCTGGCAGTCGCCCTTCAGACGTATGGCGGCTCCGGTTTCCTTCAGGATTACCCCATTGAGCAGTACATCCGCGACGCCAAGATCGACACCCTCTACGAGGGAACGACGGCGATTCAGGGACTCGACTTCTTCTTCCGCAAGATCGTCAAGGATCAGTTCAGGTCACTGATGACCGTCGCCGGGCAGATCACTGAGACCGTGAAGGGTGATGAAGGCAGCGGTCAGTTCACCGTCGAACGCGAATTGCTCGGCAAGGCACTTGAGGACGTCCAAGGCATCGTCGCCGTGCTCGGCCAATGGGCCATGGCCTCGCAGTCCGATTCTGAGGAGATCTACAAGGTCGGCCTGAACACCACCCGCCTGCTCATGGCATCCGGTGACCTCGTCATTGGATGGCTGCTGCTGCGGCAGGCGGAGGTGGCGTCGGCTGCCCTCGCCCGCGAGGTCGCCGAGAAGGACCGCATGTTCTACCTCGGCAAAATCGAAACCGCCCGCTGGTTCGCACGCAACCGGCTGCCGCTCCTCGCTGCCGAGCGCGCCGTGGCCGAGGCAACCGATCTTGACCTCATGGGGATGCCCGAAGAGGCCTTCTGACATCCGTAAACTGCGGGAGCGTCGTAGGCTCGAGCGCGTGAACCTTCTTCCCGTCCGCAGCGTTGCACCGCTCTTCCTCATCGGCGCAGCACTGGTCGCGGTCAGCGTGTCGGCTCTCGCCGTGGCTCTGGTCGTGGCTGGCGGAGCCTACGAGTCGCCGCCACCGGGCATCACTGATGCAGGGCCAATCGTCGTGTGGGGCACCGCCATCCTTCGGTTGCTCACCGACCTCGCGGCAATCGCCACGATTGGCTGGCTGCTTGCGGCTGCATTCATCGACCCGGCGGGCAAGGGCGGCGTCGTGTCGAAGGAGGGGCGCGCCGATCTCAAGAAGGCCGCTATCGCAGCAGGTTTCTGGGCTGTCCTCGCCTGGAATCAAATGCTTTTCACCCTGGCAGACGTCCTCGGGGTTCCGCTCGCGACAGCTCTCGACCCGGCTGTGTTCACCACATATGTTAACGAGATCCCGATCACTCGGGCACTGCTCGCCATGACCCTTCTCGCTCTGGTCGTGTGCCTCGCGGCCATCACCACCTCATCGACCGGCGCTGCCGCTTCATGGGTCACGATCTCGGTTGTCGCAGCAAGCCTTCCCGCCCTCGCCGGGCACGGGGCTGGCATGGGCGATCACGCTCTCGCCCTCACTTCCGGGGTCGCGCACGTCGCGGCCGCGACAATCTGGATCGGCGGTCTCTTCGCACTCGCCGTCCATGCCGCTCGGCGTGACCTCCCAATGCGCCGAGCTGCGGAGCGGTTCTCCGGCATTGCCCTCGTCGGGTTCACCCTCCTCGCTGTCAGTGGCCTCACGAATGGCTACACCCGCCTCGAGACCCCGGACCAGATTCTCACCACCGGCTATGGCCAACTCCTCGTTACCAAGGTCCTACTGCTCATCGGTCTCGGGGCCCTCGCCTGGATCATCCGCACCAAGGTCATCGCCACGCTCGGCAACTCCTCGCGCGCTTCCGTGTTCGCACGAATCGCAGGCCTCGAACTCACCGTCATGGTGATCGCGGTGGCACTCGGGGTTGCCCTCGCAATGTCCGCTCCACCCCGGATCAACGTCGAGTTCGCGAGTTTCGGGGAGTCACTCCTCGGGTTCGCCTACCCACCGCCGCCGACCGCTTCCGGACTCATCCTCGGCTTCCGACTTGATCCCCTCTTCCTCGTCGGTTCACTCATCGCCGCAAGCCTCTACTGCATCGGCTACGCCCGCCTGCGCGCGCGCGGCGATGCCTGGCCCATCGGTCGTCTCGTCTCGTGGCTTCTCGGGATCGGCGTCGTCATCTGGTGCACGAATGCCGGAATCTCGTCGTACTCACAGGTGTCGGTCGGCTTGCACATGCTCGCGCACATGACGATCACGATGCTCGCGCCGATCCTGCTCGTGCTCGGGGCCCCGGCGACCCTCGCTCTGCGGGCACTTCGTCCGGCCACGGGCAATGAGCGCGGGCCCCGTGAATGGCTCACCTGGCTGCTCCACAGTTGGATCACTCGCATCTTCACGAACCCGGTCTATGTGTTCATCGTTTACGTCCTCGGGCTTTACGGCCTCTACCTGACACCGTTGTTCGGCTGGCTCATGGGCAGTCATGTCGGCCACATCGGTATGCAGATGCACTTCCTCATCTCGGGCTACCTCTTCTACTGGGTCGTCATCGGCATCGATCCGCGGCCCAGACCTCTGCCGTACTGGGGTCGGATGCTGCTCCTCCTTCTCGCCCTCGCAGTCCACGGGATCTTCGCGGTCATCCTCATGATGGGTGCAACCCCACTCGCGCCCGAGTGGTACGGCATCGTGCGCCCACCGTGGGTCACCGACCCACTCCAGGACTCCCTCTACGGTGGGCAAGTCGCCTGGGGCCTCTCCGAAATCCCGACCCTCCTTGTGATGATCGTCATCGGGGTGCAGTGGTCAAGGAGCGACGATCGCGAGGCCATCCGCCGCGACCGGCAGGCGGACCGCGATGGGGATGCCGAATTGAACGCCTATAACGATCGTCTCGCTCAATTGGCCGAGCGAGACAGATCAAGCTAGCCTAAAAAGGTGAAGAGGCTTCGACGTGCGGTGGTCGCAGCACTCACCGTTTCGGCCGGCACGCTGCTCGCTTTTGCCCCACCAGCGGCTCAAGCAGCGCCCGATGCGTTCGACCCCTCCAGCCTGGCCGGGATCGGCGAGTCGTCGCAGGTCATCGTCGTCACAGCCGCCAATACCCGAACGTCCTACGCGAAGGTCCGTGCCTACGAAAAGCGGCCAGACGGGACGTGGAGCACCGTCATCAACTCAACCCCCGCTCGCCTCGGCTACTCCGGCTCAGTGAAGGCCTCTGCTCGCCGCCAAGGCACCGGCAAGACCCCGATCGGCACCTTCTCGATCGTCACGACCTTCGGCCGCCTCGCAGACCCGGGCACGCGGATGCCCTACGTGAAATTCGATCGCAACGACGCATGGACGTACAACCCGCGCTCCCCCTCGACCTACAACCTGTTCCAGACCGCGGATCGCTCGTGGCGATCATTCGGGGAATACGTCGAGTGGCTGTGGCGGTACGGAAGCCAGTACAACTATGTTGCGGTCCTCGACTACAACCTGCCTAAGGGCGAGGTGCGCACCGGCGCGGACGGCGTCAGGAGAGCGGAAAACCCAGCCAACACAACGAAGGGCGGCGGCATCTTCCTTCACGTGAGCAATGGCAAGGTCACAGCCGGCTGCATTGCAATCCCTCAGGCGCAGATGGCCAAGGTCATGCGGTGGATCGATCCGGCGAAGCAGCCGGTCGTGGTCGTCACCCTCGACTGAGGAGTCGTCCGCGATGCCGATTGATGCTCAGGAAATGCGAATGTCCTGCAGGGCCGGGAACTGCTCGCGCCACAGTGCGCTCACCCCCGGGTCAACCTCCGCATAGAGGATGGTCTCCTCCTCCGCGGCCCGCGCCAGCACCGCACCGAGAGGATCGATGACGCTCGAGTGCCCACCGAGGGAGATGCCGGGCTGGGCACCAACCTCGTTGCACGCGACCATCCACGCTTGGTTCTCAATGGCACGTGCCGACGTGAGGACATCCCAGTGCCCTATTCGCGGGGTTGGCCAACCCGACGTAACGATGAACGCCGTCGCGCCCCCGGCAGTAAGGGCGCGGAACAGTTCGGGGAATCGAAGGTCGTAGCAGGTGGCGAGACCGGTCGGCCCAAGGGGCGTGTCGACCACGACGATCTCATCGCCACTGCTCATCAGGGTTGTCTCGCCGCCATTAAACCCGAAGAGATGGATCTTGCGGTAGCTGGCAGCGAGGCGTCCATCAGGGGTAAAAAGGATCGCCGTGTTGTAGTGGCTGCCGTCCTCAGCGACCTCGGCGAACGAGCCTCCATGCAGCCAGACCCGATGCTCCTTGGCCAGCGCGGATAGGCCGGTGATCAGCGGTCCGTCAATGGCCTCGGCATTGGCCCTCGCGGCACCGATATCGAATGCCCCCACATGCCACAGCTCAGGGAGGACCACGAGGTCTGCTCGCTCAGCGGCCTCGGCGACGAGTGCGTGTGCTCGATCGATCCGTGATGCCACAGGCTCGGCTGAGGTGCAGTCCAGTTGAATGAGGGCGACGGTCACAGACATGCGTGGATGCTAACGCCCCCAGTCGTGGGTCAGCCGGTCTACGGTTCACCTATGGAGAACCAACAGTTGGCCGCGCGTGACTTTATCGATGCGTGGCACGAGGTGATGCTCGATGCTCGACTGAACGCCGATGATCCCGTCGCGTGGTTACTGCCCACCGCATGCCCCGGGTGGACCGTCGGCGATCTCATCGCGCATCTCCTCGACATCGACGGCTTCGTGGTCGGCGATCCACGGCCGGACCATGAGCCCGACTGGGATGCGCTTCCCCACGCCGTCGGCCGCATCAGCCTCATGACCGAGATCGGCGTCGATGCGCGTCGCGGGGTGCCAATGGAGGAGGTCCTCGCTGAGTTCGACTCCGTCCTTGAGCGGCGATCTGCCCAGCTCGCTGCTGGAACAGACGACCTCACCGCCCTCGTTCTGGGCCCATTCGGTTCCGAACGCCCCCTCGGACGTGTCCTGTCGATGCGCACCTTCGATGCCTGGGTTCATGCCCAGGACATCCGCGCCGCCCGCGGGCTCCCACTCCAATTCGACAGTGCAGCGGCACGGATCACCGCCGATCAGCTCATCTCCGGGCTCCCGCTCATCTGGGGCAAGACCCTCGAGGCCCCTCCTGGAACCGTGCTCAGCCTCAGCATCACCGGCCCGGCGGTTGTCGTAGACCTTCAGTTCGGAGTCGATGACGCGGGGCGCGGGGTCATGGTGACCGGCGCGGTCCACGACGTCAGTTTGACGAGCACCTGGCCTGATCTCCTTGACCTCATGACTGGGCGCGTGCTCCCTGACGATGCGGGCCTACTGGAGCGCATCGAGCTCACGGGTGATGCGGAGTTGGCGAACAAACTGCTTGGCGCCCTTAACGTCACCCCCTGAGCCATCAGCCCAAGAGGAGTTCCGCAGCAGGATCAGCGAGGAACGTGGCCACGCCGGCGAGCGCCCGAGAGCCCTGCCCGCCATCACACACCCGATGGTCGAACGATAATGAAAGCTGCATGATCGGCCGCACCTTCACCTCACCATCGACCACCCAAGGCTTATCAATGATGCGCCCCATCGCCAGGATCGCCGACTCGCCCGGGTTGATGATCGGAGTTCCGCCGTCCACTCCAAAAACGCCGATGTTCGTGAGGGTCACCGTGCCTCCGGTGAGATCTGCCGGGGTGCTGCGCCCATCGCGCGCCGTATCGATGACCGCCTTCTGGGCTCGTGCAAGTTCCACAAGGCTCAATCGACCCGCGTCGCGAACGACCGGAACGATCAGTCCGCGAGCGGTGTCGGCGGCGAGACCGAGGTTGACATGCGCATGCTCGGTGATGACGGGGCTATCGTCACCATCAACCCACGTCGCGTTGATTCGGGGATGCTCTCGGGCGGCGCGGACGAGGGCGGCGCTCACGATCGTGAGGGCGGTGGGGTGCAGGTCTGTGAATGCCGAGTGAGATCGCATGCGGCGCACGAGCCCAGCAGTCATCGTCATGTCGACATCGACCCACACCGTGACATGCGGGGCGCTGAAGGCCGACAGCACCATCGCCTCGGCCATCGCGCGCTGGACGCCTCGAACGGCGACCGGCTCACCCGTCGCGATCAGGTCGAATGGCTCGGGAGCGGTCTGTACCCCCCGAGTTGCTCCGAGGACGTCCTCGCGAGTCACGACGCCGTCATGGCCCGACCCGGTCAGGGCGGTGAGATCGACCCCGAGGTCCTTCGCGAGTTTGCGGACGATTGGCTTCGCGCGCGGCGCAGCCGTCGCACGCCGGGCACGCCGTCGCGGCTCGCCACCGTGCTTGACCCCGTATCCGACGAGCACCGACTCGCGTTGATGTAGCACCGCGGCTCCCGTGATGCTCACGATCGGGGAACCCACCGATACCACCTCCCCCGGCTCCACATGCAACGTCGTCACGATGCCCGCGAACGGGCAGGGCAGTTCAACTGCCGCCTTCGCTGTCTCGATTTCAACGAGTAGCTGGTTCACGGTAACGACGTCGCCGACTTTCACATGCCAGACAAGGATTTCACCTTCGGTCAACCCCTCGCCGACGTCCGGGAGTGAGAACACCTGAATCTGGTCGGGCATTGAAGCCTCCATCAGTAGGACATGACCCGGTCGACGCCATCGAGCACCCGATCGAGATCGGGGAGGAAGAGTTCCTCAAGCCTGTTCGGTGGATACGGCACGTCGTAACCAGTGACCCTCATCACCGGCGCCTCGAGCACCGTGAAGCATCGCTCGCTGATGCGGGCCGCGATCTCGGCGCCGAGGCCCGCATTGCGCGAGGCCTCATGCACGACGACGAGTCGAGCAGTGCGCTCAACAGAGGCCTCGATGGTGTCATAGTCGACCGGTGAGAGCGACTGGAGGTCGATCACCTCAATGGAGACCTCGCTATTCGCACGTGACGCCTCAAGGCAGGTGCGGACCATGGGGCCGTAGCAGACAACGGTGACGTCAGAGCCGGCTCGAAGGATGCGTGCCCGCCACGGGTCCGGCGTCACAGCCAGGTCGAGGGGATCAACGCAGACATCGACTGAGCCCTTGTCCCAGTATCGGCGCTTGGGCTCGAGGTAGATGACCGGATCATCGCTGGCAATGGCCTGCTGGATCGTGACGAAGGCGGCCTGTGGATCGGACGGACTGAGCACCCGCAGCCCGGGCGTGTGGGCGAAGTAGGCCTCTGGTGACTCACTGTGGTGCTCGACCGCACCGATGCCCCCGCCGTAGGGGATTCGGATCGTGATCGGCATTCCGATGGCGCCCTCGGTGCGACGGCGGAGTTTCGCGACCTGGGAGACGATCTGGTCGAAAGCTGGGTAGACAAACCCATCGAATTGCATCTCGAGCACCGGGCGGTACCCACGCATGGCCAAACCGACCGCGGCCCCGACGATGCCACTCTCGGCCAGTGGGGCGTCGATGACGCGGTGCTCGCCAAAATCTTTCTGCAGCCCGTCGGTCACCCGGAAGACGCCGCCGAGCCGGCCGATGTCCTCGCCGAAAAGCACGGTCTTCGAATCGCGTTCAAGGGCGCGACGCAATCCAAGGTTGAGTGCTTGCGCCATGGTCATCTGCTGCGGATCGTTCCCGTCGATGCCAGTCATATCAGCGGACGCCTTCCTCGACGAAGCTCGCAAGATAGGCATCGAGTTCATCGCGCTGCGCATCGATATCCGGATGACGCTCTGCGTAGACATGATCGAACATTGCGCCAGGCTTCGGATCGGGCATCGCCCGAACCCCGGCTCGGATGAACTCACCGAGGTCATTGGCTTCCCGCTCAAGTCCCTCAAGAAAGTCATCATCGACGATGCCCTGAGATGTGAGGTGAATTCTCAGTCGCTCAATGGGGTCGCGTTGACGCCAAGCATCGAGCTCGGCTGCCTCCCGGTAGCGGGTGGGATCGTCGGAGGTGGTGTGCGCGGCCATCCGGTAGGTGTAGGCCTCGATGAGTGTGGGTCCCTCACCGGCGCGAGCACGTTGGATGGCGTATCGGGTGACGGCAACGACTGCGAGGACGTCGTTGCCGTCGACCCTGACCCCGGGAAAGCCGAACCCGGCGGCACGCTCGAAGAGCGGGGTGCGAGTCTGGCGATTCGTCGGCTGCGAGATCGCCCACTGGTTGTTCTGGCACAGGAACACGACGGGAGCATTGAAGACCGCGGCGAAAACGAACGCCTCATTGACGTCACCCTGGGCGGTCGCCCCGTCACCGAAGTAGGCGATGGCAGCATCCAATGACCCATCAAGCTGGATGCCCATCGCGTAGCCGACGCCGTGGAGCACCTGATTGCCGATCACGATGGTGCTCGGTGCACAGCGGTATCGATTCGGGTCCCATCCGCCGTTCGTCACTCCACGGAGCATGGCGAGCATCTCGAGGGGCGGCACACCGCGCACCCAGGCAACACCGTGCTCCCGATACGTGGGGAACGCATAGTCGGACGCAGCCATCGCGTGCGCCGAGCCGACCTGCGCAGCCTCCTGGCCTAGGCACGACGCCCACAGGCCGAGTTCACCTTGGCGCTGGAGGGCTGTTGCCTCGACATCAAGGCGGCGAACGAGGGTCATGTCACGCAGCAGGCCCCGGTATTCGTCATTCGCCAGGGCCAGTGGAAAGTCTGGATGCTCCACCCGTTCGCCCTGCGGCGTGAGGAGTTGAACCCCTGCCGCACCAAGCCCTGAATCGTCCATGCACCCCACCTTCCCAGCGAATACTGCCACGCCATACCCGCGCGAGAGCAGGCATCCGGGGCTTTAGCCCGGCACAATGCATAAATGCCAGCAGAAATTGACCCGATCCGAGTATTCCTTATGGACGATCACGAGCTTGTGCGTCGTGGCCTAGCCGACCTCCTCGCACTTGAAGACGACATGACGGTCGTCGGCGAGGCGGCTTCAAAGCTGGAGGCCGTTCACCGAATACCGGCCTCGAGGCCCAATGTCGCCGTGCTTGACGTGCGTCTCCCCGATGGCTCGGGTGTGGAGGTCTGCCGTGAGATCCGCTCCGTCATGCCGGAGGTTCGGTGCCTCATGCTCACCTCATACTCGGATGACGAGGCGCTCTTCTACGCAATCATGGCAGGCGCCTCGGGGTATGTCCTCAAGGACATTAGAGGAAATGATCTCGTCGAGGCCATCCGCCAGGTCTCGGCAGGCCAGTCGCTCCTCGATCCCATTGCAACTCAACGGGTGCTCGATCGCCTGCGCAAGGGGCAAGAGCCTGATGGCCGACTCGATGGTCTCTCCGACCAGGAACGCCGCATTCTCGATCTCATCGGCGAGGGCATGACGAATCGCCAAATCGGCGAGTCCATTCACCTCGCGGAGAAGACGGTCAAGAACTACGTGTCGAGCCTCCTTGCTAAGTTGGGTATGGAGCGGCGCACTCAGGCCGCGGCCCTGTCCGCCCGAATGTCGGTCGAGCAGGAGCATCGTGGTGATCAGGGGAGTGGAACATGAAGCCTTGGACGGTTCTGGCGGCAACTGCAGCAGCACTTGTGATGACGGCCGCAGGCGCAACAACTGCCTCCGCGATGGGCACCGGCAACCCGTATCAGGACCATCAGGTCGGCGTCGGATATCTGGTTTACCAGCCGAGTTTCGTCGCCGGCCTTGGCATTCAGCACGTCGGAGGCGACCAGATGTGCCCGCCAGGGGTCGACGAGTCACTCACAGCTGTCTACGGCAGGCACTCGGGGCGTCAGTTCACTCTGAATGAGGGAAATCCGATGTGCTACGACATCGGCAACGGGCAGGCGGTGCTCACCACGACTATCAACGGAGCGAAGGCCACCGTCGAGGCGTACTGCGATCCGGCGAGCGGCAAAGCCTGCACGGCGTCTGATGTTGCCAAGTACGGCGGTAACCTCAAAGTGACCCTGCCGGGCAAGGGCAGCCTGCGCGAGACGCAGATCTGGATCGAGACGTTCGGCAAGAAGAACCTGAGTGCCCAGCAATTGGTTCAGATCGCCAAGGGACTGTCACCTGTCGGGTAACGCACCGGAACCGGCCCGGCGCAAGGCGGGCCAGGCCGAGGTCATTGACGAGGACGGTCTCATCCGAGCCGCCGAGCAGGTGATAACCGCTCTCGCTGGTCCGGGTGCCACGGTACGCCCCGATCAACTCGAGGCGGTGCGGGTCCTTGTCTGCGACCGGCGCCGCGCCCTCGTCGTTCAGGCCACCGGCTGGGGGAAGTCCGCGGTCTATTGGATTGCCGCCCGGGCGGTTCGTGACGCGGGGTCTGGCCCAGTTCTCGTCGTCTCACCGCTGCTCGCGCTCATGCGCGATCAGGTCGCAGCAGCCTCCAGGGCCGGTCTACGGGCGATCACCCTCAACTCCTCAAATGTCGACGACTGGTCGTCACTCGAACGCGATCTGGCATCGGGCTCAGTCGATGTCGTTCTCGTGAGCCCCGAGCGGCTCGCGAGCCCTCGGTTCGTTGATGAGGTGCTCACTCACCTCATCAACAACCTCGGTCTGCTCGTCATCGACGAGGCTCACTGCATCTCGTCTTGGGGGCACGACTTTCGGCCGGATTATCAACGGATTGCTGCGCTACTGCTCGCGAATCCGCAGTTGCCCGTCCTCGCCACCACGGCGACCGCCAATGCCAGGGTCACGGCCGACATCGCTACCCAACTCGGTGACAACACGTTCGTGCAGCGCGGCGAACTCGCCCGCACCTCCCTTCAACTCTCGGTGCTCCCTGGGCTCTCGCCGATCGAGCGTTATGCCTGGGTTGCTGACGCCTTGGGTCTCCTTGAGGGTTCGGGCATCGTCTACGTCCTCACCGTCGCTGAGGCGACAAGACTTGCGGGTTTCCTCGCATCACAAGGTTTTGCTGTCGCCGAGTATTCGGGGCAGCTGGAGGCCGATGAGCGGGGGCGCGTCGAGGATGCGTTGCGCCGCAACGAGTTGAAGGCGGTAGTCGCCACCAGTGCTCTCGGCATGGGCTACGACAAGCCGGATCTCGCGTTCTGTCTGCACGTCGGGTCGCCGAGCTCCCCTGTTGACTACTACCAGCAGGTGGGTCGGGCAGGCAGGGCTCTTGACGAGGCGGTCGTCACCCTTCTACCGAGCCGCAGCGACGAGCGGTTGTGGGAGTGGTTCGCCACGGCATCGGTCCCAGATCCGGTCGAGGCGAACGCTGTCCTCGCGGCCCTCCACGATGCCCCGGGAGCCGTGAGCGTCATCGCCCTCGAGACCTCCACGGGTGTCCGGCGCTCACGGGTTGAACTCCTCGTCAAGGTGCTCGCCGTCGATGATGCGGTGACACGCTCCGCCGATGGCTGGTCAGCCAGCGGGCAACCCTGGAGTTACGACGATGCGAAATACACGGCGTTGGTCGAGGCGCGACGGGCGGAAGCCGACCTCATGCGCTCCTACGCCGCCGCCACAACCTGCCTTGAAACACTCCTGCGACTTGCCCTTGACGACACTGTCGGCGTGTCCGCGCAGTGTGGCCGATGCTCAGTCTGTGTCGGAGCCCTGCCCGCCGCGCTCCCCCGAACGCCGAGCCGCGAGAACCTGGAGGCGGCCACGACATTCCTGCGCGGGCTCGACACCGTCATTGCACCCCGCAAACTCTGGGCGGGTGGTCTTATCGGGCGCAGCGGTCGAATCAGCCCGACTCTTGCGATTACCGAGGGTCGGGCGCTGGCCTTTGCCGACGATCCGGCTTGGACTGACGTCGCAGGGCTCCTCGCCGACGGCAGCGACGATATCGAGTCGCCCGACTGGGTGCTTCAGGGGCTCACTGCAGTCCTCGCCCGCTGGCGATCATCCTGGAAGGCCCGACCGATAGCGGTTGCCGCGATTCCCTCCACGCGACGGCCACGATTCAATCAGTCCCTCGCCGCCGGACTCGCAGCAATCGGTCAGCTCACCATGATCGAGCCCTTCGAGGTCAGCGGCCCCCATGCCCCGTCCGGCCTATCACCGGCGGCACGCGCCCGAACCGTCGAGGCGCGGATTCGACTGCGCGCCGGGATTGCCGCTCCGAGTGGCCCGATCCTTCTTGTCGACGACACCCTGCGCACCGGATGGACCATGACGATCAGCGGGGCACTCCTACGCGAGGCCGGGGCCACCGCGATTCTCCCCCTCGTCGTGCACCAGCGTCCGTGACTCGTCGGCAATTGCCTTCCCAGCGAAACGGGCTCAGGCAACGTTGTCGGCGTACCGCTGGCGCGCTGCCTCACCTGACGTTCCAACAAAGGATCCGATAGCGGACCAGCTCATTCCTGATGCGCGTGCCGTGCTGATCGCCTCGATGATGTGGCGCTCGGCAGCACACCGCTCCTGAACTGCCGCCCGAAGCAGGGCTACAGCAGCGGGGTCAAGTTCCTGAGCATCGGAAAGTTCGTAATCTTCAAAGCGCGCGGCGAGCTCATCGGCGTGCTGTAGGATCTCGTCAACTGTGCGTGGCATCGTCATCACCTCAAAAACTTCTCGCGTGCTCGCATGGCGTGCACGATCACCATGGCCACGTCGCCCTTGACGTAGCCAACTTCCATGATGATCGCCGCTGAATTGGCTCCGATCATCATCGTGAAGCCATCGCCTAGATCCCAAACCCGCAAGGGGTTGCGGTATGCGTGGAGGATGACCTCTCGCTGCAGTCCATGCTTGAGGGCCGAGGGTGCAATGACCGCTCATCAACCACTAGTAAAAAGTAACTGCGAATTTGACCTCATGCAAGGGTATCTCCGTGCCCGGCGTTAGATGAGCGCCCCTACCTCAGTCATCTGTCGACGAGTCACCTGCAGGGCCTTCAGGTAGCGATTCGCGTCCGCGCGATAGGTGGGAGCGGTGATCGACAGGGCGCCAACCGCGACCGCTTCGCGCGTGAAGAGTGGCACCGCGATGCTCATATAGCCCAGCGCGGTCTCCTCACGCTCCACCGCGAAACCATCATGCCGAACCTGCTCGATCTGCCCGACAAGTGCTCGCGGAGAGGTGATGGTGAATCGGGTCATGCGTGGCATGGCTCGGTTCGCGACCTCATCGAGAAGTTCACCCGACCCGAACGCCATTAGCACCTTGCCGGTCGCGGAGCAGTGCAGGTGGGTTCGCCCAGCGAACTTCGACTGGCGCGGGGATTGGCGATAGCCATTCGCTCGTTCAATGAAGAGCACCTCGAGGCCAGCAAGCACGGCGAGATGCACCGTCTCGTGCGTTTCAGTGTGGAGGTCTGCCATGAATGGCCTGACGTTGTCGCGCAGAACTCGGACCCTCGGCACTCGGGCGCCGATCTCATAGAGGTGAATCCCAAGTTGATACTCGAATTCGTTGCGCTCGAGAACACCCCAATCGAGGAGTTCCCTCGCGAGACGATGCACGGAGGCCTTCGAGATGCCGGTTCGACGCGACAACTCGGAAAGTGACAGCGAGTCATCGTCAGGTCCAAAGGCGTCAATGATGAGACGGACCTTGCCGATGACGCTATTGGCTGAGTCGAACGGGGCGTCCGCATCCCCTTCGGGGGTTTCAGCCAATCGACCCTGAATGATCATGGTGTCCGATTCCTACCATGAAAGTTCTCCGAGCGGAATGCGGTGCCATGGATTCACTTGAATCTCGGTCGATATCTTGCTCAGCGGTCCACGTGGGTGGAGTTCACCGCATTGGTGCATTAGACATCAGTTTGGCAGACACGTATGGCAACGACGATGGAGGACGTAACGCGATGGACGGGCACCAGGAGACAGCCTCGTGGGCCGATGCGCGCGATGCCAAGATCGACCTGCGCGGACCAGATCGAACAGTAAATCGGCTGCTCATTGCGGGTGCTGCTGCGTTCCACGGCGCGATTGCCCTCACCGACGGCGTCACCTCAGTCGCGTACGCTGACCTGCCCGAATGGGCTGCGCGTGCGGCCGGGAGCCTGCATGCAGCGGGCGTCAGACCCGGAGACCGAGTAGTCGTTGTCTCAACGAATCGTCTTGAGGTTCTCGAGATCTTCCTCGGCTGCTCGTGGCTCGGCGCGATATTTGTGCCACTGAACCCTGATTCGCCCATCGAGCAGCTCGCGACCTTCCTTGACTATGTCGAGCCAACCGCAATTCTCGCGGAATACACCTGCCTGAATCCCGTCGAAGAGGCCGCCAGAACACTGGGGGATAGGGCGGTTCAGGTGGGCCAGATCGGCGAAGGCGCCGGCGATCCGGCTTGGCTCTGCGCCCCAGGGCTAGCCCATGACTTGACGTTGTCCGAACCCTCCAGTCCTCTCGCAATCCTCATGACATCAGGCACCACCGGGGTCTCGAAGGGGGTCATCTGTCCTCAGGGGCAATTCATCCAATGGGGTGACTCCGTGGGGGAACTCCTCAATCTCACCCCGAACGACGTCGCCTACACCTGCCTTCCCTTGTTTCACACGAACGCACTCAACGGTGTTATCCAGAGCTTCATTCACGGTTCGCGGTTCCACGTCGGTTGGCGTTTCTCGGTTTCACGTTTCTGGGAGCGCATACGCGACGCCGAGGCAACCGTCACCTACCTACTCGGAGCCACCGTGAGCATGCTGCTCACCCGCCCACCCAGCGCCGACGACCACTCCCACCGGGTGTCCCGGATCCTCGCCCCGGGCACGACCACCGCAGTGGTGACTGAGTTCGAGCGTCGTTTCGGACCGGAGCTCATCGAGGGCCATGGCATGACAGAGACAAACCTCACGATCGCACCGCCACCCAAGGAGCGGCGGCTCGGCTTCATGGGTACCGTCGTGACGGGCTTCGAAGCCGTCGCCGTAGATGAACAGGGCCTTGAAGTGGCTGATGGCACCCCCGGTGAACTCCTCCTGCGGACGGCCATCCCGAGCGCATTCAGCCTCGGCTACTGGCGCATGCCCGAGGTAACAGCCGAGGCCAATCGTGGTGGCTGGTTCCACTCAGGGGATCGGGTCGTGCGCGAGCAGGGTTGGTACCGCTTCCTCGACCGCATCAAGGACGTCATTCGCAGACGCGGTGAAAACATTTCAGCGTGGGAGGTCGAACAGGTCCTCGATGCGATTCCGGGCGTTCTTCGGTCTGCCGTTATCCCCGTTCCCTCGGAGTTCGGTGAGGATGAGGTCATGGCGTTCATCCGGACTAATGGAGGTGCCCCCGGGGATTCCCCCGCCATCATCGATGCGTGCGAGGCGCGCCTAGCGCGCTACGCGGTGCCGAGGTACCTCGATTACGTCACTGAGTTTCCGCTGACCGACACCGGCAAGATCCGCAAGCACGAGTTGCGGGAGCGAGGCGTCACCGAGACCACCTGGGATTCCACGGCTTACCGGGCCTCGCGAAGTCGGTGACCGTGTTGCAGGGTACGTGGATCACCGGGGTGGCGCAGACGCCGTATACGCGTCGACCCGATTCGGGTCTCACGACAGAGGCTCTGCTCGCTCAGGCAGCCGAGGCTGCGCTCAACGAGGCGGGGCTGCGGGCGAGTGATATCGACGGACTCGCCGTCGCCTCCTTCACTCTCGCCCCTGACCGAGCGATCGATCTCGCCGCAAAACTTGGCTTACGCCTCCGTTGGATCATGGACTCAGGACTTGGGGGAGCCTCTGGGATCGACATGCTTCAGCACTCGTCCGCGGCCGTCCGTGTCGGTGATGCGCGCAACGTCCTGTGTCTCGGTGGAGATTCCTTCACCGGCGATGCCTTCACTCGGCTCATCAACACCTACAACCGATCGATGATCGAGGATTTCGAGGGGTTCAGGGCTTTCGGCCCCAATGCCATGTTCGCCCTCCTCACGACACTTCAGATGTCGACGCTCGGCTTAGAGCGCAGTGACTACGGGGCACTTGTCTGTCGACAACGTGAGTCGGCAGCGGCATTCAATCCAAATGCCGCCTACCGAACGCCGCTGGCCCTCGCTGAGTATCTTGACGCGCCGCTCGTCGCGGATCCACTCAGCATCCTGGACTGCGTGCCGGTCGTCTCAGGTGCGAACGCCATCACAGTAAGTACTGTCACAACTGGGGTTTCACCGGTGAGAATCACGTCCGTCAAGGCCTCCTACAACCACGACAACCATCTCGGTGATGGCATGTCGACCGGGCTGCGCGAGGCGGCGGCCGCGCTCTGGGAGACCACGGGATGGGTCCCAGCCGATATCGACGTCCTGTCCCTTTATGACGACTACCCGGCCGTCGTCGTCGCCCAACTCATCGATGCCGGGTTCCTCGGCACCGACAACACCGCAGTGGCACTCCACCAACTCCTCGCCAGTGACCTCGTAATCAATTCATCCGGCGGGCAACTATCCGCCGGGCAGTGCGGGGCCGGCGCCGGATTGCACGGAGTTGTCGACGCCTGCCGTGCTCTTGTCAGGCTTGGACGCGACGGTCGCGCCTTCGTCGCTGGCTACGGAATGGTTGTGCACAGATTTGGCGCCTGCTCAAATGTCGCCGCGTTGGAGATCACATGATCACGCCCGCGTCCATGCCTGCATGCATGTCGTGCGGCTGGCAAGGACGTCCGCGACGCGTATGGTGCCCCAGTTGCGGGGCAGCCGCCTGGGCTGATGCGCCACTCCCCGACGCCACCGTCTTGGCGACCACACAGGTCCGACGGCATCTCGGGGGTGTCGTCGTTCCCCCCGAGATCATCGCCCTCGTCATCACCGACGACGAAGCCACATTCATCGCTCGTTTCGATGGCGCAAACCCACCGAAACCCAGGGATCAGGTGACCCTGTCATTCGACGGCGGCCTCGTCGCTCACCCCCTACGCAAATCCTCCCGAGCCCGCGCAGGCGCCAAGCGAAAGCTCGGTCCCTGACTCGCGACAATTCCGGTCGAGCGGTGAAGTCGAACGTCCATCTCGGCCCATGCGAGGCCAACCGCGGTGCAGTTCACCACTGGCACGCCATCGACGTTTATCCCGTGCTCGCCAGCGATAAGGAGTCCGAAGAGTCCTCCGGCGACGACAATGACATCCGCGCCCTTCGCAATAAGGGCGCGCCCTTCACCTTCAAATGCGCTGATGAGAGCCTGCTTCGCAGTGTCATCACCTGCAAAGGCTCCCTCGAAATCCTCAACCCGCGCCTGCATCGCGCCAATCCCGACGATGCGGGACCCAAGCCCATATCGCTCGGCCTGTTCGAGGTGGATCACGGTGAACGCCGAATCAATGGAAATCAACCCCATGCGACGTCCGAGGTGGGCAGCCCACAGCAGCGACGACTCCCCAATCCCGACCACGGGGATGCCACATGCGGAGCGGGCCTCGTAGAGCCCCGGTTCCTGGAAGTGACCGAAGATGAAGGCGTCGCACCCCTCCTCCTCGGCGGCAATAGCGTTGCTCACCGCCGTGATCGAGCACCGAAATTCCGAGAGTCTTCCAAAATCACGCGCAGGTGGTGACATCCCGATGACCTCGACGACCGTCCCACCGGAGGATGCCGCATTCAGATACTCCTGCAGACGCGCGAGGTACGGTGAATTGGTCTGTTCGTCGACAAAACTTTGCCAGCGCAGGCGCATTCCCTTCACTAGGCCACGCTGACCGCGTCGTGCTCAGCGCAGAAGCACTGCACGCCCTTCTCAATCCACTCCTCGCCAACCCATCGGGGGTGGGCTGCCTTGGCCATTTCGTATACCTCGGCGGTGATTCGGTCATCAGTCATGCCGGCGGCCTTGCGGCTCCATGCCTCGTCACGGAGGAACTGCAGATAGTCATGGACCTCCTCGAGGAGGCTGGAACCCGAGACCCGTCCGTGTCCCGGGATAACGAGCGTGTCGCCCGCCGCGAGCAGACCCTCCATGACCCCGATCCAGCGCGTGCCAGAAACGTCGACATCCTCCGGGGGAAACCACGGAAAGATCGAGAACTGGGATTCTTCGACGAGGTCACCGCAGAACACGGCGGAGGCATCAGGTACTCGGATCACCTGATCGCCCTTCGTATGGGCCTGTCCGGTGGCCCGCATTCGCACGATTCGGCCACCAAGATCGAGGTCATACTCCGCCTCGTACACGATGTCTGGGGTGGTGAAGGAGACATCGACGAGTTGCTCTGCGACTGACTGCCCAAACGTGCGAAAGAACTCGAGATAGCCCTCGCCCTTGGTCTGCAGATCTGTCAACTGGGCCTCGTTCATAAGGACCGTTGCCTCGGGCGCAAATGCTGAGATCCCGTAACTGTGCTCGGGGTGGAAGTGGGTGGTGGTGACGTAGATGGGCCGGTCGTTGGCAATCTCGCGCACTCGATCGAGCACGTGACGGGCATTGAGCGGACCCATTCCGGTATCAATGACGAGCACCCCGGTATCACCGCACACCACCCCGATATTCGGGACAAGCGGCACCCCGTTGTCGGGGATCACGAAGATGCCCGGTGCGACATCGGTGATGCCGTCGGTGATGACGATGGGTGCCGGTGGCATTGACTCAGTCATGCTGTTCCTCCTCGAGTTCGGCCCAAGCGGTCGGGCGGCTGATAGCTGGACTGAAGTGCTGCTGTGCCCGCGCCGCGACCGCGAGCACCGAATAGTCGGTGTGTGGGGCGCCAATCAACTGAACACCAACCGGGAGATCGACACGATCACCGACACGCTCCATGCCGATGGGTATCACGGCTGAGGGGACCCCGGCCATCGCAATCGCGAAACTGTGATTGAAGGCCACGACGCTTGAAGCCGAGTCATCCGCTCCGGGTAGACGATCGTGTAACGGAGCCGGGCCGGTCGCGACAGGAACGAGAGTAACAATGCATTCAGCGACCGAGGCCCGCACTCGTGCCCGCAGCACCCGCCAGTGCTCGACCGCCAGCAGGTACTCGGTGATCGACGGCGTGGAGGTCGCGAGGGATTCGAGGAGGCCGGCGAACTCGGGATGATGACGAGAGTCAGCAGCGACGAGATTCGCCCGGACCTGCTCACCCCCATCAGGGGCCATGAGATGAAAGGCGAGGTCGACGGCACTGGTGGTGTCCCACACCTCGACGGGATGCAAGACCGCCCCCGCGCTCACGCAGTAGTCGGCGAGCGCCACCAATGCTGCGCGGGTCCCGGTCGACAGCCCCTCGAGTACCGAGTCAGGGAGCACACCAACCTTCGCACCCCTTAGGTCTATGACATCAAGCGGATGGCCCGGCAGGGGGTGCGAGAACGGGTCCTGCGGGTCCGAGCCCGCGATGATCTCAAGGACGAGAGCGAGGTCGGACGCGTGTGCGCCCATCGGGCCGGTCGTCGAGATATCCATCATTCCGGTGCTCCGCGTGAGCGGCCACGTGCCAGTCTCGGGCACAACCCCAGCCGTGGGCCGGAATCCCGCGGTGCCGCAAAAGTGTGCGGGGAGGCGAATCGAGCAGAACCCATCTGTCCCGAGCCCGATGGGGGCCGCGTTCAGGGAGTGGAGCGCGGCCTCGCCGCCACTTGAACCCCCAGTTGATCGGCGAAGGTCGTAGGGATTATTCGTGTAGCCATGCAGGGCACTCGCGGTCTGCGCTGACCATGTGTACTCCGGGGTCGTGGTCTTGCATAGAGGGATGGCACCCGCGGCGCGAAGCCGGCTCACCGCAATCGCGTCAACCTCCGCCACCACGTCAGCCCTCGCGAAGGATCCTGAACGCCAAGGCCAACCCTTGACCGCAATGGAATCCTTGACGCTGAAGGGGACACCGAGCAATGGTGCGGCATCGCCGCGCGATACCCATTCGTCGGCGAGGGCTGCTTGCCGGAGCACGGTTTCCCGGTCGAAGTGTGCGACCGCGTTGACTGCAGTTACGGCCTCGATCCGGTCAAGATACGCGCCACAAACGTCAACGGATGAAACCTCTCGTGCACGGATCATCTGCGCCAGCTCCCTAGCGGGCCGAGCGATGAGCTCAATGTTTGTCATCTGCGACAAATCCCCTCAGTACTCGGCAGAACTCCATTGACTCCTCCAGCGGGGCGCAGTGGGCGGACCGCTCGAACTCATGGACGCTGCCTCGTCTTGCGGTTTTAGCTATCCAGTGAGCGAGCTCCACCGGCCAGTACGGATCATGCCTGCTGTACGCCGCGAGCACCGGGATCTCCAAATTCGCGATGACGTCGCGGTGATCGACTGCCGCCTGTTGGCGCACCAGTTTTAGCGCAACGTCGAGGGGAGTCTGTCGGCCGACCTGCTCGAGCCAGTCAGCGAGAAACCTGTTCTCGGGCAGGAGTGAATCCTCGAAGAATTCACGCTCATGCCGGGGCCACGTCTCCTCCATCCGATCGACGTAGACGGCGAGTTCACCCGGCTCAAGGGCAAATGGGAACTCTTCAGCCTTCGTCAGTCTCAGGGGGCCATTCACGAGTACGACGCGGGCCACGCGCGGGTCGTGGCGCTCAGCCAACTGCAATGTGGTTGTGCAGCCCATCGACCATCCGACGAGGCACACCTCCTTGAGTTCAAAAGCTTTGATGAGTTCACCTAGGTCATCGGCCATCGTCGTGAAGTCGTAGTCGCAATCAGGCTTGTCTGACTCGCCCATGCCGCGTTGGTCGAACGCGAGCACAGTCGAGTCGCGGGCGAGTTCGTTCGTCACGCGGTCGAAGAGACGGTGCGACTGCTTCCAGCCGTGGACGAGGACGTAGGCAGGCCCGCCAGTGCCGCGCTTCGTGTATCGGATGCGGGTCCCGTCAACGAGGGTGGTGAACGTCACGGGAGCACTCCCCGCGTCACCAGCGCTCCCGCCAGGAGGTCTCAACAACATCGCTTGAGCCGTCGAGTCGATCAAGTTCGCGGTTTGCAACCTCCATGCCGACCGAGGCGCGCGCGAAGCCCGCGTAATTCGCAACAAGCGTCATGGCGCTACGCACCTCGTCTGGGGTCGCTCCGTGATCGATTGCCCAGCGGACGTGCCCGACTAGGCGCTGTTCCACGCCGCCGAGCGACGCCAGAATCGCGATGACAATGAGGCTGCGCTCGCGCAGCGACAGCGGGCCATCGCCCCAGGCTGCCCCGCCAGTCGCCTGGAATGCCTCCTCCGCGAACACCTCACCGAAGGTTGAAACGAAGTACTCCTCGACCTCCGCCTCCGACATCCCCAACTGGCTCGCATAGGCCCGCAGACCCTGTTCGCGTCGGCTGGTGTCCTTGCTCACGACGCTGGCACGGCTGGCTGGACCACTGGGGTCCGCAGCGATTTGGATCGCTCAGTCCGACGCCGCTGCACGAGATCAAGGGCGATAGCGGCGATGAGGATGACACCGGTGATGATCTGCTGCCAGTAGCTCTCGACTCCTCCCACCGACAGACCGTTCTGCAGTACTCCGAGGAAAAGCACGCCCACGACGGTGCCGCCCACGCCGCCGATTCCGCCGCTGAAACTGGTACCGCCGAGGAGCACAGCCGCTGCAGCAGCAAAGACGAGGTTGTCTCCGACCTGAGGGCTAGCGGCGCCGATCCGGGCGTCCTGGAGCACCGCAGCCACCGCAGCCAGCCCGGCCGAGAGCCCGTACACAGCAATGAGGGTGCGGGAGGTCCGGATGCCAGACAGCCTCGCAGCCTCCGCGTTGCCGCCGACGGCATACACGTCGCGTCCAAAGAATGTGTACTTCTGGACGTACAGCATGATGAGAAAGGTCACGACCATCACAATGATCGGGTTCGGCACACCGAGCGTGCTCCCGAAGGCAAGTTCGTCGAGGAAGGGTGAAATCACCTGCTGGGTCTTCGTTCCGGACCACAGGTTCGTCAGGCCCCTGAAGAGGATGAGCGACCCAAGGGTCACCACGAGGAATGACAGCCCGTACTTGCCGATCGGCACACCGTTCACGAGGGCTCCGAGCCCCGTGCCAAGGAGGATGGTGAGGATGATCGCCACGAAGAGGGGGAGGCCGGCCTCGTTCACGAACCAACCCAGACCGATTCCGCAGAGGGCGAGCATCGAGCCGATCGATAGGTCGAACCCGCCGGCGAGCATAACGAATGTGAGGCCGAGCGACGCCACCCAAAGGATCGATGAGCTCGTCATGACTGCGCTCATGTTCTCCGGGGTCAGGAACCGTTCTTGAGTCAGCGTAAAGAACACGAGCATGGCTGCGAGGAGCACCAAGACAACGAAGAAACGCTGCCGTACGAAATTCCTAAGCATTACCAATTCCTCCTCATTGCGTCTGACCCAGACTCATCACTCATGACCCATTGCGAGGCGGAAGATTGCCGCCTCATCTGCTGCGTTCTTATGCAGCGTCCCCGCGACCCGGCCGGCGTGCATGACGATGATGCGATCGCAAAGGGCAAGGAGTTCTGGCGCCTCCGATGAGCTAATGACGATGCTCAGACCAGCGTCCCGCTGCGCGAGGAGGATGCGATAAATCTCGGCCTTCGCGCCGACGTCAACCCCCCGTGTTGGTTCATCTAGGAGCAGGATCGAGGGATTGGTCCCGAGCCATTTCGCGATGAGGACCTTCTGCTGGTTGCCCCCACTCAGCCTCACGACAGGGGTATCGAGTGATTCGGTGACGATTGAGAAATCCTCAACGCACTGCTCGACGAATGCAACCGACGATGCTGATCGCGGACGAGCCCAGCGGGCTGTCGTGGAGGTCCGCGCCATCACGGCATTCTCGAGGACCGACATGTCGAGGACTAGCCCCCCGATCTTTCGATCACCCGGCACGAATCCAATGCCGGCCTTGATTGCCGCTGGGGGATCACCGATGGCGACCTGCTCCCCGTTGATGAGGACACGACCTGCTTCACGCTGGTGAAGACCAAAGAGGGTTTCAAGCACCTCCGAGTGCCCGGCCCCCACCAGACCCGCAATGCCGACGATCTCGCCCTTGCCGACGCCAAAGCTCACGTCGGTGAACTTCCCTCGAACAGACATTCCCTCGACGGTGAGAACGGCCCCCTGCGCTGTTTGGTACTCCGGGGGAGGAACGAAGGCGCTAAGTTCGCGGCCGAGCATGTCCGAGACGAGTCGGGTCGGCGAATAGTCGGCAACCACTCCGGTTGAGACGAGTCGGCCGTCGCGCAGCACCGTGAGTCGGTCGCTGATCTCAAAGACCTCCTGCGTGCGATGAGAGATGAACACTGTTGCGACGCCGCGATTGCGCAGGGATCGCATGGCCCGGAAGAGCGAGTCAACTTCATGTGCCGAAAGTGAGCTCGTCGGTTCGTCGAGGATGAGCACCTTGGTGTCATCGGTAATGGCCCGGGCGATTTCGACCAGTTGGGCCTGCCCGGGTGGCAGGTCTTGGACGAGGTCATCGACATCGGCGTCGCAGTTGAGGACGTCAAGGGCCTCGCGGGCCTTGTTGCGAGTGGCCCGCCAGTCGATGCCCCAGACGCTGCGAGGCTTGCGCGGCCCGAGCAGCACGTTCTCGCCGACGGAGAGCTCGTTGACGAGTGTGCGTTCCTGAGTAACCATCGCGATGCCGACGGCCAGTGAGTCGACCGGGTTTCTCATGGCCACGGAATGGCCGTTCATCGCGAGCGATCCCGCATCGGGCGCAATCTGCGCCGAGAGGATTTTCAGCATCGTCGATTTGCCTGATCCGTTCTCCCCGCAGAGTGCGTGCACCTCACCCCCGAAGAGCGCAAAGTCGACGCCCTTGAGTGCCCGGACGCCACCGTAGGACTTCATCACTCCGGTGACTTGGAGAACGGGCAGTGCAGGGCCCCCTGCTTGCAATGTGTTCGACACGATCATCCCTTCATCGCGTGTTCGCAAGAGGCCCTGCACCAACTCATCTGGTTCTAACCTGCCTGCATTGCCTCGAGCTGTGCCGACCAGGGCATTGCCTCGCCGACATTGTCCGTCGTCACGAGCTTGGGATCGCCCGCCTTGACGGTCTTCGGCACATCGACACCTTGAGCGATGTCATACAGACCCCACGTCGCGAACTTGCCCATGCTCGGCGCATCGAGCTGAATCGTGTAGTTGATCCGGCCGCCCTTGACAGCCTCGAGTGCGTCGGAGCCGCCGTTCTGTCCGCCGAACACCAGACCCGAGATGCCCTGAGCCTTCGCCGCGGCGCTCGCACCGATGGCCGAGGGATCGTTGTAGGCGATGATGCCCGCAATATCCGGGTAGTTGGCAAGGAGCTCCGTGCCGGCGATCTCGCCGCCCGCGATGTCATCGGACGGGTTCGAGGCATTGCCGGCGACTGTCAGGCCGAAGGCGGTTGCCCACTTCTTCGCCATCTCGATCGAGAAGACGATCGAAGGGACGGCGATCGCGAAGTCCATCGTGCCGATCGAGGCACCTGGTGCCACCAGGGACGCCATCTGCTGTGCGCCGAGGTACGCAGCCTCGTCGCGGCGCTGGAGGATCTGGCTGTTGTAGTCGCCGATGTCATCGGACGTGAAGTTCTCGTCGATTGACACGAGGGCGATGCCTGCCTCCTTGGCCTTGGCCAGGGCTGGCTTCATCGAGTTCGGATCGAGGGCGAAGACGAAGGCGCCGTCATAGCCCTGCGCGATCACCTGCTCAAGGTGACCGATCTGGTCGTCAACACTGCCCTTGCCATCGAATACGGTGACGGTCCCACCAAGCTTCACGGCCTCGATCTGCATCGCTGCTCCGAGGGTATCGAGGAACTCGTTGCCTCCGAATGGGTTGAGGTAAGCCAGTTTGAGCGAGCCGCTCGCGGGCTCGGCATAACCGATGGGGATGGCTGCCTCTGCCGAATCGAAGGTAATGGCGGCTGCCGCAGGTGCGGACGACGCAGGTGCGGCGGACGCGGCGGGTGCTTCGGATGGTGCGCTGGACGTGCTGGCAGTCGTTCCCCCGGATGAGCCCCCGCAAGCCGAGGTCAACAGTGCGAGGGAGGCGATACCAACCCCCAATGCAATCTTCTTCATGGATTTCCTCTCGATGGGCTGGCGCCAGCAAGGAATTTGCTGCGCCTGCAATGACTCGTGTATTCAATGCGACATTCCTCGCAGCGACTCCATCACCGTTCCGCTGAGCAAGATGGCATCGTCACCACCGCCCGTCCATGCACCATTCCTGACCGAAGTCGTTCAACGGCATCGCCAATGGCCGTGAGTTCGTAGGTCTCGATGGGGAGCGTGAGCCGGCCATCCTCGAGCATCAGACGTAGATCTTGATCGCACCGGCTTGCCGCCGCCGCCCTGCTGATGGTGTTGACGGGGAGGATCGCGACGTCGGACATGAGCCATGCCGGCAGGTCCATCGGCGCGGTGGCGCCGATCGTGTAGCCAACGAGGGCAATCCGGCCGCCGGGCGCCACCCACCAGAGCCGTCCAGCGATGCCTTCGCCCCCGATGGTGTCGACCATGAGGGTCGCCCTTCGCTCGGCCGCCAGTTGCACGATGGCGTCGGGGTCGTCGAGGCTCAGGCACTCGACTCCGGGGTGAACGGCGCTCTTGCGATCGGCGCGGGACACGATGCCGATCACCTCGGCTCCCGCATAGATCGCGAGCTGGCAGGCGATAGAGCCCACCGCTCCGGCGGCACCGAGCACGATCACCGTCTCGCCCTCGAGGAGTCGGCCGACCTCGTGCAGCGCCACGTGCGCGGTTGTGGCAGGGACGAAGTAGGAGGATGCAAGTTCGGGCGTCATTCCCGACGGGGCCAGGGAGAGGGCGGAGTCCGGGACGGATGTGAGCTCCGCCCAGCAGCCGTCGCGCTCGATGCCCATGCCGGCCCCCCTGATGAGGACTCGGCTGCCAACGGCGAGGGATCCGGATTGGACGACGATTCCGCAACCTTCAACCCCTCCGACGTAAGGCAGCGGCGGGCTCACGGGGAAGTGGCCTCCGGCGATCGTGAGGTCGAGGTGCCCGACGGCGGCGGCTTCGAGTTGAATGAGTGACTCACCCGGACCCGCACTCGGATCTGGAATTTCATCAATGACGGGGGTCGATCCCCATTCATGAATACGTGCTGCGAGCATTGCGGCCTCCAAGCAGTAGCCATCAAAGTGAGCACGGTGGAAACCCAACGGCATCGGAGGTCATCATGAATGACAAAGCGCGATCGCGGGGAATATTCGGTTATGCCCAAGCCCCACAGGGCCAACTTCACTACCGCGACGCGGGCTCTGGTGATCCGATCCTTCTCCTTCACCAGACCCCGCGGTCACTCGACGAGTTTGCCGAACTTCAGCCGCTCCTCGCGCGCAACCATCGCGTCATCGCCATGGACATGGTCGGTTTTGGTGGCAGCCCGCCCGCGCCAAGGCCACACACGATCGAGGCAATGGCCTCAGGTGCGATCAGCCTCATCGAAGCCCTTGACCTTCACGATGTCGTGGTCGTGGGCCACCACACCGGGGCTGCCGTGGCGATCGAGGTGGGCGCCTCGCGACCTGATCTCGTCCGAGCCCTCGTGCTGTCGAGTGCTCCCTGGACGGATGAGGAGTTCCGCGTCAGGCACGCGGACGGCCCGGGTGTCGATGACGCGGTCCCCCAGTCCGACGGATCACACCTCGTGGAGTTGTGGGCGAAGCGTGCACCCTTTTATCCCCCGAACCGCCACGACCTCCTTGATCGGTTTATCCGGGATGCTTTGGCGCCCGGTGTCGATCCCGTCGAGGGCCACCGCGCCTGTGCTCGCTACCGAATGGAGGACCGAATTGGCCTCATCACGGCGCCAGTTCTCATGATCGGGGCTGCCGCCGATCCCTTCGCGATGCCTGACTTGCCCCGGGTGAGCGAGGCGCTCACCCGCTCAGTGCTAGTCGAGACCGTGGTGATCGAAGGCGGGATGATCCCACTCATGGAGACGCATGCCGTCGCCGTGTCGGCTGCCGTTGAGGTCTTCCTCCACGGCGTTGCAGGCGCTGGGGATCGGGCTGAGTGAACTGATCTGATACAGGGATTGACGTTCAGGACTCCTGCTCGTAGAGGGCCGGCAGGAATGTCGCGAGGTGGTTCATCTCCTGGGCGCAGTGCACGAGCAGGGCTCGCGCGTCGAGTTCGGTGAGGCTCACGAGTCGCCGTGCGATCGGAATGACCGGGCGCAGGGCTGCCTTGCGGGCGGCGATGTAAGGGGGGCCGATCCAGAACTGGGAGCGCATCACTGAACCACCGGCGACGGCGCTCACATGGTGCACGAGGTAGCCCATATCAATCGGCGCGTCAACGAGGCCGACTCGAGCGCATACGGCGGTCGCCTCGATACCGGTTGCGAGATTGGGGTCGACTAGCCCAATTTCCTCGGGTCGGCGGAACTGGATCGGCCCGCGGATCATCGCGCTGCCAAGGAACTCGTCAACCTGCGAGGTGCTCCCGACATATCGCGCGCGCCCGGTAGATCCGGCCGGCGGCAACTGCTCCCACTGGGCATGGATGTGGGCAAGGGGATGCCAAAGTTTGTATCGAGGGGCGCCATCACCGTGCCACCCGAACCACCAGCCGATCATCGGTAGTATCACGTCAGGCATCTCGGCGGTGAGGTTCACGTGGATCGCACCGTCGCGGTTAACGGTGTAGCCATTTTGGATTCGCGAGTCGACAATGTCGTTGCCCGCCTCGGGCATTCGAGGCATGAGTGCCTCGGCCACCGGGCTGTCCGAAAGTGCACGGAGGGCATGGGCTGGAATCTCGGCCATCACCGGGTTCCAGAACCGGGCGTAGGGCAAGGATGCGAGCTCCTCCGAGGACCAACCGAGTGCACGTCCGGGAATCGACCTTGGTGTGGGGAGTTTCATGCCTCTCCGATCCATCGGTGGAATCGACCCTGCGGGTCTTGGGTGGCCCGCAGCGCATCGAGTCGGGTTTGGGCGGCCAGGGAGATGCCACGTGCTGGTCGGCCCGGGTCATCAGCGAATTCAATGCCGGTGGACAGGCTTTCCATTGCCGCGACGTTGTCTCGCGCCCATGCAGGTGTGGATGTCGCGTCCCGCGGATCGCTCCATCCTCTTTACAGCGCAAGGTAGGTGCGGTCCTCGACGGAGTAGGCCATGTCGCCGAGGGTGTGGGTTGGTGCCCAGTTCAACCACAGGAAGTGTGCTGGTGGTGGAGGCACGGTGTCAGCAATCCGCTCGACATGGCTGAGGAGTTCATCCGGGCCTGCGTGGGTCCACAGATTGTCCGTTGTCCAGTTGGTGGAATTGGGGTAGTGCTGCATGACGGCCCCGAAGGCAGCACTCAGGGGCACCGGCAATAGCGGCAGTCGGCGTCGTGAACCTCGCGGCCGACTCTCGAGAAAGGACAGAGCAGCCTTTGCCGCCGAGCGGGATGATGTCATCACCGGCGCCGCGATTTCGATCCTCACCGGCGAGGTGCGGTTGTACTTGCGCAGTCGCGGAGGGAACGATGGGTTGCGGGACACCACGAATTGCAATTCGACTTCGGATGGAACATGCGGACCAATCTCACCCATCCATCTGACAACGTCCTCGAGTCGATCCACCGAGTACTGGACGGCTGCAGTTCCGATGAACCTCGGACGGGCATATAGCTGCAGGTGGAACTTCACAACGACACCGAAGAATCCCGGGCCTGATCCACGCGCGGCCCACAGCATGTCCGAGTTCTCAGTATCGCTTGCTTGACGGAGTTCACCATCGGCGTCGACGTAGTCAATAGCCATGACGCTGGCGCACGCGGGTCCATACGCTCAGCCGTTCCAGCCGAAACCCCCTTGAAGTAAATAGCCGCCGAGGCCGACACCACGACCGCCCCCAAGTGGGGCCAAATCAAGTGAGCATTCTCAATCAGCCCGAAGAAACCCGTGGTTGCGTAGGTGGTCATCCGTGTTGTGGATGGCGACATCGCAGACAGGTACCGGATACGTGCGCCGTCCGGTGTGCGGTCGAACCGGTCGAGCAACAGCACTGACCGACCGGCAATGCGCTCAAGGCGCCGACCGGGCACCGTGATGCATGCGCGCTCGGCGAGGTCCAAGGCCGTCTTCTCCCATGCAATAACGTCCCACTCGTCGCGCAGGCTGGATAACTTCGCAATGAGCAAGCGTCCGCCGTCGCGCACGGATGCCTTGGGGCGTGCCCCACCAAGCGACCCGGCGCCAGCGTCCAGCAGCTCCTTGATCGCGGCGAGATCACCATCACCCACGAACCTGTCGCAGGCGGCAAGTAGTCGCGGCAACTCGATGAGTTTTGGCACATCGGCGTGGCCTGCGAGGAATTTCTCGTCCGAGTTTTCGCTGGCAACCGTGAAACGTAAGGCCCCCTGACGTGTGGTGTCACTGACCTCAAGGAGGTAGTCGATGTCCGTAACCTCACGCCGGGCGCCATCCGGCGCAAGTGATTGCAGCCGCTTGCGGATGAGGTTGCGACCCCACCGGTCGGGAGCGGAGTCGGCAAATGCGAATGGCAGGCCGTCTTGGATTGCATGGCTGCCCTTAAACAGCGGCAATGCCGGGTCGAGTGGAAAGGCACCCTTGCTGGCAAGGTAACCCGAGTCGTAGCGGAAGACCGTGGTGACGCGTCCGCGGTTGCTCGATAGGAAGGCACGCCCGGCGAGGATGTCCCTACCCCCCCATTGCGAGGGTGACGTCAACGCTGACCGCGTTCCGGCTCACCGGCGCACCCGGTCAGGCAGGGTCCGCTTCTGCTCGAGCATCGACTGCGCCAGCGCTTGGCCCAGGGCCGTCTCGTAGGGGTTCATGCCCACGAGGACGAAGTCGAGGATCCCCAGAGCTCGGCACACCTCCAGGAACACGTCGAGGCCGACGTTCGGGTCACCGTGCTCGAGCCGCCGTAACGTCGTGCGCGTGATGCCGGCGCGATCTGCGACCTGCTCTGCCGTAGGGCCCTGGAGTTTGGCTAAACGGGGTCGCTTCAAGGAAGCTCAACGCCAGGACTCGGCCCCGAAGTCATGGAGCGGGCCGAGGGAATCGAAGTCCCTATCCCGGTGGATGAGGATGACATCGCGGTGGGACCCAGCAATCAACGCAATGAGGCAATCCATGACGCTCCGAACTGGATTCCGGGCCGCCCGGGCCTGCGCGAACACCTCGCCCGCGTCGATCGCGCGGGAGTTTCGCTCGTTTCTTCCTGTGGCCAACTCGGCTTGGACCGGACCGCAGGTCACAAAGGAGGCCGGCGCATTCGCGAGCAGCGAGAGTCGCTGCTTCACGTCAGCATCACCGCGGAGGATAGGAATCCACAGCGCAGAATCAACGAGGTAGCGGGTCACTCGTCGAGGGAGTGATAGGCGCGAAGGGCATCAAGATCAGCATCCCAGCCGACGCCGACCATGGCATCGAGGTCCGCCTGTGACATCCGCGACTCGAGAAGGCGTCGTAGCGCGAATTCGACGGCGCTGCGCTTTGTCGGCAGCCCGAAGATCTCCATGGCCTGTAGGACCAACTCATCGGGCAGGTCGATGTTCGTCCGAGTCATGACGTCAAAATACACATTCGATGTGGAGTGGTCACCATGCTTGTCTCTTCGCACATGCCATTCACGGTTTCACTGGCTCGGTGTGCGACACGGACGGCGGGGCGGGCTGACAGGCGGGGCACCAGTAGGTGAGTCGGGGGGCACCGGCGCCACCCGGCCCGAGCAGGCTCACCTGCCCGTCACCGAGATCATCGGCCTGCCGGTCGACCCGGATCACCGCCCCACACCTGCGGCAGGGCTTTCGCCCACGCTCAAACACATAGTGACTGCGCCCGAATCCCTCCTCCCCGGTGGTCGATTGCGAGGGTCGTGCCTTGTTGCGCTCCATGAGCCGGTGGGCATGCTTCACGACCTTGTCGAGGTTCACCACCTGCCCCGTCGGAGTCCCAGGATGGACCCCTGCGAGGAACAGCGACTCGCAGCGGTAGATGTTGCCGATCCCGGCGAGGTTGCGCTGGTCGAGCAGGGCCATGCCAATCACTCGGCCTGGGCGCCTCCGCAGATTCCCGAGGGCGAGGCCGGCATCCCAGCCCGGGCCGAGGATGTCCGGCCCAAGGTGGCCGACGACGATCGCCTCGTCGGCTGTCTGGAGTAGGTCGACCACGGGTAGGCGGAATCCGACGGCGACTGAGTCCGATGTCCGAAGCGTGACCCGAACCTGCGAGGACGGGCCACCCTTCCAGCGCTCGCCCTCGCGATACAGGTGCCAACTACCGTCCATCCGAAAATGCGTGTGCAGAGTCCGGCCATCGTCGAACCGGAAGAGCAAGTGCTTGCCTCGCGGAACCACCTCGACCACCTTCTGCCCGGTGACCGACGCCGTAGCGAGTGACGGCCAACGGAAGTCGCTCGCCGTGATCACCTCCCCGGCCAAGCGGTCATGCAGTCGCCGCGCAGCGAGCCATACCGTGTCGCCCTCCGGCATCAGTGGCCCTCGGACCGAAGTCGCCAGCCCGACGGGGTGTGGAGGAAGCCCGCCCCCTGCATGGCTTGGCCCCTTGCATCGAGTGGGCTCGGGAGTGAGCCATTCACACTCGTGAGTCGTATCCGGGTTCCGCGTGGACGAGCGGCGGCCAAGCCCTCTAGTGCTTCGCGCTCATCACCCCAGAGCAGGAGCGTTGCCCCGCCCTTCTCTAGGTATCCGCGCAACTCGCCGCCGACGAGAACGACCCACGCGCCCGGCTTTCGTCCGGCCCGATGGGTCACGCCGTCCGGCGGGTCTGGCCACGGCAGTGCCGCGCCGTAGGCATTGGCCGGGTCGACCGCAGCGAGCACCGTGATCCGTTGCTGCCGACCCCCGGGCCGCACCGCCCGCAGGCGATCGATCGCGGCACCCGTCCCGAACTGCGCCGCGCCGAGTCCCTCGATCGCGTAGACCCGCTGGCATCGTCCGGCCTGCTCGAAGGCGGCGAGGATCCGGTACGCCGCAGCAAAGCCGCCCGGGAGTTTCTCGGCCACCACGCTGCCCCGCGTAACGACCCCGTAGCGAGCGAGCAGGGAGTCGGCGGCCTGGGTGGCACGCCGCTCGACGCTCATGTCGATCGCGGGCAGGGCGGACCATCGACCGGCCGAGGTGGGCGGGCCAACCCGGCGCGGGAGCGCGATCCGACCACGGCGCTGCGGGACCCGCACCTTCGGCTGAGGGCCTCCAGAACGGGTCCGCAACCCCGCCCAACTGTCATTCGTGAGGAACCCGCGCCAGGTGAGTGACCACAGCACGGTGTCGAGGCGGGTGTCTTCGACGACCCGTTCGCCGAGCATCCCGACCTTGTCGGAGATGTCACGGAAGAAGAAGCCACCCGATCCGTCAAGGACAGTCAGCACGAGGGCGTCGAGGTCATCCGCATCCTCGTCGATTGGCCCTGAGATGGGGCGGATGGCATCGGCGAGGTCTGCTGGGGCGATCGCAATGAGCCCATCGCCCCGAGCCATTTGGCCGGTGCCCCACCAGATGACCTCCCCGGCGGTCGTGAGCTCGTCGAGCATCCCGGGGTGGTAGCCACGCACCCGGCTCGGCAGGATCGCCGACTCCCAGGCCGAGGCTGGCAGCGCCACGCCTGCCAACTGCTCAATGACCGCGAGCACGGCATCAGCGCCACCCCGATTTGGAGACTGGCCCGCCTCGGCTACCTGCTGCCAGCCGAGCAGAAACTCAGCGAACGCAACCCCCGCCACCGGCTCGGCCTCATGGCGGAGCCGGGCCACGCTGCGACGCCTGATCCGCCTGAGCACCTCAGGTTCGCACCACTCAAGACCCTTGCCGCCGGGCCGAAACTGCCCGCTGATGACCCGGCCGCTGGCGGCGAGCCGCTGCATGGCGAGCTCTGCCACCGCCGGAGCAAGTCCGATGGCGTGGGCCAGCGCCGCAGTGTCGAATGGCCCATGAGTGCGGGCGAATCGGTGGACGAGGTCGCCCACCGGGTCGGTGACCGGCTCGCAGAACTCGATCGGCACGCCCGGGGGCAGCACGACGCCGAGTGCGTCACGCAGTCGCGCGGCGTCCTCGATCGCCGCCGTCACCATCCCACCCGGGCCACCGGGCCATCGCACACCGATGGCCCGGCGCGCGGAGCAGAGTTCCAAAAGCCACGCGGGGTCGATGCCACGCGTCAGCGCATCCTCATCACTCAGTGGGCCGAGGATTCGCAGCAGGTCCGCGGCATCCTCGATGTCGCGGGCCTGCCGATCGGCGGTCAGGTGCTGCAGTTCGGCCTCGACCTCGTCGAGGGCGAGCGGGTCGAGCAGGTCACGGAGCTCCGGCGTGCCGAGCAGTTCCGCGAGCAGTGTGGCATCGAGGGTGAGTGCCTGCGCCCGACGTTCGGCGAGGGGCGCGTCACCCTCATAGAGGAACGAGGCGACGTACCCGAAGAGCAGGGAGCGCGCAAAGGGTGATGGCGTTGCGGTCTCGACCTCGACGATCGAGACCTCACCGCTGCGGATCCGCTCAGTCAGGCGTATGAGCGCGGGTACGTCATAGACATCCTGGAGGCACTCGCGAACCGTCTCAAGGACGATCGGAAATGACGGGTAGCCGGCCACCGCCTCGAGTAGGTGCGCCGAGCGCTGGCGCTGCTGCCACAGTGGTGAGCGCTTGCCCGGGTGTCGCCGCGGAAGCAGGAGTGCTCGTGCCGCTGCCTCGCGGAAGCGACTCGCGAACAGTGCCGATCCGGCGATGTTGTCGGTCACCACTCGCTCGACATCCTCAGGTTCGAGGATGATCGTGGCAATGACGGCTCGGACCTGCTCATCGCCCTCGGTATCAGGTAGCCGCAGCACGATCCCGTCGTCGGCGTGCATGACCTGCGGATCGAGCCCAGTCGTTTCGCGGACCCGGGCTGCGATGGCCAGGGCCCACGGCGCATGCACCGCCGCTCCGTAGGGGGAGTGGATGACCACCCGCCAGTCACCGAGCTCATCGCGGAAGCGCTCGACGAGGAGGGTGCGGTCGTCGGGGAGTTGCCCGGTGGCCTCACGCTGCTCGTCTATGTAGGCGGAGAGGTTTGATGCGGCCCGGTCATCAAGCCCCGCGGCGGCGAGGCGCTCGGTGACGTCCGCCTTCTTCCCATGGGCGACGGTCCGGACGAACGCGCCGACCGCCTCCCCGAGCTCAGCGGGTCGGGCCAACGCATCGCCGTGCCAGAACGGCAGCCGGCCGGGCTGTCCGGGCGCCGGGCTGACGAGCACCCGATCATGGGTGATCTGCTCGATCCGCCAACTGCTCGCCCCGAGGGCGATCACTTCGCCTACCCGGGACTCGTAGACCATTTCCTCATCGAGTTCGCCGACCCGCGAGCCCTTCTCGCCAACCATGAACACCCCGAAGAGCCCGCGGTCCGGGATCGTGCCGCCGCTCGTGACCGCGAGCCGCTGCGCGCCCGGCCTACCGCTGAGGATTCCGGTGGTTCTGTCCCAGACAATGCGGGGCTTGAGGGAGGCGAAGTCATCGGATGGGTAACGGCCGCTGAGGAGATCGAGGACGGATTCCAGAACACCACGCGTGAGGCCGGTGAACGGTGCTGCCCGCCGCGCGACAGTGAGTAATTCGTCCACCGTCCACTCCTCCCCGGTCGAATCGGTCATCGCAACCATGGCGACGATCTGCTGGGCGAGGACGTCCAATGGATTGCGGGGGATGCGTAACGACTCAATCTGGCCGGCAAGCATGCGCTCGGCCACCACGGCGCACGTGACGAGGTCGCCCCTGAACTTCGGGAAAATGATCCCCCGGCTGGTGGCGCCGACCTGATGCCCCGCGCGTCCAACCCGCTGCAGTCCAGAGGCGACACTCGGCGGGGTCTGAACTTGGATGACGACGTCGACCGCGCCCATGTCGATGCCGAGCTCGAGGCTGCTCGTTGCAACGACAGCTGGGAGCCGGCCAGCCTTGAGATCCTCCTCGATAACCGATCGTCGCTCCCTGCTGACCGACCCGTGGTGCGCGGCAGCGATCGGGGCGAGCGCCCCCCGGTCGGCCGCGATGTCATTAATTCGGGAGGTGATGCGCTCGGCCAAGCGGCGGGAGTTGGCAAAGATGATTGTCGCGCGGTGGGCTTCAATGATGTCGACGAGTCGCTCGTCTATGTGAGGCCAGATGGACGACTGGGCCTCCGCGCCCGCCGCTGATCCTGAGACCTCACCACCTGCGGGCCCGCCCCCCGTTCCATCGGCCAGCGCCGCCATGTCGTCCACCGGCACCTCGATGCGCAGGTCCCATTGCTTGTGCGATGGCGGGCAGACGATGGTGGCCGGCTGACTCGGGCAGATCCACTCGGCGACGTCCTCGATCGGCCGGACGGTGGCCGAGAGCCCGATGCGCTGGGCGGGCGCAGCGAGCAGGGCGTCGAGACGCTCGAGCGAGAGGGCCAGGTGAGCCCCGCGCTTCGTGCCGGCGATCGCGTGTACCTCGTCAAGGATGACCGTGTCGATTCCCCGGAGCGCCTCACGCCCAGCCGAGGTGAGAAGGAGGAACAGGGACTCGGGTGTCGTGATGAGGATGTCGGCCGGCGCCCTCGCGAATCGGGCGCGCTCGGCCGCCGGGGTGTCGCCCGTTCTCGTTGCGACGGTGACCTCTGGGACCTCGATCCCAAGCCGACCGGCCTGCTGGGCGATCCCGACGAGCGGGCTTCGCAGGTTTCGATCGACGTCGACCGCAAGGGCCTTGAGGGGGGAGACATACAGGACGCGGCAGCGCCGGGCCGGGTCAGGCTTGATCGACGATGAGTGCAGTTGATCAAGGGCCCAGAGGAATGCTGCGAGAGTCTTGCCGCTGCCAGTGGGCGCGACGACAAGGACATGCTGCCCGGTGGCGATCGCCGACCATGCCTGCTCCTGGGCCAGCGTGGGCGCGGCGAACGCTGCGTCGAGCCAGGCCTGCGTGGCCGGAGTGAAGCCTGCGGGCATGCTGGCCATGGTAGGTCCACGGGCAGTGGCCCGCGAGCGTCCCATTCGCTAGGACTTCGCATATTCATGGCATATTTCTGTTAATCTGCGATCATGCGAACCACGCTGAACATCAACGACGACCTCTACCGTGAGGTGAAGGTCGAGGCTGCTCGACGCGGGGTATCGACAACCAGCGTGATCGAGGAAGCGCTCCGCATGGCGCTTCGACCACAACAACGTGAGGATCCGCCGGACTTCCCGGTTTCGACGAGATCGGGGGGCGTGCGCCCCGGGGTCAATCTCGACAACCCTGATGACCTGTATCACCTCCTCTACGGCGAGGACGATCGTCGAGCGGCACTGCTGGCGGGGGCATACGCACGTGACCACCTATCTGCCTGACGTCAACGTCCTCGTAGCTTCACTGCGACCGGATCACCCCCACCACGATCTGGCTCGCTCGTTCCTCGTTCGATCGCGCACTGCGGGCCATGCTTTCGCTGTTCCGGTCGAGGTTCTGGCCGCTGCGCTTCGGATCTTGACCCTCGATGTGTGGGTTGAACGTGAGACAAGTGCATCGGCACGCGACCTCATCAACGGCTGGGTCGCTGCCGCGGATGCCGAGACCGTCAGTCATCCTTCGAGCAGTTGGCGTGTGCTCGGTGAATTCGCCCGAACCCTCTCCTTGAGCACACGCGCAGTTCCTGACGCCCTGCTGGCGGCATCGGCAATCGTGTCACGAACGACGATCGTCACATTCGATCGTGACTTCGCTCGCTACCCGGGCCTCAACGCTGAGATCCTGTCGCTCGCTCCTTGAGCCCATTGCAGTGCGGGGCGGCATGAGCGGCAGTTCACCCGCCGCCTACGCCTCGTATTTGTCGGCGGTCTCCGGCATCCATAAAGACTGCAACAGGCTCACGGCTTGCTCCTTGTCCATCGAGGCTACCTCGACCTCAGGAACACGAAACTTCACGACAAGTTGGTGCACAAGATCAGCCGGGAGGCTGTGGGAGGGCACCTGCGGAACACCTCGAAGTGGGCGGACTCCGTTGTTGACGCAATCCCAGAACTCATCCTCGGTGATCTTGAGTTGGTCACGAAGGACATGGCTCCACAATGCTGGGCCGTAGTCAGACCGATCTATGGGGTGCGAGACGCGGGTTCGTAGGACGTTGCCATCAGGCAGTGCCAGTTCGTAGGTCACGTGATGATTCGTCTTGCTCCCACGCGCATTTCTTACGGACGTCCAGCCTTCAATCCTGCAGAACTTCTCATGGTCGGCGCGAGTTGGCGTCGGGTGGTTCACTCCCCGACCAACCAGGCCTTCAATTGACCGTCATCCGACAGTGCGATGAGTTGCACCAGGCCCCAGTTGTTCGCGTGGTTCGGGGCGTGCAGGAGGTGATCTTCCCAGTCCTGCGCGTACTCGCGGAGGACGAGAACCATCTCGTCCAACGCCCCATCGAAGGTCGTAGCGTCAGCAGCAAGCGGTAACCCTGGCAGGAAGATACTCCAGCCGTCCGCCTCCGCAACAAGCTGCGCGTCTGCGGGGCGAGTTTCGATAAGCATGCTCCGCAGCCGACCAGCGTCGACGACAGCTGCAACCCTGTTCTCGCGGCGCACCGTCGCGGACCGCCCCTCCTCAGCAGCGTCGAGGAGGTCCTTGAACCCGGCTCGGGCTGCGGAGAGCGTCGGGAAGTGGGTTGCTGTAGCCATTCCTTACCTCCATTTATGTACTAGCTGTACAGAGAGTACAGATATCGCTGCAGAAGTTCAATCGTCGTGCGAGCAGGAAATCGGCAGCCTTGGTGCTGCGCAGATCTCACAGGGTCCGCGGCTGAGCGTGTGGCCAAGCGGGTGGCCTCTACCTCCGATATTATCGGAAGTAGAGCACCTCTATTGTTTGTTTGAAACTGCGAAGGTCATCTCATGGCACCCACAACGCGTAAGCAGAAGTATCTCCCCCGGATCGTGGACAACGTGCTGGGTCAGCGCTTGCGCTCCCACGGAGCGGTCCTCATCGAAGGTCCGAAAGCCTGCGGCAAGACTTCCACCGCGCGCCAGATTGCTGCCAGCGAGGTGCGCCTCGACGCCGACGTCGCGATGCGACGCGCCGGACTCGCTGAGCCCGCCATCCTCCTCGAGGGACCCACCCCAAGGCTGATCGACGAGTGGCAACGGGTTCCCGATGTGTGGGACGCCGTGCGAAATGCCGTCGATGATCGTCAACAGGACGGACAGTTCATCCTCACCGGCTCGGCAACACCCTCAGAAGCCCTGATCCGACACTCGGGCGCGATGCGCGTGTCGCGGCTGCGGATGCGCCCGATGAGTCTGTTCGAGTCGGGCGACTCCACTGGCGCGATCTCCCTGGCTGCACTGCTCACCGGGGAGAAACTCACCGCGGTGCCGCCAGCACACGACCTAGCTGCGATCGCCGAGCTCACCTGTCGGGGTGGATGGCCCGCCACCTTGCATCGCAGGATTGACGACGCCCAACAGTCGGCCCGGGACTACCTCGACACGATCGCGGGGACCGATCTGTCCGAGGTGGACGGGATTCGGCGTGACCCTCGCAAGGTCAAGGCGTTGCTGTTTTCCCTCGCGCGCCACAACGCCACATACACCGACCTCAAGGTCTTGGCCGCCGATGCCACTGGACAGGGCGAGCCAGTGACGTCCAAGTCGGTGAGTACCTACCTCGACCCGCTGCTGCGCCTATGGGTGGTTGACGAGCAATCTGCGTGGGGCGGGCACCTGCGATCGGCAGCACAGGTGCGCTCCAAGCCAAAGCGCCACCTCATTGACCCCTCCCTCGCCGTAGCTGCGCTCGGCGCAGACCCAAGTGCTCTGATGGCTGATCGCGAGATGTTCGGCTTCCAGTTTGAAAGCCTGGTGTATCGAGACTTGTGCGTTTACGCCCATGCCCTCGGCGGTCAGGTTCGGGCGTACCGCGACAGCCGTGACGTCGAAGTCGACGCCATCGTTGTGGGACCGAAGAACCAGTGGGTGGCACTGGAGGTGAAACTCTCGGGCAGTGACGCGGTGCTCGAACTTGCAGCGAAGTCGCTCCGGCGCTTCGCCGACAGCATGACAACGGCGCCAGCGTCCTTGGGGATAGTCGTGGCAACCGGCCCGTCATACAGGCGCACCGACGGCGTGCACGTCATCTCAATCGGAACGCTCGGACCCTGATTCGGCGAATCTAGAGGATTGCGCGCAAGTCTGGCTTGTAGTTCGTGGGAGTTTGGCGTTCATCCACGTGATGGGTAAATGGGTACTCTCCATATGTCACTCGGGGTTATGCTGCGGCCTTACTTGATGGAAGGCCGTGATGGAGCTTGCTGGGATGTCCCTCCTTGGAGAGGTTGTCGCCGACGATCGCGCCAGGATCGCATTTGGGAGGGTGGGCGTTCGTAAGGATGACCGCTTCGCAGTCGCGGTTGGTGAGGACGGAACCATTGTCTTGACCCCGCTGGTCTCGATTCCCAAGCGGGGGTTGCTCGTGTGGGAGAACCAGCAGTTACGCGAGAGTTTGGCTCGTGGCCTAGCGCAGAGCGCACATGGGGAAACAGTGGAGCTCGGTGACTTCACCCAGTTTGTGGATGGACGGGACGAGGCTGAGTGAGCAAGTTTCGTCTCGTTTTCACAAGTGAGGCGAACGATGTCTTGAGGGATCGGGTGTGTCAAGTCTTTTGTGTAAATGATTTCCGGCAGTTTGTTTTCTAGATGCCCTCGGGCAGGCGCCCGGGGTAGATGATGGCGAAGTGGGTCAGGGCGTTCTTCCAACCTTTGGTGCCGCTTCCTCGTTGCGTGATTGATGGGTTTTTCGGTGTGCCTCCTCTGCTTGTGGTGCGGTCCTCGATGTGGCTGATCGCGAGGTAGGGCAGCTTGTACGCGGCGTCGTCGCCCGAGGAACTGGCCGCGGGTCTTGGTGACTTTCCGGAGCTGGTAGTTCATGCTCTCGATCGCGTTCGTGGTGTAGACGACGCGCCGGATATCCGCGGGCAGGTCCAGGAACG
>JBBATH010000006.1:0-222450 GCA_040398845.1 Candidatus Nanopelagicales bacterium | reverse complement strand
AAGTCCGTTAGAACGAAGCGATTACTGACCTATGAACTGTCGAACTCGGGTATCCCCAGCGGTCGAAAATCCACTGAACCGTGACGATGGCGGCGCCGGATAGCTCGTTTCTCGTGGCAAGGTCATGCAGATCCGGTGGCAACTGATGCCGACCTTCGCCCGAGTGCGCGATGACCTCGTTGGGCAACAAATTCCGGGCATGCACGTCAAGACGAGCGGTAGCCGGGTCAGAGTCGTCGGAGTTGCGGACGCACTTGCACCCACTACCTCACAACGGTTGATGCGGCTTCGTACATGCGCTGAGCCCACTCAATCGCCTTTTCCGTTTGCGACGCAACAGTCTCCTTCGCGAGATACTGCGACGGCGTCTTGAGTCCAAGGAGTCGAGAAAAAGTCGGTGCGAGCGTGGCACCGGTTGGACCCGACTCTCGTAGTTCCTTGACCGCTCTGCTGTGATCTTCGCTCTTCGAGGTCTGGCCAGTGACGGCGAGGCACAGGGCGTCCTTCGAGTTGATGCCTGACACCACTGCCGACGATGCAGCGGCGTCATAGAGCCCGCTGTCGTGACTGAGCCGGGCGGATTCGAGGAACTGCTGGGCTTTGCGCAGATGGGATTGTGCGTCGGAAAGGGCGGTCATCGTGTCGCCACTCTGCTTTCGAGGATGTCCCGAACCGCGGTACCAACCAGAACCACGGCATCCGCACGCAGATCATCAATAAGACGCTCACTTGCGTCGCGAAGATGACGCAATTCATCAGCGCTCAGTACTAGTACCTCAAGTTCATTGCCAGACCATTCACGGACCCGCTCTCGTGTTGCATCAATCTGCCCGGACCACAGGTCTTCTTCCTCAGCGCTGGCCAGCGGTGGACGCACGAGCAGAAGATCGATGTCGCTGGCCGGACCGGCTTCCCCTTTGGCTGCAGAACCAAACAACCAGGCCGCCTCCGGCAATACCCGCCACTGGGCGAGTTCGTCGTGTAGTCGGGTGAACAGGCAGGTGCGCATCGACGCAAGTGCCTCGATACCCGCCGCGGCGACATGATGACGGTTCAGTCGATACAACTTGGCCGGGGGCACTTCCTGCATGTCAGCGATGCCAGCCTTGGCGAGCTCCGCGAGCACGGCATCGACCCGTCGCCGACTGGTCTGCCCTCGCGTGAGCGCCGCCACCTTGCGCCCTGAAAGCCACACGTCGGTCCGCGCCAGAACGGCGAGCACGTCACCGTACGCACCAGGGATCACCGATGAGATCGGATTGCCAAGGTCCACGATCCACCTCCATTGGGCACTAATGCGCCCTATCGGGCATATTAGTGCCCAATGTGTCCTTTGATCATCTCGATGGTGGTTGGGCGCGAACACGGTCGTAAATACCCGGAGTGGTGTGCGTCACCAGCACGTGTTGACACGGCAGACCCAGCAGCATTACCGGCTCTGGCCGGCTTGGTCTCGGCGCCGTTTTGGGGCGTTGTCCATGTACTGGAAGTTGCTGTCCGCAACGCCATCCACGCGCAGATGTGCAATCGATACGGGCGTGCGGACTGGTGGGACGACCGAGCCATCAAACTACATGCGGTTTTGGTCAAGCAGCGGAATCAGGTGAAGGCGGATGCGCTTCACGTCGCCAAAAAGCACTCGAGAGGCGTCGTTGGAGTGCTCGATCTTGGCGAGTTCTGCGAGCACGGCGTCGACCCGTCGCCGACTGGTCTGCCCTCGGGTGAGCGCCGCTGCCATCTCCCAGGTGGTGAGGCCCGACAGCAGTTGAGCCCGTTTGGGCGGGATGATCTCCCACCCAAACGGGCTCATTCCCCGAGGGGTGACACTGGTTAGGACGCAGGCGTGGTGGTGGTCGTCGAGGTCGTGGTCTTCTTCGCTGCCTTGGCCGCTGCGATGGCGTCGGCCTGGGTCTTGGTGATGGTGCCCTTCGCGACGAGTGAGGCGAGAGCAGCGGTCGTTGCCTGCGCGCAGGTCACGCCAGCGGCCTGCTTCTCGAGGCTGACGGCTGACTTGAATGCCGTCTGCTGCGCCGCGGTGATGGTGCCGGCGGTGACGAGGGCAGAGATGCCGTTCGAACCACCCGGGGCTGCCTGTGCGGTGCCGGCCATGGACACGACCATGGCGAGGGCTGCTGCGACTGATCCGACTGCGATGAGGGTCTTCTTCATTTCCATGCTCCTTGGCTCGGGCCGCTCCGGTGAGCGGCTAACTGGGTACGGGAGAACATTCGCGCATCTTTGTCAGAGAACCGTGGCGCGATTGTCAGAGGAATGTTTGTGATCCTGTGAGTTTCCTGTGAACCCAGGGCCTATTCAGGCGTCGACGACCTCGACCGATTCGAGGGTCGGATCACTGCAGTAGGCCACCCGTCCGATGCGTCCGGCCTCGGCGATATCGCGCACAACCTCCTCGGTAATGCGCTCCCCTGGCGCGAGGAGCGGAACCCCCGGCGGGTACGGGCAGAACTGCTCAGCACTGACCTCGCCAACGGCATCAGCGAGCAGGATCCGCCGCCGCGGCGCGAAGTAGGCCGCCCGCGGGGTCATCACGACCTCGGGCACCACCTGCCACAGGGCGGCAGGGGCCGGGGGTCGCGGCTCCCCGCGGAGCCGCTCAAGGAGGGCGACGAGCATGGCGGAGGTTTCCTCGCAGAACTCCGGCTCATCGAGCAGCGAGATCGTCATGACGATCGAGTCGACATCAGCGACCTCGACCCCGTTGCCCTGCTCCCACAAAACATCGGCGAGTGCGACTCCGTTCACGCCGGTCCTCGGCAGCCAGAGCGTGAGCTTGAGCGGATCACATGCCTGACCCAGCTCACCCTCGTCAACAACGACGAGCCCGTGGACACGTCGCAGGGCCGCGCGCATGCGGCTCGTCGACTCGATCGCGGACGCCAGCGCATCCTCGCCGTATCGGTCCATGACCGCACGCGCCGCATCGATCGAAGCCATGAGGGTCGCGGAGGGTGATGTGGTCGCAGTGAGATCGACTGCGCGATCAAGTCTCGACGCGTTGATCCGGTCGCCTCGCACGGTGACGACAGCTGTTTGGGAGTAGCCCATGAGGGCTTTGTGCACACTCGTCGTGACGATGTCAGCACCCTGCTCGATCGCCCCGCAGCTGGGCATGAACCCGAGGTGGGCGCCCCACGCCTGATCGACGATGAGCGTTCGGTCATCGTCATGGCATTGCCTCGCCAGCCCGCGGACGTCCGAGATCGTCCCCACATAGGTCGGTGACGTGACGAACAACGCCACCACATCACCTGAAAGCTCTGCGAGCGACTCCGGGCGGACCCCGAGCGGCAGCCCAAACTCGGGGTGGATCTCGGGAAAGACCCAGACGGGGTCGCTCCCGCTGATAACCAAGCCGGCGAGCGCACTGCGATGCGACGTGCGGTCGACGGCAACCCGACGCTCGGGACCGCCCGCCGCGATGAGCGATGTGATGTTGCCCTGCGTCGACCCGCCAACGAGGAACCGGGCATGGTGGCCGCCAACGGCTGACGCCCACAGGGCCTCGGCCTGCTCCAGATAGCCACCGGTGTAGGCGTTATCATCGGCGCCCCCCTGCATCGGGAGGTCATCACGAACGAGGTCGCCTAGGAGGTCGCTGCCGAAGACGTCGCTGGGCAAGTCGTCGCTGCCCAGATCGTCGCGGCCATCGGCGAACCGGCTCTTGTGACCGGGCACCTGCAGGGGACGCATCCGTCGGGCGCGGGCCCGGTGCCATGCGTCGACGAGTGGTGCCGAGGTCTCTCGCGGATCATGGCCCATGACGTGACCTCCTTCCTGGCTCAGTGTTCACCGTTGGCGATCTTGCCTAAGCCGAGGAGTCGAACATCGAGGGCCTGCTGAATGGGTCGCACCATCGAATCGGGGAGGCCCTCCTCGTCGCGGATCCGCAGGAGCTCCTCCTGCTCCGCGCGAATCATGAGACTTCGCAGTTCCCTCTGGAGCGCTAGGACATCGGGAGCATCGATGCCTGTTTCAACCTGCAACGACAGCAGTCGCTGATCGACGACGCCGCGCAATAGACCGACAACGTCACTTGGGATGGGCCGGCCGCGCAACGCAGCCTCCTCCTCAATGGCGTCGAGTCGGCGCAAAGCCGCGCGGGAGAGGGTTGCGTCGATGCGCCTGAACTGATCGGTGTCGTCGGGCGCCTGCACGCCCAGCCGGCGAGCGAGCGGCGCGAGCGTCTGGGAGAGGAGGAGCGTCACGAGAATGATGACGAATGTCGTCGCGAGTAACTCCTCGCGGTAGGGCAGGGCCGACCCGTCGGCAAGGACAAGCGGTATCGAGAACGCCGCCATGCCAGACACGGGACCCCTAGCTCCCGCCCATGCGGCGAGCATCGCCAGCCGCATGTTCTGCCGTTCGCCCCTTCGCAGGCCTTCGATTCGGATCGACACGTAGATGAACAAGACCCTCGTGAGGACGAGGACGAAGGTCACGACGACGACGAGCAACCCGACGAGCTCGAGTTGCCCGCGGTCGAGTTGTAGGAGGGTCGCGACGAGCTCCAACCCAACGAGAAAAAAGGCCATGGCCTGCAGGGCGAAGGTGAGGTGACGCCACAGCGTTGCGCTCTGGAGACGCGCCGCGCTGCCAGCGTCGGAGGTCTGGGCATGGGCGAGGTAGAGCGCCGCTGCGACCACCGCGAGGATTCCGGAGCCCTCGATCTCTTCGGCCGCGAGGTACAGAACAAAGGGGGCGATCAGGGTAAGACTGTTCGCCGCCACAGCGTCCCTGCTCCGTGACGTCACCCAACTCAACCCCCACCCGCCGATCAAACCGACGATGATTCCGCCGGCGACGGCGAGGACGAAGGTCGCGCTTACCTCCATGAGCGTGACGCTGCCGGCGACGGCTGCGACGAGGGCGACACGCAGGACGGTGAGCCCGGTACCGTCGTTCACCAAGCTCTCGCCCTCGAGGACCGAGACGAGCCTTCGGGGCAATGACGCACGGCGGGCTACCGCACTCACCGCCACGGCATCCGTCGGCGCGAGGATGGCACCGAGGGCTAGGGCGAGTGCCAGTGGGACAGCAGAAATGGCGGCGACGGTCAACCCGATCACCACTGTCGTCGCGAGGACGAGACCGATCGCCAGGATGAGAACCGGCCGTCGAACGCGCCTAATATCAAGGTACGAGGAGCCGAGCGCCTCGCCGAAAACGAGGGGGGCGAGTACTGCGACGAGCGCTAGTTCGGGATTGAGCGGCGCACTCGGAGCGAATGGCAAGAGCCCGGTGATCGCTCCCGCGGCGAGTACGGGTAGGGCCATGCCCCAGCCGCGCTGCCTCGTGAACAGGGCGACCCCGATCGCAAGGGCCGCCGAGACCGCGAACCAGGACAGCGTGTCATTCACCGCGACACCAATCCTGCGACATCCGGTTCACCAGGCTGGGCAGCGTTTCCTTAAACACGTGGACGAGGCTATCCGAACAGGTCGAACCGACCCGTGCCATGGCCCTCACGGCGGTGGTGCTTGGCAGCCGCAAGCCCATCTGGCACGGTAGCGGTATGACCTCGACGCCCAACGGGAACCGCGAACGCACGAATGCCCCCACCCCCGGTCGAAAGGCCGTCTGGATTGCGATCGGTGTCGCCGTCCTATGGCTGGTCTTCGGGAGCGTCGCCGGTCCCCTCGCCGGCAAGCTGAATGAGGTCCAGACGAACGACAATGCATCGTTCCTGCCCGCGTCAGCCGAGTCAACCCTCGTGGCCAATGAGCAGGCACTCTTCAGCGATGACAATGCCTTCCCACTCCTCGTCGTCATCACCCGGCCCGACGGCGCAGCGCTCACTCCCGGCGACCTCGCGGAGGCTGCAACCTTCACCGGGGAGATCCCAGAGATCGAGGTGGAGCCGGGCACGACGATCACCGACTACCTCCAGCCGGGGCCGATCATCCCGATCCCCTCGCAGGACGGCAAGGCCGTCCTCATCAACGTCTCACTCGACGGCGACAAGGCGAGCGTGAATCTCGCGAATGGCGAGCTCGCGATCGCCGGCATCACCGAGGCAGTGCGGGGGGCCGCAGAGCAGGTCACCGATCTGCGCATCAATGTGACCGGCCCCGCAGGCATCCTCGCGGACCTTGTCAAGGTCTTCGGGGCAATCGACAGCACGCTGCTCGGCGCTACTGCGGTCGTCGTCGCACTCATCCTCATCCTCGTCTACCGAAGCCCCTTCCTCTGGCTCATCCCCCTCCTCGCGGCTGGTATGGCACTCGCCGCTGCCAGTGCGGCGGTCTACGTTCTCGCGAAGAACGACATCGTCGTCCTCAACGGCCAGAGCCAAGGGATCCTCACGGTTCTCGTCTTCGGCGCTGGCACGGACTACGCCCTACTCCTCGTCGCGCGATACCGGGAAGAACTCCACCATTTTCCAACGCACATACAAGCCATGCGTGCCGCGCTACGTGGCGTCGTCGAGCCCATCGTCGCGAGCGCCGCAACCGTCGTCATCGGTCTCATGTGCCTACTGCTGAGCGAGCTCAACTCCAACAGGTCAACCGGGCCGGTCGGCGCGACCGGCATCATCGCCGCCCTCGTTGTCATGCTCACATTCCTGCCAGCGCTCCTCATCATCCCGAGCGTCGTCCTGCCAATCCTCGCCTTCCTTGTCCCGACCATCATCGGCCTGGTCCTCAGCTTCTTCACCGACCTGCAGATCGGTCCCTTCGTCACGGTTGGCGGGCTGCTCGCGGGCGTCACCATCATCGGGTGGATCCTCTTCGGTATTCTGCGGGTGACAAATCCGAACTGGGGCCCCTTCTCACGCAAGCGAATCCCTGCCGGCCGCTGGGCGTTTTGGCCAAAGGTCCCGCGGGATGACGACACCGACGAGCGACTCTCCGGCGCTTGGTCCAAGGTCGCAGGCGGGGTCGGACGCCGTCCGCGGCTCACCTGGGTTGTCACCGCAATCGTCATGCTTGTCTTCGCCGGCTTCGCAACCACGCTCAAGGCCGAGGGCATCACCACAACGCAGGCCTTCGTCAACGAGACCGACTCAGTCGTCGGCCAGGAACAGCTCGCCGCTCACTTCGCTGGAGGCCTCGGCACCCCGGCAATCGTCATGACGAACGAGGCTGCCCTCGCCGATGTCCTCAGCACCGTGACCGCCACCCCGGGAGTTGCCGCCGCGGTGCGATTCACCGGCCTCCCCCAGCAGGATCCGGCAGCATCTACTGCGCCGACGAAGATTGTCGATGGACGGGCTCAGATTCTCGTGACGCTGGCCGACGCTGCCGACAGCCCTGAAGCTGAGCAGGTCATCAACGATCTGAGGTTAAACGTGCAGGCCGTCGAGGGCGCCGATGCTCTCGTCGGAGGGCAGACGGCTGCATCGCTCGACATCGACAATGCCTCGATTCGGGACCGCAACCTCATCATCCCCGTCGTCCTCATCGTGATCTTCATCGTCCTGATGCTGCTGCTTCGCTCAATACTCGCGCCCGTGCTCCTCATCACGACGGTGCTGCTGTCGTTCTTTGCAACGCTCGGAGTATGCGCAATTTTCTTCGACAATGTGTTCGGGTTCGCGGGCGCCGACACGTCCTTCCCGCTCTTCGCCTTCGTCTTTCTCGTCGCACTCGGGGTTGACTACAACATCTTCCTCATGACCAGAGTTCGCGAGGAATCGATCAAGCTCGGCACTCGACCCGGCATCCTCCGAGGCCTCACCGTGACCGGTGGCGTCATCACCTCGGCCGGCATCGTGCTCGCCGCCACCTTCCTCGTCCTCGGCGTGCTGCCGCTCGTCTTCCTGCGCGAGCTCGGGTTCGCGGTGGCAGTCGGGGTCCTGCTCGACACGTTCGTTATCCGATCAACGCTCGTGCCAGCCCTCGCCTACGACATCGGTGCCCGGGTCTGGTGGCCGAGCAAACTGGGACGGCCAGCAGACGATTCTGACGCGAAGGAAGCGACGACCGAGGAGTCAGCGGTCGCCCCGTAGGGATGCCTCCTGGGTTGGGCCATCCGGCTGGGCCTGACCCTCGATGAAGATGCGGTCGACCCGCTCCTGCAGGTTAAACAGCGGGGGGGCGGGCACGGCCCTTTTCAACAGTGGCTCCGATGCCATAAACGTCGAATCAATATCTGGCTGGTCGACAACCAGCTCTGCAGGGTCCTTCGCGGACGCGCGCAGGTAGTCCTGCCATGTCTGATTGTGGATGATGTACGCCTGCTTTCCCGCGGAGATGTGCCCGTGCCACGGCATGATGACAACCTCACGGACCCCTACGCCCGCTGCTGTGACCCGCGCATCGCCTGCAGCGGCGGCCGCCTTCAGTTTGCTGGCGAACTCTGCCTTCTCGGGTTCGGTGAGGGTCTCGGTGTTGTCGTACTCCTTGAAGATCACCGCAAGCTCATCCTGGGTCTGCTGCATCGATGATTCTGACGCCTCGATTCGGGTGACGAGGAGGTTCATCTCGGAGTTCCGCGAGAACCAGTCGCCTGCGGCCAGCCCGAACCCGGCGAGAAAAATGACGAACGCAAAGACCCCAATGAGCACCGGGACCCAGCCTGGTGTTCGCCTCTTTACGATCGGCTGGCTCACGGGAGTCACGTCAGCGGGACTCGGGGCGATGGAATTCGGGTCAGTGGTCACGCTCATATGATGGAGTATTCCTCCACATTTCGAGGCATCAGGGGCCTCTTCGGGCTAACCTTTCGCTGTGCAGAAGGCATCGACCGACGTCAGCCAAGACTGGCGTGAACGTTACGCGATGCTCGCGGCCAAGGTCACCAGGGAGTTCTCCGATATCCCCGCGGGGGCTCCCATCCGCCTGAAGAAGCAAACCTCAAACCTATTCCGGCCACGAGCGGCAATGTCGAATCCCGGGCTCGATGTCAGCGACTTCGACGGAGTGCTCGAGGTCGATCCGATTCGTCGCACCGCCCAGGTCCTCGGGATGACCACCTACGAACACCTCGTCGATGCCACCCTTGCCCACGGCCTCGCCCCGATGTGCGTGCCACAACTGCGCACCATCACCCTCGGGGGCGCCGTCACCGGCCTCGGCATTGAGAGTGCCAGTTTCAGGCAGGGCACACCGCACGAGTCGGTGATCTCGATGGACATCCTCACCGGAACCGGCGAGATTCTCACCGTCACCGGCGCGGCTGACAATCCAGGCCGAGACCTCTTCTATGGCTTTCCTAACTCCTATGGCTCCCTCGGCTACGCCCTGCGCCTCGAGATTGAACTTGAGCCGGTCCGGCCGTTCGTCGAGATCCGTCATGTGCGATACCCCTCGGCCGCTGCCATGGCGGCGGCCATCACGCAATTCGTCGCGACACCGTCATTGGAGGGCAGAACTATCGATTTCATCGATGGCACGGTGTTCTCACCCAGCGAGCAGTACCTCACCCTCGGCTTCATGGTCGATGAGGTGCCGTCCGGCCTGCCGGTGAGCGACTACACCGGAATGGACATCTACTACCGATCGATCCAAGCGAAGACCCGCGACTGCCTCACCATCTACGACTACCTATGGCGCTGGGACACCGACTGGTTCTGGTGCTCACGGGCCTTCGGTGCCCAGCGGCCGTTTATCCGCCGGCTATGGCCCAAGCATCGACTCAGGAGCGACGTCTACTGGAAGTTCGTCGCGTTCGATCGGCGCTATGACGTCTCGGGGAAGCTGGCGCGACTGCGCCGGCAGCCTCAGCGCGAACCCGTTGTCCAGGACATCGAGGTCCCCGTCGACCAACTTGACGCCTTCCTCGACTTCTTCCACCGCGAGGTCGGCATCGAGCCGATCTGGATCTGCCCGCTCAAGCAGCGCGACCCATCCGCGCGCTGGCCGCTGTACGAGTTCGACCCGGCAGTCACCTACGTCAACGTCGGATTCTGGTCAACCGTGCGCCTTCCCGACGGCGTCAGCCCCGAAGCCGGGAGCGTCAACCGGCGTATCGAAGCGGTCGTCACTGACCTCGATGGCAGAAAATCCCTATACTCCACAGCGTTCTACGACCGGGCGATGTTCTGGTCGATCTATGGCGGGGAGGCGTACCCCGCACTCAAGGAGCGGTACGACCCAGACAGCAGGCTGCTCGGACTTTACGAGAAGGTGGTGGATCGGCAATGAAGCTGGCAGAGGTGTTCACGATGGTCGTGCCCGAGGAAAGGGGCGTTGGATTCAAGGCCTTCGACGGGTCAGTCGCGGGACCACCAGATGCCAGCGTGGTCCTCGACATCCGCACCCCGCGTGCTGTGGAGTACCTCGCGGGTGCGCCGTCCCAACTCGGCCTCGCTCGGGCATACGTGGCGGGTGACCTTGAGATTGTCGGTGATCCCTTCGAGGCGATGATGCGCCTGTACCCGGCAGCGAAGCCCGATATCGGCGTCGGTGAGTGGCTTCGCCTAGTCGGCAATTTCCTGCCCGCCGCGCTCAAGCGTCCGACCCCGCCGCCGCAGGAGCAACGACTCACCGGCTCCCGTCACTCGAAGGGTCGTGATGCCGAGGTGATCCACCACCACTATGACGTATCGAACCGCTTTTACCGCCTCGTCCTGGGCCCGTCGATGGCCTACACCTGCGCGGTGTTCCCGAACGCTGACGCCTCGCTCGAGACCGCTCAGGAAGAGAAGTTCGATCTGATCTGTCGAAAGCTCGGCGTTCAGCCGGGCATGACGCTGCTCGATATCGGTTGCGGCTGGGGTGGCATGGTGCTCCATGCGGTGAAGCACTACGGCGTGCACGCCATCGGCGTCACGCTCTCGGAGCGTCAAGCCGAGTGGGGACAGGAGGCCATCGAGGAACTGGGCCTAGCGGGGCAGGCCCAGATCCGGTTCAGCGACTACCGAGATGTGCCGGAGACTGATTTCGACGCCATCTCATCGATCGGCCTCACCGAGCACATTGGCCGCGAGAACTACCCGTCGTACTTCGCCTTTGCCTACGGCAGGCTCAAGCCCGAGGGTCGGATGCTCAACCACACGATCACCCGGCCAAGTGACGCCGAGCCAAGCCACTACCGGGACTCGTTCATCAACCGCTACGTCTTCCCTGATGGCGAGCTCTCCGGCCCCGGCCACCTCATGAGCACCATGAATGATGCCGGCTTCGAGATCCGTCACGAGGAGAACCTGCGCGAGCACTACGCCCTCACCCTCAAGCACTGGTGCCAGAACCTCGAGGATCACTGGGACGAGGCTGTTGAGGAGGCTGGGCTCGGCACCGCACGCGTGTGGCGGCTCTACATGGCTGCCTCGAGGATGGGCTTCGAGCTCAACACCATTCAGTTGCACCAGACATTGGGTGTGCGATTGGCGGCGCGGGGGGTCAGCGGCTTCCCACTTCGCCCGGATTTTGGAACGCCGCGGCGGTAAGGGCCCCTCACCCACGGCTCACTTCCATGCGCTACCCGAATTCGCACGAGTGCGCTTACCATTGCTTTGAATTGTGTCGATGAGCGTTGACACGCCACCGAAGGGGACCTGAGTGAACATTGGTAAGTCACGCTTTCTGGCAGCCGGCGCGCTGTTCGTCGCCGCCGCCACTGCCTCGTATGTATCGATCGGTCAAAGCGCAAAGGCGGTTGAGTCCGAGCCGGTCATTTGGGGCTACAGCTACATCACCGTTGATTCGATCTGGGCCGATCTCGCCACAGATATGAGCGGCACCTGGGTCGCCGTCGGTACGAAGGGCAAGTTGGCCACATCAAAGAACGACGGGGTCAACTGGAGCATTCCAACCCTGCCGAGCGCGGTCGCATCGTCCACCTTCACGTCGATCACCCAAGCCGACAGCATGTGGGTGGCTGCAGACCTCACCGGAAATATCCTCACCAGCCCCGATGGCCTCGCCTGGAAACTCGGCTTTACGAGCGCGAGTTCAACGGCATGGACCGGAGCGGCATACGGGGAGGGGATTTGGGTCGTGTTTTCGGCTACCTCCGCTCAGACCTACGTGACTTCGAAGGACCGAGGGGTCACCTGGACCACGCAAACCCTTCCCTACGGATTCACGGTCGATGAAGTGGCCTACGGCAATGGCGTCTGGGTAGCCGTCGGCGCCGGCGCCGTTGAACGCAACATCGCCACGACCGAGGATGGTGTCACCTGGGATTGGGTGCGAAATGCGAACTCGAACTGGTCCGACGTGGAATTCGGCCTAGGAAAGTTCGTAGCAATGTCAGCCTCCGGCGGGATCTCCACCAGTACTGACGGCCGTACCTGGACCGGTGCCAGTTATCCGCTGCAACGGGCCAACAGTGGCACGAATTGGACAAGCGTCACGGCGGGCCCCGACGGGTTCATGGCGGTCGGCTTCGGCACCGGCGCCTCCGGTTTTACCGAGGGCCTCTCCGCCTACAGCACCGATGCCATCACGTGGAAGCCGACACCCATCATCCACGCCACCTGGAGATCAGTTCAGGCAGACGACGACGGCTTCGTCGCCCTCGGCTATTACGCCGCTTCCGGCCAAACTGTGGTCGTGCGTGGCGCGCTCGGGGCTCCGTCGAGCGCAGGCGGTTTCGCGGTGAGCCCCTGGGTGCAGTCCTTTGCGAGGACCTCATCAGCGATGCCATGCCCTCCGGGATGGGCCGGTAGCTGGGCGGAATGGCCTTCAGATCGACGGGGCGGCTATGTCTGCGATCGAACGATCGCCAACTCCTCGACTCACGGCGGTTGGATGGTGTTCGCCGGCGGTCAGTGGTGGGACGTCCCGGACAGCGTCTACCGGCGGGGTTGATTTCCCGGGTCGGGCCGCCGCTCAGGTCGTCGCGTCTATGGGTGTCGCATCGACGAGCAGGTGCCCAGCAGTCTCCAGCGACACCTCGGCGTACTCCCCACCACTGCCGATGAGGATGCCCTCGACCGCGCGCTGAACCTGAATGCTCGATCCTGGGTTTGCCCCGACCCGGCGCAGGGTGAGCATCGCCTCGCCATCGGTCTGGAGTGGTTCGGCGATCCGGCGCAGGACTACCGTGCGGACATCGCCGCTGGCAATAGCCGCAACGGAAATGAGTGGACCGCCTGCTGGCGCGACGAGATCAGGCACGAGTTCGTCAAGGCCAGGAATCGGGTTTCCGTAGGGAGAGACGGTCGGATTGCCAAGGACCTCGAGAAGTCGACGCTCGACGGCATCGCTCATCACATGCTCCCAGCGACAGGCCTCGACGTGAACGTCCTCCCACTCCATGCCGAGCAGGGTCACGAGCATGCACTCCGCGAGACGGTGCTTGCGCATGACCCGCGTGCCCGCCTCTCGGCCAAGGGCGGTGAGTTCGAGGTGACGATCGCCCGAAACGACGAGCAGGCCGTCGCGCTCCATGCGGGCCACCGTCTGCGAGACAGTCGGGCCGCTTTGGCTGAGCCGCTCCGCGATGCGGGCGCGCATCGGGACGATGCCCTCCTCCTCGAGTTCGACGATCGTCCGCAGGTACATCTGCGTGGTGTCGATGAGATCGCTCACGGGGTCCTCGTCGGTCGTCGAGCCTGTCGGTGGGGTAAGGCAAGGATGGCCTTACGTAGGCAATCTAGCTGAACACCGGCTCATCCCAACGACGTCGATTCACCTGGGTGACCGCGGGAGGCTCCTACTTCGGGCAGTCGAGGCCCGAGCCCGGGCCGCCTCCGTATGCAGACGTGGGCGCTGCGATGAACGTATTGAGGGCCTCTGCAACCCCGGTGGAAGCCGAACGCACGGTGAAGGCGAAGGGTTCTGAGGTTTCAGTTCCGTCGGGAAGCATCATGCAGTGGATCCACGTCGCCTCGATCCCCGGAATCGATGCCGCGAGCGTGTCAATGCTCCCAACACCGGCCGCAAAACCGATCGGGCCGCCTGGACCCCCGTCCGCCACGCGCCTCGTGCCCACCGCCTCGTCATTGACGTACTCCACCTTCACATCGGTCAAGCCCGCGGCAGCGATTCTCGCGAGGAGGTCGATGTCGGCCGTCGCACCCTTCGTTGTCACGACTGTCTGGCCTGCGAGGTCCTCAACCGAGGTGATCTTCGTTCCCTTGCGAACGGCGAGCGAGCGTGCGACGCTGTAATAGTTGTCGGTCCAGTCAATCGCCGATCCGGTCTGCTGGGTTCTTGCTTCGGTCACCGTGATGCCCGTGCCCGCGACATCGCATTCATCATTGCCAGGTCGCATCCAGATGTCGCTGAAGGTAGCGACCTCAACGGGTTCGAACCGAAGGCCTTGCTCCTTAGCGAAGGCCGTAAGGTAATCGGGGTCCCAGCCCGACCAACCGTCGTCCCCCTTGATCGCGAACGGTGAGAAGCCGGGGTAGAGGCACACCTTGAGCACCCCGGCCTCAAGGGTCGTCACGCCCGATGTCACTGAACTATTGCTGGAGCCCCCTCCACCACCACACGCGCTCACCGGGAGAAGGAGTGCGACTCCGAGGGCTGCGCCCACGACTCGATTCATCATGGCTCGTCCTTTTGCGGTTCCAACGTGACGGAAAGTTCAAGTTCAGGTTGAGGATACACATCGGCGCGGGCCACGGAGCAGTCTGCGGAGTAAGGTCCACCGAGTGATCAGCGTCGACGACTACCGGGCCCGGATTCTCGCAGGCATCTCTCCTCTGCCAACCACGATAACCCCCCTCCTGAGCTCGCTGGGACTGGTCGTAACCGAGGACATTCTTACAAGCCGGCCGATGCCAGGGTTCGACAACTCATCGATGGACGGCTACGCCGTGCGCTCATCAGACTTCGCCGGCGGGGCTGGTGAAGTCGTGCTGACCGTCGTTGACGACCTGCCCGCTGGCGCCGGACCCGGCGTCACGATCACCGCTGGATGCGCCGCCCGCATCATGACTGGGGCGCCGGTGCCTGCCGGCGCTGACTGCGTTGTACCCATCGAGGACACCGACGGTGGGGCATCGACCGTCACCGTTCGAGCGACTCCAACTCCCGGGGCATACATTCGTCTGGCCGGGGAGGATCTCCCCCATGGCTCCCTAGCGGTGCCACGCGGCAGCATCGTCACCACTCGAAATCTCGCACTCATCGCGTCATGCGACCTTTCGGCCGTACCAACCCGGCCCCGGCCCCGGGTCGTGGTGATGTCGACCGGCAGCGAACTCGTCGCTCCCGGCGACGCGGTCGCATTCGGTCAGGTCGTCGACTGCAACAGTTACCTGCTCGCCGCTGCGGCTGCCGAGGCGGGCGCAGCTGTGACCCGCATCGGCCCGGTGAACGACAGTTTCGACGAGTTCACGGCCGCCTTGGAGCAGCATGCCGCGAATGCCGATCTCATCGTCACGAGCGGCGGGGTGAGCATGGGCGCCTATGACACGGTGAAGGAGGTGCTCAGCGCCCGCGGGGGAGTCGAATTCCTGAAGGTCGCGATGAACCCCGGGATGCCACAGGGCTTTGGCCGTGTTGACGGGGTCCCGATCATCACCCTTCCCGGTAATCCGGTGAGTACCTACGTGTCATTCGAGGCTTTCGTGCGGCCGGCGATCCGCAAGATGCTCGGGCATGCCGCCCTGCTTCGTCCTGAGCGGACGGCAACGATCACCGAGTCGATCACCTCACCGAGCGGTAAGCGGCAGTTCGCCCGCGGCACGCTCACCGGGGGCGATCGCCTTGAGGTCGCACCTGTCGGTGGTCAGGGCTCGCATGTCATCGGCGGGCTCTCCCGGGCGAACTGCATCATCGTCATCCCCGAGACCGTCACCGAGGTCAAGGCTGGCTCATCAGTGACCGTCATCGACCTGCGAACTGACAATGGCGAGTAACCGGAATCGTTGCATCTGGCCCATCGGGTAGTGAATCCGCTACAATTCACTACATGAGTGCACCTTTATCCATTCGGTTCAACGACGATCTCCTTAATCGGCTTCGCAAGCGGGCCCGGGGGATTCCTGGAGGGACTCCTTCGGGCCTTGCCCAGCTGCTCATCGATGAGGGGCTGCGCATGGCCGAACACCCCGGGATCGTCTTCAAGGACGGACCCTCGGGTCGACGCGCCGCCCTTGCCTTGGGCCCCGATGTCTGGGAGGTCGTGACCTACATCAAGGAGTCAGAGGAACGCGGCGACTTGGCTATCGAGGCAACTGCCGAGGCTCTGTGCCTTCCTTCTACCCGAGTTCGGGCGGCACTCGACTACTTCGCGACATATCGTGACGAGATTGAGGCGGAAATGGCCGAAGCAATCGAAGCATCCCGGATCGCCGAGGCTGCCTGGGAGTCGCGCCTGCGACTCCTCGCATGACCATTCGTACGCTGCAACCACGGATCAAACTGCTACTAGATGAAATGTTCGCGCCGGTGTTGGCCGCGGAATTACGCGGTCGCGGCAACAGCGAGTGGCTCCTCACCGAGAACGTCAAGGACTTCAGGCCGCTGCTTATGGCCGCGCTGGCTGGCAACGACCCCTACGTGAGCCTTCTGCTCACCAGCAGCAGAAGTTTCCCCCGTTCGAGGCGAAACCCCAGCCCACTCACCGAAGCACTCACGGTCCGGCTGGAGCGTCCCGACTCTCGCTCGCCATCCGCAGAGGAGTGGCTACTACGCGAGATCGAAGCCGATTGAGGTCACGCAAGCGCGGGCGACGACATCGTTGCCATGTCGTGCACAGCACCACCGTCTGCCAGCCCCGTCGAGTAAAGCACCACGGTCGCAACGACGACTGCCACTCCCACCATTCGGATCGACTGCGCCGAGGCCCTCGGCGACTTCTGCCACATGATGAATGCCGCGACTCCCACCATGACCGCGATACCTCCGGCGAGCGGGAGCGCAAAGCGGTCCACCGTGGCCATCGTCGCGATCATGAGCAGCCAACATGATCCGACGCACCAGCCACCTTGACGCAGGCCGAGCAAGAGTGCTGGGCGCTCTGCATTGAGGCTCTGGCACTTGCGAAGCAGGGCGCTCGTCGATGGCAGCATCTGCCACAGGCCGACAAGGCCCCAGCATGCGAGCAGCGCGACGGTCGAGCCCATCGCCACACCGGTGAGGGCGAAGGCCGGGATCCCCACCGCGAACCAGCACGCGATGTACCCGAGCAGGAATGCTGCCGCCCGTCCCCTTGATCCCCGGGCGACTCGAGCGGTGGGTCGAAGAACCGTCGGCACCATCATGACAAGGCTCATCGCCGCCCACATGAAGGCAAAACCGACCGGGTCGTGATGCACAACGCGAACCTACGCTGCCACGGCTTTCGGCGGGAGTAGTCAGGCCAAATTCTTCATCGAGGTTGTACTCGCGAGCCGCCGCTGATCCGGGTAAGCGAGTGTGCGCGAACATCGTCTCGAACAGCGCCTGCCCAGCCATGCAATCCTCCATGAGGAGGGCGACCGCGACGCTCCTGTCGAGCAGGAGTTCCTCGGCCAAGGACTACATCCGGCCTTCATCGATCAACTGGCGCACAGTCTTGTCAGTGATCTTCTCGCCGCTTGACGGAATAATCCAACGTCCGTCCCGTTCGACCAACACGTCACCGGTGATCGGCCCGATGGACGAACCCATGCCAGAACGTTACCGCTCCAATGCCGCCCAATTCAGCGCATCACCTGCCCAAAGGCGGGTCGTGGGCGGGGTCAGCGGTGATTCAGCTGTTTGGGTTGGTGTCCATGTCGGCTCCGGTTGCGACGTCGCCGATCTCAACTCGGACGACATCGCACCGGCCCGCAAGGAACCGGCGTGCGCCCTCGTCGCCCATCGCAACCGTGATGACCTCCGCCCAGTGCTCGCGCGCGAACTTCACGGGATGGCCCCGCTCGCCGTCGAAGGTTGCGGCCGCGATCGGCGCCGGCGATTCAAGCAAGCGCCGCACACCATCAGCGGTGAGACCCGGGAGGTCGACGAGCGTCACGATGACGAAGTCGACATCAGCCTTGAGTTCCAGCGCCGACAGGCCCGTCCGGAGCGATGACCCCATGCCCTCGGACCACTCGTGATTCACTACGACGACGGCATCGGGCACCTCGCCGACCCATGCACCCAACACGACCACGACCGGCTCGCATCCGGCATCGCGCAAGACCCGAACCGCCCGGTCGACGAGCCGTTCACCATCGAGGACGAAGGGAGCCTTCGGGCCGCCGAAGCGCACGCCTGCGCCAGCGGCAAGGACGAGACCAGCGGTTGTCATGGGGTTGTCACCAACTCACCGGTCAACGAGGGGCACCGGGGTGGATTGGCCCGAGGGTCTCAGCTAAACGCGAGCCTGACCCGCCCCACCGGGCTTGCACGATTTCGGCGGCGATGGAGATCGCCGTCTCCTCCGGGGTGCGGGCACCGAGGTCCAGCCCGATCGGCGAGTGAAGGCGCTCGCACTCGGCGTCGGTGAGGCCCGCCTCCTTCAGCCTGGCGAGGCGGTCCTCGTGCGTGCGGCGCGAGCCCATGGCCCCGATGTAGCCCGCATTCGTTCGCAGCGCCACCTGCAGCGCAGGCACGTCGAATTTTCGGTCGTGGGTGAGGACGGCGATGACGGTGCGCTCATCGACCTCCTGCTTTTCGAGCCAGCGGTGCGGCCAGTCGACAACCACCTCGTCGGCTTCCGGGAATCGCTTCTTCGTTGCGAACACTGAGCGGGCATCGCAGACGGTGACCCGGTAGCCAAGGACTTTGCCCACGCGCACCAATGCAGCAGAAAAGTCGATGGCCCCGAAGATGAACATCTGCGCGGGCGGGGCACAGCTCAGGACGAAGACCTCAAGGCCTTCGCCGAGTCGTTCGCCCTCGGGGCCGTAGTGGAGAAATCCGGTGGTACCAGCCGCGAGCATCCCGATGGCGTCTTCGCGAATCGTGTCGTCGAGCCGGGTGGTACCGAGCGACCCTTCTGCGCGATCGGGGCGAACCACGAGATGACGGCCGACGGAGTTCGGACCCTTGACGATGGTCGCGATCGCGACTGGCTCCTGCGCCGCGATGCTCGCAGCGATTCCCTCGAGCTCAGGCCAGGTCGACGCGTCAACCCGCTCGACGAACACCTCGAGGATGCCCCCGCATGTGAGGCCGACCGCGAATGCATCGTCATCGCTCACGCCGTACGTCTCGAACCGGGCGACACCATCGGCGAGAACTGCTTGTCCCAGCTCAAAAAGTGCGCCCTCGACGCACCCGCCGCTCACCGACCCGACGGCCTCGCCGGAGTCGGTCACGAGCATCGACGCACCCGCCGGTCGAGGCGCCGATCGCCAGGTGCGAACCACCGTCGCCATCGCAGCAGTGCCCCCGCCTCGACGAACCTCGATCAGCTCATTGAGCACTTCACGCATGACAGCCTCCTTCGCAGTTCTCCGGCAGGATCGCACACCAAGGTCAATAATGGCCGCATGCCAACAATTCGTTCGGTCGAAGTGACCGAACGCCCCCTCGATCTCGATGCTATGCAACGACTCGTGAGCGATGCCCGAGTCGGTGCTATCGTTTCGTTTAGCGGAAATGTCCGCAACCATGACCACGGCAGAGCCGTGACCTCGCTGCATTACGAAGGTCATCCGAGCGCCGAGAACATCCTTCGCGAGGTGGCCGAGGACATCGCCGCCCGCTTCGAGGTCCTCACCCTCGCGGTCGCCCATCGAGTTGGCCCACTTGCGATCGGTGACGCAGCCCTCGTCGCGGCGGTCGGGACGGCCCACCGAGGCGAGGCCTTCAAGGCGTGCGAGGCTCTCGTCGACCTGACAAAAGAGCGTCTCCCCGTCTGGAAGCACCAGGTGTTCGAGGACGGAACAGATGAATGGGTGAACTGCGCATGAGCATGCTCGTCGATACGTTCAATCGGGCGCACCGCGACCTGCGCGTCTCCATCACCGACCGCTGCAACCTGCGGTGCACTTACTGCATGCCACCTGACTTCTCCGATTGGCTCCCGGGTGATCACCTCCTCAGCGTTGACGAGTTGCTCCTCGTCATTAAGGTCGCGACCGAGCAGGGCATCGAGAACATCCGGCTCACCGGGGGTGAACCGCTCGTCCGACCTGATGTCGTCGAGATCGTGCGCCGCGTCGAGGCACTCCCCCTCGCACCGAAGGTGTCACTCACCACCAATGCCCTGCGACTCACCGAGCTCGCCCAGCCCCTCGCCGACGCCGGGCTCGAGCGGGTGAACGTCAGCCTCGACACCCTCGACCGCGAGCGGTTCAAGACCCTCACCTTCCGTGATCGCTTCAACGACGTCATCGCCGGGATCGAGGCAGCCCAGCGCGCCGGGCTCACTCCCCTCAAGGTCAATGCCGTGCTCATGCGGGGTATCAACGATGATGAGGCAATCCCGCTGCTGCGCCACTCGGTCGCGAACGGCTGGAATCTGCGGTTCATCGAGCAAATGCCCCTCGACGCCCAGGGGTCCTGGGAGCGTGCCGAGATGATCTCGGCAGCCGAGATCCTCGAACTGCTCTCGTCGGAGTTCGATCTTGTGGCGGTTCCGACCCGGGGCTCGGCGCCGGCCGAGGAGTTCACGGTTGATGGTGGCCCGATGACCGTCGGGATCATTGCCAGTGTCTCCAAGCCCTTCTGCGCAGCTTGTGATCGCTTGCGCCTGACGGCCGACGGCCAGATTCGCAACTGCCTGTTCGCCCGTGACGAGACCGACGTCAGGGCCACCCTTCGCGATCCGTCGATCACCGAGGCCGAGCGTCGTGATCGGATCGCCCGGCTGTTTACCGCGTCGGTGCTCGCAAAACTGCCCGGGCACGGCATCAACGATCCCTCGTTCATCCAGCCGGATCGGCCAATGTCGGCAATCGGCGGTTAGCCGCCGGCGAATGGCGGGAGAACGTCGAGCCTCGCACCAGCCTCGAGCTGAATTTGAGCCAGATCCCCGTGCACGGCAACACCGTCGATGAGGTAACTGCAGCGCGGCCTCACCGCCGCGAACTCCGGGTAATCCGCGACGAGACGGTCGAGAACCCCCAAAAGGGAACCGGCCGGAATCGATACTTCTTGGGCTCCAACGGCCGCCCGTGCTGCCGCAAAAAGGTGCACCTGTGCCCCAGCGGTCTCCATGGGTTGAGGGTATGACACGCGGCAGATGCAGGTGCGCATGGCGAACATTCCCAAGGCGGGGCGTCAGAGGTCCAAAGGAGTCTAGTGTGACGGACACCACAACACGACGCACGACTTGTTCAAAGCCGTGCCTTCAATGGAGGATTCATGGATCTGCAGAACTCGTTCATCGTGCCGGCCGACATCGACACCGCTTGGAAGGCCCTCCTTGACGTTGAGTCGATCGCCCCATGCATGCCGGGCGCGACCCTCACCTCGTTCACCGGCGAGGAGTTCACCGCATCGGTGAAAATCAAGCTCGGCCCCGTCACGCAGAACTTTAACGGCGAGGGCAGTTTTACGAAGCGCGACGAGGCCACGCACACCGCGGTGATTAAGGCGAGCGGCAAAGAGATCCGCGGCGGCGGCTCAGCGTCGGCGATCATCACGGCAACCCTCGTGTCAGAGGGCCCGAACAGCACGCGCGCCGATGTGCTGACCGAGCTCACCATCACGGGCAAGGTGGCCCAGTTCGGCAAGGGCGTCATCACCGACGTCTCGAAGAAGCTCATCGACCAGTTCGCAACGAACCTTCAGTCAGTCATCGCTGCGAAGAGCGCGGCTGCGTCGGCGGCACCCGGCGAGGTTGTCGCGGCGCCGGTCATCCAAGCAGCAGACAGCATCGATCTCCTCGGCACCGCTGGCGCCCCCGTGCTCAAGCGCGCTATTCCCGTGATCATCGGTGTCGTGGTGATCGTCGGCATCATCGTGTTCCTCATCGTGAAGTAGAAACCTCATCCGTTCAACGGTTTTGCGATTCATCGCTTCAAAGAAACGATGCACGTGCCAAGGAAACCCATCGAACGGAAAGGCGTGACGAATGCAAACACCAGCACCTGTGGACTATGTCCGCGCAACGTCCGTTGCAGACGCACTCAGTCTGCTTCAGCAGCACGGCGACGAGGCTCGACTCCTCGCAGGGGGCCACAGCCTTCTGCCCATGATGAAGCTGCGGCTCGCGCGGCCCGAGATTCTCGTCGACATCAATGATCTTGACGAGCTGCGCGGTATCCGCGTCGATGGCAACGAGATCGTGATCGGGGCAATGGTCACCCACGCCGAGATCCTCAACTCGCCGATCCTCTTCGAGCACTACCCGATCTTCCGCGAGGCGGAGAAGGTCATCGCCGACCCGATCGTCCGCAACAAGGGCACGATGGGCGGCTCGATGTGCCAGGCCGACCCCGCTGAGGACCTTTCGGCCGTGGGCGCTGCGCTCCGGGGCACCGTCGTCATTCAAAACGCCGATGGTCGCCGCACCGTAGCGATGCGTGAGTTCCACGAGGGACCGTACGAGACGAAGGTCGCCGACGGCGAAATCCTCGTCGAGGTCCGCTACCCGATCCTCCCCGGCTCCGGAAGCGCCTACGAGAAGGTCGAACGCCGCTCGGGCGACTGGGCCGTCTGCGCCGCCGGTGCCTGCGTCACCATCAGTGGCGGCGTCTTCACCTCGGTCGGCATCGGCATCGGCGCCGTGAACGCCGAGCACTTCACCGCCGTCGATGCAGAGGCCTTCCTCGTTGGCAAGGAGCCGACAGCTGAGAACATCGCCACTGCCGCCCAGATGGCTGCGGATTCCTGCGATCCGTCAGCCGATCAGCGCGGCCCGGCAGATTACAAGAAGCACCTCGCAATGGAACTGACCAAGCGCGCACTGACTCGTGCGGCTGCAGCGGCTAAGGGAGCCTGACGTGGAAATCAGCATGAAGATCAACGGCGCGGAGGTGACGCACGACGTCGAGTCGCGCACCCTTCTCGTGCACTTCGTTCGCGAGAACGCCGGCCTTCGTGGCACCCATTGGGGCTGCGATACCTCGAACTGCGGAGCCTGCGTGCTCTGGGTCGACGGCCTCCCGGTGAAGAGTTGCACGATGCTCGCAGCATCTGCGGCTGGCCACGACATCACCACGGTGGAGGGCCTGGAGAAGGACGGCAAGCTCGATCCGATCCAGCAGGGCTTCATCGAGTGCCACGGGCTGCAGTGCGGTTTCTGCACCCCCGGCATGCTCATGACAGGTCGCTGGATCCTCGACAACAACCCCAAGCCCAGCGAAGAGGAAATTCGCGAGGGCATCTCCGGCCAACTGTGCCGCTGCACCGGCTACAAGAACATCGTCGACTCCATCCACTGGGCCGCCGCTCACCCCGCAGAGAATGAGGTGTCCGCATGACCGCCGTCCAAGAGGTACCGTTGAGCCCAGCCGGCAACCCCATCGGATTCGGTAGCATGAAGCGTGTCGAGGATCAGCGCTTCGTCCGGGGCCAAGGTAACTACATTGACGACGTCAATCTGCCCGGCATGCTCCACAGTGCCATCCTGCGCAGCCCCTGGGCGCACGCCCGCATCAAGTCCATCGATACCTCTGCGGCCTTGGCCCTGCCCGGTGTCATTGCGGTACTAACGGGCAAGGATCTCGAGGGCATTCCGCGTCCGAGCCTGCTCGGCGACAACTTCGCCTGGATGCCAACCCTGTCGTACGACACCCAGGCGGTGCTCGCAACCGACAAGGTCCGCTTCCAGGGCCAGGAGGTCGCATACGTCATCGCGGAGTCACGGTACATCGCGAAGGACGCCGTCGAGCTGATCGACGTCGACTACGAGCCACTCGAGCCGGTCATGGATGCCAAGCGCGCGATGGATCCGGGCGCACCGGTCATCCGCGACGACAAGGGCCAGACCGACAACAGCATCACCGATGTTCACGGTCACAAGACCTGGGAGTCCGGCAATGCGATCAGCACGGCAGAGGCCATCGCCCGCGCCGAGGCCGACCCCAACTGCGTTGTGGTGACGCAGGAGGTCATGTACCCGCGCGTGCATCCGGCTCCGATGGAGACCTGCGGCTCGGTGGCGCACCTGGACAAGGTCAGCGGCCAGCTAACCCTGTACACGACCAGCCAGGCACCACATGCCCATCGCACTGTCTACGCGATGGTCGCGGGCCTGCCGGAGCAGAAGATCCGCGTCATCGCGCCCGATATCGGCGGCGGCTTCGGCAACAAGGTCGGCGTCTACCCCGGCTACGTCCTGTCGATCCTCGGAACAATCGTCACCGGCAAGCCGGTGAAGTGGATCGAGGATCGCGGCGAGAACCTCATGTCGACCTCCTTCGCCCGTGACTACCACATGACCGGCAAGATCGCGGCGACGAAGGACGGCAAAATCCTCGCCGTTGACGTCGACGTCCTCGCCGATCATGGCGCCTTCAATGGTGTGGCCCAGCCGACCAACTACCCGGCCGGCTTCTTCCACATCTTCTCGGGCTCCTACGACTACCCGGATGCGCACTGCAAGGTCACCCCGGTCTACACGAACAAGGCCCCAGGTGGCGTCGCATACGCGTGCTCGTTCCGCATCACCGAAGCGGTCTACGTCATCGAGCGGCTGGTCGACTGCCTCGCAGCCGAACTCGGGATGGACCCGGCGGAACTGCGCCTTTTGAACCTGCTCAAGCCTGAGCAGTTCCCGTACACCTCGCCAACGGGCTGGGTCTACGACTCGGGCCAGTACGAGAAGACCATGCGGCTGGCAATGGAGATCGCCGGCTACGACGAGCTTCGTCGCGAGCAGGCCGAGAAGCGTGCCCGTGGCGAGTACATGGGCATCGGCATCTCGTTCTTCACCGAGGGCGTGGGCGCCGGCCCGCGGAAAGACATGGACATCCTCGGCCTGGGTATGGCGGACGGCATCGAGCTGCGAGTTCATCCCACGGGCAAGGCGGTGCTGCGTCTTTCGGTGATGTCGCAGGGTCAGGGTCATGAGACCACCTATGCGCAGATCGTCGCGCACGAGCTCGGCATCCCGCCGGAGGACATTGACGTCGTCAACGGCGACACCGATCAGACACCGTTCGGCCTCGGCACCTACGGGTCGCGGTCGATGCCGGTTTCCGGTGCTGCTGCGGCCATTGTGTCGCGCAAGGTCAAGGAGCGGGCTCGCGTTGTCGCTGCCGCGGCGCTCGAGTGCTCGCCCGATGACCTCGAGTGGGAGCTCGGACGCTGGTCGGTCAAGGGCGACAAGGAGCGTGGCAAGACGATCCAGGAGATCGCCCTGCTGTCGCACAGTTCACTCGAGCTACCCGAGGGCGTTGAGGGTCACCTCGACGCGACGGCGGTCTACAACCCGCCCAACCTCACCTACCCGTACGGCGCCTACATCTGCGTCGTCGACGTAGATCCCGGCACCGGTGTGGTCAAGGTCCGCCGCTTCATCGCTGTTGATGACTGCGGCACGCGCGTCAATCCGATGCTCGTCGAGGGCCAGGTTCATGGCGGTATTGCGGACGGTATCGGGATGGCGCTCATGGAGCTCATCGCATTCGACACCGACGGCAACAACCTCGGTGGTTCGTTCATGGACTACCTGCTCCCGACCTCGATGGAGTGCCCCTCCTTCGAACTCGGCGAGATGGTCACGCCGTCGCCGCATCACCCGATCGGTGCCAAGGGTGTCGGCGAGTCGGCCACGGTGGGATCACCGCCAGCGGTGGTCAACGCGGTCATGGATGCGCTCGCGCCGTTCGGGGTGCGTCACGCAGACATGCCGTTGACCCCGTCGAACGTGTGGCGAGCGATTCAGGGCAACCCGATTCGCGTCGATATGGCAATCGAGTAACAATCACCTCATGACGACGCGGGCGTTACACGAACGGGCAGAACGGCTTCGAGCCGATCGCATTCCTTTCGTGCACGCCCGCGTCGTTCTTGCTGAGAAGCCAACATCGGCCAAGCCCGGCGATGAGGCACTCGTGCTCATGGACGGAACGATCGAGGGATTCGTTGGCGGCCAGTGCGCGCAGGCCACCGTGCGGGCTCAGGGCCTCGAGCTCATGCAGCGCGGCGCCACAATGCTCCTGCGAATCGCACCCAACCCCGAGGCTGAGCAGTCCGGCAAGACAGTGGTCCACAATGCCTGCCTGTCAGGCGGCACCCTGGAGATCTTCATGGAGTCGGTGCTCCCCGAGCCCGTCGTGCACATTGACGGCGACAGCCCTGTCGCGCGCGCGATGGCGGTCGTCGGTTCAGCGCTCGGCTACGACGTCCAGCCCTACTCGGGCACCGACCTCAATGTCGTCGGCGCCGTCCTCATCGCATCACATGGCTTCGGCGAGGAGGCTGCGCTCACCGCGGCCCTTGACGCAGGCGTTCCCTACATTGGCATGATCGCGAGCCCCAAGCGGGCAAAGGGTGTGCTCGACTCTCTCGGGCTCGACCCAGCAGTGCGGGCGCGTATCCACTCCCCGGCAGGCCTCGATATCGGCGCGAGAACCCCTGAGGAGGTCGCGCTGTCAGTGTTCGCCCAGATTATCGAGGAGCGACGCGCCCCCACCCGAATCCGCGAACTCCCGCTCTTGTCGTCCGCAGCGCCCGCTACTGCGATCACCGCCATCGATCCGATCTGCCAGATGACCGTTGCCGCGGTGCCAACGAGCATCCACGCGGAGATCGACAACACCACCTGGTACTTCTGCTGCCCAGGCTGCCGCGACACCTTCGTTGCAGCGCATCCCTCAACCGTGACAGGCTGATATGTCGACCCTTGCCGAGCAGGTTCCGGACGCCGCGGGCCTCATTGCGGGCCTCGCTGCCCACGACTACCTCGCTGAATCAGGCCTCGCGACCGCGCTGTTCTGCGCGGTTCGCCTCCCCCAGCCGCTCCTCCTCGAGGGCGAGGCCGGGGTCGGAAAGACGCAGGCCGCCAAGTCGCTCGCCGAGATGCTCAACACCCCCCTTATACGACTTCAGTGTTTCGAGGGCATCGACGCATCCGAGGCCCTCTATGAATGGAACTACCCGCGCCAGCTCCTCGGCATCCGCGTGGCAGAGGCCCGCGGCACCGACCTGAGCGAGGAGTCCCTGTTCTCCCGCGACTACCTCATCGAGCGGCCCCTCCTGCAGGCCCTCGAGCACCCCGGACCAAATCCAGCCGTGCTCCTCATCGATGAAATCGACCGCGCCGACGAGGAGTTCGAGGCCTTCCTGTTCGAGATGCTCGCCGAATCCGCCGTGACCGTCCCCGAGATCGGCACCCTGACCGCGAAGGTTCCACCGGTCGTCATTCTTACTTCTAACCGAACCCGCGACCTGCACGATGCACTCAAGCGGCGCTGCCTCTACCACTGGATCGACTACCCGAGCCTTGAGCACGCCGTCCAGATCGTCCGGCTGCGCGTGCCGCAGGCCTCCGCAGACCTCGCAGCCCAGGTAGCTGGAGCGGTCGAACGCCTTCGCAGCCTCGATGTGCAGAAGCCTCCTGGTGTTGCCGAGGCCATTGACTGGGTGCACGCGGCGACCCTGCTCGGCATCAAGACCCTCGATGCGGATGCCGTTGATCTCACAATGGGCTCAGTCCTGAAGTACCGGGAGGATCAGGATCTCGCTCGCGCGGAGGGCCTCTCCTGGGTCGCAGGTGCCTGAGTCCCCCGACGCGTCACATTCGCCGGCCGAACAGGGACCCGTGCTATCACGTCGGCCGAGCGGCCTTGCTGACATCGTCGCAACCTTCGGACATCTCCTCCACCACGCCGGCATTCCCATCACCCCTGAGCGCAGCGCAAGGTTTGGCGCGGCCATCGTGCTCGCCTCCCCCCAACTCGTCGACGACCTCTACTGGCTTGGCCGGGTCACGCTGCTCACCGCACATGATCAGGTCGAGGTCTACGACCGGGCCTTCCAACAGGTCTTTCGGGGCATCATCGACATCGCCGACTTTCGCGGCGACAGCAGCGCCCCGCCGCCCCCGTCAGCAGAACCGTCCAACGAGAAATTGCCATCGGACCCGAATCGCGAGGGCGAGTCGAAGTCCGGACCCCGCGGCACGAGCGCGACCCCGGGCCCAACCGCAACAAGTGATGACGACGATGACGAGGAGGAGCCAAGCATCCTCGCCGCAGTGAGCGACGAGGAGCGCCTCGCAAGCAAGGAGTTCGCGGCCTGCACCGAGGAGGAACTCGCCCTCATCCGCCGGTTGGTGGAGCAACTGCCGCTCGTCCCCCCGACGCGCCGGGGGCGCAGGCTTCGTCGGCACCGGGCTGGGTCACGGCTCGATATCCGAAGCACGCTGCGGCGTGCGCACCGCACAATGGGCGATCCCGTCGAGCTCATCACCCGCCGTCGCAAGGAGCGGCCACGCCGGATTGTCCTCATCGCTGACGTCTCAGGGTCGATGGAACCGTACGCACGCGTGTACCTGCACCTCATGCGTGGTGCAGTGCAGGCCCTTCACGCCGAGGCCTTCGTCTTCGCAACCCGGCTCACCCGGCTCACCCGCCCGCTCGCCCAGTCGCAGCCGGACATCGCCTATCGCAAGGCCACGAAGGCGACCCCCGACTGGTCGGGAGGCACGCGAATCGGCCGGGCGCTGCACGAATTCATCGACGAGCACGGTCGACGTGGAATGGCTCGCGGCGCCGTCATCGTCATCGTCTCAGATGGCTGGGAGATCGATGACCCGGCAGGCATCGGCGAGGCCATGGCCCGGCTTTCGCGTCTCGCGCACCGCGTCATCTGGGTGAACCCTCGCAAGGCAGCGGTCTCCTACGAGCCGCTCGTGGGCGGCATGGCGGCAGCACTTCCGTACATCGACACGTTTGTGCCGGGTCACTCCATCGATGCCCTCGAGGAGGTCCTCGACGCAATTCAGCTCGGGGGCAAGCGTCCGGCGAGTCGCAAAGCTAGGCCGTAGGGTGCAGCCATGACCGCGATGTCCGGAGCATTCACCCACTTGAACGATCGTGGCGAGGCTCGGATGGTCGATGTCACCGAGAAGCTTGTGACGGTGCGATCGGCGACCGCCCGCTGCCGGGTCTCGATATCCGAACAGGTGACCTCGATGCTCCTCGCCGGCGGCATGCCGAAGGGCGATGCGCTGGCTGTCGCACGGATCGCAGCGATCACCGCCACGAAGCGAACCCCTGATCTCATCCCGCTCTGCCATCCGCTGGCCATTCACGGCGTTGATGTCGATGTCCGGGTGGATGCCGCCACGTCGTCCGTTGAAATCCTCGTGACCGTCCGCACCGCGGATCGCACGGGTGTCGAGATGGAGGCCCTCACCGGTGCCGCGGTCGGCGGCCTCGCCGTCATTGACATGGTGAAGGGCACCGACCGGCTCGCGTCCATCGCCGAGGTGGTGCTGCTCGAGAAGTTGGGCGGACGATCCGGGCACTGGACGAGGCCGGCATGACCTACCGGGCAGCAGTCATCACGGCTTCGAATCGCAGCGCCGCTGGTTTGCGTCCGGATACGTCTGGCCCAATCCTCGTCGCCGGCCTGCGAGATCTCGGTATCGAGGTAAGCGATCCAATCGTCGTCCCAGATGGCGAGCCTGTCGGCCAGGCCTTGAGCGACGCGGTGGCGTCAGGCATCGAACTCATCCTCACGACAGGCGGAACCGGGCTCTCACCCACCGACCGCACCCCCGAGATGACCCGGCTCGTTATTGACCGAGAGGTCCCCGGGCTTGCCGACGCCATCCGCGACCACGGCACGAAACACGGCATCGCCACCGCCGTGCTCTCTAGGGGCATCGCAGGCCTCGCAGGTCGCGTCCTCATCATCAATGCGCCGGGCTCCCCGGGCGGCTGCCGCGATGCGATCGCTGCACTGAGTCCCGTACTCCTACATGCCCTTGACCAGATCAGCGGCCTTGACCACTGATCAATCACGTGCCACCTGGACCGCGATCCTCCTTACCGGCGGCGCCGGAACCCGAATCGGCCGGGAGAAATCCAGTGTCATGCTCGGTGATTTCACCCTCGTCGAGCATGTGCTCATGGGGCTGCCGAGCCGGGTCGAAGTCATCGTCGCGGGTCCTGACCTCCCCCAGCCACTGCGCCCGGTCACCTGCACAAGGGAATCGCCACCGGGCGGCGGACCGGTGGCCGGCCTCGCTGCTGGCCTGCACTTGGTGACAACGGACGTCGTCGGTGTCATCGCTACCGACATGCCCTTCGCGGGCGGACTCCTCGACGCCCTTGCCCAACGCATTCCGCCTGGCGCCGATGCACTCATCCCGGTCGATGCCGCCGGACACCGGCAGCCCCTGTGCGCCGTCTACCGCGTCACGTCGCTCCGCTCTGCAATTGAAGCCCTCAGGGTCGTGGCGGGGGCGTCAATGCGAAACCTCCTCGCTCATCTCGTCATTGCCGAAACCGCTTCCACAGATCTCGACGCGCTGTTCGACATTGATACGCCGAGTGATCTCGAGAACTCCCGCGCAATAATGCTCGAAAGGAAGGGACGTTCCCATGGATAGTTGGATGACTCGTGGATGACTGGATCAGCGCGGCCTGCCGAGAACTCGGCATCAGCCCGCCGCTGAACATTCCAGCGATCCTCGACCTAGCCCGCGATGCCGCACATAATGTCGAGCGACCGGCGGCTCCCATCACGACCTACCTGCTCGGCTATGCGGTGGCGCAGGGTGCTGACCTCACCGAGGCTTCAGCCCAGCTCTCTGCGCTGGCGACCGGGTGGGTTGCGCAGGAGTGACCCCGCTAGCGGAGGCAAGCTGGCACGGGGCTCGCGAGGCCGCGGCCCGGCTGGTCGGCGCTTTGCCCTCCGAGCAGGCCCCGGTGCATCTCAGCCCCGAGCGAGTCCTCGCCACGAACTGCGTGGCCCTGTGCGACCTGCCAAGTTTCGATAGTTCAGCCATGGACGGCTGGGCGGTCGCCGGTCCCGGGCCTTGGCTGATCGTCGGCGATGCACTCGCTGGATCACCCCTCGACCAGCACCTCACACCCGGGTCCGCTGCACGAATCGCCACGGGCGCGGTTGTTCCTGCCGGAACCAGCTCGGTGATCCGTTGGGAGGACGCGCGCGTTGAAGAAGGCCTCGTCACCGCCGAACCTTCATCCGGGTCCAATATCCGCCGTGCTGGCGAGGAGTGCCAGGCCGGGGACCTCATCGCCCAAGTCGGCACGACGGTGACACCAGCACTCGCCGGCTACCTCGCCGCAACAGGTCACGACCACATCGCCGTCATTCGCCGGCCGCGGGTGCACGTCCTGCTCCTCGGTGACGAACTCCAGCAATCAGGAATCCCGAGCGGAGGACGCGTGCGCGATTCCCTCGGACCCCAGCTACCGGGATGGCTCGCTCGCATGGGCGCCGAGGTCCTTGCTGGCGACCTCGTCGCCGATGACCTCGAGGCGGTCGCCGAGACCCTCGCTCGGGCAGCACGGGAGAGCGACCTTGTCATCACCACCGGCGGAACCGCGGCAGGGCCCCGCGACCACCTCCGTGCCGCCATCGAGCGCAATTCCGGCACGATCCTCGTCGACTGCGTCGCGGTGCGACCCGGCCATCCAATGCTCCTCGCTGATCTCGGCATTGACGACGGCCGCCGGGTTCCACTCGTCGGTCTGCCCGGAAACCCGCACTCGGCCATTGTCGGGCTCCTCACGCTCGCTGAGCCGCTCATCAGTTCCATGCTTGGACGGCCGAGGATTTCGCTCGACATGGTGGCGTCCGCAAGCGAACTGCGCGCACCAAAGGACCACACTCGCCTCATCGCGGGCAATCTCGTCGAAGGCCGATTCGAACTCTCCCCGTATGGAGGGTCCGCGATGCTCCGCGGCCTCGCGCAGTCGTCGGGGTTCGCCGTCGTCCCCGAAGGAACGACCCCCGCGGGAGCACCTGTTCAATGGCTGCCCTTGCCGTAGCGCTCGGGTCCGTTTGTCGCGACTCCTTGTCCTCCCACCACGAAAGCGTCTAAGGTTCGCAGCAACGAAGGGGCCTTCGATGACAGATGTGGCACGGCTCTCGGCAATTGCGATGTCCGGCCTCATCAAGGCAGGCGAACTCTCTCCGACCGAGTGCACGGTGGCCGTACTCGATCGAATGGCCGCGTGGGCCCCAGCCCTCAATGCTCTTGTCGACTTTGACCCTGAAGGGGCGCTTATCCAGGCCCGGGCCGCCACCGATGCGACGCGCCATGGCGTGGAGATTGGCCCGCTTCACGGGGTTCCGGTGACCGTCAAGAACAACCAAGCGGTTCGCGGCTTTTCGACACGCCGCGGTTCTCGGCTCACGTCAACCGAGCCAGCCGCCGCCGACGCCCCGCTCGTCTCGCGACTTCGAAAGGCCGGGGCCATCGTCGTTGGCACGACGACGATGACCGAGCAGGGCTGGTCTGCCACCGGCGACAGCCCACTCACGGGGTCGACCCACAATCCGTGGATGTTCGGGCGCACCGCAGGCGGGTCATCCTCCGGAGCTGCAGCCCTCGCCGGTGCCGGGTGCGGCCCGCTCCATGTCGGCACCGACGGCGCTGGATCCATCAGGATCCCCGCCAACTTCTGCGGGGTGGTCGGCTTCAAGCCCACCTACGGCCGTGTCCCGTATGCGCCCGTCCCCAACAACGCGAACCTCTCGCATGCCGGCCCGATCACCCGCTCAGTCCACGATGCCGCCCTCATGGCTGCGGTGATGTCCGGCCCGCACAAACGGGATCCCTTCAGCCTGCCGGGCACCATGAGCCCCGAAGTCGAACCAGGCGACCTCTCCGGGATTCGCATCGCCTACAGCCCAGACCTTGGTCACGCACGGGTCGACCCCGACGTCACCCGAATTGTGGAGCGTGCGCTGGCCGCATTTGTCCAAGCGGGTGCCGTCGTTGAACACGTCAGCCCCTCGTGGGGTCCAGGCGGTCCCTCCATCATCCGAGACATGTGGGGCCTTGACGTTCTTGGATTCCGCCCGATCGATGAGAAGCAGGCGAGCCAGATGGACCCTGGGCTTCTCGCCTGCATCAACGACTTCGATCGAATGACCGCGATCGAGGGCATCAACGCGGCTGGTCGCCGGCTCGCCTACGCCGCCGAGGTCAACGCCTGGTTCCCCGACGAGGACTGGGATGTCATCGTGACGCCGAGCGCGTCGGTGACGGCATTCCCGGTCGGGCGCCTGCAGCCCGATTCCTGGCCACGGCACCCATGGGACTGGATTAGTTGGGCGGAGTTCTCCTACCCATTCAACCTGTCCCACGGACCGGCGATCAGCGTTCCCTGTGGACTGTCGAGCGAGGGCCTGCCTGTTGGCCTGCAGATCGCCGGCCCGCGCCTAGGCGACGCCATCGTGCTGCGCGTTGCCGCCGCATTCCTTGAGGCCCAGCCGTTCAACGAATGGCCAACACCGCCGGTCGATCATCTGCGGGTGGGCATCCAAAGCGAAGAGATCACGAAATCCACCAGCGAGGCGGCGGCCTGACGGCTGGTGGATTTACCGGAGCACCGATGCCAGGACCAGCGACCCAGCAAACCCACCCACGACGAGCCCACCCGTCCACACCCGCTCAATTGCATAGGACTCCGGGATCACCGTGTCGGAGATCATGGCGAGGAGCGCGCCCGCGGCGAAGGCGCTCGTGGCAACGACAGCGGACCACATGAGCATGACTCGGGCCATGGGCCACCTGCGTGCACGGAGTCCGGCCGACGCAGCCATTCCCTCGGGCAGGTTCGAGAGCCCAATACCGACGAGGAGCGGAAAGCTCACCCCGCCGGTGAGTACCGATAGGCCGAGGACGAAGGATTCGGGGATGCCGTCCAGCGCACTGCCGAGCACGATTCCAAGCGGGTTATCGTCGCCTTCACCCACCGGATTCTTGCGCCGCTTCCCACCGCGCATTTCGATGAGGCGGCTGCCGAGGACAAAAGCTGCTGCCCCAGCAATCAGTGACGCGGCGATCCACGGCAGCTCAAGGGAATGCTGGGCATCAGCATCGATGATGACAGCGCTCCCCAGCCTGCAGCCTCGAGCATGGGGCTCAGTCTGGCCCAATAAACCCCGTGACGAGGTCTCGCCAGGACATCAGCCGAATCCCATCGCCTGCTCGACATGGACATATCTGAGATTCAATCTTCGGCTTGTCCACGTGATGGCAGTCTGGGCCGGTGGGCCTACGCTGAACTGATGTCCGCCGTCATGTGGTTCCGCCGCGACCTCCGCCTCCTCGACAACCCGGCACTCCTCGCAGCGATCACGGCTGCACTCGAGTCGAGTGATGACCGCGTCGTCCCCCTCTTCGTGCTCGATGAGGCGCTCTGGGGGCCAGCGGGCGCGGTGCGCAAGGCTTACCTCAGCCGGTCCCTTGATGCACTCCGTGCCTCGCTCGGTGGCACGCTCCTCATCCGGCACGGTGACCCAGTAAACGTGCTCCCCGAGGTGGTCCATGCAGCGGGCGCGGCAAGTGTCCACATCGCCGAGGACTTCGGGCCCTACGGACGCGCGCGCGACATCGCTGTCGAGCAGGCACTCGGGAGCGTTCCACTCATTCGCACCGGGTCGTCCTATGCCGTCGCACCCGGTCGAGTCACGAAGGACGACGGCACCGCATACCGGGTCTTCACGCCGTTCTACCGCGCCTGGATGCGCCACGGTTGGCGCGCTCCAGCCGCAGACATCCCCGCCGAGGTCAATTGGTGGCTGCCCGTGGCGACCGACGGCCTCCCCGAAGCGCCCGACCTCGGCGACCTCAGCCTGCCCGCGGCCGGCGAGGAGGCCGCTTGGGAGCGCTGGGAGTCCTTTCGATCCACCGGCCTCCCAACCTACGACGCCAACCGGAACCGCGCCGACCTCGCTGGCACGAGCGCCCTCGGCCACCACCTCAAGTGGGGCGAAATCCATCCGCGCAGCCTGCTCCCGGAACTCGCTGATGTCGATGAGGTGTTCCGCAAGGAGATCTGCTGGCGGGAGTTCTACGCGGAGGTGCTCGCACATCGACCCGACTCGGCACGCGTGTCACTCAACGAGCGGTTCGACACCAACATGCGCTGGAACACCGGACCGGCCGCCGATGATGCTTTCGCCAACTGGGCGCAGGGTCGAACCGGCTACCCGTTCGTCGATGCAGGAATGCGCCAACTTCGGGCGCAAGGCTGGGTCCACAACCGGGTCCGGATGGTCGTCGCCAGCTTCCTCGTCAAGGACCTGCACCTGCCCTGGCAGCGGGGGGCCGCTGAGTTCATGCACTGGCTACGCGACGGCGACCTCGCGAGCAACGCCCACGGCTGGCAGTGGACCGCCGGCTGCGGCACCGACGCCTCACCCTTCTACCGGGTCTTCAATCCGGTAGCCCAGGGCCTGCGGTTCGACCCCGACGGCGACTACGTCCGCCGCTACGTTCCAGAACTTGCCCACCTTCCGGGAGCCTCCGCGCACGAGCCCTGGGACCAGCCGGCCGGCTACGACCACGCCTATCCGAGGAGAATCGTTGATCACAAATTGGAGCGCGAGGTCGCGTTGGCCGACCTAGCCGAGACGAAGAAGCCCTCCCCCGGTAACGATCGCTAGGGAACCGGGTCATGCGCGTCGTATTGCCAGAACGACGGCACCGCCCGCGCGAGACCAAGCGCGAGCAGGACGCACGCAACACCCCCGGAGATCACCGACACGGTCTCGCCGAAGATGACCGCCACCGTGCCCGCCTCGACATCGCCGAGGCGCGGGCCGCCGGCCACAACGACGGTGAACACCCCTTGGAGCCGTCCCCGGTACTCATCAGGCGTGGCAGCCTGAAGGATTGTCGCCCGGAACACAGCCGACACATTGTCGGCGGCGCCGGCAATCGCGAGGAAGAGCAGCGCGAGGGGGAGCCATCGCACCCCGCCGAACGCCGCAATCGCGGTGCCCCAGACCACGATCGAGATGACGATCGCGCGCCCCTGCCAGCGCACCCGACCGAGCGGACCGGAGAAGATTCCGGAGAGCACCGCGCCGAGCGCCGGCGCCGCAGCGAGCAGCCCCAGCACCGTCGCGACATCACGGACAGATCCCCCGTACCACTGGGCGGCGATCGCCGGGAAGAGCGCGCGCGGCATCCCGAACACCATCGCGATGAGGTCCTCATAGAACGTCATCTGGAGATTGCGCTTCCCCTTGAGGAAGACGAAGCCCTCCTTCACGGCCCCCCAGCCCGCGCGGGGTACGGCGTCGCCAGGGACAGTGGTGGGCGGCAGTTTTGGCAGTTGCCACATCGCCCACACGACAACACCGAACCCGATGACGTCGACGAGATAGGGCAGGGTGACGGTGCCGGACGTCGCGACGAGAATCCCGCCGAGCAGGGGCCCGATCGTGAATCCCACACTCCAGGTAAGCATGCCGAGCGCGTTCGCAGCCGGCAATAGATCCTGGCCCACGAGACGGGGAATGATGGCCTGTCGTGCAGGATTCCCAACCGCGAAGAACGCCGACTGGATCGCGATGAGCCCGTAGAGCACCGCCACGGACTCCAGGCCGAGTGTCGACTGGACGAGGAACCCAACAGAGCACGCCCACAGGCCGAGAGCGGAGACCAGCCCCACCAGCCGCCTGTCGAAGGCGTCGGAGAGCGTGCCACCGTAGAGGCCGAACCCGACGAGTGGCACGAGTTGGAACAGGCCGACCAGTCCGACCATGAAGCTCGAGTTGGTGAGCTCGTACACCTGAAGGCCAACGGCGATGGCCGTCATTTGCTGCCCGATGTTGCTGATCCCCATCGCCGTCCACAGTCGGCGGTAGGGCCTACTGACCCGCAGCGGCGTCAGGTCGACGAAGAGGCGGGCCACGGGGCGAACCTACGCGCCGGTCGACCCGACCGAGGTCAGGGGGACAGACGCTCCACCCGCCACCTCGCCGGATCGTCCAGGGGCGCCACGGCAGCGCCCGACCTTCGAAAGCGCAGCCGGTCGTGGAGCCGCGAGGGACGTCCCTGCCAGAACTCGACCGACACTGGCCTGATGAGCCAGCCACCCCAGAACTCTGGAACCGGGACCTCGTCACCGAATTCAGCATCCATACGTGCGTACCGCTCCTCGAGGATTCGCCGATCCTCGATCACCGACGATTGCTCGCTCGCCCAGGCTCCGAGCCTTGACTCCCGCGGCCGGGATCGGAAGTACTCCTCGACCTCAACTCGCTCGATGAGCTCCGCAGTCCCGACCACGCAGACCTGACGATGCATGGCGAACCACGGGAATACGAGCGAGGCCTGCGGATTTTCACGCAGTTCATTGCTTTTTCGCGAGGCCAGATTCGTATAGAGGACGAATCCACGAGCGTCGGCCTGCTTGAGCAGAACCGTTCGCGCGCTGGGCGCCGCGTTTGGGGTCGCCGTCGCGAGAATCATCGCATTTGGTTCGGGCAGTTGGGCTGCCTCAGCTTCGTCGAACCATGAGTGAAATGCCTCGAGCGGATTGTCCGCAAGGTCGCCTGCAGCGAGGGTGCCGGTGTCATACGAAACACGCAGATCGGCCAGGCGACGCGGTGCATCGTCCGGCGGGGGCGTCAAAAGGCTCATGCTCAGACCCAACCATGAAATGGCCGTGGACGCGACGCACGTCACGTTCACCCGACCCGGACACATCCCAGACATCCGGGTCGGGTTGGATGAGCCAATAACTGTTGGAGGAGTGACGCATGCCTGAATTCGTGCCCGGCCTTGAGGGCGTCATTGCCTTCGAGACCCAGATTGCAGAGCCCGACCGTGATGGAGGTGCCCTGCGCTACCGCGGTGTCGACATCGAGGACCTGGTCGGACGGGTCTCCTATGGCAACGTCTGGGGTCTCCTCGTCGACAACGAGTTCAACCCCGGCCTGCCTCCGGCGGAGCCCTTCCCGATTCCCATCCACTCAGGTGACGTACGGGTCGACGTGCAGTCGGCGATCGCCATGCTCGCACCCGCATGGGGTCTGAGGCCCCTCCTCGACATCGATGACGACACCGCCCGCGAGAACCTCGCCCACGTGTCAGTCATGGCGCTCTCCTTCGTCGCGCAGTCGGCCCGTGGCCTCGGCCAGCCGATGATCCCGCAGTCCCAAATTGATCAAGCCGATACGGTCGTTGAGCGATTCATGATCCGCTGGCGCGGTGAGCCAGAGCCGCGGCACATCCAGGCAATGGACGCCTACTTCGTCTCCGCCGCTGAGCACGGTATGAACGCCTCGACCTTCGCCAGTCGCGTCGTCGCCTCGACCGGGGCCGATGTGGCCGCCGCGATTTCTGGCGCGATTGGTGCGATGAGCGGCCCCCTGCACGGCGGCGCGCCCGCCCGGGTGCTCCACATGATCGAGGAGGTCGAGCGCACCGGCGATGCAGGTGCATATGTCGGGGGCGTCCTCGACCGTGGTGAGCGCCTGATGGGCTTCGGCCATCGCGTCTACCGGGCCGAGGATCCGCGGGCTCGGGTACTGCGCCGCACTGTCCGCGAGCTCGGTGCTGAGCGCTACGAGGTGGCAGCCGCGCTCGAGCAGGCTGCTCTCGCCGAGTTGCGCGCGCGCCGCCCCGACCGCGTCCTCGAGACGAATGTCGAGTTCTGGGCCGCGATCCTGCTCGACTTCGCCGAAGTACCCGCTCACCTGTTCACGTCCATGTTTACCTGCGCCCGTCTCGCCGGTTGGAGTGCGCATGTGCTCGAGCAAAAGAAGACCGGACGACTCATTCGCCCCTCCGCCCGCTACGTCGGCCCGGCGCCGCGCCAGCCGGAGGGCGTCCCCGGGTGGGATCCGGTCATGGTGGCACCCACGGGCTACTCACCCAGCCTCTGACGAGCACTGACTCGATCCACACCTCAGTTGCAATTTCCTCGCACCCACAGACCGGAGCTCCAACGTGACCGACGCAATCCGAATCCCCGCCGATCTCCTCCCAGCCGACGGCAGGTTCGGATCGGGCCCATCAAAGGTTCGTGAGGAGCAGGTCGCTGCACTGGCTGGCGTCTGGCAGTCATACCTCGGCACATCCCATCGCCAGTCAACCGTGAAGTCGCAGGTCGGGCGCCTTCGTTCCGGGCTCGCATCGTTCTTCTCCCTCCCCGAGGACTACGAGGTCGTGCTCGGCAACGGCGGTTCCACCGCATTCTGGGACATCGCCGCCTTCGGACTCATTGAGGATCGCGCCCAGTTCCTCACCTTCGGCGAGTTCGGTGCGAAGTTCGCGAGCGGGGTGAAGGAGGCGCCCTTCCTCGGTGAACCCACGATCATTTCTTCGGAGCCAGGCGACGCGCCAGCCTTCCGGGCCGAGACGGGCATCGACGCGTACTGCAGCCCGCACAACGAAACCTCCACCGGCGTCGCGATCACGCCCCGGCGGGTCACCGGAGCCGACGCAGGCTCCCTGATGATTATCGACGCGACCTCTGGCGCTGGTGGCCTAGCCGTCGATGCGCAAGAGTTCGACACCTACTACTTCGCTCCGCAGAAAAGCTTCGGCTCCGATGGCGGTCTGTGGTTCGCCCTGATGTCACCTGCCGCGATCGAGCGGGCGGAGCGGATCAAGGCAAGTAATCGGTGGATCTCGCCCTTCCTCGACCTGCAGACCGCAATCGACAATTCACGTCAGGACCAGACCTACAACACACCTGCCCTCGCAACCATCCTCATGATGGCCGAACAGGTCGACTGGTTCAATGCCAATGGTGGCCTCGACTGGTGCGTGGCCCGTACGAATGAGTCCTCGGGCATCGTCTATGACTGGGCTGAGGCGAGCAGCGTCGCAACCCCGTTCGTCGTCGATCCGGCGAAGCGGTCGGCAGTGGTCACCACCATTGACATCGACGAGGCCATCGACGCAACGGCCATCGCAGCCACCCTACGCGCCAATGGAATTCTTGACACCGAGCCCTACCGTAGGCTCGGCCGAAACCAATTGCGCATCGCGGTTTTCCCGGCGGTCGAGCCTGACGACGTCCGCCAGCTCATGCGCTCAATCGACCACGTCATCGGGCAGTTGCATTAGTGGAAGCCGTTTCATGAACGGGGGGCCGGTGGCCACGCGGCACAGCACGACTCCCCTGCGCGACCGTCCCACCAGAATTGCGTATGCACAGATGTGCTGCTACGCGTGGTTTCTCTACTCGTTCGGCGCAACCCTCGCGTTGCTGCGTGACGAGCAGGGCACCTCGAGATCGGTGTCATCGTTCCACGGGAGCCTCTTGGCGTTTGGGGGCCTCCTCGGTGGCCTGCTCGCCGCCCGGGTCATCGACCGTTGGGGCCGCGGGCGCGTGCTTCGCGTCGCCACGATCGCCACCGCCACTGGGATCCTGATCTACACCGCGCCCGGTGGCCTGCCGGTCACGCTGCTCGGCGTTTTCGTCGCCGGCTTCGCCGGCGCCTTTCTCCTCATCTCGGTGAACGCGTTCATCCTTGATCACCAAGGGGAGGCCGGCCCATCCTCGCTCACCGAGTCAAACGCGTTGTCCTCACTCGCCGGGCTCATCGGTCCGCTCGTCGTGGGCATCGGTGCGGCCACGTTGTTCGGCTGGCGCGTGGGCATGTGGTCCGTCGTGATTGCTTTTGTGATCACAGAGGTCAGCCGAGGAAGGCACGTCGCCGTGTTCGGGCAGGCGGGCGGAGTCGCCCGTCATCACGACGGGCGTCACCTGCCTCGTCGCGTCTACTGGACACTCGCCGCGCTCATGTGCTTCCTCGCAACCGAGTTCTCCCTCACCTTCTGGGGCGCTGACCTCCTTCGGGAGCGCTGCAACTTCGGCCCCGCTGCCGCAGCCTCTTCCCTCGCGGCGGTCACCGGTGGGATGCTCATCGGACGCTTCTTCGGATCTCGACTCGCCCTTCGCTTCAACACCGAATCCATCCTCAAGGGCTCGATCGTGCTGGCGCTCATCGGTTTTGCGTTCGCCTGGGGGTTCACCGAGTGGCCGGTCGTCATCCTCGGCATGCTCATCACCGGGATTGGGATCGGGGTCCACTGGCCCCTCGGAGTGGCCCGAGCAGTTCGCTCATCAGGCGGCCTCACCGATCACGCAGCAGCCGCTGCGTCCATCGCAGGCAGCATCGCCATCGCACTCGCACCCTTCGGCCTCGGTGCACTTTCCGATGCGATCGGGTTCCATGAGGCGTTCCTGCTCGTTCCTGCATTCCTCGTCATTGCGCTTGTCATCCTCGTCGTGCGACCGGTTCCTGATCAGCCGGGCGCAGCACGAGTGGTACCGACACTCGAATAAGGCGATCGTCGCGCTCACTGGTCACGAGGAGCGATCGGCCGTCGCCCGACCAACTGATCGCCTCGCCTTGGGTCTGATACGGCAGGCGTATGCGCGCGACCTCCCTCCCCGGCGGTAGCCCTTCGTGAATAACAGCATCGACGTAATCGCGCAGGACGTACCGATCGCCTACGGGAGACACGGCTCCGTCGGTGATGAGCCCACCTTCGACTCGGAGCTTTTTCGCCACGTTCACGACATCCGAACGCAGCGGGGATGGCAACCGGTAGAGCGACCCGTGGGCCAGTTGCTTCGTTACCACCCACAGACGTCCGTCCCTCGGCGAGGCGAGCAGCGCCTCGGCATTGTGCGGGCGATCCTCGTAGATAAGGGAGTAGGCCTGAGCCGACACCCGCTTCGAGCGCAGCCGCTTGGGCTCCTTGATTGCGAGAACCTCTACGGAGTCCCAGGAGTCGAGATTGTCGCCGATATCGCCGAGCCAGAGCACCGGCTTGCCCTTCGCGTCACGTCCCGAGGCGATCGCCTCGAAGTCCCGCGCCCGGGCACCTCGAATGGTGAGCGTTGCGAGGGTCTCGCAGGTCGTCGCATCGACGGCGAATAGCCGCGGACCGCCCCCCGAGTCATTGTGGATCCACAGGACGTCCGGGTGACGAATCGAGGGCGCCATGCCGCTGATCTCGGTGAACCGCGAATCGGTGAACCGGCACACGACATCTTCGGCGGCAACTGCCGGGGAGGCCGCGAGCAAGCACAGGACCCCGACAGCCGCAAGGACCGCGGCCCTCAGTGCACCGTTCAACGCCCGAGCGCGGTCGCGATGAGCACCGCCGCGACCAGCGAGCCGAGCACTGCGAGCGTCACTAGTCGTCGCGCTCGGGGACTCATGTAGTCAAGGCTACTTCAGGCCGAGCACCAACTCGATCGGATAGATCCCGAAGTAGGCGAGGAAGGCGAGCGAAATCACCCACATCAGCCAGTTCACTTCACGGGCCTTTCCGGTGAAGATCTTGATCACGATCCAAGAGACGAACCCTGCCCCGATCCCGTTGGTGATGGAGTAGGTGAATGGCATGATCACGATCATGAGGAACGCCGGAATTCCGATCGAGTAGTCGCTGAAGTCGATATGACGGATCTGCGTCATCATCAGGAAGCCGACGACGACAAGTGCCGGTGACGCCGCCTCGTAGGGGATGATCGTGACAAGGGGCGAGAAGAACATGGCCACAAGAAAGAGTGCGCCGGTGACGAGCGAGGCGATACCCGTGCGTGCGCCCTCCGCGATGCCGGAAGCGGACTCAACGTAGGCGGTATTGCTCGACACCGAGGCAGCGCCACCTGCTGCCGCTGCAATCGAGTCGACGATGAGGATGCTCTCGAAGTGGGGGATTCTTCCCTCATCGTCAATGAGATCGGCCTCAGTGGCAAGGCCGAAGGCGGTGCCCATCGTGTCGAAGAAGTCACTGAGCATGAGGGAGAAGATCGCCAGAAGTGAGGCGAGGACGCCAATCACCTCAAAGCTGCCGAAGAGGCTGAACTGCCCAAGCAGTCCGAGGTCTGGCACGGCGAGCACTGTCTCGGGGAGGACCGGAACGTTCAACCCCCAACCATCCTCGTTCGTGGTTGACCTGCCGCCAATCCCTACGAACGCCTCAATGACGATCGCCAGCACCGTGGTAGCAACGATGCCGATGAGAATGGCTCCCATCACCCTTCGAACAACGAGGACAATCGTGATGAGGAGGCCAACACAGAAGGTGAAGATCGGCCAGCCTTGCAATTCACCGGCGACACCGAAGGACACGAGCGGCACGCCAGTTCGTACGACTCCCGCGTCAACGAGGCCAATAATCGTGATGAACAATCCGATTCCGACACCGATCGCATATTTCAAGGGCTCCGGCACGGCGGTGAAGACCGCTGATCTGAATCCGGTGAGCGCCAGGACGAGGATGAGCACCCCTTCGAGGACGACGAGGCCCATCGCATCGGCCCAGGTCATCTGCGGGGCCAGCGTGAACGCGACAAAGCCATTGAGGCCAAGGCCTGCGGCAACCGCGATCGGGAACCGGCCAATTGCGCCCATGAGCAACGTCATGAGGCCGGCGACGAGCGCGGTCGCTGCGGTCACCATCGTGATTGCCTTGATCATGTTGTCCGTGCCACCGACGTAGAGGCCGTTCATGTCCTTGGCGGTACCGATGATGAGGGGGTTGAGGACGACGATGTACGCCATGGTGAAGAAGGTGACGAGTCCCCCGCGAATCTCGCGGCCATATGTTGACCCTCGGGCCGACAGCGAGAACCAGTTGTCGATTCGGCCCGAAGGCCGGGATTGAGCTTCTGCAGCCATGATTCCTCCTGTTCGGCGCACGGTGGTCGGTGTGCCGCGCGCAGAGTAGCGTAGGAAACATGCCCGCCGAGACGATCCACGCGAGGGACGACGCACTCGTCGCAGTGAGCACCGGGACCGTCACCTGGTTGGTGGCCGGCGCCGTCCTCCTTGTCCTACGAGAGCGCATCCCGCAGGGCAACCAGTGGTGGCTCGCAACATGCGCCATCGCCGTCATCAGCGGGGTTGGTGGAATCCTCTACCTTCGCCGGCGGCGGCGCCGAACCCCAGCCGACTAGCTCGAACGGCCTCGAAGCCACCCGCGGCCACGCCGCTTGGCCGGGGCAACAGGTTCTTCTGTAACTGTTTCCTGCCCCACAGGTGCATCCTGCGTGTCTGCGTCGTCAGGGAGCACGCCTACGACCTTGAGGACATCATCATCTTGCGGCTCGGGGGTCAACTCGACGATAACGCTTCCCACGTGTTCCTCACTTGGCTCCGGATCCAATGCGAGCGCGGCATCGTCCATCACCTCGTCCACGACCTCGTTTACTGCATCGTCCACTATCTCGTCGATCTGTACCTCTGAGTGGGCACCGCAGCCGTAATCGAGCGCCACGACGCGACCATCGGCGGGTGCCATGACGTTCGCGCAGACTGCGAACATCTGGCCAAATGCCCCGCCCATCGGCATGAGGAATCCGCAGGTGAGGCAGGTGAGCGGCGCGTTCTTCGCCATCGCCGAGTCTGGGCCCGTATCGCCCGCGTACCAGCGGTCCGCTGCGTCGTCGCGTCCGATCTGGGAGAGCACTCGGGCGCGGCCAAGCCCAAGCTCCCAGGTACTTGGCGACAACGGGGACAGCGATCCGACGCCATCGAGGCCGTCTTCATCGGTGAACCCGGCCACGAGTCGTGGGTCTTGGGCGCCGGTCGGGAAGACGTCGCCGACACCGAGGTCGCCAGGTTGCACCCGCTCGCTCCACGGGACCCACGCAGGGGCGACGAGGGCGTCAGTGCCGGGCAGCAGCACGACATCGCAGACAGTCGGAGACTGCACGCCGGGGGTGCGAGCCAACGTGACGGCCCAGCGCCAGCCTCGGTAGCCGGGGCTCGTGCAGTTGAACAGATGGGTGGCGAGTCGCTCGCCCTCCATGGCAACCTCAAGGTGCTCACCCACTCGGTCAGCGCCCACCTCGGCGGCAACTGCATCGTGAGCGAATTCGACGGCGGCGGCAAGCGCCTCATCGAGGGCTAGGTCCGCGCTGAGGATCTCCACAGCCTCATTGTGGCCCATCCCAGCCAAACCCCCCGCCCCTCCCCCGTTTGTCCCATCTCATGGGAGATCCGGCACAATTTCAGCCGGTTACGCCCCGATTCTGCTCGCTGCCCCAGTTCATGGGACAAACGGGGAGGGTTAGATGTCGAGGTCGGTTGCGACGGCCCTGAGCACCGCGGCGGTCTTGCGTGCCATATCGTCGGGCGGGTACTTACCTCGTTGCAACTGATTCGAAAGGCCGTCGAGGAGTTTGATGAGGTCCTCAATGACGCCCGCGAGATCGCCAGCATCCTTGCGGGACCCCTTCACCACCGAAGCGGGGGCGCTGAGGATCTTCACTGACAGGGCCTGCTTGCCCCGGCGGCCGTCGACGACACCGAACTCCAGTTTGGTTCCAGGCTTGAGCGCCGGCACACCCTCGGGAAGGGTCGACACATGGACGAAGACGTCTTCACCCTCATCTGCTGAGATGAAGCCGAAACCCTTATCCGCGTCGTACCACTTCACAGTTCCCGTAGGCATGAGGAGAGGTTACCCGGCTCACGGGCGCGTAGGCTCCCTTGGGTGACCATCCCTAGCGGCCCACCCGATCGCCGACGCCAGCCGGGTATGGCGTGACAGCAACAGATCACGCACTGCCCCGAAGCTTGGCCGACGCCTTGCGACAGTTCGATGATGTCAACCTCACCGATCTCCTCACCGCGCGGCCAGACCTGCTCCATCCAGTGCCCTCTGATTTCACAGCCCTCGCCACCCGGGCAACGACCGGTCCATCTGTCTCTCGGTGCCTTGACTCGCTCACCGCCCTCGACCTGTTTGTCCTGAGCACTGCCACGCGGCTCTGCGGTGATACTGCAGTCAGCCTCCCCGACCTGACCGAAGTCGCCGTCGCCGACATCAGCCCGGATGCGCGCGGCGACGTCACAACGAGCATTCGCCGGCTTCGCTCCCTCGCCTTGCTCTGGGGATCGCCGACAGCTGTCCGAGCCATTCACCCGGTGCGCGAGGCCATGGCAGACGTCACCGCTCCCACCTGGCCTCTCGCGCAGCTCACTTGGACCCGGGTCATGGAACAGGTCGAGATAGACGAGCAGGCCGGCGGTCACGCGCACTCGGCAATCGCCCAGCTTCGGGACCTCATCGAGGCCTGGTCCGCGGAGCCGCCCGGAGTGCTGCGAAGCGGAGGGCTCGCCATCCGCGATTTCGCGGCGGCAATTCGACTCCTCAACACTGACGCCCCGACCGCCGCGGTGTCCATCGAGCTCGCGCATGCGGCCGGACTACTCGCCGACGACCAAGAGGAGCGGCCGACTTGGACACCGACCGACGCCTTCGACCTCTGGGAGGAGGTGACCGCGCCCACCCAGTGGGTATCCCTCGCCGTCGCCTGGCTGTCGATGCCACGTCTGCCATCCCTGGCAACCGAACGAACAAATGTTCTCGCCAATGAGCTTGATCGCAAGGCGGTCATCGGCCTACGAATCGCAGTGCTGTCCCTCCTGCGTGAGGCTCCGGTCGGCGCCCTCGTTGATCCGGCGTCAATCTCCGCCGTCCTGAACGATCGTCAACCGCGCCGGGCCGGCCAGCTCAGGGAGCAGGCCATTCGAGCCACCCTTGCAGAGGGCCTGCTCCTCGGCATGCTCGTCGGCGGTGCCCTGAGCAGCCCGGCTCGAGCACTCCTCACCGAGGCGCCGAAGGACCGTGAGGCGCGGGCGGCAGCGGCTATGACCGCCGCCATGCCCGCAGAGGTCGATCACGTGCTCATCCAGGCCGACATGACGATCATCGCGCCAGGTCCGGTCGCACCGCGACTAGGCGCGGCGCTGAGCCGGGTCGCTGACATCGAATCCAGGGGGCATGCGACCGTCTACCGGATCAGCGAATCGTCCCTTCAGCGCGCCCTCGAGTCAGGATGGGACGCTGCCCAGATCCGCGGGGTTCTCGCCGAGGCATCGACAACTGGGCTCCCCCAGCCCCTCGCGTACCTCATCGATGACACCGCCCGACGTCACGGAGCCGTGCGGATCGGGACGGCGTCGAGCTACCTGCGCTGCGATAACGAGGCGACGATCTCGGGCATCCTCACCGATCGCCGTCTGCGTAACCTCGACCTCGCTCGGATCGCCGACACGGTCATCGTGAGCCAGGCCCCTTCCGCGGAGCTCATCAGCGGCCTGCGTGCCGCCGGTTACGCACCGGCAGCCGAGGCCCCCGACGGCACGATCGTCGTTCGTAACCCACGGCAGCATCGATCTGCCAGCCCACGGCATCGCAAGCCCGCAGCTTCGCGCACCGACCCGGGAACGCTCATCTCGGCGGCGATCAAGGGGCTCAGGGCAGGTGACCGTGCCGCCAACGCGCCAAGGCGGACCACGATTGCGGGGCCCGCCGGCGTCAGCCAGGTGAAGGCGACCACGAGCACGGCCATCGTCGCCGCCCTGCGCACGGCCATCGTCGAGGCAACCCCGGTATGGATCGGTTACGCCGACACCGACGGGACCGCTACCGAGCAGATCATCGACCCGATTCGGCTCGCCGGTGGCACGGTCACCGCATTCGACCACCGCACGGAGCAGGTGAGGGGATTCATGGTCGCGCGGATCAGCGGCGTGGCATTGCTCGAGAACGAAGGCTAGATAGAGGCACGATCGTGCCGGTTTTGCCTGTTCTGTGGGTTGCTGGGGCGGTGTAGTCGCAAATAACCATGATCATGCCGGTCAAGGGAGGCATCATGGCCTAGAACACCAGCCTAGCGGAGCAAGTGCGCGCCAGGCGGGCATCCCTGGCACTCGTGCAGGAGGAGTTAGCCGAACTGTCGGGCACGTCTGTTCGCTTCATTCGCAGTCTTGAGCAAGGCAAGGCCACCGTCCGACTGGACAAGGTGCAAGCTGTTCTTGAAGTACTCGGCCTCGAGCTGTCCGCGCGCCTGCGGGTCTGCGAGTGAGCGCCGTCAGCGCTCCCAGAAATCCTCGGTCCGATCTGCACGAATTGATGTCGGTCCGAGAAGCACACGTATTCAAGGGCGACCAACTCGCCGCAGTACTGCGACGGCTGTCCGACGAACCCACGTTCACCCCTGCGGGTGACGTTCCACCGTACTTCGCCGGCCTTCTCCCGGAAGGTCGGCGGCTGTCGAACCTGAGGCGGGCAGTGAAGACATCGGCCGATGACGACCTGTCCTTGCTCCTAGCGGTCGGAGCGGACACCGTTGGTGACGTCACCATTCTCCCGGTGGGACAGGTCCCCAATGAGCCGCAACCTCTCGTCGTCGCCGACCGGGATTTCGACCAATTGTCCTTCGGAGACCTGCTCGACGCGGCTGGCGTTATCGATCCAGTGGCACTGGCCGGCGTACAGGACAAAATGTCCACGCGAGTCTTGTCGCTTCCGGTGCAATACGCGGGCCGCCGGTACATCCTCAAACTTGACACCCCGAAGACCCCGCACATTGTTGCGAATGAGGACTACTTCATCCGGCTCGCCGCCGCACACTTCCCCGTCGTGTCCGCGAGTGTGGTCCGTGATTCCACGGATCGGCCCGGTCTCCTCGTGCAACGGTTCGACCGCGAAACCAGCCCAGCAGGAGGGACGGTTTCGCTCGCCGTCGAAGACGGCGCCCAGGTGCTCGGTATCTACCCCGCCCACAAATACGCCGTGAGCGCTGAGACCGTGGTGGGACGACTCTCCAGCCTCTGCGCATCCCGCGCCGTTGCGCTGCGGGATCTCTACCGACAACTCGTGTTCGCATGGCTCACCGGAAACGGCGACGTGCACGCGAAAAACCTTTCGATCTTCTAGAGTGAGGAGCAATGGCGCGTTTCCCCGGCCTACGACCTGCCGTCTACCTTGTCTTACCGCGACACCACCATGGCCCTGTCCATGCTGGACAAGAGGTCCGGATTCTCGAGGAGGTCCTGATCGCGACTGAGCCAGTCCTCGACTGGCCCGCTTCAAGTCCCTACCGCCCGGACATTTGCCGCGATGTTCTGCGGTCCCTGCGTCAGCGGCGCCGGGTTGTGATGGCTAGCCCTGGTCCAGCCTGATCTCGGTGGACCAGACCGTGAGGTCAGCGAGCACATCGGGCAGCGGATCAACGCCGATGCCCGGGCCGGTCGGCACGTCGAGCCGTCCGTCATCAAGCACGAACGGCTCGGTGACGTCGACCTCGAAATAGCGGCTCGAGGCGCTCGTGTCACCGATGACGGTGAAACCCGGCAGGCCCGCAAGGGCGAGGTTTGCAGCCCTACCAACGCCGGTCTCAAGCATGCCCCCGCACCACACCGGCACACCCCGATCACGGCAGAGGTCGTGGATCTCCCGAGCGGTCAAGTAGCCACCGACCCGGCCTGGCTTGATGTTGATGATGGACGTGGCACCGAAGCGCAGCGCCGAGTCGGCGGAATCGACCGAAAGGATTGACTCGTCGAGGCAGATCGGGGTCGCGCATGCCTCGGAAATCATGACGTGGCCGTACCAGTCCTCCTCGTGCAGCGGCTGCTCGATGAGAATGAGGTCGAAGGGATCAAGCTGCGCGAGGTGGCCGGCGTGACTGCGCGTGTAGGCCTGGTTCGCATCGACCTGCAGGGGTACCTCGGGCCAAGCAGCCCGAACGGCAGCCACCGGCTCGTGATCCCAGCCCGGCTCGATCTTCAACTTGATCCGGCGATACCCGGCATCGATGTAGGAGCCGACCTCCTCGAGCAGCGAAGCGATGCTCTCGCCTGCCGGAATGCCCACCGAGACCCCGCAGTCGATTCGCTCGCGGGTCGCTCCAAGGTAGCGGCCCAGCGATTCCCCGCGCGCCCGGAGCCACGCATCGAGCAGGGCGGTCGACAGGGCGCTCTTCGCCATCGGATGACCCCGGACGACGTCAAGCGCCTCGCGAACGGCCTGCGGATCGGCACCCATTGGTAGATCACGCAGTGTCGGTACGAGGTGCCGTTGCATCACCTCGATGGCGCCGTCGGTGTATTCGGCCGAGTAGCCGGGCCACGACATCGTCACGCATTCGCCCCAGCCGTGGACACCGTCACTGCTCACGGCCTCGACGAGAACAAGGTCGCGCACGCGTTCAGTGCCGAAGCTCGTCCGGAATGGACGTACGAGGGAGATATTGAGCCGGTGGAGGCGAAGGAGGTCGATGGTCACGGAAGATGCCTTTCGAGAACGTAGTTGCCGGCCGAATCCGTGCCGATGATGACGGATCCCTCGTCGAAGGCGCTCGTGAGCCTGTCGCGCACGCGCAGTCGCCAGCGGAGTGCGGCATCCGGGTCACTTGAGCGCAACGTCACGATGTCGTCTGGAAGTTCAACAACGAACCGGCGGTCGCTCGACTCAATCTCGATATCGCTCAGCGGTTCGAGCCCCCCGCGCGCGGCCTGCTCGGCGCGGTCGGACGCGACCACCCACCACGCGAACACCCGGTCCGAGGGATCACCTGAGTTCAGGGCGTCGTCCATATCTCCATAGAAGTTGACCTCGTATCCGCGGACCTCGACCCCGAGCTTGATCAGGTTCATCCGCGCATTGCGACGCACGAGTGGGTCGAAGGTCCAGGTGATGACCGGGATTGACTGCTCGAGTGCCCAGAGCCGCTGATGCAGCTTCAGGGTGGTGCCGATGTGGCGGTCACGGACTTCATCGAGAACCGCCGCCATGTGCGAGTGGAGCAGGTCGTGCCAGGCACCATCGGCGCCACGGTGTCGGCCGCAGAACCCGAACGCCGCGGCGACCGGCCTATCGCCGGCGTAGGCCGCGGATGCGTAGCCACCGGCATGCACGATGGCCCGAAGGAGGTTCGCCTGCACCTGCGAGCCACCTGCAACCGACGGCCACACGGTGTCGAAGATCTCGCGGGCATCTGAGAGTTCACTAAGGTCAGTCAGGGAACGGACGGTGACGCCGGCTCGCGCCTGCGCGACATCAAGCGCGGCACGTGCCGCGTCGTTCGTCATTCCTGAACCGTAGAGCACCACACCGACAACGACTGTCCCCCGACCACGCGTGAGGAGAACCGCATGACCGCACCGGACACCGATTCGCTCGTTGAGAGTGTGCGCACCCTTGTCTGCGTCGAGTCCCCCACCGCCGACATCGACGCCTGTGCGATGGCAGTGTCGGCCGCCCACGAGGTCTGCGGGCACTGGGTGACGTCGCCCGCTAGCATCGAGGAGCATGAGGGAAGGCCGGTGCTCCGCTGGGGACCGGAGCATCCCGAGGTGCTCCTCCTCGGGCACCTCGACACGGTCTGGCCGCTCGGGACCCTCGAGCGCCTCCCTTGGACGTGCGATGCCTCACGCATGACGGGGCCGGGGGTGTTCGACATGAAGGCTGGCGTCGTGCAGGCCATGGCCGCGATCGGGCTGCTCAACCTCGGACCGGATGACGGTGTGGGCTTACTCCTCACCACCGACGAGGAGACCGGGTCCCACTGCTCACGAACGATCATCAGCCGGGCGATCACCAAGGCCAGGGCCGTGCTCGTCTTCGAGCCCTCGCTGGACCGCTCACTCAAGACCAGCCGCAAGGGGACCTCCTGGTACCGGGCCGAGCTCACCGGTCGGGCGGCACACGCTGGGCTCGACCCGGAACGGGGAATCAACGCACTGCTCGCAGCCGCACGGCTGTCAATCGCCACCTTGGACTGGGCCGACCCCGCGGCCGGCACCACAGTTACGCCCACCGTGCTTACCGCTGGTACCACCGCAAATACTGTTCCGGCGCAGGCGAACCTCACGATCGACGTCCGGGCGTGGACCGCCGCGGAGCAGCAGCGCGTCGATGCATCCGTTCGAGGCTGGGCCCCCCTTGAGGGCAGCATCATCCTTGACGGCGGCATCGACCGGCCTGCCATGGAGGCGTCATCATCTGAGCGCCTATTCATGCTCGCGGGAGAGTGCGCGGGAGCGCTGGGGCTGCTTCCTTTGGGCCAGGCATCGGTCGGCGGCGCGAGCGACGGGAATCTCACGGCCGCCGCCGGCGTTGCCACCCTCGACGGCCTAGGTGCGGTGGGTGATGGTGCCCATGCAGATCATGAGTGGGCGTCGGTCACAGACCTCGCGCCAAGGACGGCGCTGGCTGCAGCGCTCATTCAACGGCTCCTTGATGAAAGGCCCAGCGACTAGTGAGGATTCAACGTGGCTGACGGCCCGCTCATCGTGCAGAGCGACAAGACCCTTCTGCTCGAGGTCGACCATGCGCTCGCACCTGCCTGTCGGCAGGCGATCGCCCCCTTCGCGGAGCTTGAGCGAGCCCCCGAGCACATTCACACCTATCGGCTCACCCCGCTCGGGCTGTGGAATGCCCGGGCAGCCGGGCACGATGCGGAGCAGGTGATCGACACCCTCATTCGCTACTCGAGGTACGCCGTCCCCCATGCGCTCCTCGTCGACGTCGCCGAGACGATGTCTCGCTACGGCCGCCTGCAGGTGAACAATCATCCCGTCCACGGACTCGTCCTCCAGGCCCTCGACGAGGCCGTCCTCGAGGAGGTGCTGCGCAGCAAGAAGGTGGCCCCCCTGCTCGGGGCCAGGGTTGACGCCACGACGATCATCGTGCACCCGAGCGAGCGCGGGCACCTCAAGCAGGCGCTCGTGAAGCTCGGTTGGCCCGCCGAGGACGTCGCTGGCTACGTCGATGGCGAGCGGCATGCGATCGGCCTCAATGCCGACACCTGGCAGCCCCGGCCCTACCAGACCGAGGCTGCGGAGGGCTTTTGGCACGGCGGCTCTGGCGTCGTCGTGCTCCCGTGCGGCGCCGGCAAGACCATCGTCGGCGCCCTCGCCATGGCCCTCGCGCAGGCAACAACCCTCATCCTCGTCACGAACACCGTCGCTGCCCGGCAATGGCGCGACGAGCTCCTGCGCCGCACCACCTTGACCGCCGACGAGATTGGGGAGTACTCGGGCGCCAAGAAGGAGATCCGTCCGGTCACCATCGCGACGTATCAGGTGATGACGACGAAACGGCAGGGCATCTACCCCCACCTTGAGGTCTTCGACTCCCGGGACTGGGGCCTCATCATCTACGACGAGGTCCACCTGCTTCCGGCTCCCATCTTCCGTTTCACTGCAGATATCCAAAGCCGTCGACGCCTCGGCCTGACGGCCACGCTCGTTCGCGAGGACGGCCAGGAGAGCGACGTCTTCAGCCTCATCGGACCCAAGCGCTACGACGCCCCGTGGAAGGACATCGAGAACCAGGGCTACATTGCCCCGGCAGATTGCGTCGAGGTCCGCGTCACGCTCCCCGATTCGGACCGGATGACCTATGCGATGGCCGAACCGGAGGACCGCTACCGGCTCGCAGCATCCGCACCGCAGAAGATCGCGATCGTTCAACAGATTGCCGAGAAGCATGCCGCCGATCAGGTGCTCGTCATCGGCCAGTACCTCGATCAGCTGGCCGAGCTCGGCGAGCAGCTCGATGCCCCCGTCATCACCGGGGCCTCGTCGGTGAAGGAGCGCGAGCGCCTCTTCGGCGACTTCCGCGAGGGGCGCCTGCGTGTGCTCGTCGTGAGCAAGGTCGCCAACTTCAGCGTCGACCTGCCGGAGGCCTCGGTTGCCATCCAGGTGAGCGGTACCTTCGGCTCGCGCCAGGAGGAGGCGCAGCGCCTTGGGCGGATCCTGCGTCCAAAGACTGATGGCCGAACCGCCCACTTCTACTCCATCGTCACCCGTGACACGGTCGACGCGGATTTCGCGCAGCATCGGCAGCGGTTCCTCGCCGAGCAGGGATACTCCTACCGCATCATCGATGCAGACGACATCCACAGCGGAAGCTGGGAAACCTGACCGTCCCTGCCATCGGCGTGCCCTGCTGACCCGGAGCACCTCCCCGAAAGTGCGCACGGTCCAAACTTGGTATCGCCATGGTATCTTCACGTCATGGCCATGACGCTACGTCTCAGTGACGAGGAAGTGAGTGCATTACGCGCTCGAGCAGCACTTGAGAATCGGTCGATGCAGGATGTGGCCAGGGGCGCCATTTCCGCCTACATCTCGGATCGCTCCACCCGGCTCGCTCTGGCTATCAACGCAGTGTCTACGGATGATGTCGAACTCCTAGATCGCCTCAGCAAGTAGCCATGGCAACGGATTTCCTGAACCTTGAGGATCTCCTAGAAATCGCCCGTGGGGTGCTACCAGAGGTCCAAATTCGAGACCTCGGGTTACTCGAGTCTGCATGCGCACGACCACAGGCGACTGTTTTTGGAGATTTCGCATACCCAGACCTGTTCGATCAGGCGGCTGCTCTCATGCATTCCCTCGCTCGTAACCACGCACTCGTTGACGGGAACAAGCGTCTTGCCTGGGCTGGCATGAAGGTCTTCTTGCTTATGAACGCGGTGTCACTCACGTACTCCGTTGACGAGGCCGAGGAGCTGGTTCTTCAGATTGCTAGGGGGGAAGTTGAGGTGTCTGAAATCAGTGGTTGGATTCGGGTCCACATTCACGCTGAATAAATGATGTCCCTGCAGGAGTACGGAATGATGCCCGCATGAGCGCGATTCCCGCTGAGCCCCCGGAGTCCCTGCCGATCAAGGCGCTGGCCCTCGCGATTGTCATCGGCCTCCTAGGTGCCAGCCTTGCCACCCTCTTCCTGTGGCTCATCGAGGAGGGGCAGATACTTTTCTTCTCCGATCTGCCGCAGGCCTTCGGCTGGGATGCCGCGCCTGCTTGGTGGATCACCGGCGGTCTCTTGCTCTCGGCGCTGCTCATCATCGCCGCCCAGCGCCTGCCGGGACACACCGGTGAGGGCCCGCTCACCGGCTTCCACTTCAACGATCCGGTCCGGACCGTGCCATCGGTTCTGCTCGCCGCGGTCGCGACACTCATCTTCGGCGCCTCGCTTGGCCCGGAAGGACCGCTCATCGTCGTCGGTTCGACGGCGGCAGCTCTTCTCATGCGCAGGGCCCAGCCGAATGTTGTCAGCATGGCCATGTTCCTCGGAGGCGTCGCGGCCATCGGCACCATCTTCGGCAACCCCTTTGTCACCGCCTTCATGATCCTCGAGTTCGCGGCAATGGGCCTCGCACCGAAGGTGATCCTGCTGCCAGCCTTCGTCGCCCTCGGCGCCGGTTATCTCACGCAAATCGGATGGGGCGCATGGGCCGGCATCGGCACGCACGGGCTCAGCGTCCCCGGGCTCCCCGACTATCCATCCATTCAGCCGGGTGATCTCGTCGCCGGACTCGTCCTCGCCATTGTTGTGAGCATCGCCACCTGCATGGCGCGCGAGATCGGCGAACGAGCGTCGCTTCTTGGCCAGCGGCGACCCGCAGCCACCATCATCCTCGCCGCGATCATCACCTCGGCGATCGCAGTTTCGGCGTTTACGTGGTTCGACATCGAGGTCGACCAAATTCTGTTCTCCGGCCAGACGGGCATGGCGTCGCTCATCACCGAGACGAGTCTCACCACACTCCTTGTCATCATCATCGGCAAACTCGTCGTCTACGGGGTCGCCCTCGGCTCCGGCTTCCGTGGCGGGCCGATCTTCCCTGCCACCTTTATCGGGGTTGCCTGCGGAGGACTCGCCGCCCTTCTCCTCACCGACCTGTCCATCAGTGCGATGGCTGCGGTCGGCATCGCCGCGGCTGCCACCGTCATGACACGGCTCCCGTTCACCTCTGCGCTTTTGGCAATGCTCCTCATCGGTGTCGCTGGCGCGGCCATCGCCCCCTTCGCCATCATCGGTGCGGTGAGCGGCTTCGTCGTGAGAAGTGCGGTCGACCGACTCAAGTCACGCCGGAGTTCGACCTCAAACAACAGTGTCGATCAGGCGATGTTCTAAACGATTCGCCTAATCGCTCATCCGGGAGAGCACCAGCCGTGCATCGACCTGGAATGAAAAATCATCAACCCTGCCGAGGCCGGGCAATGGCACATTGACGGTGCCGAGGTTCGCGGCGCCCGCCAATTCGATCTGGGCCATCGGGTCATCCGGGGGGCCGGCCGCAGTGATCGTCAACGTGATTTCGATGTCCACTTCAGCCGCGACCGCGTGGCCACTCACCTGCCATGGACTCGAGCCTGTCGCGCCATGTCCTGAGTAGTTGAGCACCCGGGCATCATTTCGCCGGAGGAGGGACCGGGCTGCGCCCTCGGTGAATATGCTCCCAGTTTTCAGCTGATCAAGGGCAAGACTGAGAGAAAACCGATTGCCCGAAGCCGTGATCTGCAGTTCCCCCGCCGAAACAGGTGCCCGAACATCGACCGAAATCAGCCCAATCCGCCGACTCCGCAGTCGCACATCGGCGCCGTCGACAACCAAAACTGCCCATCGTCCCTCGGCTTTCACGGATGAAGCCTTGCACGGCGATGACATCAGCGCGTAGCGCCCCCGCCAGCAAGCGACCTATTTCGATGGAAGCTAGCATCCGGACCATGAGCCCCACCTTGCGAGCATCCCTCGCCCTCGCGGCCGCCATCGCGACCGCGTTCACTGTGAGTGGGCCTGCTCGCGCCGCAGACGCATTCACGCTCACCAGCCCGGGCATTGGAGTCGGGAATGCGTTCCCAGCCAAGTACACCTGCGACGGTGCGGGCACCAGCCCGCCGATCTCTTGGACGAACGCTCCGAAGGGTGCCAAGGGCTACGCGGTCGTCATGGATCACGTGCCGCCGGAGGGTGGGCACCATTGGTACTGGCTGATGTGGGGCATTCCTGCAAAGACGACTGCGATCGCTACCAACTCAACGAAGGTTGGGTACCTTGGCGGAAACAGCGTGAACAAGAACATCGGCTATGCACCCCCTTGCTCAAAGGGCCCGGGAGCCAAGACGTACACGATCACCGTGTATGAACTGTCCGGCACGCCCAACCTCCCCAAGAAGTCCTCGGCATCCGTAACTAGGGATTCGCTGCTCTCATCCATATCCGGCATCACCATCTCGAAGGCGGCACTCAATGTCACGTACTCCCACTAGCGGCCCGCACGATCACGTGCACCCACATGTGCCGCATGGCCATCCAGGGCTCACCCGGCGCACCGTGCTCCAGGGCATGGCCCTCGGGTTCGGCGCCGCTGTCACCGCATCGCTCGTCACGGCGCAAGAGGCAGTCGCCGCTGGGACCAGCGTGACGCTCCCGGGGTTCAGTGCCTTCGCCTCATCGGTTAAGACCCTTAAATCCGGCCAGTACTACCTCGTCGAAAGTAGCGGGCTGCCGCCGCACAACATGATGGTCGGCATCACGAACTGGCAGCAGCAGGTACCGGTCCCGCAGCCCTACTCAGGCTCCAACGCCTGGAAGGTCCCGGTGTCGCCAAAACTGGCTGCCAATCCCATCTCAGCCAAGACGAACCTCTTTCGCGGTGCCATTGCCCTCGCAGCCGACGGTGTCCCAATCTTCAATGCGCTCAACAACCGCGGCGAGGATTCCTACCTCATCGGCGAGCTCGACGAATGGGGCGGCCACTGCGGTCGCGCCGATGACTACCACTACCACACCGCGCCACTCCACCTGTCGAAGACGATCGGAGCGACGAAGCCCATCGCCTACGGCCTCGATGGGTATCCCATGTACGGATCGGTCGAACCGAATGGCACGGCACTACAGCCGTTGGACGAATACAACGGCCACATGTTCAAGGGCAAGTACCACTACCACGGCACCAAGACCTACCCGTATGCAAATGGCGGGATGCGCGGGGTCGTGACCGTCAAGGATGGCCAGGTCGACCCGCAGCCGGTAGCAAACCCGTTCCGCCCCGCCGGCGAACCCCTCAGGGGGGCCAAGATCACCGAGTTCGCCCGGAACGGATCATCGGCGTTCGCCCTCGCCTACACCCTGAGCGGTAGTCGATACCGAATCAACTACACCGCCACCCTGCAGTCGGTATCCATGACCTTCATCGATCCCAATGGAAAAGAGTCCACCCAAACCTACGCGCGGAAGGCATGACATGAACCGAAGACTCCTGATCCAGCGCTGCGCCGCGACCGCGAGTGTCGGCATCCTTGGTGTCACTGGGCTGGCGTACGCACCTGCGAATGCCTCGCAGCCCGCCGCACCGACCTCCTCGTTCACCGCTCAGGTGTGGGCTGACAATTGGTTTGCCCTCTACGTCAACGGCAAGAAGGTCGGCCAAGATTCCGTACCGATCACGACTGAGAAATCCTTCAACGCTGAGACCATCACCTTGACCGCCACCTACCCCCTGACCATCGGGATTATGGGCAAGGACTTCACCGAGAATGCCTCCGGTCTGGAGTACATCGGGACCAGTCGCCAGCAGATCGGCGACGGTGGGGTCATCGCCCAGGTACGCGACAACAAGACCGGCAAGATCATTGCTGTGACCAGTGAGTCGTGGAGGGCCCTTGTAGTGAACAAGGCGCCACTGAACCCCGAGTGCGTCACCTCGAGCAACCCAGTCGTCGACTGCAAGTCCTCGAACACCCCGGAGCCTGCAAACTGGTCAAAGTCCGGTGCCTCGAATAGCGGCTGGTCGAATGCCTCCGTGTACACGCCGCAGGAGGTCGGTGCGAAGGACGGCTACAACACCATCACCTGGAGCCCCAGCGCGAAACCGATCTGGAGCAGCGACCTGGAGCTCGACAACACCGTGCTGCTTCGAACCTCGGTCAAAGCGCCCTAAGTGTCAGTACGCCGAAGGGGCGGCTCCCCGTGTCGGCTCGTTCGGCACCAGATGCTGACAGAGGGGACCTGCAAGGCGAGTGCTTTTGAGACAGAGGGCATGTGGCGCACTTCGCTGCGCTTGGGACTGTTTGCTTTCGGGTCATGCGCTCGAACTCAGTGTGCGTTGACTCTGAGGCTCTTGGCGGCCCAGCGGAAGTCAGCGTCGCTTGCTTCGATGGGAACTCGGTTGACCTCGTCGATGTGGAGCGCGACGAGTAGTTTCACATCGTCGGGGTTGGTCGAGCCTCTCAAGTCGACCCATACCGCCCAGCAGGAGAGCTCCCCGCCGTGCCTGGACAAGTAGCGAATGCCCGCAGGCATAGAGCCGTCGTCGAGCACTTGCTCACCAAGCCACTTGGCCACGGCGCATGTGACGACGCGGTCCGGGCCAGTGAGAACCGACGTGTCGATGCGCTGATGGGCCGGGTCCTGATTCGGCGCCCACTCCCTGAAGTGACGGCGCCACTGTATGGCAGTGCTTCCCGGTGGCATGTGGTGCATGTCGGACCAGTCCTGTGCCACCGGGTTCTCGCCCGGCGCGACGACGTCGAAGAGTTCCGCGTAGTCGACATCGGCAGGAGCGAGTGTTGCGAGCGTTTCGACGTATGCCCCTCGGGAATGCGTTGCCCCGTACACCGTGGCCAATCCTGGAACGTCGAACCGGCCCCAGCGCTCGTCGGGGCTCCCCGAACGGATGGGAGGGTTCAGTGGGCCGTCGGCTGTCTTGAAGACCCGCCACAGCGCAACGTCTGGCTGGTTCACAACCGCAAGGCCCGTGCGCTGGCAGACCCGTGAAGCTTCCCCCGTGAACGCCATCGGGGTCAGGCGCTCCAGGCGCCCGAGATGAAGGCTTCCGCTGCCCTCAGTACCTTATGGCTCTCACCTTCTCGCAGCGCCATGAAGGGAGCCACCTCGTCGAGCAGGGGGTTCGCGCCGATGAACCAACTACGAGCGGTGTGGTCAGACTCGGCGTCAGCCAGCATGAGCCACGAGCGATGGGCGGCACGGAGCCGCTCCTCGGCCTCCGGGTTAGGCGTGGGGCCGTCAGGCTTGGCCCAGCGGTATGGCAGCTTGGAGTCACGGACCCCAGCCAGAGCGGCGACGATCGTTGCACCGAGGTGGCTGTTGAGCCTGCGCACCAGTTCGTGAATGTCCATCCGGGTCGTCTCAGCGTGGCTTGAGACGGCGACCTCAGTAGGCATCTCCTCACTTCCCGTCTTCCAGTTCCCTATCGGAGAATATACCAGTAGCCTACCTCAAAAAACACCCTAAATACCACCGTACATGCCACTCTGCGGAAAGTGGGCGCTTGCGCAAGGCGCCTGCTGGGGAATCCGGGGGGAGTGGCGCGTCGTCCAGTTGCGCCCCTTCGGTCCAGCCGCCGCACTCGTCAGTGGACTCCATGCGAGAGTGCACCCGGACCGAGTTGAGCAGACGCCCACGCTGGCGAGGCAACTCGCGCGTGAGTCGCAGATCCTTGCGCACCACGAGGCGGCCAGCGGCTGCTTCATCGTCGCCTGCGTGAATAGAGGTGCCAGTGGGCGAGCGTTCAACAGCGCCCCCGGATGGATCATTGGCCTGCAGCACGAGCAGGCTTGTTCAGGGCTGGCTGGCCTGATGGCAAGTCGAGGATCTACCCGGCAGGCAAGGGGCGGGTGAGGGAAACACCTGCCTAAAAGACCGACTCAAGCCCCTGAGCGGGCCGCCAAACCCGTCGCCACGCTCAGCAACTAGGCCGGGCGGCCACCTGCTGCCATCTGTCGGCCTCGACGACGGTCGCGCCATCACGACCACATGTGCTATCGCAACGACGACGTCGACTTCTCCCAAGGCTGCCTCCAGCAAGCCACCCTTCGCGAAGACGAACGCTGGCCGGTGCCAACGATCATCCGGCTCCGCATACAGGGTCATGTCTACCTCTGGAGATAAGTGCGTGACCGTAGGCGCAAGCGCAGGAACAGTCACCGTGACTGGGCCGACTCGCTCAGTGAGTCGGCCTCAACGCATGACTGAGTCAATTCATCCGTAACGCCATGCCCATCGGACAAACCCAGGCCTCTGAGAACCTCCGACAGGGGACGAGACCAGCAGATCGGCGACGGTGGGGCCGTCGCCCAAACACGTGACAGCGAGGGGCCCTAGGCGACAGGACGCAGAAAGGGCGGCTCCCCGTATCGGGGAGCCGCCCTTTCGAGCGTTCGTAGACGTGGACTAGAAGTCCATGCCTCCCATGCCGCCGTCGCCGCCACCCATCGGGGCAGAAGCCTTCTCGGGCTTGTCAGCCACGACAACCTCGGTGGTGAGGAAGAGGCCAGCGATCGATGCTGCGTTCTGCAGCGCCGAGCGGGTGACCTTGGCCGGATCGATGATGCCCATGGCGATCATGTCGACGTACTCGCCGTTTGAGGCATCAAGGCCGTGGCCCGCGGGGAGCTCACGAACCTTCTCCACCACGACACCGCCTTCGAGGCCAGCGTTCTCGGCGATCTGCTTCAGCGGCGCGCTGACAGCGACGCGAACGATGTTCGCCCCAACCAGCTGCTCGTCGGTGAGTCCGAGTGCATCAATCTTGCCCGCAGCCAACTTCATGGCCTGAATCAGGGCCACGCCGCCACCGGCGACGATGCCCTCTTCAACAGCGGCCTTCGCGTTGCGGACTGCATCCTCGATGCGGTGCTTGCGCTCCTTGAGCTCGACCTCGGTCGCTGCGCCAACCTTGATGACGGCAACACCGCCAGCCAGCTTGGCTAGGCGCTCCTGCAGCTTCTCGCGGTCGTAGTCGCTGTCCGACTTGTCGATCTCGGCACGGATCTGGTTCACGCGACCCTGGATTTGCTCCTGGTCGCCTGCGCCCTCGACGATGGTCGTCTCGTCCTTGGTGACGACGACCTTGCGTGCGCGGCCGAGAAGGTCGAGCGTGGTGCCGTCGAGCTTGAGGCCGACCTCCTCGGAAATGACCTGTGCGCCCGTGAGGATCGCGATGTCCTGCAGCATCGCCTTACGGCGATCGCCGAACCCAGGGGCCTTGACCGACACCGAACGGAACGTGCCGCGGATCTTGTTGACAACGAGCGTGGCCAGAGCCTCGCCCTCGACATCCTCGGCGAGGATGAGCAGAGGCTTGCCGGACTGCATGACCTTCTCAAGGATCGGCAGGACATCCTTAACGGCCGAGATCTTCGAGTTGGCGATGAGGATGTAGGGATCCTCGAGCACGGCTTCCATGCGCTCGGCATCGGTGACAAAGTAGGGCGAGATGTAGCCCTTGTCGAAGCGCATACCCTCGGTGAGCTCAAGTTCGAGTCCGAACGTGTTGCTCTCCTCGACGGTGATGACGCCTTCCTTGCCGACCTTGTCCATCGCCTCAGCAATGAGCTCGCCGACCTCTTGGTCACCACCAGCGGAGATCGCGGCGGTCGACGCGATCTGCTCCTTGGTCTCGACGTCCTTCGCCATCGCGAGAAGCTCGTCGCACACGATGGCGACGGCCTTGTCGATGCCCTTCTTCAGTGCCATCGGGTTCGCACCCGCGGCAACGTTGCGCAGACCTTCGCGCACAAGCGCCTGGGCGAGCACGGTCGCGGTGGTGGTGCCATCGCCTGCGACGTCATCGGTCTTCTTGGCGACCTCCTTGACGAGTTCGGCACCGATCTTCTCGTAGGGATCCTCGAGATCGATCTCCTTTGCGATGGACACGCCATCGTTAGTGATCGTGGGGGCTCCCCACTTCTTCTCGAGAACGACGTTACGGCCCTTCGGACCGAGCGTCACCTTGACTGCGTCGGCGAGCACGTTCATGCCGCGCTCAAGCGAGCGACGAGCCTCTTCGTTGAATGCAATGATCTTTGCCATGGGGCCAGTTCCTCCCGGAACATCCGAACGTGGATTATCACTCTAAGGGTGTGAGTGCTAATCTATTTTTAGCACTCTCACCCGGTGAGTGCAAATGTGGGAGCCTGCGAATCGGGCCTTCGAGCCCGTTGACCGCTCAATCCGCGTCTCAAGAAGGCGCCCGCCACCCCGCCGACTACCCCACCGAAGCGGCGACGGTCGCCTGAGCCTCCGCGAAGGATGTCTGCGCGGGTACGGCCCCCGCACCCATCGTCGAGGTCGCCCAGGCCTTTCCCAGGGGTGCCCAGATGCCACTGGCCTGTGGAATATTCGGGGTCGGCGCACCTGCGGTACCTGCCACGGCGAATGCCTGCGGCAGACGTGCCATCGTCCCGGCGATGTTGGCCGGCGCGCGTTCAGTAATGGCCGCAATCTGCGACTGAATCGGGGCCGGGGTCAATCCCTTACGCACGAGACCCTGTGCCGCAGCGAGCACACCGTGCTGGTCCGCGTACGCCGTCACCATGAAACCCTTGATCGTGAGGAATGGCGACGGTGCGATGCCCTTCTTGATCTCCGGGATCGACGATACCCGATACTGGAAGGCGAGCGTCTTGAGCTCATTTCGGTTCCAGGGTCCGGTAATCCAATAGGCCGCTCGGCCTGAGACGAACGCCGCTGTGGCCGCCTTCTCGTCCAACGCAGAGTTGATGAGGCCGGTCGAATTCCATTTGTTGATCTTGGGCAAATTCGCCTGGAAGGTCGGATTCGTGATGCCAATGTTGTATGGATCGAGGCTGCCGGCCGCGTTCTTGCCGAACACGTACCCGCCCAGCCCGGTGAAAAGTGGGTTCATGAAGTACGCATTGCCAGCAGAGCCCTGCGCCACCGCGAGGCCTACGTCGACCTTGCCTGCCGCCTTGAGCGAAAGTGCGGACTTGCTCAAGGCCGTGAACGTCTTCGGAGGAGTCGGGACGAGGGCCGCGTTCGTGATGAGTGCCACGTTCTCATACATGACGGGAACGCCGTAGTAGCTGAACCCGAACTTGAAGCCATCGAGGGTTCGTGATTCGAACTGGGCCTTCAACTTCGCCGACAGTGGAAGTTTGCGAACGAGGCCCGCAGAAGCGAGTTCCCCGGTCCAGTCGTGCTCGGCCCAAATGACATCGGGCGCATCAGCGGCGGCCACAGTCTTGAGTTCGGAGCGAATTGCCGGAAGTTCCTTCACGACAAAGGTCACCGAGTGGCCGCCATACCCACTCGCGAACGACTGCTGGAGCAGTGGCGCGCGCGTGGCATCCGTCCACACGACGATCGGGGTCGAGGCACCCTGTGATGCTGGCGCTGCGCCTAGGGCGCTTGCAAGGGCGCCGGTGAGGGCGAGGCCGGTGGTGACGAGGATTCGAAGACGCATGCGAGGCTCCCTAGATCGCGAACAGGGCCATCATGCCCCATCAATCTCCCGACGAGGAACCGGCGAAGGGAGTATCGGAAGTTTCAGCGCTGGTCTAACTCAACGCCGAGACGCCGAGCCGAGCGCGCACGCTGCCGAGTGGCACGCAGGCGGCGCAGTCGCTTGACGAGCATCGGGTCGGAGGCCAATGCCTCCGGGGTATCGATGAGGGCGTTGACAATTTGGTAATAACGAGTTGCGCTCATGTCGAAGAGATCGCGAATCGCCTGCTCCTTGGCCCCTGCATATTTCCACCACTGGCGCTCAAACTCGAGAATGCCGCGGTCACGATCGGAGAGCAGGGCTCCCGCACCATGCTCGTCGAAACTCGATCGCGCGGCTTCCATGCTGGCTTCCTCCGTTGGCTCCGGTGCGGGGTCGGCTTGACTCAGCGGCGTCCGCACGACATCAGGGTCATCGTAGACACTGAATCCCATCGATGTCATTTATCCACGTCCTTCGCGTCGTTTCAGTTTCCAGCACAGGGGGCCGGTCGCGGCGGCCGCAGACGGTCCGGTCACCTTGCGCGACGATCCCGCGCCCTGATAAGCACCCAACTGAACGCGTAGCCGAGCCCATTCGTCGCCCAGTGGAAGCCCATCGGAGCAAGGACGCTGCCCGAGAGCACGCGAAGTCCGCCGAACAGGATGCCGGCGAGCGCGGTCGTGAGAACGCTGAGGAGCACCGCGAGGATATTGCCCCGGTGTCCCTCCCCGACGACCGAACCGAGCGCGGGATTCTGCTCGTGCGTGCCGATTGACGGCAGGATGTGCCACAGACCGAACAGCAGCGCCGAACCCACGAGCGCCCAGATGAGTCCGTACCGGCGGGCGAGCATCGCGAACAGGACCCCGCGAAATGCGATCTCCTCGAAGAGCACAGTTCCGAAGGGAACCTCGATGAGCGCTTGAAACATCAGTCGGCCAGCAGACATCTCAGCCATCCGCTCGTCGTGGAACGCTGCACGGGTTCGGCGAAAGAGCGACCCGATCACGTAGACGGCAGTGATGACACCAATGGAGGCCGCCGCCCAGATGAGACCCGGCAGGAGGAAACGCCAGCCCAGGCCCATGTCGGTCCAGGAGTTTCCGTCGAGCAGGCCTACCGCGAGGAGGAGAACTGAGCCTCCAAAGGACCACAGCAGGTAGTGCGTTTGCGGCGCCACCTTGTTGTTCACGATGTTAATGACGACGAGGAGGACGACGACTACGAGCGGCGGCCACCACGCCAGGCCCGCCACCTGCTCCGGCGCGATGATCGAGAACACCTTGCGAGTCTAGGTTCGCCTCGGACGTCCTCGCGAACCATCGAAGCGAATGCCCCTCGCGAGGGGCCACCAAAGCACTAGGTTCGCCCTGTGAATCCTATGAGGGTACTCAGGAAATGAGGAGAAGATTTCCATCCTGCAAGAGGTAGCCGTCGGTGAACCAGATCCGATACGTGCCACCCACGTCTCTGGGTCGACGCTCCGTGTCGTGGCGAGTCGGGTGCTCCGCGCCGTGATCACTCTTGCGTTCGTCGTCGTCTTCAACTTCTTCCTTTTTCGCATGCTGCCCGGTGATCCAATCGGGCTCTACACCCGTGGTCGCAATCAGGATGCCGAGCAGTTGCTCGAGCTTCGGCGGGCGTTGAACAAGCCATTGCTCGAACAGTTCCTCACCTACATCCGTAATCCGTTCGACGCCACGATCGACTCGACACGATTCTCGCGCCCGGTCTGGGAGATGATCGGCGAACGAATGTGGCCGACGATTCTCCTCCTCGGCACCGCCATCGTGGTGGCGTCGTTCATCGGCATCTGGATCGGCATTCGCGCCGGCTGGAAGCCCGGCGGCAGATTTGATCGCATGTCGACGGGCGCCACGCTTATGCTCTACTCGATGCCGGAATTCTGGCTCGGCATGATGCTCCTCATCGTCTTCTCGGTCGGCGCCTTCGGTATCCCGGGGTTCTTCCCGGTCGGCGGAATGTCCACACCAGGCGTCGACACCTCGAGCCCCGTTGGCTGGCTGAATGTTCTCTGGCATCTGGTGTTGCCGTGCACGACCCTTATCCTTATCTACCTCGCCGATTACGCACTCGTCATGCGAGCGTCACTCATCGACGAGCGGAAGCAGGAGTACCTCACCCTCGCTCGCGCCAAGGGCCTTCGTGACGCCGTCGTCCAGAAACGGCATGCTGTTCCTAATGCATTGCTCCCGACGATCACCCTCATCTTTCTGTCGCTGGGATTCGTCGTCACCGGTGCCATCACCGTCGAGACGGTGTTCTCCTGGCCCGGCCTCGGCCTCCTCACCTACGAAGCGCTCCGGGGCCCCGATATTCCGCTCCTCCAGGCAATTTTCCTCATGTTCTCCATTGCCGTGATCGTTGCGAACCTCATCGCTGAACTTCTCTACGTCGTCTTCGACCCAAGGGTGCGTTCATGAGCGTTGCCTCACAACGCCGACGCATGGCCTTCGCACGATTCAGCACCGGATTTCGGCATGACCGCGCCGGCATGGCCGGTCTGGCCATTCTCGCGGTGTTCGTCGCCACCGCAATTCTCGCGCCGATCCTCATTCCCGAATCCGCCCTTGACCTCACGAAGGCCACCGGCGGGAGGCTCGAGTCACCCTCGTGGTCATACCCGCTCGGGACGGACGAGTCCGGGCGCTCGATGCTCCTACTCCTCGCCTGGGGCACTCGAATCTCACTCACAGTGGGCCTAGCTGCCACCGTCATCTCGGTCGTCATCGGCACGCTCTTTGGCATCACCGCCGGACACTTCAGGGGACTTGGTGGTCACGCCCTGGTCGGGGTGACCGACTGGTTCCTCGTCATCCCGTTCCTGCCGCTCGCGATCGTTCTTGCGACCGTGCTCGGACCGAGCACCATGAATCTCATCATCGTCATCGGTATCACCTCGTGGGCCGGCACGGCCCGACTCATCCGGGCACAGACCCTCTCCATCGAGGGACGGCCCTATCTTGAGCGATCCCGAGCCCTTGGCGCCGGCAACTGGCACCAGATGACACGGCACGTGCTGCCGAACGTCTTTCCGCTCGTTCTCGCAAACACGACGCTCACCGTCGCCATCGTCATCCTCTCGGAGACAACCCTGTCGTTCCTCGGTCTTGGTGATCCGCTGGCACCCTCGTGGGGGTCACTCCTGGATCGAGCCTTCTCCTCGGGCGCCGTCAGCAGCGGCGCTTGGTGGTACGTCCTACCGCCCGGGATCTGCGTGGTGCTCGTCGTGCTCGCCTTCACGCTCGTCGGTCGCGCCACTGAACGCATCGTCGACCCCGGGCGGGCATCATGACCCTCCTGCAATTCGACGACGTCAGCGTCAACTACGCATCCAGCGAGGGTGCCGTGGCCGCGGTCCGTGGTGTCTGTCTTTCACTCGACGCCGGACAGACCCTGGGCATCGCAGGTGAATCGGGCTGCGGCAAGACAACCCTCGCCTCGACCGTCCTGCGGCTGCTGCCACAATCTGCCGAGGTTCGCGGCGCCGTGCTTGTCAACGGCGCCGATGTCCTCACGATGAACTGGGGCGAGATTCGCGCGGTGCGCTGGTCGCAAGCTGCCATCGTCTTCCAGGGCGCGTTGCACGCCCTCAACCCCGTGCAGCGCATCGGCGACCAGATTGCCGAGCCGATCCGAATCCATGAGCAGGCGTCACGCAAACAGGTCGATGCCCGGGTCGCAGAACTCCTCAACCAGGTGGGGCTGCCAGCGACGCGCGCCAAGGCCTACCCCCACCAACTGGCCGGAGGGCAGCGCCAGCGCGTGATGATCGCCATGGCCCTCGCGTGCAAGCCGGACCTCATCATTGCGGACGAGCCCACCACTGCTCTGGACGTGATGGTGCAGGCGCAGGTCCTCGATCTTCTAACCGGGCTCGTCAAAGACCTCGGCATGGGCATGATGCTCATCAGCCACGACCTCGGCGTGCTCGGCACCACCTGCGACCGTATCGCCGTGATGTACGCGGGCCAGATCATCGAGTCAGGGCCAGCCTTGGAGATCTTCGACAATCCCAAGCATCCCTACACCCGTGCGCTCGCAGCGGCCTTTCCTCGCATCGGCGACCCGTCCGCACGCTACGCCCCCGCCGGATTGCCCGGTGATCCGCCATTCCCGGACGATCTGCCAAGCGGTTGCGCCTTCCATCCTCGGTGTCAAATCGCGGTCGCCGCCTGCATCGAGAGTGCACCTGCGCTCATCGAGGTGGCCCCCGGCCGCATGGCCGCCTGCTTCAGGGTCGAGCCATGATCCTCGCGGCTCGAGGTCTATCGGTGGCGTTCAATGGCGGCGTGCGCGCAGTCGACGGCGTCGATCTTGACCTTCCCGCCGGGGAGATCCTGGCCCTTGTCGGCGAGTCCGGTTGCGGTAAAACCACCCTCGCGCGCACCCTCCTCGGACTGGAGAAGCCGAGTTCGGGGAGCGTGTCATTCGACGGGCAGGCCCTGTCCTACTCGAGTAAGGCTCTCAAGCATTTTCGGTCACAGGTGCAAATGGTGCAGCAGGACCCCCTCGGCGCCCTCAATCCCCGGCACACGGTCTACGACGCGGTTGCCGAGGGCCTTCGGGTGCAGAAGGTGCGCGGCGACGAAGCAGCGCTCGTCGCTAACGCCCTCGCCCGCGCAGGGCTCAGGCCACCTGAGCGCTTCTTCCTGCGTTACCCGCAGGAACTCTCTGGCGGGCAGCGGCAGCGTGTCGTTATTGCCGGAGCCCTTGTGCTGAACCCGCGCGTGCTCATCGCTGACGAGCCCGTGTCCAGCCTCGATGCATCGGTTCGGGGAGAGATTCTCAGCCTCCTGCTATCACTGCGCAACGAGCTCGGGCTCACTGTCCTTGTCGTCACCCACGATCTCGGGCTCGCCTGGAACATTTCAGACCGAGTGTCGGTGATGTATCTCGGTCGCATCGTTGAGACCGGTCCCACCGCCGAGGTGCTCACCAATCCGCAGCACCCGTACACGAAGGCACTGCTCTCGGTGGTGCCGGATATCTCGCGGACCCAGCCCACCGTCCTCGCTGGCGAACCGCCCGATTCGGCACGTATCCCGAAGGGCTGCCGATTCCACCCGAGGTGCCCGGTCGTCATGGATGAGTGCCGGACCACGAGCCTTCCGATTCTCCAGCCAACGATTGGGCATGTCGCAGCGTGCCTACGCCACTCGCCCTCCGACCAGCGCTGATGCTCGCCCTGCCGCACAATCATCAGGCTGATAGTGTCCGGGCTCAAGTCGACCCGCGTAGCGGAACTGAGAAGGGGTAGCGGTGCAGTCATTTCGTGTCGTCGTCATCGGCGGGGGCATCACCGGAACTAGCATCCTATATCATCTCGCGCTCAAGGGCTGGACTGACATCGCCCTCATCGAACGCACCGAGCTCACCGCCGGTTCAAGCTGGCATGCAGCCGGGGGGTTCCATGCCATCAACAATGACACCGTCGTCGCTGCCCTTCAGAGCTACACGATCTCGATGTACCCGAAGGTTGCTGAAGAGAGCGGCATCGACATCGGGCTCAAGCTCTCGGGCGGCATCGAGCTTGCGAGCACTCCCGAGCGGATGCGCTGGCTCAAGGCCGAGGTCGCATGGCACGAGATGATGGGGCACGAGGGTGCCCGGCTTCTCGACGTAGACGAGATCGTCGACCTCGTACCGATCGTCAATCCCAACGGGCTCGCTGGCGGCCTCTTCGATCCGGACGAAGGCAATCTCGATCCCAACGGCGCCGTCTACGCCTACGCTGGGGCCGCTCGTAAGCGCGGCGCAACCGTCATCACCCACAACCGGGTCCTCGGGATCAAGCGCACGCGTGCCGGATGGGAACTCGACACCGAGCAGGGCCCGATCCTCACCGAGCACGTGGTCAACGCGGCAGGCATGTGGGGTCGCAAGGTCGGACACATGGTGGGCATCAACCACCCGGTCACCCCGATCCTGCACCACTACCTCGTCACCGAGGACGTCCCCGAAATCATGGCGATCGACTGGGCCATGCCAGCGGTCACTGACCTCGAGGGCTGGACCTACCTCCAGCGCGAGCAGAACGGCGCCGTGCTCGGGGTCTACGAATCCAATCCAGCGCACTGGCATCCTGAGGGTGCGCCGTGGGATTTCGGCGTCCAACTACTCCCACCCGACATCGACCGGATCGCCACCGAACTAGAGATCGGGTTCGCTCGGTTCCCCGCCCTCGAATCCGCAGGGATCAAGCGCTGGGTCCACGGGGCCTTCGCCATCACCCCTGACGGCAACCCGCTCGTCGGTCCAGTGCGCGGACTGCCGGGCTACTGGGCCGCTGCAGGCGTGATGGCCGGCTACTCCCAGGGCGCCGCTGTCGGCCTTGCCATCGCCAACTGGATCGTCGATGGTGATCCGGGTGGCGATGTCTACGCGATGGACGTCGCGCGCTTCGGCGACTGGGCATCATCCGACGATTACCTCCTCGCCACGACCTACCAGTTCTATGCGCGACGCTTCCTTACGACCTATCCTCACGAGCACCTACCGGCCGGCCGGCCGCTGCACACGACACCCGCGCACGAGGATCTCAAGGCCGCTGGTGCCCAGTTCGGGGCAACCTGGGGACTCGAGGTTCCCCAGTTCTTCGCGCCCCTTGACTTCGAGCACGTCCCGTCATTGCAGCGCGACAATGCCTTCCCGCACATCGCACGCGAGGTGGCCGCCGTCCGCACCGACGTCGGCGCATACGAAACGGGCGTTTACTCGCGCTACCAGGTCACGGGCCCGAATGCCGCCGCATGGCTCGACACACTGCTCGCTGGTCGCATTCCCGCCGTCGGCCGTATGGGGCTCACCCCGATGCTGGCTCCCAAGGGCACCCTCATGGGCGACCTCTCCGTCACCCGACTTGCCGAGGATCGCTTCTGGGTCATCGGTTCGTACTACCTCCAGGAGTGGCACCTTCGGTGGTTCACCGAGCAGTTGATCGACGGGGTCGAGATCGAGAACCTCTCCGATGCCTGGCTCGGCTTCGCCGTCTCGGGTCCTCGTTCACGCGAGATTGTCTCGTCGCTCACTGAGTTCGATATCTCCCAGATACGTTTCATGGACGCCGTCATGCTCGGCGACATGCTCGTCGCACGAATGTCACTCGCCGGCGAGCTTGGGTACGAGATCACGGTTCCTGCTGATCGTCAGGGAGCGCTGTGGCGCCGTCTGGCAGCGCTTGGCGTCACGCCGGTTGGTGACCGGGCCATCGACAGCCTGCGAATCGAGAAGGCCTTTGGCATCTGGTCCGCTGAGTTCACTCAGGCATACACCCCTGGCGAAACCGGGCTAGATCGCTTTATCGCCTGGGACAAGGGCGACTTCATCGGCCGCGAGGCAGCCCTTGCCGAGCGTGATCGTGGCGCCAGCAGGCATCTGGTAACCCTTGATCTCGGCGACTCTGCCTCCGATGCCATCGGCGATGAGCCCGTCTGGCTCGGCGACCGTGTCGTCGGGCTCGTGACGTCCGGCGCCTACGGGCACCACGTCGGGACCAGCCTCGCCCTCGCCCTCGTCGATTCCGACGTTGTCACGAGCGGCGACGACGTCGAGGTCTCCGTGATCGGTGATCGACAGCCAGCCCGAATCCTCACCGTGCCCGCCTACGATCCGACCGGATCACGGATGAGGGGCTAGGGAAGCGCTGATCATCAGCCTGTTTTCCACAAACGACCCCCACACGCCCAGCAAAATGCTTGCCTTGCTGGCAATCCCCTGCTTGAGCGTCTGAAGGTCGGTAAGACCGACCGGGGCAAATCCTGCCTGCTCGTCGAGGCCGAGGAGAAGCAATCCGCCACCGGGGTGGTTTGCGAGCGCGCATAGGGATTCACCTACGGTGCTTGGCAAGCCGCCCCGCGCTGACTTCACCTCGACACCGGCGGTGTCGCCGTGTTGCCTTCGGAGGTCGGCAAGCACGGATTCGATGTCGAAAGCATGCACGTGCCAAATGCAACCACACTCTAGTTACATTTGGTTACCTTTGGCAGCAAGGTTGTCCCTTTAGGCCCAGCCAGAGTGAGGCGCTCGTAGGCGTGTAGCGGGGCTGGCCCTGAGCCCTAGTCGGCTAGGGAACCACCGATCATCAGCCTGTTTTCCATTCGGGGTGCCTCCGGGCACGCGTGATGAGTTGAGGAGGCGCTGTTTTGGTCTCCGTGGCGATGCCGTCGGGTCGTCGGCGACGTCAGGGCGCTTGCTGACTCCCTGGTAGCCGGCGCCGGCGCTCCGAATACTCGACATCCGTGAAACTGATCTGGTCGCTGAGCATAACGAAATCTCCCGGAAGCGAACCCCACACGCCCGGCAAAACACCACTCACACGAAAGAGAAAATCAGCGCTTCCCTAGAGGTAGCGCTGAACCAGACCCTTGATGAACGGGTTGAGGATGTCCTGCGTGTGACCATAGATCGAGCAGTGCCCCATGCCCTCGAATAGGTGGAATTCGGCGCCCGGCGTAAGTGCCGCGACCTCCTCACCATCTTGGGGCACGGCCTGCACATCCTGATCGAATGCAATGACATGCATCGGAACGGTGCAAGTCTTCAATTGCTCGCGCTGGTCGAAGAGCACGCATGGCTCCCACTGCGCAATGAGTGAATCCTCCGCAGTATCGGTTTCGTAGTACTCAAGGAGTTCATCGCGCAGTTTCGGCCATAGCACCGGATCGCCGAGGACACGCGCCGGGTAGTACATGGCAGCGTAGTGGATGACCGCCATCATGCCGTCGAGTCGGTTGCCGGCCCGGCGCCATTCGATCTCGGCCATCTGATAATCCCAGGTCCAGCCGCGGCTCACCGCGCCCGTGCCCATCGTGATCACACACGCGATGAGATCGGGCCGATCAATGGCGACCTGCTGCACGATGCCTCCACCGAAGGACAGGCCGATGATTGCCACCGGTGGAGAGCAGGCGGCCTCGATCAGATCAACGACATCCTGGGAGAAGTCCTCGACTGTCCACGGCATCGGGCGATCGGACGTCGTCTGACCAACCCCACGGCAATCGAACGTGGTGTTACGAAACTGCGATTCGAAGAAGGGCACCTGGTACGCATCCCACGAGCCGATCGTTCCACCTGCACCCGACACCCAGACGATGTCAGGTCCCTCACCCACTTGCTTGTAGTGAATCCGTGCGTCTTGACCGTCGACGAAACTCCCCATCGGCTACTCGCGGTCCGCGCTCGACGCCCGCCGATTTCCGCGTACGAGAACGATGACGAGTATCAGGATGATGATGACGGCGAGGAGCAATCCGACGATGACTGCGGTGCTGACTCCGCCTGATGCCGACTCCTGCGTGGCACCGGCATCGGTGCCGCTCGCCGCCGCGCTCGGGGCGGCACTCGCGCCTGACTCCGACTCGACGCTAGCCGCCGTGACCGGCTCGACATCGAAGTAGGACCAAGTTCCCCACTGGTAGATGAGGGTGCCGTTGCCAGTCGGCTGCTGGACCCACCCGGTGAAGCGGTCGTTTCGGTAGGCCTCAAGGCCATTGGCGTAGTAGGTGACCATGTAGACGGCATCGTCATAGAGCATCTGCTGCATGCGCTTGACGACCTCCTGGCGCTTGGTGAAATCCGTCTCCTGCGACTGCTCGTCGAAGAGTTTGTCGTACTCAGGATTGCAGTAGAAGGAGTCCGACAGGTTCGCGTAGATCGTGCCGTCCTCCTCATACGACCTGCTGCCGCAGGTGAAGGTGGAAAGCATGTAATTCGGGTCAGGCTCGACTCCCCAGCCCCACTCGAACATGTCGAAATTACCCTGTCCAACGAACTCGTACATGGCATCCTCGGTGACGCCCTTAAGTTCCACCTCAACGCCGATTTCCTTGAGGTACGACTGCACGAACTCCGCGGACTTCTGCGAGCTCGCACCCTCGGCCTCGGTGCGGTAAATGAGACGGAAGCTCAATCGGTTGCCCTTCGCATCAGCGCGCACACCGTCAGCACCCACCGGGTAGCCGGCTGCATCGAGGAGCTGGGCGGCCTTCGCCGGGTCATACGTGTAGGGATTGGCCGGGTCCAGATGCCACTGGGGATAGAGCGGAGGGATAACCGTGCTGCCGGGCAGACCCTCGCCGCCGAGCACCCTGTCAACAATGGCCTTCCGATCGATCGCCCAACTGAGGGCCTGACGCAGGGCCTTGTCCTTGAGCAGGGGGTTTCCGTCGCCGATGGGTGTGCCGTCCTCAAGTGCCGCGCCTGTGTTGAACGCGACCTCACTGAAACTCGCAGGGGTGGAGGCGACCGTCGTGATTTCGGGGACCCCCTGCAAGGACTCATACACGCCGAGGTCGAGGCCGTGCGCAAGATCAATCTCGCCCGACTTCAGTGCCTGCCCGAGGGCATCTGGATTGTTGTAGACCTTGAAGATGACCTCATCGACCGGTCGCTTGCCGCCATACCAGTTGGGGTTGGCCTTGAACCTGGTGAATTGCCCCGCGCGCCGCTCGACCATCACGTAGGGGCCTGAGCCAACCGTCGGTGACTCTGGGGTGCCGACGTTCTTGTACTTGCGCACCTCCTTGCCGTCAATCGACTCCCAGACGTGCTTGGGGAGAATGAATACGAAGAGGTGGTCCATGACCGGGCTGGGCTTGGCGATATCGACCTTCACCGTGAGGTCGTCCACCGCCTCTGCGCGCACCATGTTGGCGACATAGGAACCGTAATTCGTCCGCTCGTACTTGCCGTCGATGATCCGATTGAACGTGTAGGCGACATCCTCGGCGGTGATCGGAACACCGTCGCTCCACTTCATCCCCGGACGAAGTCGGTAGGTCCAAGACTTCTTGTCAGCCGACTCCTCCCATGATTCAGCGAGGCCGGGAACGATCGAAAAATCATCAGCCGCGTACTGCGTCAAGGTCGGGTACTGGAGGGTGAATGCCTCGTAGGCGAGGGACGACAGCCCTGTGAACGGGTTAGCAGAGTCGAGATCCTCACCAACCCCGATGGTGAGGACCACCGGCTCCTCGGCGAATACCGGAGACGCTGCCACCGTCGGGACGCTCATCACAACGCACATTAAGGCTGCACCGAGCAACCGGAATCTCGACATTGACACTCCTCATCACAGGTAAACCGCGAACGTATCAGGATGGGAAGCATCATGAATTCGATTTGTAAAGACTCCTGTCCTCTATTTAAGCCTGGCCAGCAACCAGCGCCTGATGTCCAAGGACGTGTCCTCCATCGGCGCGTACCAGCCGCCACGGAAATACCGTGAGGTCATGCCCCGTTGCACCGACTCGCAAACCCCCCAGTCCTGACGATTGACGAGGTCCCAGAAATCACCGGAGTCGGAGGGGTCAAACGTCGGCTTCTCCCGTTCATTGGGTGCGAAGAGGAGGTCGCAGGTGACGATGGTGCGATCGATCGATACCGGAGTGAGGACGAAGGCTGCGGCATGCTCGGCCGCGAGGCTCAGCATCAGATTGGGGTAGATCAGTTCACCCTTGTGCCTGACCCGCTCATGCTCATCGAGATCAGGGAATGGAGCGCGGTCACTCGTGCCGCTCATCGTGAAGGTCCAGGCGCCGTCACGATGCGGTACTCCATCGTCCCAGTGGATGTCCCTGCCGCCGCCAGCAAAATCTGGAACGAGTCGGCAGAGCTCCGGGTGTACGGGCCCGCAGTGGTAGCACTCGTTGTAGTTCTCGGCAATGACCTTCCAGTTGGCGCCCACCTGATAGCTGAAGCGGACACCGAGGACGAGATCTGCCAGCGGGTATCGCCGGACCCGATCCGGGACCTCACCGAGTTGGGTCAGGAGGCTCTCGGCTGGCTCCTCCGCAAGCCAAAGCCACCCACCCCAGGCATCGACAGCCAGCGACGTGAGGGCGAAGTCGGCTCGCTCGATGCCCTCAGCATGCGGCGCGTGCAGGAGAGCACCGTCTAGGCCATAGGTCCACGAGTGATAGGGGCAGCGAAGCACCTTCATGTCACAGGGCGCGCAGTCGGCCGAAAGCAACTGCGACCCGCGATGGCGACAGACATTCGCGTGGGCATGCAGAGTGCCGTCATGGGTGACGACGATCGACTCACCGTAGAAGTCGACGACAGCAACCCGGCCTGCAACGGTGAGGCCGAGATCGGCAAGCCGCGCAATGCATGTCCACTGCCGACGGAGCATCTCACGTTCGCGGGTGAAGTACTCCGGATCGGTGTAATGCTCCCTAGGGAGAGCGGCTTCCATTGGAAAAGTATCCCGCTAGGCCCGGGGGAATGATCGTTGCCACAACTGCTGCGTCACGATTTCATCCCCCTCGCGGACAGTGATGGTGATCGTGACGTCGTACGTTGATCCCACTGCGACGATATCCATGACGGAATGGGCGGTAGCGATCACCTCAGGAAACCTGAGGATGAATTCGACCTCGGAGTGCGCGTGCTGCTCGAAGGTGCGGGTATCAACGCTCACCTCGCCGGCATAGCTCTCACTCGCGGATCCGTAAGGGGTGTCGTAGGACGACTCGGAGCCGACCAAGCAGCGGGTGACATTGCGTGCGACATCACGTTCGATGCTCCACGTCATGCCCTCGGTGCTTTCACTCGACCATAGGTCACCCGGTGCGAACACGGGTACAGGCAAGGTCGGATCGTGGTCGTAGATCGGCAGCGTGAGCGCGGCGCCACGCAGGGTGAGGTTGCCCGGGCCAGCCGGAGCCACCACATTCGGCCAGTCGGACCCGGCGATGCTCACCCGAAGGGTTCGACCAACCTGCCATTGCCAGGCGGTCGCCTCGAGTTCGACGTCGACATCGCCTTCTGGGCCGATGAGGAGAGTGCCTCGCGTGACGAGCGTCGACGTACCGTCCGGCGACACATCGCACAGACGAACAGCGATGATGGGGTGCGGACACGTCGCCGTGACATGAGCGCGAAAGTGTGGGTTCCCGGCAATCTCGATCGGCGATTCGATCGGGATGTCCCATGTGAGTGACGCAGCATCGTCAAAGCGCTGATCGTCCGGCTGACCGTAGGGCAGGTGCCCGGCGCAGGAGATCCACGCGGCCGTCCCCACGTCAGGGCGCACGGTGTAGGCGGGCTGATCGGGCAGGGTGATCTCGCGAACATGTGAGCGAGTCGAGGGCCAAGTGTCTGAGCGCCAGACGCCCGGCACAGTGTCGAGGACCGGATCAGGTGCGTGGGAGTAGCGGCAGAACCAGGTGTGGGGCAGTGCCCAGGACGAGACTCCTCCGCGCAGATGCTCGTCAAAGAAGGCCGCCATCTCGACAACGTGGTCGATTCGCGGTCCGGGGGCGCTCGAGGACGGAGCAGCGTGCGCCCAGGGCCCGGCGAGCAGGCGTGTTGGTGCATTGATGGGGGCGACCGTTCGAAAGGACGTGTTTCGATAGCCATCAGCCCAGCCCGCGATGATCATCGTCGGGATGTCGATCCGGTCATAATCCGGACGCACCGACCCGTGGCGCCAGTACTCGTCGTCGCGAGGATGCGCGAGCCACGTCATCAGCCACGGCTCATGGTGCTCGATGCGATGCTGCCACTCTTCCCGCCAGGTGTCGCCCCAGATCTCCGGCACCGGAGGCAGGAGGTTCATGGGCGCCATGTAGTGGCAGTAGTCGACGAGGTCGAGCCACTTGCGCGCCCCGCCCATCTGGTGGACATCATCGGTAAATCGGTCGTCGGTGGCGTAGATGGGGATGATCGCGTTGAGGTGCGCTGGCCGCTCACATGCCAACTGGAAGGAGTTGAACCCGCCGTACGAGGTTCCGAACATGCCTACGCTCCCGGTGCACCAGGGCTGTTTGGCCAGCCAGGCGATCACCTCTGCAAGATCACGCTGCTCGACCTTCGGATACTCATCGGTCGCGATTCCGCCGCTCGACCCGGTCCCTCGAACATCGACCCGCGCGACGGCGAAGCCGAACTCATCAGCGAAGCGGGCGTACTCCGGCCGCCAGCCCGCTGTCATATCGTCCTTGCGGTACGGAAGGGCCTCAAGGATGCAGGGGGCTGGCTGTGCGTCGGGCAGAAACAGGGTGACGGACAATCGCACTCCATCACTCATCTCAATCTTCGCATGCATCCTGCCGCTCCTCGCTGCTCAACCGGTCGCTCACGATGTTGCACTATCCCACCGTTGAGCGCGACCCAAATGGACGTGCGGCCAAGCGGGAAGGGCAATTCCGTGTCAAAGCCGGCAGGGACTAGCCTGACCCGGTGAGTACCACATCCTTGCTGCGCGGCCAGACAGTTCTTGCCGGTCGCGCCCGTCTCATCGTGGCGAGCGCTCTTATGCTCTTCGTCCAACTCGCACTTATCCGCTGGTCGGGCGCCAACCTCGTCCACCTGTCGTACTTCTCAAACCTCATCCTCCTCGCGAGTTTCCTCGGCATCGGCCTGGGCTTCCTGCGCTCCCGCACATCGAACGACCTCGGCCGCTATGTCCCCCTCGGCCTCGTCCTGCTTGTCGCCTTCATCATGGCCTTCCCGGCCCGCATCGAGGGATCATCGACCGATCTCATCTTCTTCACCGAGGTCCGGCCGACCGGGCTGCCCACCTGGGTCTCGCTTCCCCTCGTGTTCATTGTCATCGCCATCACGATGACCGGCTTCGGAGAGATCACCGGCCGCGCCTTCCGTGAGTTCAAGGCCCTCGACGCCTACCGGTGGGACATCATCGGCTCAATTCTCGGCACCCTTTCGTTCACCCTTATTGCCTTCCTGCGGGCGCCGTCGTGGGTCTGGCCGATCATCACTCTCATCGCACTATGGCTCCTCTACGGACCGGGCCTGCCGTGGGTGTCACGTATTGCCATGGTGCTCATCATCGGCACCCTCGTCGTCGAATCGCTCATGGCGGGCATCTCATGGTCCCCCTATTACAAGGTCCAAACCCAGGTCCAAAATGCCGGCACCATCAATGAGTTTACGAATATTCAGGTGAATGGCATTCCTCACCAGAACGTCATGGATGTCGAGCAGCGACTCAAGGCAGAGCCCGTCTACGGCCGCCCCTACGAGCGTGCGATCGACAACCCCCTGGGCAACGTCCTCGTCGTCGGGGCCGGCACCGGAACGGATGTCGCCCTGGCCCTCGCCCGCGGCGCCAAGCATGTCGACGCCGTCGAGATCGATCCGCGGATCCAGCAGATCGGCAGTCAGGTCAATCCCAATAAGCCCTATGACGATCCCCGCGTGTCGGTCCACATCAATGATGGACGCGCCTTCCTGTCGGGCAACGACGACAAGTACGACCTCATCCTCTTCGCCCTCCCCGACTCCCTCACCCTTGTCTCCGGGGCGAGCCAGTTGCGCCTCGAGTCGTACCTGTTCACCGAGGAGTCCATCACTGCTGCGCGTGATCACCTCACGGACGACGGCGTGTTCGCGATGTACAACTACTACCGCGAGCCATGGCTCATCAACCGACTCGCCGGCACCCTTGACGAAGTCTTCGGCCATGCACCCTGCCTCGACACCTTCACCGCCGTGCAATCACTTGCCGCGATCACGATAGGAAAGAATGCCGACAACGCAGTGTGCGCGCCAGGCGCTACTTGGGACCGAGTCGCGATAGCCGCTGCAGCGCAAGAGATACCGGGTCCCACGGTTGATGACCGACCGTTCCTATATCTCAAGACGCAGACGATTCCGCCGATCTATCTCATCGTCATCGCACTCATCCTCGCCGTGTCGCTCATCGGTATCCGAGTCTTCGGGGGCCCCTTCAAGTCGATGCGCGGCTACGGCGACCTGTTCTTCATGGGCGCGGCATTCCTCCTTCTTGAGACGCGATCGATTACCACCTTCGCGCTGCTGTTCGGCACGACCTGGCTCGTCAACGCGCTGGTCTTCACCGGCGTACTCGTGGCTGTGCTCCTCGCGATTGAGGTGACCCAGCGCGCCCGTGGGCCGATTCCCAGACCCTTCTTCATCACCGCCCTCTTCGCGTCACTCCTCGTCGCGTTCCTCATCCCGAACGAGACACTCCTTGGTCTCGCTGTACCGCTTCGACTGCTCTTCGCGGTCGCGATTGCCTTTGCGCCGGTGTTCTTCGCGAACCTCCTCTTCACCTCACGCTTCAAGAACGCTGCAAACCCAACTGCTGCGTTCGCCGCCAACTTATTCGGGGCGATGGTCGGCGGGTGCCTGGAGTACCTGTCACTCATCCTCGGTTACCAGTGGCTCATCGCAGTTGCGGCCGGCCTCTACCTCATCGCTGTCTTGGTCGGCCAGCGTCAGGCAGGCAAGGAACTCATCAGTCGGTGATCCGCATCGCCGGGTGTGAGAACCGGCCGCGTTGCGCTTGAGGCCCGTTCCTTATACGTTCAATGCAAGGGATCGACACGAAGGAATCCATCATGAACCCGCGGTCAGCGATCGCTCTATTGTCCGAAGGGGCGTTTGAGTCCTTCGGGGGTCTGCCACTGCACCCCCTCGTCGTCCATCTCGTGGTCGTTGTCCTGCCACTAGCTGCGCTGCTGTTCATCTTTGTCGTGCTTGTCAAGAAGTGTCGTCGACCCTTTGATCTCATCGCCCTCGCAGGTCTGGCGATCGGGGCGGTCGGCTCCGTCCTCGCGAAGCAGTCCGGTCAAGCCCTGTCCGGACTCGTCGGCCAGCCCCAGCAGCATGCGGACTGGGGGTCGATTCTCGTCTATCTTGCGGCCGTCCTCCTCGTGGTCGCGGCGATCTGGGTAGGGCTCACACGTTTTCGTGCCGCTGAGGGTCGATCGCTCCTCACAACACTCGCTGCCATTGTCGGTGTGCTGCTCGCAATGGCAACCATTGTCATGACGGTCCTCGTTGGACACACGGGCGCTGAGGCCGTGTGGGGACGCACCCTCGCGACAGGACAGCCCGCCACGACGTCATTGAGCGACGCATCGGCGGCCACCACCACGACCAGCGACGGCAGCGTCACCATGGCCGAGGTTGCCCAGCACAGCTCGCCCACCGACTGTTGGTCGGCGGTCGACGGCAGCGCATACGACCTCACCCCATGGATCGCCGCGCATCCCGGCGGCTCGGAGGTCATCATTCAAATGTGCGGGACGGACGGAACATCAGCCTTCGAGGCCCAGCATGGTGGTCAGGGCAAACCCGAGCGCGAACTCGCGAATCTCCTCATCGGCCCTGTCGCCGGTTAACGGCCACCGCGCCAATTCCCGATGTGATGGGACGAAGGGCCTTCGATTCAGGGACCTTTGACGCGGTACCTCGCTGCCTGACGGGCGGAGAATCGTCCCACACCTACGCGGGAGGCCAGCCATGTCGCACTACCGAATGCCCATCCTCGACGAGACCGGTTATGTCGTTCTCGACTCCTACGGGGGTGTCATGGACCCCGCCGAATGGCTGGGCCTGGAATACGTCAACTGGAAGTCCTCAGGCGACACCCGATTCGCGCCAATCGCCAGTGCCCATGGCCAGATCGAGTGCAACGGCTTCTGGCACTCCGATCCTCCGAAGGCGGACAAGGGCGGCGTGTGGATCCCGTCGCAGGTGGCAAAGGCCCCGACCCTCGCCGCTCGCGCCCAGGCCCCGGGTGCGAATGTCGGACGTAGCCGCGTCATCGAACTGCAGCCAAACACCTACGCCGACTGCCTCTACAACTCGCACCTCGACGACAACAACCGGTTGAACCCGGGCGGCGAGGGCTGGGTCATCCGTAACTTCATGCAACTCACCGACAACCCCGACTCGATCATGGTGCTGCGCGAGGACGTTCGCGACCCAAGCACCGAGACCAGACTGCGTCTTCCGGCTGGTGCGCAACTCGTCGTCGACTCGGAGCGGATGTGGCATTCGGTGTGGCATACCGGATCGCAGCCGCGCTACTGCCTCATCAACTCCTTCGAGTCCGGTCCGGTGCTTGAGGCTTGGATCGAGGCCAACCACGGCATCACGCGGGTCGAGTCAGCGCCTATCGACGCAGATTACGCAGCGGCCGAGGAGCTCGTGGCCCATGAGCGCCGCGATGCTCGCACCGCCTTCTACGGACACGACCCGTCAGCGGTCTACTCAGAGGCCTAACCCCGGTCCCCCACGTCGTCGTTTGCTGTGAGCGTGACCTGACGGCCATGGGTCGTCCCGGTCGCCACCCTGCGGACTGTTCCCGATCCCGGGCCACCGTCCCACACCTGCACGGTGAGGTCGTGACGATCCCTGTCCTCTGCCATCGGCTCCCGGGCCACATGCCACAGGGGCGCCTCGCGCGTCGCCTTCGCACCAAGTCGCATGATCTGCTCAATGATGCGACTTCGTGACCCCTCGTCCAAGTACACCCACATTGAGCTGTGCCACAGCACCGTGGTGCTGCCCGATTCGAGTTCGATAGCGCTCACGAAGTCGGCAGCATCCTGCTTGACGACAGATGCCGGGATCTCAGCCGCCACCTGCAACGCCCCACGTAGCCGCTCGAAACGGTCGAGGTCGTCCATCCACACGTAGCTCGTGAGACGTGCGCGACCCGATGTCGTCGTTGGATCAATGGGGTTGAGATCGCAGCCTCGTCGCTCGATCACCGACGGCATCGGTCCGGATTCCAGCGCCGGATCCCCCGGGAGGTGGTCGGCTCGCAGGTTGAGCCCAGCCGAAGCCCCAAACTCGCACAGGCGAACATCGCCGTGGATCATGCTCAGCGCGATTCGCAGCAGACGCGAACGACCAACCTCATTCGTCTGTGGAACCTCGGTGATCGCCGACTCCATCATCTCCGCGTTCGTGGCAATAGCCTCGATCACGGCGTCATGGAACTGGTGGTTCGCCCTGCTCGGGTCGGAGCATCGTGACGGGGCAACTCCACCGAGCGTCGGGGCGAAGATCGCCACCGCGGGGGCCCGTCGCTCAATTGCGAGCAGGTGGACCGCCGCCATGATGCGCAGCCCGATGAGGTCGCCGAATCGGGTGTGGCTAGGGAGAACGGTCGACAGGCTGCGAGGGCCGTTGAGGTCATTGATCACTGCGCGCAGGATCTCGGCGGAGGTCGGCGAACCTGCTGCTCGGCAGTAGCGCTCCTGCCAATCGAGCTGCGCTTCGATCGGCACGACCTCATCATCACGCATCATTACCGGCCTCCCACTCATGATGGCGGAGCCCCACAGTAGGCCCTTGGCGCCAGCCCGAGAACGGACCGGAACTGTTCGATGAAAGGGTTCCAGTCATAGAAGCCAGAGTCGCTGGACGAGCATCCGCGAGCAGGTCACGATCACTAAGAACAGCACCCCAGCGTCGGTGCTGATCGGAATGTACGAATGGGAATCCTTGCAAGAGAGATTGTTCTGGCTGTCCCAGTCCAGAATCCGCGAGTCGATCGGTGAGGCGTCCGCCGAGGTGGTCAGATAACCGTCGAGCCAAGGCTTGCGGGGTCGGCCTCCAACGAAAGGAGGCCGACCCCGCTCACCGACGCAACTCACCACGTCACCTACTCAAGGATGCGCGGCGAATCGACGATGCGCTAGAACGCCCGCACCGCGCGTACGGGCTCTCGGCGTTACGGAGATAGCCACTCTCGACACGCGGCACTTTCGGGTCGTGCACCCACGCCACACTGACGCGTTCGTTCTCCTCCCGGACTCTTGCTGACCCATCTCGCCATTGCCGGCCGCACGAACGATCACCGGTCACCGTCGCGTACGCGGTCACCGGACCCCGCTTATCCGTATTCAAGCTCGCAGAACTCGAGCAGCGGTGCGGCAGAATCAGGGTGTTGGCTTCTTGGGGATGCCTCCCGCGCCACGTAGTCGGCGCCTGAGTGCGGGTCAGTCGATGCTGAGGTGCGTGGCGAGAACTCGATGGGCGACCGTTTCCAGCGTCGCTGGCGGCGCGGTCGCCCGGTGGTTCTCTTGCGGCCCGATGTGCAGGTGGCACGGTCCGCCGTGCTCATGTTCGTGACCCTCGTGGCAGTCCTCGCGCCACAGCAGCGTGCCGTCGCCGTGCCGCAGATCGAACTTGTAGAACACCGAGTTCAGGCCGGTGTCGAAGGACAGTGCGACCGTCAGGACGGTATCGACGTTCGGGAAGTCGATGTGGAACTCCTTCACACGGAGGATCCCCATTGGCCGCTCGTACATTGTGACCCCGTCACGTACGAGTCCGCCGAAACGCTCTGCCCAGACCGGGAGATGGTCGAACGCGTCGCGGGGGGTCTTTATGTGCGGCGGGAAGACTCCTGATGTCACGCGGTCTTATCAGTGGCCCGCAGTTCGCTATACATCTGCGCGGCGCGGAAGAACCCGTCGGTCTCGATCAACTCGCCCGTTTCGTCGCGGAAGTAGTCGACGTAGTTGGTGCGGTCATAGCCGAGGTGTGAGTCCTCCCATGCCTGCACCTCGGCTCGGGCTTCCTCGTCCGTCACCTCTACGACCGTAAGCTTCGGCTTAGTCTTCATGTCAAAAGCCTACCCGGAGACCAGTCGACGGGAAGGCGCTGTACACGCGTGCCGTTTGTTAACCGTCGTAGAGACCTCCCAGGACATGTCATCGGGCTTGTGGCTGGACAGGACCTCAATCGAAGGTGTGATGCACGAGTTTGGGCGCGGATCGAGGGGAATGCAGGACAGGAGTTCCGGCAGAAGCGGGGTAAGTCGTTCACATATGCCGTCAACGACGGATGCGTAGTTCCGTCGACTACCAACCCGATCCTGCCTCGCAGCGACTTCGCGAAGGCGTTCGAACGTCAGCCACTTGGGTCGCCGATTCGACACCGGTCGAGTGCGGCCGCTCGCGGGAGACCGCGAAGCGTTCGGACCTGCCAGGCTGGGCTGAATACGGTTACTGCGCCAGCCGTCCCCACTCTTGCCATTCCAGTCCTACACGTTCACTGTGAAGGCGACGAACGAGGCATGCTGCTCGTACACATCAGCGCAAACCAATCGGGTTGCTGCGGTGAGTTGATCACCCGGCTCCGCTGACGCTGCCCCACCTCGCACCCGGTGGCACTTCGCACTCAGGCGTGACCTCAGAGTGATCGTCGGGGCCGACTCGCAAACTGGGTCGGCCCCCACGGATGAGTTGGGTTCCGTCAGCACTCCTCCCCTGTGCGCCGACCGAAGGGAACGGGGCGCATGTAGTCGACTTGTCTCGACCTTGACGGTGTCCGCTCTGTCGAGGCTGGGGTTGGCTCTGGCCGACTTGGGCTTGCCAAGCCTGCTCAACAAGGCGACCCAGTTCGCCTAGCCTGCCGCCTGCCGTGTGCGCGGGTGCCCTCCGTCGACGCAGTTCAGCCTGCGCAGCGAACCCGGTTCGCAAAGTCCGCCGCAATGAAGCGGCCAGCCAGCACGAAGGTCAACACTCAAGGAGGCGAACTGAGTCGCCTAGGGCAGGCTCGCCTGCTTGTCTACGTGGGCGACGAAGCGTGCCAGGAGACTGGCCAACGAGTGCGCCTGCGTCCCAAGTGGACCGAGGAAACTCCCCTACTATCAATGGTCGGGCGACGACCGTTAGTGGTCTCTGGGCCGGCCTCGTTCGCTAAGTGCGCCACGACGACTTCAATGAACTGAGTAGCAAGCACGAACGTGGACATCAAACGAGCACGCCCGTCGCCTGAAGCATGCTCCGTCGACCTGTGGGACGTCACCTGTAGAGAAGTGCTGCGATGACACGGTCATGAGGTCGTCTACTCCGCGAACATGTTGGCATGAGCCGGCTGCTTACCGGGCGAGCCGAAGTTCGCCGAGTCGACCGTGAACCAGCAGACCCTCGTGTGCATCGTCGGCGAGATGTCGTTGCTGGTGTGGACGACGAAGTCGACGAGGAACTTGGCTGCGGCGTTGACCCAGTCGGGTCATCGGGTTTCGGACCGTACGGTCGCCAAGATGCTGCGTGACTTGGGTTTCGGCTTGCAGGCGAATGCGAAGGTGACTGAGGGTCGTCAGCATGAGGACCGTGATGCACAATTCGGCTACCCGGCGGGGCAGGTCGCCGAGCATGCGCGAGATGGCCAACCGGTTATCTCCGTTGACACTAAGAAGAAGGAACTGGTCGGAGACTTCAAGAACGGCGGCCGGCAGTACCAGCCCACCGGGCAACCCGAACGGGTCAATGTCCACGACTTCCCCGACAAGGACCTCGGCAAGGTAATCCCGTATGGCATCTACGACGTTTTGGATAACACCGGCTGGGTAACGGTCGGGACCGACCACGACACCTCGGCATTCGCCGTGGCAACACTGCGCACCTGGTGGCAGACCGTCGGACACGATCGCTACCCGACAGCTGACCGCCTCCTGATCTGCGCCGACGGCGGCGGGTCGAATGGCTCACGCGTGCGGGCGTGGAAGATCGAACTCGCCGCCTTCGCTGCCCAAACGGGCCTGCACGTCACGGTCTGCCACCTGCCACCGGGCACCTCGAAATGGAACAAAATCGAACACAGGCTCTTCAGCCAAATCACCATGAACTGGCGGGGCCGACCACTGAACACCCACCAAGTCATCGTCGGCCTCACCAGCAACACCACCACCGCCACCGGACTCACCGTGCGCTGCGTCCTCGACACCGACCAGTACCCCACCGGCCTCGCCTACACCGCAGCCAACATCGAATCACTCCCCCTTGACCGACACGAATTCCACGGCGAATGGAACTACACCCTCCACCCGCGCGACACGCCGTAACAAACCCGCGTTATTTCTTCGCGGGTCCTTACTTCCGATGACCGACATACAACGACGCTGATGACGGCGCAGGCGGTCCTCAGGGATCCGGCGAAATCGACAGGGATTGCGCCTTGTCGGGCTGTCATGCACCGGGTCCACTGACAAGTTCACCCGGTGGTCCGGTGACCGTCGCGCCAACACGTGCGGGGCCGGCCTCGAGAGAGAGGGCGGTCCCGCACGTTGGGTAAACCCAAGAAATCAAATGCGTTCGTGCGAAGGGCCAATTGACGACTAGCTAGGAAACCTGTCGGAGACGAATAAGACCAGTTCACGCTGGACCGTCATCTGAACGAAGCCTCTTGGAAATCCTTGGAGAATCCCTAGTCCTGAGACGTGTCCATGACGTATCTGACCGCCGTCGACGGGGAAGACGCACTTGACGTGCCGTTGTTGTTCGTCGCCGTGACGGTGAACGTGTACAGGGTGCCACTAGTCAGTCCTGTGACATAGATGCTGCCTGACATCCAAGTGGCTAAAGTGCCAGTTATCCCACCGGGGTTCGCCGTCGCCGTGTACCTCTTGATGACCAGACCGCCATTCGAAGCCGGTGCGGTGTACCTGACAATCATCGATACTCCAGAAGAGGTCACTGTGCCGATCACAGGCGCACCGGGCACCGTAGTCGCCGTCGTAGTCGCATCGCCCCTCACGACCGGTTCACTGCCCTCCGCGGCGCCACCACCACACGCAGCGAGAAGCGCCACGGTGCTCGCGAGGAGCGCAGTCGCGACCGTCCGCCTCACCGCACCTAAACGATTGGCCTGCCAATCCCGTACTTCAATCATGGACTTCTTCTTCTCAAAAATTCTGATGTTGGACGCTCGGATTCGCACAAAAATGAAAACGTCAGCACCCTGTTGGGGATCGCACCACCGTGAAAACACAGTCCTCTCACCCCATCCAACAGGGGTCCTCACCGATTGCTGAGGTGTCATCTCAATGAATCCGGACGCGGCTTTCCCTGATCCCGTCCCGGCCGCAAAACGGGACTGCCTGCATCGACACGGTTCACTGCGCCGCCTCGTCCACCAGCCGAACCCTTCCCTCAACGTGACCGACGAGAAGCGCACAGGCCTCCTAACCTCACTGAGTTCAGTCAGCGCACGCGAGCATGATCCGCGTCGAGGTGAACCCCAAGGGTCAGGTAACCGTCGCGCCAACGCTTACGGGGTCGGCCTCTAACGGAAGGAGACCGACCCCGCTCACCGACGAAGCGTTAGAACGCCCGCACCGCGCGTACGGGCATCGACTGGGACTTCAAGGAGTTGGCCACTTCGCGCTCGTCATAATTAAAGCCATACGCATTCTTCTTGTCCATCTGCGATGAACCCCAAAAATATGTGGTAGCGGGGAAAGTGACGCTACTGTCGGCAAGCGCCTGAAGTTCCGCTTGGGAAGGCAGGTACCAGTCGGTCTGTCCACCACTTGATGTGGCTGTGGCCGTGTACGCCGCACCGCTCGTGCAACCCATCTTGATGGCCGCCGTGTTCTTCGCCCCGGTGCCGATGGCCGTGTCAATTCCCGTAATCAACGTATTTGTGCTGTTGCACCAAGTGATAGCGCTTCCCGAAGACGGGGCCACCTCTAGGTAGGTGCATGTGCTCGACAACGTCGTTCCACACGCGAATGGGGTCGCGGCGACGTAGAACACCTTTCCTCCACCAGGACCGGTGCTCCCGACGCTATAAGCCGCGCCCCTCACGACCGGTTCACTGCTCACAGTGGCACCTCCGCCACACGCAGCGAGGACCGCCACCGTGCCCGCAAAGAGCGCCACCGCGGCCGTCCACCTCCCCGCACTCGTCCGATTGGCCTGCTTTGACCGTTCATCAACCATGTGCCTGTTCCTCTCAACGATTCAGGTATTGACCGCTTGGGTGCGATCAATAGTGACAAAGGTAGTGACCGTGCGGGCAGCGCACTACCGTGTAAACACGGTCTTCTTGACCCAATGCGACGGGGCTGCCCAGCCTTGAGCGTCGGCCGGGTGTGGGCACCCCGTGCGGCAACTTGAGCCTCGAGAGCCCCTCAGCGGACCTGATCGGCGTTACAAAGAAGCGACGACCCCTCTCGGACCGGACGATCCGCCGTTCTCGACGGCTACCGAGGCGCTCCAGACTTCGCAACTGCGCGAAACTACGTCTTTGTAGGCACGCAGGTTATGCGCACTTGACGGGTCGGTGCGCAAAGAGTGAGTTTGCGGACAAGCCCAACGGACACAAGCGTCCGGACCATAGGCATGCTGCTGACACCCCTACGCGGTCAGCGGCTGCACGCTTCGGATGCGGGCGAACTGATCCCCGCGATCCGCCTCGAGTGTCTCTAGGTCGTACGCGGCCTGCAGGTTCAGCCAGAACAGCGCGCTCGTCCCGAAAGCCCGGGACAGCCGCAACGCAGTGTCAGCAGTGACCGCCCGCTTGCCGAGCACGATTTCATTGACCCGGCGGGGTGGCACTTCCATGGCGTGAGCCAGACGCGTCTGCGACAACTCCAGCGGCTCGAGGAACTCGGTGAGCAGGATCTCGCCAGGATGAATGGGCGCGTAGTGGTCTATCGCCACCGCGCGCCGCGGCTTGCCGGCAGTCGTCGTCTTCATCATCAATTCCGCTCTTTTTCGTCGTGGTAGTCCGTCACTTCTACGTCGGCTGGCCCGCTCGGGGTCCAAGTGAAGCAAACCCGAAACTGATCGTTGATCCGGATGCTGTGTTGCCCCTTACGTTTCCCCTTTAGCGGTTCGAGGCGATTGCCCGGCACCGCGGCTAAGTCATCGAGCGACGCAGCGGCGTCCAAGATGGCCGTCTTCTTGCGTGCGGCGCGGTGAAGTTCAGGTCCAATCTTGCCCACTCGTCGGTTGTCGATGATCGCCAGCGTGACCCTGTCGTGGACCGACTGGATCATGGAAGAACTATAACGCGCGACGTTATAGTGGACAAGTTGACGGAGTCGTCCGAGGTGCGATCCATTCCCCGTGGCGTACTCAGAACATCAGTGCGCCTCACCAGAGCTCCCGCAGCAGCTCGTGTTGCTGCCTGTCGCGAGTCCCATGCGACCGCTTGCCTGCACAGTTGAGGCGCAGCGCCGACCCCACCTAGGTGGAGCAACCGCCTTGTAGGCGGTAGCGATTGATTCATCCTCACGACCTTTAGTGGCGTCCTCCCGCCGCTCGTGAGGGATGACTCACCTCAGAAGCGGCGGATTTGCTGGATTCGCCCGAAAGTTAGGAAGTAGTGAGGAAACGAAGGCCGCCCCAAGGATTGGAATTTGGACAGCCGAGTCGCCTGCATCGTGGACGCTCCTCGGCGCGATTCAGGTGCGCGCGATTCAGTCCGCTGGCGGTGTCGATGGACCCTGCGAAGAAGTCGACAGAACGGGATGCCTGGGTCCAACGAACGCATCGAGGATGCCGCCCGTTCTACCGCTCTCGTCTCAACCGTCACCACCGATTCGACAAGACGATCCGCCATACGAACATGCGGAGTCGACCACTCCGGCCTGCGGGCAACGAGGAAACACCCATCAACCCCGTGTCGATTCTGATACTATGAGCGAAGGGGAGGTCCACGGCGGACAGAGATGCTCTCGCTCGACGCAACGATCACACGAGCAGGAAACGAGACGGACCACGGCCGCGACAGCCAAAAATCGGCGGGCCAAATGGGCCGTCACAGACCTCCGTGATTGCTTATGTCGAGTGGGCGGGCTGGGAACGCTGACCAGTCAACTCGACGGCATCGAATCGAGGTGACCACAATCTCGTGCGCTGCATGCCTCGATGAGTCGGTCGAAATCCTCCGGGCTCCACCCCGACACAAAATCAGCATGGAGGCTTGCAGGCGGGCACGATGACAACTGAATATCGTCCAGCAAACCGTCATACTGCGAGAAATTGCGGAACATCACCACCTTGGCTAGTTGTTCCGGGTGGTCAGGGGGCACCCGGTACCGGTCGGATAGGCCATGTGGGATTGATGGTCGGGACTGTCGAGATGTTCACCATCCCAACAGGACGGAAAGTTGATCTCGGCGAGGTACCAGTTATCACCATCGCACAGGGGCGGATTCGTCTGACCGTAATCGCTTGACGGCTGGCACGACCAACTCGACCAGTCAGGATTCGTCCCGCCCTTCCGCTGGGCGTCTCCAGCCACCATGATGAGCCCGAGAGGGATCGCCTGCGCCCCCTTCGGCAGGTAGTAGTAGACCTGTAAAGCGTCACCCTCCTGCACTCGACCACGATTGAACACGCGTGGCATCCAGTATGTCGAATGGTCCTCAGCCAGGGAGCACGAGTGCCGGTCTCTTACCAGATCGCTCGGGCGAGATGAAGCAAAGATCCGCCTCGCCCCGAAGAAGTCGTGCAAGTGGCTGATGCTCCGTCCGCCCGGCGCGGCTACCGGGTCGATTGGCTTGCGCTTGGTCCGGTCGCAGTCTACGGCGAACACCCCCGTTTGCCCCTTGACGGCCTGCGTTGTCGCAGCCTGAACGGAGGTCGGCAAGACGAGCGCCATCACCAAACCTGCCATAACCGTCATTACATGGGCACGCCCTTGCATGGCATCAGCCTAAACGCACACAACCGACGGTTGTGTGACGTCGCTCGGCTACAATCCGTCCGCCCATAACTAAAACCTGAGTGGAGGGTAGTCATTGAGGCGGGCGTTGGATGCAACGTCTGCGTGTCAAGGGGAGTTCGTGATGGCCCAGAATTTTGACACTCACCCCGTTGTCGCCGTCATGAGTCTCGTCGCCCCTGTGCATCACGGTTGCGCTTGCGATAATCCGTTCTCATTGGCATCCTTAAATCTATTCTTTGTTGCATGCGCTTGACAGTCGGCGCCCGTGACTGAGCGCCCATCTTGAGGGCCGGTCACAGACCCCGCCGGCTGGTACCCAAATTGGGCTCGCGACCGGACCCGCTCCTCGATCAAGGGAACACCTTATGGACATGGACATGACGATGGAATCCGCCGTCCCGGCCTGGCTCACCCCAGTGGCCTGGACTTACCTGACGCTTTCGGTCATGAGCGCCACCTTCATCGCCGCCGACATCTATCTGGGTCGCCGCCGACATCACAGCATCGCAGTGGAACTGGTCTGGATCGCGTCTGGGCTTTACCTCGGCCCCTTCGCCATCGCCTTCTACCTGAACCGAGGACGCACCAACACCGAGGTCGCTCCTGCTGACGAATCCACCGGCAGGCCTGCCGACACGGCGGTGGCGTTGCTGCCCGGTGGGGGTGCGTCCGCTGTGGCGCACCTGATTGTGGTGCCGTTGGTAGTCGCCGTGGGATGGACCATCGCAGGTCTGGCGATGTGGCCCATGATGATCCTCATTGCGGTACTCGCGATCGTCATGCTGACGGTCTACGAGCGGGTCGCCAGCAGCGGACCCCGCTCCGGGCACACCCGGAGGTTATCCGTAGGAGCCGCGATTTTTGCTGCCGTCATCACCGTCGTCGCGTTCGACATCGGCATGGTCGGCTGGATGCTCCTGCTGCACTTCAATAACGTGATGCCAACGGTCACCGACGGCGCCTTCTGGTTCCTCATGCAAGTAGGCGTCCTTGTCGGACTGCTGACCGGCTACCCGGCGGTCAAGTGGCTCCTGAGCCGCAACCAAACCATCGTTCCGGCCTGACCACCGGACCTCCGGTGGATTCCCCCGCTTGGGCCCAAGCACCGCCCATGCTGATGGACAGGACCGTGACCCGATGCCCCCCAGGATCGACCGTGACGAGTATGCCCGGACGACTCAGAGACGTCTACTCAAGCCGACGAAGTTCGCTTGCCTCGCGAACCCGGTTCGCAAGTCCACTTCGTTGAACTGACGAATTGGCAGCACGAAGTTCAACACTCAAAAGAAGCGAACATCGTTGCCTGAAGCAGGCCGAGCCAGCCCTGTCGACCCATAGATGGACACCCATCGCAAACACCGTGTTTTCACGGTTGCGGACCCAACGGAACGGCAATAGCCCTCGTCACGTTCGCACGGCGATGGGACGACGACCCCAATAGGAATGGTGTTCGCGATGGGCGCACAATTAAGGTGCTTCACGAGCCTGGCGTCAAGTTCCGGCAAAGCGACAGCAGTCGTCGCGTGCGCGGTAATGATCCTCGCTGCCGGATGCGGGGGCTCCGGTGGGAGTGCGACTGACGCCAGCACGCCGGTCATCCGAGGAGACGTAACCGCGTCGTCGTTGACGGTGACCGGGAATCCAGCGACCGCAGCGGCCGGAACAACGATGAACCTATCTAGCCTTCCCTCATCTTGGAGAAGGACCACCTACGCGACAACCAGCACCGGATGCCGAGTCACCGGAACGTCACTCACCGCCACTTCCGCAGGCACGTGCGCCGTGACTGCGACAAGGGGGACGCAGACCGGCAACGCCACGTTCGCCTTCACCGCAGCGCCGCCCTTGACGGTGGCCGGGCGTCCAGAGAAGGCAGCGGTCGGAACGACGATTGCCCTGTCTAGCGCGGGCGGCACCGGTACCACCACCGTCACCTTCGCGACAACGAGCACCGGATGCGTCGTCACCGGTAACTCGCTCACCGCCACTGCCGCCGGGACGTGCACCGTGATCGCGACCAAGGGGACGCAGGGGAGACAGACCGCAACCGCCTCGTTCACCTTCCTCCCAGCGGGGTCGCCGACGTTGACGGTGACCGGGAATCCAGCGACCGCAGCCGTCGGAACAACGATTAATCTCGACAGCAGCGGCTCACCTATGAGCAGGGCCACCTACTCGACAACCAGCACCGGATGCGTCGTCGACGGTCCTTTGCTCACCGCCACTGACCCTGGGACGTGCGCCGTGATCGCGACCAGGGGGACGGAGACCGGAACCGCCTCGTTCACCTTCACCCCAGCGCCGCCGTTGACGGTGACCGGGAGTCCAGAGAAGGCAGCGGTCGGAACGACGATTGCCCTGTCTAGCGCGGGCGGCACCGGTACCACCACCGTCACCTTCGCGACAACGAGCACCGGATGCGTCGTCACCGGTAACTCGCTCACCGCCACTGCCGCCGGGACGTGCACCGTGATCGCGACCAAGGGGACGCAGGGGAGACAGACCGCAACCGCCTCGTTCACCTTCCTCCCAGCGGGGTCGCCGACGTTGACGGTGACCGGGAATCCAGCGACCGCAGCGGTCGGAACAACGATTACCTTGTATAGCGCGGGTGGCTCACCTACGGGAAGGGTCACCTACGCGACAACCAGCACCGGATGCCGAGTCACCGGTGCGTCGCTGACCGCTACTGCCGCTGGTACGTGCACCGTGACTGCGACCCAAGACACGCACACCGGGACGGCCACGTTCACCTTTTCGTAATCGTCGGGGCCGACTCGTCAACCGGGTCGGCCCCGACGCTTGAGTGGGGTTAGCCCGTCTGACCTTGGCGCCGTCCGCTCTGTCAAGGCTGGGGTTGACCGACATCGACTGGGCTTGCCGAGCACGCTTTCACTTCAGGCAAATGGCATGCCTTGTCTTCTAGTCCACGAGCCTGCTCATTGCGCCGGAGACGACTGGCAGGCCAGTTCGCCGAGTGCGCTCAAGTCGGCTCAAGTACGTCTACTCATGCCGTCCCTGGTGCGCTTAGCCGACTGCAATGGATCGGTCAGCCAGCACGGACGTGGACATCAAACGAGCATGCCCATCGCCCGAAGCACGCCTTGCCTACTTCAGCCCGCTCGTCCTAGGCCGCTTGGACGTTTGACGCCTGCTTGCCCTTTGCTCCAGATGTAATCTCGAACGAAATCCTCTGCCCCTCCTTCAACGTCTTGAAGCCCGGCATGTTAATCGCGGAGAAATGAACGAACACATCCTCGCCGCCCTCATCGGGAGTGACGAAGCCGAAGCCCTTCGAGTCGTTGAACCACTTCACGGTGCCCATCGCCCCCTTGACATCGCTGGGCTCGCCGACCGTCTCCTTGCACGAGGACTGCTCACCCTCGCACGTGCATGTCGTCTTCGTTCCGTCGTTCTCGCAGGTCCACACCTCGACTACCTGATCGGCTGTGGCCTCGGACGGGGCGGGGGCTGACGCGGCAGGGGTGGGTGCCGCCGGCGCCGACACCGCAGGAACTGCAGCGACCGTGGGGATGGCTGCCGTCGTGCTGGAGCCGCAGCCGGACAGGAGCAGCGCCCCAGCCGCAGCGAGGCCGGTTGCCAGGACAGAGACCTTCTTCATTGAACGCATCGCGTGGTTCCTCTCATCGAATCCCGTTGGCGAGAACTGATCAGGGCAGACGCTAGTGTCGCCAGCTTCGGCCGAGCAAGGCACGTGCGCCCCCCTTAGGGGATCCAACCAAGGAATGTGGTGCTAGCCACCGTCAGAGCCCGCCCTACGAGAAGCGCGCAGGCCTCCGCACCTCAGTGAGTTCAGTCAGCGCGCGCATGATCCGCGTCGACGCAAACCCCAAGGGTCAGATAACCGTCGCGCCAACGCTGGCGGGGTCGGCCTCTAGCGACAGGAGACCTCCCCCGCTCACCGACGCAACTCAACATATCGCCCACTCAAGGGTGACCGACGAATTGACGAACCGCTAGAACGCCCGCACCGCGCGTACTGGAATCAAACTTGTCTTCAGGGAGTCGGACACTCCTTCTCCATCACAAATCAAACTGCCCGCGTACGTTCTTTTATACGAGTCAGTATCTTGGAAGGCCTGCGAGGAACTCCAGGTCGTACGAGGCCAGCAGGTTCAGCCAGAACAGCGCGCTCGTGCCGAACGCATCTGCGACAACTCCAGCGGCTCGAGGAGAGGAAATGCTCGCAAGAATGGAGGCTCGACGCAGGGTGCGGCAACGCGGTCGGTAAAGTTATGTCCGTCACGCCCCCTTAACTCAGTTGGTAGAGTGCCTCACTTGTAATGAGGATGTCATCCGTTCAATTCGGATAGGGGGCCCAAAAAGGCTGGCCCATCGCGATGGTGGGGCCGTGCTCGGCATTCATAAAAATGAAGCCCTTGCAGCAACCGCCTTGTGGGCGGTAGGTCGTCAGTTCAATCCTGACCGGGGGCTGAACCTCGACCGTCGCTCGTGCTCTGGATTCGGTTAAGGTCATCGGCGATGACCTCCGCCAGCAACCGTCGACCCTTCGGGCGATAGTGAAGGCCATCTGCAAATCGAACACCGCGCGTGCGTGCCTGAGACGACCAGTCGACGATCGTGACGTTGTCATGCTGTCGCGCCAACCTTCGCAGCTGACGATTGAACCAACGCTCCTTCGGCCGAGTGAACCGGTCTGCGCCGGATGCATAGGTATTGACCCAAAGGATCTCTCGCTCCGGACCTATCTGCTGGACGAGTGAACGCATCCGCGCCTTCGTGACCGGCCTCGAGATCCAGCGCATGTCGTTCGTTCCGACAACAACGATGACGGTGCTCGGGAGCTGATCGATCTTCTTGGCACGCCTGATCTGGTCGCTTACCCAGTCCAGCCGCTTACCACCCCAGCATCGAACAGTGGGCGTCCAGCCACTGTCGCGAAGCAGGGTCATGAGGCGGGTCCTCGACTCGCGAACGAGGGAATCGCCCACGACGAGGACCCTCCTGCCGTTGCCCGGTGCGCCCTCGGCCACGTTCGAAGGCCAGATCGGGGCCGGGCACCCCTGCCAGCCGATGCGGTTTGGCCACCGAGGGTCGCGGCGCTTGGCGAGCTCAGCCATTGGCGTATAGGAGGCTGCCTGCGCACCCGTGCTCGCGAGGCGGACGAGTAACGAGGTACCCGTGGCTGCCACCGGAATCCCAACGATCCCTACACTCACGACGAGGACGACGACCACGAGCCGCCGGGGCGCGGCGCGCAGTCGCCGGAGAAGTCGATGCACCCACTGAGTATGGGTGCTTTCGCCTCGTCAGCGCCGCATTGAAACGACATAAAGCCGATCTCCGCCGCCGTCGATCCGCCGTATTGCTGTCCTACCGGGGCGTGTCGCTCACCACGACAGAGAAGGCGACCTTGTCATCTGACCCAATACCGTTGGAGGTCACCGTCACGTCGAATACGCCTCCACTTGCCGTTTTGTATTCACACATCGCGATGCTGCCGGCATCCGTGTGGAGATCCTCGAGGCAGGTCACCGACTCGGACGGGTCCATGGTCGTGCCCGTCTGCGCTTCCAGAGCGGCCACGGCTTGCACCGCGAGTTCTCCCTTGTCGACTGAATTTCCTCCAATGCTCCCACTCACGGAGCAACCAGCCATCGCCGTCACCGCCAACCCGAGTGCAACGGTAATGCTAGCCAAACGCAAGAGCTGATACATGTGAATCTCCCTCACCTAGTTCGTGCTCATCGATGTGCATCGGGTCGAACGGAGTGCGCCCCGAGGTCGGTGTCGTTGGGGAGGAGAAACCATCACCAGTTCACGATGATGCGAGCCGGGCCGCGCCACAACTTGCCCTTGATCACCGGTCCAGTTCGTCCCTGATTCGCATTGGCCAAGGCTTTGGCCTTCGCCCGCGCTGCAGGGATGTTCTTGGACTGTCGACCCACCGGGGATCGGACTACGGTGAAATGGGCGTACACGGGGATCGACTTGGAGGCCTTGAGGAAGCGTGGCACGACGACCCATTTGCCCGACCGTCGCATTCGGTAGATGACGCGGGCCGATGCAATGTCCGACGTGGTGATGCGCTCGGACCCTGGTGCAGCCGAAGCCACCTGGCCGTTCCTATCGGCCACTCTCATGGTGAACGTCTCGGTCGCCACGGAGTGGCCGGGAACCTTGGCGTCGATGCCGAACAGGTAGACCCCCGGCCTTGTGGGCGTGCCGTGCAGGATGCCGTCGGTGAGCGTCAGGCCGGGGGGAAGTGCACCGAAATCAACGAAGTAGTTGACATTCGGGTGCTCAATGGTCGGCTGATCAGCGCTCCCAGCGGTGAGTCGATCACCAAAAGAGGCGCCGACGGTGGCATCGCTCGCAAGCGAATGATCAATCCACACGGTCGCGGGGCTCGTTCCAGCCGACGTCGTGAGGACGTAGTGCCGCGAGGAGCGGGGTAGCCCCGCAATCGATGCCTCAATCGTCAACGGGAACGTTCCCGTCGCGCCAGGAGTGCCGGAGATGACGCCCGTTGACGGCTCCAGCGACATGCCTGTCGGCAATCTGCCAGCCGATACGCTGAACACGGCGCTGTTGATCTCGACCGTGGGCGCGAGGGAACTCGACACTGAGAGTTCATCCGAATAGGGAACCCCGACTTTTAGGTCCCCCGATAGTCGATCGTCGAGCCAGACCACGACCGCTCCTGAACCACTAGCCGACGGACTCGCGGTCGAACTCACAGTCGTGGTGGGGGTGGCGCTCGAGGTGGCCGTGGGGGTCGACGTCCCGACAATGCTCGATGTGTTCGCGATGGTGTTCGAATCCAGCGTGATCGCACCGCTCGTGCTGACTACTTGACCTCGCACGCTCGCATTCGCGCCCAGTGTCATGGCGGCCGGAGAAATCATGACGCCCGCGATCGATGTGTGGGCGCCGATCGTCACCGCGCCGTCGACGATCCAGAAGACATTCGCGGGCTGGGCGCCATTCACCAAGTTCACACCATCATTCGCCCCCAGTGTGAGCGCGCCATGAATGCGAAGCACGAAGACCGCATTCGAGTTGCCCTGTCCATCAAGGGTCAGTGTCTGGCTGGCCGCCATGTTCACGGCCGCGGAGGCGTCGTACACACCCGGAATGAGCGTCAGCGCGTCGAGGACAGCACCGAGCCCGTAGTCGCGGGCAAGGGACGCGGCGTAACTCGAGGCTGAGGATGCAGCGATCTGGGCGTTCCCTGCAGCGGCATCCGCCTGAGACGTCAACTCCAGTCCGGTGATCGAGCCGCCCGGTACCGCCCACGAGGCGGTCCCCGCGTCGCTCAATGCGACGTTGTTCTTCCCTGTCGGGCCTATCAGCGCTGTGGTCCCAACGTTGGTGATGCTGGTGCGAGCGATGATCGCGTACCCGCTCGCGGCGCCCATCGACATCGTTGGCGTCGCGACGGCCCAGGCACTCGCCGCCATTGCGAGTCCCGTGGTCATGACGGCGCATGCAGTGACGAGCGCGACGACTCGCAATGGACGCCTTGCCCAGGATCCCTTCATGTGATCACCTCCTGCCAATTCGAGGATGCGGTAGCGTCCAAGCAATAGGCCGCTGGATCAAATGATGCGCAATCGCAAGAAGGAAGGCCCAAATGACCGACGATGCCGAACTCAAGGCTGTCCGCGACCGAGGCCTTTCGGAGATGGATCTTGTTGGCGCGCAGAAGGTCATCGAGTCGCTTCAAGTCCTGCGAAATGTGTATCTCACCGTCCTCGACGCGATCAACCTCGACCTGCTGCCGAGCGGCCTCGAACTGGGGGAGGTGTATGCGCTGCTCGCCCTGACCGAGGCGCCGAATAACCGACTCGGAATGACCGAGATCGCGGATCGCCTTCACCTGCCCAAGTCGACCGCGACGTACATGGCCAAGGCGATGGAATTGCGTGGACTCATCACACGGGTGCAGCCGGACGAGGACCGTCGAACGATCGAACTTGTCCTTACGGCGCGAGGCCAGCGCGTGCTCTCGACTGCCCTGCCGCTCTTTAATCTTGCCTCGACCCGAAGGCTCTTCAGCTTCACAACCCACGACGAATGGTTCGGCTTCACCGATAGCGCGGCCAAGATCATTGAAGGCTTGGAGCCCCCGCTCGCCGTACTCGCAAGCGACATTCGGTGACACCTTCACTGATATCCCCTGCCCTGCGTACGTACGAACCGCTTTGGTCGTGACAGCGGGAGTCTGTGCGTCTTGATCCGAAATCGCCAACCTGCCTCGCAGTCGTTCCAATCGGAACTACCGGGCGTGATGAGGAGCGGACGCGCACCTGTTCACGCTCAAGCAGCGGTGGTGAGTGGGTCCTTCCGAATGGGACCAATGATGAGCCGGCCCCTATGAGAAAATACTGCTGCGACTTGCGATTGTCTGGTGAAGTTGCGGGCCGAGCGGCCTGCTCACGTGCCTCGACTACTGCACGAGCCTCGTGAGATCGATCGTCATCGGTTGGTGCGGCGTCCCGACATAGATCTCTGTTGGCCCATTACTGCGCCAGCCGAGGTACTCGAAGAAGCGCACATTCGATACCTGGACATGAGCCTCCATGACGGTGCCGCCCAGCGCCGCAGCGGTACCCACCGCCAACTGCACGAGATCGACCCCTAGACGCGAAGCCCGGTGCTCGCGGTGCACGGCGAGGCGGTCACCCTGCCAGCGGCCTGGGCCGTCAATCGGATAGATCCGAACGGCACCGACCATGCGGCCGTCGGCCTCGCCAACGAGATGAATGGTCGAAGGGTGGTCGTCGCGCTCGTCGACGTCAGTGAGCGGGAACAACTGTTGATCACGAACGAAAACCTCGTGCCGGACAGCAAAGTGGCCCTCCCGCTCATGCGCGAGTTTCGCAGCCCGAACCCGAAGGTTGACGTGCGAGAGGTCAACTGCTGCGCTCATGAGGTTGGTCGCGGGCCGATCTGCAGCGGAACCGTGCGCGGCGGGAGTGGCTCGAGCGATTTCAGGCCCGAGCAGGCCTGGCAGCGTGCGCAGCCGGCCTTGGCGGTTCCGGCATTCATGCCGCGCAGGGTCATATAGGCCTGAATTCGGCGATAGATGGGCTCGACATACTCACGGGAGGGGGATGGCCAGTCCTCCATGAGTGAACCTGCGACTGGTTTCAGTGGCACGACGAAGGGGTAGACGCCGATATCGATGGCACGTCGCGCACCCGCAATGGTGACCTCGGGATCCTCCCCCATGCCCAGGATGACGTAGGTCGACACCTGACCCTCGCCGAAGACCTTGACGGCCCGCTCCCACGCGGCAAAGTATGACTCGATCCCGGACGCAGCCTTGGCTGGCGCGACGCGTGCGAGGACCTGTGGATCAAATGTCTCGACGTGAATGCCGACCGAGTCGATGCCCATGTCGCCGACCTCGTTGATGACATCGAGGTCCAGTGGTGGCTCGAATTGGACTTCGACCGGCAGGCCGCTTGCCTCCTTCACCGCCTGACCGCAGCGGCCCACATAGCGCGCGCCCCGGTCGACCCCGCGTGAGCTGCCCGTGGTCAGGGTCGCATCAACCGCGCCGTCAAGATCGCGAGCGGCTACTGCCACCTCAGCGAGCATCTCCGGGGTCTTCTTCACGATCGTGCGGCCCGACTCAAGGGACAACCCGATCCCGCAGAAGGTGCACTGATCGGCGTTGCCCCAGTAGGCACATGTCTGAACGACGGTGCTTGCGAGGGAGTCGAGGTGAAGCAGGGCGATCTTTTCGTAGGAGATGCCGTCAGCGGTTTTCAGGTCGTAGAACCGTGGACGCTGCTCAGCCCGCGCCGATGCCACTCGCACGTCGTCGCGATAGATGCCGTAGCCGTCATCCTCCGCCTTGAGCAGGTACGGGGAGGTCGCTGCGGTTGCGTTGCCTGTGGGCGCCGTGACTGGATACCCCTCGATCCACAACATGCCCGAATCAGTTGGTCCGGCGCCGCCTGAGCGCCGCTCCATTTCAGCTTCGACACGCAGGCCCCGTGCCTGAACGTCCATGATGAGGCTACTCACATCCCATGAGGCAGGCGTTCCGGCGATCGCGCGGCCATCGGCCTCGATCGATTCGAGAACCGGTGCATAGTCCAAGATTGCCGTCATCATTCCTCCGGGCGAGGCCGTCGAACAGCGCCCCGACGACGCGTTCGTTCATCTTAGGAGACGAAACTTTATCTTCAATGCACTTTAGTGAAACTCAGTCACCCTGAATGTCCGTCCAGCGACTGTCTCAATGCAGCCGCTTCGTCCAGCCATTCCTGACGACTCTCGCAATCGATGACCATCGAAGAGTCCGCCGACTCTTCGGGGAGCAACTCGATACGGAACCGGGCGTGCCCGGTGAGCGCATCGGGCGAGATCGTGCGCACGAGCCGAACACCAGTTTCCAGATGCATATCCACCCATCGCTGAACGGCCGCGAACCCAAGGGTGCTCACATCTGGTGACTCAAGCGAGGCCCACGTCTCCCCAGCGGCCCTCGCCTCTGCTATCGCCCGATCGCCTGCATGAATGGCCGAATCAGCCCGCAGGACGCGGTAGCGCTGGGCGAGGGCCGCATCCACCACCGCCCCTTCATCGAGGTCCGCGAGGACGATTGCCTGCTCGCTCGCAATCCCGCGAAGCCGCGTCAACGCCTTCGGGCGGAGGAGTTCGAGATCCTCCACGGAGTCCCCGGAGCCACCAAGATGCCGAGCAAGGAGCCCGATGAGGGTGACGGCCCGCTCATACCGATCGGTATCGACCATGGCGAGGGGGTAGATCTGACGCTCGGCCGACTCGAGCCTGGCGACGAAGGCGCTGGTTGCCTCTGGGGTCCTTGCATTCATGGCCCCATTGTGATGCACCATGTCAATCCATTAACTATAGTGTGGGTCAATTGTCATATGACATATGGTTTCTGAACGATCAGGGTCCCCTTAGCGAAAGGCGTTTGGTGACTGACACGCACCCATCACGAACAGCGGTGATCGCTCTCGGAGGGAATGCGATCACCCTCGAGGGCCAATCCGGCACCTACGAAGAGATGCTCGCGAACTGCCAGGGGATGGTGAAGTCCATCGCGGCGATTCACGAGGCTGGGTGGCGAGTCGTCATCACCCACGGGAATGGGCCGCAGGTGGGAAACCTCGCCGTGCAGCAGGACGAGGCGGAACTTCTCGTACCTGGCCAGCCGCTCTACGCCCTCGGAGCGATGACCCAAGGGCTCGTCGGTCACCTCATCGAGACGGCGCTGCTCAACGAGCGCGGCCATGACATCGGCTCCATCGTCAGTGTCGTCACGCATGTCGACGTCGACCCCCAGGACCCCGCATTCAGCAATCCAACCAAGCCAATCGGCCCCTTTTACACCCTCGAGCAGGCTCAGGAGCGCTCCGCGCGCACCGGGCAGCCGATCGTCGAAGATTCTGGCCGCGGCTACCGGGTGGTGGTCGCCTCCCCTCGCCCGCGGCGCGTGCTCGAGCGAGATGCAATCACGGCACTCGTCGAGCAGGGATTCATGGTTATCGCGGGTGGGGGTGGCGGCATCCCGGTCATCGATGATCAGGGGACGATTCGGGGGGTCAACGCCGTCATCGATAAAGACCGCGCAGCAGCGCTCCTTGCAGCCGAACTGAAGGCCGATGCCCTTGTCCTCGTGACCGGCGTCGACACCGTCCTCCTCGATTTCGGAAAGCCGACACAGCGGGAGTTGAACGTGGCCACGGCTGACGAGATGCGCACCCACGCGCAGAACGGTCAATTCCCAGCAGGGAGCATGGGCCCGAAGGTGGAGGCCGCGATCGATTTTGTCGACGCACGCGATGGCGTTGCCGTCATCACCAGTGCGAACCTCATGTCCGCCGCACTCGACAGCCTCACTGGCCCCGGCACGCACATCGTGAGGAGCATCGGCGCATGACGAGCACCTTTGCCATCCGTCTGTTCAAGGACACCTACCTCGACTCCGTTCTCCAGATGTCCGGGACCAGGGTCCTCGAGGAGAGCGACGGGGTCACGTGGGGATCGTCCGCGATGGCCACGCCTGCAAACATCGAGACCCTCCTTGAACGTGGGTTCCGCGCCGACGATCTCGACGGTGCGAAGCCCGGTGATCTCTTCATCGCGGTCGAAGCCTCCGATGAGATGTCAGCGTCTGAAGCCGCGGCGCACGCCGAGGCTGCCATGTTCTCGAGCAGGCGGGCGGCAACCCCCGGACTTGATCAAGCACCGATGTCGCTCGACCAGGCCCTTCGACTCGAGCCCTCCGCCAACATCGCCATCATCTCGGTGCCCGGAGACTATGCCGCACTCGAAGCAAACAAGGCACTTGGACACGGACTCAATGTCCTCCTCTTCAGTGACAACGTCAGCCGAGCCGATGAAATTGCCCTAAAGGACCATGCCGCTGCCCGCGGACGACTCGTCATGGGTCCGGGCGCCGGGACTGCAATGCTCGCCGGCATCGGACTCGCGTTCGCCAACGTCGTATCGCCCGGGCCTGTTGGGGTTATCGCCGCCGCTGGCACCGGAGCCCAGGAGGCGATGGCTCTGCTTGACCGGTGGGGTGTCGGTGTCTCACAGGTCATCGGACTCGGTGGTCGCGATCTCAATGAAGACATCGGCGGGCGCATGGCGGCGTTGGCCATCGAAGCACTGGAAGCCGACCCCGCAACCGAGGTCATCCTCTTCGTCTCGAAACCACCGGCACCCAGCGTCGCGCAGTACGTCATGTCGCTCGCCGACGGAATCCCAATGGTTGCAGCGTTTATGGGGGTCGACCTGACCATGGCGGTGCCTGCTGGAGTCGTCCTGGCTGACACCCTCGAAGGCGGGGTCCTACGAACCATGGAACTCCTCGGCAGGGGCGCGCCGGATACCTCGGTGACCCACGGACCCACGATCGCGGAGGCAATCGACCGGCTCCCCGCCGAGCGAACCCTCATCCGCGGCCTGTTCTCCGGAGGGACCCTGTGTTACGAGGCCCTCGTCCTCCTCGGAAAGACCTACCCACTCCCCGTCTACTCGAACACCCCCATCGACAAGTCACTCGGACTCCCGGCGCCAGATGGAGCGTCAGTTCTGCTTGACCTCGGTGAGGAGGAGTACACCAAGGGGCGCCCCCACCCGATGATCGATCCAATGGCCCGCATCGAGCAGCTCGAGCAGGCAGCCGCCGATCCGAGGGTCGGCGTCATCCTTCTCGACGTGGTCCTCGGATACGGGGCGCATCCGGACCCTGCCGGCGTGCTGGTGCCGATCATTCGGGAGATCATGGCCGACGGTGGACCCCAGGTGGTCGCCTATGTGCTCGGCACAGACCAGGACCCTCAGCACTTCGGGGCGCAGGTCGCGAAGCTCGTTGAGGCCGGCTGCCTCGTCACGGAGACCAACGCTCGTGCGGCCATCGCCGCCGGAGCGATTGCCTCGCGCGACCGGGTAAAACGTAGTCTCTCCTTGTGACGTTTCAGGGTCGGCTCGGTATCCTCACCTACTCGACGAAGCCACGCGGTGGTGTCGTTCATTCCCTCGAGCTCGCCGAGGCACTGCAGGCTCGGGGCATCGACGTCCATCTCTTCGCCCTCGGAGGACCCGGCGAGTCATTCTTCCGACCGACGTCGGTCCCCTTCACCCTCTTTCCTGCCATCGAAGGGGCCACGACCCTCGACGACAAGGTCTTCGCATCCGTGGACTCGATGGCACGAGGGCTGGCCACAACCGCCTCAGCCTTCGACATTCTCCATGCTCAGGACTGCATTTCAGCCAGGGCAGCGGTACGGGTGCGCGATGCCGGCACTGGACCGCCTGTCGTGCGCACCGTTCATCACGTTGATGACTTCACGACCGCCGCCCTCATCGATTGTCAGCGCAAGGCGATCCTCGAGCCCGATCATGTGCTTGTCGTGAGCCGGGCATGGCAGGAAACCCTCCTGCGTGACTACGGGGTCGACGCTCAGATCGTCCACAATGGGGTTCGAACCGACAGGTTCCCACCGATCAGTGACGAGGTGCGATCACGGTTGCGCGACTCCGTTCGAGCGGAGGATCGGACGGTGCTCCTCGCCGTTGGCGGCGTGGAGCCGCGCAAGGGCAGCCGCGAACTTTTCGAGGCAGTCGGCCTCCTTCGAGCCCGCGGACACCGGGTCGTGCTCGTCATCCTCGGAGGCCATTCTTTCCAAGACTACGAGGCCTACCGCCTCGAGACGCTCGCCCTGCTGCCGGGCCTGGGCCTCGGCCTCGGTGACGACATCGTCCAGATTGGCACGGTCGATGACCTCACGCTCGCCCAGTGGTTTAGGGCCGCCGACATCCTCGCCTACCCCTCCGTCAAGGAGGGATTCGGCCTCGTCGCCCTCGAAGCCCTCGCTGCCGATTTGCCCGTCGTGGCGAGCAGCATCCCGGTGTTCAGCGAGTTCCTCACCGACCACGTCCACGCCCTGCTCCCCCGGGTCTGCGACCCGGTGGCACTGGCGAATGCGCTCGAGGAGTTGCTCCTCGACCCCGCATTGCGCGCGACACTCGTCGCCGCAGGCCGCGAGGTCGTGCCCCGCTACACGTGGGACGCATCCGCCGCGCGTCATGCGCAGTTGTACGCCGAACTTCTCTGAGCTACCGGTTCAGTTGAGCGTCCGGTCCAGTTGGGCGTCGGTTCAGTGATCGTGATCGTCGTGGTCATGATCGTGATCGTGATCGTGATCGTGATCATGACCGTGGTCGTAGCCCGCGGGTCGATCGGCCAGCTCCTGAGCCCGCTCGCGCAGCGAATGGGCTGGGATGAGGTCGCGGCTGACGGAGATCCGCTCAAGCGCGGTGAGCCAGCACTGGTAGTAGCTGTAGCAGTCACCCGGCTGAGCGGACTGCTCCCAGGAGGAGATGGCAGCAATGAGCTCCTCGCGGAACTCGTCCCACGTGAAGACGCCAGATTCGTTCAGGCTCATCGCCAGCCCGAACGCACGGCTCTCCCAGGGCTCAGCGAAGACGAGTTCGCCATTCGCCCGCGGCGGGGCCGCCGGCCCCTCAATATCGAGTTCGATGACTGCTGACATCATGCACCCACAACGGCCACGCCGACCATTGCGTCGCGCGACACGATTGCCACGAGCTCTTCCTCGGACATCCCCTCGGATGCGGCAGGACGCTGCGGCAGCACGAAGAACCGCACCTCGGAACTGCTGTCCCAGACCGTGACCTCGGTGCTCTCCGGAAGCGTCAAGCCCATCTCGGCCAGCACCGTGCGCGGCTCCTTCACCACCCTCGCTCGATACGCCGGGTCCTTGTACCAGGTCGGGGGCAGGCCCAGGAGCGGCCAGGGATAGCAGGAGCACAGGGTGCACACGACGACGTTGTGAACGGTGTCGGTGTTCTCGACCACGACGATGTGCTCCCCCTGCGGCCCCTTGAAGCCGAGTTCCGCGACAGCCGTCGTGCCGTTCTCGAGGAGGCGCGCCTTGAACTCAGGATCCGTCCAGGCCTTGGCGACCACCTTCGCGCCGTTCAGCGGGCCGACATCCTTCTCGTAGGTCTTGATGAAGGAGTCCATGACATTCGTATCGACGAGGCCGCGCTCGACGAGCAGTTGCTCGAGGGCCTCCGCGCGAAGCTTGATCGGAATGCGATCGGCGCTGACGTCGGTGCTCATGATGCTTCCTCCATGTAGTCCTCGTACAGGTCAGTGTTGAGAGTAAACCGCTCCGCCGCGGGGCCGAACAACTCCTTGGAATCAAAGCTGACGGTGTAGACCCACTGGGCATTCTCGTCAATGAAGTGCGCATGGGTATCGGGCAGGACCTGAGCAGGCTCGACGATAGCCACCACGCCCACATGGCCCTGTGTGTATTTCTGCAATCTCGTGTGGCCCGGCGCCTGCATGATCTTGGCACGCACTTGCTGGCCCACTCGAAAGCGCTGGGGGGCCTCGATCACCCGGATCGAGCCGCCCGCGGTGGGCGTGTACTCGGGCTTGTGGGGCTCGGGGGCAGGAGGCTCATCCACATGGCCACCGGTCATGTTCGCAGCTCTTGCCTCCACTGCTCCCGGAGCGATGATGTCGCTGTCCATGAGGAGGTTCTCAGCGCCGTAGAGCCAGCGACCGTAGTAGCCGTCATCAAAATAGTGCTCCGAATCGAGCCGGTTCATTGCATGGCGAAATGCGTCGAGATTCGTTCCCGAAATTCTCATTGACAGGAGTGAGAGCGCGAACGCCCGGCCCTCCCATTCCTCCTTGAATACCGGCTCAGCCGGATCGAGCAGAGGTGCCACACCCCAACCCTCGGCTCCGCCGAGATCGGCGACACCGCTTGCCGCTTGAATGCCAGTCATGTCTACCTCCAGGTCAGTGCGAGCGCTCGAGTGCGAACCGGGCTTCCAGTCGCTGGTCGAGGACGATTATGTCCCCGACCAGCGTCACGGAAACTAAACGGTCCAGGTGTTCATCTGGAACGCGCCCTCAGTCCACGCTGTGAGCGCGGAATCAAGGACGTCAAGCGGGTTGAACGGGACGACGCCCGGAATGAGATCGTCCTCGCCGAAACCGTAGAGGGCACCCATGGCGAACCGGCACGCGTAGATCGTCGCGCCTTCCTTCATGAGGGTCTTCAACTGCTCATTGATCGCGAGGTGACCGGGGAAGGCCGCCTGGCCGACACCCGGGTAACCGCGCGTGCCCGAGGCAGCAAGCACCGCGGGGCCGTAAAGGACGATGTTCACGTCGAACCCCTTGCGCACGAGGCGCGTTGAGGTCAACAGGTTAACAAGCAGGACCGAGCCCTCGTAGGGCACCGTGTGAATGAAGACGAATGCCTTCTGTCCCGGCTTGGCCTTGATGTCTGGGAAGAGCTTCTCTTCGGTATTGAACAGCGACTCGCCGTCTGCCGGGAGAGTTCTGTGCACGGTCTTTGGCATTTGTCCTCCTCTTTCCTTTAGGTAACACTCACCTAGACCGCCGGACCCTCCGGCAGCCCTTGCTTTGCCCACTGCTTCGTGTGGCTCCCGGGAATTGCCACCATGATCCGCCTGCGCAGACCCCATGGCATCACCCGGTAGATCGGGATGAACACCTTCGTCCAGAAGAACGAACCCGCGGTGTTCGGCGGTGCGTACCCGCGCCTGCGTGCGACGCGAGACTGCGAGTCTCGGAGCAGGTAATGCTGCGCGTTAACCCGAAGCCATGCCGATGGAGACTGCATGTCACGTAGCCTTCGATGCCGCAATGCCCTTTTGGGCCGCGACAGCGATCGGCTCGTTCAACGCACCGATCGGAGGCGAGTAGACGTTCTCCATCGTCGCGAGGTCGTAGAGGGTGAGGCCGGTCTTGACTGCAACACCGAGGAAGTCGGCTCGCTCCTTGATGCCCTCGCCGCCCACCATCTGGGCCCCGATGAGACGCAGGGTGCCGGGTTCCGCGATGAGCTTCACCCGCACCTTCTTCACCCCCGGGTAGTAACGCGCCCGCGAGATGCCGTCGGCGATGCCGATGACGTGCGGCATGCCGAGGGCGTCCGCCGTCACCTCACCGAACGCCACGCCACCAATCATCCACTTGCCGGCCACCATGCCCCAGGGAACATAGACGGGGTTGTAGGTTCGCGACCCACCCGCGGCATTGGCTCCCGCGACCTTGCCCTGCGCATACGCGTGGCTGCCGGTGAGCCCCTGCAACGGCAATCCGCCGAGGCCATGGGGCACCTCGCACACGTCGCCGCAGGCCCACACCGATGGCGCCGAGGTCTTCATGCCACCATCGATGATGACGCCCCCCGTGCTCCCCGTCTTCAGTCCTGCTGCAGCCGCAAGGGCATTGTTTGGCACCTTGTGGGTGGCGACGACAACGAGGTCGCATTCGATTTCGCCGCCCGACGTCATGACCCCGCGAACCGAGCCCTTGTCGTCACCGAGAAATGCCTCGAGCGTGGTGTTCCAATGCATCTGAACCCCGAGCTCGGTCCACGACTCATGAACGAGTTCGACGATGTCAGGGTCAGCCACCTCGCCGAGGGCCCAGGGGTTCGGATCGATCACATGCGTCTCGATACCCCGATGGGCGAGTGCTGTGATCATCTCGACTCCGAGAGGTCCGGCCTCGACCACGACGGCCTTCTTCACGGTATCGAGTCGCTTATCCCACTCCATGGCCTCGCGAATGTTCTTGACGTAGTACAGGCCATCGAGGTCACCCCCCGGAACCCCGGGATTCGCGTACCCGAATCCGGTCGCGATGACGAGCGAGTCGTACGCCACGGGCTCCCCGTCGAGTACCTGAACCGTCTTCTTTGCGGTGTCGATTGAGGTGACGGTCGTGTTGTAGCGGATCTCGATGCCGGCATCAATATAAGACTGCTTATCAGCGAGGAACAGTGCCTCGAAACTCGGAATCTCCTTACCGTGCACGAAGGGAATCCCACAGGGGCTGTAGGCAACGTCCTCAAACTCGGTGAAGACGATGACCTCCGCCCCCGGGTCCACTGCCTTCGCGCCACCGGCGGCACCGAGGCCACCGCCGCCGCCACCGATTACAACAATGCGCTGACCCACAGGTCGCTCCAGTCTGAGATGAGGATTCAATCCGTACACAATAGGCTGCCGTGCGTTTACCATCCTACATGTCAACGGGGCTGTCAATCACTTTCGTCGAATTCATCATCGCGCGAAGTTCAGTGACACGAACTTCCGGCCACGACACAAGACGGCTCATTTCACCTGACTGGGATATCCTTCAGGCTTTGACACGGGAGGCGTACCAGTGGCAGCAACTGTGGCACAACCGAAAGATGCGGCCCCAACAAGCGCAGCCAAACCAAATTCTCGGGCCGAGCCAAAACCCCCCGTGAAGTCTGAACCGCAAGCGCAGGCGAGCGTTCAGCGCGACGAGATCGTGAACATGATCGGGCCAAAGATCGCTGCGCTCCGCAAGGCGCAGGGACTCTCACTCCAGCAGTTGGCGATGAGCAGCGACGTTTCGGCAGCAGCCATTCACAAGATCGAGCGCAGCGGCATGGTGCCAACGGTCACAACGCTGCTCAAGATCGCCGGCGCCCTCGGGGTGCCTGTCGGGTACTTTGTCGCCGAGGAAGGTCCGCATCCGGAGTCCGTCCATTTCACGAAGGGCGGCACGGGACGCGCCGTCTACACCCCCCATGAGGGACTCGCCCTCACCGGAATCAGCGGGTCGTACCGCCAGTTCCAAGCCGCCGCTGCTGTTGCGACGATGGCTCCCGGCGCTGATAGCGGAGCCAAGTTACTCAAGCACCCAGGTGAGGAGTTGGTCTTCGTGCTGAGCGGCAGGGTGCAGTTCACGGTCGGTGAGCAGGAACTCACCATGGGCCCCGGCGATTCACTTCACTTCAACGGCGATGTTCCGCACCACTGGCGAAACCACAGCAAGAAGCCAGCCGAATTGCTGTGGGTCGCCCTCCGCAACGGCTAGCCCAACAATTTCTCCAGCATGCGCGTAACTGTCGTGAAATCCCCCGTTCAGGGAGGTTTCACGGCAGTTACGCGCACGTTCGGCGGCGCGCACGCGCGGCTAGCTGGCTCCCCGGTTCACCACGGTGATTTCCGGTGGGCGCTTGAGAGTGTTCGTGACGTAGCAGACCCGCTCCGCTGCCGCGATGAGCGCGGCAGCGACATCATCCGGGGCGACGATGTCGACTTCTATGCGCATCGCAGAGAAGCGCGGACCCTCGTAGGTGCCCGTGACGTCAACCCCGATGCTCTCGACCACGATGTCGCGCTTCGCCGCCGCATACGCCAACGACAACACGAAACACGATGCGACAGCGCTCAAAAGCAGGTCCGTCGGCTGCGGTCCAGTATTCGTGCCGCCAACTCGCTCCGGCTCATCGACGCGCAGGTCGAACACTCCCGCCTGCACGTCGACCTGATAACCGCCCGCCCATCGAGCAGTGACCAATCGGTCATCGGCCATCGGGCCTCCCTCCAGATACTGTTCCGTGGTCAGTGGCCGCGTTCATCAACCTACGATGAACATTCATCAAGGTACATGACAGCAGATCCGCTCGCGGGTAGCCTTCACCGCATGCCCGGTCGCTCCAAGAGAACACTCATCCTCATTGCCGGGGCCGTTCTTCTTCTCAATGCCGCCGGCTGGGCGCTCTACCTCGGATACGCGCGCACCTTGCCGGCAGGGTCTGCCTACGTGGGCATCGGCGTCATCGCCTACGTGCTCGGAATCCGTCACGCCTTCGATGCCGACCACATCGCCGCCATTGACGACAGCGCTCGACTCATGGTGAACAACGGTCGGCGGCCGTTCGCGCTCGGCTTATTCTTCGCACTCGGGCATTCGGCCGTGGTGCTGATCTTGTGCCTCGTCGTGGGGCTCACAGCGGGGGCCCTCAGCGGTCAGGGCATGGAGCTGTTCCAGGACATCGGCGGTCGGATCGGAACCTTCGCCGCCGCCGCCTTCCTTCTCATCGTCGCGTGGTTCAACTTCCGGGTGCTCGGTCAACTCTTGCGGACGAACAGGGGCCTTCGCGATGGCACGTTGACCGACGCCGACGCGAAGGATCAAATTCGACAGGGCGGACCGATGTCTCGCCTCCTCGGCGCACGGCTCAACCAAAATCTTCGGTCCAGTTGGCAGATGCTGCCCATCGGCTTCCTCTTCGGCCTCGGGCTCGAGACGGCCTCCGAGGTGGCTCTCCTCAGCCTCTCGGCGGAGGGTGCCTCAAGCGGGGCACTTCCATTCGGAGCGCTCATCGCCCTACCGCTTCTCTTTGCCGCCGGCATGAGCCTCTTCGACACCATCGACTCGATCGCCATGGTCCACGTGTACTCATCAACCACCGACGCAACGCAGCAGCGCATCGGTCTCAACCTCGTCATGACCGCCGTCACCGCGGCCATCGCCACCATCATCGGAGTCGTGTACCTCTCGGAGGTTCTCGTCCGTGAGGCCGGCTTGACGCTGCTGGCCCCGGTTGCTTCGCTCAGCGCACATTTTGAGACGTTCGGCTACATCATCGTGTCGATCTACGCGGTGATCTGGGCCAGCGCCCTGCTTGTCATCAGGCGTGCAGGACGCGCGGCGGCCGCCACATCCGCAGCATGCCTGAACCCGACGAGCGCCCCGTAGGCGAGATCCAATCCTGACGTATGCCCGATCGCCGCGAGTTCAGTTCGGGCACTATTGGCGGCTGGTAGGTCCCGCAGTGCGCAGGCTGCGAGGAGCCGGTGCATTGGCTCGATCGACTGGCCACGGGCCGCCTCGGCGAGAAAGGCACGGGAGATCGCGTGGGTTGGAGCATCAGCAACGATCGCGAGTCGCGTCGCGTCATCGCTCAGGCCATGGAGCGCGTCGGCCAGCAAGAGTCCTGCGGCCACGTCATCTCCGGACGGGGTCAGGCCGGCGCCGCGCCCAAAAATCCCCTGGCAAGCCTCCCCGATCCCTCCTCGATCCAAGGCACGCTCAAGTGACGTCGCGAGCGAGCCGCCGCCAGCCGAACCAAGGTCGAGAACCGGTTCGTGCATAAGGAGATCTCCGAGAATGCCCGCGATCGGTGCGCCACTCGGCAGTGGTTCGGGCTCCCAGCAGAGGGATGGCAGATCCACCAGCCCGCCCCCGATGTATAGGCGACCACCGGCGACGACCGCCCGATCACCGAGCCTGACCTTTGGTGGGTTCTGGACCCGGGCGTGCAGCGGACCACTTGCCTCGGAGGTCGACAGCAGGGCAACGATGGTGGCATCTATCCCGACGTAACTCGCGCGCGAGAAGACCGCAATGACCTCGCCCTGCCCGTCCTTTGCGACGATCTCCTTGACCGCGCGTCCGATATCGGGCGGTGGCCTCACATCACGGCGCCGTCATCATCAAGGGCGAAGAGCCCGGCACGGAACCCCTCGATGGGAGCCGTGGCCACACCTGCGCCGATCTGTCCTCCGCCGGATGAGCGGTGGAGGATCCCCGTGGTCACCTTGGGTCGGATGCCAGTCTCGACCACCTTGCGGACGTCGACTGCAAATGGCGTCCCGCGGAACCCTTGCACGGGGATCTTGAACCTGGTGCTGTCCGCAAGGCACACCCGGGTCATCTCATCCGTGGCCCGAGCGGCATCAGCCATCGATCCACCGAGGAACGCTGCCACAGCCGGGGAGCCGGCCGCGGCGGCACCGCCGAGGCCCACAAGTTCAAGCACCGCGCTGTCTCCGATGTCGAGCGCAGCATCCCGATCACTGAATCCCGCGTAGTAGAGGGCATCAGCAACCGGCGGTGCATCGGTGATGTGCCACACCTGCGAGGCTCCGATCTTCACACCGAAGGTTGTGCCATTGCGCGCCATTGTGGTCACCACTGTCGATCCCGGCACCTGTTGGGCGGAGAGGGTGAGCGACTTCGCAGCAGCCATGGCAATCGTGAGGTAGAACAGGTGGTTCTTCGAGAGGTAATCCGCGAACTCCAAGGACCCAGCGTCATCGCCAAGTGCAGCGATGAACGGGAGCATCTCCCGAACGAGGAGGTTCGTCGTTGCCTGCGTTCGCATATGGACGTCGTCGCCCATCTGAACGCCCTGAGCGGCCATCGACATGATGTCAAGCGGACCCTTCGACTCAGCGAGACCCTCGAGGATCTTCGCAAGGCGGGGCTGGGCTACATCGCGCAGGAAAATGAGCCGGGCCACCGCTGCCGGGGTTTCCCGGCCAAACCACGGCACCTCCCCTGGGCCCTGGTTGACCGGAGCGAACCCGCGCGTACCTGCCTCGTGATTATCAGCAACCCAGACCGGCGTTGTCGGACCGAGGGCAGTGGCCATCGGTACCACCGTGTCATGGTCGTTCGCAGCCCCGAGGAGAACCGTGCCGGATGCAAGGAGGGATTCGGCACTTTCGACATCGAGTGCCCACCCCTCAGCAACGACGGCGGCGCGCATCGAGCGCCGCAGAGGGTCGCACACAGACCCGTACTCGATTGGCGGGCCCGCGTGCAGGAGCATGCGATCCCCGAGGCGGGGGATGACCTCCCCGGCGGGCGCAACCGCGGTGAGCATGGGTGACGCCTTATCCAGCCTCACGATGACCTCAGCGTTCGCGACATCGAAGGCCACCGATCGGACGCCGTAAGCACGCGTGAGGGCAGCGACTACCTCAGGTTCACTCCCCGAAGGCACGCCCCAGTCGACATGGGTCACCGTTGCCCCCTGCTCGCGAACGGCCTCGGCGAACAGGGGGAGACCGAGGTTGATGATGTTCGCTTCGGTCGGCAATTCACGCTGGGCTACTGACATTTCTGGACTCCTTGTTCAGGCGATTGATGGTTCACGACATGGACGCTGCGCGTGCACGTTCAACGACTGATGACTCGCACTCCTCGATGCGCGCACGTTCGGCCAACGCTTGCCCGCGGAGTAGTCCCGCGATCGTGCGGCGCCTGGCCGACATCGACATGATCGAGGCATAGGCGCTCCCGCCGAGTGAATTGCGGCTCTCGACGAGCGCTGAAGGATCCAGGACCCCTGCCATATCCGAGTCGGTAATCAACATTGGATCGATCCCGATGTCGATCAATGACTCGGTGAGACTGTCAGCGACGCTGGCACCGTCCGGGGTTCGCGCGATTGCCTGCGCGACCAAGTCATGGGCACGGTGGTAGTCGAGTTCGCATCGCTGCATTACGACGGTTGCAAGATCCGCTGCCTCGGTACGACCACCATCGAGGGCCTCGGACATCTTGGTCTCGTTCACCGTCAGTCCGGCGATCACGCTGCCCAGAAGTCTCGTGACGCGCCCGGCAAGATCGAGGGCACGCGGCACCTCACCGTAGGCGTAGATGAACGTGTCGCTGCGCGCCGACGGGGCCTTGGCGAGCGCGAGCTGGCCGGTGAGCCGCCCGATCATGATCCCCGCGGAGCCCCGCACGACGGTGAGGGCGTAGGGGTTTCGCTTCTGCGGCATGAGCACGCTCGGGCGGACGGCGTTGTCGGCCAGGGCAACGAAGTCGAACTCACGGCTGGCGAAAATCTCGAGGTCCTCTGCAAGTCGGTCCTCGGCGAGCACCAGTGACGTCGCGAGAAAGAGCACGTGCGAAAAGGGATCGGTCTGCCACATCGCATCACGGATGTGCTCCGCCGCAGCATTGAAGCCGAGGGCCTCGGCGGCCGCCTCACGGTCCTTGATCAATGGGGATCCGTTCGCCGCCCCTGATCCGGCCGGGCTCTGATTGACGTTCGCGTACTCCGTCATGAGGCGCTGGGCGTCGCGCAACACCGGGTCAGCGAAAGACAGCAGGTAGTGGCCGAAGGTCGATGCCTGCGCGGGCTGCAGGTAGGTGTAATCGGGCATGAGGGTTCGCGCATGCTCTTCACTGCGGTCGCACACGGAGGTCGCGAGCTCGCAGGCATCAACGACGAGATCGAGCACCCGGCGGCGCACCACGATCCGAAAGGCGGTGCGAACCGCCTCGCGCCGGGTTCGGCCCGCCCGGAGGTATCCGGCCACCTCGCCGATCTTGTCGTCGAGGTATGCCTCCCGTGAGGTCACCAGTTCCCCAAGCGCAGGGTCGTATCCGACCTCTTCGTAGGGGATGCCATGCAACAGGAGGAGTCCGCGAATCAGGGTGACCGCATCGGCGTCGGTGAGGGCTCCGACCGCCCTCAACTCGAGCGCGTGCTCGAGGTCGGCGAGGTTCAGGGCATCGTGAAGCACCGGCGCATCGGCGATCTCCCACGCGTACCCTGCCGCCGCGAGATCATCGAGCTCCCTCGTCATGACCGGCCCATCACGAGCGAATCACTGACGCTGACGTTGAGGGACTCGATAGCCGCCGGTAGTCCTCCGGTCTGCCAAAGCACCACCGGCTCACGATCGGTGGCATGGAGTTCCATTGCGACTTCGAAAGCCGGGATTCCGTAGTGTGAATCGAGAAGGATGCCTTCAGACTCTCGCATCAATCGGGCGCCTCTCCGGTTACCGTCGTGCGCAATGTCAACCCCCGTGCGGTCGACGAGCGTGAATGCACCCGATGACGCTGGACTCGTTTCCATGAGAGCGGAGCAGTCGTTCGAGAGGTTCATGACCTGGGCTTCCATCTGGGCTGGTGGTCGGCTCACGGACACCCCCACCACGCGCCAGTCGAGCCCCATCGCCGCAGTACCTGCCATGAAGCCTGCAAGCGAGGCACCGGACCCAACCGGCAGGACAATCGTGGCAAGGTTTGGATCGATGTCGAGGTCACCGAGTTGCCCGCGGACTTCAATCGCGGCGTCGGCGAAGCCCAAGGCCCCGATCGCGGTCGCGCCTCCTCGCGGAACGGCATACGGATGCCGGCCCTTCGACTCGAATTCACTCGCTCGCCTTTCGATAACCTCATCGACGGCACTGCGATCGCACTCGGCCAAACGAACCGAAGCGCCGCAGGCCTGGGCAAGCTGGAGCGGCATGGACGATGCAAGTTCGCCGGCGACAAGTACCTCGCAGCCCACGCCCGCGATGAAGGCCGCGTGGGCGCAGGCGCCTATGAAATTGGATGAAGACGCGCCACCGGTCACGACCACGTCGCACCCTCGGGCAAGGGCGTCCGCCATAAGGAATTCAAGTGGCCTCGCCTTGTTGCCCGCGAGGCCGAACCCGGTGAGATCGTCGCGCTTGAGAAGGATCGAGGCATCGTCCCGAAGCCGGATGGCTCGGTGAAGTGGCGTCGGACGGACCCCGAGCGGGAAGCGGGGGTAGCGCTGAGTCGGGTTCATCGCGCGCGGTCCTCGATCCCAGCGAGGAAGACGTCGATGAGCGCTCCGGTCGTCGCCGGTGATTCCATCCAGCTCAGAATCAGGTCCTGCTCGTCGCCGGTCGCTGCCGCGATGAGCGCGGCAACTTCGCTGGCATCCTCGTCTCCGCGCAGGCTCACAAGTGTTTCCTGGAGAAGCGCCTGAGCTCGGTGCTTTCCGATTCGAGACGAGAGGGCAACAAGTGTTGCCTCGGTCCCTGACGTGCCCGACGCGCGCACATTGGCCAGCATGGTGGCCGCGTTCACCTCGAGGCCCTCGACGAGGGTGGCTGCAAGGGCGGCTGCGGTCCCCGTGGTGAGCGCCACCTCCGGAAGCATCACCCATTCGGCCTTCCATGCCCTTCCGTCACGCTCATGGCTCGCGACCATCCCCTCGGTGAGGACGCCGGACGCGGCGCGAGCGATCCGGGCGAGGGTGTCAAGGTGCTCGCTGAATTCAGGATTGCGCTTGTGCGGCATCGTGATACTGCCAACGGCTGCCTCATTTCGCGGCTCGCCGAGCTCACCAATTTCAGGGCGCTGGAGTTCGTAGATTTCATTGCCAATGCGCGCGAGCGTCGACGACGCCATGGCCATCACGGTTCCGAATTCGGCAACGCGATCCCTGGTCGACGTCCACGACATTCCGGGATCCGCTAGGCCAAGCAACTCACAGAAGCGGGCACGGACGCGCGTGCCTTGCTCCCCGAAGAACGCGAGGCCGCCGGTGGAGCCGGCGAGCTGGCCGACCGCCCAGCGCCTGCCCGACTCATCGAGTCGTTCAATCCCTCTGGCCACCTCATCCGCCCAGGTCGCCGCCTTGAATCCGAAGGTGATCGGAGTTCCTGGCTGCCCATGCGTGCGGCCCGGCATCGGGGTGTCGCGGTGGGTGCGGGCGAGCCTGATGGACGCCTGCTCGAGCCTGACGAGATCGGCCCGGACAATCGCACCGGTATCGCGCATCGCGATGCCGAACCAGGTGTCCGTGAGATCCTGCACGGTGGCGCCGTAGTACACGAATTCGCGGAACTCCGCCGGCACCAACCGTTGCAGTCCGTGGATGAGTCCGAGGGTCGAGTGCGATGTGCGACGAGTCTCTTCGGCGATGGATTCAAGGTCGAGGTTCTCGGCCTTGGCAGCGTCACGCATTGATTCGCAAACGCCCGGTGGCACGATGCCGGACTCCTCCTGCGCTTTGGCGAGAGCAACGAGGATGTCAAGCCATGACTGGAGGCGGTTGGCTTCCTCGAAGATGGAGTCCAGGGCCGGGGTCGTCCAGGAGTGACGGTAGATGAGCGAGTCCGTCAGACGGGTGCCCACGTTGGCTCCCAATATCGAGCCAGCTCCCTCAAGCCCTCCCTGACCTGATCCAAGGAGGCACCCCAGGGCACGACGACCCGGCCCCCTTCAACGTCGATCGATGTCTCGATGAGGCAGCACTTCACGAGCGAGGGCCCGCTGAGGTCGTCGGGGCGCTTGCGTGGGCACATCGACACGTTCGGCGCCCGGTCACCGTAGAACCACTCATGGATCTCTAGCGAGCGATCGCATCCGAGCAGGATCCAGTCGGCGCGAGTTGGCCGCTCATCGAGGTAGGCCACTTCAGCGCCCTCGATGCCGACGTCCGACCCTCGGCACGGCAGGAGGTATTCCTCGGTCGGCGCCTGCTTCGCGAGTTCGTCGAAGGTCACCGCATCAAGGTGCGCCACCATCGGCACCAGATCCTCAGCGACGTCGAGGAGTCGGCACACTTGATCGAATAGCTTGGCCGGGAAGGGCGGGGTGACCTCCGTGACGCGAATCGACAAGGGCGCAGCGTTGAGGATGAAGTTCACGTGCGCGTAGCGACCCTCGACCACGACAGCCTTCGCCGCCGGTGCCTTGGTGATCGCCACCCGGGCGAGGTTCGATGGGACCGCCGTATCGATCTCGGTTTCGATGACGTAGGCGCACTCGCTCGGCTCGGCGAGCACCTCGACGCTTATCGCGGCCGAGAAGAGCGGGCTCGGATCGGCACGCTCGACCGCGAGGATCCACGTTCCGACCCCGGGCTCGCGAGCGACGATAAACCGGGTGCGACGGTAAATCTCCCGTCCGGTGAAGTATTCGATGATCGATGCATGGGTGAGCGGGCCCTCGACCGAGGTGACAGCAACCCCACGATAGGCACTCGGCACCACGTTCGACATCTCGCGCAAGCGATCGCGCCCCTGGATCGTCACGTCTGGCGACCGAAGGCGACCTGCTCCGCGAGGTTTCTCAGCGCTGTATCCGCGCGCAGGCCGAGGCGCAGGGTCTGTAGCGGAAGAAGGTCATCGGGGGCCACGTTGCCCAGGTTCACCTCTGGTCCGTGCATATTGATGAACCATGCCTGCTGGTCCTTGCGAGGCGCCTCAAAGAACGTTCGTGCGAGCCCAGCACCGCGGATGGCAGCGTCGATGATGTCGGGCCGGGGTTTGCCGTCGGCATCGTAGACACCGACGGTGCCGCTTTCGCGCCCCTCGGCGACGATAAACCGAGCGCCAGCGTCGAGATCCCCCGTGATCTCTTGGTGCCATTCGGCCGCGAGCAGGATTCGATCCGCACTCTTGTAGCCCGTCTCGGCGAAGACAGTGAAGCGCTGCGCGGCGACAGCGATGAGCTCCTGCTTCTCGTCGGTGCCCATCGGTACCGTCCCACGCGACACCTCAACGCCCTCGAACCCGACCCCCGCCGCCCAATCTAGGCAGGCATCGGACTTCCCTTGCGCCCAGGCGATTTCAAGGAGGGTCCCGCCCAAGCACGCGGTCACGCCGTGGCTTCGCAGTAGTTCGATTTTCTTCGCCAGATGCCGCTCGGCATAGGCCGTTCCCCACCCAAACTTCCACACATCCACGAAGTCCACGTGCGATTCAAGGTGGTCGGCCATCGCGCCGACAGGGATCCCCTTATCAAGCACATGAGTCATCCCCCGAGTGCGCGGCTTTTGAGGCAGGTCTGGGAGCCCCAGGAAGTCCGGCGTCATGTCTCTTATACTACGCAGGAATTCACTTTACGACACCCTTTAGCCGGACCCCGGCATTCACTCGGACCGATTCCTTAAACGTACGGTTGAATCGACACCTCGGCACTTCAGCCCGAGTCACTCATCCCGGCGGTACTGATGCCCAGATCGGAGCAACCCATGCACGAAGGGAGAAGTGCCGCCGAGCAACTCGACGAACTCGTCGCTGCTGTTGCGGCCAACCCCTCAATCGAGGCGAAGCGTTCCATCGGGATGGTGAGTGACGCGATCGGGCCATCTGGATTCCTCGAGGGTCCGGGCGACGACGGCGCTGCCGTAGCCATCGGCGGAACAACCGCCATCGTCTGCGGTGAGGCGCTCTGGGCACCGTTCGTCAAGGCAGATCCCCGCGGGGCTGGGATCGCCGCAATTCTTGCGAACGTCAACGATGTCGCGGCCATGGGTGCGATCCCCGATGCCATCGTCGACACAATCGTGGCCGACGAGGCGGTAGCCCGGGAGGTTCTCGACGGGATGCGGTACGCAGCCGACCTCTATCGGGTCCCGATCGTCGGTGGGCATCTCACCATCACCCAAGGACCGCCCTCGGTCTCGGCTTTCGCCCTCGGACACACCAACCATGTCCTGTCCACCACCAACGTCGCAGATGGCCAAGACCTCGTCGTCGCCGCCTGCACTGAAGGCACCATGCGTGAAGACTTTCCGTTCTTCGCCTCCTTTGCCGAACGCGGGGCCCGCCTCGGCGACGACGTCCGCCTCCTTGCGCACATCGCCGAATCCGGCTTGGCCGCATCCGCAAAGGACATCAGCATGGCGGGGCTCTTCGGTTCGCTGGCGATGCTGCTCGAATGGGGCTCGTTCGGCGCCGACATCGATCTCGAGGTCCTGCCCACCCCGCCGGGGGTGCCGCTCGCCGGTTGGTGCAACTGCTTCCCCTGCTTCGGATTCCTCCTCACTTGCGATTCCGGCACGACAGATTCCTGCATCGAGGTGTTCCACGAAGCAGGGCTCGCCGCCGCTCGGGTTGGAGCAATCAACACCACCGGCGTCATCACGGTAACGGCTGGATCCGAGTCTCGGGTTGCCTTGGACCTTCGAGCCACCACTGTAACTGGCTTGACGCGTTCGTCATAACTCGATCGGAGTTTTCGACTGAGAAATCAATGATTTCTCCGTTTTTTGTTGATTTTTTTACGATCCGCCAAAGAAATGTCACCAATGTCATTGACGCCCAGCACTTACCTCTCTACTTTCGTGAATTACCTGTGTCGGATCGGAAAGATTCGACCATTTCATGAGAGGAGCACCCAGTGCCCCCGATCACAATGGTGTTTGTTATCACTGGTTTGGCAGTCTTCGTCCAGGCCATGTTCTTCCTCGGCATCGGAGCCAATGCAGCAGAAGGGAAGAAGAGCCCGATCGTCTCGGCGGGCTGGATCGCTCTTGTCGCCGGTATCGTCGACCTGATCGTCGGCATCTACATCACTGCGGCGCGACCGATCGATGCAGATCCATCGCTCCTGCTCGCCGGCCTCATCGCGTTCTATGGCCTCTTCTTCCTCGCCCTCGGTCTCACCGAGATCCTCGATCTCGACCTGCGGGTCGTCGGCAACCTTGCCATTCCCACGGCGATCCTGCCGCTCGCCTGGCTGAACTTCTTCTCCGGGAGCACCACCTTCACCCTCATCCTCATCTGGTGGGTCATCGCGTTCCTCAGTATCGCCCTGACGACCTACGGCAAGATGAAGCCCAAGGTGCTCGGCATCATCCTCATGATCACCGCCATCTTCACCTTCTTCCTCATTCCAGTGCTCCTCGTGCTGGGCGTAGCGATCCCGTAACCCCCCAGCGTGCGGGTCGGATCACTCAGGTGATCCGACCCGCCCGTGGCCAACATTGTCGGAGCCCAAATGGAAGCCAAGCACCCAACTCCGCCATTCGATCGCGAGTCCGCCGCACAAAAGGTGCGAATGGCTGAGGATGCCTGGAACTCACGTGACCCTGATCGGGTCGTTCAGGTCTACACCGAGGACACAATCTGGCGAAACCGCTCCGAGTTCCCACGAGGACGGAGCGAGGTCCATGCCTCCCTCACCCGCAAATGGTCCCGTGAACTCGACTACCGGCTCATCAAGGAGCTGTGGGCATTCGACGGAAACCGAATCGCCGTCCGCTTCGCATATGAGTGGCACGACGGGTCCGGCCAGTGGTTTCGCAGCTACGGGAACGAGAACTGGGAGTTCAACGACCTCGGATACATGCAACGCAGGTTCGCCAGCATCAACGATCTCCCCATCGCTACGCAGGACCGGGTGTTCCATTGGCCCCTCGGCCGGCGCCCGGACGAGCATCCAGGATTGAGCGACCTCGGACTCTGAGATGGGTGCTATCTCGTAGAGTTTGGAGGTGACCAATCTCCCAGACCGCGCCCGCGTCGTCGTCATTGGTGGCGGCATCGTCGGCGCCAGCGTCGCGTACCACCTCGCCCACCTCGGCTGGACCGATGTCGTGCTTCTCGAGCAAGGTCAATTATCCTGCGGCACCACCTGGCATGCCGCCGGACTCGTCGGTCAACTCCGTGCCTCCGAGAGTGGCACCCGGCTCGTCCAGTATTCCGCGTCGCTCTATCAATCGCTCGAGACCGAGACCGGACTTGCTACCGGCTATAAGGAGTGCGGCGGGGTCACGGTCGCTCGCACGCCCGAGCGGATGGTGCAGCTGTTGCGCACCGCCGCGGCCGCTGAGGCCTTCGACCTCGAGTGCGAGATCCTCACGCCCGCGCAGGCCCTCGAGCGGGTCCCGATTCTCGAGACGGGCGACCTGCAGGGCGCCATCTGGCTGCCTCGCGACGGCACGGCGAATCCCACCGACGTCACGCAGTCGCTTGCGAAGGGCGCGCGCCAGCTTGGGGTCCGGATCTTCGAGCGGACCCGGGTTATCGGGATGACGATGGCCGGCGGGGTCGTCACCGGAGTACGCACTGATCAGGGTGACATCGAGACCGACATCGTCGTGAACTGTGCCGGGCAGTGGGCCAAGGCCATCGGCGCCATGGCCGGCGTGAACGTGCCCCTGCACTCCGCCGAGCACTTCTACGTCGTGACCGACCAGATCACCGGGATCGACCGGATGATGCCGATCCTGCGCGACCCCGACGGCTACACCTATATGAAGGAGGAGGTCGGCGGACTCGTCGTCGGCGGATTCGAGCCGGTCGCGAAGCCCTGGGTCTCCCCTGACCGGCTCCCGCACCCCTTCGAGTTCCAACTGCTCGACGAGGACTGGGAGCACTTCGAGATCCTCATGGAGAGCGCACTGCATCGGGTACCGGTGCTTCAGCAGACCGGCATCAAGAAGTTCTACAACGGCCCGGAAAGCTTCACCCCCGACAACCAGTTCATCCTCGGACGGTCGCCGGAGGTCCGAAATCTCTTCGTCGGCGCCGGCTTCAACTCGGTCGGAATCGCATCAGCTGGTGGCGCCGGGCGAGCCTTGGCCCAGTGGATCGTGGGTGGTGAGCCTCCCTCAGACCTCGTCGGTGTCGACATCAGGCGGTTTGCGCCCTTCAACGGCAACAACCAGTGGCTCCGAGCCCGCGTCGGCGAGGTCCTCGGCCTGCACTACTCCGTCCCGTGGCCCAATCGCGAGTTCCAGACCGCGCGGCCCTTCCGGCGCTCGCCCGTGCACCACCTGGTCGAGACCGCCGGCGCTTCCTTCGGGTCGCGGATGGGCTGGGAGCGTCCGAACTTCTTTGCGCCGCAGGGTGAGAGCCCGGCCATCGCCTACTCGTGGGGCAAGCAGAACTGGATCCCATGGGTCGATGCCGAGCAGCGGGCCACCCGCAGCGCTGTGGCAATCTTCGAGCAAACATCGTTCGGCAAGCTGCTCGTGTCCGGGCGCGACGCAACCGAGCTACTCCAGTGGCTGTGCACGGCTGACATCGACGGTGTCGTCGGGCGCGCCGTCTACACCGGGGTGCTCAACGAGCGCGGCACCTACGAGGCCGACGTCACGGTCACTCGAATCACCCATGACGAGTACCTGTGGGTCACGGGTTCGGCGTCCGTGAATCGTGACCGCGACTGGATCTCGCGCCATATCGGCCCGGAGCAGCAGGTGAGCGTCACCGACGTCACGGGCGCCTCGGCAGTTTTCGGCGTTATGGGCCCGCGCTCGCGCGACCTTCTCCAATCACTGTCGAGCGCCGACCTCAGCACCGAGGCCTTCCCGTTCGCCACGAGCCGTGATATCGACCTCGGGATGAGCACCGTGCGCGCCACTCGGATCACCTATGTCGGCGAGCTTGGCTGGGAGCTCACCGTCCCGGCCGAGTTCGCGGTCGGGGTGTTCGAACTCCTCACCGAAGCCGGGCGCGCGTTCGGCCTCGCGAACGCCGGCTACTACGCGATCAACGCTCTACGCCTCGAGAAGGGGTATCGGGCCTTTGGCACCGAGCTCAATCCCGATTATGGGCCGGTCGAGGCGGGGTTGCTGTTCGCGACGAAGCTCACAACCGACATCGATTTCCTTGGCCGCAGCGCTGTCGAGGCAGCCAAGGCTGCCGGGGTCAGGCGCCGGCTTGTGTCATTCATCCTTGACGAAGCCGACCCCATGATGTGGGGTGGCGAGCTGCTGCTACGCGACGGCGTGGGTGCCGGGCAGGTCACATCGGCGGCATTCGGCGCGACGATCGGCTCCTGCGTGGGGCTCGCATACGTGTGGCGCCCCGACGGTTCGGTCGTCACTCCAGACTGGATCAGCGACGGCACCTGGCAGGTAAACATCGGCGGCAAGGTCGTGGGCGTGCGGGTGCAGCTCGGTGGTCCCTACGACCCCAAGTCCGAGCGCGTGCGTTCTTAGCCCCGCTTGATGGGGCGAGTCAGGCAGGTCGGGCCGCCCTCGCCCTTGTTGATCTCACTCGCCTCATAGAAATGCACCTCGACGCCGCGGTTACGCAGCAGAGCAGCCGTCGCGTCATTGCCCTCGGCCATGATGACGACTCCGGGGCGCACGGTGAGCACATTGCAGCCGAGTGAGAGGTAGTCCTCGTCCGGCACGCAGACGTAGTCGATGCCGCGGACAGCGAGTGCCTGCAGGAGCGCGACAGGCGCGAGCCGCTCGAAGACGACTGCGAGATCCTCGCGCACCGGCGAGATCACCGACATGAGGTGCAGGCAGAATTCGGGACCGAGATCGTGCGGCAGGTCGAACACCTCGATGCTCACGCCATCGGCTGAAAGCATCGGTCGCAGCTGGTCGATCGCCGCTTGATTCGTCCGATATGAGCGTCCGACAGCAAGCGTCGACGAATCGAGCCAGAACATGTCGCCGCCATCAGCGGTCGCCTGTCCACTGAGCCTGCCGACGACCGGGACCCCAAGCGCTTCGAGGTCGGCAGTCAGCAGTGGTGGCTCACCAGCGCGCACGGCCTTGGCCCCGCGAAGCTCGATAACGCCCGAGGGAATGACGAACGCCGGGTCGTAGGTGAAGCAGGCGTCTGGCATGTCGTCGGTCGGCGGGAGCACCTCGACACCGCACCCGAGTCGCTCAAGGAGCGCAACGAAAGCGGCATGCTGCTCGAGGAGGAGCTCACCGTCAAGGGGTTGAGCCCAGTGGGCCATGGCGTAGTCACCGCGAAGCGACGGCGGACGCACGGCAACCCTTGTCAGTGGTGCCACCATCGAATTCACGCCATATGTCGTCACGTCAGCCTCGCTTTAGGATCCTCAGTAGTCGGAGTCGATTGTGGCGCAGGACGATCATGAACAATGCGTTGCCCCCCACGACGACCACTGTGAAGCCGAGCGCCAGCCACCAAGGGTTGAACCACCACAGCGGAATGACGGTCAGGCTTGATATCCAGTGCACCCACTCAGCGCGACGTACCTCGCGCAGGTAGGCCTGGATCGATGTCCGATCCGTGCCGGGGAGCGCGGCCTTGCTTTTGCCGCCAAAGACGCTGCCAAGCTCGGGCAGCCGGCGTGTCAGGGTCGTGACGCGAAGGGTGCGATAGGTGCGGGGGGTATCGAGGGCGGTCAATCGAAGCGGCCCTCGATCGCGCCCAAACCACCCGCCCGGACACCGGGGCGCGACAGCCCCAATGCTGATAGAGCCACCGGCGACAATCACAATGTCGATGGCAATAAGAAGGGCCAACGCCCCTGGATCGATCATTGCGGCGAGGGAGGGATTTGAACCCCCGGAGAGTTTCCCCTCGGGCGCTTTCAAGGCGCCTGCATTCGGCCGCTCTGCCACCTCGCCAAACAAACAGCACTACAACAACGAACATCACAACAAGAACGAACATCACAACAAGAACGAACAGGGATAACCGTACCGGTCCCCCTCCCCCGTCATTTCATCCAGTATCCGGTTCATCTGACCAACTTTTTGGTCAGATGACTGTGAAACTGGTCATCTCATCCCTACCTCACTCTGCTGGGAGGGATCCGCAGGCCATTCGAGATCTTGCACAGGGCACCGGTCTCCCTGCGGATGAAATCACCAAAAACACAGTCACCTGAACATATTTTTGGTCAGTTGGACCGGATACTGGATGAAATGACGGGGGTGGGGGTCGGGGGCTGGAATTTCACGTAGTCGTTGCTCACGGCGAGTAGCGACCATCTGCTTCCGTCGTTGGCAGTAAGGAGATAGGCCGGCAGGATGAGGATCTCGCCGGATGGCTGCCTGAACTCTGCCAACCCGAGCTCCGCCTCGGTGGCGACGAGTTCGCGCACGGTCGCCACTGCAACCGGGCGCCCCGCCAGCGTCGGGGGCGTGGCCGTGAATGGGGAACCGGGTTCAAATGAATCATCCGACGCGGCGGGTGCTTCCGCGAATGGTGTCGGGCCGAATACCGACCATCCGGGCTGAGCCGAACGCCGAACCGCCTCCGCCGCTCCGAGCACCGGATACCCGGGTACTGGCTGTAGGGTGCCGGCGAACCCGCTCGCCTCAGTAATCGCCCCGCGCCTTCCGACACTCACGCGCCAGGCGAGCTGCGTTCGCTGATCCTTGATCGTCTGCCACGCGATGACGGTCGTACGCGGAGTCGCGGCATCGACCTGCCAGTCAACCCCGGCGAGGTCGACGCCAAGATCGCCGAGCAGCCCCCTTGCCATCTCAAGTGCAGCCTCGCGCGCGGGAACCCGGCCCAGATCACCTACCGTCGGGTCGGAGAACCGCCACGATGCCTGCTCGTCACCACTCACGACAATGCTCCGCCCGTTCGCGGAACCAACGCGCCAGTCACCCGACGTTTCGGTGACGACAGGGCCGTCAACGTCAAACGTCTCTGCCAGCAGCTGTGCGAGGGCCCGGCGATCAATATCGGTGTCGACGACCCGGTAACCGGCGGCTCGACCACGTTCATTCGCGAGCGCCTGGTCTCCCGTGAACACAGCGAGTGGCTGCTCAGTGGGCATCACCGCTCCAACGACCGGCAACGGCGAATCGTCTGGCTCTTGCACCACGACGGTGGGCGTGACGGCTGTCGGTACAGCTGGGACATTCGCAGAACTCCGGCCGATCACCATACCGATGAGCAAGGTTGCAACAAGCACGGCCGCCGAAACGACAGCCACTGCCGAGCCTCGCGTTCGCGGGCTCGCCGAAACCCACGGATTCGTCACTCGCACGCCGCCCACAGTCCGGCGCCAGCGGACTGCGCCGCCTGGCCTGCGCGGGAAATTTCTGCCTTCCATGCGTACGGCGTCGAACCGTATTGCCGCTCGCGCGCGTAGCCGCCAGAAACGGCGTCGAGGTTGAACAGTGCCAAAGAGCCGTCGGGTGACTCCCGCCACACGTATGCGAGGAGTCGCCCATATCGGTCTTCATTGCCCTGGGATGCATCAAGTTCTAGGGTGACGCTCTGCCCGGTGAGGGCTTCCTTGGCAAAGTCGGACGACTCCGGGCCAAAGCACTCAACCGGGGAGTCCGGCTTGACAGTTTCGGGCGTGTCGATGCCGATGAGACGCACTGTGACGTCGTCTCCGTTGATGCGGACATGGATGGTGTCTCCGTCGACAACCCGTTCGACCATCACCCCGGGCTCAATGACGCCCCTCGGCACCAGGTCAGTGCGAACCGGGGTGAGGTCCATCGGTGCAGCCGGCGACGAGCAGCCAGCGACGCAGAGCAGTGCCACGGCCGCAATCATTCGAGCGCGGGGCAATCCCCGACGTGGAACACCCACAGCTTTTGACACGCCCGTCAGAGTAGCGTTTCCACCATGCGCCTTCACCGCTCAATCTCCCCGGAACGACCCCTGCTCGTTGTCGCGCTCGAGGAGGAGGCAACACATCTGCATCCCCTCAACCTGCCAATTCTCGTCACAGGAGCGGGGAAGGTGAATGCAGCCGTCGCCGTCGCCACCACCATCGGCGAGCAGCGGCCGCATTCCCTCATCAACCTCGGCACCGCGGGGGCGCTGCGTCCGGGGCTCACCGGCAGCCATGTCATCGCGAGGGTGACGCAGCACGATCTCGACGATGCCGCGCTCTTCAGCCTCACCGGGTTGCACTTCGGTGAGCCCATTGACGTGGCGACGAGCGGGCTCACGCTCACGACGGGTGACGCGTTCATCGCCGACCCGGCCGCGCGCGACCGCTTGGCGCAGCATGCTGACCTCGTCGATATGGAGGCCTATGCCATTGCGCGGGCGGCCGCGGCAGCCCGGATTCCCGTCACGATCGTGAAGCAGGTGAGCGATGAGGCCAGTTCAGAGGCGGCGACATCGTGGACCGAGAGCGTCGATGAATGCGCGCAGCACCTCAGCGTCTGGGTCCGCGCGAACGTCACCCTCTGACGGCACCACGCTTTTCGCGTCTCTCACCTTTTGCGAGGAGGCGGCTACTCCGCGGCCTCGATCGGCACAACCGTTTCGTTGTCCTTCCCGGGGACGAGGTCGCGTCGCTCGCCATTTGAGCGGACGGAGTTCCGGACGTCCATGAGCAACCCGGCCGCCGTGAGCACGAGCGACACAGCGACCACGGTGGTGACGATCTCGGCGACGGACCCGTGCCGCCAACCCACGACCACGGCAACGAGGATTCCAAGCGCGATCCAGACGGAGGCGACTGCCCGGCGATCCTGCGACGCTAGGCGCGCGTACAACAGCACCTGGACGAGGGCAAAGGCCGAGCCCTCGAGGGCGAAGAGCCATGCCTCGGGGCCGAGTTCGGCGACGTAGTCGGCGCCACCGAGGATCTGAATGACGAGGGTGCCAAAGAACAGGCTGAACGTTGTGATGATGACGCCGAGGGTCGCGGTGAGGCCAGTGGCGACGAGGACTGTGCGTCTCGAGTCGCCGGAGGTCATCTTTGGGAAGAGGACGATGATGATGGCATTCGGCAGGAAGAAGGCGATCTTCGCAAGGAGGACGCCGACGGAGTACTCGCCCGACTGATCCTCGGTGAGGAAGAGGCGGGCGAGAAGGACATCGATGTTCGTGAGGGTGAAGAGCACGATGAGCGCGTGCGCGACGTGACCGAACTCGGCCGCCCCGCCCTTTGCAAGGCTGCGGCTCCAGGTCCCGGGGCAAATAATGAGGTAGCTGACGATTGCGCCGATCGCGCAGCCGACCAAGAGGCCCGCCGAGACACCGATAATGGTCGGGAAGATAAGAACGAAGAGGATCCCGAACCCGGCCCTGCCGAAGCCGTTCGCAATGAAGCCGAATGAGAATCGCAGATGCTCCTCGCGGCCCTGGGCGATGCCCATTGACCCGGTGCCAAGGACTACGAAGCCGAGCGATGCGAACCCCATTGCCACGGCGGCGTAGGGGATGGTGAAGGCGATCGACAGGGGCCACGCGGCAAGGAGTCCGAGGGCCATGATCGAGGCGCCAATAGTGATCGACAGCCGAATAGCCTCGCCCTCGACCTCGCGCCGGTTTTCCTTCGCCGTCGAGACGCGCCTCGCGGTGACCACCTGCATGGCGATGCTCAGGGTCGACACGATGATGAGGATGCCGAGCAGAGCGCCGAGTGCACCAAACTCAGCCTGCGTGAGCTTGCGCGCCGCAATGATCGAAAGGCCGTAGGCGGCGCCATTGCCGATGAGGGTCGCTGCCCCGACGAAGATGAGGCCCTTGGCCAAGGTCTTTCGCGGCTCGCTCACGCGCAAACCCTAACGAACATAACGGCAGTCCTCACCGCCAACCACCCATGCGAGGCCGGCCTCTCGAGTTGACCGAACGACCATGGACGTGATGGCTGTTGCGTATGCGTCATGAGTGCCGAGCTGTGAGGCATCCCATACGTCCCCGATTGGGCGTCCGAAATTCGGTCGTGATCAAACCGTTACCAAGTAGCAGGCACGTACCGTCCTTCGGTCGGCCAAGACAATCCCAAGGAGCCTTCTCAATGCGCAGCCCCAACCGCTCTTCACTTCGACGTCACGCCGGACGAACCGTCGCGGCAACCGCAATCGCCGGCGCGGTGCTCACCGGAGGCGTCACGCCGGCCACGGCCGTTGCCGACACCCAACTGACATCCGCCCGGGCCAACCCGGTGCCGCCTTCAGACTCGGCGGACGCTCAGGTCAGGGCGCGGATCGTTGCGCTTGCGAGGGCTCAGGTGGACGATAGCTACCGAGCCGGCCACGCCGGCCCCGATGCCTTCGACTGTTCAGGGCTGACCTCCTATGTCTATAAGCAAGCAGCTGGCATCGATCTGCCGCATCGCTCAAACTCCCAGTGGCGCAAGGTCAAGCGGGTTCGCTATCGGGACGCCCTGCCGGGTGACCTCGTGTTCTATTTTCGGGCCGGCGCGCATCACGTCGGCATCTACATCGGCCGCGGCAAGATGGTGGACGCCGTGGATCCCGGCAAGGGCGTGCGAATCAGCCCCATCACCGGCTCCTGGTACTCCCGCAGTTACAGCGGGATGGGCCGGCTCATTCAACCGGCCGGATACGCGGCGAATGTCAGCCCGCCCGGATAACGTTCCAACGTGGGGGCAATAGAGATCGTTGACGTTGCAGACAACGCCGCGCTCCAACGCGCTGCGAGCGAGGCCATCCAAGCCGCGAAGTCACCTGATCCGTTCGCCCCCGTCACGCTCGTCACCGACTCGGCCGCCCAGGCTTGGGCCTTGCGTCGCCAACTTGCCGAGGCGTGCGCACCCGGATCCGGGGTCGTGAACGTGAGGGCGGTCACCCTCACAGAGCTGATGTCCGAGTTGGCGCGGCGCGTTGGCCTCATCAGCCCGGCCTCGACTGATCCCCTCTTGGCGGCGTCAGTGGTCGGGGGCCTCCTGCGCGCTGACACCGGCCCGCTGTCAGCGTCCGCCGACCATCCCGAGACTGCACTCCTCCTTGCCTCGCTTTCCGAGGAGCTCACCTGGTGCGATGTGGACGACACGTCGTCGAACCTGGATTCGGCCGGAGTGTCACTGACGGCGCGAGCCGCCATCGAATTCGTTGCACGCACCCGCAGCGCCATGAGTGGCGCCCTCGGGATTTCGACGTGGCACGACGTATCTTCGGCGGTGGTTGCCCGGGTAACAGGAGACCCGGTGCTGGCGAGCTGGCTCGGGTCGATCGTGGTCGTGTCGGCTCGGGTGCCAGCGCCCACCCGAGTCGTCCTCGACGCAATCGCCGCACATGCCCCCGTCGTTCACATCAGGGTCACGCCTCTGGCTGCCCCCATCGCGGCCCGCGTCCTAGATTTTCCCGATCCCGCGACCGAGGCTTCGTATGCCGTGCGGTGCGCGGCCGATGCCATCGCGAAGGGCTCGAGCCCCGGCAGCCTCGCCATCCTCTACTCGACCGATCTTCCATACGCCCGACTCCTCGAGCGAGCGCTCGACGATGCGGGCATCGACTGGCACGGTCCAACAGGGCAGACCCTTCGCTCATCAACGGTCGCCCGGTGTCTGTTCGCAGTGACTGACCTTGCCGCGGGACGAACGATGGATGGAAGCGGCATCACTCGACCGCTCCTTATGCGCCTGCTCGGGCTCGGGCACCTGACTGGCGGTCCCGAACCTGTCTCGTCAGGGCCGACGAGGGCGCTCATCCGTCAGGAGGGCCTGTTCGGCGATGCCCGCACGTGGCTCGGCCACCTCGATGCGATCGCCACTCCGGACGCGACTGAGAGTGAGACTGAGGATTCCGATGAGGCCAAACTCAGGCACGCAGGCAGCCTCGAATCACATGTGCGGCCGCTTACCGCGCTCATTCGCTCACTCGATCTGGCCGTCGCGGAGATCACGAGTGCCTCCACCTGGTCTGAGCTCGGAGTCAGACTGTGGTCCACCCTCGAGGCCCTGCATCTACATGGAGTCTGGTGGACCGTCCGCCCCGAAGATGCGGCAACTGCCGAGGCGGTGCGCGGCCTGCTCCTTGAGCAGTTCCCAGCGATTGACAGCCTCGGCGCCCACGCGCCCCAGCCCAGTGCGGCCGACGCTGCCCAGATGCTCGACCGCACCCTGGCCGCACGGCGCGGTAGGCACGGCGCGTCATCGACCGGGATTCATGTCGGTCCCGTCTCGAGCAGTCGCGCCCTCGTGTTCGACCAGATCATTCTCGTGGGCGCGAGCGAGGGCCTGCTGCCCCCGGTTCGGGGTGAGCAGCCACTCCTGCCCGATGCTGCCCGACTCCTCCTTCGCCGGAATCCCGACGACCTGCCGACTTCATCCGAAATCGAAGGCTTCACAGCGAGCGATGTCCGTGCCGTCGCTGGGTCTGCCGGCTTCTGCATAGCGCTGCTATCGCGGGGGGCGCTGCCTGGCCGCGCCGTCGGGCTACCGAGCCGCTATCTACCCTCGGGCAGTGCTGATCGGGTGTACTCAACGCGCGCCTCCCTCACGCGTGAACCAGCCCCGATAGCTGCCGGTGACATCGCAGAACGCCTTGCGCTGTCGAGTTCGATCCCCGATCCGGCGCTCCTCCCACGCATCGCGAGCATCGCAGCGTGGGCATCACCCTCGCCGGGCCCCTATTTCGGGGATCTCGGCATCGAGGCCGGTGTCTGGTCACTTCACGATATTGACCTCTCTGCCTCGGCCATCGAACAATTCCTCCACTGCCCCTATCACTTCTTCGTGCAGCGGATCCTGCGGTTCTCCACCGATGAGTTCGCCGACACCCTCGAGACGATCGCGCCGAACGACATGGGCACGCTCCTCCACTCCGCGTTCGAGGAGTTCGTCAAGCAATCCCGAACTATGGGAACCCTCCCTGCAGCGGGGCAGGCCTGGCCAGCCTCAGCCCTCACCGACCTGAGTCAGATCATCAACCTCAAGGTCGATGCAGCGATCGCGAGGGGCCTCACCGGCTGGCGTCCCGCCTGGGAGAAGAGCTACGAGCGGGTGATGGCATCGCTTCCGGCCTTCCTCGACGTTGATGCAACCGAGGTCCGGGCCGCACCGCCCACCGCGCCTGCGGCCGCCGAGCAGGGCTTCGGGTTCGAGGGCGATCCGATCGTGGAGTTCCGGGTGACCGACGATGTCGTGGTCCGGCTACGCGGTTCAATCGACCGCATCGACCTGAGCGACGATGGGATGTCGGTCGGCGTCGTCGATTACAAGAGCAACCGCGCTCAGGGATTCGAGGAAAAACTCGGTAAGCCCGAGAAGGACGGCACCCAGCGCGAGCGGGAAAAGGTTCAGGATCTCGTCTACGACGCGGCCGCCCGGGTGCTGTACCCCAACGCAGAGCACATTGACGTCCACTTCATCTTCGTTCCGGGCGCGGGCGAGTATCCCGAGGTCGTGACCCCTCGGCACGACCTCGACCGCAAGAACGTCCTGCGAAACCTCCTGCTCAGACTCGAGACCGCCGGAGAGACCGGCTCATTTCCTCCCACTCCGCAGGGTTCCCGCGACTACTGCCCGGTCTGCAAGCGCCTCGGGCGCCGCGCCCTCATCATCAGCGGCAAGGCCGAATCCGAGGAGGAGGAGGAGCAGGCATGACCACTGCTGGGGAACTTCGCGATCAAGATGCCCGCACCGCGGCTTCAACACTGCTGTCCATGAGCGCCTTCATCGAGGCTGGCGCGGGTACCGGCAAATCGACAACCCTCGTCGAGCGCATCATCAACACGCTGACGGACCCGGCGCCCCTGCCGATCACCTCGATCGCGGCGATCACGTTTACCGACCGGGCCGGGGCCGAGCTTCGGCACCGCCTGCGCGAGAAGGTCACCAAGCGCCTCGCCAAGGGCACTGACTCCCCAGCGAATCGCCAACTGCTTTCCGCTGCGCTGCAAGACCTTGATGCCGCGGTCATCGGCACGATCCATTCCTTTGCCCAACGGATCCTGCGGACCCACGCCCTCTCCGCGCGGCTGCCGCTCGCGTTCGCCCCGGCCACCGGGGCCGACGCAGCCGACGACGAACGATCCCGTGTGCGCTTCGCCATCGAGCGCGTCCAGGCCTCCCTCGATCCCCGTGATCTGTCGTTGCTCGCCGCCTACGGCCTCGCGCCCGTCGACCTGCTCGACGTCTTGCAGCGGCTCGATGCTCAGGGCCTGCGCCTGCACGATGCGGCATTCAGCCAAGGCGGCGCGGACCTCGATGACCTGTGCGCCGCGGCCGCCGATGAGTTCGAGTCCTTCCTGCTTGGCGCACGTGCTGATTGTGGCGACCCCGCTGACAGGCTGATGGTTGCCTTCGAAGAACGAGTCCCCCCGGTCATCACCATGCTGCGTCACGCCGACCCTGCCGAGCTCGCCGCCTGCTGGGCCGCGACCGATGGCACCCATCCAGTCTTCAAGCTGGGCAACGTGGGTGCCGCGCCAGCCTGGGGCCCGGGTGGCGCGAAGGCTCAGCGCGACCTGCTGAAGGAACTCATCCCGACCTTCGAGGCATGCATGCTGGCTCCCCTCGAGAGCGCGATGCGCGCGGCCTTCGCCACCGCCTGGCCTGTCATGCGGCAGCACCGCGAGGACCGCACACGGAGCGGTGTCGTGACCTTCGACGAACTGCTGTCGCGTGCCCGCGATCTCATCCGCGACGACCGCGAATGCCGAGTCCTTGTCCACGTGGCCTACCCCGTCGTCCTTGTAGACGAGTTCCAGGACACCGACCCCGTCCAGTGGGAGCTCGTCCGCCTCATCACGGCCGATCCCCTCGATCCGAGCGGGCAGCCACTCCCGGGTCGGCTCATTGTTGTGGGGGACCCCAAGCAGGCGATCTATTCATTCCGAGGCGCTGACATTGACACGTATACCGGCGCCTTGGCCGGGTTCGGGCCCACTGAGGGGGCGCTGGGCCCGGTGTTCGAGTTGACGACGAACTTCCGCAGTGTCGCCCCGGTGATCGAATGGGTGAACCAGGTCTTCGCCGCAGCCATGAGAGGCAGGGCCCGGCAGGTGGCCTATCGCGACCTCGATGTGCGGCATCGGCCAGAGGCAGCAGAGCCCGGCCCCGCCGTCACGGTGCTCCGCGACCCGGAGCAGCCGCCCAACGGTGACGGCTCTCGCGCGACCGGCGTGGTGGACTCAACGAAGCTTGAGCCGCGACTCGTCGCGCAGGCGATCGGCCGCGCAGTCAACGACCGCTGGCTCATCACTGAGCCGCAGCCCGACGAGACCCGCGGCTACACGCGGGCAGCGACATTCAGCGACATCGCGGTCCTCTACCCGGCAAGAACCGGAGTCCCGGCGCTCCTTGATGCCATGGACGACGCAGGGGTGCCGTACCGGTCGGGCGATGCTGGCCTCGTCTTCCAGCGTCCAGTACTTCTGGGTCTACTCGCCGCGCTCACCGTTGTCGATGACCCAGCCGCCGAGCTCGACCTGTGGGCAGCCCTCAAGAGCCCGGTCTTCGCCTGCACCGACATCGACCTCCTGCACTACCGGCGAGCGGGCGGCCGATGGCGTCTCGCGAAGCAGGCTGAGGGCGCCGAAGGCGAGCCACTCACCGGGCCCGTTGCCGATGCCCTGCACCTGCTGCACAGCTTGCGCAGCACCCTGGAGACACTGCAGCCCGTCACCGTAATCGACCAACTCATCATGCGAACCCGGATCATGGAGGCCCTGGCCTTTTCCCCTCGGGGGGCCTTCGATGCAGACTGCGTGCGAATGCTGCGCGCCCATGCGCAGCAGTTTCAAGACGAGGGTGGCATCGGTCTGCCCGACTACCTCGTCGCCGCGGCCGAGGCCCAGACTGCTTCAAGTCGATCATCCCTCCCGGAGCCCGATGTTCGCGACGACAATGCGGTCCGTCTCATGACCATTCACCAGGCGAAGGGCCTGGAGTTTCCGATCGTTGTCCTCGCCGCGATGGCGAACAACATCTACGACCCCTCCCCCGCGATTGGAATCGTCGACCCGAACCGCTTCGAGTTCCGGATCACCAAGGAACTCAAGAGCATTGGCTATGACGAGTGGGACGAAGGGGAGCGCAAGCCGCGCAGCGCCGCCGAACGGGTCCGACTCCATTACGTCGCCTGCACCCGGGCACGCGACCACCTCATCGTCTCCCTCTGCGGCGAGCACGGCACGAACAAACGACCGCACTCCTCGCTGCTGTGGGATGCCGTGCCGCGCGACCCTTCGGACGTCACCGCAGTTGATGAGGTTCCGGAACCGGTGGCGCCCCTCCCATCACCACCCGTCAGCCCGCTGCCTCACGATTGGAGTGAGCAGGTCGCCCGGGTCCGAGCACGGAGCCGCGTCTCCTTCATCGCCGCACCGAGCGGGGATGCTGCTGCGTTCCTCGGCCTGCCACTCCCTCCACTCGCGGCCTCTCACACTCCACCAGCCGAGGCGCCCGTGCCATTCGAGACGACAGTGGCCGCCGAGACTCGCACTGCCCGCGATGGTCGCCCCATTGGACGGGCCGTGCATGCCGCACTCGACACCATCGTGGGCATCGGTGCCCACGTGACCGAAGTCGAGCAAGAGGCCGCGTGCCTGCGTGCGGCACAGGATGAGGGGATCGCAGTCAATGGCGTTGCAGAGCTGGTGCGGGTGGCCATCGCCTCGCCCCTCATGGCGCAGGCCCTTGCTGCACCTCGGCGCTGGAGCGAGCTCTACCTTGCTGCCCCCGTCGACCATGAGGGCGTGCGGCTCGTCGAGGGCTTCGCCGACCTCGTGTTCGAGGGACCGGAGGGTCTAGTCCTCGTCGACTACAAGACCGATGAATCGATCAGCGACGAGACCCGTCAGCACTATGCAGAGCAGTTGGCGGCCTATGCCGCGTTGATCGAGCGCGCCACCGGCACCAAGGTGGTGTCCCGGCGCATCCTGCACCTAGCGGCTGGGGGCGCGAGCGAGTTCGAGGTGTGATCGCAGTTCCGAGATCGACCCACTGGGGTCCCTGCCACATTACTATCACCAAGAATAGTAATCTTGATCATAGTAATACCAAGGGCGGAGGGTTGTGGCAAGGTTTGTTGGGCGGGTCAATGAGCTGGCACTCCTCGCCAATCACCTCGATCAGGTGAGGCGCGGTGGCCGACTAGACAAGGGGCAAGCGATCCTGCTTCGCGGGCGCCGTCGCGTGGGCAAGTCGGCATTGGTGACTGAGTTCGTTCGCAGGTCGGGTGTCCCATCGGTGTACTTCGCCGCAGCCAAGGGGGCGCCGTTGGCAGATGAACTCGCTCAACTGACCCTAGCGATCGCCGAGTCCGACCTTCCGCGCGCATCAGTCGCTCGAGGGAACAGTCCGGCGTCGCTCACGGCGGCCCTCTCGCTCTTGGCAGCAGCCCTGCCCTCCGACTCCCCATCCATCGTCGTACTCGACGAGGTGCCGTGGCTGCTAGCAGGACTGCCGGGCGGCGGCGGTGAACTGCAGCGAATCTGGGACAGGGAATTGGCCGGCAAGCCGGTCCTTCTCATACTCCTCGGAGGCGACCTGGCCATGATGGAGCAACTCACCGAGCACGACCAGCCCTACTACGCACGGGGCACAGAGTTTGTGCTTCACCCTCTGAACCCTCGTGACGTTTCTTCGATGACAGGCCTGAATGCCTTCGAGGCATTCGACGCCTACCTGATCTCCGGGGGCCTCCCCCTCATCGTTCAAGACTGGCAGCGAGGGATGTTGCCCCTGGACTTCCTCGAGGACTCACTGAGCCGTTCGACCAGTTCGCTCGTCGTCTCGGGGGAGCGAATACTCAGCGCCGAATTCAGCTCGGACGTGCGCGCCCGCGAGGTCCTCACAGCGATCGGCGGACGCGGCGAGCGGACGTTCACCAACATTCAACGGGCCATCACCGGCATGACGCAGGTGGCCTTGACCAAGAGCCTGAAAGACCTGCAGGACAAGCGGGTGATCGCCGCCGACCAACCGCTGTCGATCGTCACGGCAGCCAAGGACAAGCGTTGGCGCATCGCTGACCCATCTCTTCGGTTCTGGCTCGCCTTCGTGGAGTCATCCTGTGGCGACGTCGAGCGCGGCAGAGGGGACCTGGCACTCGCGCGCATCACCGCCGGCTTTGAAGCCTGGCGTGGACGTGCGATCGAACCGGTCGTACGTGCGTCGCTAGAACGTTTGCTGCCAGATGAGCAGTGGCCGGCGGTCAACCGGCTCGGCGGCTGGTGGCCACGCAACAACACTCCCGAGGTCGACCTGGTCGGGGCCGATCGCTCTCCAGCTTCCGCCGTGTCCTTCGTTGGCATGATCAAATGGCGAAGCAAGGGGTCTGCCACGAAGGCCGAGGTTGACGCCTTGGCGGCTGACGCCAGGGCCGTTCCCGGGGTCACGGTCTCAACCCCCCTCGTGGCAGTGTGCGCTTCTGGGGGGGTCCGCGACCGCAGGATCACGCATTCGTGGACCGCCGCGGACCTCTTGAACGCCTGGTGAATCTGGCGCCACACAGACATTGCCGAGAGTCGAGGGTAGACGGCAAAGAGGTCGCTCCTCCTCCCAGGTAGTCGCAGATGCGTTCGCAACCTTCAACGTCAAGGAGGTTCATCAATTCCACACCCATATTCCTTTGCCGTAAGCGATGCGTGCTGTCATTGACTTGGCCCAACGAGGCGGTGGTCTCGGGCTCTTCACCGGTTGCGCGACTCGTTACACAGCGGGTGCACTCGTTTTCGAAGTGACAGGCTCGTAAGTCGAATGCAAGTTGATGTCGACTGTGACACCCTCTCTCAGACGGCCATCACGCTCCGGCTCATGATGCAGGCATAATCCGTCGATTTGCACAGTTCAAAGCCGCCTATTTGCACCATAGAATTCTTCGTTTTTGCAAGATGGCGTCTCGCCCAACTCGCTGCTTGCGCTGATCAGGTCAGATGCAGATGTCCACCCGGGCCACCTATGACCGCGGAGCTTGGTTCGAAGGGGATTCGGGCATGCTCTGGTGCAAGGCGGCTTAGGGTGCCCGGCTCAAGTGTAAAAGATTCTTGACATACATTTCGCATTCCCGTGCCTTAGCGTCATGGAACTCGCGGAGTTGGGGGCCACCATCCGGCGCACCCGTCTCGCCAGCGGGATTAGCCAGGCGCAGATGGCACGCATGGTGGGCGTTTCACGAGCCACGATCAACTACGCCGAGACGGGGCGTTCCGCCATCGGTGCCGATGCACTCTTGCGCATCCTTCCCCCGCTCGGCCTGAGCATCGCACCCAAACGATCAGTCGCCGGACGAGCGGATCGGCCTGCAGTCGAACTACTCGCTGCGAGCGCGAGCGTGAGCTTTAAGGAATCGATCCCAGCCGCCGAAGTCGAGCGCACACTCGTCACCGGGACACTTGCTGACCCCTGGCTCCCGCACATCACCACGATTCTCGACGAAGCCTCAAATTCACTCCTTCTACGTGCTGTCCGTGAGATAGCAGCGCAAACATCCCTCCCCGCATCAACAATCTGGCGCAACCTGCGCGCTCTCGCTCAGACCGTCGCCAGCTCAAACACGCGCTGGGCGTGACATGGCAGAGCCCGTCTGGAGCTCTCTTCTCAGTCGAGCATTCGAGTTGATCGAACAGGCTGAGCGGAGTGTCGGTGGGCCGATTGACTGGTCATTCGGTGGCGGTACCGTCCTCATGCTACGTATGGCATGACAACCGCCTACGACGAGAGCGCAGGGCACATCAAGCTCTACCTTCCAGAAGGCGAGATCGACTTCGTGGTGGCCAACCCACTCCTTAAAGACCCGTTCGAATCCACCACTCTCCTCGACCGTGCCATCGTCCTCGAGCGTTCGAGTGAGATCGTCGCCAAGAAGATGTGGCACCGAGGGAATCTCGCGACAGCGAGGGACCTTTTCGACTTTGCGGCCGTATATCTGCACGATCCTGGCGCGATCGAGGAAGCCTCCCCCTTCTTTTCCCGACATGCGCTCGCTTTCCTGCAGCACATATCCGCGCGTCAGGCAGTAATGCGCGCAGGCTTCGACGCAATCAACCGGCTGGAGTTCACGCTTACATTCGATGATTGTCAGGGGATCGCAGAGAGCATCCTCCGGCCACTTCTTGCGCCGAACGCCGAGAACTGAAGCGCACCTGACGTTGGCTCGGCCCCTTTATTCGTCACCCTCGGAGGAACACCTGACCCATTGCGCCCGCACCGACCTTGCTCGTATAGCACTTCGTTTGGCCGCGCACGTGGGGAGCGCTAGCGGCCGGACAGCTTCGCAGTTCCGGTAGGGCAGATTCCGGTGAGCGTCGCAACGCCGAAAGCCTGGGACCACGTCAGGGGATCCATGCCGTTCGGTTCCGCGTCGCCTGGGCTCGTGCAGACTCACCGTACCCAAGCGGAAACTGCCCATGCGGGCCCCATCGTGAGGCCCGCACTCACACGGCGAGGTATTCGTGGAGGGCCTCTCGAACGATCTCGCTGAAGGTCTTGTGATCTGCTTTTGCGCGCTGCTCGAGGGCCGCGTGCAACTGTGGATCCAGCCGCACCTGGACGGCCCTGGCCGGGCCGTCACCCAGGGAGGGCCGTCCCCGACCGGTACGGCGTAGCTGCGCATCGCCGTAGCCGCGCTCGGCCTCATCCGCCATTCGCTCGATGTCGGACTGGGTGATCTGCTGACCACAGGAGACGCCCAGGACTTTCTTAGTGATTGCGGTGCCCTTTCAAGAGTCGCCAGCCCTGCTTCGTCATCTTCATCGCGTGAATCGCGAGCACGGGCCCGTCGTCGAAGTGCAGCGTGGCGACCTCGAGCATGTTGCCCGAGCGATCCGGACCCAGGTGGAGGCGACGAACCGGGGGTTCGGGATCGATGTCGTCGCTGTGCCGGCGGGCGCTGACGTTGATCCCGATACCACCCACACGAATATCGTAGTACACAAATAGTTCGTGGGGAGGGGCGTTCGACGACGCCTCGGGGGGCGAAACGCTCCATTGGCGACCCGCCGGCCCCTTCGCAGCACATATCCGCGAGTCAGACAGTGATGCGCGCAGGCTATGACGCAATCGACCGGCGGGAGTTTGCACTTACATGCGATGAACGCGAGGCGATCGCAGAGAGCGTCCTCCGGCCCCCTCCATTCGTCACCCTCTAACGAACACCTGACTCGAGGCGCCCGCTCCGAGCTTGCTCGTTGCGTTCACCCGCACGCCGTAGAAGGCTGGGTAGAAACCATCCGATGTCTTGACCTGCTTCAAGATCAGCACGCACTTCATCTTGCGCGTCGAGCATGTCGCTTGGCTGCGGATATCAACATCGAGCCCCGGATCCTCGGACCGTGCCCGGGCCACGTATCCGGTGATTGATGATGCTCCGGCGCTCACCGGGGCTTTCCACGTGATCGTCGCCTGCACCCGGCCCTTGCCTGCAGGCCGAATCTTCAAGGACACCGATTGCGGCGCAGATGGCGCGAGCATCTTCTGCGGGTCGATGACGTTGATGCCGGCGTCGGTCGCGACGTAGCCACGTCCATCTGAGAACGCAGCCCCGTACTGCCCATTCACCCGAACCTTCACCTCGCCCAGAATGGAGTTGGAAACGAGGTCCACCACCACGAAGGAATTCATCGAACTACGCAGGCCGTACACACGTCTGGCCACCGGATCGAGGTTCAGGGCCGCGACCTGCGATGGCAGCTCGCCGCCAGCGTAGGACGAATCGCCGTTCGAGGTCGGTTCGCGCAGGGATCCGGTCTGCGACCCCAAGCCATTGATCTGGCCCAACTGGGCACCCGAATCCGGATCAATGCGGATGAGGGACTGATCGGCTGGCAGCCCGGTGAATTCCATCCAGGTCACTTGCGGAGTGAGAGTGAGCAGGGTGCCGTCAGCCGGGTCGCGGATCAGTGCAACGCCGGTCGCCACCGGACCGGACGACAGGGAGGTCGCGCTGGCTCCGTTGACCGAGATGATCGCGTCCGGCACCGGGCATCCGTTCATGTCCGGGCATTTGAAGACTGGTTGGAAGGCCATCGCAAACGTCCGATCCGAGGACGACGCAAGCCGCCCGTACGGGCGACCGAGCCCTTGAGAGAACCCCGTGAGCGTGACGTTCTTCTCCGCGACGAGCAAGGTCACCGGGTCTATCGCCCAGATTGCGCTATCGGTGCTGTTGCAATCCGCAATGACGTTGAGCCTGCCGCCATCAGGGCTGATCGTCATTCCAGAGAGGCAGGCGAGGGGTATCTCAACCCAGCGAATGAGGGTTCCGGCAGCGGTGTCGACGACGAAGAGTCCCTGTCCTGCCAAGACGTACGCAAGCGACCCGTCCGAGGTGAGCACGACCTCAGGAGGTGCCTTGGAGTAGGGATTCGGAGCTTGCGGCAGCTTCACCGTCGCTCGCACCGTCAACGAATTCGCGTCGATGATGCTGATGCTGCTCGCGCTGGTCGCAGCCACAATGCTCCCCTGAACAGCCACTGCACTGGCCCCTCCCGGGAGCGCAACCGACGCCACGAGCCCTGGCTGCCCTGGACTCGCCATGACCGCCGGGGCCAGCCCGCCATAACAGAAGGCCACTCCAACGGACAGTGCCGCCGTAACGACGACGCGCCGAGACGATCTCCCTGCGGTGTTTATCCTCATGAACTACCAATGTAATCGTGGATCAATCCATCACCTACGGGCGAAGAAACCCTTCGGGGGTCGGTGGTGAAATTGGGTGGCTACCACCCCATCCAGCAGTTGCGCGCAAACCCCGCGGCATCGCGGCTGAGCATCAGCCGGCAGGCGGGCTACACCACGATTCGTTCCACGACGTACTCGGCCACGGCGAGCGAGCTCGTCCACGCCGGCGACACCGCATTGAGCACATGCGTGGACCGCTGTCCCGGGCGGACGACGAAGTCCATCTCCAGTTTCCCCTCGCGCACGTTGAGCAGTTGCGCTCGGACTCCGGGACGTCCCTTTGTTGTGAAGTCAGCGGGCCGAACCGACGGCACGAGTTCGCGGGCCTGATTCACCAGGTGCTTGCGCGAGTACTTCGGCAGCTCGGTTCGGATGAGCCCGGGCACGTCATGGTGCGAGCTGCCAAGGAATGACGGATATGTGCGCGCGATGTCCCACGTCTCACCAAGGGCGAAACCGCCGACGCCGCCGTAGTCCTCGCGCCAGAGCGAGGGGATCGCGGTCGGCCCGATTTTCGCTTGGCCATCAACCGTCACGGTGAGGTGGACCCCGAGGAACGGATTGCGTGAATCCGGTACCGGATAGACATGACGTTGCAGTCGTCCTGGCTCCCAGGAGCCGTACCAGTACAGGCCCTTGAAGGGCAGCATCCGGTACTCCTCGCCGACCCCGAACCAGTGGGCAACCGTGTCCGCATAAAGACCCGCGGCGTTGATGATGTGTCCCACCGAGCATCGTCCGTCGCGATCGGTGGTGACCCAACCCGGGCCGGCTCCGATCACGCGGGTCCCGAGCCGGATGTCGCCACCACGCTCACGTACCCGGTCGGCAAGCGCCATCACCACAGCGGCCGGACTCGCCACGGCAGTCGTCGGGGACCACAGGGCAGAGCCACAGGTGCGGGCGAGCGGTTCGAGCTCGCGCAACTGGTCCTCGTCGATCATCTCGAGCTCAACACCATTGGCAGCGCCTCTGCGAAAGAGCTCCTGAAGAGCAGGCCTCTCGCTGTCGTTTCGGGTAACGACCACCTTGCCGGTTTCGCGAACCTCAACCCCGCGCTCGGCGCAGAAGGCGCGAAGCCGCTCATTGCCCTGCCTAGTGAGTTGGGCCTTGAGCGAGTCGGGTGCGTAGTAGAAACCGGCATGCAGAACGCCGCTGTTGCGTCCTGATGCATGCTCGGCGAGCTTGTCCTCCTTATCGAGGACCACGACGGACGAGGAGGGGTTGCGGGCGAGCCAGGCATCGGCGAGTGCAAGCCCGATGACCCCTCCACCGATGACGGCAACATCTGCGGTGAACGGCACGCTGACAGGCTACTGGGCAGGCGTCCAGGTGACGTCGACCCGCAGGCCGCCGAGGTTCGACCGGGTGGCTATCGCGTCACCGCCTGCGCCCCGCGCCGCCTCCCGGACGAGCGCAAGCCCAAGCCCCGATCCGCCGGGCACCGATCCGCTGCCCCGGGCGAACCGATCGAAGACGAGATCGCGTTCCTCGTCGGCGATGCCGGGGCCATCGTCTTCAACGGTCAAGGTGACCCACTCGCTGCCGCGCGTGAGTGAGACCCGAACACGCGACCGCGCGTACGCGAATGCGTTCGAGAGGAGTTCGTCGAGCACCCGGGCGAAGGTCCCGACACTGCACATGACCGTCACGCCGGCCTCGAAGCGTGCGTCAAGAGCCAGACGCCCCTCTTCGGCAATGATTTGCGCATGCCCCACTCGATCCTGCGCCACGGCGGATGCGTCGGTCGCCTCGATGAGCCCGGCATTCGCATCACTGCGTGCGAGGGCGAGCACCTGCTCAATGCGACGCGTGAGGCGGTCGACCTCGGATGTCGCTGCGATCGCCTGACGGCGTACGTCGGGTTGGGATGTCGTCTCCTCGATTGCCTCGAGGCGCAGCCTGACTCCGGTGAGGGGGGTTCGCAGATGATGTGAGGCGTCGGCCGCGACCCGCTCCGTGCGGCTGAGAATCCCTGCAAGCCGCTCGGCGGTGGCATTGAGCACCCGAGCGACCGACCTGACCTCAGCCGGGCCGTCAGACTCAGAGGCGCGTAGTTTGAGATTCTCGGGCAGGCCGGCGGCGACCTTCGACAAGCGGTTAAGCGGCCCAGCAATCGATCGGGCGATGAGCCACGCGAGCAGGCCGGCCGCGACCATCACGGCGAGGACGAACACGGCGAGCCATGCCTGGGTGCGGACGACCTGCGCATCCACCTCGTCCTCGGGAAGCGAAAAGCGCACGGCAGCAACGACATCCATGCTCTGCACGACAGGGGCTGCCACGAATCGAAGATCAGCCCCAATTGTCTGGGAGGGGCGGACATCGGAATTGAGGCTCCCCTGCAGCGCCCGATCGATCTCCGGACGATCGAATGAGCGGTCAAGTGCTGTCTCGTCACTGTCGACAACGAGCCCGCGACCGGCATCAACGACGATGACGCGGGCCCCGGTGCTCTCAGCCGCAGCCTCGATGGTCGCTTTCCACTCCGATACGGGCTGGGATGAGAGGACTGATGCGGTGCCGAGGGCGTCGATCGCCAACTGCGAAACGAATGCCGAGCGCACATTCGTCGCAGCAATCGATGCGAGGGGAACGGCGAGCGTCATCGCCACGAGTCCGGCCACGAGCGTCATTGCAAAGACCAGACGACGGGTCATGGGCCCGTCTCGGCCAGCCGATAGCCGACCCCACGGACGGTCTCAACGAGGGCCGGATCGCCGAGCTTCTTTCGCAGTGACGCGACATGGACGTCGAGCGTCTTTCCGGTGCCGATCCACACCGGGTCCCAGACCCGCGAGAACAACTCCTGTCTGGTCACCGCTCGACCCGGCTCCTCGGCGAGCACGGCGAGCAGGTCGAATTCCTTTGCTGTGAGATCGACAACGGCCCCGTCGACGAGTGCTATATGACGCGTCCGGTCGACCACGACGCGCCCCGACTCAATCGTCGTCTCGACCCGACGTCGGCGCCCGACGGCCCTCACTCGGGCGGCGAGCTCGCGCACGCTGAACGGTTTCACGACATAGTCGTCAGCGCCGAGTTCAAGGCCAACGATGCGATCGGTCTCATCGCCCCGCGCCGTCGCGATAATCACCGGGATATCGGACGTCCGACGCAACTCGCGAAGCACCTCGAGGCCATCGCCATCAGGGAGACCGAGGTCGAGGACGACGACATCGACCCCGGAGCTCGACATCACCGCGGGCACCACCTGCGAGGCGTAGACCACGTGCTCGGTCTCGAATCCGTTGCGGCGCAAGCCCTCGATCAAGGGCTCGGCAACAGCGGGATCATCCTCCACCACGAGTACTCGCATATGGGCATCGTTGCACGGCTCCGGCATCAGCGCCTCAATGATGCTCGCTTGGCCAGCGTTCCTTACCCGCACTTAACCCTGCCTTGGGTCGAAATTGTCCACCGGCTCCGTACCTTGATATCAACACTCACCTATTGCCAGGAGGCAGCATTATGAATCGCAAGGGATCAATCGGCGTCGCAGCCGCGGCGGCCGGCATTCTCATCGCCGGTGCCACCGCAGGTGTCGCCGTGTTCAGCGCGTCGCAGGCCGTGGCCGAACCAGAGGCGCTTAGCCTAGTGGTCGATGCCTCCGCCGCGAATGCCGGCGCCACCGCCGCCGCTCCGATATTCGAGCCGGGACCACTGCCCGAAATTGTCATCGCGAGTACCGTTCCCGAGGCCTCCTCGTCTAGCTCGGCGACGACTATCTCGGCGGCGACCGCCAAGCGTCTGGTCCTCGCTGAGGTTCCTGGGACATTCGTCTCCGTGACCAAGGCGACCCGCGGCGAATTCCCGTCCTACGCCGTGACGGTGAAACGGGCCGACGGCTCGACCGTGACCGGCTACGTCGATCAGGCGGATGGCGTCATCCATGACTGGACCCAGACGGCCGCACCTGCCCCCGCCTACAACGACGAGGAAGAGGGCGAGGAAGAGGAAGGGTCTGAATACGAGGAAAGCGACCATGACGGGGACGACGACTAGCCGCTGCGTATTCTTCTTCCCATCGCCAGCGCGCGCGGCGGGCACGGAAGGCGGGGTACCCCACTGTGAGCACCGTAGGTCTTGAGGGCGTGCTCCCTTGGTCGGCCGCCCACCAGATCGCGAGCACGTGCGCGCAGCCCCTGCCTGCGGTGCGTGCGAGGCTCGATGAGGCGAGCGGAAGTCTGCTCGCCTCATCGATCCTCATGCTCGACGACGATCCGGCCGAGAACATCGCCGCCGTCAACGGCTACGCCCTGTGTGGTCAAGGTCCCTGGCGTCGCACCCCGGAGGAGACCCTCGCTCCGGGCGAGTGCTTCATGGTGCGAGCGGGCACGCCAATGCCCGAACATGCAGATGCGGTCCTGCCCCTCGAGCAGGCGGTTTCCGAGCAGGGACGGGGCAACATCATCACCGTCACTGGCCGCGACATCCTCTCTGGCCTCGCAGACGAGCGGGTGCGGCCGGCCTTCGGCGACGGAGTGATGCTCCGGGGCAGTCGCACTCCGCAGGGCACGCAGATCCTGCCGGCTGGCCGGCTCGTCACCGCCGCAGTGCTTGCCCTGATGGCGGCAGCCGGCCACGACGACGTGCCCATCGTGAGGCCCCCGATCGTCGGCACCCTCGTGCTCGGCAGTTCGCTCCTCACCTCGGGTGGCTCCCGTCAGGGCAGGGCGCGCGACGCCCTCGGCGACAGCGTCCCGGCCTTCGTCGCCGCGCTTGGAGCCAGGGCCAACCCTGCAGTTCGGGCGCCCGACATCCATGAGGTGATCCGGGCCGAGATCGAAGATGCCAATGTCGACGTCCTCATCACGACTGGTTCTACCGCCCCTGACTCCGACAACAGCGTGAGGCATGTGCTTCGTGACCTCGATGCCCGATGGCTCATCGATGGCGTGGCCGTCACCCCCGGGGCACAGATGCTCCTGGCCCGACTTCCTGACGGACGCTTGGTGGTGGGGCTCCCGGGCACTCCCCAGTCGGCGCTCGCCGGGCTCGTCACGCTCGTCTCCCCGATCATCCGCGCCCTGCGAGGAGTGCCCCGGGATGAATACGCGACCGCGGTCCTCGTCGATGACGCGCCTCGGGCCGACTTTGCCGACGACACGCGCCTTGCTCCCGTGCGGCTTGACGACGACAGCGCCGACGGACTCCACGCGAGACCGATGCTCGACAGCGGGCCGGCAGGACTCATCGGCTGGGGAAATGCTGACGCCATCGCGATCGTGCCTCCTGGCACCGGGATCAAGGGCGACATCGTCTCCGTCATCATGCTGTGAGATCGGTGATCGAGCATGTCTCGGGACCGCACGCACGTCTCGTGCACCCTTGCCCGACAATGTGAGGCATGGCCTTCTTCCGATCGCGCACCCTCGTTGTTGTCGTCGCTGCCGTCACAGCCACCGGACTCTTCGTGTCAATGGCGGTGATGTTCATCTAAGGAAGCGCTGATCATCAGGCTGTTTGCCGCGCGGGATGTCTCCGGACTTGCGCGGTGAGTCGAGCGGGCGCCGTTTCGGACAGATGCACCCCGAATCCGGAGGAGTCCCTCGTGAGAGCACAACTCATCGGGATTCTGGGTGCATCTGACTCAGGTGAAAACCTGGGGGATGAGGATGGATAGGAACATCAGTGCTTCCCTAACTGCGGACAGGGCGAGCCGGCGCCGGCGCCGGCACAAACCCTCGTGCGAGGAGCCCGAACACGAGCAGTGCGGACCCCGCGATAATCAGCGCGATGGACCACTCAGAAAGCGCATCGGTGCCGGCGAGCACGTAGTGGGCGGTCGCGAGAGGCCACGCGGCGTAGGCCATGAGATGGCTCTGCTTGAACCAAGTGTTGCCGACCTTCCCCAGGCGGGGACGCAAGCGGCCCATGATCGAGACGGGTATGAGGAGCCAAAAGGCGATGATTCCGAGGGACACGGCGAGTGGCTGCCATGGTGCGAGGCCCGGAATGAGGAGTTGAGCCACGGTGAACTTCACGGCCGGGTCGACGAGGAGCAGGATCATATGGATGAGCAGGAATGCGAGGGCGGTGGCGCCGAGCCAGCGGTGCAGGTCGAGCAGGCGCATCGGTGAGGCGAGGCGGCCAAGCAGCCTCGTGCGCAGCAGAATCCCCCACAGCACGACCGCGGTAAGGAGGCCCCACGCGGTGATACCGCTCGCACGAATCGCGAACCAAGTCCACGGAATCTCAGTCACTGGGGGCTCCTATGCGCGTGTCGTCTGTGAGTATTTGCTCGCTGGTGAGCAGGACTGAGACAAGATCATGGTCGCTTAGCCATTGAGGCGCACGACCGGCTCCCATGAGCAGAGCTGCGGTAGCTGCGGCCTCGGCCCGCCAGCCCATGTCAGCGACCACGGTCGCCTGCACGAGGTCGCCGCGGGCAATGTCACCCGTGCGAGGGTCGATGAGGTGGTGGCGGCCGTTACCCCAGACGCGCTTGAGGGTGGTTGACGTCGCCACGGCGCTACGGGCGATCCCGGGTTCGAACTCCAGGTGACGGATCACGCGGTCGGGGTGGTCGATGGCCACGCGCTCGTCCTCGATCCCGAGGATCCATGCGGGGTCGTCGCCGGGGGTGCCCGCGAAGACGATGTCGCCGCCGAGGTTGACAAGCACGCCATCAGCGCCCGCGCCCATCAGTTCGTCAACAATGATGTCTGCCGCAAGGCCCTTGCCGATCGCACCGGGGTCGATGCCGAGTCCGGCCGGCAGGTCGACCGTGCCGAGCACCTCATCGACGATCACCCGCTCCATGCCGGGGGAGGGATCAACGACCAATGATCCGCTCGATGCGGCGATCGCCCCCCGGGCGATGACGGTGGCGAAGTCGGCGTCATAGCCGGCAGCCTTGATCGAGGGGAGGATCGTCGGGTCGAAGAGTCCACCGGTCATCTCCCATGCCGCCCTCATGGCCTGCACAAGGCGGACGAGGTCCGCGGAGCACTGCACCGGCCCGGTTCCGGCCCGGTGATTGAGCCGATTGAGCTCACTCCCGGAGCGGAACCGAGACCAGCAGTCCTCGAGCAGTTCGATCCGCGCCTCGGCGGCGTCAGCGAGGAGCTGCCCGGAGTCAGCCGGCGCGTAGCAGATCACCGAGCAGTCGGTGCCCATCGCTCGCAGGTTCCGGATGACGGCGGACATCGCTCAGCTGCTCTTCGTGGTCGACTGAGGCTGCGGCTTAGGAGCGGCTTGGGCAGCCGGCTTACTCACCGAAGGCTTGCTCACCGAAGGCTTGCTCACCGAAGGAATGGGCTGCGTAACGCTCACGTTGCCGCCCGCGGACACCTGCAGCGTCAGCGCGGCGTCAGCGAGCTGGGCGCGGTAGTCGGTGAGGCGCTGGGCTTCGGCCGCGAGTTGCGCGGCATAGGCATCCAGCTCCGCCTGCGTGTAGCCATCGGTTGACGTGGCAGCCGCGACTGCACTTGCCTGCGCTTCGGTTGCCGAGCTCGAATCGGCGGCGGCGCTGTCCTGCGCTGTGCGAACACCGATCACACCGACAAGCCCGACGCAGGTCGCAGTGGCGAGTCCTGCCGACATGATCTTGCTTGCGGTCGAGTTGGATCGCCTGCTGGGCCGTCGCTTCGCATTGGTCTTCGTCTTCATGGCTTGTTCTCCCTATTTTTTCGTGATCCCTAACGTTTCTTTCCTACTCCAAAAGGTTAAGGAACATGCCGCCAAGGATCTGACAAGGAAAGGTAAAAGAAAGGCAAGGACTGCGCAGAGATCTATTCGTGCTTCGTCAGCCGCAGAGCGCCCGCTGGGCAGGTGGAGACTGCGCGTTTCGCCTCGCCGATCAAGTCCTCCGGCACGTCGGTGACGAGTCCACCTGCGATGAAGACCGGGTAGCCCCACTCATCGAGGTCAATGAGCTCGGGCAGGAGTTCGGCGCAGAACCCATGAGCGTCGCACAGGGTTGGGTCGAGGTGCAGTTGGCGTCGCACATGCTTGCTCATCGGAAGTCCTTTCCTGCGCGCTTGACCGGACTCTTGCGGACCTCGGGAATCGGCAGCGACGTGCCGGAACGGCTCGCACTGCAACCACCCCTAAGGTGTTCGGCCACCTCGGCGCTGAACACTGTGAGCCCGGTCGCGATGAAGCGTGCGGTTCCGTCTGGGTGCTTGCATCCGCCGCGGTTCACCACAAGGGCGAGCCTGGCATTGATTCGGTCGAGGTCCTCCTTCGTGCACGTTGCGTGCGCGAGGTCGGTCAGGTCATCGGCGACCGATGGCAGGCCGAATCGACAGGGTCCGCACTGGCCTGCGCTCTCGCCGGCCATGTAGGTGGCGACCCTGGCGATCTCATGGAGCGGGCAGATCCCGGCATCGAGGGCCCACAGGATGCCGGCACCGATGACCCCGCCAGCGTTTCGTACCTGAGCCGGGGCCCACTCGGCCGACCACAGGGCCTCGCTTGTGACCCAGGCTCCGCCGTAGCCCCCGGTGAGGAACCCCTCGACGGGGTTGTCCACATAGCCGCAGCGGGCGAGGAGTTCCGAGACTGGAGTGCCGGTCGCGACCTCGATGACGCCTGGCTGGCGGACCCGACCGCCGACCGTGACGAGGGTAGTGCCCGGCGCCTCAGCATCGCCGACCTCCGCAAACCAGGCTCCCCCGTGGCGGGCGATAAGCCCGAGGTGGGCCAGCGTCTCAGCATTCTGAACGAGCGTTGGCCGGCCGTTCATGCCGCGCTCGAATGGCCGATCTCCGTAGACGGGGGTTGCGGTGTCATCGCCGGCCCAGTGGGAAAGCGCGCTCTCCTCGCTCGCGACGTAGCGGGCCGGGGGCGTGATGAGCTCAACCCGGACCGGATCGGATCGGCGTTCGGCGATTGCGCGGTCAAGGGCATCGATCGATGGGGTGCCACGGTGCACGGCGAGATAGGCATCCGTCGCACCGACGGTCGCCGCCGCTGCCTGAATGCCATCAAGGACGAGGTGCGGGACGTGTGCGAGGAGGACGGCGTCCTTGCCGCTCGCCGGCTCGCCCTCCATCGCATTCGCGATGACGACCGGTCGGCTACCTGCGGAGCGTTGGCGTCGGCCGGCCGCACTCTCGACGACCGCCTGCATCTTGCGGGCTGTCGGAAACCAACCGCCACCGCGGCCGCGCAGGCCCGACGCGGCAATCTCGTCGATGAGTTCCCCCGGTTGCCCGTTCGCCGCGGACGGCAGCATGGGAAGCGGACCGAAGACGGCGGCGTGGGATGCGAGGGATCGCAGATCACGGGCCCGGCCCGTCTGCGGGTCGATCGGGAGCAGACGGTGGCTAGACATACCACCATCGTGCCCTGCTACCGCCTAACGATGGGTAAAGTGAGGGCCAACTCGCGGTAAGGCGGGGCAAGGGGATCGCCCGATTCCCCTGACATGCAGTCATTCCGTCTTTTCCTACTTGTTTAGTAGGTTATGGTGCGCAGGTGTCTATCACCGACATCGACCTCGCTCTCGCCCTCGGCGGTCTCTTCGCCGGCATCATGGTCGGCCTCACCGGCATGGGGGGTGCGGCACTCGTCACCCCCATGCTCGTCCTGCTCTTCGGAGTACCACCCGCCGCCGCCGTGTCGAGCGACGTCGTGGCAGCCGCAATCATGAAGCCGGTCGGCTCATGGGTCCATATCCGCAATCACACCGTCCACTGGGGCCTCGTCGGCTGGCTCTCCGCCGGCTCGATCCCAGGCGTCCTCGTCGGCTCGTGGATCTTCTCGGCTGTCCTCGCGACCTCCGGGGCCGACGAGACCATCCGCTCGTGGATCGGCGGAGTCCTTGTCCTTGCTCTCATCGCGATGCTTGCGAAGGGCTACCTCACGCGAAGGGCACGGCTGCGAGGTGCAGACCAGCGGTCGACCGGCATCGACACTGAGGTAAAGATCGTGCGCACGGTCATTCTCGGCCTCGTCGTGGGGCTCATCGTCGGCATGACGAGCGTCGGCTCCGGCTCCCTCATGGTGACCATCCTCATCCTTCTCTACCCCCTGCTTCGGCCGTCGGTCCTCGTCGGCACCGACCTCACCCAGGCTGTCCCGATGCTCGTCGCCGGCGCAATCGCCCATGCAGGGCTCGGTGAGATCAGCCTCGCGGTCGTCGTCTCGCTCCTCATCGGCCAGATTCCCGGCGTGATCCTCGGGGCTCGACTTTCGACACGGTACGACGGACACCTGCTCCGGTGGCTCCTTATGGTTATCCTCGCTGCGACGGCACTGAAACTCCTCGGTGCCCCAAGCCTGTTCTCAGGTGTGATAGCGATAGTCGGGGTATTGATCGTGGGAGGACTGATGATCCGCGATCGACGCCGCGCCACTGATACGTCGACCGAGATCGCCGGATTGCCGGAAAGCGTCAAGTGAAACCCCGCGAGCAGGCAGCCACCGGACGCGGCCGACTCCACTTTGCCAGCCGGCGCTTCAGCCCCGTCCGAAACATCACCGTCCGACTCCTTGTCGCCCTAGCGGCGCTCGTCATCACGGCGATCATCGTGTACCTCGAAAAGGGTTGCTACGCCGACCGCGGGCTCACCGGGACCCTCACACCGATTGACGCGCTCTACTACGCCACTGTCTCGCTCTCGACGACCGGATACGGCGACATCGTCCCGGTGTGCGAATCCTCCCGGCTCGCGAACATTTTCATCATCACCCCACTGCGCTTCCTCTTCCTCATCGTGCTCGTCGGCACGACCGTCGAGGTCCTCACCCAGCGCACCCGCGAAGAGTTCCGTTCAGCCCGCTGGAGGAAGACCGTGAAGGATCACATCGTCATCATCGGCTACGGGGTCAAGGGCAGGGCAGCCGCGCGTTCCCTCACCGACAACGGGGTTGCGGGCAGCCGCATCGTCGTCGTCACCCCGGACAGGCAAGCGGTCGACGAAGCGAGCCGCAACGGTCTTGTCGGGGTCCTCGGGGATGCACGCCGAGAAGACGTCCTGCGCGACGCCGCGGTCGAGAAGGCCGCAAAGATCATCGTCGCCACCAACGAGGACGACACCTCCGTCCTCGTGACGCTTACGGCGAGGCGGCTTGCGCCCACCGCCATGATCGTCGCCGCCGTGCGCGAATCGCAGAACGCCGACATCCTGCGCCAGTCGGGCGCCGACACGGTCATCCCCACCGCCGAGGCGGCCGGACGCCTGATGGGACTCTCGCTCGTGTCGCCCGTCGCCGGCGATCTCATGGAGGATCTCCTCGACGCCGGCAGGGGCCTAGAGATTGTTGAACGAGACATCACGCGGGCTGAACTCGGCCTCGCGCCCTCGGATATCGACGCACAGGGCCAGATCGTGCTGGCAGTCGTGCGGCGAGGTGAGGTCCACCGGTTCGATAAGAGCGGGGTGACGATCCTCGAGCAGGGCGATCGGCTCGTCGTCATCCGCTCGGGTGACGGTCACCCGAGCCAGTCGGAGCGTTAGGAGACACCATGCGCGCCGTCGTCATCTCCGAGCCCGGTGATCCAAGCGTCCTGTCGTGGGCGCAGGCCCCATCCCCCGAGCCACGCCCGGGCGAGGTCCTCCTCGACATCGCCGCCTCCGCCGTGAACCGGGCGGATCTGCTGCAACGGCAGGGCCACTACCCGCCGCCACCCGGCGGCAGTGACATCCTCGGCCTTGAGTGCTCAGGCACCATCACAGCACTCGGTGCCGGCGTGACCTCGCGGGCGGTCGGCGATCACGTGACCGCCCTGCTCGCGGGCGGCGGGTACGCCGAGCAGGTCGCCGTTCCCGTCGGCCAATTGATGAGCGTGCCCGCACCGGTGTCGCTCGTCGAGGCGGCGTCACTCCCCGAGGTCGCCTGCACGGTGTGGAGCAACCTCGTCATGACCGCGAAACTGCAGCAGGGTGAGTGGGTTCTCATCCACGGTGGTGGGTCGGGCATTGGCACGATGGCGATTCAGGTCGCGCGGGCGCTCGGTGCCCGTATTGCCGTCACCGCGGGTAGCGCCGCCAAACTCGAGGCGTGCGCAGACCTCGGAGCCGAGCTGCTCATCAACTACCAGCACGAGGACTTTGTCGATGTCATGACGGAGGCGACGGGTGGACGTGGCGTCGACGTCATTCTCGACAATATGGGCGCCTCCTATCTGGACCGCAACCTCAACGCCCTCGCCTTCGGGGGCCGCCTAGCGGTCATCGGCCTGCAGGGCGGGATCAAGGCCGAGGTCAACCTCGGTGCGATGCTCCGCAAGAACGCCACCGTGAACGCCCGATCACTGCGCGCCCGCCCACCTGCCGAGAAGGCGGCCATCTGCGCCGAGGTCGAGCGCAATATCTGGCCGTGGATCGGAGCTGGGCTCATCACCCCAGTGATCGGTGCCCGTCTGCCCATGAATGAGGCAGGCGATGCTCACCGCCTTCTGGAGTCCGGGGCCGTCACCGGGAAGATCCTGCTGACGACGCCCACGTGACCCGCCAGCGGTTCTTGGGCGCGCTGGCGATGTGTGTCACCCCAATTGCCCTAGGCGCAGTGGTCACGGCACCGGTTGAGGCGGTGGCAGGTCTGACGCCGCAGTCCACCACCTCCGTGTCCTGCCTGCCGGCGCCGCGCCCGGTCACCGCCGAGCAGACCGCCGCCCTCTTTGACCTAGCCGCGCGCAAGCTCGCATCCGTCCGTAACACGGGGGCAAAGCGTTACCCGCTCGGCGCCCTGACAGCGACGTCCGATTACACCCGCACCGCCGCAACCGCTTGGACCTCCGGGTTCTTCGCCGCGGAACTGTGGCTGCTCTACCAGCGCACGCAAGACACGCAGTGGCTCGAAGCCGCGCGCGAGCAGACCCGCGGACTCGTGGGGATCGCCGGGTACGGCGGATCCCACGACCTCGGATTCATGGTCGGGCTCCCCACCGGCCTCGGGGCCATCCTCGACCCGAGCCCCGAGCAGCGAGCCATCTATACGAGCGCGAGGAAGACTGCTGCCACGACCCTCGCCAAGCGCTGGAACCCGCAAGTGCTTGCCATGAAATCCAGCAACTACGACGGCAGTTGGGGCCTCATCATCGACTCGGCGATGAACGCCCCGCTCCTTATCGAGATTGGCCAACTCATCGGTGGCACTGAGGGCGAGGAACTCGAGTACCGGGGCACCCAGCACATGCTCACCCTCGCCCGCGACTTCGTCAGATCCGACGGCTCCACCTTCCACCGTCTGGCCTACAACCCGCAGACGGGCGCCGTCATCGGGCCCATCCCCGGTCAGGGATTCGACGCGAACACGAGCACCTGGGCGAGGGGTCAGGCCTGGGCGATGAACGGCTTCACCCGGGCATACGAACTCACGAAGAACCCCGAGCTCCTCGAGGCAGCGCAGCGCACCGCCGCCTTCTGGGTGTCGAAGGTGCCACCCGGCTGCATTCCGGCCTGGGACTTCGACATCGAGCACTCCAGAGCCCCACGTGACTCCTCCGCGGCCGCCATCGCCGCCGACGGCCTGCTCAATCTGCGACGCACCGTCGGTGACACGGCCGCCGACTACGGCGCCTACGCCGAGGTGACCCTCGGGCTGCTCACCACCCCGTGGATCACGACGGCCCGATCGGTCAACCCCGGAGTACTCCTCCAGCAGAGCCTTAACGTCCCGAAAAGCCCGCAGGAGGGCTCCTACGTTTGGGGCGACTTCTACCTACTCAGCGCCTTAACGCCGCGATCCTTCGCATGAGGTAGGCAGAGAAGTAGCCCACATATTTGGCCTGGATCACCGGGTCGCGCCAGTCAGCGCCGGTAATGGTCCCCCGGCAGGAGAGTGTTCCGCACAGGCACGCGAACTCGTCATAGTCCGACGCATCACACATCGCGTAGTCGAAGCAGAGTTCCTCGCCCACCTCGATATCGCGCATCGCCACGAGCAGGGTTCCGCCGACAAGACCGCAGTTCGGGTCGCATGAGTGGTTGAGCATGTCGCCCGCTTCAGGGGTGTCGTCCGAGACGAGGTAGAGGTCCTCATCGACCTGAATCGATCGGTGCTGACGATCCTCGATGAGCGTCGAAAGGGTCTCGCGGGTCACCATCCATCCCCCGAAACCCACGACCGTCTCACCCCTGCCAATCGGCTGCTGGGCAAACGAACCCCAGCCCTTCGCCCCGGCGGGGCGCGCCTGAACCTTCGGGTTCAGCCAGTTGTAGTCCACCCAGGTCACCTCTCACTGTGCCGGCCGATTGCCAGCAAAACCAGACGAGTCTGTCACACCCAGATGAACCCCGTGCACGCCCTCGGTGCACCGTTAGGCTGACAGCCGTGATTGATCCGTTGATTCTTCGAAATGATCCCGATCTGCTCCGCGAGTCGCAGCGTCGTCGCGGCGAGGACGTCACGATCATCGATCAGCTCATCGAAGCTGACGCCTCGAAGCGGGCATCGGGCGTGCGATTCGATGAGCTGCGATCGGCCCAGAAGGAGATCGGCAAGCAGATCGGACCCCTGCAGGGAGCCTTGAAGAAGTCGCCCGATCCCGCGCGTCAGGTCGAACTCGACGCCCTGATGGCCCAGGCGAGCACCCTCGCCGACGAGGTCAAGGCCGCGAGCGCCGACGCCGATGAGCTTGAGGCCCTCGCCGCGAAGCTGTGGCTGCAGGTGAGCAATGTCGTGAGCCTGGAGTCGCCGGTGGGCGGCGAGGCTGACTTCACCATCATCGAACACGTCGGCACGCCCAGGGACTTCACCGCCGAGGGTTTCGAGCCGCGCGACCACCTCGATATCGGCGAGCTTCTCGATGCCATCGATACCGGCCGCGGCGCGAAGGTGTCTGGCTCGCGATTCTTCTACCTCAAGGGCATGGGCGCGCAGCTCGAGTTCGCCCTCCTCAATCTCGCGATGCAGCAGGCCGCAGAGAACGGCTTCATCCCGATGATCACGCCCACCCTGGTCCTGCCATCGGCTATGGAGGGCACCGGATTCCTCGGTCAGGCAGCCGAGAACGTCTACCGGATCGAGTCCGATGACATGTACCTCGTCGGCACCAGCGAGGTACCACTCGCCGCCTACCACTCCTACGAGATCCTCAATGTCGCAGACCTCCCGCTCCGCTATGCCGGCTGGTCGAGCTGCTTTCGCCGTGAGGCTGGCTCCTACGGCAAGGACACCCACGGCATCATCAGGGTCCATCAATTCGACAAGGTCGAGATGTTCGTCTTCACCACGCCCGAGGAAGCAGACGCCGAGCACCTTCGAATACTCCAGTGGGAGAAGGACTTCATCGACGCCCTCGAGATCCCCTACCGAGTCATTGACGTTGCCACAGGCGACCTCGGTTCCAGCGCGGCGCGCAAGTTCGACATCGAGGCATGGATCCCCACCCAGCAGGCCTACCGCGAAATCACCAGCACCTCGAATACGACGGAGTTCCAGGCACGCAGGCTGAAGATCCGATTGCGAGACGAACAGGGCGTGCGCCCACTCGCAACCCTCAACGGGACCCTGTGCGCGATGCCGCGCATCATCGTCGCGATCCTTGAGAACCACCAGCAGCCCGACGGTTCGGTCGTTCTCCCACAGGCCCTTCGCCCGTTCCTCGGTGGAAAGGCCGCGTTCACCCCGAAGGCGTAGCATCGATCATCATGACGATTTCCCCCGCCCTCGTGCCGCCACGTGTCTCCGCAGCGTTTTTCGAGGACCGTCCGTTCCCGGAGTTACTCGCACTCGACATCGACGACACGATCGTGACGCACCTCGGATCGGTGAATGAGCGGGTCGTCGAGGCGGTCGGACGAGCCACCGATGCCGGTATCAATGTCGTGCTTTCCACCGGCCGGACCATCTCAACCACCGCCCCAATAGCCCGGGCTCTGGGACTTGACGGCTGGGCCGTGTGCAGCAACGGCGCACTGCTCGCCATGGTCGAGCCCGAGACCATCGTCGAAACCGTCACCTTCGACCCACGTTCGATCCTCGATCGCATCGTCACCCTCCTGCCGGACGCCGTCTATGCCGTCGAGGACACCCACGGGGTCTTCCACGCGACCCGCATCTTCGGTGCCGGGTCACTCGGGCTCTCACTTCGAGAGGTGCCGTTCGAGCACCTCCTCAATGAGCCGGTTGTTCGCCTCGTAGTCCGCAGTGATGAGCATGTCGAGACCGGGTTTGGCGAGATCGTCGAGCAGATGGGTCTGCACACCGTTATCTTCGGCGTGGGCGACACTGCCTGGATGGACATCGGCCCCACGGGCGTGAGTAAGGCGACCATGCTCGCCAAGCTCTGCACCCGCCTCGATGTCAACCCGGCACGCACCGTGGCGGTCGGCGACTCGTGGAACGACATCGACATGCTCGCGTGGGCCGGTACCGGCGTTGCGATGGGCTCCGCACCCCGCGCCGTTACGAATGTCGCCGATGCCATGACCGATGCCACGCCTGGTGATGGCGTCGCCGAGGTGATCGACGCACTCCTCGCCTCACGCTGACGGGTCGTCCGAGGCGTAGCCCTGCCGACGGGCTACCCGAAGGTGCGGGTCACTCGGCCATGCCGTCAGCGAATGCGGCGCCCAGCGCCTCTCGCCAGTCGCGCATCCCAGGGAGCCCGGCCTGTTCCCAGCATTCGTGGCCGAGCACCGAGTACGAGGGGCGGGGCGCGGGGCGGACGAAAGTCGAGGAGTCGGTGGGGAGGACCCGTGCCTGGTCGGCCCCGACCTGCTCGAAGATCGCGCGGGTGAACTCGTACCAGTTCGTAGCGCCGCCGTTCGTCGCATGGAAGGTGCCGGCCGGCGGCCTGGCATCGAGGAGCATGAGGATCTGAAGGGCGAGGTCGCGGGCGTACGTGGGCTGCCCGAACTGGTCGTTGACCACTGAAACCGTCTCGCGTTCGCGTTCGAGCCTCAGCATCGTCTTCACGAAGTTGCCGCCGCCGAGGCCGTAGAGCCACGCGGTGCGAACGAGGTAGTGACGGTCGGGAAGCTCTGCCTGCACCGCGATCTCACCGGCGAGCTTCGTGCGGCCGTAGGCGGAACGCGGCGCGGGGGTCGCGTCCGTCGCATATGGCGTCGTGGCGTCACCTGAGAAGACGTAGTCGGTTGAGAGATGGACGATCCACGCGCCGGTGCTCGCGCACGCTGCTGCGAGCACCCGCGGGCCTTCACCGTTAACGAGTAGCGCGGCTGCCTCATGGGTCTCGGCCTCGTCAACCGCGGTCCAGGCCGCGCAGTTGATCACGACATCGGGCTCGAATGCGGCTAGGGCAGGGGCAACCGACTCTGGGTCGGTGATGTCGATATCCGGGCGATCGAGCCCGAGCACGGCGTCGCCATTACGCGCCGAGATGAGGGACACGAACTCACGGCCGAGTTGCCCGAGGGATCCGGTGACGAGTACCCGCACGGCTAGATCGCAGCCTTGGCCTTCAGTGGCCGCCACCATGCCTCATTCGCCCGGTACCAGGCGATGGTCTCGGCAAGGCCGTCCGCGAATGCATGCTGGGGCTCGTATCCCATCGCGCGGAGTCGGGAGTCGTCGACCGAGTAGCGGCGATCGTGGCCCTTGCGGTCCTCGACCGGCTGAACGGAATCCCAGTCTGCGCCCATCGCCTCGAGGACCTGCTCGGTGATCTCGCGGTTATTCAGTTCCAGGCCGCCGCCGATGTTGTAGGACTGCCCCGGCTCACCCTTCTCGATGACGATGGCGATACCGCGGCAGTGGTCGTCGACATGGAGCCAGTCGCGAACGTTGAGACCGTCGCCGTAAAGCGGGACCTTGCCGCCATCGATGAGATTCGTGACGAACAGGGGGATGAGCTTCTCGGGGAATTGGAAGGGCCCGTAATTGTTCGAGCAGCGGGTCGAAGAGATATTGAGCCCGTACGTGACGTGGTATGCGCGCACGAGCATTTCGGCCGCTGCCTTGGCCGCCGAGTATGGGGAGTTCGGGAGGAGTGGCTCGCTTTCAGTCCATGAGCCCTCGTCGATCGAGCCGTAGACCTCATCGGTGCCGATGTGTACGGTGCGCGGGATCCCGTGGCGCAAGCAGGCGTCGAATAGTGTCTGCGCACCAACAACATTGGTGAGCAGGAACTCCTGCGGGCCCGAGATCGAGCGGTCGACGTGGGTCTCGGCCGCGAAGTTCACGACGATGTCGTGGCCCGGAAGTACGGAGTCCAGGAGTGTGCCGTCGCAGATATCGCCCTGGACGAACGAGTAGCGCGAGTCGCCAGCGACCGACGCGAGATTCGCCGGGTTGCCGGCGTAGGTGAGCTTGTCGTAGACGGTGACGCCGGTGACGGCAGGCCCATACGCTCCACCGAGCAATTGGCGGACGAAGTGGGAGCCGATGAAGCCGGCGGCCCCGGTGACGAAGTAGCGCACGTTCAGTTCCCCTTCAGTTGGCCGAGCCACTGCGTTGCCTCGGCGAAATCCGCATCAGTGACGCCTTGGCGCAGCACCGGTGCCTTGCCGTCATGTCGCGGATACGAGCCCAAGTATCTGACATCGAGGCAGATCCGGTGCAGGCCCATGAGTGCTTCAGCGACCCGGGCATCGGCGACGTGGCCCTCGAGGTCAACGCTGAAGAAGTAGTCGCCGAGTGCGCGCCTCGTCGGTCGGGATTCGATGCGAGTCAGGTTGACCCCTCGAACACCGAATTCGGTGAGGATAGCGAGGAGTGCCCCGGGATGGTCGTCATGCATGAACAGGCTCAGCGTGGTTTTGTCAGCGCCGGTCGGGTCCGGCATGGCCCCTGGTCTTGAGACGAGGACGAACCGGGTTGTCGCGTCCTTCGTGTCGCCAATGTCATCGGCGAGGATCCTCAGGTCGTAAATCTCCGCAGCAATCGCCTGCGCAATGGCCGCGTCGAAGGGGCGTGGCATCTCGAGCAGGGCTGCCGCGGCTCCGGCGGTCGAGAGGGCCGGAAGAACGACGGCGCCCGGGAGGTTGTCCCGCAGCCAGCCCATCACCTGAGCGTGCGCATGCGGATGGGTGGCGATGCGGTCGATGTCGGTGAGCGCGACCCCGTCCAGCGCGAGAAGACTGAACTGCACCCGGAGCACCGCCTCATCGACGATCACGAGCGGTGGGCCGTTCGTGAGTTCGTCAAGAGTGAGGGTGACGGCGCCTTCAACCGAGTTCTCGATCGGTACCAGCGCGAGGTCTGACTCACCCGCTCGGACCATGCGCAGCGCTGCGTGGACGGACTCCGCGGGGAGGAGGTCAGCACCGTCGGCGATCTTGAGGGTGCGCAGTGCAGCTTCGGCGAAGGTACCTCGTGGCCCGAGGAACGAGATCCGGGTCACTTATCGTCGCCCTTGGCGATTTTCACCGCCTCCAACTCCTCCGGCGAGAGACCAACCTCGGAGGAGCCGCCCTTGATGCCCTTGAGGTAGGTGCGGGTTTCGGCGCGGCCGTGGATCGAGGTGAGGATGAGGCCGTCGCCTTGGTCGTCGAGGAGGGCAGCCGAGAAGGAGAAGCGTCCGGCCATGTCGCCAAAGGCGTCATAACGAACGACCGAGACGTGCCGGAGTGCCTCGCGGAGATCTCCCCGGGTATTCGCGAGCTCACGATCGAGGGCGTGGACGTCGGTGCGAAGGGCTCGAAAGTCCTCGATGGTGCGGGCGACGACATCAACGAAGGTCTCCCGGCCCTCGGATACCTGGAGCAGGGCGTAGGTGCGACGGAGCCAAGCCAGGCGGATGACCGCGAACAGCCCGAGGACAACCCCTACAAATCCGACCGAGAGGGCCGCAATGATGAGAATTCCGCTGTCTTCCGGGGAGATGATCACAAGCGAAAGAGTAGTCGCCCAAAGCCCTCGAACTTGTAAAGTCAGGTTTCGTGGCACTCATGGGTCATGAGGGCGCACGATGAACCTCACCGCGGAACTCGCCTCGCGAGGCTTCGCCTTCACCCTCGGGGCACTGCTGTTCCTCATCGTGACCATCAGCCTCATGCGCACGGTCATCGTGCCGAGGCCTCTGCGATCGCTCTACACCGACGCCGTGATGTGGCTCATCATCACTGTTGTTCGCGCGATCGCACTCACCCGCCGTACCTACACCGCCCGCGACGCAGCCCTTGCCTGGATCGGACCCATCATCATTTTGGGACTGCTCATTGCCTGGCTCGTCGGATTCCTCGTCGCCTACGGGTTCATGCTCTACGGCGCCGGCGGCACCGACCTCGGTGACTCAATGCGCGAGTCCGGGTCGAGCCTGCTCACCCTCGGCTTCGCGGGCAGTGACGCCGAGAACCAGACCGTCATCGACTTCATCGCAGCGGCAACCGGCCCGATCGTCATCGCCATGCTCATCGGATTCCTTCCGACGATCTACCAGGCGTTCATCGACCGCGAGATCAACGTAAACATGCTTGTCAGCGAGGCCGGTGACCCTGCATGGGGCCCGGAATTGCTCTCAAGAACATCGCTCACCGGCTCCCTCGACACCCTCGATCGACTCTTCGACACCTGGACCCTGTGGGCGGCGAGCACCCGGCTCACCCACATCACCTACCCGATGCTCATGTACGTCCGATCGCCCCGCGCCCGTCGCCACTTCACGGTGTCACTCCTCGCCGTCATGGATGCCGCAGCGCTCAAGGTGTCGCTGACGAGTAGCCTCCCGCGCCGCGACTGCTATCGCGTACTCCTTGAGGGCACGCAAACCTTCAACCTGCTCTACATCAACTTCTTCGCCGACCGTCCGCGCCGCAGCAGGATCCCGTTCGTCGGACGGTTCCTCGGTGGGGTGCATCACACGTTTCCGCGTTCCCTCTCCCTCCCGGCATGGCAGGACGAGATCATCGCCGTGCATGAGGCGGCCGCCCAGGACAGCGCTGCTGGGATGTCGACCGAGGGCGTCCTTGGATTGGAAGCCGGTGAGGAGATCCCGGTCCAGATCACTCGCGAGGAGTTCGATTTCGCTGTTGATGTCCTGCGACGTTCCGGGTTCCCGATCGAGAGAAGCCCGGACGAAGCCTGGCTGATGTTCAAGGAGGCTCGATCGCGCTACGAGTTCCCCGCCTACGCGATCATGCGCCGACTCGGCACGGTACCAGCGCCTTGGACCGGGGACAGGAAGCCCATGACACCGGTGATCTGGCCGACCCTCGCCGTTGACCTACTGCCCAAGTAGCAGGAACGGTCAGGCCCAGAGCGCGGAATAAGGAAGTGCCCAAAGCTTGTCGCCGAACGGGACCGCCTTGCGGCCGGTGTGCAGGACAACCCCCATCGCAAAGCGCGGGCCGAGCTTGTCACGTAGGAATCTCAGCCCAGAAAAATCGCTCACCGCGACGGAGCCAGCGGACTTCATCTCAATCCCCGCCACCCTTCGGTCGGGCGCTTCGAGCACGAGGTCAACTTCGATTCCGTCACGATCCCGGAAGTGGAACATTTGGGCCTCGGTCTCCGACCAGCCCAGTTGGCGACGAACTTCACCAGAGGCGAACGCCTCGAACAGTCCTCCCGCTGCATCGCTGACCGCCCCCGGCTGCATGGCCCGGGGAGTGACGTTATTGAGCCGGGCCGCCAGCCCGGTGTCGAGCAGCGACACCTTGGGCCGTCCGACGACCCGCTTCGTCAGGTTGTTCCCCCATGCCGGCAGGCTCTGGATCAAGTACAGCGTCTCGAGTAGATCGACATATGCCGTCATGCTCGTCTCCGGGATATGCGAATCGCTCGCCAATCGCGCCTTGACAAGTTCACCGGAGTTGTTGGCCGCCAGCAACCTCATGAGCGTCGGCAGTCGATCGAGATGGGCGAGCCTGCTGACGTCACGCGCATCAGCCGAAACCACCCGGGCGACATAGTTGTCGAACCATGCGCTGCGTCGCCTGCCCTGCCGTGTCAGCGGCTCAGGGAAGCTGCCGGCGCAGAGGATTTCAAGGTAGTCGTCGCGACTCAAGAATCCGTCGCGCCGAGACATTGCCAACGTATCACCGGCCAGGAGCAGGTCGACGAAGTCCTCACGCTTCCCGTCAATCTCTCCCTGACTCAGGCCGTATAGGACGACCGTCTCGGCGCGGCCCGCAAGGCTCTCCTGCGTCCCTGGGAGTTCGAGGAGGTTGGCGGAGCCGGTGATGAGGAACCGTCCGGGCCGGCGGTCCTCGTCAACCGAATCCTTCATGGCCATGATCAGTTCAGGGACACGCTGCACCTCGTCGATGACGAGCAGCCCATCACTTTGCCGCACGAACGCGCCGGGGTCAGCCTTCGCAGCGTTGTATACGGGAGCCGAGTCCAGTGAGAGCACGCGCACATCCCGCGCACCGAGGACCTGCCGCACCAACGTGCTCTTGCCAACCTGCCGCGCGCCCTGCACCGCGGTGATCGGAGTATCGGCGAGTGTCTCCTCGACCAGCCGAAGCGCATGCCTCTTTTTCAAGTTCGGTGCTGATTCAGCCGGGAGCATGACCGCCACTTTACGCCGATTGGCGCGAGTTAACGCAGATCATGTCGCGGATTCGCGGTCCCTCCGTCGCGGATTCGCGGTCCCTCCGTCGCGGATTCGCGGTCCCTCCGTCGCGGATTCGCGGTCCTAGCGCAAGGTCACCTGCCGGGTGGTGAGGCCAGCCCGAGCCCGTCGTTCAGCGTCAGTCAAAGGGGTTGTGTCGGATAGCGCAGTAGCGAGTCGCTTGCCGAAATCGGCCGCCGGCTCTTCGCAGGCTGCTGCGCCGAATCCCAGCGGCAGGTCCCAGACCGGGGCGACGAGGCCCTGGGCGCGGAACATGCCGACGAGCCTCGTGCCCTCGCCGAGCGAGGTCGCATCGCCCGCCTGCAGCCTGGCCAGCGCATTGAGGAGGAGTTCCTCCTCGTGCGGCATGACCCAGCGAAGGTGCTCCTTCTCGCCCATTTGGGTCCAGTAGGCCGCTTCGACCGAGGTCAGCCGGGCGGTGGGGTGGGCGTATGAGTTCGCCCGCTCGAGGGAGGCATTCACCTCATCGGTTTGTTCAGCGGCATCGACCCAAAAGTCGAATCCTTCGTGGACGGTGATGACGAGCGGTACGGATGCGTCGACGAGGTCTTGGAGGCGAGGCGCCCCGGAGGTGTCACGCGCGGGTGGCACCGGATTGCCCGGTTCAGTCGCGAGCGCAAGTTCGAGCGCCGACCCGAGGTCGCGTGACGCATCGCCGGTTCCGGTGTTCACCTGGAGGCCGAGCATGATCTCGCCGTCCTGGCGAACAAGCGCGGGCCAAGCCATCGGCAGGACGGTCGCAAGCGTGACCACGCGCCCGTCCTTCAATGCCAGAGGCGCCGTTGCAGAGGGGACGAGTTCGCGAAGCGCAACGATGTCGCACTCGGAGGCGAGGCCCTCGAACGGCCGTGACGACACCACATTCGCGCCAGCCTGCTCCTTGCCGTGGCAGGCCTTGTAGCGCCGGCCCGATCCACAGGGGCACGGCTCGCGAAGTCCGACCACGGGCACCTCGGCACCGGTATCGATTGGCGTCGACGCGTTTGCTGACCGTGCTGCTCGCTGACCCATGGGTCAAAACCCTAGTCTCGCGAAACTGCCCTCCCACCCCCACCCGTTTGTCCCATGGAATGGGAGATATGGCTGTCCCATGGAATGGTAGATTTGGCTGTTCCATAAAATGGTAGTCACTACGCAATCGCGGCACTTTCACCCCGGATTTCTCCGTTCGCCTCTGCGACCGGTCGCGCAGGACGCGTACCGTTACCAGGACAACACAAGCGGGTAGGAGCCTGCGAAGTTGTAGGGTTAATGGACGGATCCGGGACCATGGAAGGCATGTGTCACATCTCAAGTGGCTCAAAGAAAAACTCGGGGACAGGCTTCTCGACGCCGTTGTGGTGAACACCGGCTCGGATGCCTACCGCCGCAAGGATGGCATCGGCGTGGTGCCCCTGAGTCTCCTTGGACCGTGACCGTTCACCTGGACGAAGAAGAGCACTGGTCCGCCCGAGAAGCCCGGGTCGTTGTGCCCGTCCAGATACTGGGGCAGCTCCAGCGCCTCGGCGGTTACCAGCCACATAGCGGTATCCTTAACTTTGAATGAACTGCAGTTGACTCACCCCGGCGCCAAGGAGCGTCATCAATCGCTCACCGCTCGACGAAAGGTGCCGTTCGTGGCAACCGTCAAGTTCACGGTCACCCGTGACCTGCCCCTCCCCGCGCGCGCCGTGTTCGACGAGTTGATCGACTGGCGGGGTCACGCCAAGTGGGTGCCGCTTACGAAGGTGCAGGTGCTGACAGGCGACGGCGGCGTGGGCACTCAATTCATCGCGACCTCCGGGCTCGGTCCACTCGCCCTGCCTGATCGCATGCGCGTCGACGCACTCGACGCCGAGGCGATGACTGTTCGCGTCGCGAAGATCGGGCCGGTGCTCACCGGCGTCGTTCACCTCTCGGTGACAGCCACGGGCGAGGGCACCTCGCGGCTCGATTGGGTCGAGGACATCCAGGTCCCGCACCTGCCACAGTTTCTCGCCAAGCCCCTCGCATCGGCCGCCCGATTGGGCTTCCAGGCCTCGATCACTCGGATGGCCAAGTTGCTTGCGTCCGCCCGAAACTAGGCATCTGGCCCGAATCAGCCGGAAGCGTCCACCTTCTGCAGGACCGAGCGCACCATGAGCGGCCGATTGCTGATAATGGCATCCACTCCAAGCGCCGCGAGAAACGTCACGTCCGCAGGGGAATCAACGGTCCAAACATGGACGGCGTTGCCCTGTCCCTGAGTCAGAGCGACATATTCGGGATTCGCCCGCACCCACGCGATCGAAACGCCGGCGATACCGATGTTCTCGGGGAGTGACCCCTCACGATGACGGCGCGGCACCGAATCCATGAGCAGCACAGTTGGCAGGCCGGGCGCGGATCGGTGGATGCGGCGCAAGGCCCTGGCACTGAAGGACATGAGGCGCACCCGTGATTCACCTGGCTGACGACCCGTGCCCCGATGCCGCGCGAGGCCGAAGTACGCGAGGGTGTCGACGAGTTCGGCCTCGACATAGCCGCCGAAACGGGTCGGGTGCTTCGTCTCGATCGCGAAACGGATAGTCGGGGAAGCGTCGAGAAGGGTCGCGATCATCGTTCGCAGGGTGAGGACGTCAGTGCGCGTCTCATCGGGTGCCGGCGACTCATAGTCGCGCCAACTGAGGCCTGGGCGGCTGAAGTCGTGGCGCAGGAGCTCCCCGAGCGTGAGCGCCGATACGCTCCCCTGACCCGAGGACGTGCGGTCGATCCGACGGTCGTGGACGCATACAAGGGTGCCATCCGCAGTGAGCCTCACATCGCACTCGACGGCGTCGGCCCCATCTTCGACCGCCTGCAGGTACGAGGCGAGGCTGTGCTCAGGCTCGTCCTCATTGGAACCACGATGAGCAACGACCTCGGGGAAGCGGCCCGCGACGGCCTCGCTGCTCACGGCCAAAGCCTGCCACAGCCGCACCCTCACATTCGGTTGGCTGGCCGCGCGAACGTGGAATAATAACCGAGTGCCTCGCATCGTCCTGTTCGATCTTGATGGCACCCTCACTGACTCAGCGCCCGGCATCGTCAACTGCCTTCGATACGCGCTCGACGAGATGGGCATCGAGCATCCCGATGATTCGACCATCGCCACCTTCCTTGGCCCGCCACTGAAGGACACCTTCGGCGGCCACTTCGGGATGGACGATGCCGGCGTCGACACCGCGATCGCCCACTACCGGGTGAGATATCACGACATCGGGCTCTTCGAGAACGAGGTGTATCCGGGTATCCCGGGCCTGCTCGACCAACTCTGCGACGCCGGCATCACGCTAGCGACGAGCACCTCGAAGCCAACCGTCTCGGCCACCCGAATCCTCGAGCACTTCGGCCTCGCCCATCACTTCACGTTCATCGGCGGGGCGAGTCTCGATGGCGAGCGCAACTCCAAGGCGGAGGTCATCGCGCACACCCTTGACGCCCTCGGCTCCAGGGGGATCGAGGTCTCTTCGGAGCACATCTGGATGGTCGGCGACCGCGAGCACGACATCCTCGGTGCGGCGCAGTTCGGCATCCCCGGGATCGGCGTGTTGTGGGGGTACGGCAGCCGCGATGAGCTTGAGTCAGCTGGCGCAATAGCCGTGGCAAACGATGCCGGGCACCTGCGCCGGCTACTCGATGTTGCGCCTCCCGCTCCCTGAACGTCAGCCCGAATCAAAGCCTTACACAACGCAGACCAAGCGGAAACCCTATGGGCATTTGGCGGCCCTAGTGTGCGGAGTGCTTGCAGGACGGTCGAGATACGCCGCCTCGCTTACCGAAGGAATGCCATGAAGCGCAACGCACGCAGGACCATCGCCGCCACGACGATCGCCGCCCTTGCCGCCACCTCGGTGCTCGTGCTGTCATCGGCCGAGGCTGTCCGTACCGTCACCCCCGCCAAGCAGGCCCGAGCCAAGGTGCTCTCTGCTGTGCCGGGCAAGGTGATGTCTATCCAGAAGAAGACGAGAAGTGGCTTCACCTCGTGGGCCATCACCGTCAAGCGCACCGACGGCTCGGTCGTCGTCGGCTATGTCGACGTGAAGAGCGGCATCGTGTTCGACTGGACGGTGAAGGCCGCGGCCAGCAACACGACCATCGATCTCGATGGCAGCGACACTGTCCTGGCGCCCGCCGAACCACCCAAGCCGATCCCAACGCCCACACCTACACCGACCCCGACCCCCACCCCGACCCCCACACCAACTGCAGCACCTGCCGCGCCAGCTGCGCCTGCTGCCCCTGCGGCGGTGGCTCCGGTCGTCCCTTCTGTAACGCCAAGCCCGAGAGCATCCGGGGCCACGACGCCTCCTGCCGACGCAGGCAACAACGGGAATCGCGGGGACGGCAATCGTGGAGACGGCAATCGTGGAGACGGACGTCCGCCGCGAGATGGTGGCGGCCAGGGCGCAGCACCGGCTGATTCCGGGGCAGGCGCGGCACCCGCTCCCGAGGCGGGACGCCCGCAGGGCGGCGGCGACGGCGGCGGACGTGGCGGCGGACGTCGCTCCTTCACCCCCTTGGCGGGCTGAGCCATGCCTCATTCCCAGAGCACCAGGGTAGGGGTGGTCGCGCTCACCCTCGTCACTCCGCTCCTCGCGGCCGCAGTTCCATTCGCCAGCCCGGCAGCGGCTGCTCCCGCTGCGATCATTGAAGGCCCAGCCCAGAAGTTGCTTGACGCCATCCCGGTCCTACCGAAGATGACTGCGGGCTTCACCTCGGCCGCCTACCCCTCAGTGCGCACCGCCGCGAAGGACTCGCGCGGGTGCACCGCGCAGGCTCAGGCGCTCATTGCCCTCGCCACAGTTCGTCCCCAGATCGGGGCAGGCAACTGCTCACTGAGCGGTGGCTCCTGGCGGGTGAACTTCGGTACGGCAACCGTGTCGAATGCCCGCGACGTTCGCTTCGTTCCGGTTGTCGCCCTCCCTGCCGCATGGGCTTCGGGGGGCTACGGATGGTCAGCGGCCCAGCGGGCAGCGTTCGCCACCGATTACGGCGCTGACGCGAATGCCGTCGTCACGTCAGGTGCTCCTGCCGACTCTTCCCTGTCAACAGTGCCGTGGGCTGCGGCCCAGACGCCGGTGACGGCAGCCGTCGCTTCGCGAATCAGTGATGAATGCTCGCGATCGACGTCATCAACATGCCTGCTCACCGCTGTGCCCGCAGCACTGAAGGCGCCAGCGGGCGCAGCGATCGTCCTCGCGTCCAGTCGGCATCGTCTGGCCTTGACTCGGGACGAGAAGGCCAGCGTTGCGAACTCGATCGACCATTTCACCGCCTCCGCACCCGCGGCGACCTTCGCCGTCACGACCACCGACGTGCCGGCCCTGCCGAGCACCGACGGCTCCGACGCCACGGGTCGCGTCATCGACGCATCGCTCTTCGGCATCCTTGCCCCGCCCGCGACCGGCAGCGTCCCGACTGTCCCGTACTCGACCTTGAGGCTTTGGGATTCTGGAGTCGGCTGGCGCGACATCGAGCCGACGCCCGGGCGATTCACCTGGACGGTGCTCGATCACGCGGTGCGCAGTGCTGAGTCGGCCGGCAAGAAGGTGCTTCTCGTGCTCGGACCAATGCCAGCCTGGGCCTCAGCCAACCCCGAATCAGCCGACGAGGGCTGGGGGAAGGGCGCGACCGGCCCGTTCACCTCGGACGGGATGGGCGCCTATGCCCGATATGTCGATCAGGTGGTCCGTCGCTACGGCAATCGAATCAGCTCCTACGAGATTTGGAACGAGGCGAATCTCCCGACTTTTTGGGCCGGAACCGCTGCCCAGATGGCTGAGATGACGAAGATCGTCCACGACGCGGTTGCGTCACGCGGCGCGAACTCGCGGGTCATCTCCGCGAGTGCGACCACCCGAGTGGAGGGGTCGATTTACCGCTTCTTCCCGGCCTATCTCAAGGAGCTCGGCAAGCGCGGCTGGCCCCTCGACGGCTACGCGGTGCACGCGTATCCCGATGCGGACGGCACCCCGAGCGAGACGTCAGACTTCGTCGCCCAGTTCAAGGCGTATCTCGCCATCGCCGGAGCACCAACCCTGCCGATCTACAACACCGAGCTCAACTACGGCCTCGCCGGGCCGGGGCCCTCGAAGCCGCACCGAGACATGACTCCGGAGCAGTCGCAGGGCTGGCTCTCGCGCACCTTCATCGACTCGGTTCGGCTCGGAATCGCCGAGACCTACTGGTTCGCGTGGACGAAGCAGTACTACGGGCAGCTCGGCATCCAGCTCAACCCCACCACGGCCGCCACCCGAGCAGCCTGGATCACCACCTACTCGTGGCTCGTGGGTTCAACCTTCAGGTCGTGCGCTGACCCGGAGGGCGCGGTCATCTGCGCGTTCGAGCGTGACGGCAAGCCGTTCTGGTTGGCCTACGCTGACGGCGCGAAACTCATCGATCTGCCGGTCGGGGCAACCCAGTCGTGCGATCTGCGGGGGGCCTGCATGATGGCCGACGGGACGAAGGTGATCGTGGGCGTCCGGCCGATCAAGATCAACTGAGGTTGGCAGCAGCCGCACTGTCAAGGCTGGCCCGCACGACCCAAGCCCTTCGTGTTGGGAAGAATGAAGTCGTCCACGGTCGTTGAAGTTCTACTTCGGCCGGATCTGTAGAGCAGGCCAGAGATGGTCTGAGCGTCGTCGGCTGCCATCAGCCGGGCCTGGACCCTTTCATAGAGCAGTCGATGGATGCTCTTCGGTTGCACGCCGGGGACGGTGAAGGCGACGCGCCGGGCTTCGAAGTCCTCCGTCATGAACTGGATGTCCAGCACATTGCCACGGCTGACCGCTTGGCGGGCGAGAGTGATGATGGTTGCCTCGGCCCAATGTTCGTATTCGTCCTTGAGGGTTCGGCCATCGGCAACGTCGTCCTGAGCCTCGGCGATCTCATCCTCGGTAAGGAAATATGTGTCCATTGCGCGCCAGGTTGAGGGCATACGCGCTGTCGCCGTCTGCGCGAGTCGCCTCGTCTCAGGCCGCGTCGCACGGTACGCGAGTTCCCGATGGACCACATCAACGATCCGTACGTGGTCCAAACCGATGGCGGACGACACGGCATTCTCAATCGCTGTGTCCGCGGCCATGGACAGCAGAGTCGACGTGTCGACGAACCAGATTCTCGGTTGGGAACTCATCTGCTGAGGGGGTGCGCACCGCTGGCCGTACCCGCGTTGCCCATGACTTCCGCGTACAGGGCTTCGTCATCAGGACGTTCCAGCAGGGCCGCGACGGTGGCAAGGCCGATGAGACCGTCTCGTGCCGCCGCGAGGGCCGCTGCACGCAGCCGAAAAGGTACACGTGTCTCATGGCTACTTCCCGCCAGGCGGGTGCAGTTTGGGACCACAGATTCGGCTGCTGAAAGCAGTTCAGTGGCGTGCAGTTCGTCACCCAGTTCGTTGGCGCGGGCGAAGGTGATCAGTTCTGCGTCATGGAGTTGGAAGAGCGCGGCGCGCATTGAGATGCCGAACCGTGCCATGAGATAGCCGAGTGCCTGCTTGCCCCTCAAGCTCGGCTCGGCAAGGTCGTCACTCCTGACGTCCAACCATCCGAGCACTTCACTGAGGCCCCTGCTGGGCAGAAGCAGGTGAGCAGCGAACGAGTTGACCCGACGCTCAACGAAATTGCCACCGTACAGATCGGCGGACGTCTCCTCGATGACGTCTCGCGGATCGCTCAGTAGATGGTGACCAAGTTCGTGCGCCAGGGTGTAGCGCACGTGCCCCGAGGTGAAGTCGGTGCTGGCCAGCAGCAGGGCCCGCCCCTCACTGTGCACGCACAGGCCGGTCACCCCGCGCCCAAATGGCCCGAGCGCCACATCCGCACCGAAGTGCATTTCGATCAGACCGGGGAGATCCCCGATCTCGGCTGTTCCGAGGTCCAGGGCGCGGCGCACCTCCTCGGCCAGTTGGCGGCCCTGGCGCTGAGCCTCGAGCCGTGTGCGTGGCGTAGACCCAAACCGGGTCTGGGCGGTCTGTTGGACGATGGCGCCTGCGGCGCTGACCTCGTGAGGGGGCAAGTCGGCTCGCCGCTCAAGGCGGGATTGCACCTCTAGTAACTGGACCGCTCGTGCTCGCGCTGTTGAGTCGCCTGCTTCAGCCGCGTTCATGACCCGGTGCGCCAGTGCGAGGGTTCGCGGCACATGGTTTTCAACGCCCCGAAGGTACGCCACGCTCACTCCGAGTGCAGAAGCCAGAGCCGGCATCTCGACAGGCGCTACCCGCCGCCGACCGGATTCGATCTTGCTCAGCTTGTCTTTCGTGAGACCGACTACCTGGGCGACCTCGGTGGCAGGAAGGCCGGCCTTGACCCGGGCGGCCTTCACTCGATGGCCGAGTTCGGCGGCCCGCGCCTGATGCGCGGCTGTCGGGACCAGTACCGTCTCTTGGTCGCCAGTAACAAGATCAGCCAAGCCCATCCAAGCGAGGACCTCGTCCGGCCCGTCGTTCGTGGTCGTCATCGTGAGCCTCCCATCTCTGCCTTCGCAATCTGAACCCGGACCCACAATAGCGCAACTTTTCCTACATCCAGTTGCGTTCTACATAGTCGCCGACCTCCGCAAGCCACTCCGGTCCACGACAACTGCCGGCATGCTCGAGATCAACTGGCGCCCAGCAGTGCCCATTTTCAGCCGCTGGGGAAAGCGAACCCGGAGTGAACGTCAGGCCGAGTCAGAGCCCGCTGGGTAAACGGGCCCGCAATAGCTGCCAGTCCTCTACGCCACCTCGTTGGGCATTTCTCGCGTTGAGTCACAGTGCACCAAGGTCTTCGGGACGAGTTCGCTCAGGATTCAGCCGGAAAAGGAAGATCATTGCCAGCTTGCAAAGGTACCTTCGAAATGTACCAACGTGCGCTGACTTGGTACATTTCGTTGATACATTTCCTTGGTACATTTCGCAGGGTCACGGGAGCGACGACCGGCGCATGAGTCAGGACTCGAACAGGACACCTGGATTCATGAGTCCCGCCGGGTCGAATGCCCGCTTGATCCCCCGCATCGCGGCGATCTCCGAGTCCGCCCGGCACAGGTGGAGTTCGCCGGCCTTGGCCCGGCCCACCCCGTGCTCGGCGGAGATCGAACCGCCGTAGCCGGCGACGCAGGCGAGGATCGCATGATCAACCCTGGTGTCGTCGGCGGCTGGACCGGCAATCTCGACGTGGATATTGCCGTCGGCGAGATGCCCGAACACCCCGAAGACCGTGACGTCGCTGAACGCATCGACGACCGAGCGGAGCTCGTCGGCGCACCGGGCCAGTGACGCGAGCGGCACTGAGACGTCCATCTTGTGGACAATGCCGAGCGATGAAAACGCCTCGGACTGGCGCTCGCGGTACTCCCAGAGCCGGGCACGCTCGGCCGCATCGAGCGCGACGACGGCGTCGGCTTCGTCGCCGAGCAGCGTCTCGAATCCTGAGCCGTCGCCGCCATCGATGAGTTCGAGGAGGACGACAAGCGGCCAGCGCTCGGCCAGTGGCCATGGCAGCCCGGCCACAGTTCCGGCGAGATCCATGCCGGTCTCGTCGATGACCTCGGCGGCGAGGACCGGGCTCGTCGCTGACGCCATGAGGGCAAGGGCGGACGCGTATGAGGGCGAGCCGATGAGGGCGACCGAGGTGCGGCCGGGCGGGCGATGCAGGCGCAGGCGAACCGAGGTGATGATGCCGAGGGTGCCCTCCGATCCGCAGAGGAGAGCCGCGAGGTCGTAGCCGGTGTTGTCCTTGAGGAGGCCCTCGAGGTGGGAGACGACCGATCCATCTGGCAGGACCGCCTCGATGCCGGTGAGTTGGGCGCGGGTCATGCCGTGGGCGATGACGTGGATGCCGCCGGCGTTCGTCGCGACAGTGCCGCCGATCGACGCGGAGTCGCGTGCTGCGAGGTCGACCCCGTACATCCAGCCGGCCGCAGCGGCGTGGCGCTGGACATCGCCGAGGAGGGCTCCCGCCCCCGCGGTGAGCTGCCCCGAGAGCTCATCGACGGGGCTGATGGCGGCTAGGCGGCGCAGGGAGACGATGACCGGCGGGCCGAGCGAGCCGGGCTCCGCGGCCGGAACGCCTCCGCCGACGAGGCCGGTGTTGCCGCCTTGGGGAAGGATCGGCACGCCTGCCTGGGCGCAGGCACTCATGACCTCTGCAACCTCTTTGGTTGAGGCCGGACGGACGACAGCCAGGCAGGGCCCTGTGAACCTTCTCGACCAGTCGGTGACGTATTGCGCCACCAGTTCAGGAGCGGTAAGCACGTGCTCGGCGCCAACGATTTCGGCAAGACGCGCAATCACCGACTGCCGATCGTTCGTATCGTTCGTCGCATCCGTCACAGGGGTTATCCTTGCCGAAGGGGAGTTGGCATTGATGGACACCCAGTCAGTGGAGGACGCATGCGAGTGAAGCGACAGACATCGTTCGTGTCCGCCTTCGTCGTCATGGCCGCTGCGAGTGTCATGTTGGCTGGGCCGTCCTCCGCGCTCGAGCCGGGGACCGGACCCGCCGAGGGAACCTTCACCTTCAAAACGAGTAACGGCATCCTCCCAACCTGGAACTCCGAGACCTTACGCCTTACCGGCGTGTCGCCGGGGTCCGCGATCACGAACGCCACCGCCACCTCCGCCACCATCACGCTGCCGATCATCGCGCGGAAGGGCTCGGCGAACTTCGCCGCCGGAGGGTTTCGGATCACGAACACCGATACCGGCGCCTTCGTGAACTGCGCCACGCCAGCCATCGACACCCGGGCCCGTGTGATCGATTGCGTGCTCCGAGGCGGCACGAACCTGCCGTTGTTCGCGTTCGAGTCGATCGCAGGACGGAGCTTCGGGCTCATTGGCGACACGGGCAGCGCCGACTACACCGGCATGGTCATGAGGGTGGCGGGGCAGCGGGCCGCCGACTTCCTCAACAAGGAACTCGGCACCAACGCATTCAGCCCATACGTAACGGTGGCCACGGCCGAACTCTCGATAACATACCCCCGCACCTAACCCCCCCCTCCCGTCATTTGAACCAGAATCCGGCGCAAATGACGAGATTTCTGGTCATATCAACGTGTTTCTGGTCATTTCATCCACTCACGCGCCGGCGGTTCCGCCATCGATCGCCGGTCGTGGCTCGCGGTGGGCGTCGGTTCAGACCTCTCATCGAATGATGACTCTTGCATCGGGTCAGCGGTGAGTGTCGTCCGGCCAAGGCCCACGCAGTTCGTCGAGCGCCTCAATTACGTCCGTTTCACGAGTGGGGCCGACACGAAGCCTCGTTCGCTCTCCCCAATCCGCAACCGTGAACGCAGTCGGCGGGTCGCTCATTGGAGGCGACGATACGTGAACCGGGTGGGTGAGATGAACGAATCAGGCTGAATTCGAGGTCGGATCGTTCATCCCGCCCAGATTGTGGGCCAGATGAAGTGGAGCTTTTGGGTGTGAGGTAGGTCACGCTCTGGTGATGTTTGATGGTGCCAACTCCATGCCATCCCTTGGTTATGAATCGTATGAAGATCGCCGGCGTCATCGCCGCAGCAACCATCATCATCGGCACCGCTGGTGCCGCCATCGCACCCGCCGCCCACGCGGCGACCCCCACCGCCAGCGGTGTCCGCACTGCCATCCAGTCGGCCGAGGTCAGCACCTCCGTCCAGATCCTCACCACCAAGCCGAACTCAATCACCGTCATCGGCCACGGCGGCCAGCCCGTCACCGTCTGGACGAAGGGCACCCAGCCGATCACCAAGAAGCCCGCCAATGCCAACCCCGTCACCTTCACCGGACTCAAGGCCGGGCAGGCCTACGCCGTCTACGTCGGCGCGACCCAAGCCTCAGTCGTGCGGACGCTCACCGCAGCCGGAGTCGCCTCCGCCGTCACCGTCCAAGCCGGACCGATCGACTCAAGCATCGACGTCTCATGGAACATCGCCCTGCCGACCGGCACCAAGGCCAGCAGCGTCAGCTACCTCATCGAAGCAACGAGCCCCACAGCCTCGCCCGTGTCGATGAAGGTCACCGGAACCGACCATGCCCTCATCACCGGACTGAACCCCGACGCGAAGTACTCGTTCACCGTCACCCCGATGCTCGGCTCGGTCAAGGGCACCCCAGCCACGGCCACAATGATCGTCACGGTGGGCGAAGCATTCACCCTCGCGAAGGACGAGGCTGCCAGCAACGCCGGCCCGGTAGCCAAGCCCGCAGCACCCGTCGCCCCCTCGGCTCCTGTAGCGCCAGCGACACCCGCAAGCCCCGCAGCCCCGGACAGCCCCTCGACCCCGGCTCCCGCCCCGGGTCCGTCGGTCCCGTCGACCAAAACGATCTACGTCTGCCCCGACGGCTTCAGCGATGCCAGCGGCAACCTGTGCGAACGAACCCTCGCCTACACGTACACGACCAGCGCACACACCTACCACTCAGAGGCGAACTACGTCACGGTGCAGACCGGCACCCGCACAGAAACCGTGCCCGGTTCATCGGCTACCGGCTGCTCGAACGGCGGCACCCTGTACGGCGACACCTGCTACGCGACCTACCCCGTCTACGAGACCCAGCAGCAGGGCACGAAGCAGGTCAAGGACGCGGGCCCGGCCGGCTACACCGACAACGGATCCGCCTGGCAGCAGCGCGACGTCATGCCCGCCGGATACTCAGACAACGGATCCGCATGGGTGCAGACCGCAGCCAAGGTGGCCAAGGTCGTCCCGGCGTAACGGAACCGCAGAACATCACGGTGGAGGCTCGCGTCACGCGGGCCTCCACCGGCGTTCGCGGTAAACGCCGGGTTCATCTCTGGCACCAAAGGATGTCGCCGCCTGTCGACAGCAGTCGGGGAAAGCGCTCCAGTTTTAGACACTCCCGCAATCAGGTGCCACCACTGCAGTCATGTCGACTCAGTCGCTTCGAGATGTCCGCGACCACTTCTCTGAGGTCATCGACCGGGGGAACACCGTCACGAGCCAGTCGTAGTGACGCGCACCGCCTAGCCGGCCGCCGTGATCATGAGCCCCAAGGACCTTGAGCAGCTGCGGGAGACAATTGACGTGCTCAGTGATCCGCCAGCTCTGGCCGATATTCTCGAAACTGACGCGGCGTACGCCCGCGAGGGTGTCGTTCGGGGGATCGACGCTGTTCGACAAGTAGGCCAATGATGAAGCCCGCCTTCGAGATCGTCCCGACGCCCCCGGCTCGGTGGGCATATGCCAATCAACTCGCATCGGGTCGGCAAGCCCCTCCGCAATGACCTACCCGGAGTCTGGTCCGCTCGCCGGGGAATCTATCGGACGCCCTACCGGATCAACGAGGATCGGGGCGAGATCTTTGTCTTGCGAATCGACCACCTGCGTTATGCCCACCGCCCTTTGACGTAGCCGAGTCAGATTCGTCGCTCAGCGTGGGCTTAATCCACCGATTGAAGCGCTGAATTTCATCTCGGATGTGACGCATGGAGGTGCATGTGGGCGAGATGAACGAATCGGCCTGAAATGGCGGTCAGATCGTTCATCCCACCCGGATTCTGGGCCAGATGAATAGGTGCGGATCGATTGGGTTCAGGTGAAAGTGCTGCCCTCTCCCGGATCTCAACAATACGGGGTCTGCCCGCATCATGCGGGCCTTCACTTGTGTGCGAGGCCCTCTGGCTTCGGGCACCCTGCCCATCCACTGGTGACGAATACACTGCTCATCATGCTCGAAGGGGCCAACAGGAGGTCTTGGAGCGCACGACTAGACCCCCCGGCAGTCATCGGTTTCATTGTCGGCCAGGCAATCACCCTCGCGGTTGTTCTAGGCCCAATCGTCGGACAGGCTTGGCTGAACGGCTTCCGCAATTATTTCTCGTCCGATCAGTTCGCCTACGCCGCGATCGCGACGAACGTGTCTCAGGGCAGCCTCGCCCTCGTCGAACCCTTCAACGAGACCGGCCAGCTCTTCTATCCGAGCGCTTGGTACTTCGTGATCGGGATGTTCTCGCGGCTCACCGGCCTGCCGGTGCACCAGGCGTGGACCCTCCTTGGAGTTCTCGCAATCGCAGGCACGGTACTGGCGTGCGGCATTGTGGCGTGGCGAGCATCGCGGCTGTGGTGGGCGCCGATCCTGCCCGCCCTCGCCCTGCTCACCGGCACACTCGCGCTCGCCACCGGCGGCTACTGGTACGTGATCCTCGATCGGCACGCGGTGCTCTGGGGACCGTTCGGCACCCTGTTCACACTCAACGCCGAGGTCATCGGCCTGTGCATCATCGCCACAGCAATGGTCGCCCTCATCGGCCTTGCCCTCCGGCGCAGCACGCGCCGTCGTTTGGTGGCTCTCGGCGTGATCGGCGCACTCATCGGCGTCACGGCAAACGTCCAGACCTACTCCTTCCTCACCGGCGTGAGCCTGCTCACGGCAACCGCGGCTGTCCTCGGACTCCTTTCGGCCCGCACATGGCGCCCGACGGCAGCAACCGCACTCCTCCTCGCCTTGCTCTATGTCTTCGGCGATGACGTCTCCGCCGTCGCCGGCCACCTGCCGATGTTCGCGCTGCTGCTCGTCGCGCTCTCGCCCGGTGCCTGGCTCCTCGCACGGCAACGTCCCGGGCAGACCGCCGTCTTCATCGGGTGCCTCTCCTTGGCCGCCTCCCCCCAGCTCATCCGGACGCTGCTGGGCGTCGCCAGCCAGGATCCCTTCCTCACCTACCGGCAAGGGTCAACTGACGCCCTGAGCGTGCCAGCCGGGCCGGGCCTGATCGCCGCAGCGATACCTGTCACCCTCGGCCTGGCACTTCTCGTCGCGCCGCGCTCCACCCGGCCGCGCTGGCTCACCGCACTCGCGCTCGGCCTCGGCCTCGGCTGGGTCCTCATGGGGAGCAACGACCGATGGGGCTTCACCCAGGAGCCCTACCGCTTCTGGCTGCAGTACTTCATCGTGAGCGTGCTCCTCCTCTCGGTGGCCACCGCCATCACCGTCCGCGCTTTCCTCACCGACAGAGCCACATCAACCCATGAACCGAAGGCTTGGATTCCAACCGGACTAGCCGGCGCCGCAGCCCTGCTCCTGTTCCTCGCATCCCTCGCAGACTTCACGGGCTTTTGGGTCTTTGCCCGTGAGCAAGGCGTCTTTGACACCACCACGACGGAGTCAAGGCAGATCGCCGAACTCGGCGGCCAGGCGAGCGGCCTGCTCGCCTACGGCCCCTGCATCGATCCCCTGCGGCTCAAGCTCCTTGCCAAGACGCAGGTGCCCTACTTCAATGAGGGCCTCGCGTGGCCGGCCGAGAGTAGCCGGGTCAAGGCCCTGATCGGCTACCAGCGCATGGGCGAGCTCCACCTCGACACCATGCGTCAGGCCAGCGTCGGCTATGTGATCACCGACTCGCGCTGCCCGACCCAATGGAAGTTCGCGGCGAGCGATCGCGTGATCCCCGCAGCCCAAGCTGGCCCGTTCACCTTGTGGCAGGTCGTCAGCGGGTAGTGAACTGCCCTCACGCAGTAGATTCGCCCGGTGGTGAAGATGAGAAATATGGGCGATGGAGCTAGCGCGATCCGATCGCGTCTCACTGACCCGCTCATCATCGCCGGCATCTGGCTGTTCGCCGGAGTGCTCTCCGGCTCCGAGCGCTGGGCTGGCCTCGACACCCCCGACTCCAGCTTCTACGCCACCCTCGCCCTCTTCGGCGACGACGTCACCGATCGCGCAGTCGAAACCTCGTACTACTGGACGAGGCTCGGCTACATCGGGCCGGTGCGGCTCCTCACCGGCATCCTCGGCCCCTGGAACGGCTTCGCGGCGTATCGGATGATCCTGCTGCTCGTCATCGTTGCCGCGTCATACCTGATCATGCGCCGGTTCACCACGAGGCCAACCGCGGCATTCATCACCGCGGTCATCTCCGTGAACACCGTGGTGCTCAGTTATCTCGGCAACACCTACCTCACCGGGTCGGTGCTCGCGGGGAGCGCGGCCATGATCGCGATCGCACTCACCGACCGGCGCTGGGGTGCGATCGTTGCCGGCGTCGTGGCGGGCTGGCTTGTCATGGTGAATCCTCCCGGGGCGCTGCTCGCCATCACCATCTGGGCGACGATTCGCATTCATCGACGCACACGGCTTCAGCACCACATCAACGCTGCCGCGACCGGGGCGGCGACCTTCGGTGCCTTCCTCATCGTGGGACGACTGCTGTTTCCAAAACTCAACTGGTTCGAGTCCTTCCTCGCGACCCAGGAGATGAACCTGTCGGACTTCGCGAGCAAGGCGCCTGTCTGGCTCGGCGACATCTCGCTGCTCGTCCCCGCCTCGGTTTTCGTCCTCGCCATCGCGACGTGGTCGTGGAATCGGACGAATCCCGCGGCCCAGACCGCCCTCATAGTGAGTTCTTCGAGCCTCGCGTTCATGCTCGTCTTCTCGCCCCTCATGGGTGGCATCGCGCTCGAGGCGCCGATGTATCAGGCGATGCTCTGGCCCCCGGCGCTCATCGCCCTCGGCCTGTGCATGGCCGCAGCCGCAGCAGAACGCGCGTGGCAACCCGCCGCAATTGGCGCAGCCATCATCAGCGTCGTCGTTGTCGTCTTCGCGGGCCACTGGGCAGGGGCATTGACCCTCGCCATGGGCGTCCTCCTCGCGTTAGCCCTTGTTGCGGTCACTGCAATCGGGTTTCGATCTCGGAGCCTCGTTGCGATCGTCATCGCGCTGGCCGTGTTCGCGGGCGGCGCTCAGTTGCTTCAGAACTCACGCGGACCGCTCGGGCTCTACTACCTGAGCCCATATGCATGGGCGTTCACGGAAAACCCGATCTCCGACAAGATCCACACCGCGGTCAACACCCAGGAGTGGCTCCTTGCGAACACCTCACGCGATGACCGGATCCTCGACTGGGTCGGCGGCGAATGGGTTGGCGGCGACCGAGAGCTGTACGTCGTCGCAGGGATGCAGCTCTGGGGGGAGAATCGCGTGACGTTGGAGCCGCGTTTGACGCCCGATGACATCAATCGCCTGAACGCCCTCAAGCCGACGACCATTGCCATGTATGCACCCTCGATTGAACGCATCATAGACTTCTGGTCGAGCGTCCCGCAGTCCAACAGGGCCACCGCCCCGAACTGCTACGACTTCGCCTGGTCCGCCAGCCCCAATACTCCGGTCTCCGCGAATCCCGCCCCCGTCAAGCAGGGTCACGCCTGCCTGACGCAACTCACCTGGACGCAATGACATGAGCAACGGGCCCCGAAGATTCCTCTCCCGCACCACTGCAATCGAGGCTGCTATCGCCGCCGCGATCAGCGCTGCGCTCTCGCTCATCGTGTTCGGGCCGATCCTTCGGTTCATGAACAGCGGATGGTCGGGCGGCGACATGCTCAGCACCTACGTCAATGCCGAGAACTGGGGCGGCTTCGGCTACCGGGTCACGACCCAGTTCGGCTTCCCGCTCGGCATGAACCTCAACTACTTCCCCGGTATCGATATCACCGAGAACACATTCGCCCAGGTCGTCACGAACATCACCGGGCAGCCGTTCATCGGCATCAACCTGCTCATCATCGCGTCGTTCCCCATCGCGGCCGCACTCTCGTATCTCACGATCCGCATTACCGGCCTGCGCGGCCCGCTCGCCGTGAGCCTCGCCGTCGCCTTCTCGCTCATCCCGTACCACTGGGGCCGGGCCTTGGGCCATACGTATCTTGCGACCCTCTACTCGGCCATCATCGGCCTCGCGCTCGTGCTCCTCGTCGGCAGCGGCAAGTTCGAGCAGCTCCTCGATCAGCGGTCAAGGGGCCGGCGCGCCCTCGTCATCGGCACCGTCGCGGTGATGGTGCTCACTGTCGCGTGGACCGGCGTCTACTACGCCGTGTTCACGATCATCCTCGGCATCGCGGCCGTTCTCTGGCGCTTCGCGCACCGCGCCTCAGCCAGGCGCCTGCTCGTCGACGCGATCCCGTTCGCCGGAGTAGGAGCCCTCTCCGTTATCGGATTCCTGCCCGCGCTGCTCACGCTCCGAGGTGACGCGCCGTTGGTGTCGCTCGGCGAACGGACGCCCTACGAGTCGGTGATCTTCGCCGGGGATCTCGCCATCGCCCTCCTCCCACTGCCGCAGAGTTCGCTGCCCGGATTCAGTCGGTACAACGACGCTGTGCTCGGGGCCATCGCAGAGGCGCCGTACGGCGAGAGCTCGGTCATCACCAACCATGGCACCTGGATTACCACCGCCGCCCTGCTCGTATTCGTGGCCGGGATCATCTTGAGGACCCGACGAAAGTCGGACGTCACTCCCGGCGCGCCTCGACTGCACGGGGGCCCACGCGTCACCCCAGGACTCATCGGCTACCTCATCGCCGTCACCCTCCTCTTCTTCGTCCCGTGGGGACTGAACTTCCTGTTCGCCGACCTCGTCACGGCCTCGATCAGGGGCTGGAACAGGCTGCTGCCGATGCTGCTCCTGCTGTTCATCCTCGGCGCGGCAACCGTGCTGAGGTCGGTGCCATGGACGAAGCGTGCCGTCATCGCGATCCCGGTGGCCGTGGCAATCATCGGACTCGCCGCACTCGACTCAGCACTCCCCTTCCGAGGCGCATACCGGACGAGCGCGACCGAGGCCGGAGAGATCACCACCGCCGCCCGCGACTACTCGACCGCGGTCAACGCCACCATCCCTGAACCCTGCGGCATACTCCAGCTCCCGTATATGGCGTACCCGGAGTTCGGCGTCCAACGAGGCATCAATGACTACGACCACTTCTGGACCTCGATCGCGAATCCGGGCAAGCGCTGGAGCTACGGCGCCGTCAAGAACACCGATGCCGGGGTGTGGAGCTCGCAGCTTCCGCAGGTGCCGAACGACGTTCAGATTGCCCAACTCAAGCAGTCGGGCTTCTGCGCGATCCACCTCGACACTCGCGGGTACGTCTCCGAGGCCCTGCCGGCTATCAAGGGCGACCTCAGCGGACGATTCGGTGCGCCGCTTGCCACCGGCTTTGACGGCCGGTGGGAGCTCTACGGCATGGGCAACGGCTGGGCCGCGCCCGCAGCCGAGTTGAGCCCTGAGGCGTTCGCCTTCCTGCACCAGCCGATGATCACTCCTGATGAATTCACGGCGCTCACCCGAGAGTCGATCCTGCAGAGTGATTGGTGGTGGACGACCCAGCGACAGGGAACCTTCACCTTCACCCCGACCGCCCCCGATGCCCCGTTCACCGGCATTTCAGGGAAGGTGCGTGCCCCGGCGTGCGGCCCTACTCCGGTAACCCTCACCCTCGAGGCTGGCGGGCAGCGCAAGAGCACGACAGTCGCCGCCCTGCCGGACGCCGACAGCCCATTCGACCTCGCACTCGACCAAGCGTCGGATGCCCAGGCTGTCCTTACCGTTGAAGCGCTGGGGGCGGGATGCGATGCGCCAGGTCAGGGCAAGCGATTCGCCCAGGTGCTCGACCTCACCCCGCGGACCAGCAGGGTCGCTGAGGCACCGAATGCGAATGCCGCAGCGATGACCCCCGCGAGCGTTGCGAGCGTTGTGTTCCAGACGACGATGCTGCAGATGCCGACGAGAATGAGCATGACGAGCGACGAGTAGAGCGCTGCCCGAGATTTCCGGGCACCGAGGCGGCTGAGCATCGGGACGGCAAGGAGGAGGAAGACAGCCTTGTAGGCGTACCCGAAGCCTGACATCACGATGCTGATGAGGAAGAGGGACGAGCCTGCGATGGCGAGCATCGCCTCGTCGACCCTTGGGCGGGCTACGCTCAGCCCGACGAGAACTCCCCAGACGATCGCCAACCCCACGAGCGAGAAGACGAGGAAATCGCCGCCCTGCAGCGACGAACCCGGGGGAACGGCATCGAGCATCCGCGCGACGAGCGGGATTCGTCCGAGCACCACGAAGTCGCGAACATCGACCATGCCGGCATTTGCCGATGCACTGAACCTGAAGTTCTCCCAGGTGAGGAGCACGAATCCGGAGGAGGCCACGGCGAACGCCACGAGCACCGTCCAACCGCGCTTGACCCGCAGCGCCGGGATGAGCATGAGACCCATCGCGAACGGGTAGTACTTCCAGGTACCCATGAGCCACAGGATCGCGGCTGCCACCAGCCATGACGAGAGGGTGTTCCAGCGCCGGGCGAGGATGACGGTGACGACGGCGGCCCAGATCACGAACGCATCGAAATTGCCTCGCTCGAGCAGGAGCAGCCAGGGCGAGCCGACCGCGGCGATGAGGAGCACAAGCTGACCTCGACCGGTCGAGAATCGAGCGAGCCATACGAGCGCGAGCGACGAGATGATGATCGCAACCACGCCCAGGGCAGGCGCGGAGCCCTCGGAGAAGATGCGCAACGGAACGTACTGCAGCCACAGCGTGCCCGGCCCATAGATGGACGCGTCTTGCATGCAGCCGTTCTTCGCCGCATAGACGTCGAACCCATAGGAGGCGCAGTCGATGCTCTTGAGAACGAGCGAAAGATCCCAGAACTCGACCACGAATGGTGGCTGCGGGATCCGCAGCCCCGCGTAGAGCGCCGCCGCCTTGGAATCATGGCCCGATGCCACGAGGAACCAGACGGCTAGCGAGAGCGATGCCGAAACCGCACCGACCAGCCAGGGGAGCCACCTACTCGTGCCGATGCGCAGCCTGCGGATGAACAGCGGGAGCGTGAACGCGATGAGGAGCACCGCCGTCGCAGTAAGTGCCGATGACGTGAGATCGGGTAGGAAGGAATCCGGTCCCACCGGATTTCGCAGGATCTGGACGAGGATCCCGGCGGACGCAATAACAGTAGCCACAGCAAAGAGCACAATGCCCCGGGGGACGAGCAGCTTCGGCATTGGTTCCTCTCGCATGGCCCGGCAGTGGTTGCGACACCTGTTACCTCATATTCGAACGGGGTGAGGCTATCAATCCCCTGCGCGGTGCTCGCTACCATCGTCATCCAGACGACCTGCGGGCCGTGCCGACCGCAGCAAGGGTGATCGAAGTGACCACGATCTTCATTGCCCGGCATGGGGAGACTGTCTGGCACGCTGAGAATCGCTACGCCGGTGTTTCTGATATTCCGCTCACCGAGCATGGCCTTCAGCAGGCGCGCGCTTTGGCGGCCTGGGCCAAAGATGCCAACCTCGACGCCGTGTACTCATCCCCGCTGATTCGGGGCACCACCACGGCTGGTGCAGCCGCGGACGCAGCAAACGTCCAACTCTCTATCGATGCCCGCCTCATGGAAATCGATTGGGGGCAGGGCGAGGGCCTCACACGCGACGAGATGGCCACCGCTTTCCCCGCGGCCTACGAGTCCTTCGTCGCGAATCCTGCTTCGTCGCCCTTGCCCGACGGCGAGTCCGGGCAGGCCGCGATCGAACGGGTCATGCCGGCCCTTGACGAGATTGTCCTTCGCTATCCGGCGGGCCGTGTCCTCGTGGTGGGCCACTCGACCCTGACACGACTGATCGTCGCTACCATCACCGGGACGGATCTCGACCGGTACCGATCCACGATGCCGCACGTGGGCAATTGCACGCTCACGATCCTTCGATTCAGCCCCACCGGCACCGCTCTGCTCGGATTCAACCTTCCGACCTCGTACCCTTGGCCCATGTCAACAGGCAGCGAGCTCTGGCAGAAGGCCAAGACCCTCATCCCCGGCGGCTCGATGCTGCTCTCAAAGCGCGCCGAGATGTACCTCCCGGCCGGTTGGCCCGCCTACTTCTCGCGCACCTCAGGGTGCACGGTGTGGGATCTTGATGACCGGGCGTACCTCGACGTCGGCCTCATGGGCGTCGGCACAAACATCCTCGGCTACAGCCATCCGAAGGTCGATGAGGCCGTCCGGCGCACGATCGACTCGGGCAATCTCTCCACCCTCAACGCCCCCGAGGAGGTGTACCTCGCCGAAGCACTCATTGCCCTGCACCCATGGGCGGGCATGGCCCGGTTCACCCGCAGCGGTGGCGAGGCATGCGCGGTGGCGGTGCGCATTGCCCGCGCGGCGTCAGGCAAGGACAAGGTCGCCTTCTGCGGCTACCACGGCTGGCACGACTGGTATCTCTCGGCCAATCTCGGCGAGGACGACTCGCTCGATGGCCACCTTCTCCCCGGGCTCGAGCCAAACGGGGTGCCCCGCGCGCTCCGGGGCAGTTCGATTCCCTTTCGCTTCAATGATCTCGAGGGGCTCACTGAGATCATGCAGGACGACGCAGTCGGCGTCATCTTCATGGAGGTGCAGCGCTCCGACCCGCCTGCACCCGGCTTCCTCGAGGCCGTCCGGGCCCTCGCGACGAAGCACGGCGCGGTTCTCGTCTTCGATGAATGCACATCCGGGTTCCGGCGGGCCCTTGGCGGCATGCATCTTCACTACAGCGTCGACCCCGACATCGCCACATTCGGCAAGACATTAGGCAACGGCTACGCGATCAACGCGATCATCGGCCGCGCCGAAGTCATGCAAGCCGCCCAGACGACGTTCATCTCGAGCACGTTCTGGACAGAGCGCATCGGTCCGACCGCGGCCCTCGCGACCCTGAAGGTCATGGCGGACGAGGATGCCCCGGCGCGCGTGCACGCGATCGGCGAGGCCGTGCAGCAGCGCTGGCTCGACACTGCACAGGCGGCCGGTCTTGAGATTTCCGTCGGCGGCCTGCCGGCACTCGCGAACTACTCGGTCGTCGGGCTCGATCCCCTCCTCGTGAAGACGTACGTGACCGGCCGACTGCTCGACGAAGGGTTCCTCGGGGGGCTGAGCGTCTACGCCTCCATCGCCCACACCGAGCAAGTGCTGGATCAGTACTTCACAGCGGTGAGCAAGGTCATGATCGAACTCGCTCAGCTCGACGATGCCGGACTGCGTCAGTTGCTCCCCGACGGCACCGCGCACGGAGGTTTTGCCCGGCTCACGTAGCCCAGGTCACTCGTCTCGAAAGGGTCGCAGGCCGCGCCTCTTCAACGTGTGCTCGATGCCGCCCCAGAAGCTCGTCACGTTGATTGATCTCGCACGAAGTTTCGCGGCGTCCTGGGCGGCCGCGAGCCCTGCTGGGTCCGACAAGAAGCGCTCCACCAGGGCAGGTACATCCGCCGGAGTCGCGAAAAACCCGAACTCCGAATCGGGTACCCAGAAGCGCTCGGTGCGATCGACGTCGTCAGTGAGGATCACGCACCCGACCGCCGACGCCTCGAGCACGCGCGTCTTCAACTGCTGGAATGGCCCGGCGCTCGACTGGGAGAAGTTGATCGCGAGATTGCTCTGGGCGAGGGCAGTCATGTAGTCGAGCCAGCTTGGCTGGTTCGACTGAGTCGCAGCGAGGTCAATGGCGGCATCAGGCCGATGCGGGTTGACGGCCACCCGAACCCCGTGCTCGCGAAGGGCATCGAGCATTTCCACGCGGTACGGGTAGAGCACCCCGATGAAGACAACGTCGTGGATCTTCGCCATGCCGGCGGTTCGCTCGTCGACGACCGCAAGCGACTCATTGGAGACCGGCATGTTCACCGGCCCGACCTCGACTCGGCCGCTTCTCATCGATCCGTCCATCGGCATGCAGATATCGACGAGGACGAATCTGTCGGACATTCGCCCGAGACGCCGGGCATTGATGGTGATCCACTTGTAAGACGAGTCCGTCACGACTCCGAGGAGGATGCCATCCCACCGAGGGAGCAATTGAGAGTAGAAGGTGTCCCAGCTGTGCAGTTGCTGGCCCGAGTTCGGATCCGCCTCGACCTGGGCAATGAGGTGCGTTGCACCTGACTCGACGAGGAACGTGATGAGCCTGGCGTGCCACTCATGCGCAGGCTCACCTTCCTCGACTCCGAGGATCGTGACCTTTTCGGCACCGGCATACTCCCGGGCGGCCTGCGCGATCTCGTAGAAGAAGTTGCCGCCGGCCGCCTTCCACGTGTCGATGTTGGGACCGACCTGCGGAACGACGACCAGATGACTCTCACGGGACGAGCGCGGCCCGGATTCAGCCGGGGCCGAGCAATCGAGCAGCGCGGTGGCGTAGCCCCCAGCCTCGATCTCCGCACGCATCTCCCGGTCGCGCTTGCGGGTCCAAAGCGCCTCGTCAAGTCCCGGGTAGACCCGAGACGCCAAGCGCCCCACTGCCGCGCGCGTCCTCATGACGAGTTGGGAGGTCCGCGGCATCTGCGCAGGCTACCTCTCGCCTCCGCCACGTCAGCAGGCTCGCTACCGCAAGGAGCATTGCAACGACGAGCACCGGGTCGGCTTCAGCGCGGAATCGCTGGTTCTCGCCGATTTCAGCCGCGATGCTCACTGCTGCGTGGAACAGCAGCAGGCCTGACGCGAACCAGAAGACCGTGGGCAACTGCTGCCTCGCCCTGCGGTCGACCGCGGCACGAATCAACGCCAGAAGCAGGATTGCCCACGCCAGCTTCGGGAAGATCCACGACCAGACTCCGAGCAGGCTCCACAGCCAGGGGGCGAAGGTCTTCTGCAGGTCGAGCGTCTCGTAGTAGACGTCCGATCGACCGAGGAACAGGGCGAGCGAGCCGTCCTTGCCGTCCTCCCCAGCGATGAGCCCCCACTCCGCGGAAGGTTCCTGCAACACGGCGGCCTGACTGAGCGCCGACCATTGCTTGCTGAGAAGCAGCAGGCTCCCGTTGTTGAAGTTGATTCCAACACCCGGCGAGACCTTCGCCGCCTCGTCGAGGGCGAGGGTCCCACCGAGCGGCTCCGCACCGACCCCAAGGCAGGTCGGGTATGAGCTCGGCGGCTGCCACGGGCCCACGGCAATGAGTTCGGCGAAGCACGGATCCTGGGCCGAGAGGTCCGCCCGTGTCTCCGGCGAGAGACCCACCTCGCTCACTGCACCGTAGAGGTTCTGTCCGGACCAGGACGACAGGGTCGGGGTGCCGAACGAGATGAAGTAGTGACCCTGAACCACAATGACGGCGGCCGCGCATAAGGCAAGAACGACGATCATTCCAGTTCGACGGTCATGTGACCTGACCCGAGCGAAGAGAACGCCGAGAGCCACCAGCCAAACGAGGACGAAGGCCCACAGGAACGATGCCCTCGTGAGGAAGAGCCCGGTTGCCCCCAGCGCGCTCATGGTCACGCCGAGGCTGGGATGCGATTTCGCGAGGGCGACCCCCCAGATGCAGGCCATCATGAAGAAGGCGACGATCGTCGTGCTGTAGGGAAACAGTGAGTACAGGACGGTGCCCGGGAGCAGGGCATAGAGCAGACCTGAGACCGCGGCCCAACGGGATCCGAGCCCCACGAGCCGCACGGTGTGCACCACCATGAGGATTGTCAGGAGTGACGCGAGGGCGAACACCAGCCCTAGATTCCTCGGTGCTTCGGGGCCGTCGGTGACTCCGTACATCGCATTGAGCAGGGGCGGTTGGATGTGCAGGGAGAGCAGGCTGGGCCAGAACTGCTCCGCCAGCGCGTTGGGGTCGAGGCTCTGCATAATGCTGAACCGCTCCTCGTAGAGGAAGCGCCCGCCGTTTCGGATGATGGCGATGTAGAGACCCAACCAGACGAGCACGCCGGGCAGGTAACTCAACCAGGCTCGAGGCCCGTAGCCCACCGCAACTCTCGTGCCCTGCATCGGCAATACTCTAGCGAGTGAGCCCCTTGGTGTCGGTGGTCGTTCCGGTGTTCAACGGCCTCCCCCACCTCACCGTCCTCGCGGAATCGATCCTTGTGCAAACACATGGCTTCCTCGACGTGGTCTTCGTTGACGGTGGCTCGTCTGACGAGTCCCTCTCCTTTCTCCAGTCGATCGCCGACCCGCGGGTACGGGTGCTCACCAACCCGAAGGGCACGAGCGCAGCGGCGAACTGGGATGCCGCATCGCAGTCCGCCCAGGGTGAGTTCATCAAACTCGTCTGCCAGGACGACGTTCTGCACCCCGATGCGATCGCCAAGCAGGTTGACGACCTCGAGGCCAATCCGACCGCAGTGATGGCGGTCGCCCAGCGCGACATCATCGATGCGAGGGGATCGGTCGTCTATCGACAGAGGGGGTGTGCCGGTCTCCGCCCCGGTCTCGTCGACGGACAGGCGGCCATCAAGGTCGCCTACTTGCGCGGCACGAACGTCTTCGGGGAGCCCGTGTCGGTGCTGTTTCGCCGAGACGCCCTCCTGCGCGCACTCTCGTGGGACGACAGCAACCCATTCCTTCTCGACCTCACGCTCTATGCCAAGGTAGCGCGCACCGGTGAAGTCGTCGTACGCAAGGAGTCGGTCGGCGCCTTCCGGGTGAGCACGCAGTCATGGTCGACCCGACTCGTGGGCGAGCAGGTCCGGCAGTTCCGGTTGTGGCAGGACACCTTCGCGGCCTCGCTCGCGATCCCCCCGACGACCGCCGAGCGCCGGCGAGCCTTCCTCGGTCTGCATACGCAGGCGCTCCTGCGTCGAGCTGCCTACCGGTGGCTCAGGATGAAGGGCTCATTTGAATCCCGCGCCATCTAGACTCACGACGTGACGCCGAACGCCCCCTCATCGTTCGCGGCCGACTCGTCGCCGCTTGAGATCAGCGTCGTCATCCCCGTGTATCAGGGGGAGCAGACCCTTCCCGCACTCCTCGACGAAATCGAACCGCTGACGCGGGCGACCCTCACCCCCGATGGCCGAACGTTTCGAATCGCCGAGGTGCTCCTCGTATGGGATCGCGGCCCCGGCCGAAGCGATCAGGTCATTCGGCGCCTCGCTGCCACGCACGACTGGGTCCGTCCGATCTGGCTCTCCCGGAATTTCGGTCAGCACGCTGCCACCCTCGCCGGCATGACCTCGTCCGGCGGCCACTGGATCGCAACGATCGACGAGGACGGTCAGCACGACCCGGCACACCTCGGGGCCATGCTCGATGCCGCCTACCGCGACGAGGCTCAACTCGTGTACGGCGCACCAACGAACCCGCCACCGCACGGCGCACTTCGCAACGCAGGTTCCAAGTTCGCGAAGAAGCTCTTCGCCACGGCGCTCGCCGACCAGGACTTCGCCGAGTTCAACAGCTACCGTCTCATCCTCGGGGAGGTGGGGCGCAGCGTCGCCGCCTACACCGGCACCGGGGTATACCTCGATGTGGCCCTCAGCTGGGTCGTCGCCGATGTCACCACCTGCCCGGTGACCTCACGCGATGAGGGTCGTCCGGCGAGCAACTATTCGCTCGGCAGACTCGTGTCGCACTTCGGCCGCCTCATGGTCTCCTCTGGGACAAAGCCGCTCCTGTTCGTCTCCTGGCTGGGTATCGCATTCGTCACCCTCGGGAGCCTTGTCACACTGTGGATTCTCTTACGACGTTTCACCGACGACGTGCCCCTCGGCTGGGCGTCCACCTTCGTCGCGATCACGATCGTTGGCGGCGCCGTGCTCCTGAGCCTCGGCATCGTCGCCCAGTATGTGGGCGCCGCAACGAACATGTCGCTCGGCAAGCCGCTCTACGTCGTGGTGCGAGACCCTGCACTCACCTTTGATCCCGCTGCCAACGACGAGGATCGTTGATCACCTGGACGATCGGTTCGACCGGCCTGATCGGGAGCGCGATCACCCGCCGGTCAGCGCTCATGCTGCCCGGGACCACGTTCAACCCCGACCCGATTCCCTGGGCCGATCCGCGTGCCGCCCAGGAATCCCTGGCCAACGGAGCGAAGGCCTTTGCGCAGGCGGCCGGATCCCAGCCATGGGCGATCTTCTGGGCGGCTGGAGCTGCGACCGTGTCGAGCACGAGTGCACAGTGCCTGACCGAGATCGATTCCCTCACCGCCCTCCTGCGGGCGCTACGAGCGGATCCCCCGGCCGGACCCGGCGTGTTCTTTCTGGCGTCGTCTGCTGGCGGCGTCTACTCGGGGTCTGCCGAGCCACCATTCGACGATCACACCGTTCCACGGCCGTTGAACGACTACGGCGAGGCCAAGCTGCTCCAGGAGCAAGCGGCGATCCGGGAGCTTCGCGACGTGTGCGAGGTCGTGATCGGCCGGTTCAGCAACATCTACGGTCCGGGGCAGAATCTCGACAAGCTCCAGGGCATCGTCTCCAGGCTCGCGCTCGCCACCGCGACTCGTCAGCCGCTCAACATGTTCGTCTCCCTCGATACCCTTCGCGACTATCTGTTCGTCGATGACGCAGCCGCCCAGGCTGTCGCGCACACCCGAAGTGCTCTCGACGGAACGCCCAACCGAGCAAGCCACCGAATACTGGTCATCGCATCAGGCGAGCCGGTCGCACTGAGCCATGTGATCCGGACAGTGCAGACGGTCACGAAGAAGCGGGTGCCCCTCGCGCTCGGCTCGCACCCGAGCTCAGTTGGTCAGGTCCATGACCTGCGACTTATTCCGTCCGCCATCGAGTGCAGTGCGAGCGCCATGCCCACCCCAACTCACCTGGCAGCAGGGGCACGGGCCGTGTACGACGACATCCTCAGGCGTCTTCAGTTGCCCGGCCTGACGGCCAGGTAAAGCACGAAGTCGACGCTGCCAGATCACCCCGCGGTTGGGGTCACGCCGAGCTCCACCAGCTCTTCCGGGGTCTTGCCGGCGAACTTCGGGAACCGAGAGACGAGACTGCCGATGCTCTCGAGCCCGACAACGCGGTTTTCCTCGTCGAGCAGGATCAGGTTCTTCGCCCGCACCTCCGGGGGCAGTCCCGCCAACCAGTCGTACTCATTCATCCACGATCCGGTGTTCGTGAGCCACTCGCGCCGCATCCAGTCGACGAGCGGTTGCGCCGTCGCGTCCATACCGGAGAGGCCGATGAGGATTCGGGTGCAGTTATAGAGCCGTTGGCCGTCGGGCAGCACGGTCGGGACCTTGGCCTGCGGGAGAAGGTAGACGCAGCCGATGGGATTACTGGCAATCGACTGGTTCACCGCGTTCGGCTTCACCTCGGCCGGCGCCCAGTACTTGACGCCGTATAGGAGTTCCTTCGGCCACTGGGTCGGCCTGATTTCCGCAGCGGCCCTCGGCAGTATCCCGTCGAGGACCAGCAGGTAGGCAACGACCACGACTGCTGAACCGCGAATGAGCGTCAGCCCCGCCCTGCGCCGGTCGATGGCCATGAGGGCGAAGGGAAGGCAGGCGCTCAGCACCACGACGGTAACGAAGAACATCATCTTGAGGGCGCCGTAGTGCGGACCAGAACCGGTCACCCACATGTCAGCGACAGTGAGGAGGCTGACGTAGACGATGAGTACCAAGGCTGGTGCGAATGGCATCACCCGCTGGAGCCTTGTCGCAGCCTCCGGCATGGCCGCCCGGGACATGATCGCGATTGCGAGAACGAGCGATGCTCCGGCAAGCAGTCCGAGGATCGGCCCCGTTGCCGCCGTGCCCCCATTTGCCGTGAACAACTGGAGGCCCTCGAGGAAGGTCTCACCTCGCGGGATGAGCGCCGCCACCGTCCGAACACCGGCGCCGGACATGAGGCTCCCGGGAGCACCTGCCGCGCTGATGTTGGCGCCAAAGATGAGCCCGCTCAGCAGCGGTGACCACATGGCCACCCCGATGAAGACCAAGGCCCCGAATGACACCCAGTCATATTGGCGAAGGCCACTGGCGGAGCCCAGCGCGAGGATGAGCCTGCGGATGAACACGACGATCAGGCACACGAGGATGCCGACGGAAACGAGGTTGAGCGGCAGCCACACTGTCGCAGCCACGACCATCGCCAACGAGAGGAGTACTCGAGATCGACTTCCGGTGAGCCCGGAAACAAAGGTGACGACCCAAAGTCCCGTGGTGAGGAACACGAATTGCAAGGTCAGGTGCCCGTTCCGGGTGACGAGGAAACTCGCCGACACCATGACGAGCATCGCCAGCCAGATCAGTGGGAGCGGGATGAGGGCGAGGCTCCAGCCCCTCTTCGGGCCGCCGACCCGGACCCTGGACTCGACGAGCGGCGCGAGCGCCAGCGGCACGAGAACCACGAGGCCGAACTGGGCGAAGAGCGCCGTCCATGCAGCGACGAAAACCTCGTTGACGCCACCGAGGACAACCACGGACAGTGCCGCGGTCATGGTGCTGATGAGGACGAGGAAGAGTTGCAGTGGCCCCCCCATCGGCACGCCCTTGTGGATGGGGCCGCCGCCTGCGAGTTGGGCGGTGAAGTCCAACCACTTTGAGTTGTCCTCAGCGACCGGCTGGTTGATGTAGTAGGTCACCACACTCCACAAACCGTCGGCATCAGCGACCCGCCGGACCGCGATGATCGCCGAGACGATGAGGAGCATCGGAACACCGACGACTAGGAGTTGCCGGCGCATGGCAACGGGCCCGTCTCGCCAGGTGAAACCGCGTGAGAGCAGGGCTGCAACGACGACGCCGATCAAGGCGATGAGAAGCACGAGTTGGAGCGATCGCTTGTCCCAAGACACGTCCAGTTGCTGTCCGACGGAGACGAGCGCCCCTCCAAGAGCGAAGGCGACCGTGAGGGCGATCATGAGCCAGGTCAAGCTCCTGGCCATGATCAGCGCGAGGATCGGGAGGGCGATGTAGGCGGCCAGAAGGACGAAGTCCACTCAATGTCTCCTCAGCGACAATCGCAACGACCCGTCCGTGAACGGCCGATCATGAGCATCCTACGTCAGGCTGACGCCTCGCCCCGAGCACCGATCGGTCCATGCAGCAGCCCCGAAGGCCTAGCATTGCCCGAGCCAAACTCATCGATGAATTGAGGCCCCCCTGACTGCGACCACAGCCGGACCCCGAATCCTCATCGTGGTGCCGACACTGGGCACACGTCTCGAATTCCTCGAGCGGTGCCTCAAGTCGATCAGCAGCCAAGAGGCCCGGACCGACATCGTGATTGTCGGGCCCGAAACCCCGGCCCTGCACGAGATGGCTGCTCGCTTCAATGCTGAATTCTTGAAGGATCCCGGAAGCCTCACCGGCGCCATCAACCTCGGGGTATCCAGCGCGAGCCCGGCCCATGAGTTCGTGAACTGGCTCGGCGACGACGACCTCCTCGAGCCCGGTGGGCTGCGGGCAGTGAGTCAGGCACTCGACGTCAACCCATCCGCCGTGGTTGCTTACGGAGCATGTCGCTACATCGATGAAGACGATCGCGAATTATGGGTGAGCAGGGCTGGGCCGTGGGCTAGGCGCGTCCTGAAGTGGGGCCCCGATCTGATCCCGCAGCCGGGGATGCTCATCCGCGTGTCCGCGTGGCGTGCAGTGGGCGGTGTCGATGAGTCGTTCAGGTTTGCCTTTGACCTTGACCTGCTGCTTCGACTCCAGCGGATCGGCTCACTCGTCGATGTAGACGACGTGGTGTCCAGTTTCCGGTGGCACGCGGACTCGCTCACCGTCGGCGATCGCACAACCAACCTTCGCGAGTCCGAAGACGCAAAGCGCCGGGCCCTAGGGCCCGTGGCCCGGAAACTCTCATGGCTCTGGGAGCGTCCGGTGCGCGGAGCGACCCGCCTGGCGGCAGCTGAGGTCCAGCGACGGTCTCGCAAGTGAGGGCGCTCCTCCTCTCCCATAGCGATGGTGGCGGCGGGGCAGCCCGCGCCGCCTATCGACTCCAGCAAGCCCTCGTCGCTTCAGGCGTCGACTCGACCATGCACGTGGATTTCAAGGACACCGACGATCCACGAGTCCGTCGCAATGCTGGCGCCCTCGCCGATGTTGCACGGCGGCTGCGAATCAGCATCGAGGAGATTCCGGCGGTCGTCGCCCGGCATCCCAGCCCCCGCCTGTTCTCCCCCGGCCTCATGAGTGCCATCTCAGCACGCCGCATCAATGCCACCTGCGTCGATATCGTCAATGCCCACTGGACAAACTTCGGCTACTTCTCAATCGGGCAGACGGCGCGCATCAACCTCCCGTTCGTCTGGAGCCTCCACGACATGTGGGCGTTCACCGGTGGCCTCAATTACGCTCCCGATGGATCCGACGCTCGCTGGCGAACCGGTTATCTCAGGACGAATCGCTCGATTCATAGCCGTGGGTGGGATGTCGAGCGCTGGGTCGCGGGTCGCAAGGCTCGTCTGTGGACCAGGCCGCGTGATGCAATCGCCTCGAGCACGTGGATGGCGACCCTCGCGCGGGAAAGTGCCCTTCTGCGCGAATGGACGACCCATGTGATCCCGAACGCAGTTGACGTGGGTCGTTACCAACCCGAATCGCGCACCGCTGCCCGTGCCCGGTTCGGCGTCGACCCTCGGGTTCGGCTCGTCGTGGTCCTCCTGCCAACCCATCTTGACGATCCGCGAAAGGGCTTCGACCTGCTGCGCGCGGCGCTCAGCCGCCTGACTACAGCTGGAACCGCAGGTGTCGAACAGATCGAACTAGCGGTCGTCGGTCACACCGGGCCACCGCATGATTGGGCGCAGTCCATGCCGAAGACCCACTGGCTCGGCTATCTCGACGATGAAGGCTGCATCGACGCCTACAACGCAGCCGATGTCGTTGTCGTTCCGTCACGTCAGGACAATTCACCGCAAACGGCTACCGAAGCCCTCGCCTGCGGCACTCCAGTCGTCGCCTTCCGGGTGAGCGGACTGCCTGATTTCGTCACCCATCAGGTGACGGGATATCTGGCCGACCCGGAGGACCCCATCGATCTTGCGCACGGAATCATCTGGGCCCTTGCCGACGATCAACGTCGTTCCGCGCTCTCGCAGGCTGCCCGCGCTCGGGCCGTCGCTCTCTGGTCGCCCTCAGTCGTGGCGCGCCAGTACATTGACGTCTACGCCGAGGTCATCGATCGAACTCGACGCTAGGGCGCACACTCGCCTTCGATAGAGGGCAGCTCAGTCACGACGTACGGCCCGATGCCGGCCGCGTTGACAAGGAGCGGGCTTGACGAAGCCCCGGAGAGTGCCGCATCGAGGCCCGGGTGGAGGGCAGCCATGGGCGCCGGCTTCCACAGGACCGTGTTGATCCCACGGCTCCGCGCATCACAGTAGAAGTCGTGAATGGATGCGAGGCTCACGTCGATGTGCGGTTGGCGTCCATTGAGGCTGATGTTCTCCCACCCGCCTATCCGGTCCGGCACGTTTCCGGGGATCCCGGTGAAGTACAGGAAGAAGTCGTCAGTGAGGACCTGACTCGCCTCGGTCACTCGGCCCCCCGCGAGAACGGCTGCCTCCACGGCCGCGCGCTCGCTTGCCGCCTGCTGCTTGGCCGCGGTCGCGAGGGCGATCTCACGCATTTGCGGCCAGATGACCGCCGCCACAAGGACGCCGATGACTGCAATCCGCTGCCAGAGCAACGGCGCTGCCGACGTCTGGGTGAACGTCCAAGCGAGGACGACGGCAAATCCGATCGCCGCCTGCGGGAGGATCGGCAGCGGACCGCGCGGCGACGAGGCAACTGACACTGCGAGGGCGAAGGCGACCGTGCTCGCGAGGATCGACATGAGCACGAGGCGAGCTGGGCGAGATCGGGCGAGAAGGGTCGCCAACACGAGCATCGCAATGGGGATCACATAGTTCGTGAGCGCCATGACGTAGGCGGACAGGAACTGCAGCGGGTGGTCGATGACAACGCGCAGGGGGTTGTCGTACAACTCACGTGGGATGGCTCCGGTCGTGTACCAGTCCATGCCGAGGGTGCTCTCGTAGACATAGAACCCCGTATCGGCCTCGAGTGGTCCGAATCCGCCCAGAAGATTGATGACGATCTGGGGCAGGATGCCAATGACGACACCGAGTCCAGCGAACGCGAGCATCCGGACGCGCTCATGCTGCTGGAGCAGTGTCCACAGGAGGAGACCCCCGGCCAACACGAGGGCGTGGGCCCGGAAGAGTCCGGCGGCACCGAAGATCAAGCCGGCCAGCAACAGCACCATCGGTCGTGGGGGCGCCTTACGCAAGGCTTCGCAGGCATACACGGCAAGGGCAACGGTGGTGAGTCCGACCGCAATGAGGTCAGGGCCCGGGCTCGCACAGTAGTCGAAGAACAGCGGATTCGCGGAAAGGAGAACGACCGCGGCAAGACCCCACCACCTGCCCGCAAGCCGTCCGGTGACGACGTAGGTGGCGACGAGGGCCGCTAGCCCACTGAGGAGTGAGATGACCCCGGTCACCCAGAAGACCGCGTTGTCAGGGATCACGGTGAGCATGACCGGAAGGCCCGCCGCGAAGAAGCCGTTATGAACGGTCTCGATCGCGCCGAAGTCGATCCCGTTCGCAATGTTCAGGTTTCCAAGAAAGTCGTTCTCGGCCGGCCGGAACCCTGATCGGTACCCCAGCAGAAACTGGATAAGGCCGTAGATGATGAGGTACCCGCAAAGAACCCACCGTGGTGCGTGCTTGCTGCTCAGCAACGAAACCTCATCTTCAAAGCCTAATGACGATGGCACCGAAGTCCGATGGTGGTCGGCCTAGAATCGCGACGTGTCATCAATGGCCCGGATCGCCAACGGGGTGCGAACCGCACTTCGCGATCCGGTCGAGCGCCGCGCCTATCTCGCTCGGCTGAAGTTCCTCATGAGCGGTACCGAGGGGGTTCAGGCGTGGAGCCTGGAGTACCGCTCTGAACTCACCGGTCGCTTCCTCGTACCACTCGAGCGCCTCTCGCCCGCTGCGGAGCAGGTCATTCGGTGCGAGCCGACATGCGCAGCGGGTAGTCCGCTATCGCACTTGTACGAGCAGCGTTTCGTGTATCAACTTCACGACACCATCGCCTCGACGGCGTCCGGCGCCACCCTCATGTGCGCGACTCCCGAGCCAGCCTTTTTCATCCGAGAGAGCATCGCCTGGCCCTTTGAGAGCGTGTTGGCCCACGGCCTCGAGATACCCAACCCAAATGGGGTCGAGGATAGGTTCACCGGACCGCAGGTCGTCTTTCCAACCACCCGCAACTACTACCACTGGCTGGTTGAGGAGCTGCCGCTGGTCCTGCGGGCTCGGCAGGCAGTCCCCGCGTCAGGACTCCTGTCGTTCGCGACGGGGATCACCGATCGCCACCGGCTCGTTGCCGATCACCTCGGCATGCAGCTCACTCCTGCCCCTCTCATCGTTCAACTCGACGAGCAGGTCCTTCCCGGACGGGCCAGCGACTCCTTCTTCGTCCATCCAGATGACCTGTCCATGCTCAACGATCTCGGCGTCTCGCTGTCAGCCGTAAGTCAGCCGGAGCGAGCCTCCTACCCTGGGCTGCTCTACGTGTCTCGCAGCAGGTCACGCCGGCCATTGGCCGACGAACAGCAGCTTGAGGCGTTTCTCTCTGCCGCAGGGTTCGAGGTGGTTCATCTCGAGGACACCCCGTGGATCGAGCAGATCCGCCTGTTCCAGAACGCCCGCGTCATTGCCGGGCCGCACGGCGCAGGTCTGTCGAACCTCGTCTTCGCACGCCCGGGCACCATCGTCATTGAACTGACGGTGGGCTACATGTTCAACCGCTGCTTTGAATGGATCAGCCATGTCGGGGGCCACCGATACCTTCCGATCGAGGCCGACTCGCAACCGGGCGTCGTCACGCCCGAGGAACTCGGGCGCGCCGTGCTCGCCTTGAGTGAGCACCCAATCAACTGAGGTCCGGGCAGGCTCCAGTGTTGAGTTTCAGCAGGCTCAGGCGCTCATTGGAGAATTCCAGATCGGCGAACGGCTGCCACTCCTGCGACACGACAGGACCATGAACCCACAGCCATGTCACCCCGCTGGAGCAGAACACGGCGAGGTCACCCGAGTTCGGCCCGGACCTGAGGCGTTTTGACACCGCCACGCGCACCGGCACACCGATCACATCCGCCGGGCGACCGTAGAGCACTTGGTACTCGGCTCCGGAGATAAAGGTTCGCAATCCGGTAAGGGCCGGAACGACAGCACTATCGGGCTGATCGGTGGCGACGACATCGTCGCTGCTCGAATGAGCCCTGAGGAAGTCCGCGGCGTCGACCTCCGCAGAGGACCATTCATTCTTCGCCTGCATATCAAGACCACCGCCGTCAAACACCACTGTTCGTACCTGCGGGCTCAGTGAGGCCGCCACTATTGGCGCAGCAGTCGACGACATCCTGAGCGGGCCGAATGCCGGAGTCAGACGAGCGAGCGAAGCAGCGATGACCAGGGCCGTGATGGATATCGTGATCCCGATCACCACCGGCTTCGCCGCGATCCGGCGGCGCATGAGCACGGCGCACACTGCCGCCAACACCCCGACCGCAGCAAGGGCGGCCACCGGACCCCAGGCCCGCATGGACACCGTCGCGTTTTCACCCTGCACCCACAGGGCTGAGGCGACGGCGAGCGCGAGCAGCCCGACACCGAGGCTCAGCACGGCGAGGAACCCAACGGATCGTCCACTCGAGTGTCCCGATCGCCCGCCCGAGGTCAGACGATCCCACGCGACCCCGACCCCGATTGCGGAGATCACCGCGAGCGGAGCCGATGCGGACAGCGCAAACCAGAGTTCATTGACGCCGTGGCTGAGGAGGAGGAGAGGCGCAACCGCAGTGACCGCGAGGCCGATCCCGATGATGCTCGGCGGCGACCACGCCCGCTGGCGGTCGAGCCAGAAACCCGCCAGCCCTGCCCAACGTGGAACGATCGCGATCAGCAAGAACGTGGTGCCGGCTGCGATGCCCCAGCTCGTCGAGCTCAGGTTGAGTCCCTGGACGGTCGATGCACGCAAGTCCCAGGTCAACAGGTTTAGCCCGCCGAGGCTGTCGCTCCCGCTCAGCACCAGGAGGTAGGTGGCCGCACTCAAAGGACCGATCGTGACAAGTACCAAGGCGGAACGCCGGCGCCAGGGCACTCGTCCTAGATAGCCAAGGACGAGGGCTATGCCGACCGCGCCGATCATCACGATGGCCGCGCTGGCCTTTCCGCCCGTGCACGCCACCCCCAGACCACCGATGACCCACAGCGACCGCCGGTCCAGGGAACCGTCGAGGTACTCGGTGATCGCGAAGGCAAGGGCGAGCAGCCAGACGGTCGTCAACGCCTGGGAGGGTGAGTCGAAGTTCAGCAGGATGCCGTATGAGGCGCCGACGTATCCCCCTGAGGTGATGAGCGCCACCGCGAGCACCGGCGCCCAGCGATTGCTCGTGTGTCGACCCGTCCATGCCGCCGCTATTGCAACGCTGGCCAGCACCGTCACGAAGGGAAGCACCCTTGTCAGGCTCACGAACGGGTCAAGATGGAGGGACTCGGTGAGCTGTCCGTTCCAGGCGTAGGTGAACCAGTGGTAGCGCAGATCGGCGCCGGCCATGAAGATGCTGTCGCCAGGTCCGTACCGGGCAATGCCGGTCGACAGGCCCTCGAAGAAGACCATGTCGGGGTGGTATTGGCTCCAGTCGCCAGTCCAGCGCAGGGGGTAGTGGGCGAGGTTCACCAGGGCCGCGGCGAGCCCAACGCCAACACCGAGGCCAACTGCCGCCGCCACCGGCCAGCGTGGCCATGTGATTGCCGAAGCGGCGCGCAACTCACGACCCCCCACTGCTCCTCGTGCCACCAGGAGGGCGGCGAGCAGCACGACCGTCGGCACCGCCCAGCCGAGACCAATCGGGATGATCGGACGAAGCAGCACCCCACCGGCCATCGCAAGGACGGTTCCGATCGCGCATCCCATCGCAAGAATCTCGATGGCCGAGGCATCTGCACCCGATCGACGGCGCAGTGCGGCCCACACCCAACCGCCAGTAGCGGTCTGGATTCCGAGCGCACAGGTGACGAGGACGGCGGGCCCAAAAGCGATACCCGTCGCGATGAACCATGCGAGTGCTGCCAATGCGGCGGCAAGGCCGCTGATGACGACCGGCCGCGTCTTCACCATGCCACAATAGCCCGATGCCAATCGAGTCACTTCTGAGCGCGGCCCCTGCCCGATCCAGTTGCGGTTTCCAGCGATGACGGGGCGTTCATTACCCCGGTTTCTGGCACCCCTCCTTGTCTTCGCCGGGAGCAGTCTGGGCCTCTACCTGCTTCAGACGTGGTTCAGGGGTGCTGCAGCGGCGGAGCAGCTGTATGAGGGCTACCGATTCCAGGCGTGGTCGTCGAACTGGATGATGCAGACCCTCGGCATCGACGAGATGAACTCCTTCGGGCTGAAGTCACTGTGGTACGACCACATATACCCGCCTGGCCTCGACGCGATTCGGTACGTGCTCATGCAGCCGGAGACGAGCAACGGCCTGCCCCCCGATCAGGTCGCCGTCGACATGCGCCTCTACGTCGTCTACCTCCTCATCTACGGAATCCTCAACGCTCTCGTGTTCATCTGGGTGCGCGATCTCACCAAGAGCGGCTGGTGGGCCCTCGGCGGCGCTGCGCTCTGGGCGATCTATCCCGGACACCTCATGATGTCGATGCTTCTTGAGCCCTCTGAGCTCTCACTGCTCATGGTGTCGCTTATGTACTACTTCCTCTACCGGTTCCTCAAGACGAGACGGGCTGGGTATGTGCCGCTGTTCCTTCTCGCCCTCTTCGCCGCCTCGATGTCGCGGTCGTTCATTCAGGTCTACGTTCTCGTCATCATCATCGTCGCGGTCGTGAGCTTCTGGTTCATGACGAAGGACCGGGCCAAGGCATGGCCCTGGCAGATCGTCAACGTCTTGCTCATCGCGGTCATCTTCATCCACCCGGTCAAGCAGTTCGTCATGTACGACACCTGGTCGACAACCTCCTACGGTGGCTACCACCGCGTGGGGATGCTCTTCCTGTACCCCACGTCGGTACCGGAGCCTGAGTATCCGCAGAAGATCGTCGACAACGCCTTGGCGTTCTCCAGCCACTACAACACGCAAGAGACGATCAAGGACAACTACCGGCTCGAGGCGGCGGCCAACACCTTCATCAAGGAGCATCCATACGAAGCAGTGCGCGGTCTCGTGAAGTCCCTCACGATCACCATCCCTGAGGCACTCAGGCCCACCGCCGGGTACGCCCAGAACTTCCTCGTAGAGGGCCTGCCATGGACCACCCCCTACAACTGGCTCTTCTCGAGTTGGCGCTACCTCCTCCTCGTCGCCGCCGCAGATGCCCTCATCATCCGGGCCCGTGGCCGACACGGTTCATGGGAGTTGTGCAAGCGCTACGCCTGGTTCGCCGTCTTCTACGCACTCATCGCGATCCCGGTGCTGTGGTCGAACCGCTACTACCCCGACAGGGAGGCCGAGGGTCCGATCTGGACAGACGCGATGCGGCAGAAGATCTTCCTCGAGGTGCCGGTCTACGTGCTCCTCACCTACGCCCTGTGGCTCACCTTCGCAGCAAGCGGTCTATCGATACGCCGCAGCAAGGACAATCGCAGCAATGACGCCAGCGACGCCCAGCAACTGCAAGGCGGCAACTGACCACGCCACCGACAGGTTGCGTCCCTGGAGCACATGGCTCAGGTGATCGCGACCAGCAGTGAAGGGGTGGATTCCCTGACGCAGGCGATTGATGACGACGAAGGTCGTGTCGAAGAGTGGCACGAGCACGAGGAGTAGGGCGATCCCGACGCCAACGAGGATCGGTGCTCCCATCGGCTTGAGCCTCACCGTGAGGATCGCGAGCAGGAACCCGAGGAAGTAGGCCCCGGCGTCTCCCATGTAGACCTTGGCCGGGAACCAGTTGTGCCAGAGGAAACCGATGGTCACCCCGGCGATCGCAAAGCCCAGAATGCTCACGAGCGCCTGCCCGTACATAACGGCTATGACGGCTGCGCCCAGCGATGAGACGAGCACCGTCGCCCCAGCGAGACCGTCAGAGTTGTCGAGCAGGTTGATGCCATTGATGAGGACGAGCACCCACAGCACCAAGATAAGGGCATCGAGTGCGACGATCCCGGTGATGCTCAACCGGGTCCCCAGCACCCAGGCGACGCCGGCAACCCCGGCCTGCATTGCGAGCCTGAGGTACGGGGTCAGTGCTTGACGGTCGTCAAGGAAGCCGATGAGTGCGGCGAGCAACGCTGGGAAGAGCACGCTCAGCGCTAGGCCGAGCGCCTGAAAGCGGTTGGTGACGAGAAGCACGGCGACCACGGATGTGGTGAGCGCCAGCGCCACGGCGACGCCGCCGAGTTTGGGGATGGGGCGATCCTGGGTCTTGCGCTCCCCATCGGGGTGGTCGTACGCCGCAAGTCGATGCGACATCCGAATGCTCAGGTCGACGACGATCGTGGACAAGACCGCGCTTGCGCCGATGACGAGGGCGATGAGCCAGGGGTTCACGAAATCTGTCGGCTTCTCAGATCCTCGGCGACGTCGGCCACGATCTGATCGAGATCCCGGGTAGGAGCCCAGCCGAGGAGGTTCGAGATGCGCGTGGTGTCGGGGCGACGCCGCTGCATATCCTCGAAACCTGCCTCGTACGCCTCGTCGTAGGGAACGTAGATGATCTCGCTGGTTGAGCCAGTGATGTCGCGGATTTTTTCCGCAAGGCCCTGGATAGAGATCTCGCCACGGGACCCCACGTTGAAGACCTTGCCCTCGGACTCCGTCGTGCTGACGAGGCCGAGGATCGCGACGACGATGTCGCTCACGTGGCAGAAGCAGCGGGTCTGCTGGCCGGTGCCATACACGGTGAGGGGCGCGTTGCGCAGCGCCTGATCGACAAGGCGCGGGAGCACCATTCCATAGTGACCGACCTGACGCGGACCGACAGTGTTGAAGAGTCGGACGATGACGGTGGGCAGGCCCTTCTCGCGGTAGTAGGCGTAGGCGAGCACCTCTTCAATCGCCTTGGCCTCGCTATAGGACCATCGGGTCTTCAGTGGCGAGCCTAGGATCCGATCGTCCTCCTCGCTCAGGGCGTCGGAGGTGTTCTTGCCATAGATCTCACTCGTCGACGCGACGAGCACCTTGCGTCCGTACTTGTGGCACTTCTCCAACACGATCTCAGAGCCTCTGATATTCGTCGCGAGGCTCTCGAGCGGCCGCTCAACAATGAGGTTCACGCCCACCGCAGCGGCGAAATGCAGCACGACATCGACGCGCCGCACGACATCATCAACAAGCGCCTCATTGAGGATGGATCCGAGGACGAATTCGACCGAGGTGCTCCCGGCGTGCTGACGGAGATTGTCGTGACGCCCCGTCGAGAGGTCGTCGAGGACGATGACTGTGTGGCCACCCGCCACCAGAGCATCAACCAAATGGGAGCCGATGAAGCCGGCCCCTCCGGTCACCAAATACTTCGCCACGTGCTGCCTCCATCGGTTGAGGTCCCATCCTTCCACACGCTGTTGTCAGCGATGCGCCAATGACCGATAGAGGGTCTCATGCGCCGCGACCATGCCGGCCGTGCTGAAGAGCCGGTTGGCTCGTACCCGCGCATTCGCCCCGAGTTCCTGCGCCAAATCCGGCTCATCGAGCAGTCGCGCGAGTGCCTGCGCGACTGCGGTCGCGTCCGGAGCGCAAAGCAAGCCTGTCTCCTCGCCCGCCACGACGTCCTTGACCGAACCGACATCGGTCGCCACGACCGGAAGCCCGGCAAGCCCGGCTTGAATGAGGCTGAGCGGGGTTCCTTCGTTATCGCTCGTGAGCACGAGGGCATCGCTCGCCGCCAGCACGGTCTCGACGTCTGATCGCCAGCCGAGCATCGTGACCGGCAGGGAACCCGCCGCAACAAGACCTTGGAGTTCGCTCTCGAGATCTCCGGCTCCCGCGACGACGAACTGAGCATCCGGGTGCGTTGCGGCGACGATGGCCACAGCCTCGGCGAACCGATCCGGCCGCTTGATGCCGGTGAGTCGTCCGATCATCGAGATCACCGGGCGGTCAGGGTCGAGGCCGAGCGACGCCCGAGCCGCTACTCGGCTCGGCATGGGCGCCAGTGAGAGCCCGGGCGGGATCACGACGTACTGGGCTGGGCGGCCAACACCAGCGGCGAGCAGGTCGTCGCGAACCTGGGGACCGACAGCGACGAAGCGATCCGTCACCCGCCCGAGGCCCCTCTCAAGGCCAACGACGCCTCGGGTCTTGGCCGGCGAGAAATACCCATGGAGGAGATGCCCGTGATAGGTGTGGACGACCGATGCTCCGCCGCCAGCGAGCTTTGCAGCTGCCCTGCCGACGACCCCGGCCTTCGCGGTGTGCGTGTGGATGATGTCGGGACGAATCTCGCGGAACCGCCGAGCGAGCGTGGCCACAGCGGCGGCATCCGACCACGGCCGCACCGAGCGTCCAAGGCCATCGATGCGCTCAGCGGCCACGTCCGGTGCCTGGGTATGGAGGTAGTCGGCCTCGTCGTCAGCGCAGTTGCCGGTGATGAGCGTGAAGTCGAACTCATCGGGGTCGATGTCACGGGCCAGACTCGAGATGAGAACGGCCGGGCCGCCCACATTCATCCGGGCGATGACATGAACGACCCGCAGTCGGCGACTCACAGGCGGGTGACCATCGGGCCGGTGACCACCCCTCGCGTGTCGAGCAAGGGCGTCGGCAGGGCTCCGAGGGCAGCGAGGTCGTACTGCGCATGGGCCTGCACGAGCACGACGAGATCGGCCCTCGCCAGTTCATCGTCGAGATTCTCGACACAGATGAGCACGCGCCCGTCAAGATCCCACTGTTCGACGAAGGGGTCGTGGTACTTGACATCGGCCCCCATGAGGATGAGCGCCTCGGCGACATCGACCGCAGGCGACTCCCGCTGGTCGGTGATATCGGCCTTGTACGTGACTCCGAGGAGGAGCACGCGTGAGCCTCGAACGGCCTTGCCGAATTCATTCAGAAGATCCTGCACGCGGCGGGCGACGTAACCCGGCATGCTCGCGTTGATCTCCTGGGCGAGCTCCACGAACCGGAATGGAAAGCCCAGGCTGGTTTTCACCCGGTACGAAAGGTAGTTCGGGTCGATCGGGATGCAGTGGCCGCCGACGCCCGGGCCCGGGTAGAAGGGGCTGAATCCGAAGGGCTTCGTGGCTGCGCAGCGGATCGAATCCCAGAGGTCGATCTCGAGCTCATTGCAGAATCGCGCCATCTCATTGACGAGGGCGATGTTCACGTGCCGGTAGGTGTTCTCGAGCAGCTTCGTCATCTCCGCCTCGCGAACCCCCTTCGCGATGACAACCGATTCGACGATGCGGCCGTAGAACTCCGCCGCCCGACTCGTGCACTCCGGGGTCATACCGCCAACGACCTTCGGGGTGTTCTGCAGGGTGTAGACGGCATTGCCCGGGTCGATGCGCTCCGGGCTGAACGCGCAGAAGAAGTCGATGCCGAGTTTCAGTCCGCTCGTCTCGAGGATCGGGACGAGCACCTCTTCGGTCGTGCCGGGGTAGGTCGTCGACTCCAGGATGACGAGTTGCCCGGGCCGAAGATGCGCGGCTGCCGCCCGCGCGGCCGATTCGACCGCGTCGAGGTTGGGGCCGTTCTCGGCCGAGAGCGGTGTCGGGACGCAGATGACGATGACATCGGGGCCTGCGAGACTCGCAGGGTCGGTCGTGGCGGTGAACCCGGCACCAAGCATGGCGTTTACGTCGTCGTCCGAGAGGTCATCGATGTGCGAATGGCCCGAGTTGAGCGACTCGACCGTGCGAGCGGAGGTGTCGAACCCGATGACAGACATGCCGACCAAGGTCGCGCCGTGCGCGAGCGGCAAGCCGACATAGCCGAGCCCGATGACGGCCAGGGTAGTGGACTGTTCAGAGCCTTCGGAGACACCGAGTCGGTTCAAGACGCCCGGCCAATCACAAGGTGCTCAACGCCAGGCCACTGGCTCGCACTCGTCACGCCTCGTCCGTCCACAATGCAACGAATACCATCGATCTGGTCAGGGCCCCATTGACCGTACTCCACGTGATCCGCCTGAAGGATTGCGCCATCCGCCCGTTCGCCTGAGTGAAAGGGTTCCAATCCCAGGGCTGCGAGCTCACTGTCGGAGTACATCGGGTCGTGGACGACTGCCCTCCCTCCGCGGGACGACACGGCTTCAACCAATGGGAAGACTCCCGAGAACGCCGTCTCCTTCACGCCCCCTCGATACGCGGCACCGAGAATCACCACTGTCTGGCCGCGAAGGCCCGCGAGTGCCTGTGATATTCGATCGACCGCATGGGCGGGCATGGCCGAATTGACCTCTCGCGCCGTGCGCACGAGTATCGCGGATGGATCATTGCTGAGGTACAGATGCGGATAGACCGGGATGCAATGCCCCCCTACGGCCACGCCCGGGCGATGAAGGTGGCTGTACGGCTGAGAGTTGCACGCGTCGATCACCAAGCCGATATCGATGCCAGCGCCCTCCGCATAGACGGCGAACGTATTCGCTAACGCAATGTTCACATCCCGATACGTCGTTTCGGCAAGCTTGGCGAGCTCCGCGGCCTCGGCCCAGCCCAAGTCCCACACGCCATTCATGCGCTCCAGATCAGGCCTTGGGTCAAAGTCGAGGACGGCTTCGTAGAAATCGACACCGCGAGACGCACCCGCCGCACTGAGCGATCCCACGAGTTTGGGGTACCGACGTAGGTCCGCAAAGACTCGACCCGTCAGCACTCGCTCGGGGCTGTACACAACAAAGAAGTCCAGCCCTTCGCGCAAACCTGACGCAGCCTCCAGGGACGGTGCGAAGCGGTTTCGCGTGGTGCCAACCGGAACCGTCGTCTCGAACATGACCACCGTGCCAGAGCGAAGGGCCCCGCCTATCGCTTCGACGGCTCTGTCCATGTACTGGAAGTCTGGGATTCCGGAGCCGTCGATCGCTACGGGAACAACCACCACGACTGCGTCACTCTGCTGCACGGCATCGGCTGTCGAGGTCGTCGCCGAAATAGCCCCCGAATGAACCAGGGCTCGCAGGCGGGGCGCCAGATCGAACTCACCCGGAAACGGCTCAATGCCCTCATTGACTCGATCAACCACGGTTTGGTCAATGTCCGCGCCGATAACGCGATGGCCGCGTCCGGCGTATTGCACCGCCAGCGGCAGGCCAATTTTCCCAAGCCCGACGACCGTGATGGTCATGGAGTCCGTCATGGCGCGACCGCGAGGCCGGTCGCGGAACTGCGCAGCACTGCGTCGGCGATTCGGGTCACGGCGACCCCTTGCGCCATCGTGACGATGTCCGCAGGCTTCCCCAGGACCGCATCCCGGAACGCCTCGTGCTCGAGACGCAGTGGCTCGGGCTTTGGAATCGCATATCGGATCACGTCGCCCTCCCTGACTCCTCTGAAATTCGCGACGTCATCCCACTCAGTCGGCACTTGTCCGTTGGCATAGAAGGTGAGATCAGCGCTGAGGGTGTCGGCTACGAGTGCTCCCAGCTCTCCGGACACGATGGTCACTCGCTCCTTGAACGGTGATACCCAGTTCACGAGGTGACTGGCAACGATGCCACCCTCAAGTAGTCCGGTTATCGAAACCAGGTCCTCGAATTTGCGACCCGATCGATGCGCCGTTTGGGCGAACACCGAGAGGTACTGCGACTGCAGGATCCACGAGGTCAGGTCAATGTCATGGGTCGCGAGGTCCTTCACCACACCAACATCCGCAATGCGAGCAGGAAAGGGGCCTTGGCGTCGGGTTGCAACCTGATAGATCTCGCCGAGATCGCCGCTGGCCACCCTTGACCGCGCCGATTGGAGCGCAGGGTTGTACCGCTCAACGTGGCCCACTGCCCCGACTAACCCACGGGCCTCGAAGGCTCGGGCCAGCTCCTCGGCCGATACGGGTTCTAGCGCCAGTGGCTTTTCGATCAGTGCATGAATGTCAGCAGCGGCAATCCGGAGCCCGACTTCGACATGCAGGGCCGTCGGAACTGCGACCACGCAGTAGTCAAGGCCAGCTGCGATCAGCGCTTCCAGTGAATCGAAGCGAGGGACATCGCGCGGTCCGTCGAAAAGCCCAGGATCGGCGACTCCAACGAAGTCAACACCGTCAATGGCGCTCAAGAGCCGAAGGTGATGGCGGCCCATGACACCTAGTCCCACCAGCCCTGCCCGGAGATTCGCCATGCTACGAACCTGCCGCAGCGGCGGCATTTACGGCTGCGGCAACACGCTCGCGCTCATCGTTCGTCAGGTTCGGATAGATGGGGAGCGAAAGACACTCCTTCGCCGCCCGATCCGTCTCTGGCAGGTCCTGGTCGTTCGCGAAGGCCGGCAGGCGATGGGTCGGGATCGGATAGTAGACACCCGAGCCAACTCCCTGCTCCGCAAGTTGTTCGGCAAATGCATCACGATCGAGCCCAACAACCCGGATCGTGTACTGGTGGTAGACATGAACAGCCCCTGCCGCAACCGGGGGCGTGACGACACCGCTCAAATTTGCAGCGTAGAAGGCGGCATTCTCTTGCCGACGACGGGTGAACAGTGGCAGTCGGCCCAGTTGAACGCGACCAATTGAGGCGTGGACATCAGACATGCGGTTGTTGAGTCCAACGATCTCGTTCTCATATCTGCGCTCCTGGCCCTGATTCCTCAGCAAACGCAGGGTCCTGGCAATCCCAGCGTCAGCCGTGGTGACGATTCCACCCTCGCCGGTCGTCATGTTTTTCGTTGGGTAGAACGAAAATGAAGCCGCTATCCCCCAAGCTCCCACCGGAATTTCGTCCACCGACGCTGCGTGGGCCTGCGCAGCATCCTCGATGAGCAGCAGACCTCGTTGTTCGCAGATCTCCTTGAGGCGACCCAAGGCCGCCGGGTGACCATAAAGGTGCACCGGCATCACCGCGCGTGTTCGAGGTCCGATTGCGGCTTCGACAGCCATCGGGTCAATGCAGAAATGGTTCGGCTCTATGTCGACGAACACTGGCGTTGCGCCCGTCAATGCGACCGAGTTGGCCGTCGCTGCGAAGGTGAACGATGGAACGATCACCTCGTCACCCGGGCCAATGCCACATGCGAGCAAGGAGAGGTGGAGCGCTGAGGTACCGGAGTTGACCGCCACAGCGAGCCGACCGCCCACCACTTGGGATGAAAACTCCTGTTCAAATGCTGCCACCTCGGGCCCCTGAGCCAGCATCCCCGACTCAAGTACTCGAGCGACGGCAGCCTGCTCGTCTACGCCTATGTCGGGACGAGCTGCCGGTATCACGATCACGACGCCTCCACCTCAATCAGGTGTTCGAGGGTGTCACACACGAATCGAGCTCCAGTTCGAGGACAGGCATACATGTCGGGCGAATCCTCCACCGCAACGAGAGGTTCACCTGCAGGGCCCACCCAGCCGATGCGCCGAGCGGGTGAGCCCGCCACCACTGCGTAGTCGGGGACGTCGGCGGTGACCACTGATCCGGCAGCGACGAGCGACCAACGACCAATCGTGACAGGTGCCACACACACAGTTCCCGCGCCAATCGATGCACCGCTCAGGACGTTGACACCGACAGGCTCCCAGTCAGCAGCTGACTTCTTCGAGCCGTCGGGGTTCACGGCGCGCGGATAGCGATCGTTGGTGAACACGACGGCCGGCCCGATGAACACGCCATCAGCGACAACCGCGGGCTCGTAGATGAGAGCGTAGTTCTGGATCTTGACTCGATCGCCGATGCTGACCCCGGGTCCGACGTACGCGCCACGCCCGATGACAACGTCGCGGCCGATGCGAACCGACTCCCTCACATGAGCCAACTGCCAGATGAAGGTAGAGGGATCGACATCGACATCGGGAGCTACCTCCGCGGTTGAATGGATCATCCCCGAAACCTACCAGCCACTACCTACTTCCAAGGGTGACAAGGAGGTCGCCAAACGCGCGGTAGTTTTGCTCGGCCGAGAACTTGTCCGACCACCGATCGCGACTCCCCGCTCGCAGCCTGTTTCGGTCGTCGGTACTCAGATGAGCGATCGAGGCGATGGCTGCCGCCACCTCATCGGGACCAGGATTCGGCGGCAAGTGCAGGCCGCAGGTCTCATCGACGATTTCGGCGTTACCACCGACGGCGGTCGCTATCAGCGGGATTCCGCAGCAAGCCGCCTCCATGAGTGTCACGGGAAGCCCCTCAGAGGTGCTTACGTTGATGAAGACATCACAGTGCTGCTCCGCGAGGACGCGACCCACGCTTTGAGGGACAAAGCCCGGGAACGTGCATCGCTCGGCCAGGAGCGGCTCGGCGTTCACCACGCTCTTGACATGTGCAAGTGTCGGCCCGTCACCGATATGAGTCCAGGTAAAGGTGATGTCGGGGTGATCCCGCAGGAGGCACGCCATGCTCATGGCAAGAAGTTCGACGCGCTTGAGCGGGATACACGAGGAGCAGCTCACAATGCGACACACCCCGTCGATCGAGGGGCCCTTCTGCAGCGAATAGTCGTCAACTCCCAAATAGGCGACCTTTATCCGAGGCTCAAGGTCCGGGTACGCATGCCTGAGAAAGTCAGCCCCGGCAGCTGAGTCGGCGTACACACCCTCAAACCCTCGGAGTCCCGGCTTTTGAAATGGGATGCGCCCCAGCCGGTCCTGCTCCGGGTAGAGCTCGTATCCATGGATTCGCGAGATGCAAGGAACCCCGACATCTTGGGAGGCTCGAGCGATGCCGTAGCCGACCGCGGAGGCCCACCATGTGTAGGCAACGACCGGACCGGCCGACTTCAAGTACCGACGCGTCCACGTCCGAGCCATGTGCATCCGCGCGCCTCTTACAATCACCGCTGCGACGACCCGGGGATCACCTGCACGAGCGCCAAAGCGGAAGATCTCGCGGTAGGTCTCAGGACTGACCGCCGACTTCACCAGACCTGCGAGGCGGCCACGAACGCCGGCCATGTATTCGGCCAAGCCTTCCTCAACCTCGACTCCTGCCGGAAGGAAGACCGTGGGCCCTTGAACGCGGGTCGTGGGAATGAGAACCAGATCGACGGCACCGGCCAAGTGTCGGACTTCGACCGCGATGAACGGCTCGTGCGGCCCAAGGGCCGGAAATGTCTCGGTGAAGAGCAGGACTCGAGGCCGTGCCCTCCGATGAGCGTTCCCCACAGTCACCTGCTCGCGACCAAGCGTGTGAGCCGTTCGTAGAAGTCTTGGACAATCGATCGCTTACTGATGTACGGGAGCGAATACTCCGCTACCTCGGCCCGCGACAAGGCACCCCACCTTTCAGTGACGTCCAAGATGGGGGTGATGTCTGGTTCAACGTGCGCGTAGAAGGGAAAGTCGCCCGGCAGAACTTCTCCGTGATTCCCGACCACCGGGAGTCCCATGGACAAGTACTCCCGCACTTTAAGCGGGCAAGCGACGCGAAGTCCCTGTCGCTCGAGGGCTAGCGAAGAGATTCCAGCCCAGCAGGACTGAGCGATGTCCATAATTTGCTGCGGCGCCTTCGGTCCGTGAACCACGACTCGCGAATCACTCGCCGCCAACAACGCGTCGGCAGCATCCAGTTCACCCACGAGGTGAAGGATGAAGTCACGGTTAGACGAATGAAGGCTGCTCAGCAGGAGGTCAACACCCTGCCAAGATGAGAAATAGCTTGCGACGAAGAGCAGGTGCACGGTTCCCGACCTGCGATCCGCAATAGGCGCCAGGGTGTCGGGCCCGCCATTTGGGTATATCAGCGTTGGCTTGAAGGTATCCCCGATTCTCGCCACTTCGTGTTGGGCGATTTCGTCGGTTACGCCGACGATCAAGTCGGCACCGCGGATGGAGGTAGGGCCAATTCCGGATTCTATTCGAGATCGCACCTGACCCAGGAAGCCATCGAGGCCTCTCAACTCGTCCACCTCGGCCGCGTGGTGTACAAGTCCCACGAATGCAGGGCTACCCGCAATAAACCTGGCTTGCAGACGGTCGTGCACGCTGTAGCGCAGGAGGATGACGTCGAATTCCGATTCACGATCAGCCAGCCATGCGTAAAACGCCCTGCGCAACTTCAGACTCGTGAGGAGCCTCTCCCGCACCGAGTTGCCTCGTGCTTCATCGAGGTCTGGGGGACCAACGTTCAGGGGCTCCGAAAAAGGCTCGAGTGGCGACCGTGGAGAAAAAAGCACCGTTTCCCAAGGAATCCCTAGATCGCGCGTTGCCTTCTTCTCCAACAGTAGCTGGGATGCGATTCCCTGGCTGATGCGCGGAAGAAGCGAGGCATGAAGAACGCGTGGACGATACTCAGCCATGGGTGAACCATAAGGCCATCGAGGGGATTCGCCGTGGGGTAACGTTACTGAAGATCAAGAACATTGCGAGGTGCCAGTCGCGGTATTGAGTTGACCACGAAGATCACCTCAGTGAAGTCCATGCCGATCGCATCGAGATACCACTTGATGTTTGGGTACCTCGGGAGGTTTTCGTCGTTCACTAGCGCTAAGGCCCGCTCACGGTCCATGACGCCCTCGCGAATTTGATTGCTGCGAAACGTATCGTGCTCAGTAAAACCAGCGACCGAGAAATAGACGTAGTTGTAGAACGCTGCCGTACCGTCACCGATTCGCCACGTGGTCTGAGTGTCGGGCGCGCGCTCCCAGTCGTACTCTTCCAGAACGCCGTCCACCGTGCTTTCGTCCCACCGCCAATAATCGAAAAGATGCAGATAATCCGTCTTCTCTTGAAAACTCCGGTAGTACTCGCCGCTCAGTGTGTCCCAAAGCGATGAGTTGAAGTAGCCCGGGCTGTGCAGCATCGCCTTCAGTCGCAAGGCTTGGTATCGCATTTGCTTGGCGGCACCATGCGTATAGACGCGCGTCTCCTCGAAATCCGGTGGAATACCGAGGAAGCCAGCCTTGAAGTGGGTTGTTTCCAAGGGATTGATTCCCCAGATGTTCAAGTCGATGCCGGTCTGTGCCTTTACTGTCTCAATGTGCTGGAAGAAGTGCTTATCCCCCGCTGTCAGGATGCTGAGCATCCCTAAGTTCGGCGACTTCAACCATGCGGCAAGGTTGAGTGCAATGTTCTTGCGCTTTCTTGCGATATCGGCAGCAACGACGATGTTCTCCACACCGAGTTCAGCGGACATCCGACTGATATTGCGCCGCCCAAGATCCGTGACCACGCCCCAGTCATACGTATAGGTGATGGGCCGAAGGCCCAGTTCCCGGACAATCAGGTGCAGTGCGTAGGAACTGTCCCTGCCACCCGAGAAGGGAACGATGCATTCGTCTCCCTCACTGCGACGATAGGGCTCAAGAAACTCCAGCAGCGCTTCCCTGGGTTGCGGCTCGCCTTGGCGGCGGTAGTTCGCGCAGTAATTGCAGACGCCGTGGTCATCGAAGTGGATGAACGGCATCGTCTCGGGGAGGATGCACTTCGTGCACCGGAGCAGTCCGCCTTCGTGAACCTGAAGGAGTCGCTCCTCGCTCGCCAAGGTGCCAAGGCTGGGGATGAGATTCATGGCCCGTGGTGACTGCCGCTCGATTACCTCGACCGAAGGATCACGTGGGATTTCAAGGACAACGCAATCCCTCACCTGACGGACGGCGCTGCAATCAAGTTGATGCAGCGGGAATGCTTCCGATGCGAAGTAGATATCGTCGCCGTCGACCCCCAGATACAGGCTGCCGTTATTGGAGAACAGGCATAGCTTGCCGAGGGCGGGAAGAGCAACTGCCGCCGCTACGACTCCCTCGCACATTGAGAGGACCCGCCCGGCGATGTCCTCAACCGCACCGCCCTGTTCCAGAACTTCAGCGGCGATCGCGGCAATGACCTCCGAGTCGACGCTCTGCTGACGCTCCTTGTCAATCTTCAGCCAGATTTCATCGTCGTTCACGACAATCCCGTTGTGGATGACGCACACACCGTCACGAAACACAGGTTGGTTGTCACCTAAACCGTTGGTGATGAGTCGGCTGTGACCCATCACAAAGCTCGGCGCTCCGATATCAGTACGATCGAGCAACCGGGTGATTGCAGACTCTGACCGGATCAGCCGATATCCATCGTCCCCATGAAACAACAGCCCACTGGAATCCTTACCGCGCTGTTCGGCCCTGCATGCCAGCGATCCAAGGCGCTTGAGAGAAACCGCGGAGGTCGACACGACGCCAAATATTCCGCACACAGATCAACTGTAGTCGGGAGTTTCCACAGTCAACTCCCAGCAGTCAACTACGAGCAGTCCACTCCTAGGAGATCAGCCCACCGATAGAGATTGAACAGCCGCCAGGTCAATTGGCCACCGATGCGACCGCTCGATCCTCGCGGCCGAGATGGGTCAATTCCGCTGATTACGTGAGATTTATCGAGAAACCCGATTTCAGGTGCATTCAGAATTCGGTCGGCGAAAATCGACCGCTGGGCATCGATCCACGCGGCGTCCGGAGTCTCGAACCCGACCTTGTCGCGGCGATCAAGGATCTCGGCGGGCACGATCCCCCGTAGCGCGGATCGAAGGATCGCCTTCGAGGTGCCCTGATCATCGACCAGGAGTCGCTCAGGCAGGCTGAGGACGAAGTCAACGAGCGCTCGATCGAGGAACGGCACCCGGCTCTCAACGGAGAATCGCATCGAGTTTCGATCGCCGTGACGCAGCAGGGATTGCAGGCCACGCTCGGTCAGGCTCGCTCGCAACTCCGCCTTCACCCTCACCCCGCGAATACCGTCGTTCGACGCCTCGTAGCTCATCCAGCCCCAAGAGAGCCCTCGAGACCGAAGTTGATCTCGACGCACTCCGTCTGGGAGCACTCCCGGAAGGCGCCGGTACACCCCGCTCAAGGCCCATTCGGGGGCGTACTCTGCTCCGGCCCGCGCCACGCCCTTGCCGAGCGACCTCCCCGGCCAGGTGCTCCACGCCCGCATGAACGATGCCGCCCCGCGCACATTGCCCGTCTCCAGCAGGCTGCGGGCCCGCTGGCCGGGATACCCGTGGTACCCGGCGAACACCTCGTCGCCACCCTGGCCATCGAGGGAGACGACGATGCCGTGGTCGCGCATGAGCCGGAACACTCGGTATTGGGCGTAAATGCTCGTCGATGCGAATGGCTCGCCCTGAGCCAAGATGACGTCATCGAGGTCGGCGGAGAGTTCGCCCGCAGTCGGGGTCACCGTGAACGCCTCGGCCTTGAGGTCGCGGTTGACCAGGTCGATCCAGCGGGATTCGTCGATGGCACTCTCGGTCGCCACGAAGCTGAAGACCCGCAGGGGATAGTCCGGCTCGAGGAGTCTCACGGCGCAGGCGATGGCACTGGAGTCGATGCCCCCGGAGAGCGCGACCCCCACCGGCACATCGGCTCGCAGGTTTCGCTCGACGCTTTGGAGGAGAATCGCGCGGACGCCATCAGCCGCCTGCGCCGCGGTGACCGTCTCGTCCGTTCGAATCGAGGGCCGCCACGCCACCTGCTCGTTGCGCCTGATTTGCCCGGTCCCAAGGTCGACCACGAGCGTGCGACCGGGCTCGAGGTGCTGCACCCCCTCGATGAAGGTTTCGGGTGAGTCGTCATATGCGCCGGCAGCAAGGTACGCCACGGCGGTGCGCCAGTTCAGACGCGGAGTCGATGGCAGAAGTGGGACGATGCTCGCAATCTCACTGCCGAAGACCAGCCCACGACCTGGCAGGTGGCTGTAGTAGAGCGGCTTGATGCCAAAGGGATCGCGGCAGAGGGTGAGAGTCGCCTGCTGCCGGTCAAGGACAGCGAACGCGAACATCCCCTCGAACCGCGAAAGACTGGCCTGACCCCAGTGCACCCACGCGGCCAGCAGCACCTCAGTATCGCCACTCGACGTGATCGAAATGCCCTCAGACGCCAAGGCCGCGCGCACCTCGACATAGTTCGTGATCTCACCGTTGTAGACGACCGTGAAACGGCCATCAGAGGTCGTCATCGGCTGGCGACCCGCCTCGGTCAGATCGAGTACGGCCAGCCGAGTCGAACCGAGCGCCGCAACGGCACCACTCGGGGCGGCCCAGATCGCCTGACCTGACCAGCTCGGGCCACGATTGTGCATCGCGGCCACGGCGCGGGCGAGGTTCGATTCGATGCGTCCGTGGTCTGCCTCGGCGAACCAGCAGGCGCCGGCAATCCCGCACATGAATCCACCAATCACCACGAGGCCAACGACGACGCCTCACAGCGTAGGGCCGCCCCCGGTATCGTGGCCGCCATGACCCTGCCTGCCCCCAAGGTGACCGTCGGCATGGCCGTCTACCGGGGTGAGGCCTACATCGCTGAGGCCATCAACAGCGTCCTCGCCGAGACCTTCCAGGACTGGGAGCTACTGCTCGTCAATGACGCCTCCCCCGACAACAGCGTCGAGGTCATCCGCTCATTCACTGACCCCCGGATCAGGCTTCTCGAGAATGAGCCGAATCAAGGCCTGGTTGCGGTGCGCAATCGGATCATGGTCGAGGCCCGCGGCACCTACCTCGCCTGGCTCGATCAAGACGACCTCACGATGCCCAGCCGCCTCGCCACTCAGGTGGCGTACCTCGATGCGAACCCAGACATCGCCGTGTGCGGTTCGTGGACCCAGATGCGATACGAGTCCCTCGACGGCTCAGTGACGATGACCACCGAGCGCCTCCCCGTGACCAATGATCAGATTCGGGCAACCATGGTGTTTCTTAACCCCATCGCCTGCAACACAGTGATGATGCGCCGAAGCGCCCTCGCCGAGCGCCAACTGATGTTTCGAGAGCAGTTCGGCAACACCCTCGACTACGACATGTGGAGCAACGCCTCCGACACCATGAGGGTCTGCAACCTTCCGGTCGCCCTCGCTGCCTACCGTGTCCACGCATCGCAGACCTCGCAGGGCGCCGCCCTCGATCTGATGAACGACCAAGCCCTGCAGGTGCAGATTGACCTCATCGAGCGCGCGCTCGGCATTCAAATGAATGATGAGGATCGCAGAATCCATCGTTCAGCGACCATCGCGCCCTTGGCCATGAGCAACCTCGACCAACTCGAGGACATCGCACGTTGGTTCGGTCGGCTCAAGACGGCCAACGACTCAACCGGATCATTCGAACGCAGGGAGTTCGATCAGGCTTTGGCTCGGCAGTGGACGACCGTCGTTCTGGCGGCTCGCCGAGGCGGGCAATCAAAGGCCGCAATCACCAAGCGGGCGTTGGCGGGCGTTCGGCAGATCGGGTTGCCCATCTCGGCCCTCATTGCGAGCGCAGGCGTTGGCGTGACGAGGCGGCTAGCCCGCCGATGATGCGGCACTCACGATCAGCCACCGGCGGAAGTCACGCAGCGCCTAGAGCGCTATGGGCCAAGCTCTTCGTCGCTGAGAGCCTCGACTGGCGACTGCCCGGCTGTGCCTCGATCACGTTTATACCTCTCGACCGCAGTCTTGTAGACGGCTGACGATGCTCACGGCCCGAAGGCCAGGATGCGCGCCTTGCGGGGCATGCGCTCGTCAGGGCCGCACCAGTAGACGAGCCGGTAGCGCGGCGTGTCCTCCCAGTCGTTGCGGTAGACGTAGACCTTCCGGCAGCGGCTCGAACGTCTACGTCCTTGATGGAGGTGATGTCTGTTCGAGCGAGCGGTGTGAGGTCGACCCTGATGAAGACCACGCTCAACGGTCGTACGTCGCGCGAGGAGTTCCAGATGCGACCTCGGCCCTCACCTGGGCAATGTCGATACCGAGCTCCGCCGCGAAGTCGTCGAGGCTCATGTCACCTTCAAGAGGCTGGGCGAGACGAGCCTCAGCGAGCGTTGCCGCATCGCGCTCCTCAAGGGCAGCATCGAGGAGTGCGGCGAGGCCCACGAGGCCGAGTTCTTCCGCGCCGCCCGAGTTCAACAGCATCGCGTCAACCGCGGCGTCCGAGGGGACGCCAGCTCGAGTAGCAGCCGCCATCATCCTCAACGCAAGGGGCAGTGCGTTGCGGAGCTGCACGTACCGTTCTGCGCCGTTGAGCAACTCGTCGAAAACCTCTACTGAGGACAGGTAAGCGAGAGGCTGGTGGTATTTCTCCACCAGCATGACCCCCTCCTCCTGCACTTGGGTGGCTGCACTCCCACGCAACTTCGAGCTGTCAACGCCGGCACTGGCGCGTGCCTTCACTGCGAGCGAGTGCGCTCGGGTCATCTCCATGTCTGCGACAGTACCCGCGACCAGGGCCCACGTCAATAATGTTGTCCAACATGTTGTCCAACATGTTGGTCAACACTTCATCGCATCTTCACGGCATCTCAGACCGCTCGCAATTGAATCGCCCGTCAGTCACGATCGAAAAGCCAAGCGGCCCGCCAAGTCGGCAGGGGGTAGACGCCCGTCGCCGAGAACTTCTCGCAACTCAAGTCGACGTACTTCGGCCGCAGCGCCACGGTCGGGTAGTCGGCCGAGGTCACCGGCACGATTCGAGAAGGGTCAAAGCCCCCGGTTCGCGCAATCTCGACTGCCCAGTCGAATTTCGTGACGGCACCCACGCAGCATGCGTGATAAACGCCCGGGCCCGGCGGGCTGCCGATAACCGCGAGCACAGCCTCGGCGAGAACGGCCGACGGCGTCGGGTTGCCGACCACGTCTGTGACAACCGAGACGGGCCCGTCATGCGAGTTCAACTGCTGGAGCAGCCTCGTGGGAAAGTTGACACCGGAGTTGCTCGAGTAGAGCCACGAGGTGCGCAGGACGAACGACGACGGGTTGTAGAGACGGACCATCATCTCGCCGGCCAGCTTTGAGACGCCATAGACCGCAACAGGGTTGCAGGCATCGTCCTCGGCGTAGGCTGATGCCCGTTCACCATCGAAGACAGCCTCTGTCGAGATCTGAATGACCCGCGCGCCCACCGATTCTGCGGCGCGCGCGATATTCGCCGGGCCGAGCGCATTGACGCCCATCGCGAGCGCCGGGTTCTCGTGGGCCCCGTCGACATTCGTCATCGCCGCGCAGTTGATGACCCACTGCGGCCGCTCGCTTTCAACGCTTGCAGAGACCTTGGCGGCATCGGAGATGTCAACGCTTCGTGGCACGCAGGTGAGCTCAATGTCGGACTTCGCAGCGCAAACTGCGGAGATCGCCGTGCCCAACTGACCACTCGCGCCAAACAGTAGGGCCTTCAAGCCAAGCCTTCCCATACCGGAGTCGTAGACCCCCAGCCTATTCCAGCCGGGCGGTTAGACTGCCGAAGTGGTCTCCGCCGGGCGGGTAAATCGGGCATTAGTGCTCGGGGCGAGTTCTGACATTGGCGTGGCCGTCTGCCAGAGATTCCTCGATGCCGGGTATCACGTGACCGGCCACTTCCACGGCAATCCGTCGGCCTTCGAATCGCTCACGTCATCGAGTGGGTCCTTCGACACCTTGCGCCTAGACCTCGCTGACCTCGATGCGGTCAGCGTGGCCGCCCGGAGCCCTCAGGTAACAAACGTCGACGTCGTGATTTTCCTCGCGGCCGTCGCAACCCCGACGACCCTCGAGTCAATCGACCCCGCGGAGCTCGTCAGGGCGATGAGTGTCGGAGCCTTGGCGAACTACCTGATCATGGGGGCTGCCGGCCCGGCCATGGCAAACCGCGGCTGGGGGCGAATCGTCATCGGATCGAGCATCGGAGTGAAATTCGGCGGTGGCACCGACTCGTTCAACTACGCCCTCGCCAATCACGCCTCGGAGTTCATCCCCCGCGCCGCTCGGGATTGGGCGGCGAGCGGGGTGCTCACGAATGTGGTGCGTATCGGGGTCACCGACACCAAGGCGCACGACGCCTTCCCCGGACGCGATCTGGCTAGGCGCGTCGAGCTCATCCCGATGAAGCGTGCCGCAACAACGGCGGAGATCGCCGACTACCTGTTCTGGATCGGCTCGGAGTCGAACACCTACCTCACTGGTCAGGTCAATGCCATCTCTGGTGGTGAGTAGCGTGCGCGCCCAGGCCGGCCTGCCCGAGGCGATCTTCTTCGACGTCGACGGGGTGCTCATCGAATCCCTGTCCGTCAAGGGCGATGCATTTGCACTGGTATTCAAGGACTTTCCGGACGATCGCGATTCCATCATCGACTACCACCTCGCGCATGGCGGCGTGAACCGAGTGGAGAAGATCCGTCAGATCTTCGTTGAGCTCACGGGTCGGCAGCCGACGGATGGCGAACTCGTCGAGCGAGTGCATGCGTTCAGCGAATCGGTAGTCGAGCAGGTCATCGCGGCACCCGAGATCGCGGGCGCTGGCATGGCCCTCGAATTCTGGAG
>JBBATH010000005.1:0-222461 GCA_040398845.1 Candidatus Nanopelagicales bacterium | reverse complement strand
CCCGCGAACCACACGCATGTAATTCACTTGCCGGAACTATTTCTGCGCAAGCCCTTAGGCCGTTTTCCAAGCTGCAAAGACCGGGTGATCCCGGCAATTCGCACAGGGTGGCAATTCGTAGGGTGGAGACTTCGTTACATAAACGACTCCTCGGATTAGGAGACACCTTGACTGGCCGCTCACTCCTCGTCGTGGAAGACAATGCGCTGCTCCGCGAGCTCCTTGCGTCCGCACTCGAGGCACGCGACTTCGTCGTCCATACTGCGGCGAGTGTCGCTGATGCGAAGCGCTGCGTGTTGCGTGACGACCCCGATGGAGTGATCCTCGACATTGAACTTGGGCCTGGGCCGACCGGCTTCGATTTCGCCGACCTGCTCAGGGAGATTTCACCTCACGCGGCTATTGTTTTCCTGACCAATCTGACCGATCCGCGGTTCGCCGCGCGAACATCTGACGGGCTGTCTCCAGGGGTTGCGTATCTTCGCAAGACCGCCCTGAGTGATGTGGATGAGCTCGTTGCTGCCCTTGATGCGGCGATGAGAGGTGGCGTCCTCAAAGGTTACCGCCACGATCGCGATCCAAGTCGCCCGTTGGCGTCATTGACACGCAAGCAGATTGAGGTCATGAACCTCGCTGCAGACGGCAAGTCGAATGCCCAGATTGCTGAGGATCGCGGTATCTCGGTCAAAACTGTTGAGGATCTCCTCAGCCGTGCGGCATCCGCTCTTGGCGTTGATGCCGCACAGGACGGCAACATTCGAGTCGCAGCAGTCCGAACCTTCCTCGAAGGTCGGGGTGCGCAGGTACACAAGGACGGATATCGGCCCGCAATGTGATGTGTGTGGTTCGGGCGGAAGCGTTGGCGCTGACAGCGAAGGCCCGACCCTATTGGGAATCCCTCGGATATGCGTCGTCTCTCAGCCAACGGGTGACGCTGTGGTTCCTTCCCTTGAGCATGGCTGGCCCGTTGTTAAACGACCACACTCAATACGGCGGATCGTTGAACGCATGGATCGCGATCGCACTCGCTGCGCAGGGCGCGGTCATGGTGGTGTTCGAGGTGGCCAGGCGGGTCATCCATCGCCGCGACGCTCAGGGTTCGCGGCCTGCCGCAACACTCGTGGCGATCGCGCTCGCGGTGAGTGCTCGAGCGATGGTCCTAGCGCTCCTTACCTATGAGGCTGGGTTTACAGCGAGTATAGAGCTGTCATATCGACTCTTCAGTGGGTTCACGTCTGCCCTAGCCATCATCTGTTTCATCTGTTTCGTCATCCGTGCGAGTGATGTCCATCGTGATCTTGTCGTGACGCTTGACGCGCGGTTGGCCAGCCTTTCGGCTCTTGACGTGTCTATGCAGGGTCGGTTGGCTGAGATCACGCGTGGGATTACGGTGTTTGTTGCTTCGAAGGTTGATCCGTTGGTCGACAGCCTTGATCGGGCTCTGGACGAGGTGGCGGGAGGGGCGAAGGTGACTGCGAGCGTCCAATATCTTCCCCACGCTATTGACGATGTTCTTCGACCGCTGAGTCATCACTTGGCGAGTGATCGTGTTGATCTTGACGTGCTTGCTGTCCCGGAGCCTGCAGCGCCCATCCGCATGGTGACGGTGCCGGACTCAATCGAGTTGGGCAGTGCAATTTTCCCAAGGATCTGCGCCGCGATGGTGATGCTCGTGGCTGTGGCCCCGGCCGCACGCCAACTTTCCTTCTTGGAATTCATCGCGCTACTCGTTGGGCTGGGTCTTTGGGTCGTGGCGGGCCTCGCTGGCATGCGCTGGCTCGTTGGCAGGTTGCGAGCCCCGGCGGGGGTGTGCATCCTCGTGATCACGGTCGCAACGGGGCTCGTCCTCTCGACCGGAGTCATCCTCATGGAGATCCTCAACTTCCCCGTTCCTGGCTATGCCAGTGTTTTGCAGTCATCTTGGGTGCCCTCGTCGGTTCGTTGACGTCGACGTATTACGTCGTGAACGAGCGCCGGATGGTTATCGAATCGCAATTGTTTGCGGCGGTTGAGGCGCTGGAGTTGTCGGTGAGCAGGCTTCGTCAGGAGGCTTGGATGGGGCGTCGTCGGGCGTCGTACATCCTGCATGGGTCGCTGCAAAGTGCGCTTTATGCGGCAATCCTTCGACTCAGTGCGAATCCGACTCCCGATGAGGCTCTGATCAGGGAAATCCGGGGCGATATTTTGAAGGCTACTGCCAAGCTGGGGCAGGTGGTGGAGCCTGCGGTGAGTTTGCGTGATCGGCTTGCTGAGACGGCGAATTTGTGGAGCGGCTCGTGCGAGGTCAGGTGGAGTGTGAGCGCCGATGCCGAGCGACTGATTCCGAGAAGTGTGACGGGTGTGGAGTGCAGTGCTGAGATCGTGAGTGAAGGGGTCGGCAATGCCGTTCGGCATGGTGGGGCGGCGAGTGTGTCGGCGGTGGTTGATGCGAAGGTGGAGCGACTCCTCATTGTCATTGACGACGATGGTCGCGGTGTTGAGGGTCAGGTGAAGCCGGGTCTGGGGTCACGGATGCTCGACGAGATGTGCGTGTCGTGGACACGCGAATCGACGGATCACGGAACTCGACTCGCAGCTGAACTGGCCGTTTGAGGCGTGACACCCGCACCCTGCGGCACCCACCGACATTGCCGCGCTTCTCGCGAGTGATGAATTCACTCGGCACGTCAAAGCCTGTGCTGTATAACTAGACGTAGACATAGGCGTTGAACTCTACTTTCGAAACCCCCACCAACCGAAGGAGCGTTCGTTCACCTGTAGGAGGGTGCGGCGTGCCACATTCGATCGAGCAAAACGATGGTGCCTTGACGTGATGCGGGCGCATCGGTGGAGGCTCGCCGTGCCGGAGCAGGCTCGGCAACTCTGGGAGCGACTTGGTCACGCCTCCTCGCTGAGCCAGTCGGTCGCCCTCTGGTACTTCCCGGTGAGCCTCGCAGGTCCGATGTTCATCGACCGCGAGAGATTCGGTGGCTCTTGGACGTTGTGGATAGTGATACCAGGTGGGGCGCAGTTGGTGCTCATGGCCAGCTTCGAGATCTGTCGTCGCGTGATCCATCGGCCGGGACGCCCACAGTCACAGTCTGCCTGCACGCTCATCGCCATCATCGTGTCGAGCTTTCTTCGGGGTCTTTGCCTCGGCATCCTCGTGATGTGGTTCGGGTTCTCGTCGAACATTGAGCTCAGCTACCGGCTCCTTGGCGGACTGACCGCCATGGCAATGATTGTCGTCATCGCGCTCGTCATCAGCGCCAGGGATCGTCATCGCGAACTCATCACCCGCCTTAACCGTGAACGGGCGAGCCTCGAAGAGCTTGATATTTCGATGCAGGGACGCCTTGTGGAGATCACCCGGGGAATTACGTTGCTCGTCACTGAAAAGGTGGAGCCGATGCTTGACGACCTCGACGTGGTCTTGCTTGAGGTGAGCAGGGGCGCGGACGTCGCCCTCGGATTGGAGTCACTGAGGCACCTCGTCGATGACGAGTTGCGTCCACTGAGCCACCAACTGAGCCTCGAGGCGGTTGACCTCGACGTGCTGGCTGTGCCGGCGGGTCGAGAAGCGAAGACCCGGGTGCCGATGCCCGAGTCCCTGAGCATCCGACAGATACTGCTGCCCGGCACCTCTGCGGTGTTGACACTCATCTGTGCCGTGGCACCGGCGGTGCGCCAGCTCTCCGCTGTCGGGATCCTCGTGTTCGTGATCGGCCTTTTTGCCCTTGTGATGCTGGGCGTGGGCGCCTTGCGCCTTGTAGCTGGAGACCTTCGCCTTCCCGTTTTCATCGGCATCGGGACGGTGTCGCTCGCCGTAGCGGTCGTAAACGGCACGAGCGTCATACTCATGGGCTGGGTCGGGCTGCCGGTGCCGGAGCACGTCGTCATTCCCGCGTTTATCGTTGGTGCGGTGATTGGTGCGGGCACTGCGACCTACGGCGCGGTTGATGAGCGCCGCGCCGTGACGCAGGCTCAAATCCTCGTCGCGGTGCGGGAACTCCAGCCGTCGGTGAGCAGGCTTCGGCAGCAGGCATGGATCGGACGGCGGCGAGTGTCGTACATCCTGCACGGATCCGTCCAGAGCGCGCTCCATGCGGCGTCGATGCGACTCACGGCGAATCCGCATCCTGACCCCGAGTTGATCGCCGAAATTCGACGGGACATCTCAAAGGCCATGGCGAAGCTCGGCTCGGCTTCTGAGCGTCCGAGCCTTATGACCGATGCACTCGCCGAGACTGCTCACCTGTGGCGTGATGCATGTGTCGTCGAATGGGATGTGACGCCCGGTGCGCTTCGCCTGTTCGCACGCAATTTGACCGCTGCTGAATGCGCCGTGGAGATCGTGCGCGAGGGAGTGGGCAACGCCATCCGGCATGGCGGAGCTTCCCACGTCAACGTCGGCATCGAGGCCCGGTCCAGGCACATCCTCATCCTCATCCGTGATGATGGCCGAGCCGACGGCCCAAAGGAGTTACTGGGCCTGGGCTCACGAATGCTTGACGAGATGTGCGTGTGGTGGAGTCGGGAATCCGAACATTGTGGAACGACGCTCACCGCTGAACTCGCCACCTGACGAGGGAATGCCGGGCTGTCCCCGCATAGTGGTCATGCAGCCGTGAGTGACTCCCTATCGTCACAGCTGCTGGGTAGGTGGCTCGTCGTGAGGAGTGTGTGATGAGGGCGGCGCGTTGCGTGCTGGTCGCGACTGCCCTTGGGCTCGCCGTCGCGTTGAATTGTGTCTCGGCGGCGTGGGCCGATGTCGTAGCCCCCGAGGCCGCGCCCCAGGGGTCGTATCCACCGTGCGCGCAGATCACCTGGGCGTACGTAGCCGCGGGCGAGCCCAGAGCGTCCAACACGATCGACGTCGATGTCGAACGGGCCATTGCGCGGGTGGCTGACGTGAGTGGCCTCGATTTCGTCAAGGCGGGGGGTGGTCCTCAGCCGGATCTCGTGTTCGACTGGGCAGCGCTTGACGATCACCCGCTCGGCACCCAAGCCGTCGGGGCGCAGTCTCGAATCACGTTTGCCACGAGTTCGGAGATGGCCCGAAATCGGTGGGCAGGCTTCCAGCGGAAGGTCGTGGAGGCAAAGTTTGGGACCCATGATGTCGGTGTCGGCCGCGGCTGGCTGATCATCCACGAGATCATGCACTCCCTCGGATTCGCCCACTCAAGCGAGATCGGATCGGTGATGGCGCCGACGGCAAGCATCGTTAACACCGGTTCGGCGGCCGAGGCGCGCCGTGAGCTGCGGTCAGTCAGGGCGCCCGGTTTCTCCGCCGGCGACCTAGCCGGATTTGCGAGCATGTATCCGCGTGAGCAGGATGGATGCGGCGACGGGGCTGGGCTACGGGCGCGAGCCTCGTAGGTCGGCATCGATTGACTGGGCGCATTGCCGCAGTGCCGGCAGGAAGTCATCTCTAAGGGTCGCGAGGGAAACCCGGGTTGCGTGGGCTGAGGTGTTGATGGCAGCGATGACGCGTCCGCCGGCATCGTGCACGGGAACGGCCACCGACCGCACGCCGTCCTCAAGCTCCTGATCGATGAGGCACCAGCCCTGGTCGCGCACCGTAAGTACTTCCGCCCGCAGTATCGACGCGTCGCTGATGGTCCGACTGGTGCGAGCGCTGAGCTCCACCGTTGACAGGTAGCGGTCCAGCACCTCGTCGTCGAGCGCGGCGAGGAGCACCTTGCCCATCGACGTGCAGTAGGCAGGCAGGCGTGCGCCGACGGCGAGTCCAACCGTCATGATGCGGTTTGTCGATGCACGGGCGACGTAGACAACATCTTGGTTGTCGAGGACGGAGGCTGAGCACGACTCGTGAAGGGTCTCGGCGAGGATCTCGAGGTGATCCTGCGCGACCTCGGCGAGCGAGAAGGTCGATAGGTACGCGTATCCAAGCTGGAGGACACTTGGACGCAGCGTGAAGATGCGCCCATCAGACGTGACATAGCCCAGGTGCTCGAGGGTGATGAGGAAGCGGCGCGCGGTTGCTCGGGTCATGCCGGTCGCGCGGGCCACCTCGGCGAGTGTCTGCCGCGGCCGCTCGCGGGAGAACGATCGGATGACGGCGAGTCCTCGCTCGAGGGACTGCACGAATTCGGGCGGCCGAACAGGCGCGGCGACGGCTCCTTGCCCGAAAACTTCAAGTTCCATGGGCTGAGGCTAGGGCACAAAACGTTCGCATCGCGAACAAATAAACGATATGCGAACAATTCCTTGATTTCCCGTGACGCGTGGACGCTTGCACGCCACCATCTGCCATAGGGGCCGACAGCTCTAGAGCGCCGCTTCTGCGGCGTGTGATTCTCGGGAGGCAACACGTGGGTGCTTCAGGCAGTCCTGCTGCGGGCGGCGGCGTTGAGCAAGCGTCGTACACGACGAAGTTCGGCTCGCTCAACAGCTTCGACAAGGGCGGCGTCGAACTCGTAAATGACGACGCTCGCCACTACGCCTTTTCGAACGTCTTTGATGTGGCGTCGCGCAGTAAGCCGTGGGAAAAGGTTGCCGTTGGCAAGAATATGGAATACGTGCTGGAGGTTGTTCGGGCCGAAGGAATCTCCGAATGGCGCACTGCGGCGCATGATGAATTCGCCGTGTGCCTCGATGGCGAGGTCACGCTCGACCTCGTGAAACTCGACTCCTCGCCGCTCGCCGATGGTTCTGAGGGATCGGTCGCGATCGAAGGTGAGCCCATTGGTCCGCGTATGGGTCGGGTCTTCCTCAAGCGAGGCCACCAAGCATTGCTGCCGGCCGGGGCCGCGTATCGCTTCACGGCCACCGTCACCGGTGTGATGCTCATCCAGACCATTGCAGGTCCTGACACCCAGTTCCGCTGGGCCCAGATCTGCCAGACCGTATAACGCCCGAAGAGAAGAGGAGATCCCATGACGGTTTCAGACATTCAGGTCGTTCAATCCGAGGGTACGAATGCCGAGGGCTACCACGAGTTCTCGCTCGGCGAGTTCACCTTCCGTCGAGACGCGTTCTTCGTGTACATCGGCTGGCCAACGGGCAACCACATCATGAGTGCCGACGCGTTCCTGCGAGCTTTGCAGCGCGACGTCGCATGGGATTTCTTCTACGGCGTCGTGAACTTCGACGGCGTCTTTGGCACCGTGAACCACTACGGCACCGTCGATATCTTCGCTGGCCGATACAACGAGTCATATCGGAAAGCGGAGCTCGACTACAGCGAGAACGTCGAAACCCCGCAGATCCGCGAAACCTTCAAGGCGGTGCTCGCCGACTGGACGAACGCGACGTTCGACCCGTTCGCCTCGCCTCACGAGACCGGTGCTGCCTTCGGAATCAAGAACGGTGAAAATCTCAGCGCCGTCACGCGACGACGGGTCGCGGCGAACCGCATGGTTGCCGTACCCGGCGATGAGCAGATTCGCAGCGACGCATCTGGCTTCCCAGTCAACCGCATGTTCCGCGACGTCGACCAGAGTGAGCCGGTCATCGAGGTCGAGCCGGGCTTCGAAGGTGAGGTAGCGGCGTTCAGCCTCTTCGCATACCTGTCACGCTCCGACGTCACATGGAATCCATCGGTCGTGAGTGCCTGCAAGGATTCGCTTTTTTGCCCAACCACCGAGGAGTACATCCTCCCGATCATCCACGGAAATGACCGGGTTGAGTGGTTCCTGCAGCTCAGCGACCAGATCACTTGGGAGGTCGAGGACCGCGACACCGGCGCCGTGCGATCACGAGTCGTCATGAAGGCTGGCGACATCTGCGCGATGCCAGCCGATATTCGGCACCAGGGCTACTCCCCGAAACGATCGATGCTCCTGGTGTGGGAGAACAACTCGGGCGATATCCCCGACCTCATTGCGAGCGGCAAAACGCCCACCTACCCGATCGAGTTCTGACAAGGCGATCCCTCTGGGGACCTGTCCAATTGTGAACGCGCGCGTGGCCGCCATCTGGATGACCTCCGGATGATCACCCACCTACCGATGGGAAAAGTGAATGCAGACGAAGTTGTTCATCGGGGGTGAGTTCGTCGAGGCGGCCGACGGCGCCACGATTGACGTGCTTGACCCGCATGACGGATCGCTGTTTGCGCAGGTGGCGGAGGCGAAGTCGGAGGATGTCGATCGCGCAGTTGCCGCAGCGACAGCTGCGAAAGCCGGATGGGCGCGCATGGCCGCGGCCGATCGGGGACGACTCCTCCTGCGGCTCGCCGACGCCATCGAGGCCGATATCGACAACCTTGCACTCCTAGAGACCCGAGATACCGGGCATCCGATTCGTGACACGCGCAACCTCGATGTCCCGCGGACCGCGGCGACCTTCCGATACTTCGGCGGCATGGCCGACAAGTTCCAAGGGTCCGTCATTCCGGTCGAGGCTGGGTTCCTCGATTACGTGACCCCGGAGCCCCTTGGCGTCGTTGGCCAGATCGTTCCGTGGAATTTTCCGGTGATGTTCTGCAGCTGGAAGATGGGTCCGGCACTGGCCGCCGGCAATACGGTGGTCATGAAACCCGCCGAGCTCACGCCGATGAGTGCCCTGCGCATCGGTGAGCTGATGAACGAGGTTGGCTTCCCTGCTGGCGTTGTCAACATCATCCCGGGCTACGGAGCCACAGCAGGTCAGCGCATCGTCGAGCATCCGGGTATCGCGAAGGTCTCGTTCACCGGCAGCAGCTCGGTCGGCAAGGGGGTGGCCAGGCAGGCCGCCGACACCCTCAAGCAGGTGCATCTCGAACTCGGTGGCAAGGGTGCGAACATCGTGTTCTCCGATGCGAACCTTGTCGCCGCTGTCAACGGCACGGCATTCGGCATCTTCCACAATCAGGGGCAGGCCTGCATCGCGGCGAGTCGCCTCATCATCCATGAGTCCGTTGCGGAGGAGTTCCTCGAGCGCTTCACGGCGCTCGCCCGCAGCATCAAGCTGGGCGACCCAAAGGATCCGGCCACCGAGATGGGTCCGCTCACCTCGGTCATGCACCGTGATCGCGTGCTGTCGTACATCGACATCGCGGTTCAGGAGGGCGGCGAGATCCTCACCGGTGGCAAGGCTCCCTCCGATCCAACCCTCGCGGGGGGCTGCTACGTCGAGCCGACCGTGGTTCGGGTCGACCCCGGCGCTCGGGTGGCGTGCGAGGAGGTCTTTGGCCCCTTCATGACCGTTCACACCTTCTCGACCGACGAGGAGGCCCTGGCCATCGCAAACTCGGTCGACTACGGCCTCGGCGGAGGCCTGTGGACCAAGGACCTCACCCGCGCGCACAAGGCGGCCCGCGAACTCCACGCCGGCATGGTGTGGATCAACTCATACAAGCGGGTGAACCCAGGCTCGCCTTTCGGTGGCATGGGGTCATCGGGCTACGGCCGCGAGATGGGCTTCGAGGCAATGCGCGAGTACTCCGAGTCCAAGGCTGTATGGGTCAACATCGACGCCGCGCTGCCGGCCTTCTATCCCAGAGGCTGATGGTCATGGCAGAGGTCATGAGCCTGACGGAAGCAGTTTCCATGCTCGTCTCCGATGGCGACATCATCGCGCTTGAGGGCTTCACCCACCTCATCCCATTTGCGGTGGGCCACGAGATCATCAGGCAGGGCAGGCGGGATCTCACCCTCGTCCGGATGACACCCGACGTCCTGTACGACCAGATGATCGGGGCGGGCTGCGCCCGCAAGCTGATCTTCTCCTGGGGTGGCAACCCAGGCGTGGGCTCGCTGCACCGGTTTCGCGACGCGGTGGAGCACGAGTGGCCGCGGCCACTCGAGATCGAGGAGCACAGCCACGCCGGCATGGCGGCCCGGTACGTCGCGGGAGCGAGCGGCCTGCCGTTCGGAGTGCTGCGCGGCTACAGCGGCACAAGTTTCGCTGATTACACCGACACCATCGCTGAGATCACCTGCCCCTTCACGGGGGAACGACTGACGGCGGTACCGGCCCTGCGGCCAGACGTCGGAGTCATCCATGCGCAGCAGGCTGATCGGCACGGGAACATCGGTCTGTGGGGGATTCAGGGGGTGCAGAAGGAAGCGGTGCTCTCGGCCGCCGGCAGCATCGTGACGGTCGAGGAGATTGTCGATGTCCTTGACTCGCGGGTTACCGTCACAATGCCGTCATGGGTCGTCTCGGCGATCGCCGTCGTACCCGGGGGAGCGCATCCGTCGTACGCGCACGACTACTCCGAACGCGACAACGGTTTCTACGTCGCCTGGGAGGAGATCGCACGCGATCGGGAGACCTTCAGTACGTGGACAGATGAGAACATCCTCCGCAGGCAGTCGGCGGACGTCTCGTGAGTGAGCCGTCGGCGGACGAGATCATGACGGTGGTTGCCGCGCGGGAACTCAAGGATCGAGTGGTGTGCTTCGTCGGCATCGGGCTACCGAGCACTGCTGCGAACCTCGCCCGCCGGATGCACGCACCCAACGCTGTTCTCGTCTACGAGTCGGGAACCATCGGGGCAAAGCCGACGAGACCGCCACTGTCGATCGGTGATGGTGAGCTCGCGGACACCGCTGACGCGGTTGTTTCAGTCCCGGAGATTTTCAGCTATTGGTTGCAGGCTGGTCGCGTGGATGTCGGATTTCTCGGAGCAGCGCAGGTGGATCGGTACGGCAACATCAACACGACTGTCGTCGGCGACTACCGCATGCCGAAGGTCCGCCTGCCCGGTGCCGGCGGGGCCCCTGAGATCGCCGCGAGTGCCAAGGAAACGTTCATCATGTTGCGCCAGAGCTCGCGCGCCTTCGTGCGCGAACTCGATTTCTGCTCGAGCGTCGGCAACCACGAGGGGGGCGACTCGCGGGATACGCTCGGTATGACCGGGGGAGGACCCTCGGTGATTATCACGGATATCGGCGTACTTCGGCCCGAGCCAGGGACTCGCGAATTCGTCCTCACCGCACTTCATCCCGGCCGTACTGAAGCCGAGGCCGTCGCTGCCACTTGCTGGCCGCTGCGCATCTCGGGGCAGCTCACAGCGACCGAGCCGCCGACCGATGCGGAGTTATCGACGCTCCGAGCATTGAAGGCGGGCGTCGCATGACCGCACCGTTCGTACATGATGTGCCTGCATCGCGGGTGGTCTTTGGCAATGGCCGGCTCGCCGATGTTGCCGTTGAGGTCGAACGGCTCGGCTGCTCTCGGGCGATGCTCGTCTCGGGTGGGCCAGAGGCGCAGTACGCCGTGCGCGTCGAGCAGCAACTAGGCGCCCGAATCGTCGCGCGCTTCACCGATGTTGTGATGCATGTACCAGTACCCGTTGCGCAGCAGGCGATCGCGCTCGCTGCTCGCGAGGAGGTCGATCTCATCATCGCCCTCGGTGGTGGATCGTCGACGGGCATGGCCAAGGCGGTTGCGCTCGAAACTGGTCTACCGATTCTTGCGATCCCCACCACGTTCGCCGGCTCCGAGATGACGTCCATCTGGGGCCTGACTGAGAACAACCGCAAAACCACGGGGCGCGATCCGAGAGTGCTCCCGAGGACGGTCATCTACGACCCCGAACTCACGGTGAGCCTGCCGGTTGACATTTCGGCTGCCAGCGGCATGAACGCGCTCGCACACCTCGTCGAAGGGCTCTACGCGCCTGGCTTGTCACCGCTGTCGGCGATGCAGGCTCAGGAGGGGGTTCGGGCGCTTGCGGCCTCGCTGCCGCGGGTTGTCGCGGATCCCCTTGATCTCGAAGCACGCGGGGATGCCCTGTACGGCGCGTGGCTCGCAGGGTGGACCTTGGGCACGACCGGCATGGGCGTCCATCACAAGATCTGCCACGTCCTTGGTGGTGCTTACAACCTCCCCCACGCGCCGATGCATTCGGCGGTGCTGCCGTACGCGACAGCCTTTAACACCGATGCCGCACCTGCGGCGATGGACGCGATCACGCGAGCGCTCAACGATGCCGGAATCCCTGCCACGAATGCGGCGTCCGGCATCTGGGATCTTGCGCGCGCGATAGGAGCACCCACCTGCCTCGTCGACGTCGGGTTCGACGTCGAAAGCGTCGAGGAGGCCGCGGCCATCATCGTGGCCGGTCAACCGGTCAACCCCCGTGCGGTCGATGTGGACGGAGTCGTGGCACTCCTGCGAGCCGCCTGCGTCGGAGCCAGACCGGAGAGCACCTTATGAACTCCCACATGACAGGACAGTTGTCGCGCAATGTGGGAAAAGTGATTGACGAGCCCCGCAACGAGCCCTATGTTTCGGGAATCGCTTCCGATGTCCAGCATGGACGTCGGACAGGCCGTGGTTCCGCATGGAATCACCAGTGAAGTGAATGGAGAACCCATGAGAATCGCACGGTCGATTCAGGCTGTCGCTGCGATTGCAGCGGTCGGCCTTCTCGCCACGGCTTGTGGCAACCTCGATAGCAGTTCGTCCTCGAGTAGTGCATCGAGCGCTGCCGCAGAGCCGGCGGCTTCCGCTGCCGCAAGCACGGATGCCGCACCCACCGGCACCATCAAGGTCGGGTTCGTCTCGGCAGAGACCGGGCCGCTTGCCGGCTTCGGCGAGGCAGACAAGTTCGTCGTTGACCAGATGGGCGCCTACTTCGCCGAGAATCCGATCGTCGCGGGCGGCACCAGTTACAACGTCGAGATCATCCAAAAGGATGCTGAGTCCGACTCCAAGCGGGCGGCTGAGGTTGCGGGCGAACTCATCAACACCGATGGTGTCGATGTCATCCTCGTCCACGGCACCCCCGAGATGGTGAACCCGGTCTCCGATCAGTGCGAGGCAAACCAGGTTCCGTGTATCTCGTCCGATGCACCGTGGCAGCCGTACTTCATCGGCCGCGGAGGGATCCCCGGCGAGACCTCGTTCGACTGGACGTACCACTTCTTCTGGGGCCTCGAGGACATCGCAGCCGTCTACCAGGACATGTGGAACCAGGTCGATACGAACAAGAAGGTCGCCGGCTTCTTCCCGAACGACCCCGACGGCCAGGCGTGGAGCGAGAACCTGCCGGGAATGGTGGAGGCCAATGGCTACACCATCAACAACCCAGGCCTGCACACGAACCTGTCGCAGGACTACTCCTCGCAGATCTCAGCCTTCAAGAAGAACAAGGACGAGATCCTCATGGGCGTCCCGCTGCCCCCTGACTTCACGACCTTCTGGAAGCAGGCAAAGCAGCAGGGCTTCAACCCCAAGGTCGCGACGATCGGCAAGGCGCTGCTCTTCCCGTCGTCAATCGAGGCACTCGGCGACATCGGCGAGAACCTCGGCACCGAGGTGTTGTGGTCCTCGACCTCTCCGTTCAAGTCGAGCCTCACGGGCATGTCGGCGGCGGAGTACACGCAGGCCTACACCGATGCGACGAGCAAGCAGTGGACCCAGCCTCTCGGCTTCTCCGAGGCGCTGTTCGAGGTCATGGCCGCTGCAGTCATCGCTGCGGGCGGTCCGGACAAGCAGGGAATCGTCGACGCGATGAAGACCATGAAGGTCAGCACCATCGTCGGTGACCTCGACTGGACCACCGGCCCGGTGCCGAACGTGGCAAAGACCCCGCTGACCGGTGGCCAGTGGCGCAAGACCGATGGCGGGGCCTTCCCGTGGGATCTCGTCATCGTGTCGAACTCCATCGCACCGATGGTCCCGACCGGCGGCACGGTCGAGCCGCTCAACAAGTAGCACGATGGTCGGGGTGGACGGCTCGAGCCGTTCACCCCGACCAGCACCACCACACCGGTGGCGGTCATGACAGGTCCAGGGTGCCGTGGGGCACCAAGACAGGAGCAGGGGTGAGCCCGGATGAGTGAGATGCTCGAGGTGCGCGGCCTGTCGAAGAAGTTCGGCAATGTCGTAACGGCTGAGAACGTCACCTTTGATGTCAAGGAGGGAACTGCCTTTGGCATCGTCGGGCCGAATGGGGCGGGCAAGTCGACCCTCCTGTCGCTCATCACCGGAGTGCTCCCATCCGACTCCGGAACGATCACCTTCGACGGGCAGAACATCACCTCGCTGAGCGCAGCCTCGCGAACGAAGGCTGGTATCGCCCGCTCCTTCCAGATCCCGCGACCCTTCGTCGACATGTCGGTCTTCGAGAACGTCTACGTCGGTGCGACCTTTGGTGGCGGATTCCATGGGCAAGTCGGTTACGAGGCGGCGGTTCGCGCCCTTGAGACCACCGGCCTCGTGCACCTCTCCGAGAAACCCGCTGGGCAGTTGCGACTGCTCGACCGCAAGCGCCTCGAACTCGCCCGCGCCCTCGCCACGAATCCCCGGCTCATCCTCCTCGATGAGATCGCAGGGGGACTGACCGAGAAAGAGCTACCCCCGCTCATCGAGCTCATCAGGGGACTTCGTGACTCCGGTGTCACCGTTGTGTGGATCGAGCACATTGTTCATGCGCTCACCGCTGTCGTCGATGAACTCATGTGCTTGGCCCTCGGGAGGGTGCTGGCGATCGGCGACCCGCAGGAGGTCATGCGCAGCCCCGAGGTGATCGAGGTCTACCTCGGCTCCACCTTCGATTTGGGCGAGGCATCATGAGTCTGCTCGTTGTCGATGCAATCGACGTTCACTACGGCGACTTCCAAGCCCTTTACGGGGTGAGCGTGAAGGTGGCCGCGGGTGAGACCCTTGCGATCATTGGTGCAAATGGTGCAGGAAAGTCCACTCTCATGAAGTCCATTGCGGGCCTGATGACACCAACGAATGGCGTAATCTCCCTCGAGGGACGTGACGTTACCGGGCTACCGAGCTTTAAGCGTGTTGGCCAAGGCATCGCGCTTACCCCTGAGGGCCGACGCATCTTCCCGAGCCTGAGCGTCGAGGAGAATTTGCTCGTCGGCGGTCACACCCGGCGCAAGGGCCCGTGGAACCTTGCGAGCGTGTACGAGGCGTTCCCGCTGGTGGCCGATCGCAGGGATCGAATAGGGATCCACCTATCCGGCGGCGAGCAGCAAGCCGTCGCGATCGGGCGGGCGCTCATGAGCAATCCGAGTCTGCTCCTCCTTGACGAGGTGTCCCTGGGCCTCGCGCCGGTGGTCGTCGAACAGATCTACGCGGCGCTGCCCGCAATCACCTCTGCTGGCACGACGGTGCTTGTCGTTGAGCAGGATGTCAACCAGGCGCTGAAGGTATCTGATCGGGTGCAGTGCATGCTCGAGGGCCGCACCGTCCTCGAGGGACCGGCGGGCTCACTCACCCGTGACCAAATCGCAACCGCGTACTTCGGGATCTAGGAGGCTGCCGTGGAATGGCTGAATGCGGTGCTGCAAGGGGTCCTGCTCGGCGGTCTATACGCCCTGCTTGCAGCAGGTCTCTCACTCATGTTCGGTGTCATGCGAATCGTTAACCTCGCGCATGGCGTCCTCGCCGTTGTTGCGGCGTACCTCGGATACTTCCTCGTCGACAAGCTCTCTGTCCCGGCGTTCCTGTGTATCCTCATCGTGATCCCCGTCATGGCTGGGATTGGCTACGTCCTGCAACTCGGGCTCCTCAATCCAGCGCTCGCGCGCGGGGGCCTCGCACCGATCCTCGTGACGTTCGGTCTCGCGGTCGTCGTGACGAATCTCCTCCAGCAGTTCTTCTCTGCTGATACTCGATCCATCCAGACGGGAGCGATCGCCACCGACAGCATCCAGATCACGGGCGACATCTCAATCGGTGTCTTCCCGCTCCTGACCTTTGTCGTTGGCGTTGCCGTTATTGCAGGGCTGCAGATGTACCTGTCGCGATCTCGAACCGGACGTGCGATGCGAGCAGCGAGCGATGACAAGGAAGCCGCGCAGCTCATGGGCATCGATAATCGACGGATCTACGCGATTGCGACCGCCATTGCGCTCGGCGTTGTTGGGCTCGCAGGCGTATTCCTCGGCATGCGAACTCAGTTCAGCCCGACCTATGGCGACGCCACGCTCATCTTCGCGTTCGAGGCCGTCATCATCGGTGGACTCGGGTCATTGTGGGGCACGCTCATTGGCGGCATCGTTCTTGGCGTGGCGCAGACCGTTGGAGCCCAAATCAATCCGGCGTACGGGATCCTCGCGGGGAATCTCGTCTTCCTCGCCATCCTTGCCTTCCGACCAACCGGTCTCCTGCCGAAGGCGGTGAACTCATGACAACCCAGGAGGCGACCAGCGCGCCTATCAAGGTCAGGCGTGCGACGAAATCATCGTGGGCCGGCCTAGCGGTCATCACCCCGGTGCTCATCCTGCTCGCAATGGGGCCGTACATCATGGGCCGGGGACTGCAGCAGAACCTCGTCATTATGTTCTCCCTCATTGTGCTCGGAACCATGTGGAACCTGCTCGCCGGTTACGGCGGGATGGTGTCGATTGGGCAGCAGGCCTATATCGGCATCGGTGCCTACGGTCTTGTCTACATCGCCGACACGATCGGCATTGACCCGTTCCTCGCGGTCCCGATCGCCGTGGTTATCGCCGGGGCCCTGTCGCTGCCGATCTCATTCCTTGCGTTCCGACTTTCGGGGGGATATTTCGCGATCGGCACCTGGGTCATAGCTGAGGTCGTGAAACTCGTCGTCGAACAGATGGATGTCCTTGGCGCGGGGTCAGGAGTGTCATTCATGGCGATCACTGACCTGTCGCCTGGGCGCCGGATCGCGTATGTCTACTGGCTGTCGCTCATCGCGGTCGTGGTCGCGGTTGGCGTCACCTACCTCGTCATGCGCTCGCGTCTTGGGCTCGGCTTCACGGCGATACGTGACGACGCAGTTGCCGCCGGTTCGCTTGGCGTACGCGTCACGCGGAGCAAGCGCATCGTCTACGTGATTGCCGGCATGGGGTGTGCGCTGGCCGGGGCGATGATTGCCGCGAACACCCTGCGGGTGCAACCGGAATCCATCTTCAGCGTCGAGTACTCGGCCTTCATGATCTTCATCGTTGTCATTGGCGGCATCGGCACGATTGAGGGTCCGATCGTCGGAGCCATCGTCTTCTTCGCCCTTCAGCAGTGGCTCTCCGACTTCGGGGTCTGGTATCTCGTCATTCTCGGATTGCTCGCGATCATCATTACCCTGCTGCTCCCGCGCGGTATTTGGGGCCTGATCTCGGGTAACGGGCGCATTCGCCTCTTCCCGGTGGGATATCGCCTCGCCAACCCTCTTGAGCGGTTTGCGCTGATCAAGGACAAGACGGCAGTTGCAGACAAGGGAGAACCCAGTGCGTGAGCCAATGACCGAGGACGACCTCACCGACGTCGTCGTTGCTCGACTCGAGGCAACCCCAGATCCGCGACTGCGTGAGATCACCCCGTCGCTCGTCCGGCATCTGCATGCATTCGCCAAGGAGGTGCGCCTCACCGATGAGGAGTGGCTCGCCGGCGTCATGTTCCTCACCGCTACAGGTCAAATGTGCGATGAGAGGCGTCAGGAATTCATTCTGCTCTCTGACACCCTGGGATTCTCCTCGCTGATCGACCTCGTCAATCACTCCGACGTCGAAGCCCTCGCCACCGAACCGACGATCTTGGGCCCCTTCTACGTGCCGGACTCACCCGAGCGTGCCTTCGGCGAGACCATGGTCGAATACGAGGACGGGGGCGAGGTCGCCATCTTCCGAGGCGTGGTCACCGATACCGCGGGGAACCCGCTCGAAGGCGTCCTCCTCGACGTATGGCAGAACGCAGCGACGGGCTTCTATGCCGTTCAGCAGCCGGATGAGCAGCCGGCAACGAATCTTCGGGGGCGCTATCTGACGGATGGTGAAGGACGATACGAGATTCGCACGGTGAGACCGGTGCCGTACCCAATTCCGGCTGATGGACCAGTCGGCAGACTTCTGCACGACACCGGCCGGCATGAATGGCGTGCGGCTCACATCCATGTCAAGGCATCGAAGGAGGGCTACGAGCCGGTCACCTCACATGTGTTCGACCGGGCGAGCCAATATCTCGACTCAGACACTGTGTTCGGGGTGAAGGACTCACTCATCGAGGATTTCGTCGCCGGACCTGATGGCGTGCTCGTGTGCGAGCATGCCATCGTGCTTGCGTCAGCAGCTGTTTAGCTGACCGTCGCAGAAGGCTTCAGTCCCGGCAAACCCGATCACGACCATCGCCACTGGGATGAGTGGAAGCAGCGCTGAGAGCACCCGCCACACTGCGGTGCCCTCACGCTTGCGAGTGATTGCCCAGACGGTCCACGTGATCGGGACGTTGAGCACGCACGCCGCGAGGAACAACCACATGCCGTAGAAAGCCATCCAGACCCACCCCGACATGTTGTCGGTGCCGGAGTCGAACATCATGAACGACATCATCACCGGGACTGCGGCGAGAACGGCGAGCACGAGCCAGATAACAGTTGCGAGTATTGGGATGAGCGGGCCGCGTGCGGGTTGGATCTGCTCTTGAGTCATGGGTAAAGACTAGGCGCCTATCCGGGTTCAATCGAGTGATTTTTGGGATCCTTACGTCATGACGGCGACGGGGCGGGGTTCCCAACGACCGGAAGCGTCACGATGACACGGGCGAAGGTGAACCCAATGCATTCAATGACGCGAGCAGGTCGCCGCTTGTAGATGGCGCAAAAGTCCTTCAGGCCATGGGAGCGCATCGTTCCGAGCATGATGACGTACGGAATACCGGTGCCGGGTGCTCGCCAGCCGCGGAGGATCGGCCAGGGTCGTCAACGACATCAGAGGACACAATATGTGCCATCGGGATGTGCAGGTCTGCGTGGAGGGAGCCAAGGCGCTCCCACCGTGACAGCCGGACGTGGATTGCCTCGGGTGTTTCCTCAATGGTGGCCATGGGAGCACCGTAGGCCAGCGGCCGACTGCGACTCGCAGGTTCTGCTGCGACTCCTGCGGATGAAATGACCATTTACAAAGTCACCTGACCAGATATTTCGTCAGTCCAGCCGGATTCTGTACGAAATGACTGGGGGCGAGTGCGGGGGAGCGGCGACGCTCATCCCGGCTCTAGGCTGGGGGCGTGTCCAAAGTCCTCACCTCCCTGCCCGCCGGCGAGCGCGTCGGCGTAGCCTTTTCCGGCGGCCTCGACACCTCGGTGGCCGTGGCCTGGATGCGCGACAAGGGGGCGATCCCCTGCACCTACACCGCGAACATCGGCCAATACGACGAGCCTGATATCGATTCAGTCCCCGGACGCGCGATGGCCTATGGCGCAGAACTCGCCCGCGTCGTTGATTGCCGCGCCGCGCTCGTCGAGGAGGGGCTCATCGCCCTCACCTGCGGCGCCTTCCACATCCGCTCCGGCACGCGGCAGTACTTCAACACCACACCACTCGGCCGGGCAGTGACGGGCACCATGCTCGTTCGCGCAATGTTCGAGGACGGCGTTTCCATCTGGGGCGACGGATCCACGTTCAAGGGCAACGACATCGAGCGTTTCTACCGCTACGGGCTTCTTGCCAACCCGGCACTTCGAATCTACAAGCCGTGGCTCGACGCCGACTTCGTCAATGAACTTGGTGGCCGCAAGGAGATGTCCGAGTGGCTCGTATCGCATGGCCTGCCGTACCGGGACAGCGTCGAGAAGGCCTATTCGACCGACGCCAATATTTGGGGCGCCACCCATGAGGCCAAGCTGCTCGAGCATCTCGATACCTCGATGGAGATCGTCGAGCCCATCATGGGCGTACGGTTCTGGGACGACTCCGTGCAGATCGCCACTGAGGACGTCACGGTTCGGTTCGTTCAGGGTCGTCCGGTCTCGATCAACGGCCGCGAGTTCGCCAGCGACGTCGAACTCGTCGACGAGGCGAATGCCGTTGGCGGCCGGCACGGTCTCGGCATGGCCGACCAGATCGAGAACCGCATCATTGAGGCGAAGAGCCGTGGCATTTACGAGGCGCCCGGCATGGCGCTGCTGTTCATCACCTACGAACGACTGCTGAGCGCCATTCACAACGAGGACACGATCGCGAGTTACCACGCCGAGGGCCGCAGGCTCGGCCGACTGCTGTACGAAGGCCGCTGGCTCGACCCGCAGTCGCTCATGCTTCGCGAGTCGCTCCAGCGATGGGTCGCCTCTGCGGTGACCGGTGAGGTCACGCTTCGGCTTCGGCGCGGAGACGATTACACGATCATCAACACGCAGGGTCCCGCGTTCAGCTACCACCCCGACAAGCTCTCCATGGAACGCACGGAGGACGCCGCATTCGGGCCGGTCGACCGCATCGGACAGTTGACGATGCGCAACCTCGACATCGCCGACACCCGCGCCAAACTCGAGCTCTATGCGGCGCAGGGGCAGTTCGGGGGCAGGCAGGCGGATCTCGTCGGCGACCTCACCCCGGGTGGTGCGCAGGCAATCTCGGCACCTCAGGAGGAGGGCATACTCGAAACCGACGAGATGCTCGACAGGGCAGCCATGGAGTCCGGCTCCGACTAGTCGCGTCTCGCTGTCGTTCGTGGGGGTAAAGGCTGCGGAGCTTCACGCGGGAGTCGTCTGGATGTCCTCGATCGATGCGACATGCTTCTCCAGCATCGCCGATGACCACCGATAGAAGCCAGCCGCTCGTCGGGTGGCCTTCGCCGTCTGATTCTGGAAGGGTCGAAGGTGAGTGAAAGGAAGCCGATTGTTTACCAAGCTCGGGCGCTGGAGCTATTTCCATCGCAAATTGATCCTCGTCGGCTCGGCTCTCGTCATCGTCGTGACCGCGATCGTCGGCTTGAGTGTCTTCCCGCGTCTTGGAAGCGAGGGCTTCAACGATCCAGCGTCCGACTCCGAGCAGGTGGCGCAGATCCTCGAGGAGCAGTTCGAATCCCCGGAGACGAACATGGTTCTCGCGCTGGTCGGTTCAGAATCGGATGGCCCGGATTCCGTCGATTCTGAGGCGTCAACGCGTGTGGGGTCCGCTCTCACGGAGGCCGTGGCATCCGTGCCAGGGGTTCTGCGAGCGACCTCTTACTGGGAGTCAGGGGGCCAGAACCTCCGCAGTGCCGATGGTCGCGGCGGACTCATCCTGGTCACCTTCGACCCATCGGCGGCGACATCCTCGCGACAGATTGCCGACGCGGTCGAACGAAAAGTGGATGAGCAGTCGATCGGTTCCACGGCGGTCTACATCGGCGGTGGTGCTGCGATCGCCAAGGCCATCAACACCCGGATCAGCGCAGACCTCGCGCGAGCCGAGGCAATCGCGATCCCCGTCACCTTCGTCCTTCTCCTCTTCGTGTTCGGCGGGATCATTGCAGCGGGCATGCCGTTGCTCGTTGGGGTCGGGTCGATCGTGGGTTCCTTGTTCGTCCTGTTCCTTGTTACCTACGTGACTGACATCTCAGTCTTCTCGATCAATGTCGTGACCGGGCTCGGGCTTGGCCTCGGTATTGACTACTCACTCCTTGTCGTGAGCCGTTTCCGCGAAGAATTGGCGACGGTCGAGAGCACCGGCAAACCGCGCTCGGTGGAGGACGCGGTCATCCGGACCGTTGCCTCTGCGGGTCGCACCGTGGTGTTCTCGGGCCTCACGGTCGCCGTAACCCTTGCGGCCATGTTCTTCTTCCCGCAGTACTTTCTGCAGTCCTTCGCCTATGCGGGGATTGCGGCAGTGATGTTCGCGGTGCTCGGCGCGATCATCACGCTTCCTGCTGCGCTAGGAGTGCTCGGCCCGCGGGTCAATGCCCTGCGCGTCAGGCGCGGCATCGGTCGGTCCAACGAGGGCACCCGCTGGGCGACGCTCGCGGCTGCAATCATGCGGCGCCCCTGGCCGGTGGCCCTCGGGAGCGGGTTGCTTCTCCTCATTCTCGCCTGGCCCGCCGTGAACGTGCAGTTCAGTCAGATCGACGAGCGTGCCCTTCCACGGACGGATCCGTCGGTGATAGCGACTGAGATCCTCAAGACCGACTTCCCAGGACTGGGGGGCGTCCCTATCGAGATCACGATGCCGCGGCCATCAGGCGAGGCATCCCTAGACGACTACTCAGTGGCGCTCTCGGAGGTGGCGACCATCACGCGTGTCGTGTCATCCTCTGGGGTCTTCACGGACGGGGCGCTTGTCTCGCAGACGCCCCCAGGAGTCGTAACGTCCGCCGCGGCGATGGAACTCGTGACCGTGTTCTCGACGGAGCGGGCGCGCAGCCCAGAGGGTGAGCGAGTCATCGCTGACCTTCGCGCTGTCAAGGGCCCCGCCGGGACACAGGTCGGCGGCCTTGCGGCCGAATACACCGACTCGCAGCAGGGCATCGCGCGCATGCTGCCATGGGCTCTCGCCTGGGTGCTCGTCTCCGTCCTCATCCTGCTCTTCCTGTTCACCGGGAGCATCCTGCTGCCGATCAAGGCCGTGATCCTCAATGTGATGAGCCTCGCCGCAGCGATCGGCGTCCTCGTGTGGGTGTTCCAAGAGGGGCACCTGACGTGGCTCGTCGGGGATTTCGTGAACACGGGGAGCCTTGACACCTCGACGATCATCGTCACCGCGATCGTGGCCTTCGGGCTCTCGATGGACTACGAGGTATTCCTCCTTTCACGCATCAAGGAGGAATACGACCGATCGGGCGACAACACGGCAGCGGTCGCCATGGGCCTCCAGCGGTCCGCGGGGATCATCACCGCAGCGGCGCTGCTGCTCGCCGTCGTGTTCGCGACCTTTCTCACCTGTTCCGTCACGAGCATCAAAATGATCGGGCTCGGGGTGACGGTGGCAATCCTTCTCGATGCGACCGTGGTGCGGGTGCTCCTCGTTCCGGCGTTCATGCGGATTGCCGGCCGGGCGAACTGGTGGGCCCCGAAACCCCTTCGCCGCTTCCACGAAAGGTTCGGCATCTCCGACCACTAGCCCAACTCCCGTTTGTCCCATCTCACGGGAGAAACGGCGGAATCCGAAGTGGATTCGTCGATATTCTGCGATTCGACCCGGGTTAAGGACGATGAAAGGACCGGGCTGACACCATTGGCCAATGACGTCGAACAGCCCCCTGCCCAGCGTTGACAACGAAGTAGGCGGTCGAGTCGTCATCGATCCGAGCGCCGTGCGCAGTGTCTACCCCCTTCTCGGCAGCCTCGTTGTACCGCGTCCGATCGCCTGGGTGTCGTCGCGAAGTGCGGATGGTGTCGACAACCTTGCCCCGCACTCGTTCTTCACCATCGTGAGCACGGCGCCACCCATCATCGTCTTCAGTTCGATGGGGGAGAAGGACACAGTGCGGAATATCCGGGCGACGGGCGAGTTCGTCGTATGCGGGAGCCCGGCTGCGAGGCTCGAGCAGATCAACGTGACGAGCGTGGAATTCGGTTCGGATGTCAGTGAATTCGATGTCGCTGGGCTCACACGTGAGGCGAGTGAAACGGTTGGCGCGGCCCGCGTCGCGCAGTCGCCATACGCCTTGGAATGCCGCCTCGTGGAGATCAAGGAGGTGGGCAATGGCCTGGTCGTATTCGGTGAGGTGATGTGCATCGCCGTCGAGGCGTCGGTCCTCATCGATGGACGCGCTGACATCGAACGACTTGACCCGATCGCCCGGCTTGGCGGCAGCGACTGGAGCAGGATCGGCGAGATCACCACGCGCCGCAGGCTCAGCGTCGAGGAGTACCGTTCGGGCACCTGAGGCACGGTGGGGGATTGCTCACTCGCGCCGGGCGTCGGCGGCGCCACAATGGTGGGCGAGATTGCACAATCTCGTTCGATTAGCGGCAGATTTCGCCGTTTGCCCCACAAGATGGGACAAACGGGGGGGGGGGTGGGGGAGGGCGTTGGAGTTCAGTCTGGATGCCCAACTAGTACGGACTGCGCTGGCGCTGGTCGTTCTGCTTGTCGCCTCGCTCACCGTGATGCGCGTGAGCGGGATCGCACTTCGTGGTGACCTGCTCGGGTCCGCCGCCCGGGCTGTGGTTCAGTTGGCCCTTGTTGCTGTCGTCATCGGCTGGCTGTTCGCCAATCCGCAGTGGTCACTCGTCTACGTTGCGATCATGCTCGGGGCAGCGACCCTGACAGCGGTGCGCCGAATAGGGTGCGGCCACCGGAATTTTTGGCGGGTGCTCGTGCCGATCGCGGCTGGTGCGGCTGCGACCGTGGGGATCGTCGCTGCGACCGGCGCCCTCTCGCGAGATGTCCAAAGCGTCCTCCCATTCACGGCCCAGATGATCGGCGGCGCGATGACCGCGACCCTCCTTGCGGGCTCGCGACTGCGCGACGATGCGCTCGAGCGCTGGGGAGAGATCGAGGGCTATCTCGCACTCGGCGCCCGTGCTCGGCAGGCGGTGCGTCCAGTCGCGACGAGGGCCATTGAGCAGTCACTCGCCCCGGCACTCGATCAGATGAAGAGTGCCGGTCTCGTCCTGCTCCCTGGTTCGTTCGTTGGACTCCTCCTCGGGGGTGCGAGCCCAATGCTGGCCGTCCAGATCCAACTTCTCGTCCTCGTCGGTCTCGTCCTGGCGCAGGTGATCTCGAGTGCCCTGTCGGTGTTCCTGCTCTCATCCGCGGTTGGATCGAAGAAGCCGGAGGGTTGGCGGCACTGACGGTCAGCGAGCGGGTTGCGATAACCGCTTTCGGCACTCGTGTTTGGCGATGCGGACAAACTGTTCCGCAGCAGGTAATAGCGTGGCATCTTTTCGAAGCGCGATGAGGATCATGCGCGGCTCAATCGCCGGATCCAGTGTCTTGACGATGATGCCGGGGTCGTTCGTGTCGACCGCGAGCAATGGCATGACGGCGGGGCCGAGGCCAGCGCGGACCATGCCCTGAATCGCGCCATTGTCACTCGCCCGGAAGACGTAGCGAGGGGTGATGCCGGCATCACGCAGGCCCTCGTCAATCCGCGTCTGGGTGCTGCAGTCGTGCTCGCCGACCATGGGGGACTTCGCGAGCAGGCTGGTTGGGAAGGTTCTTCCCCTTGAGGTCCGAGCGAGGTCACTGTCCTTGGGTAGCAGGACGACGAAGGGATCGGCGCCGAGTTCGATGAGCTCCAGCCGGCTGTCGTCGTAAGGGCCTTCAAGGAAGGTGACGTCGATCTCGCCGGCGATGAGCAGGTCGACGAGGGAGTCATTGAGGTCCTGCTCAACGAGGTGGATGTCGAGATTGGGAGCGGTGGTGCGCATCTCGCGGACGAGTTCGGGGAGGAGTTGCACTGACACGCTCTGGAAGGTGCCGCAGCGCAGGCGCCCGGCCGTTCCGGACAGGAGGTCGGACATCTCACGCTCGGCGAGTTCGAGCCGTGCTTGGATTGCCGTGGCGTGGCCGAGGAGGAGTCGGCCGGCTGGGGTGAGCGTGACCGGCCGGGGACCGCCTGGCCGGTCGAAGAGCTGTTGTCCGACGGCACGCTCGAGGCGTGCGACCTGCTGACTGATGGCGGCCTGCGAGTAGCCGAGGGCATCGGCAGCGCTGATGAACGAGCCCTCGTCAGCGACGGTGCGCAGGGTGATGAGGTGCTTGATCTCGACGTCCTCAATTCCCATAAGCATAAGTATAAGTGATTAAAATAATCGTATTCAATCGTTTTTATTTATGTATCAAACCCTCTAGCGTGAGCGATTGAAAGGAACCCACATGGAACCCATTGCCCGCGCTCTTCAATTGCTTGCCCACCGCATCACGTGTGAGGGATTTGGTGATGACTCGCTCGATCTCCTCGTCATCGCGCATGCGGCCCGCGATCTTCACGTCAACGAGATCCTCGTGCAGGTGATGATCGATGACCATGAGCCCGAGGTCGCACGCGAGCGTGCCTTCGCGTTGGTCGCTCGCTCCATTTCCTCGGCATCCGATCAGCATCGGAACCTCGCGGAGACGGTCGAGCGTCCGCTCGTGACTGCCTGCTGAATCCGCCTGCGGAACATATCCGCTGAGGCCCGCGTCGTCTAGCATGTCTCCATGGGGAGCGGACACTCGCACGGCGGGGTCGACAACCGAGGCCGACTGGTGTGGGCCCTCTTTCTCAGTCTCACAGTCCTCGTGATCGAGGTCGTCGGCGGCATTCGCTCGGGGAGCCTTGCGCTCCTCGCGGATGCCGGACACATGCTCACCGACGTTGTCGGGATCCTCATTGCGCTGGCGGCCATGAGCGCGGGTCGGTTGCCCGCCACGCCATCTCGGACCTTCGGGTACCGGCGGCTTGAGGTCCTTGCCGCCGGGGTGAATGCCCTCTTGCTGTTCGCTGTGGCCGGCTGGATCGGATACGAGGCGTGGTCACGCTGGCAGGCGCCTGCGGACATCGCCAGTGGGAGCATGCTCGCGTACGCATCCGTGGGGCTCATCGCAAACATCGTTGGTCTGCTCCTGCTTCGCCGGGGCGCGCGCGGCAGCATAAACATCAAGGGTGCCTACCTCGAGATGTGGGGCGATCTCTTGGGGTCCATTGCGGTCATTGTCGGAGCCATCGCCATCTCGGTGACCGGATTCCTGCGGATCGACCCGATCGTGTCAGTGCTCGTCGCGCTGATGATCCTGCCGCGAGCCTGGCAACTCTTGCGCGAAGTGATCGGGATCCTTATCGAGGCGACCCCGAAGGACCTCGACCTTGATAGCGTGCGTGATCACTGGCTGAGCAAGCCCTTCGTCGTGAGCGTCCACGACATGCATGCCTGGACAATTACCTCCGGCCTTCCTGTGATGAGCGCGCACGTCGTCGTTCGCGATGACGCACTCGCCGCGGGTCTCGGCCTGATGCTCGAAGATCTGCGGGGTTGCCTCGACGGTCACTTCAGCATCGAGCACTCGACCATTCAGATTGAGCCGGAGGGCCACGCGCAGGTCGAGGAGCACCTGCACGCCTAGGACCGCCCCAGCGTCGTTCGCCGAATGCTTCGCGGATTTGGCGCCAAGACGGTTAGATGGTCCGATGATGAAGGACTCCGCGACCGTGGTGATCGTCGGAAGCGGCATGGGGGGTAGCACCCTCGCGTGGGGTCTCGCTCGCCGCGGTATCGACGTGCTCGTCCTCGAACGGGGCGATTACCTGCCGCGGGAGCGCGAGAACTGGTCGCCTGAGGCGGTGTTCGTTGAGCGGCGATACAAGCCGAATGAGACTTGGGTTGACGACGCCGGAGTGGAGTTCAATCCTGGGGTTCACTACCTCGTCGGCGGCAATACCAAGGTGTATGGGGCAAGCCTCCCGCGGCTTCGCGAGCGCGACTTCGAGCGCACCGAGTACCCGGGTGGGATATCTCCTGCCTGGCCGTTCAGCTACGCCGACCTCGAGCCGTACTACTCGCAGGCCGAGTCCCTTTACCGCGTGCACGGCACCGCCGGCGAGGACCCCACCGAGCCCTGGCGCAGCCAGCCCTATCCCTACCCGGGGCTCGACCACGAGGCCTACGTCCAGGAAACCGTCCGGCGTATCGAGAAGCAGGGCCTACATCCCTCGCGAACCTCCATGGGCGTCGACCTGCAACCAGGTGGTGGCTGCATTCGTTGCAGCACGTGCGATGGCTTTCCCTGCAGGCTCGGGGCGAAATCGGATGCAGAGACATGTGCCCTCGGCCCGGCGCTCACGGGGGGTAGCGTGCGGTTGCTCACCGGTGTCAGAGTTGACCGTATCGAGACCGGCGCTGGTGACCGAGTGACGAGGCTCCTCGGTGATTGCCATGGGGAGCCCTGCGAGTTCACCGGGGGCTCATTCGTCCTTGCCGGCGGTGCCGTGAACTCGGCGGTCATCCTGCTTCGGAGCACGAGCGACCGGTGGCCAAGGGGCGTCGCGAACTCGACCGATCTGGTCGGTCGAAATTACATGGTCCACAACAACACCCACATTGCCGCTGTTGATCCACGCCGCCCGAATGACGTGGTCTTCCAAAAGACGGTCGCGATCAACGACTATTATCACGATCTCGGAGATGGAATTCCGGGTGGAACGATTCAACTTATCGGCAAGGTTCAGGGATCCATGATGAAGACCCATGCGACGCGGGCGCCGTTGGCCGTGCTCAATCGAATGGCGGGACGAAGCATCGAATGGCTCGTCATGACCGAGGACACCCCGACACGGGACAACCGCGTGCGGGTCAACTCGAACGGACGGATACAGGTGTCATGGCAGCGACGCAACTATGACCGCCATGAGCTCCTCCTGGGAAAGGCGAAGGCCATGCTGAAGCGCGCCGGCTACTCCCTAGTCTTCGAGCAGCGATTCGGGATCGATATGAATAGCCACATGTGCGGCACCGTCGTGGCCGGGCTCGATCCGGCAACGAGTGTGCTCGACGGGCACTGCAGATCGCACGAGATCGCGAACCTTCTTGTCGTCGATTCGTCATTCTTCCCGTCCTCCGGAGCGCAGAACCCAGCGCTCACCATCGGTGCGCAGGCCCTGCGCGTTGCTGCAGAGGCGGACTGGAATTGAGACTGCTGCTGTTCATCGTCAGTTTGGCGACTGGAGCCGTGCTTCTTGCGCCCACGGCCCTTGCGTCCGGCCCTTCCTCGGAACCTGCGAAGAAGCGCCCTCACCTCACGTCTGCAGAACTCGCAGACATCGGTTTCACCGTTGAGGCGAACACCACCGACTGGGGGATGCCGGTCTCCATAAGCGGGGGCGAGGTGCCCCGAGGCACCGACATCATCATCAGCGGGAAAGCCCCCGACCAGGTGCCGGTCGGCGCCACGCTCAGGCTGGCCCGGTTCTACCCGTTTAACAAGATGGGTCTCGGGGAGTTCCGGCCGCTCAACATCAAGACCGTCGTCGGCTCCGGGCAGCGATTCTCGATGCGCTTTCAACTCGGCTATCCGGGGGTGTGGGGCTACCACGTGGGCTATCAGACGAAGGGGGCAGCGTCCGTATTATTTGGGTTCGAGTTCCAGGTGACGACTCCGGGCACCGGCGCGCGTCCGGCCCGCACCATCGCTCGCCCGGTGTCGATTGACCCCACCACCCTCTGGCAGGCCGGCTTTACCAAGGTCCCGAACACCTCGGCGTGGGGTGGCACCGCGACCTTGTCCGACACGCAGGTCTCCGCCGGGAGGCCCGTCACGATCTCGGGGAAGGCACCACCCTCGGTGGCATCGGGGGACGTTCTCACCCTGAGCCGATTCATTCCAACTGACAAACGTGGATCGGGGCACTTCGATCCGGTGGTTGGCGCCGAAACCACGGTGAAGTCGGACGGCTCGTATTCGCTCACGATGGAGTTGAGCAAGCGCGGGCTGCACGGATACTCCCTTGGCCTTGAACGGAGCGGCGAATGGGTCGGCGTCGAGTTCCAGATCAAGACTTCTTGACGATCACATCGAATGACGTCGAAACAGTGAAGTCCCCCACCGGTCGGAGGGGGACTTCACTCATTTCATTTGGGTTGTTTCCGACGCGTTGGCCGGGGTGCCGGGCCTAGTGGCTGCGGGAGAAGATCGCGTCGATCTCTGCCCGATGCGAGGGGGTCAGTGCAATGGCGCGCTGACGGTCCCACTCCCGGTGAAATGCCCGACGGGCAGCCCTATTCTCGTCATGCGGCTGGCGATCGAACATGGTGGCGAACACCTTTGCAAACGGCTTCATGGAGGGTTTCTCCTGTCATCGTCATGGAAATCTCGACTTTCCTGGGATCGCCAGGTTGGTCAATGCCCTTCCGGCGGTTGCCGACCGAACATCACTAATATTACCCAGAATTGTTGCGGCCGACAACAAAGCAGTGCCATCTGTGCCGATGCTCACAAAGGATTCATCGCTCGTTCACGCAGGCCGTGACATGGCTCACAGAATCGGTGCCATCGAGCGGCGTCATACCGGGTATGGCGATCGAGGCCATGTGACACGATGGGGCGTTCACTGATTGTTCACGTCGGTCGATCAATGGTCACTGGGAGGCATGCAATGTCCGCCACAACGGTCACCTACTCCCCGAAAGTGTTTATCCCCCTCACGATGCTTTGCCGCGATCGCTGCGGCTACTGCACCTTCGCTCAGTCACCCTCGCGGGTGAGCGCTCCCTACCTCACCCCCGAGGAAATCCTCGTCATCGCGACGGCCGGCTCCCGAGCTGGCTGCCACGAGGCCCTCTTCACCCTCGGTGAGTTCCCGGAGGAGCGCTATCCGGTCGCCGGCGAATGGTTGAGGGAGCACGGGTACCAGACCACCGTCGACTACCTCGCAGCCATGTGCCAGCTGGTCCTCGACGAGACCGGCCTGCTGCCGCACGCGAACGCCGGTGCACTCGGCAGTGACGACCTCGCGAAACTGCGCCGGGTGGCGCCCAGCCAAGGCATGATGATCGAGTCCCTGCGGCCTGATCTTGCCGCCCATCGCGGGGCCCCCGACAAGACCCCTGAGCGCCGCCTCGCCACCTTGCACGCCGCAGGAGAACTCGCGATCCCGTTCACGACCGGCATCCTCGTCGGCATCGGCGAGAATCGCGCTGATCGCATCGAGGCGCTCGAGGCGATCGCAGCAGCGCACGATCGGTACGGCCATGTGCAGGAGGTCATCGTCCAGAACTTCGTCCCCAAGGCTGACACCCTCATGCGCAATGACCCTGCTTGCTCGCTCGAGGATCTCGTCGATGCGATCAAACTGGCGCGGTCAATCCTGCCATCCGGGGTGCATGTGCAGGCACCGCCTAATCTCGTTGATGACCCTGGTGTTCTCCTCGATGCCGGTATTGACGACTTCGGCGGAATCTCGCCCGTGACAGCCGACCACGTGAATCCTGAGCGGCCGTGGCCGCACATCGATACTCTCCGGGCCGTCGTCGAGTCACGCGGCCGAACCCTCGCCCCGCGGCTCACCGTCTACCCTGAATTCGCCACCGCTCCCAATCGATGGCTCGATGACAACGTCCGCTTCGCCGTGCTCGACCGAAGCGACGCTGAAGGCATGGGACGCGACGATCCCGGGGCGACCTTCCCGGAGCGATATGAGGCGGCCGCCAATGTCGGAACGGGGGCCGATGTCGTGCAGATCGGGCGTCGCTCGACGGCGTGGTACTCCGGGGCCGACCGGCATCCGCCCATCCTCGTTCCGGCAACGCCGCGCGCCACGGGTGCGATCGCAGAGGTGCTCGAGGGGGTTCGGCAGGGGCAGGAGTTGCAGCAGGATGAGATCGTCGCGCTCTTTGGTGCGAGGGGCTCCGAGGTGGCTGCCGTTGCCGCGATGGCCGATGAACTGCGGATGGCCGCAAACGGCAACGGCGTCACGTTCGTCCGGAACCGCAACATCAACTACACGAACGTGTGCACCTTCAAGTGCTCCTTCTGCGGATTCTCCAAGGGTCCGCTCTCGCTCAACCTGCGGGGTAAGCCCTATCTCCTCACGAACGAGCAAATCGCCGACCGGGTGCGCGAGGCAGCCTCGCTCGGGGCTACCGAGGTGTGCCTGCAGGGGGGTATCCATCCGGATTTTGACGGCGACTACTACCTCGAGGTCTGCCGAACGGTGAAGGCAGCAGTCCCCCAGATGCACGTCCATGGGTTCACCGCCCTTGAGGTCACCGAGGGTGCCCGACGCCTGCGAGAACCGCTGCCGTCCTATCTGGCCCGCATGCGCGACGCAGGGCTGAAATCTCTGCCGGGCACGGCTGCCGAGATCCTCGACGACTCGATCCGAGAGGTTCTGTGCCCCGACAAGATCACCACGAGCGAGTGGCTCGACTGCCATGAGATGGCGCATGAGGCCGGGCTCCGATCAAATGTGACGATCATGTTTGGGAGCATCGAGCATCCCAAGCACTGGGCCCGCCACCTGATCCGCACCCGTGATCTGCAAAAGCGGACCTTCGGTTTCACGGAGTTCGTCCCACTCCCATTTGTTCACATGGCCTCACCGATCTACCTCAAGCGCCGGGCGCGGCGAGGACCCACTTGGCGCGAGACCGTCCTGATGCACGCGGTCGGCCGCATCGCCTACCGAGGTTGGATCGACAACGTGCAGGCCTCCTGGGTGAAACTCGGCGTGGCGGGCGCCCAGCAGTTGCTGCAGGCGGGGGTGAACGACCTCGGAGGCACGCTCATGGACGAGAACATCTCGAGGGCTGCGGGCGCTACCCATGGACAGGGCATCACATCGGACGACTTCGGAGCTGTTGTCGAGCCGATCGGCCGAACGCTGCACGAGCGAACTACTCTGTACGAGCCTGTTGGTCAGCCCATCATGCAGGAATCAGCCAAGTGAAGGAATCAGCGAAGTGAAGCTCCGAAGTGCCGTGACCACAACCCAGCAGACGTTCTCGGAGGCAGGCGCTGAACTGCCGACCCCCACCGTTGTCGTCGTGGCGGCCGCGGTCGTCGAAAATCCGCTGGCAGGCCGGGGACACGTCGCTGACCTCGATGAGCTCGAGGTGCTCGGCAACGAGGCGGCGGGCTTCCTCGTCCGTCAGGCGCTGGGAGCGCTCGGAGCCCTCGGTATCGAGCCATCTGACGTCAGGGGCTACGGCAAGGGTGCCATCGTCGGGATCGATGGGGATCGCGAGCACACTGCAGCCGTCCTTCACCCTCGTTTCGGCGCCCCGGTACGTGCTGCGATTGGTGGGGGAGCGGACATCATCCCTGGAACTAAGAAGGTCGGCGGCGTCGGATCATCGATCACGATGCCCATCGGCAACAAGGATGACCGCTGGGTTTTCGACGATATGGACGCGGCTGACCTCAGCATCGTCGACGCTCCGCGGCCAGATGAGATGGTCATCGCACTCGTCCTGAGCGCGGGCGGACGCCCGGGTGCTCGCGTCAAGAAGCCGGTCTAGGAGGTTTGCGTGTTTAAAGCCGTCATTCTCCTTACTCGCCGTGCCGACATCACCCATGAGCAATTCGCGCACTGGTGGCTTGTCGAGCACGCGCCACTGGCGGCGCAATTGCCGGGTGTCCGTCGCCTCGTGTTCAACCTCGTCACCCCCGGCGATGATGGGGCGCCCGATGGGGTATCCGAGTTGTGGTTCGACTCGTCAGGGGATTTTGACGCCGCATACGCGACCGACATCGGCAAGGCGGTAGCCGCGGACTCGTTAGCACATCTCACCAGTCGCATCCGGATGTTCGTAACGGAGCACGAGGTGGTTAGCGAACGGTGACAGTTGCCGAGGTAGTCCTCACGTTGAGGCAGCGACTGCTGCCCCCGCGCAGCGACTACTCCGGACTCGCCACTTCGTATCGCCGCGACATCCTCGCCGGCATCACTGTTGGTGTCGTTGCACTCCCGCTCGCACTGGCATTCGGTGTCGCGTCAGGGGTGGGGGCTGCCGCCGGCCTCGTCACGGCAATCGTCGCGGGGGTCGTCGCTGCGGTGTTCGGCGGATCGAACTTTCAAGTCTCAGGCCCGACAGGCGCGATGACCGTCGTACTGCTCCCGATCGTCGCACGGTACGGGGCAGCTGCCGTGGTGCCCGTAGCGATCATGGCGGGTGTCATCGTGTTGGCGATGGGGATGTTCGGGCTTGGCCTGGCGGTCTCATTCATCCCGTGGCCGGTCGTCGAGGGCTTCACGATCGGAATCGCGATCATCATCTTCCTCCAGCAGGTGCCACTGGCGATTGATGTCCCCCGGCCGGAGGGTGACAACACGGCAGTCGTCGCCTGGAAGGCGCTGCTGGAGGCCGACTGGGCAGCGGCTGTGCAGCCACTCGCGATCGTCGCGATTGTTGTCGCCGTCCTCGTCGTTATGCCGCGATTGAATCGCGCGGTTCCCTGGTCGATCCTCGCCATTGGGGTGGCCACGTTGATCGTGGTTCTCGCCGGCTGGAACATGAGCCGCATCGGCCCACTCCCAACGGGGTTGCCCCTCCCGAGCATTCCTGTGCTCGACACTGCGACCACGAGCGCCCTGTTCTCCGCAGCGCTCGCCGTCGCAGCGCTCGCGGCGATCGAGAGCCTGCTCTCAGCGCGGGTGGCCGATGGCATGACATCATCGAGCCGGTACGACCCGGATCGCGAGCTCGTCGGCCAAGGTCTGGCGAACATCGCCGCTGGCGCGTTCGGGGGGATGCCGGCCACCGGAGCCATCGCCCGGACTGCGGTCAACGTCCGCGCTGGAGCCCGCACGAGAGTCTCGGCGATCGTCCACTCTGTCGTGCTCCTCGCGGTCGTTCTCGTCGGTGGAGGCCTCGTTGCCGTCATCCCACTGGCGGCATTGGCCGGGGTGCTCATGGTCACGGCCGTTCGGATGATCGACCGGAGGGCTGCGCACTCGGTACTGCGCTCGACCCGCGCCGACGCTGTCGTCATGGTCACAACGGCGGTGGCCACCGTGGCACTCGACCTCATTTTGGCGGTAGAGATCGGCATTGCGATTGCGGCAGGACTCGCCCTGCGGGCGCTGTCGCGGGCGAGCACGCTAGGCCGTGAAGAGGTCCGTGACTCGTCTCAGTCGGGCGATTCGCCGGTGCCCTTGGAACATGAACTCCTCCACGAGCACATCGCGGTGTACCGCCTCGATGGGGCGCTGTTCTTTGGCGCCTCGCAGCGATTCCTCGACGAGTTGGTGGCCGTCGCAGATGTTCGGGTGGTCGTGCTGAGGCTCGGGGGTATCGGCATGATGGACGCGAGCGGAGCCCATGCTTTGGAGGAGATCATCGTCGACCTGCAGTCTCGCGGTATCGCGGTCCTCCTTCAGGGGATTCGGCCGGAGCATGTTCCGACTCTGATGGGCGTTGGCGCCCTTGAGGCACTCGGGAATGAGCGCCACTGTGTTGAACGAATGGACGATGCCGTCGATCATGCGCGGATGCACGTGAGGCGAGCGCTGGGGGCGCGCGAATGACGAACCGGTCAGGTGCCTATGGCTCGTTCATGGGAACTCCGGCGACAGCCCCCGGCCCGTCAGGACCCGAGATGTTCAGGGCCTTCAGCGCCATCCGTGGAAACCCGCTCGGCTACCTCGACCGGGTATGGCGCGAGCATGGTGATGTCGTCCAGTTTCCGATTCCCAGACCGCCGAGTTACCTCGTCAATGATCCCGACGCGGTTCGCCGGGTGCTTGTCGAACAGGCGCGAAGCTACGGAAAGTCCACCATCCAGTACCGGGCCCTGTCCCTCGTGACGGGCGAGGGACTCCTCACGTCCGATGCCGATGTCTGGCGGCGACAACGTCGCATGGTTCAGCCGGCCTTCCACCATGAGACCCTCGCCCAACTCGCGAATCATGTGGAGCGTTCATCCTCATCGGTCCTCGCTGACTGGGAACGTGCGGGGACCGGAGCGATCGTCGATATCGATTCCGCGATGATGCACGCGACCTTGGAGGTTGTCGGCCATGCGCTCTTCGGTAGCGATCTGTCGCAGGATGCGTCCGCGTTGGCCGATGCCACGCTTGAGGCCCTTGACGTCGTCGTTGCGAGGGCGCGGGTGCCGATCACTCCGCCCGGATGGCTTCCGACCCGGGCGAACCGGCGTTTGGGGTCGGCCAACAACGTGCTCGACAGTGCCGTTCGGCGCATGATCGCCGAGCGGGTGCATGCGCAGGCCCGTACCCACGACATGCTCGACATGCTCATGGAGGTGCGTGACGAGCACGGGAACGGCCTATCGGGGGAGGAGATTCGCAACCAAATGGTGACGTTCATCGTCGCTGGACATGAGACGGTTGCGAGTGCACTCACCTGGGCCTGGGCCCTGCTCGCCGCCCATCCGCATGAGCAGGAGGCACTGCAGGATGAACTGGCGCAGATCGTCCAGAATGCGCCGCTGACAATCGACGACTACCCCCGCCTCGTCCGCACTCGAGCGGTATTTGATGAAGCCCTGAGGCTTTACCCTCCTGCGTGGCTCATTACCCGTAAGGCCCTTGAGGCAAGGGAGCTCGCCGGCCGAGAGGTTCCAGCCGGATCACTCGTCATCATGAGCCCGTGGCTGCTTCACCGCCACCCGTCACTATGGCGGACTCCTGAGGAGTTTCGACCCTCCCGCTTCCTCGACGAAGAGGTCGATCGCAGTTCGTTCCTCCCCTTCGGTGCCGGCCCGCGAATGTGCATCGGTCGAGACTTCGCCTACCTCGAGGGCGTGCTCATGCTCGCTAGGCTCGCGTCGCGTTTCGAAGTGAGCTACCCAGGCGACGAGGGAGTCCCTGCTATGGACCCGGTCGTGACCATTAGGCCTGCTGGCGGGCTGAAGCTGCGGATCACCCGCCGCGCAGAAGGTGGAGGACCGCCTCATGGAGGGCTCCATTGGTCGTGACCGCGCAGCCACCCTCGAGCGCGGGACGTCCGTCGAAGGCGGTGATGCGCCCGCCGGCCTCGGTGACGATTGGGATGATGGCTGCGATGTCCCACGCCCCAAGTGCTGGCTCGGCCGCGACATCGACCGCGCCCTCCGCGACGAGGATGTGCGACCAGAAGTCGCCGTAGGCGCGCTGTCGCCAGGTGGTATCAAGCAGGGATTGGAGGCCGGTTGCGCTGACGGCGCTCCAGCCGACGGCGTCGGAGTAGGAAAGGGATGCATCGTTGAGTGACCGAACCAGGCTCACCTGCAGGCGCACTGGCTCGCGATCAAGCATCCGCACCCACGCGCCCGAGCCACGTGCTGCCCACCAGCGCCGCGCGAGCGCAGGTGCCGAGACAACCCCCACCACCACCTCTCCGTCGACGACAAGTGCGATGAGGGTTGCCCATACCGGAACCCCCCGGACGTAGTTTTTGGTGCCGTCGATTGGATCGATGATCCACCGGCGCGCGGCGGAGCCATCTGAGGTTCCGAACTCCTCGCCAAGCACGCTGTCGGCGGGCCGATGCTCGGCGAGCATCGCGCGAAGGGTGACCTCCGTCGCCTTGTCTGCCTCGGTTACCGGCGTGAGATCGGGCTTCGTCTCGACTACCAGATCGAGTGCGCCGAAGCGATCCATCGTGATGAGGTCGGCGGCATCAGCCATCGCCAGGGCAAGCTCGAGATCAGGGCCAAGGTCAAGGGCGAGAGCAGCAGGAGGCGTGTGGGTCACGGGTGAAACCTATCCAGCGTTTCCGCCCGGGCCGAGGGCTCCCTAGGGTGATGACATGCCCCTCGTGACCGAGTCGAGTCTGTTCGACACCGTATTCGGGCTGCCGCTCCACCCACTCGCCGTGCATGCCGTCGTCGTCCTCGTCCCTCTTGCTGCACTGGGAGCGGTCGTCATGGTTGTGTCGCGAAGGCTGGCCCGCCGATATGGCGGACTTATCGTCGCTATTGGCGTGGCATCGTTCATCGCATCAATCGTGGCGAAGGAGGCGGGTGAATCGCTTGCGAGCAGAGTCGTGGTGACGGCGCAGCATGCCCAGCTTGGAGATGCGGTGCCGCTCCTCGCGCTGATCCTCGCGCTCGGGCTTATCGGGTTCTGGCTCGTCGACCGCGGGATCCCGGCCAATCGCTCGAGGCCCTGGTGGTTTCAGGTCGCCGCCATCGCACTTATCGTGATCGCGGTCCTCGCGACAGTGTGGGTGGTTCGTGCCGGACACTCAGGCGCTGAATCGGTCTGGCAGGGCCTGACCGGCAACTAGGGATGCCTCCGGGGGTCATCGCCGATCAGTCGGACCATTCAGTGGTCGCGCTGCGGCCCGCGAGCAAACGGCGCATCGATGCGAGCCGCTCGCGCACCCCTGGCTCCTGCCCCTCGGCCCAGACGGTGAGAGCGCACTCCGCCTCGTCGTGCGAGCACGCGCGCGGGCAGTGCTCAGTGCCGGCTGCGAGGTCAGGGAAGGCGGTAATGACGCGCCCAATATCAACGTGCGCGAGGCCGAATGAGCGGATCCCGGGTGTATCGATGATCCACCCGCCGCCGGGCAGCGGAATGGCGCGCACACTTGTCGACGTGTGTCGGCCCTTGCCGGTGACGGTGTTTACCCGGCCGGTGCTGCGATCGGTTCCGGGGACGAGGTTGTTCACGAGCGTTGACTTGCCGACCCCCGAGTGACCGACGACGACGGTTACCTCATCGGCCAGCGCCTGGTGCAGCGCTGAGGGCGGCTGTCGATCACTCACCTCGAACATCTCGAAGTCGAGGGGTGCGTACATTCTTCGCAGCTCGTCTGGCGGGACGAGGTCAGTTTTCGTCACGATGAGAACGGGACGGACGCCGGCGTCGTATGCAGCGACGAGCGCACGGTCGATGAGCCCGAACGAGGGGGCCGGATTGGTGGTGGCGGTGACAATGGCAAGCTGCGTGGCATTGGCAACGATGACGCGCTCGACCGGATCGGTGTCGTCGGCGGTTCGACGCAGGGTGGATACCCGATCGTGGCGTCGAACGACGCGCGCCTGGTTGTCGATGTCGCCCGAGAGATCACCGACGAGGTCGACGTCATCACCGACGACGATCCCCTTGCGCCCGAGTTCGCGCGCCTTGACCGCGTAGATCACGCGCGGATGTGCGTCAGAATCCTGGGACGGGATCGCAACGGTGAATCGACCGCGATCAACGGCGATGACGGTGCCTGCGAGTGCCTGTTCATGGGCTGGCCGATCCTTGGACCTCGGTCGTGAGCCGCCACGGGTAGGCCGGACGCGGACATCGTCCTCGTCCATTCGATCGTGGCGACGACTCACGAGGGCTCGCGGGGCAGAAGGAGAGCATTCCAGCGGTCGGCGAATCCGGGCAGGGTCTTGGCGGTGGTCTCGATGTTTTCGACGGCGATCCCGTGCACGCGCAAGCCGATGATCGCGCCGGCAGTCGCCATGCGATGGTCGTGATAGGTAGCGAACCGCCCAGCATGAAGTCTCGTAGGTTTGATCGTGAGCCCATCGGCCGTCTCCCGCGCGTCACCGCCGAGGTGGTTGATCTCGTGTACGAGAGCCTTGAGCCGATCGGTCTCGTGACCGCGTAGATGAGCGATCCCGTGCAGATGACTCGGGCTGATCGCGAGCGCGGCGAGTGCGGCGAGCGACGGGGTGAGTTCGCCTACCTCATGCAGGTCGGCATCGATTCCGCGGATCTCGTCGTGCATCGTGACGGTGAGGCCGAGGGCATCGTGGGTGACGACGGCTCCCATTTGCTGGAGGAGATCGCGCAGCCAGTCGCCGGGCTGGGTGGTGGTTGTCGGCCAGTCGGCCACGGTGATGGATCCCTTCGTGACGAGCGCGGCGGCGAGGAAGGGAGCAGCGTTCGAGAGGTCGGGTTCGATGGTCCAGTCGTGGGCAAGTATCCGCTGGGGGGCAACATGCCAGGTGTTCGGCGCGGGAGTCGAGACCTCGATGCCGTGCTCGGCGAGCATCGCGATAGTCATATCGATGTGCGGCTGGCTCGGGACCGTTGCGCCGGTGTGCTGGATTGTCAGGCCCTTGTCGAAGCGGGCGCCGGAGAGGAGGAGCGCGGAGACGAACTGGCTGGAACCGGAGGCGTCGATGAGCACCTCGCCGCCGGTGACCTGGCCGGCCCCGCGGACGGTGAACGGCAGGGTGTCACCACCATCAATGATCACCCCGAGTGATCGCAGGGCGCCGGTGATGGTCGCCATAGGCCGGGTCCGAGCACCCTCGTCGCCGTCGAAGCGCACATCGGCGTCGGCGAGCGCCGCGACAGCCGGCACGAATCGCATGACGGTGCCTGCAAGACCGACGTCAATGCCGACATCGAGCCGCTTACCTGCCTTCGCCGCGGGTGGGACCGGGGTGCAGCTGATGTCGATGTTGCCGACCGGGCTCTGGGGCGACACGGTGAATGTCGCGCCAAGGGCTTCGAGGGCGTTGATCATCAGTCGGGTATCGCGGGCGTCGAGTGCCTCGCGTACAAGGCTCGGGCCGTCTGCGAGCGCGGCGAGCACGAGGGCGCGGTTGGTGGCGGACTTGGATCCGGGGACACGGACGTGGGCGTGAACCGGGCCGGTTGCGGTCGGCGCCGGCCAGAAATCATCACTCGTCATCAACGCCAGCGTAATCCCTCTCCTCCCATCTCGCCCAGAATCGGGGCGAGATGAACGATTGGCGGGGTATTTAGCCTCGGATCGTTCAGGCGGCCCAGATTCTGGGCGAGATGAACGGAGGAGTGGGCATAGCCTTGTGGGGTGGCCGATGCGTCGAATATGGGAGATCTGCTTCCCGAGGGTGGCCTCGCCGAGGTGCTCCAGCAGCGCCACGGGGGCCTCGGATCGCCGATGCTCGTCGTCCGCCTTGCCATCGCGGTCACTGTCTCATGGCTCATCGCCCTAGCGGTCTCACAGAGCGAACTCGGCATATTCGCGCCCATCACTACCCTTCTTGTGATGCAGAGTTCGCCTTGGAGCACGTTGGGCTTGTCGCTCCAGCGGATTCTCGGCACCGGGATCGGGGTGCTCGCGGCCTCGCTCTGGGTGAACCTCGTCGGCCTCACCCCGTGGTCCTTCTTTATCGGCGTGCTCGCCGCGCTACTTGTTGCCCGTCTCATCCCGTGGTCGATTCCAGGGCAGATCCAGATCCCGATCGCGGTGGTTTTCGTGCTGGTCCTCGGACCGGCTTCGATGGGGCAGGACCTTTGGCGCGTCATTGACGTTGTTGTCGGTGGACTTGTTGGCCTGCTCGCCGTGTACGTGTACCCGCCGCGTCCTCGCCCTGAGGCCTTTGAACGAGCACTTGAGACCTATCGTGATGCGATCGTGACGGTGCTGCGTCGCATGGGGGAGGAGAGCGGTGGCCAGGCCGCGCTGCTGCCTGAAGGAGTAAACCACGAGTACGTCCCGGCGAGCCGCGCGCTGAGGTTGGTAGCGGAGGACGCCAGAGGGGCGCTCACGAAGCTCGCGGAGAGTGCACGATGGAATCCACGCGGCCGTTCGGTTCTGCCGCGGTTGCAGTCTGACGCTCGACGGTTCCGCAGGCTCGGGGGCATGACGATCCAGATTCGCGCCGTCTGTGGCGCGGCTGATCTCCTTTTTGACCGCGCAGAGCCCTCCCGGCTCGAACCGGTGGAGTTCCAACGGATCGTCGCATCGCTCGTTGATCTCGCGCGGGCAGCGCTCGGCGAGTCGGGCGGGCAGGTGGGGCCCCGAGCCCCGCAGGACGTGCTCAGGATGAGCGATGAGCTTGCCGAAGCCATCCGGGTCTCAGCGGACTCCCTTTCCCATGAGGGGCAGGGCCCAAGTGAGTCATTGGAGTCAGTTTCGGCACTCGGCCGACTCGATCATGTCCGACGCCAGCTGACGGTGTTCGCTCTCGCGGGGGAAAATGGTGGCGGCGATGCTGATGAGCAGGATGGTGACGAGCAAGAGGAGAAGTGATGTGCGGTCGATATGCGGCGGCGAAGGACCCTGCTGCGCTGGCGGAGGAGTTCGGGGTTGCCGTGCCGCCCGAGCAAATACTGGCACCTGACTACAACGTCGCGCCCACGAAGCAGGTGTACGTCGTATTGAACAGGGAGCAGCAGAGCGGGCCGCGTCGAGAGCTCGTCGTGGCTAGGTGGGGGCTTATCCCCTCCTGGGCGAAGGATCCGTCGATCGGCTCGAGGCTCATCAATGCGCGGGCCGAGACGGTTGCTGAGAAGCCGTCCTTCCGGCAGGCATTCGCCAAGCGACGCTGCCTGGTCCCGGCCGATGGCTACTACGAGTGGTACGTGCCTACGTCGCCTGAAGCCAAGGATGTACCGGCAGGCAAGCCGGGCAAACCGGTCAAGCAGCCGTTCTTCATCCACCCGGCAGATGGATCCTCCTTGGCAATGGCCGGGCTCTACGAGTGGTGGCGCGATCCCAGCCGGGATGAGGCCGACCCGCTCGCCTGGCGACTCACCTGCACCATCCTCACGACTCATGCGGCCGACGAGGTTGGGCGCATCCATGACCGGATGCCCATGACCATCCCCCGTCAAGATTGGTCGGCCTGGCTCGATCCAGCGACAGGCCTGCAGGCATCCGAACTTCTTCAACATCCGCGTGGGGCCGGTCTTGAGGCCTACCCGGTTTCGGTCGCCGTGAACAGCGTCCGAAATAACACGTCGGACCTCATCACCCCGCTGGCGGCCGAGGACTTGATTCCGGGAGCGTACCCATGAGGGGGAATGCCAGTCGCCGCTCGGGCGTTGGTGCCATTGTGGTGGAGACTGTGAACTCGATCCGTGAGTCCGGCATTGCATCCGGGCTGGCCTCGTTGGATTTCGATAACGTGGCCGTTTCGGGGCTAGGCTCTGTCGTAATGACCAAGACCGAGCAGGCGCAGGAGTTGGCCGAACGTTTCGAGCGAGATGCCATGCCGTTCATGGACCAGTTGTACGGCGCGGCCATGCGGATGACGAAGAACCCGACGGATGCCGAGGATCTCGTTCAGGAGACCTACCTCAAGGCCTTCGCAGCCTTCAGCTCGTTTACTGAGGGCACGAACCTCAAGGCGTGGCTGTTCCGGATCCTCACGAACACCTACATCAACATCTATCGCAAGAAGCAGCGCCAGCCCTACCAGACGCCCGCCGAGGAACTCACGGATGGCCAGCTCCACGAGGCCGAGTCCCACACGCCGCGTGGCCTTCGATCCGCTGAGACCGAAGCGCTTGACCGGCTTGCGGACAGCGACGTCGTCGAGGCACTCGCGGCAATTCCTGAGGACTTCCGCCTTGCGGTGTATCTGGCCGATGTCGAAGGCTTCGCCTACAAGGAAATCGCCGAGATCATGGGCACCCCGGCAGGCACGGTCATGTCGCGGCTCCATCGCGGTCGCAAGCTCCTGCGGGAAAGCCTCACCGAATACGCAATCGAGCGGGGGTTCCTCGCGGCGCCGTCAAACGATGGCCCAGTGACGACGAGCGGGTCAGATGATTGCGACGGGGGTGGTAGCCGATGAGTTGTGGCAACCCCCACGCGACACCATGCACCGAGGTGCTCTCCCTCCTCTACGTCTACATCGACGATGAGATCGATGAGGTGCACCGCATCGAGGTGACGACTCATCTCGACGAATGCCCGCCTTGTGTCGAGTCCTTTACTGTTGAGCGACGGCTCAAGGCCCGGCTACGCGATGCCTGCGTGGCGGAGCAGGTCCCTGATCAGGTGCGCTCCCGGATCATCGCCCAGATCCAGCAGGTCTCGATCACCTACCGATACGAATAGTCCGCCTCCCGCGTGGAAGAATGCGGGCTCAACGAGCATCGGAGAACTAAATGGCCCAAACGATCCGCGCCGAGATGGTTGCCTCCGTCCATTCCATCATCATGGCGAAGGGCGACTCGGTGGTCGTCGGTGACACGCTCGCAATCCTGGAGTCGATGAAGATGGAAATCCCCGTGCTCGCAGAGGAGGCCGGCACTATCAGCGAGATCAGCGTCGCGGTCGGCGATGTTGTGCGCGAGGGTGACATCATCGCAATCATCGGGTAGCGATTGATATCGGCCATTCGGTGCCGGAGTCGACGATTGCGACCCTAGGATCACCCTGTGCCAATCCTGACGAAGCTGGCGTCGGAGCGAACCGATCTCTCTGAAGCCGACCAAAACCGCCTTCTCGCGGTGACGAGCGAATGGGCACTTGTCGCTGACCTCGCCATGAGCGACCTCGTCCTTTGGCTGCCCACCTGGAACGAAGGCGGGCTCGTGGCCGGTGCCCTTGTTCGGCCGACCACCGCGCCGACGAATGTCCCCGATGACATCGTCGCCACCTTCGCACCTCGGGGTAGGTTTCCCGATCTTGACTCTGCGCTCGCCTTCGGTCGGCACTTTGGGACGGCGTATCCGATCCACTTCGAGGGGCGGGTCATCGGAGTCGTCGCTCGCCATTCCTCGGCGCAACCAAGGGTGGCAGGCCAACTGGAGCAGATCTACATTGGGATCGCAGACGACCTGCTCGCGATGCTCGTCGACGGGGTGTTCCCTGCGGATTCAATGATTGACGAGGCCAGTGACTCACCGCGTGTGGGTGACGGTTTGCTGCGCGTCGACAGTGCCGGCCTGGTGTCGTACGCGAGCCCGAACGGAGTGAGTGCGCTGCGGCGATTGGGTGTGGTGACCGACATCGTGGGCACCGATATCCATGCGCTCATCACCCGCCTTTCCCATCGTCCCGGCCAGATGGACGAGGCCCTGTCCCTCATCACGAGCCGGCGGGCGGCCGGACGCACCGATCTTGAGAACGGCGCTGCAACGGTTCTCGTGCAGGGCATCCCGCTGTGTCGCGAGGGAGTCGATGCCGGCGGCCTGCTGCTCCTACGAGACGTCACTGAGATAAGACGTCGAGAGCGCGCACTCTTGTCGAAAGACGCAACCATTCGCGAGATCCATCATCGAGTCAAGAACAATCTGCAGACGGTGGCGGCGCTGCTGCGACTTCAGGGGCGGCGGGCTGTGAGTGATGAGACGCGCGGGGCGCTCGCTGAGGCGCAGTTGAGGGTTGCGGCAATTGCGGTCGTGCATGACGCACTTTCACAGCACACGAGTGACGTCGTCGCCTTCGACGAAATCCTTGACCGCATCATCGGTCTCGTCCGGGATCTTGGACCCGCATACTCGGGCAGTGACCCGCCGCCGCGTATCGTGCGATCAGGGAGCAATGCGTCACTTCCGAGCGGCATCGCCACCCCGCTGGCGATGTGTGTCGCCGAGTTACTCCACAATGCTGTTGAGCACGCTCACGCGACGGAGATCAACCTCATCATCGACAGTTCACCCGATCAAATGATCGTCAGCCTCACCGACGATGGGGTTGGGATTCCTCACGGTCTTGACCTCGCGAATGCGGGTCTTGGCCTGCAGATTGTCGAGTCCCTCATCACCGGCGAACTCAGGGGCAACATGAAGCTTCGTCGTGGCGATGATGGGGGGACGTCCGCGACCCTGACCCTGCCTTTGATCGTCGTGTGAAGCGTGAGTATCGACGAAGGGGTTTAGGCGTTGCTGCGAGCCCTCAGCCGAGCATTACGACGTTTCAGAGCCCGTCGCTCATCCTCGCTCAGTCCGCCCCAAACTCCGGCATCCTGGCCAGACTCCAGAGCCCAGCGCAGGCATTCGTCAACCACGCTGCAGCGACGGCAGACAGCCTTCGCCTCTTCAATCTGAACCAGTGCGGGGCCGGTGTTGCCGATCGGGAAGAACAACTCCGGATCCTCGTCACGGCAGGCCGCCTCGTGGCGCCAGTCCATGCTTCTCAACTCCATTGGGGAACGCACCGCAGGTCTTGCGATGCTCGTGATTGGTTTCACGAGGCCGATCCATCAAGTGTGCAAAGCCTGGGGTCGCCACGCGTTGCACGGAGGAAGAAAATCGACCCGGAAAACAACGGGCTCGTATACGTTCGCAGACGTTCGCCACTCCCACAAGGGCAAACCGGAATTTCACCCCAATCTTACTGTCGGATAGATCACAATTCGATTACAACACGCGACGGCTGGCCCCTCATGGAATCGCCGGCTAGGCGAACACCTCGAGGGCATCGGGCACGGATTCGAACTGCACCTCGGATACCAGCCCGATGCTCTCGCCATCAATCTGCAGGCCCTTCGGAACCGACATCGTCACGGTGAAGGAATCAACGTCATGCCAGACCACGATGGATTTCTGGGCGGATCCGGGCTTCGTATGCATGATCATCCGCCGGGCTGCCCGCAGCGTGTTCGTTGTATCAAGGCTGCGGAGCGCGAACACGTCGAGACCGGTATCAAAGGACGCGTCCGGGCATGGCTGGATTGGCCACGTGCCGAAGTAGGTCCACGGCTTGGTGTTCTGGACGATGACGTGAAACACGCCGTCAACCGTGATCCGGCCAGGGCGGCGCAGTGACAGTCGGGGATTGCGTCGATCGGTAACCCAGAAGATGTGACGGATCACTGTTCCGAGGTAGCGGACGGGGGTCGCAGTATGACCGGCCCGGCGCTGCTCCTCCATGGCATCGATGACTTCTGCGTCAAGGCCAATGCCTGCGTTTGTGATGAACCATCGGTCGGCTGCCCGCCCGAGGCCGATGCGACGAGTGCTGCCGCTACGTACCGCGTCAAGCAGGTGGCCGGTGGCCTCGACTGGGTCTGCCGGCAGGCCGAGGGCGCGTGCGAAGACGTTGCCGCTGCCACCTGGAACCGTCGCGAGCCGGGGGAGCCCCTCGTGAACGCCGTCGGCGAGCAGCCCGTTCACCACCTCGTGGATGATCCCGTCGCCGCCGAGGGTCACGACGATGTCGAGGCCTTCGACGCGCGCGCGCTCACCAATCTCGATTCCGTGACCCTTGTGGGTGGTGACGGTGACCTCGAGATCGAGCTCGCGGGAGAGGGCTTGGACGAGGACGTCGGTCACCCGGGGCGAGGTCGTGGTGGCGTGAGGGTTCACGACGAGCAATCCGCGCATTCGACCACCCTAGTTGCGCCGTTGTGGGTGGTGCAGATGCAGGTCCGGCCCCGTTCTGGAACCACGCCGTAGCATTGGGCTCGTGGTAGGCATGATCCCAAGGCGTCCCTTCATCTTCCTCGGCGTCATCGCGGTAATCGAGGGAATTGGACTGCTTGCCTATGCGGTGTACGACGCGGCAGAGGGCATCCGAATCGGCGCAACCGGACCGGCGGAAGTCTCGAGCGTGCCGGCACTCATCTTGCAGATCGCGATCCTCGGTGCATTCGGGGCGGGGCTCGTGCTCGTCGGGACCGGCTGGATGCGGGAGCGGCGATGGGCACGTGCACCGTTCCTGCTGGCCCAGCTGATCGCGCTGGTGATTGGAGGCCCGTTGGTGTCGGCAGTTGGCGGGGTTGAGCGAATCGCGGGCATCATCATCATCCTGCTCGCGGCCACCGGCGTCGTCCTCGTCTTCACTCCCGCGGTGACTCGCTCACTCGCCGAACATTCGGAATGAGCCTCCCGCCTTCAGTCACGTGCGCGTCGTGCCCTCTTTGCGTAACTTCTCCATTGATGCGTCGAGGAGTCGCGACACGTGGACCTGGGAGATTCCGAGCTCTTCGGCGATCTGGGACTGGCCGAGCTCTTCGTAGATCTTCGCGATGACGATGCGACGTTCGCGCTCAGGAAGGGTGTCGAGTAGTGAATTGGCGATCATTCGATTCTCGACCTGTTCGAATGAAGTGTCAGGGAGGCCCCTGGTTTCTGCGAGGCTGCGCCCCCTGGAATCGACGGGGGTGTCGAGTGATGCCGCATCGCGGGCGGTCGCTGCTTCAAGTGCCGAAAGAATCTCTTCCGGAGTGACCTCGAGGTGGGCGCTGAGCTCCGCCACCGTTGGCGAACGCCCGAGATGAGCCGACAGGTCGTCCCTCGCGCGGTTGACCGAGGAGGTGAGATCGCGAAGTCGCCGGGGCACGTGCACCGCCCATGAGTCGTCGCGAAAGAACTTGCGCATTTCGCCGATGATGTGGGGGGTGGCGAAGGTGCTGAACTCATGGCCCCGGTCGAGGTCGAAGCGGTCGACGGCGTTGATGAGGCCGACAATCCCAACTTGAACGACGTCGTCGCCCGATGATCCGCGCGCCCCGTATCGCTGCGCGAGATGGTGCACGAGTCCAAGGTGCATCGTGACGAGCTCGTCGCGCACTGCTCGAAGTTCGGACTTCTCCATCGAGTCGTCGACGACGTCGCGCCGGTCGTTGGGGGCGCGAAGCCTGGCAAACTCGGCGAACAGCTCGCGTTCACGGTCACGCTGCTCCGCTGTCCAGCGCGACGTTCGCCCGCTCGCCTTCATGCCCCTGCTGGCTCCAGACCGCGCATGAGCAGGGTAAGGGTCACGAGTCCGCCGAGTTCATCGGCGTGAACCTCGTCAACAAGGGCCCGCATGACGATCCACCCGAATCCCTCCGGATCCGGGAGAGTCGCATTTAACGCATTCGAGGTCACGACCATGGTGAGCTCGGAGCCCGAGATGAGGAACGAGCAGGTGATGGTCTCGTCGTCACCAGTGATGAGTTGGGATACCGCTTCATCGATTGCGAGGCGGGCGTCTTCGACCTGATCAATCGTGAAGTCGAGCCGGGCTGCGAGCGTCGCCGCCGTGGTGCGTGCGAGGGTCACATTCGCTGCGTGCGCCGGAAAACTCAAGGTGATGGGCTCGAGCATTGGCAGACCTCCTTCGCAAGTGAGGTGAGCCTATCGCTGGGCGTGCCAGGAACTCCGGAGGCCGCTTCGGGCATACGGTGGGCGCATGCGGGTGATCATCGTTGGTGCAGGGTTGGCTGGGCTCAGTGCGGCTTGGGTGCTCGCCGATGCCGGAGTGGATGTGACGGTTCTTGAGGCGCGTGACCGCGTCGGCGGGCGCGTCTGGTCCTGGGAACTAGTGCCAGGTGACAAGGGAACCGTGATCGAGCGTGGCGCCGAGTTCGTCCTCGATGGGTACGAGCACCTCACCACGTGGGTCGCACGCCTTGGCCTGGAGCTTGCGAACACGACGATGAGCTATTACGTTCGCGAGCCTCGGGGTGGGGTGCCGGTGACGGTTGGGGAGGTTGCCGCGACCGCGGCGATTCTTGCCGACGCAGCCGCGAAAGCGCCGAGCTCGGTCTCGGTCGCAGGCATCGCCGAGCAAGTGCTGGCGACCCAGCCGGGTTCAGCAGGTGGAGTGAGCCGGGCAGCGGTCGAGGCAATACTTACGCGCATTTCGATCAGCTGGGCGGCGGAGGTGACCGAGCTCTCGTGCAGGGCGCTGCAGGGGACGGCGTCGGCATTCGAGCCGAATCCTACGTATCGGGTCGCCGGTGGCAACCAGGGAATCGCCCATGGCCTTGCCGCCCATCTCGGTAATCGAGTTCGGCTCGGCTGCCCGGTCCGCCGGCTTACTCATGACGAGGGCTCGGCCACGGCCTGGACCGATGAGGGGCCGGAGCGGGCTGATGCGGTCATCGTCACGGTGCCGCTTGCCTGCTCGAGTGCCATGCCGGTTGAGCCGGCGTTACCTGCATGGAAGGTCGAAGCGTGGTCGCGAACCGGACTTGGTCAGGCGGCGAAGTTGCACGTCATGCTTACGCAGCCGGCGCCTGCGTCAGCGGTGCTGTCGGTGCCAGACGGCTACTGGACTTGGGTGGCGACCGATGCATCAGGCGTGACGCAGCCGATTGCGCACTGCTTCGCAGGCTCAATGCCAGCGCTGGACCGACTCGGCGTGATGAGCGGTCCGGGAGGCTGGCTCGCCCGCCTCGCAGACCTGCGACCGGAACTCTCACTCGATGTTGATCGGGTGCTCCTGTCGACCTGGGCCGATGATCCTTGGGCTGGCATGGCCTATTCCGCGGAGCGCTCGGTGAGCCACGAGGACGACCCTGACCTCATGGCCACGCGGGTTGGCCGCCTGCACTTTGCCGGGGAACACACTGCCGGACCATGGTCAGGTCTCATGGAGGGGGCCCTGCGGTCGGGGGAGCGGGTGGCCCAAGAGGTGCTGGCTACGTGGGGTTCGCGAGGGCCGCAAGGTCGATGAGTGCCTGTCCGCTCACCCGCTGAACCGTCCATTCATCCATCGGCACCGCCCCGATCGAGGCGTAGACCTTCAGGGCATCGTCGTTCCAGTCGAGGACCCACCATTCGAAGCGTCCGTACCCCTCGTCGACGCACACCTTCGCCATCGTGGCGAGGAGTGCCTTGCCGAAGCCACGGCCACGAAATGCCGGACGAACGAACAGGTCCTCGAGGTAGAGGCCATGGACGCCGAGCCAAGTCGAGAAGTTGAGGAAGTAGATGGCGAAGCCGGCAAGGGTGCTCGCTTCGGGGTCGTCGTCAACGACGAGGGCATAAACGGCTGGGGCTGACCCGAAGAGGGCTGCGTGGAATTGCGCGGGAGTGGCGACCGCCTGATCTGCGAGCCGCTCGTACTCGGCTAGCTCACGCACCATTGCGAGGATCTCACCGATGTCGCTGGGAGCGGCCCTGCGAATATGGCCGGTAGGCAAGGTGTTGCTCTCAGGTGTCGGCATGGGTACTGAGCCTAGGACGTGGCGCGCTGAGCTGAGAGCGACTACAGGACGGTGACCGCCTCGTCGTATGCGTGACGGGGACTACGCGGATTGTTTGCTCCATCGGCCACCTGCCCTAGATTCACGACGAGCAGAGATTGCAGACCGGTGCCGGAGAAGAACTCCGCGTCAACGCCCGCCTTGTTGAACCCGCCCATCGGGCCGGCATCAAGACCGACTGCTCGGGCGGCGATGATGAAGTAACCGGCCTGAAGGGTCGCATTAAACAGGGCCGCTTGGATCCGAGCGGCATCATCGGCGAATTTGTCCTTTGCGTCCGGAACCTGCGGCAGGATGCGATGAAGATGCTCGTGGAAGTTGGTGTCGGCGGCGAGGATGGCGACCACTGGGGCGGAGAGTGACTTGGGCCGGTTGCCCTCCGCGAGCAGTGGGAGAAGTCGGGCCTTGGCCTCATCGCTGCGTATAAAAGTGATGCGCAGCGGCTGGGTGTTCATCGCGGTCGGGCCGAAGCGCATGAGGCTGTAGAGGTCTGCGAGCACCTCGTCACTGACCGGTGCGGCGGTGAAGCCGTAGGCGGTGTGGGCATCCTTGAAGAGCAGACTCGCGGCCAACCCATCGATGGTTCGACTGCTCGCTGCTTCGAAGGTGGCGGATTGGGTCGTGGCGGTCATCGCGTCTCCTCGGTGCCCGGCGGGGTACGCCGCGGTCTGGTAATTGATTGTTCAATCAGTATACGAGGCTGAGCAGCTTTCGCCTGGTGGCTGACCAGGGGTGCCCTCAGTAACAGTTGATCTCACTCATCGAGACGCCCTGCGCGCTCCGCGCTGACCGTGGCAGAGTGACAATAACGGTCTCGCGACTTCGCAGCCGCGGGAGGACCGCGGTGACATCGGAGAGGAAGACGTTGCTCGTTGAGCGCAGGTCGGCCTCGGTCCATTGATTGAGGGCGAGGTAGAGGCCGTGGGGGCAGGAGGTCGATGCTGCGGTGACCCGCACCTGCCAGCAGGAACGGGGTGGGCAGTCCGGCTTCTTCACGATCGACCATCGCAGTCCGGCAACCTCTTGGGCCTGAGCGCTGCCGAGGCTCGGTCCGAAGATGGTGCACAGTGCCAATGCAAGCGACGCGGCCCAGCGAATGACGTCCACCTCCTTACACTGCTGCTCATGGATTATCGATGAACTGGCTCAGAAACCTCGTCCTCGTGACTGCCGTGATGTTAACCCTTCTCGCACCGGCTCAGACATCGACCGCCCATGCGGAGCCACGTTTGGTCAAGGTTCCCAGCTTCGACGATACCCCCGTTTACTTCTCCGCAGACGACAACCGGCGAGACGTAACGACCCTGGCCTCGTTCCCGGTGAGCGGCGATTTTTCGCGCATCACCATGCGTGTGCGCCTGGACTGCCCCGATGGGGGATGCGATCCGTGGGACCGGTACGGGACCATCGGAGTGGTGACCGAGCCCGGAACAGACGACTCCCCGGCGACAGTCATCGAGCTCGCGCGGTTCATGACGCCGTACGGGGTGGGAGGTCGATGGTCCCTCGACGTCACCGACATGCGCCCGCTTTTGACCGGAGACGTGACTCTGGTAGCCCACATCGACACGTGGGTTGGGCCGGGCAGCGACGGCGGCACTGGCTGGCAACTCAGTACATCGTTCGACCTTGTCCCAGGTCGTCCCGATCGCAAGGCCATCGCAGTTATCCCGGTGTGGTCCCCCCGCGAGGTTCGATATGGAGATCCGATCGTCCCGACAGCGGTCGACGCGCCCACTGTCACCCTAGAACTCCCTGAGGCGAAGAGGTTCTCCCTGCGGACGTTCGTGACGGGCCATGGGCAGGGAAATGAGGATGACTGCGCCGAATTCTGTCCCCGTACCCACACCATCCGGGTCAATGGGGTGCGGCACGACGTGGTCGGTTGGCGCAACGATTGCGCCACGTCGGGAGTTCGGGGCCAGCGAGGTAACTACTGGTATTCGCGGGCAGGATGGTGCCCGGGAGCACTCGTCAAGCCGTGGGATGTTGACGTGAGCGGCGATATTCGAGGGAGCGCTGCACGGTTGGCATATTCGGTCACTCCCTACGTCAACGGCTGTCGACCGGGAGCGGCGCCGTTCATCCCGACGACGTGCACGCTCGGTACGGGGGCCGAGTACGACGGCGGACGCCACACTCCGCCTACCTACCGGTTGTCAACGGTCCTCATCGCCTACTCAAACGACTGATGGTCCCCGATGCGCGAAGCTTCGAGGACCATCGAATCCCGGCGCTCGGCTGCGAGCCCCGCGCTGGGGAGGTGTCGGAAACTGACCTACTTCTTGGTCTCCCAGAAGATGACAGCGATCTCATCGATCTTGGTGAGGAGGTTGTCGGCGACAGCGACATCGACCGTGCCCTTGGTGCCGCCCGCACCAGCGAGCTTCGTTGCCTCGTTGAACAGGCTGTTCAACTGCGGGTACTGCTCGAAGTGCGGTGCCTTGAAATAGTCGGTCCACAGGACCCACAGGTGCTCCTTGACCATGTTCGAGCGGTCTTCCTTGATCGTGATCGCGCGTCCCTTGAAGTCGGCATCATCGGAGGCGTGGTACTTGACCATGCAGGCCTTGACCGACTCAGCCTCGAGGCGGGCCTGAGCGGGGTCGTAAACGCCGCAGGGGAGGTCGCAGTGTGCGTAGGCAGTCTGCGTGGGGGCGAAGAAACGGGTAAGCATGGTGTTCCCTTCGGTGGTCAACGGCAGCAATAAACGAATGTGGATCTAAGCCTAGCGCCGATCGTCGACGCGGGAGCGCGGGAGGATGGGGCGATGCTCGGATTGACCGCGGTCTGCATTGCCGGACCGTCAATGGAGCCGGCCCTGCATTCCGGGGACTGGTGGCTCGTTCGCACCATTGGACGCATCCGGCCCGGCGACGTCCTGCTGATTTGTCATCCCACGCGACCTGACCTGCTCATCGTGAAGCGAGCCATGCGCGAGGAACCTCACGGATGGTGGGTCGAGGGTGACAACGCTGCTTGGAGTGACGACAGTCGCGGCTTCGGTGTGGTGCCCCGCGACCGCGTGATCGGCTGCCTCGTCCTCAGGTACCGGAGAGGACAGACTTAACCGTCGATGCGAAGTCGTCGATCTCCTGCTCAGTCGTGTCCCACGAGCACAGCCACCGGACCTCGCTTGCGGCCTCGTCCCACACGTAGAAGGGCGTGTGCTGCTGAAGGATCGGGATCGTATGGGCTGGAATGGTCGCGAACACTCCGTTCGCCTCGACAGGCCGCTCAATCGTCAACCCGGGAACATCAGCGACCGCAGCGGCTAGGCGCTGAGCCATGGCGTTGGCATGCGATGCATTCTCGCGCCACAGATCATCGGTGAGCAGTGCGATGAATTGGGCCGAATTGAATCGCATCTTGCTTGACAACTGCATGTATTGCTTGCGGATGAAGCCGAGATTCTCGGTGACGCTCAAGTCTCCGCCTGTGGCGAGTCGGGGGTTGAGAATGACGACGGCTTCGGCAAGAATGGTACCGTTCTTCGTGCCACCAAACGACATCGCATCGACTCCGGCATCGGTGGTGATAGCCCGCAATTCCACTCCGAGACCGGCAGCGGCATTGGCGATGCGGGCGCCATCCATGTAGAGGTAGAGGCCGCGTGCATGGGCCGTGTCGGCGATAGCTCTGACCTCCTCGGGGGAGTAGCGCGTGCCGGATTCGGTCGATTGGGTGATGAGCACGACCTTGGGCTGGCTCTGGTGGATGTCGCCGGCCCGCCACTGCACGGCCTCAATCATCGCCGGGGTGAGCTTGCCATCGGGGGTGTCGAGGGTGATGAGCTTGGACCCAAGCAACTTCTCTGGCGCCCCGGCCTCATCGACATTGATATGGGCGGATGAGGCACAGATGATGGCCTCCCACGAGCGCATGAGCGACTGCATCCCGATGACGTTTGATCCGGTGCCGTTGAAGGTCATGAACACGTCGACGTGCGCGCCGAGGTGCTCCCTGAAGAGCTCAACGGCGCGCTCAGTGACCGAATCGCCGCCGTAGGCCGGCGCATGATTGGCGTTGGCTGAGGCAATCGCCTCGAGAACCGCCGGATGGGCGCCTGAATAGTTGTCGCTCGCCAAGGTTCTCATGCAAGGAACAGTATCAATGGCGGGAGAAGCTGCTCGCTGAGTAAAGTCGGGCCATGATCGCCTGCTACGCGCACGGAGTAAGCCGTGACGACCCGCTGTCCTGCCTCACGATCGGTGAGATCGACGAACCGTCTACGCCAGAGGGCTGGGTGACGGTCCACGTGAAGGCGGCGAGCCTGAACCACCACGACTTATGGTCGCTCAAAGGCCAGGCACTTTCGGCCGAGCGGGTACCAATGATCCTTGGGTCGGATGCAGCGGGAGTCACCGACGACGGCCGTGAGGTCATCGTTCACGGGGTCGTCGGCGATGTGGGGGTGGGTCGTGGCGATGAAACCCTTGATGCTCGCCGATCGCTCCTAAGCGAGGTCTACCCCGGCACCTTCGCGGAGAGGGTGCGGGTGCCGGCACGCAATCTCATCGATAAGCCTTCCGAACTGACCTGGGCCGAGGCGGCCTGCCTGCCTGTCGCCTACCTCACCGCCTACCGGATGATCAAGACGAAGTCGGCGACGTCGGAGGGTGACACGATCCTCGTTCAGGGCGCTGCCGGCGGCGTGGCCACCGCGCTCATCGTCCTCGGAAAGGCTCTCGGCCGCACGGTGTGGGTGACTTCGCGGACCGAGGAGAAGCGCGACTGGGCCCTGTCGATCGGTGCCGACGCGGCATTTGAGAGTGGTGCGAAGCTCCCAGGCAAGGTTGATGCCGTCATGGAGACCGTGGGCGAGGCAACCTGGGACCACTCCTTGCGATCGCTGCGACCGGGCGGGACCATCGTGATCTCGGGAGCGACCTCGGGCGCCAATCCACCGGCCGACCTCAATCGGGTGTTCTTCCTTCAGTTGAACATTGTCGGCTCAACGATGGGCACCGCTGACGAACTGGGTGAGCTCGTCGACCTCCTCGTTCGCACGGGGGCTCGCCCGATCATCGACCGCGAGTTGCCGATGGGCCGGGCTGCCGAGGCCTTTGAAGCCATGGCTGCAGGTGATATCCACGGGAAGATTGTGCTGACAATCGGGTAGCCGTCGGTGAGCGTGCTACGGAGTACTGGAGATGGGTATGAGCCAGACCTTTGCCATCGTGAATTGCGCAACAACAGCGCCGGTATCCTGCGGGCTGTCGCTGCTCGAGAGAGTTTTATTGTCACCAATCACGGTTCGGCCGTGGCGGTGATCAAGCCCGTGTCTGCCCCGGAATATGCCGGACTCACCGTGCAGCGAGCGGATCGCTCGCGGAGTCTGAGAGAACTCGAACCGGCTGAGGGTCGCAGCGACGAGACGACGCAGCAATCGATTGACTTCCTTCGAGGGGAGTGATGATCGTCTACTTGGAAACCTCGGCGGCTGCGAAACTTCTCAAGCGAGAGCCCGAGTCTGCGATGGTTCGCGAGTTCGTTGCCCAACTGATTGATGATGAGCACCTTGTCGTATCCGGACGGATTCTCGAAACCGAACTGCGGCGCGTCGCCCTACGCCAGGGCATCGAACAGGCGAAGGCGACCGAGGTTCTCGAGATGCTTGACGTTCTCGAACATGATCAAATGCAGTTTCGTCGGCCCTGCGGGTCGGTGCTGATGCGATGATCACGTTCGACGATCGGCTCGAGCGAGCCTGCGAGATGGTCGGACTGCCGGTGCTGGCCGTTACTGCTTCCTAGACCGGGCTAGTCCTCGTCGTCGACCTCGTCATCAAGGCGTGCGAGCCAAGTGGCCAGACGCTCGACCGGGATCTCGAACTCGGGATTGAGGTCCACGAACTCGCGCATTCGCTCGGCGAGCAGGTCGATGCTGATGTCCTCCTCGCCCCGGCGCTTTTGGAGTTCCTCGATGCCGCGATCGGTGAAGTACACAGTGGCTCCGTTCTAGCCGCGTGCGGCGAAGGCCTGCGCGACGATGGCCTGCTGCTCGGCATCGTGGCGGTGGTGGGCGCCGACGGCCGGCGATGAAGATGCGGGCCGGGTCACCCCGGAGATGGGCCGGCCGATGATTGCCGGCAAGTTCATCGCGATGAATGACCAGGGCCCTTGATTGGCTGGCTCCTCCTGCACCCAGCGGATGTCGGCGTCTGGCATGGCGTCGAGTTCAGGAGGGAGGGTGCGGTAGGGCAGGGGATACAGCCGCTCGACCCGGATGATCGCGACATCTGTCCGCCCCGTTGCCTCACGATGGGCGAGGAGGTCGTAGTAGACCTTGCCGCTGCACAGGAGGACTGTGGTGACGGCGGCCGGATCGACCGAGTGGTCGGGGAGCATTGGCTGGAAGTGGCCGCTCGTGAAATCCTCGCGCCGTGACACCGCTGCCTTTGCGCGGAGCAGCGACTTGGGGGTGAAGACGACGAGCGGTCGGGTGAGCCTGCTGTGAACCTGCCAGCGCAGGAGATGGAAGAACGATGCGGGTGTTGAGGGCATCGCGACCGTCATGTTGTCCTGCGCGCACAGTTGCAGGAACCGTTCGACTCGCGCTGACGAGTGATCTGGGCCCTGTCCTTCGTATCCGTGGGGAAGGAGCAGAGTAACGGCGGATCGCTGGCCCCACTTTTGCTCACCGGATGAGATGAACTCGTCGATGATCGTCTGAGCGCCATCGGCGAAGTCGCCGAACTGGGCCTCCCACATGACGAGGGCATCCGGCCGGGCCACCGAGTAGCCGTACTCGAATCCCATTGCCGCGAACTCGCTGAGGAGCGAGTCGTAGACGTAGAGCTTGGCATCGCCCCGATAGCACTGCTTGAGCGGCTTGTACTGCCACCCGGTCTCCTTGTCGACGATGACCATGTGGCGGTGGCCGAACGTCCCGCGACGCGAGTCCTGGCCGGCGAGGCGTACAACTTTACCTTCGAGGAGGAGCGAGCCGACCGCGAGGGCCTCGCCCATACCCCAGTCGATTGCGTCGTCGGCGACCATTTGGGCACGCCGCTGCAACTGCGGTGCGAGCCGTGGGTGGACAGTGAAGCCATCGGGCATGGTCACCTGCGAGCTGATGACGGTGTCGATCTGGTCAAGAGTGATTGCGGTCGCGACTTCTGCCGCGGGGCCTTGAAGGGTGAGCTCACGCTGGCCGGAGGTGATGATGTCGCGCGAGGTCTCCGAGAAGTGGGTGACGTCGGTCTCGGTTCGAGTTTCTTGGAATATTCGCTCGAGCTGCTCCTTGAAGTGCTTGAGGGCTTCCTCCGCCTCGTCGACCGTGATGTCCCCTCGGCCGATGAGCGATTCGGTGTAGTGCTTGCGCACGGACCGCTTGGCATCGATGATCGAGTACATAAGCGGCTGGGTGAGCGAGGGATCATCGGCCTCGTTGTGCCCGCGCTTACGGAAGCAGACGAGATCGATGACGACATCCTTGGCGAAAGCCTGCCGGAACTCGAAGGCGAGCCGGGCCACCCGCACTACGGCCTCGGGATCCTCGCCATTGACGTGGAAAATCGGCGCTTGCACCGCCCTGGCGATATCTGTCGAGTACACCGAGGATCGGCTGTACTTGGGGCTTGTCGTGAATCCGACCTGGTTGTTCACGACGATGTGCAACGTGCCGCCGGTGCGGTAGCCCTGGATTTGCGACATCTGCAGGGTCTCAGCGACCACGCCTTGGCCCGCGAACGCCGCATCGCCGTGCATGAGCACCGGCAGGATGTCGAAGACGCGATCCCGCGGCAGTTGGTCCTGCTTCGCGCGCACGACCCCCTCGAGAACTGGGTTGACCGCCTCGAGGTGCGAGGGGTTGGCGGCGAGGTAGACGGCAGTGGTGACGCCGTCTGGCGCCGTGAAGACTCCGGTCGTGCCGAGGTGGTACTTGACATCGCCAGAACCTTGGACCGACTCCTCGCCGTAGTGGCCCTCGAACTCGCGGAACACCTGTGCGTAGGACTTCCCGGCGATGTTCGTGAGAACGTTCAGCCGGCCGCGGTGTGGCATCCCGATCGCGACCTCAAGGATGTCATCATGCGCCGCTGCGTCGAGGATCGCGTCGAGGAGCGGGATGAGCGATTCGCCTCCTTCGAGTGAGAAGCGCTTTTGCCCCACGTACTTGGTCTGGAGGAACGACTCGAGGGCCTCGGCCTCGTTCAGCTTGCGCAGGATGCGCAACTGCTCGCCGCGATCCGGCTTACTGTGTGGAAGTTCGACGTGATCTTGGATCCAACGTCGCTGGTCGGGATCCTGGATGTGCATGTACTCGACGCCAACGGTCCGCGTATACGAATCGCGCAAGACTCCGAGAATCTCACGCAGTTTCATGAGTGGACGGCCGCCGAAGCCACCGGTGGCGAACTCGCGGTCGAGGTCCCACAGGGTCAGGCTGTGCTGGAGGACATCAAGGTCGGGGTGCATCCGCTGGTGATACTCGAGAGGGTCGATATCGGCCATGAGGTGACCGCGGACTCGGTAGGCGTGGATGATCTCTTGAACTCGCACGGTCTTGTCGAGGTCAGTTTCGTGGCTTGACGAGATATCCCGCGCCCAGCGGATCGGCTCGTATGGGATGCGCAGCGACCGAAAGATCTCGCCGTAGAAGTCGTTGTCGCCGAGGAGGAGTTGATGGACGCGGCCGAGGAACTCCCCGGACTGCGCTCCCTGGATGATTCGATGGTCGTAGGTCGAAGTGAGGGTGAGGATCTTCGAGACGGCATTGCGCGCGATCGCCTCAGGTGATGCTCCCTCCCACTCGGCGGGGTAGTCCATCGAGCCGACTCCGACAATGCACCCTTGGCCGTCCATGAGACGCGGCACCGAGTGGTTTGTGCCGATGGTTCCCGGGTTCGTGAGGGAGATGGTCGTGTTCGCGTAGTCCTCGACGGTGAGCTTGCCGCCACGCGCCTTGCGAACGAGGTCGTCGTAACTCGCCCAGAAGATCGCGAAGTCCATGGACTGCGCTCGTTTGATATTCGGGACGAGGAGTTGACGGCTGCCGTCAGGCTTCGCAAGATCGATTGCCAGTCCGATGTTGACGTCGGGATTGAGCGAGATGGCGGGCTTGCCGCCCACTGAGGTGAGCGAGGCGTTCATCGCCGGGATTTCGGCTGCCGCGCGGACAACGGCGAAGGCGATCAGGTGGGTGAACGAGACCTTGCCGCCGCGGGCACGCGCGAGATGGTTGTTGATGACGATGCGGTTATCGATGAGGAGTTTTGCGGGGAGGGCGCGGACGCTTGTGGCGGTCGGGACGGTGAGGCTCGACTCCATGTTCGTCACGACCCGCGCGGCCGCGCCGCGAAGGACGGTGACCTCGCCGCGCGCTGATGGCTCGATGGCTCTCGCAGGTTCGGGGGACGATGTAGACGGTGGCGCGAGGGCCACAGCCTCAGCATGCGCCGCCGCCACGGGCGAGTGCTCTGCGGGGGCATAGCCCTCGAAGAACTCCCACCAGGCTGGGTCGACACTGGCCTTGTTCTTGAGGAACTGGTCGTAGATCTCATCGACGAGCCACTCGTTCGGGCCGAACCCGGTCAAGCGTCCCTCGGTGGAGTCGGTCGCCACTATCGGTCCTCTCGCACGCGCCGAGGTGGCGCATTCGACTCTTGGATGCACGCTGCTGCGCTTGCTCAACAGTACTGCAGGCGCGAGGGTTGGATGGTGGGACGCGAGGTCGCCCACGGACGTGGGGACGCGAGGGTGCGAAACAAAGGAGGCTTGGCATGGGTGAGTTGGATGGTGCGAAGGTGGTCGTTACCGGGGGCTCGCGCGGAATCGGGTTCGCTGCCGCTCGCGGCATCGGGCTTCTCGGTGCGACGGTCGTCCTCGTGGGCCAAGATGCCGATCGCGCGGTGGACGCTGCCGAGTCGCTCCAGGCGGAGGGTATCGACGCGCTCGGCGCCTCGTGTGATGTCGGCGATTATGCGAGCGTCGAGGCGCTTGCGGCGAGGCTCGGACCCCTTGCTGAGGCGGACATCCTCGTGGTGGCGGCCGGGGTCATGAGCGAGCGGATGTCCAAGACCCTTCGTACGACCCATGAGGAGTGGCGGCGGGTCATGCGGGTGAATCTCGATGGCGCATTCAACGTGATGAACGTGTTCGGTCCGGGCATGGTCGAGCGGCGGCGCGGCCGAATCATTGCCGTGAGCGCATGCCTAGGCAGATTCAGTGGACCCGGCACTGCGGGCGGGCTGGCCCCGTACCGGGTGAGCAAGGCCGCGGTCAATGCGCTGGTGAAGAATCTTGCCACTGAGATGCAGTTCGGCAAGCGTGGTGTGCTCGTCGATGCCATGTGCCCGAACCATTGCCGAACCGACATGGGTGGGCCTGATGCACCCCGCTCGGCCGAGGAGGGCGCGGACACCATTGTTTGGCTCGCAAGTCGACAGGCGCTCCTCCCTGATGGGACCCCGGCTCCTTCGGGTTTCCTATGGGAGGACCGGGACGTCATCCCGTGGTGAGCCGAGCGCGGTGATGGCCCGTCAGGTGATGTCGCGTCGCATGGTCGTGGCGGATGCCAGCGCGCCGAGGATCACCGCATAGCCGATAAGGACGGCAGCCCCAGCGCCGACGGAGAGCACCTCACTGCCACCGCGTCCGGACACATTTGTGGCCTGAAGGACGGCGTCGAGTGCCCCGCCGGGGAGCCACTTGCCGATCCAGTCGACAAACACGGTGAGGAGTGCCTCGACGATCAGCACCCAGATGAGCGCTCCGACTACCGCGGCGACCTGGTTGCGGATGAGCGCACCGACTGCTACGCCGACGAACGCGTAGATCGCAAACCCGAGGACCACACCGCCGAGGATCTGCAGGGCGATTCCGCTGTCGATTGGCGAATGCGGCTTGCCCGCGAGGGTAAGCGTCGTCAGGGTGATCGCCGTGGTGAAGGCGATGAGGCCGATCACCGCGCCGATCGCGAGGAAAATGATGCCCTTGGCGATCAGGACACGTGAGCGACGAGGAGTGACGAGCAACGTCGACGTAATTGTCATGTGGCGGAACTCGCCGGTCATGGCAACGATTCCCAGGATGAGCACGAAGATCGAAGACGAACCCGCGGCGCCAAGGATGTTGGTGACGTATTCGGGGTTCAGGAGGAGCTGGTCGTTGTTCTCGACCTCCATCGCACTCGGCGTGAGGTAGACGAGCAGGAGCACATTGAGGGCGGTGAAGAGGACGACGGCGAGCGTGAGAAAAAACAGCACCTTCGTGGTCGTGACCTTGCGAAGCTCTGATCGCAGGAGCGGGATCATGCGGTTCCTCCAGGGGCGCCTGTTGCGGTGAGTTCGAGGAACAAGGACTCGAGGTCATTGGTCTGCTGGACGAGTTCGTGGAGTTCGACACCCGCGAGAAAGGCGGTGCGGCCGATGTCACTGGGTGCGAGCCCGGTGACGAGCAGCTCATCGGGGCCGGTCGGGTCGATGCCGGTCGGCGTGTTGCTACCACCCGGGGCTTGGAGCGCGGCGACGAGCGCCTCTCGCCTCGGGGTGCGAACTCGGACCCGGATGGCGCCGTTACCGGCGAGATCTGCGAGGGTGCCGGCCTGAACCAAGGCGCCTCGGCTGATGATCACGACATCGTCGACGGTCTGCTGGACCTCGGAGAGCACATGGCTGGAGACGAGAACTGTCTTGCCCTCGCGGGCCAGTCCGCGCAGGAGGCCGCGAAGCCAGGCGATGCCCTCGGGGTCGAGGCCGTTGGCGGGCTCGTCAAGGATGAGGATGCCCGGATCGCCGACGAGCGCCGCGGCGAGGGAGAGCCGCTGGCGCATGCCGAGTGAGAAGCCGCCCGCCTTGCGCCCTGCTGCGTCCGTAAGGCCCACGAGTTCAAGAACCTCGTCAGCCCGTGTCTTGGGCAGGCCGAGTGCGTCGGAGATGACTCGAAGATGGCCTCGTGCTGAGCGGCCGGGATGGAACCCGCTTGCCTCGAGGGCTGCGCCGACGATCCGGCCGGGGTGATCGAGGTCGCGGTAGACGTGGCCCCCGATGCGGGCAGCGCCATCGCTCGGGCGAACGAGCCCGAGCATGCAGCGCAGTGTCGTGGTCTTTCCGGATCCGTTGGGGCCGAGGAAGCCGGTCACCCGGCCCGGTTCGACGCTGAAGGAGAGATCGTGGACCGCATGCACCTGGCCGAATCTTTTGGAGAGGTGCTCGACGGTGAGGGCTTGGCCGATTGTGGGCATAATCGAACAGTAACGGTGTCCCGTGACTCATCCGATTTTATCCACAGGGGATATCCGACGTACAGTTGAGGCGTGCCTTGCTCTCCCCTCCAGTCCGTGATCCGACCGACCTCGGCTACGCGCTTCCTCAGCGTTGTGGCAGCCCTCGTTGCCATGCTCCTTGGCGTCGCAGGAGCACTTGCGGCGCCCGCATCCGCCGCGAATGGAGTTCCAGACGCCCCAGTGATTTCGACCGTGGTAGGCGGTACTGCGAGCGGTCAACTCGTGGTCAACTACACGCCCCCCGCTTCCGATGGGGGCGCCCCGATCACCGGCTATGAGGTTTCGCTCGATAGCGGCACCACTTGGTTTCTATGCTCAGGCGCCGTCGGTGTCTGCCCCCTCCTCAACCTTGTCAATGGCCGGCCCTACACCGTCGTTCTGCGGGCGACAAGCGCGTCAGGCCCCGGCCAGACGAGTGCGCCAGCGTCCGGGACTCCGTCGCTACCCGTGGGTGCGGATCCGGACAAGCCGGTCACCCTTCCGAGCCCCCGTGTGCGTGTCGGCGCCACCTTTAACGCTGCGAGTAACAGCCTTGGTGTCGATGGCACGACCACGAAGCTTGGAGTCGGGACCCTTCCCAAGTTGCGGTTCACGCGAGCGATCCCGGATAAGGCGGCCGTCGAGCGACACCTCGCCGTGACCGCTACCTCGAATGTGACGGGCGTGACGAGTGCCGTCCGCGGATCGTGGGGCTGGGTGGATGACCGCAGCGCGATATTCAGGCCGGCAAAGTTCTGGCCGGGTAATTCGACCATCACGATTACCTCAAGCCTCGACGGCGTGGTCATGGGCCAGTCGGGAGCCCAGTACGTCGTGGGTGCGAAGAGCCTAGGGACGAGTTACGTCTTCCAGACGGCACGATCGCTCATCGCGCGCGTCGACGGTGCAACTCGTTTGATGAAGGTGTACATCGATGGGGACCGGGTGCACACCTTTCCCATCTCGCTGGGCAAGAGTGGTTGGGAGACCCGTAACGGAGTCAAGGTGGTGTCGACGGATAAGGAGCCGAAGCACACGTACACGAGCGTCGCTCTCAACATCGACACCAACGTCGAGGAGCCGTATGAGCTCAAGGACATCCCTTGGAACACCCGGCTCACCCCGACCGGTGAGTTCATGCACGCCGCCCCTTGGGCTTTGTCCCGCCTCGGCAGGTGGAATGGCTCCCATGGCTGCACGAACATGCGTCCCGATGATGCCAAGTGGATCTACGACGTGACCATCCCCGGCGATGTTGTCCTCTACACGAACACCGGCGGCGCGACTGTTGAGCCGGGCAACGGGCCCGGCGGGCTCTGGAACATCCCATCGACGCAGTGGCTGGCGAAGTCAGCACTCGTCAGCGTGACTGGATCGGTTGATGCGACAAAGATCACCGGTCCGTCGTCAACCCTTCCAGCAGCAACCGCATAAGGCAGTCGGGGTCGGGGGATCTGCGTGCGATTTCTCCATACCTCTGATTGGCATCTGGGCCGATCGCTCCACTCAACCTCGCTGCATGCCGCGCAGGAGCAGGCGGTCAACTTCATCGTCGACCTCGCGGTGACGGAGTCGGTCGACTGCATCGTCATCGCCGGTGACGTCTTCGATCGAGCCATTCCACCGATCGAGTCGCTGCGACTCCTGAACCGAGCGATCGATGCCCTTGCCGAGGCAGGTGTCACGGTCATCATCACCGCTGGCAATCACGACAGCGGTGACCGCCTCGCGACATACTCAGGAGTGCTCACCGAGGGGGTTCACCTCGTCGGCTCCCTTGACTCGGTTGGAACACCGGTCACCCTTGAGGATGAGTTCGGTCCGGTTCTTGTGTACCCGCTCCCGTATCTCGAGCCTGACGTTGCGAGGGTCAGCCTCAGCGGAGATGACGAGCCTCTTGAGCGCAGTCATGAGGCGGTTATGCGCGCAGCGGTCGACCGTATCCGCCGGGATCTCGCCGACTGCCCGGTCCCAGCCCCTCGAGCGGTCGCCATTGGGCATGCCTTCGTGGCGAATGTGCGCCGGCCCGAGGAGTGGACCGACGCGAGTGGCATCACCTCGGAGAGCGAGCGCGATCTCACCGTCGGCGGCGTTCAAGTCGTACCGGCCGGAGTCTTTGAAGGGGTCGGCCTGCAATACGTGGCGCTCGGCCACCTGCACCGCGGCCATGAGGTCTCGGGCGGCGACACCATCGTTCGCTACAGCGGGTCCCTCCTGCGCTACTCCTTCTCCGAGGCAGCGCACGACAAGCACGTTGTGATCGTCGACATCGGGGCACCGGGCACGGCATGTGAGATCCGGGTGGTGTCGCTTCCGCAGCCACGCCCCATGAGCCGCTTGCGCGACTCGATCGACGCACTCCTGTCAGATACGTACGCCCACGCGCGCGATCACTTTGTCGAACTTGTCGTCACCGATGACGCTCCGCCCGAGCGTATGCACGCGAGGCTCGATGCGGTGTTCGCTTACGCCCTCAGAAAGAGCCATGAGCCCGCGAATCGAGTCTCGCTCGAGCGTGACCGCGGTGATGCCAGGGGCAAGGAGCCACTCGACGTGATCGCCGACTTCCTGCGGAAGGTCACCGGTGCTGTCCCTGACGATGCCCAGCTCGCGATCCTTCGTGCGGGCTACGAGGAGTGCCGCTGATGCGACTTGAACGGCTGCGATTTGCTGCGCTCGGCCCGTACGCAGGCGAGCATTTCATCGATTTCGAGATGCTCGGCGGCAGTGGTCTTTTCATCATCGAAGGCCCAACCGGGGCTGGCAAGTCGACAATTCTTGATGCGATCGTCTTCGCCCTCTACTCCGATGTTGCGGGGGAGGGTTCCAACAAGCAGCGGCTGCGGTCGGGATTCGCCGACCCTGGCTCCGAGTCGTTCGCCGAGGTCGAGTTCAGCAGTTCCTCGGGCCGGTATCGGGTCCGCCGCACGCCGGAGTACCAGACCTCCAGGAGACGCGGCGAGGGTGCCGACGTGAAGGTCGCCTCGACCATTCAGGTGTGGCGCGCTACCGGCGAACAGGGGTGGGAGCTCGTCTCGGGGCGTCATCGCGAGGCCGAAATCGAGATCCAGCTGGTGGTCGGACTCGACAAGAGTCAGTTCCTCCAGACGGTCGTGCTTCCGCAGGGGGGGTTCGCCCGGTTCCTCAAGGCCAAAAGCGCCGAGCGCCAAGCCATCTTGGAGCAGGTGTTCGCAACGGGCGTGTTCGCCAGACTGCAGGACTGGGCCGATGAGCAGCGCCGGGTGGCTGAGCGAGAGATCACCGTGTGCACCGATCGGCTCAGGGACACTCTGCAGCAACTCGTTGGCCGACTCACCGACCCGGAGTTCGCCGAGGAGCGGTTGATTCTCGGCGATGCGGCGTCCACGGCAGACGCGGTGGCGGAGTCGATCGCGCGAGTATCAGCCATAACCGCCGCCCGTCTAGAGCGCACCGCAGGCACGGTTGCCTTGATTGAGGTTGAACTCGCGCAGCTCGAAGAGGTCGTCAAGCGGGTTCGTGAATGGCAGGCCGCTCTGCAGACGTCCGTCGAGGCCAGTCAGTCGGCAGTGGAGGCCACGAAGCGCGTTGCAAATGCTCGCGATATCGCCGATAGACACGTCACGAGCCTCACGGCCCTTACCTCTCAGGTCATTGATCTCGAGCACCCGAATAATGTCTTGACCAGGGTCGACGAGGCGATCGGGTCACTCCGGGAGGTGATGGGCCAGGCGCAGGCGCGTCCGGGACTCCTGCGAGACATTGATCGACTCGAACGCGAGGCCGATGATGATGATGCGACCTTCGACCTGCTCACTGGTGAACGTGACCGAGATATCCCGAACCGGTTGCTCTCGTGCGCGGCAGAACTCGAACAGCGGTCGCGGGAACTCGAGGCGGCCTACTCAGAGGCGATGGTCCAGCGTGATGTCCTCATTCAGGCTCGGATGGACGGTATGGCGGGCGAGCTGGCTGATCGGCTCATGGGTGGAGACCCTTGCCCAGTCTGCGGCGGGACAGAGCACCCGCATCCAGCGGTTTCCTCTGAACTGGCCGTCACGCCGGCGGATATCGAGGCGGCCGGACTGCGCGTCGAGTCAGTCTCTGCGAAGCGGTTGGCGATCATGCCGGACGTGACTGCGGCTCGCGCGCTTACGAGGCTCATGGAGGCCTCCGTAGAGGAGGCCCTTGACGTGGCAGGTGATCCGGCAGCGGTGCTGGCGGAGGTGCAAAGCCGTTTGGCGGTGATTGCTGAGGAGTTGCCGCGGCTTGCCGAGCGTTCCAGTGCGAACCGGTCGATGGCCATGCAGCAGGCAGAGGCGATCGCGGCCATCGATCGGAAGCTGGGCGCTGCATTGGGCGGTTTCGTCACAGTCGAAGAGCGGCTGGTGGCGGTAGCGGCGATGCGGGCCGATGTGGTGGTCCTGCGTGATGCAATCGACGTGCAGGCGTCAGCAGTTCGAATCGAGGTGGATGCGCAGGCGGCACTGGCGAAACTCGAGGAGCCTGTGATTGATGAGCCCGTCGAGGGCCTGCGCTCGCTCGAGGAGCAACTCGCCGCCACGAGGGCGGCACTGACCGACGAGGTGAGCGCGGCACATGCTGCGCGCAGGCTTCACGGGGACCTAGAAGCGAAAACCACGGTGGTAGCCGAGGCCCGAGCAAAGCGGGATCTCGCCGCGAGTAACGGGGCGCCCGTCATCTCGCTGGCTGACACCCTTAACGGTCGGGGAGCGAATCAGCTGGCCCAGCCCCTGAAGGCCTATGTGCTCCAGCAGATGTTCGATGAGGTGATCGAGGCTGCGAACACCCGGCTTTCGGGCATGCTCGAGGGCCGGTTCGCGCTCGTCGACACTGAGCAGGCGCAGGGACGTGAGCGGATCCTCGGCCTTGGGCTCGCGATCGAAGACCGATTCACCGACTCGGTGCGCAGGGCCGATACCTTGTCGGGCGGTGAGACCTTTTGTGCGGCATTGGCACTCGCGCTCGGTCTCGCCGACACCGTTCGCGCCCATGCTGGCGGCATCGACATTGGCATGCTCTTCGTCGACGAGGGCTTCGGGTCACTCGACCCGGATCGACTCGATGACGTCATGGCCGAGCTCACGCGATTGAGGGCGGACGGAAGGACGGTCGGCGTGATCAGTCATGTCTCGGAGATGAAGAGATCGATTCTCGAGCGCATCAGCGTCCGTCCACTCGACCCCGGTTCGGGAAGCACACTGAGCGTCAGCTGGATGGGGGAGTAGATGGATTCATTCGAGCAGGGCCTATTGATGACGATCGACCCGTCGGAGACCGCCGACGGGTCGTTTCGCGCTTCCTGGCCGGTTCCCGATGAATGGCAGCAGGGGAGGGGTGCGTGGGGCGGGCTCGTTGTCGGCGCCACGATCCGGGCGCTCACCCTCGTCAATCCGGAGCCAGGGCGAACCGTCCGGTCGATCTCGTGTCACATGTTCGGACCGGTACCCAACGGCGAATGCGTGATCGAGGTGGCACCCGTCCGCAGAGGCGCCGCCATGTCGACGTGGGCCGTGAGCATCTGGGATCCGAGCGGTGCCCGCTGCACCGAATCAATCGTCATCACAGGAGGGGCTCGGGGCGAGGACATCGATTGTTCGGCGTGGGGAACCGCGACGATGCCGACGGCGCCTGACTGGCAGCAGGTGCCGGCTGTTCCGGTCGCGCCGCCTATAGGACCGGTGTTCGGTCCCCACCTTGAGTTCCGGCCGATTGCTGGCCTCCCCTTCTCGGGGTCCGAGGCGAGAGCGCTCGGTTGGTCCCGGTTCACCGAGCACTCGGCGCCGCAGGACAAGCGCGGATGGACGGCAGAGGAGTTGCTTGCCATCGTCGACGGCTGGTGGCCAGCAGGCTACGTCCGCCTCACGGCGCCGCGAACCATGGCAACGGTGTCGTTCAGCGCCCACCTACTCGCCGATCCGGCGAGCGTTCCCATCGGCGAACCCGTACTCATGGAGAGCGCGGTGACCTCGGCCTATGAGGGCTTCACCTCGGAGATTCGCCGGCTTTGGAGTGTTGACGGCCGGGTCCTCGTCGAGAATCTGCAGTCGATTGTCGTGGTGAACTGAGCAGGGCACCTGCAGTCGCCAATTCGCGGCAGTGTGGGATGTCTTCGACGCACTTGACGTTCAAAACGGGCTCATCGAAACCGGCGAACCAGTGTCACTCTGATCCCGTCGGATTAGTTGGCTATAGTTTTGTATATGGACGTATCTGATCCGACTCGGTCGGTGACTTCGGCGCTTGATGGGCCGATACTGGCCGTGCTCGCATCTGCGGGCCGCCCATTGACGGTGGGCCAGGTCGCCAACCTCGCTGTGCGGGGGTCGGAGATTGGCATTCGACGCGCGTTGGCGCGGCTCGTTGAGCAAGGGATTGTTCGCGTCACGTTGATGGGGCGCAACCAAGTTCACGAATTAAACCGGGATCACATCGCGGCAGAGATCGCCTACTTGTTAGCGGGCTTGCGGAATGAGTTGTGGCGGCGTTTCCGTGAGGAGTTCTCCGGCTGGCGGCCGATGCCGCTACATGCCGCAGTCTTCGGTTCGGCAGCCCGAGGAGATGGCGACGAAGGAAGTGACATTGATCTGCTACTCGTGCATCCACCGTTTCCCGGCGAGAAGCGCCCGGCGCGGGTGAAAGCGAACATCCGCGCTGAGCTTGCTGCCTCATTTGGTCAGGCGTTGTCGGTCAGCGACGGTACCAATGCCAGGCAGCGTTGGGATGCCCAACTCGATCAGTTGGTTGACCGGGTTGAGTTATGGACGGGGAACAGGCTTCAGGTCGTCGACATGGGGTTCTTCGAATGGCGGCAGGCCTCTGCCGACCGCATGAGGCTACTCGAAGACGTGCAACGTGACGGGATCGAACTGCACACCACGCGGGTTATCACCCGGTGATCGTCGGAGGCTACCGGCCGTGGCTAAGGCATCACGAACTAGGCCAGCATCAAAGCAGGACGCTCGCACCCGCCTACGCACGGCACAGGCATACCTCGAGGTTGCGGATCTGGTACTCGCGGAGGAGGAGCGTTCCGAAATGCCGGGGGTGGCCGCGGCTTTGGCGGTGCTTGCTGGCATTGCCGCGTCGGACGCGATCTGTGCAAGTCGCCTTCAGCTGGTACATCGAGGCGATGATCACCGCGCTGCGAGCGATTTACTGCAGTCCGCCACGCCTGATGGCAAGAACTTGGCAATCACTCTCGCACGGCTGATTGATCTCAAGGATCAGGCTCACTATGGAGTCACCCTCGTGTCTGCCGCGACAGCTCGAAGGGCTGTCCAGTGGGCCACCCGACTCACCACTCGCGCGAGGGAGGAATGCGAGCGGTGACGACGCTGGAACACGGGTAGCACAGGGTCGAATGCCCCGCCCGGGTCAAGCGTTTTCGGGGGTCATAGGCAAGGGTCCGAGGGCTCCTGTGCCCTCAGTGGGCGCTATTCAGTCCCGACGCCCTCACTACGGGCCTGGAGCGGGCCCATCAGTCGACTGCGTTCTGCACCAGGGCTTCCTTGACACATTCGCGAAGCGCGCTGCTGCGCGTCCCTAGAACTCGATCGTCTTGGAAATGTTGAGGATTCGCTTCACATAGGCCTCGGTCTCGGGGTACGGCGGAATGCCGTCGTACTTGCGTACCGCGTTGAACCCAGCGTTGTAAGCGGCGAGGGTGTTCTCAAGGCGTTTGCCGGCGACGTCCTTGACCAGCCCCCGATTGACACAGTTGAGGAGCGAGGCCGAGTGGATCGCATCGGTGGGGTCCCAGACACTAGAGACGCCATCACTATTGGCGTCGATCCCGTGCTGGGCCCAGACCTCGGGCATGAATTGTGCGATACCTTGGGCGCCCGCCCCACTCACGGCCCTGGGGTCCCAGCCGCTCTCGGCCGCGATCTGCGCCGCGAACACTCTCGCCGGCACCTGAGGGCACAACTGGGCGGCCTCCCTGATGACGGATCGATATTCGGCTGGCACGACCACGGGTCCGATGACGCCCGCCTTTCGGGCGACGGGCAGTGCCCACCAGACGACAGCCCCCGCGATGCCCGCGAGGACAACAAGCGCCGCCGTGATTCGCACCCTGGACGGCCCTCGCTTCGACATGGGTCCACGGTAACCCGCGGGGGATCGCAGCCGCGAATGCCCCGGGCGCGTACCGTGGGGGCGTGACCATAGAGCCCGGTACGCCGCCCGCAGGCCATGACCTGAGCCGAGCAGACCTCGAGGGCATGTTCGAGAAGCGATTGGCAGAGGCGTTCGCCGCCCTTGGCACGTTCAACCTCGCAGTTTTTGGGAAGACCGGTGCAGGCAAGTCGACGCTCGTCAATGCCATCTTTGGTCGCGATGTCGCGAGGACTGGCGTGGGGCAGCCGGTGACGAAGGGCCTTGTCTACCACCGACACCCTGACGGATTCCTCGGGCTGTACGACTCGGAGGGATTCGAGACGGGTACGGCGGGCAACGTCATCCTCGAGGGTCTGCGAGCCCTTGTCGCAGACCACGGCACCCGGCCGGTGGACCAGCGAATCCACGCGGCCTGGTACCTCGTCCGGTGGTCCGACCGCCGATTCGAAGGCGCCCAGGCTGAGTTCGTCCGTGCCCTCCATGAGCTCGGGTTGCCGGTTATCGTCGTCATGGCGCAGGTCCCCACCCGCGACGGGGTCATCCACCCCGATGCCCTTGAGTTCGCACGTTACATCGAGGGACTCGGCCTGCCGCTTGCGCCGAACGGGCGCGTCGTCCTCACGAATGCGCTGATAGACGACTTCAGCGGCGCTCCGGTGTTCGGACTCCAGCACCTGCTCGACGCCACCTACGAGGTGGTCCCCGAGGTCGCTGAGAAGGCGCTGACGGCGGCGCAGGTCCTGGATATCGGGCGTAAAAAAAAAGTGGTCGCTGGCATCGTTAACCAGGCCGTCGTCATCGCGGCGGGGATCGGTGCGACCCCGATCCCATTCACTGATGCCGCACTCCTCATCCCCAACCAGGTCACGATGATCGCGCGCATCACCGCGGCCTACGGCCTGCCACCGAGTCGTTCGAGGGCCATGGCCGCGGCGGGGTCGATCATCCTCACGGGCGGGGCGACAATGGCGGGCAAGTACGCGGTCACGAACCTGATGAAGCTGGTGCCCGGAGGGGCGATTGCCGGCTCGGCGATCTCGGCGACCGTTGCCGCTTCGCTCACCAAGGCAGTGGGCTTGGCGTGGTCGAGGGTGTGCGAGTACGCGGTTTCGCTTCCAGATGACCAGCGCGACCGGTTCCTTGAGAGCGGCGAGGTCACCCAGAAGTTCGTTGGGTTCATGAAGGCCGGGGGAGTGGCCTCGGCATTTGGGGGACTCGGACGCAAGGGCGGTTCTTGATCATCCTCAGGCGTGTTGTTGCCGTGGCAGCGGTCGTCGGCGCGACGGCCCTCATGTGGTCCGACGGTGCTGTCGGCATCTGGCAGTCGATCGTCGCCTTCGCCCTGCGCTGGAACGAGTCGGCGACCTCCACCGTCATGGGCGCTAGGCAGTGGGGCGACGCCGATCTCCACGTTGCCGTGTGGGGAGCCGTCGCGGTGTGCGTCCTGCTCGCGCTGCCATCGCCTCGAGCCAAGTGGCAGGGGCTCGTATGCCTGCTCGCGTGGAGCTGGTTCGTCGAACTGGCGCAGCCCCGGTTCACCGAGATCCGCAGCAGGCAGCTCGTCGACGCGCTCGGAAACACGGTGGGGATCATCGCGGCCTACGCAGTGACATCGGTCTGGGCGAGGGTACGGAGTACCCGCGGCGATGCAGGCTCATTCTTCGCCCGGAGCGAACGGACGGAAGGTCTGGCTGCCGGGGAGCGTTGACGTAGAGACAATAGAAACCTCGACCACAGGAGGGCCTCATCATGCGACCACCAGAGGAGCTGTACTCCATCCACAGCGAGCCGTCTTCTGTTGATGGCCCCGTGCTTGTCTACGCGTTCGCCGGCTTCGTCGATGCTGGGGCGGGCGTGCGTTTGGCTGCGGATCACCTGCTGGCCTCGTGCGAGCACCGGCTGATCGCCACCTTCGATGTTGACGAGGTTTTCGACTATCGTGCGAGGCGACCGCGAATGTCGTATGTCGTCGATCACTTCGCGTCCGTCGAGATCCCGCAGATAACCCTGCACGAGGTGACCGACTCCAGCGGTGTTCCGTTCCTTCTGCTCGTCGGCCCTGAGCCTGACTACCAGTGGCAGCGGTTCATCGCGGCGGTTGAGCAGATCGTCGACCGGTTTGGCGTTCGGCTCGCCATTGGCCTGACCGCGGTGCCTTGGCCGGCCCCCCATACCCGTCCGCTCGGCATCACCGTGCACGGAAGTGAGCCATCGCTCCTTGAGAACCATCCATCTGTCCTCGGCGAGATCGAGGTGCCCGGGCATGTGTCGGCGATGCTCGAACTACGCCTCGGCGAGCGCGGCACCCCCTCAATGGGGATCACCGCGCAGGTTCCCCACTACCTCGTCCAGTTCGAGTATCCGAATGCTGCCACCGCATTGCTTGACGGTCTCGCGAACGTCACGGCCATGAGTGTGCCGAGGGGCAACCTCGTGCCGGCTGCCGCCCGAGCGGAGCGTGAGATCGCCCAGCAACTCGAGGGTAACGACGAGTTCGCGACCGTGGTCTCTGCTCTCGAGCAGCAGTACGACCAGATGGCCCATCTGCAAAGTGGTGCTGGTGGCGGGCTCGCGGATCTGGCCCCGGCTGGCGGAGTGCCGACCGGCGATGAGATCGCGGCGATGGTGGAGGAGTTTCTTCAGGGGCTCGCGGGCGAGGCCGACGAAGGAAAGATGGAGGGTTAGCCGCTCTTGCGGCGGAACTCGCGCTTGCCGCCGGTACGGTTCGACTGGTCCTTACCCGACTGCGACCCTGACTCACTGGAGCTCGCGCCGAAGCCGCCCTTGCTGTTCTTTGCCTCGAGCGCCAGTCGGAACCGCTCGCGTGGATCATTGGGGTCAGGAGTGCTCGGGTCAGGGCTGGTCGAGGGTGAATCAGTCGTTGCCATGGGGAGAGTCTGGCACCTGCGGACCCGCGGGCCCGACGCCGGTGTCCCTCGCCCTCGCGGTGCGGGCGCGGTCCGCCTGCTCCTGAGCCACCTGGGCTGCGAACTCGGAGTCGAGGCGAAGGCCGCTGATCCGCACCGGTCCCTTGGTCGAGTCGACATGCACCGATGCAAGGCCCAGAGCCCGTTCCCACGGCCCGTTGGTCAGCCGGACCGACTGGGTACGCGCATGCAGGATGTAAGCACGGTGGCGGGTGATGCGTCCGGCCCTCGCAGCGAAGACGACATCGGTCCACGCCACCGCGAGCTGCCCCCACTGCACTGGTGAGCGCCACCGGGCGCGAGGCGGCGCCATGCACCAGATGAGGTCATCGAGGTCGACCCCAGGCAGCACCCGCTCGATGAGGCGCGCTGCGGTCACGCGGTCGGAGACGGGGGTGAGGATGGTCTCCTCACCCTTGTCGTTGCCGGTATCGACGCCCGCGACGTTGAGCTGAACGCGGACCCAGCCCTGACGGCGCCACAGGAGCGGCTCGACGAGGCTGACAGCCTGCACCCGCCCCGCCGGCACGGTGCGCGTCTGGGTCTGCACGAGGCCGAATCGGAGCCGCAGGCCGTCGGGCGACTCGGCGACCGTGAAGTTGAAGTACTTCATGAACTCGGTGGCGATGAGGAACGCGGGGACGCCGCCTGTGACGATGGCGAGCGGAATCCCGCCCCAGCCCTCGGTGAAAACCGTGCCGAACAAGGTGAGTGCGGTAAGGACGACGAGGCCAGCAGTGCTCGTGCGTAGGAGCAGTGACAGGGCGAGCTGGCCGGGTGGGACGAAGGCGATGACGTCCTCGGGCGCCTCGCCTGCGGCGTGGTCGAGTCCACCGGCTCGTGCGAGCACCGCGATGCGAAGCTCGCGAGCCTCCACCAGCGGCAAGTATCGAAGTTGGACGCGCGAGTCGGATCCGCCTGCGACCTCGAGGGTGACTGCGGCCATCGAGAAGAGGCGCGCGGCGAGGGGCTGGACGACATCGATCGACTGAAGCCGTGAGAGCTGGAGCCTGCGTTGCTGGCGGCGAAGAATGCCGGAGTCCATGCGGAAGTCGCCGTCCTCGTCGAACCAGTAGGAGCGGTGACGCCAGGAGAGGGCCGCGACGGCCGAGCATCCGACAAGCGTTGCAGCAATGATGCCGACCAGCGGCCAGTCTCCGAAGGCGCTGACTAGGGGCCCGGACAGCGCGATGAGGGTGACGATGATGACGGGAATCGTCGACACTGCGTGGATAAGGGGGGTCACGGGGTGGACCCGGGTGTGGCCATGCTGGTCGATGCGGCCGGGTCCTGGCACCCGTATGCCCAGAGCCATGCCTAGAGCCCTGCCCCGCGCATCTCGCCCCGCCTAGCGAGCCGGTCGCGGAGCGCGGCGGCGATCATCGGCTCAAGGCCGGGGATGGTCGCATCGGTGGTGGCGGCGGCAGTGTGGAGCTGCACCGTCGTCACCCCGAGCATCCGGTCGATTGGCCCCGCGGTGACGTCGACGAGCTGCATGCGTCCGTAGGGCACGATGACGAGGCGTCGAACGAGGATCCCACTCCTCACGAGCAGGTCGTCGTCGCGTTCGGCGTAACCGTAGGAGCGGACCCTGCGCCCAATGAGCCACCACAGCCATGCGAAGGCAATGACGGCAACGCCGGCCACCGACCAGCCCACGGCCCGCGGGACCTCAGGAAGGATGAGAAGGACGGCAACGCCGGCGGCCACGAGGATGAAGGTGAGGCCGAGGGTGATGCGCCGGGCGCTGATGAGCCGTGGCGAGACCGAGTTCCAGGTATCAGACGAGGTGAATGCCGCATGCGGGGAAGCCATGCATCGAGGCTAGTCTCCGGCGGTGCAGGATGTCCTTCGTGAAGCGACTCGGTGCGGTGCTGTGCGTCATGGCTGTCTTCGCCCTGGCGGCCTGCGGTCGCACCCCTGGGGCGGGAGCCGTCGGCATCACACGGATCGCGCCCGCCGACCGCGAGTTGATGCCGGTCATCTCCGGTCCGCTCCTCGCGGGCGGCACCGGTTCGATCGCTGACGGAGCTGGACGGGTTGTCGTCCTCAACAATTGGGCGTCGTGGTGCGAGCCTTGCCGCGAGGAGATCCCGCTCCTCGTCGCCGCATACGAGGGAGCAGACCCCGACGACGTCCTGTTCCTCGGGCTCAACGTGAGCGACGAGGCCGCAGCTGCGAGCGGGTTCGTCGAATCGACCGGGATGCCGTACTCGAGCATCGTCGACGCTGACGGCGCCATGCTTGCGACGATCCCCGGAGTTCCGGCAAAAGCGCTGCCAAGCACCGTCATCATCGACCGGGAAGGCCGAATCGCGGCTCGCATCATCGGCCCGGTTCGCGGCGGCGAGGTCGTTGAGATTACCGCTGAGGTAGCACGCGAATCGTGAGCGACTTCTTCGAGATTGCTGGCCGTCTCCCAGATGGGCCAAACGGACCCTTGCTGGGGCGTGCCGGAGTCATCACGACGCCGCATGGCCAGATCCGCACCCCCTCATTCACGCCGGTCGGCACGAAGGCCACGGTGAAGGCGGTGCTGCCCGAGACGATGCGCGAACTCGGTGCCCAGGTGATCCTCGCGAACGCCTACCACCTGTACCTGCAGCCCGGGACCGATGTCGTCGATGAGGCCGGCGGAGTCTCGGCGTTCATGGGCTGGCACGGGCCGACGATCACTGACAGCGGCGGTTTCCAGGTTCTCTCGCTCGGGGTGGGGTTCAAGAAGGTTCTTGCAATGGACGCGAAGACGGTCCGAACGGACGACGTCATCGCCAATGGCAAGGACCGGCTCGCGCATGTCGACGATGACGGGGTGACGTTCAAGTCGCATCTCGACGGGTCATTCCACCGGTTCACCCCCGAGGTGTCGATGCAGGTGCAGCACCAGATCGGCGCCGACATCATGTTCGCGTTCGATGAGTGCACGACCCTCATGAACACCCGGGAGTACCAAGAGCGATCGCTCGACCGAACCTTTGCGTGGGCGAAGCGGTGCGTGGTTGAGCACGAACGGCTGACCCGCGAGCGCAGCCACCGGCCGTATCAGGCGCTCTTCGGGGTGGTCCAGGGCGCGCAGTACGAGGACCTGCGCCGCAAGGCGGCCCGGGATCTCGCGACACTCAATTTCGACGGGTTCGGCATCGGAGGAGCGCTCGAGAAGACCGAACTCGGAACGATCGTCCGCTGGGTCAACGAAGAACTCCCAGAGGACAAGCCGCGTCATCTCCTAGGGATTGGCGAGCCGGAGGACGTCTTCACGGGCGTCGAGAACGGCGCCGACACCTTTGATTGTGTTGCGCCGTCGCGCATCGCCCGCAATGGCACCGTCTACCACCCGCTGGGCCGGTTCCACATCACGAATGCGGGCTACAAGCGCGACTTCCGTCCGATCGATGAGGCGTGCGATTGCTACACCTGCTTGCACCACACCCGCGCCTACGTCCACCACCTGTTCAAGGCGAAAGAGATGCTCGCGTCGACCCTGGCCACGATCCACAATGAGCGTTTCATTGTCCGCATGATCGACGTGATGCGCGAGAGCATCATCGAGGGAAGTTTCGCCGAATACAAAGCCGATTTCCTAGGCAGCTACCTCAAATAGCGGTCTGGAGTTCGTAGGTTGGCTCGCGCCGCTTAACCGCCCGGATGACCGGGTAGGTGATCGGGAGCAGGACGATCTCGAGGAGGGTCTTGTACACATACCCGACGATGACGTAGTTCACGAACTCGGCGCCCGTGATGACCCCGTAGAACGCAATGGTGCAGAACACGAGGGTGTCGGCGAACTCGCCCACGACGGTCGAACCGACGAGCCGTGCCCACAGGTACTTCTCCTTCGTGCGCTCCTTGATCCTCACCAGGACGTAGGCGTTGAGGAGTTGCCCGACGAGGAACCCACAGATGCTCGCGAGGACGATGCGGGGGACGAAGCCGAGGACTGCCTCGAATGCGGCCTGGTTCTCGTAACCATCGGCCGGGGGTGAGAGTTGGACGAGGTAGAAGGTGACCGCCGCGAGGATGGCCATTGCGAAGCCCAGGATGATTGCTCGCCTTGCTGCCTTCCAGCCGTAGACCTCGCTGAGGATGTCGCCGATGAGGTACGTGAGCGGGAAAAGGAAGACGCCGCCGTCGGTGATGAGCGGGCCGAATACGATGAGCTTTGTCGCACCGATGTTCGAGATGATCAGGACGCTGCAGAAGATTGCAAGGATGATCGCGTACAGGCTTGATCCGGTTGCCGCGTAGTGCGGACGGGTGAGGGTCGTTGTCGTCATCAGGCGATTAGTCAACACTATTCGGAGACGGCGATGAAGTTGAAGGTGAGACGAGCCGATAGCGCACGCCGGCGCCCCGCGGATTGGAGACGGGTTCGATCAACCCGTGTCGGGTCAATTGGGCGAGGATTCGTGATGCTGAATTCTCGGCAACCCCCAGAAGAGCCGATGCGTCCTCTCGGCCGATTTGCGGCTGCGAATCGAGATAAGCGCGGACAAGATCAGCATGCTGATCGAGTGCTCGTCGTGGTGTGTATCGAAGGCGTGAGTGAAATCGCTCGCGAGCTGCTTCAGTGAGTGCGTAGGCACGACCCGATCGGACGAGTCGGCGAAGCTCTCCTGCCGATTCGAGGGCAGCAAGGGTCTGGTTCGCCTCGGCTGTAGTGCATTGAGCGATCGAGGCAAGTCCCTCTGCGCGTAGGGGGGTGGCGGCGAAGAGCGCCGTGATAGCCATCGCGGTGCGCACGCCGTCTAGGGATTGATCTCGGGCAGCGAGCTCGTCGAAGAATACGAGAAGTTCGGCGTCGGGTCGACCGCCGCGTAACGTCACGACCACCTCGCCATCGCGCTCGGTGATGATTGGAGCAGGATGCCCGGCACGGATCATTTGCTCGTACATGATGTCAATTCCGACACCCTCGCGCTCCGCAAGACCGAGCACACGCATGGCTGCAGCCAACGCCGGGTTCCGGGGTGTGGATGGAGCTGTGATGAGTCGGTCGGCACTCAGCCCGGAGACAAACCCGCCGGGTGAGCTCACCTTGAGGGTCATGCCGTTGATCGCGTGGACGGTTATGGCCGAGCGCGACAGTCGGTAGTCGCGGTGCATGATGGCGTTGATAAGTGCCTCGCGCAGGGCGTAGTCGGGTATGGCTCTCATGAGCCGGCGGCCCGCACCGACAACCGTGACGGTTTCGGGGAAGGATCGTCCGGTCAGCTGTGCCCACGCCTCATCGAACAGCTCAAGAAGCGGTGCCGGACCGCGCACCGAGTGGCGAGACGGCCTGCCCTCCGATGGAACGTCGAGCACGACGAGCTGCTCGATCCCGGGGTCTAATGGAGCGAGAAGGAGCGCCCCAGTTCGAGTGAGTTCGGGATCAGCCTCAGATCCGCCCCCGACAAGCACCCCGAGCCGGCGAACGAGTTCACGGTCGCTCGCCGGTGCCACGCCTTTTGCAGCCTGATACTTCGCTCGGGCAGACGCCAAGCCCGCACGTGTTGCCTGTGAGAGCCGGACACCGGATGGCTCGGCACTCCAGTCGTAACCGCGCCGACGCTCGAGAAACTCCCTCGCGCGGTCACCGGACAGTTCCTCGCACGATGAACCGATTCTGGCCCTCAGCTTTCCACCGGCTCGAATCTCTTCCAGCGCGGGCGGCACGTCGATGAGGAGGAGTCGGGCGCCTAGCTCGAGGAATTCCTCGATATCCACCGTGTAGTGCGGTGACGTTAGTGCGTGAATCCGTGCCTTGAGCCATGCTGAGTCACTTTGCGCACCGACGAGGGCAGCCGGTCCACCAACGCGGTCTTCAACTCCGATTATGAGCACGCCGCCGGACAGGCTGTTGGCCAGGCATCCGACTTCTTCGGCGAGGGCTTGAGCGGCGGGCTCGTGCGTGGCAGAGATGATCTGGTGGGCTCCTCCGCGGTCGCGTGTACCGAGCTCCACCTTGAAGTCGACTTGCTCAGTCTCGGCGTCACAGGCACGAGTTCCTGACGTGACTGCGGTCAGGGCGGCGAGGGCTAAATTTCTCCTCCGATGTGCGCTCATGGGTGATAATGTAACATAAGTAGCTGCGCGAGTAATGTTACATTAACGCGGATGGTCTGCCCTTGCCATGAGTTTGGATTTCGCGGGGAGAGTCAAACGAGGGCTTAAGCCTGGAATGGGTGCCCCCGGCAGGATTTGAACCTGCGACCTACGGTACCGGAAACCGGCGCTCTATCCACTGAGCTACGAGGGCGAAGAGCAAAGGCTATCAGCGTGTGCTGAAGGCCTGCGCCGGCCGAGTGCGAGGATGTGCGAATGCGTGAACGGATAGGCAGGTTGGTGGCGTACTGCCTGGTGATCTCCCGGCGGTTCGCAATGCATCGTGGCTCCCTCTCTGCGGGCGGCCTCGCCTTCTTCGTGGCGCTGTCGATCGCGCCGGCCGCGGTCGTGGTCGGCGGCATCGCTGGCCTTTTCGTAACCCCGGAGGAGCTCCGGGCGACACTCACGACGGCGATAGGTTCAGCTCCGAATGTGACGCAGGTGGCAGGACCGTTCATCGATTCGATCGTGAACCTTGTTGAGCGATCATCCGGGAGCACAGTGACGATTACCTCGATTGTGAGCCTCGTCATCGCCGTGTATGCGGCGTCGAGGATGGTTTACGGATTCCGGATAGCACTCAATGCGGCCTTCGGAGTTCCCGAGCGCTACCAGGGGATATTGGAGCGGCTGCTGTCGTCGGTGATCACGCTCGTCGGCATCATTGGCGCGGTAGGCGTCATCGTCGTCCTCACGATCGTCCCAAAGATCCTCGCAGCACTTGGCATCACAAACGCGCGACTCTTCACCGGGATTGGGTGGGTCGACTGGGTCATCGTCTCGGTGGTCGTCTGGCTGGGAGCCTGGTGGCTCATCCGAAGGGGTCCCAATGACATTGGCCCGGTGCCGATCCGGTCTATAGGTCCATTGGTCGCCGCCGTGTGGGTCATGGGCTCGAGCGCAGGGGTCGGCGTGTATGCCAGCCTCTCAGGGACGCTCGGCGCCGCGATCCTCGTCTTCGGATCTGCGCTCGTTGTGCTCCTTTGGCTGTATCTGTGCTTCGTCGGGTTGCTCATCGGCGCGGAGATCGAGGCCGAGCGACAGGAACGCGCTCGAGTGTGATCTACGCCTCAATCCCATGAATGAAGGTTGAACGCGGACATTGCGGCCCATAACGCATGTGTCGCCGCCTCGTCGGGGGATGAACGCTGGCGACAGTGGTGGAGGGCTCATTGGTTGAGCCCTCCACCTCGCTTGGCTGGTGGTCAGGAACCGTCCATTGATCGGCGACGGCCCGCCGTGCGGATACGCTCGCGCGGTGACTCCTGAAGCGATCTCAGCCTGTGTCCGTGAAGCCCTCGCTGGTCTTGTCGCGGCTGGACGTCTTTCGATCGACGTGCCAACCGAAGTCCACATCGAGCGACCGAAGTCGCGTGAGCACGGCGACTATGCCACGAACGTGGCCCTGACCCTCGCGAAGCAGGCGGGTCTTGCACCCCGGGTCATCGCCGAGCAACTGGCGGCGGCGCTCGTCGATATTGACGGCATCGCGTCAGCTGACGTCGCGGGCCCGGGCTTCATCAACATCACCCTTGATACCGCGGCCCAGGGCGAGGTTGCTCGCAGAATCATTGAGGCCGGTGAGCTGTTCGGCTATGGCGATGCCCTCGCAGGTCGGGTCGTGAATGTTGAATTCATCTCGGCAAACCCGACCGGGCCGCTCCACCTCGGTCACACCCGTTGGGCCGCCGTTGGCGACGCTCTGGCCCGCGTTCTCACGGCCGCCGGCGCGACGGTCGCCAAGGAGTTCTACATCAATGACCGCGGCGTCCAGATGGATAAATTCGGTGCGTCGGTCATGGCGGCAGCGCACGGCCAACACGTCCCAGAGGATGGTTATCAAGGGGGCTACATTCTCGAACTCGCGGCAGAAGTCATTGCGGAGCAACCGGACTTGCTTACCCTGCCCCCCCATGAGCAGATGCCGGCATTCCGGGAGGCCGCCTACGCCAGGCAGCTCGCGCAGCAGCAGGCTGTGCTCGCTTCCTTTCGAACGGTCTTCGACGTCTGGTACTCCGAGCGTTCGCTTCACGACTCGAATGCGGTCGAGCATGGGTTCGAGAAGCTCCGCGAGCACGGCCACGTTTTTGAGCGCGACGGCGCAGTGTGGTTGCGCACCACCGACTTCGGCGACGATAAGGACCGGGTCCTCATCAAGGCGGATGGTGAGTACACCTACTTCGCCTCCGACACCGCTTACTACGTCGATAAGCGCGAGCGCGGATTCGACCTGTGCGTCTACCTGCTCGGGTCCGATCATCACGGTTATGTGAACCGTCTGCGGGCTGTCGCGGCGTGCGCTGGCGATGACATGGACGACAACGTCGAGGTGCTCATCGGCCAGCTCGTGAAGATCACGAGAGCGGGTGAGGAGGTCAAGCTCTCAAAGCGGGCCGGCACCATCGTCACGCTCGAGGAGCTTGTCGATGAGGTCGGGGTCGATGCTGCCCGCTACTCACTCATCAGGTACCCGGTTGACTCCCCGCTAACAGTTGACCTCGAGGTCATCAAGCTGCGCACCAACGACAATCCGGTGTTCACTGTTCAGTACGCGCACGCGCGCGTTTCGTCAGTCCTGCGAAACGCGGCTGACCTCGGCATCGACTGGCGCGCAGGGGGCTTCGACCCGAGCCTGCTTGTGCACGAGCGGGAGAACGAGCTGCTCGGTGCACTCGCAGAGTTCCCGCGAGTGGTCGCTAGTGCTGCGGAGCTGCGCGAGCCGCACCGGATCGCCCGCTATCTCGAGGCGCTGGCCTCCACCTATCACCGCTTCTACGACGCCTGCCGCGTGCTCCCGCGGGGTGACGAGGAGCTGAGTGGAGAGCATCTTGCGCGGTTGTGGCTATGTGCTGCGACCCGCCAAGTGATCGCGAATGGGCTGGGCTTGCTCGGGGTAGGCGCACCCGAACGTATGTAGTGGTTGCAGAAAACATCGCGACCACTTTTGTGAGGGATAGCCACCACTTTGACGGAATCGGCGCCTCCCGTGTGTTCTAATTGAGTTTATGAGTGTAATTCCCGTAAAGGTGCGGGGTTCTCAGCATTCAGGCGATCCATCCCCGAGCTGAATCTGGGGTTAGCTGACCGAGGAGATGTTTTTGCGAGTCCCACGCGTTGCCCTAGCTGTCGTTGTAGGGTCTGTCGTCGCCGGAAGCGTGGGTATAGGCGTGGGGCTTGCGCCATCGGCCTCTGCAGTAGCGACGGTGACGACCGACATAATCGACTGCTCGGCGGGGTCTGCGACGTCGACTGTGCCGAGCGCGCTTGCCTCGGCGGACAACCTTGCAGTTCGCTACACCAACTGCAATGGCTGCTCTTCTGTCTGAACCGCCTTTACCGGGCAAACGCCTCTGACGACGAGTCCATTTTGGGAGAACGGCAATAACTCGGAGACGCGGAACCTGAACAACTACACGGGTGCGACATCTGCCGGAACCACACTCGCGACCTTGTCGAAAACAACCGGTGGGATCACCACAACGATCACGATTGTACAAGCGGCCAATGTGTGGACGGCCAGGACTCCGGGATCTGGAACTGAAGGCGCGGCTTACACCTACATATTCGTGGCGACGGGGGCAACCGCCAACTCCTACGCCCTCGACTCCGGCACCCTTCCGACCGGGCTCACGCTTGCGAACACTGGAATTCTCAGCGGAACACCAACAGTCGTTGGCACATCCACCTTTGCCGTGACCGCCACAGTCGGCGCCACCGTTTCCACCGGAAACGTGACCGTCGTCGTCTCTGCGGCTGAAGTTACAAAGTTAACCATCTGCCATCGGACTAGGGCAACAACCAATCCGTATGTGTTGATCACGGTGTCGGTGAACTCCGTGATCGGCAGCGGCGGCGGCAATGGGCACAGAGACCACAACACCACGAGCACGAATCTAGTGAACCCGATATCGGGTTCACCTACGTATTCTGGCTCCGGCCCCTACCAATCATTAGCTACTTACGCTTCTAACAGAAAGTGGTGGGGCGACATCATCCCGCCCTTCAATTATGCGACGGGACAGTCTTTCGCCGGACTGAACTGGGCACCCGAATGGCCAACTCCTAGCTCAACGGCTCAATCAGGCAGTGCTGGGAACTGGATCACCAGCACCAACTTTGGAACGGCCACGACGTTGTCCACGGCGGATACGAATTATTCCACCGCTGTCGCCCTTTGCAAGGGTGTAGCTGGCACTTCTGCTGTCCCCAGCGCGCAAGCGCTCTACAACCTCAATGTGAACGCAGGCGTGCCCGCGTCGGATGCCAACTCGGACATTGACACCCTCGACGTGGGGCTTGATCCTTATTCTTCCACGACCCCGCAAGCGGCGGTGCCAACCTCGAGTATCCTCGTTGCAGGCTTTACGGCTGAGGTGACGACAGTAGCGGCGAGTTCGGTCGCGCAGACTCAAGCGCAGCTCAACGGAACATTGGCACTCACCACCCCCACGAGTGCGAACTTCGAATACGGAACAGATCCCGACGGCACCCTCACCACGACGACCCCGGTGAGTTCGCCCTCAACTCCGACGAGTGCGGTGGTGACGGGTCTAACTTGCGGTACTACCTACTACTTCCGCGTCGTGGGCACCAATTCGTCGGGGACCTATTGGGGACAGTTCTTGTCGTTCGCCACTTCTGCGTGCAGCTCAGGCGGTGGCGGTTCGAGCGGTGGTGGAACGACCACAACGACCACAACGACCACAACGACCGCAACGACCACAACGCCGACAACCACTCCAGCGACGTCTCCGGGCGTTGGTCCGGTGAAGAAGCCGGAGACCGAGAAGGTGAAACCCGGCAGGGACATTACGCTTATCGAGGGCGAGCCGACGAAAACCGTGACGAACAAGATCGAGAAGTCCACGAAGGTTGAGGTCTCCGGGCCCGAGTTCAAGGTTGAGATCGGAGGGACGACACCGGCGGGCACGCCACTGCCGCTGACTCCCGGTGGAGCACCAATCGTTGCGCCGAAGGAGAAGGTCGCGACGAGTGGCGATGGCTATGCGCCCGGCACCTCCATCGAGTTATACATCCTCAATCCGCTCACCTCTCTGGGCTCGATCCCGGTGAACCCTGACGGAAGCTTCTCGGGCAGCGTCACCGGGCCCCCAACCCTTCCCCCGGGCGAGTACGTCATTCAGATGAACGGCTACACGCCCACCTCTCAGGTGAGGTCTGTGTCGGTTGGGATTTCGGTTCGGTCGGCAGCGCTCACCCTGTGCTCGGAGGGAACGGCGGCAAAGTCATCCTCGGCTTGTCCGGGAATACCCCAGCGCCCCAGAAAGGGGTTCATCCTCCCCGATGAGCTTCTGGGCGGCCGCAACCTGCTTATGCCGACTCGTGTCCGGATGAACTCCGGCGTGTTCGCCGACGTGCAGGTGCTCTGTTCGCCCGTGATGCGCTCTGCGCCGATGGGCGACGTTGCCTACTGCGAGACAACGCGGGTGGGGAAGAGGACCTACGTCCTTATTCGTCCCGGCATGCCGCTCTCCGCCCGGGTTGTCATCTCGGCTCCGGCAACGGGCAAGTACGCGGCGTGCACCTTCACGAAGCGTTACACGGTCAAGTAGTGTCGGTAGGCGGGCGGTCCCCGTCGTGCCTTAGCCTTCGATTGTGCGCGCCCATCCTGCAGGCCCTCGCTACGGCGACGCCTCCCCTTCGTCATCGGGTATCGGCCCGGTCCCGACCATCGATGACCTCGGCCGCCTTGTGGCGTCCGTTTGGCCGATGAGTAGCGAGCGGGTTGAATACGGCGCCCTTGCGGTGGGCGGGGTTGACTGCCGCGATGCTGTCGCCGAGTTCGGCTCCCCGCTGTTCGTCCTCGATGAGGCGGACGTGCGCGAGCGGGCACGCTGCTACCGCGAGGCCTACCACGAGGCCGGTGCCCGGATGGTCTACTACGCCGCCAAGGCGTTCATTTCGACGGCTGTCGCCCGGTGGGTGAGTGAGGAGGGTCTCGGGATCGACGTAGCGTCTGGAGGCGAGCTCGCGGTGGCGCTGCGTGCAGGTGTGCCGGGCGAGCTGATCCTCATGCATGGCAACAACAAATCGATGGCTGAGATTGAAGCGGCGATCGCGGGCGGAGTCGGACGTATCGTCATCGACTCCTTCGATGAGATCGTGCGCGTTGCCGATGCCGCGAGTCGGGCCGGGGTCGTCCAGCCGGTGCTCGTCCGCGTGACGGTCGGGGTTGAGGCGCACACCCACGAGTTCATCGCGACAGCGCACGAGGACCAGAAGTTCGGTCTGTCAATCTCTTCGACGGTTGCCGATGAGGCCGTCCGTCGAATCGTCAAGCTGTCATCGCTTGAATTCGTGGGGATTCACTCCCACATCGGCTCGCAGATCTTCGACGCGGCTGGCTTCGAGGTGGCGGCCTCGCGCGTGGTCGGCCTTGCGAGACGACTCATGGCCGAGCAAGGGGTCGAGGTGTCGGAGCTCAACCTCGGTGGCGGGATGGGGATCGCGTACACCGAGGCAGATGACCCGCTCGACGTCGCTGAGATGGCCCGACAGATCGGGGCCGTCGTGACGAGGGAGTGCACCGCCGCGGGGATTAGCCGCCCGGCGCTTGCCTTCGAGCCGGGCCGGGCGATCATCGGGCCGGCTGGCATCACTCTTTATGAGGTCGGCACGGTCAAACCAGTCGAACTCGATGGTGGGGTGGTCCGCGCCTATGTCTCCGTCGACGGGGGTATGAGTGACAACATCCGCACTGCCCTGTATGACGCTGACTACACCGTCGTCCTAGCCTCGCGGGTCTCGACCGCAGAGCCGATGCTCTCGCGGGTCGTGGGCAAGCACTGCGAGTCCGGCGACATCGTCGTGCGCGATGCCTGGCTACCCGCTGACATCGCACCCGGCGACCTCGTCGCGGTTGCCGCAACTGGTGCCTACTGCCGCTCGATGGCCTCGAACTACAACTACCTGCCGCGTCCGGCGGTGATCTCGGTGAAGGACGGTGCCTGCTCGACGGTCCTTCGGCGTGAGACACTTGACGACCTCCTCGCCCTCGATCCGGGAGCCTGAGACCTGCCCGTTGCACCCACTCGTCATCCAGTTGGCCCGCGCACCCACGCACCTGAGAGGCTTGCACACGTGTCCTTGACCCCCGTGAACCCAGACCGCGTCATCACCATTGCGCTCATCGGTGGTGGCACCGTCGGCACGCAGGTCGCGCGGCTCCTGACCGAGACGGCCACCGACCTTCGGGCGAGGGTGGGCGCTCCCGTTCAGCTCACGGGAGTTGCCGTTCGCGACCTCGGGAAGGCCAGACCCGGCATAGATCCGGCGCTCCTCACCGACGACTCGATGACCCTGGCCAAGAGCGGGGCCGACATCGTGGTCGAGGTGATGGGCGGCATCGAGGAGGCCCGGGCGTTGATCCTCGCCGCGATGGAGGCGGGCTCGAGCGTCGTCACCGCGAATAAGGCCCTGCTTGCTGCTGACGGTGCAACCCTCTACGCGGCGGCTGCGCGCAACGGCGTCGACCTGTACTTCGAGGCGTCGGTCGCCGGGGCGATCCCACTCATCCGCCCGCTGCGCGAATCGCTCGCCGGCGACCGGGTCACGAAGGTGCTCGGCATCGTCAATGGCACCACGAACTACATGCTCACCAAGATGGACGAGCAGGACGCCGATTATGCGACGGTGTTTGCTGAGGCTGACGCGCTCGGCTACCTCGAGGCTGATCCCACGCTCGATGTCGACGGCCACGATGCCGCAGCCAAGGCCGCGATCCTTGCGGAGCTGGCCTTTCACACCCGCGTCACTCTCGCCGACGTCTATTGCGAGGGGATCTCCAAGGTCACGCTCGACGATGTCCACGCGGCGCAGAAGATGGGCTTCGTCATCAAGCTCCTCGCGGTCGCCGAGTTGAGCGCCGATGGCGGCGGGATCATCGTGCGAGTGCACCCGGCGATGATCCCGAGGGACCATCCGCTCGCTAGCGTCCGGCTAGCGTTCAACGCCGTGTTCATTGAGGCGCAGGCTGCTGGCGAGATGATGTTCTATGGCCGGGGTGCAGGTGGGGCCCCGACTGCGAGTGCTGTGCTCGGTGACCTCGTGGCGGCTGCGCGTAACCGAGTCACGGGTTCGGTCGGGCCGGGGGAGAGCACCTACACCGGACTCCCGGTTCTCCCGATCGGTGAGGCCCTTACCCGCTACTACGTGAACCTCGACGTAGCTGACCGGCCTGGTGTTCTCGCGTCGATCGCCTCTGCCTTTGCTGACAACGGGGTGAGCATCCAGGTGGTGCGCCAAGATGGCCACGGCGACGAGGCCGGGCTCATCGTCCGCACCCATCGCGCGACCGACGACGCCCTCCACCGGACCGTCGACAGGCTGCGCGAACTCGATACCGTGAAGCGTGTTGTTGGTGTCATGCGGGTCGAGGGCGAGGTGGGGGAGTAGCCATGGCACACCAGTGGAGAGGGCTCATCGAGGAGTACCGCGATCGTCTGCCCGTCAGCAGCGCCACCCCGGTTGTCACGCTTCGAGAGGGGGGAACCCCGCTTGTCTATGCCTGCAATCTAAGCGAAATGACCGGCTGCGAGGTGTGGCTGAAATTCGAGGGCGCGAATCCGACCGGCTCCTTCAAGGACCGCGGAATGACGATGGCGATTTCGAAGGCAGCAGAAGACGGCGCGAAGGCGGTCATTTGCGCGTCGACGGGTAACACATCGGCGAGCGCGGCAGCTTACGCCGTCAAGGCCGGAATGGTCTGCGCAGTCCTTGTGCCGCAAGGAAAGATCGCGATGGGCAAACTCGCCCAAGCGATCGTTCACGGGGCGGTCCTTTTGCAGGTCGATGGCAACTTCGATGATTGCCTGCTCGTCGCTCGCAAGCTCTCCGACACCTACCCGGTTGCCCTCGTCAACAGCGTGAACCCGGTTCGGATTGAGGGACAGAAGACCGCGAGTTTCGAGATCGTCGACATGCTCGGAGGGGCCCCCGACATCCATTGCCTGCCCGTCGGAAACGCAGGCAACATCACCGCCTATTGGCGTGGCTACACGGAGTACCATCGCGACGGCCTAGCCGCCTCCACTCCGCGCATGTGGGGATTCCAGGCGGCCGGTGCGGCACCGCTCGTCAACGGTGCCCCCGTCCCGAACCCAGAGACCATCGCGACGGCAATTCGTATTGGCAATCCGGCCTCATGGGACTTCGCGATCGCCGCGCGCGACGAATCTGGGGGCCTCATCGACTCGGTGACCGACGAGGAGATCCTCGCGGCCTATCGACTGATCGCCGCCAAGGAGGGCCTCTTTTGCGAGCCGGCCAGTGCTGCCGGGGTCGCTGGTCTTCTCAAGCGACATGCGTCGGGGGGCCTTGACGCCGGGCAGTCGATCGTGTGCACGCTCACGGGCAATGGGCTGAAGGATCCCCAGTGGGCGTTGGAGGGGGCGAGTGATCCCGTGATCATCCCAGTCGACGTGTCAGCAGCGGCGCGAGCGCTCGGCCTCGAGGCCTGAGCGTGCCATGCTTTCGTCGGGAGGCAGTGCGCGTTGTCGTGCCCGCCTCGAGCGCAAACCTGGGCCCTGCCTTTGACTGCGGCGGTCTGGCCCTTGACGTGTGCGACGAATACGTCGCGATGATCTCCGATGATGCCGGCGTGCTCATCGAGGTATCCGGCGAGGGCGCGGGCGAGGTGCCGCTCGACGCCTCTCATCTCGTTGCCCGATCGATGGCCCTCGCGTTCACTGCGATGGACGTGCAGCCGGCCGGCTTCGTGCTGCGATGTAGGAATGCGATCCCGCACGGGCGCGGAATGGGATCATCAGCAGCGGCGATTATTGGCGGCCTCGTTCTCGCGCGCGCAATGGTGAGCGACGGCCCGGCCGTGCTCACCGATGACGACCTGCTTCAACTCGCCCTGCGAATGGAGGCGCATCCCGACAACATCGCGGCCGCCCTCTACGGCGGGCTCAACTTCTCATGGCTCTGCGAGAGCGGTAACGCGGGCACGGTGAAACTCGATGTTCACCCGGAAGTTGTTCCAGTACTTGCGATTCCTGGCGATGCAGTCCCAACATCGAAGGCCCGAATAGCACTGCCTGCGCGGATCGACTTCGAGGATGCCTCCTTCAACATCGCGCGCGCAGCGCTCCTCGTCCACGCCCTGACCCGTGACCCGAGTCTCCTCCTCGAGGCCACTCGGGATCGCCTGCACCAGGAAGCTCGGCGCACGATGTACGCGCCCTCAATCGCATTGATCGAGCGGCTTCGGGCCGAGTCGATTCCAGCGGTTATCTCGGGTGCGGGGCCTACAGTCCTTGCTCTCCCGCGGCGCCAGGATGCCTCTCGCATCGGTGCACTCGCCGACCCATCGTGGGGGGTTGTCGAATGCGCTGTCGCGCACCATGGGGCGCGTGAAGTGCCAGTTGACCCCACCCGCCTGTGATGGGGGGCGGTGGCGTGTTATGGTGACATCACTCTCAAGGAGTCGGCCGTGCGCCGCACCTTCAATTCAGGTGAATCCCCGCGACAAGCATCAGCGCGATCTGCAATGAAAAGAAGTCATCATGATCAGCAACGATGCCGTTCGTAGTGGTTCGCACCGCGTTGAAGCGCACCGAACAGCACCGCACTGAATCGCGAAGGTTCGCCCGGAATTCACCGTTCATCCGAAATACATGAAACCGGTGGGACCGCGACCTTCGTTCACGCCTCCTTGGGTAACCAACAACACGAAGGAAATACGTGACCGAAACAACGTCAGCCGCTCGCGCCAAAGGCCGCGGCGACAACCTGTCCTCCATGCTCCTCCCAGAACTAAAGGCGCTTGCAGGACAGCTGGGCATCACCGGCTCAAGCGCAATGCGAAAGGGTGACCTCGTCACCGCGATTGGCGATCGGCAGGGCCGATCTCAAGAAGCCCCTGCGACCGTCTCGTCTGGACGCAGTCGCTCCGTGAGGGTGAAGCAAGAGCCAACTGAGACTGCGCCGGCCGAGTCGGCACCGCCTGCTTCAGCCGCGAGCGATCAGACAACCGAATCCGGTGGTAACGCCGAACGGCCCCGGCGGGGCGAGCATGAGGAACGACGTGACCGGCCCCCGCGCCAAGATCGTCAACGCGGCGAAGGTTCGCGCAACGACAATCAGCGCAACGACAATCAGCGCAACGACAATCAGGACCGTGACTTTGACCGCGGTGGCAACAGTCGCCGAAGAGGCCGTGACCGTTTCCGCGACCGCAGTGGTCGGGGTGACCGTCAGCGAAGTGGCGGTGGCGGTGGCACCTACAACGACATCGACACCGAGATACACGAGGACGACATCCTCGTGCCGGTCGCCGGCATCCTCGATGTCCATGAGAGCTACGCGTTCGTCCGTACGACCGGCTACCTGCCTGGCTCGAACGATGTCTACGTCTCCCTCGCGATGGTCCGTAAGCACGGCCTGCGCAAGGGTGATGCGATCACGGGCTCGACGAAGCAGCCGAAGGACGGTGACCGTCGCGAGAAGTTCAACCCTCTCGTCCGCATCGATACCGTGAATGGCGGCGACCTGGAGTCGGCCCGAAACCGGCCGGAGTTCTCCAAGCTCACTCCGCTCTACCCACAAGATCGCCTGCGATTGGAGACCGAGCCGGGCAATCTCACGACGCGCGTCATCGACCTCGTAGCGCCGATCGGCAAGGGACAGCGTGGTCTCATCGTGTCACCGCCGAAGGCGGGAAAAACCATGGTGCTGCAGGCCATCGCCAACGCCATCACCGTGAATAACCCCGAGGCGCACCTCATGGTGGTCCTTGTTGATGAGCGACCCGAAGAGGTCACCGATATGCAGCGATCGGTGAAGGGCGAGGTCATTGCCTCGACCTTCGATCGACCGGCGGAGGATCACACGATCATCGCCGAACTCGCGATCGAGCGCGCGAAGCGCCTAGTTGAACTCGGCCACGACGTGGTTGTGCTCCTTGACTCGATGACCAGGCTCGGTCGCGCGTATAACCTCGCGGCGCCGGCGTCAGGTCGCATCCTGTCGGGCGGCGTCGACTCCACGGCGCTCTACCCGCCGAAGCGGTTCTTCGGTGCGGCCCGCAACATCGAACACGGCGGCTCGCTCACGATCCTCGCCACCGCGCTCGTCGAGACCGGATCGCGCATGGACGAGGTGATCTTTGAGGAGTTCAAGGGAACCGGCAACATGGAACTTAAGCTCGACCGCAGGCTCGCCGATAAGCGGGTTTTCCCTGCGGTTGACGTCGATGCTTCTGGTACGCGAAAGGAGGATCTCCTGCTCGCTCCCGATGAACTGAAGATCGTCTGGAAACTGCGCCGGGTGCTCCATGCCCTCGATCAGCAGCAGTCGATTGAACTGCTCCTGTCGAAACTGAGGGAGACAAAGACGAACCTGGAGTTCCTGCTTCAGGTGCAAAAGACGACACCGTCGTCCGGTGGATCGGGCGACGACGACTGATGGGCCCGGATTTCATCAGCGGGGCATGACCGTGCATAATTGTCACGTTCCGGTCCACGGCTCGCCACGCGAATCGACCCGGCACCCGATCAAGGAGATTTGTGTGAAAGCCGATATTCATCCCGCGTATGTCGAGACCACGGTGACATGCACCTGCGGAAGCACGTTCACTACTCACAGCACTGCGAAGAGCGGCCAGATCCACGCCGATGTATGTTCGCAGTGTCACCCGTTCTACACTGGCAAGCAGAAGATTCTTGACACTGGCGGTCGAGTAGCGAAGTTCGAAACACGTTACGGCAAGACCCCTAACCAGTAGTTTCTCCCCCCGGGCGCCGGCCCGGGGTCGGCCGCGTGTCTCCCCCGTCGCGCGGTCGACCCCCGACCGGCGCCCGGGGCTATTTCAGTCAATGTTTTGGAATCATCCGGCAAGCAGTAGCCCGCACAGAGGCTCTCGTGGGAAGGATGCGCGACCATGTTCGAATCCTGCCTCGAGTTGATCGACGAATACTCCGATCTTGAGCGGCAGCTCGCGATTCCCGAGGTGCATGACGACCAAGAGCTTGCCCGAGGCCTGGGGCGCCGGTATGCGCAACTGCGTGCTGTCGTGGCGGGTTACCGCGAGTGGGCAGCGCTCGCCGACGACGTGTCTGCCGCGAAGGAGCTCGCGGAGGAGGATGCCTCCTTTGCGGCCGAGCTTCCTGGGCTCGTCGAGCGTGAGGCCATTGCCGCCGAGCGGCTCACCGCATTGCTGCTGCCGCGCGGTCCCCTCGACGATAAGGATGTCATCGTCGAGGTGAAGGCTGGCGAGGGTGGCGAGGAGTCGGCACTCTTCGCGGCCGACCTGTTACGCATGTATGTGCGCTACGCCGAGCGGCACGGCTGGTCCACCCAAATTCTCGACGCCGTTGAATCCGATCTCGGCGGTTACAAGAACGTTGCGATCGCCGTGAAGGCCAAGGGCGTCCAGGAGCCCGGGGAGTCCCCCTATGCGCGTCTGAAGTTCGAGGGCGGGGTGCACCGGGTTCAGCGCGTGCCAGTCACCGAGTCACAGGGGCGCATCCATACCTCGGCGGCCGGCGTGCTCGTGCTGCCCGAGGCCGAGGACGTTGAGGTCGTCATCGATCAGGGCGATCTTCGCATTGACGTCTACCGCTCATCGGGTCCCGGAGGCCAGAGCGTGAACACGACAGATAGCGCCGTGCGCATCACTCACCTCCCGACCGGTTTGGTGGTGTCATGCCAGAACGAGAAGAGTCAGTTGCAGAACCGGGAGCAGGCCATGCGGATTCTGCGCGCCCGGTTGCTGGCGGCCGCGGAGGAGCAAGCCGCGCAGGAGGCATCTGACGTCCGGCGGTCCCAGGTGCGCACGATGGATCGAAGTGAGCGCATCCGAACCTACAATTTTCCCGAGAACCGACTCGCCGATCATCGTGTCGGTTTCAAGTCCCACAATCTCGACCAGATCCTTGACGGCGATCTTGATCCAGTGATTGACGCGTGCGTCGCGGCTGACAATGCGGCGCGGCTCGCTGATTCGAGTGTGTAGATGAGCATCGACATCGACCGGACGATGGGTGGGCGCCAAACCATCCGCGATGTCCTGTTTGATGCCGAGCATCGCCTGGCCGCAGTTGGTGTGCCATCCCCGAGCGTTGACGCGGCGGAGATCGTGGCGTTCGCGATGGGGACCACGCGAAGTCACCTCATTCTCTTGGATCCCATCGGGTCGGACGAACGGGTGCAGATCGAGCGTCTGCTGACCAAGCGGCTGTCCCGGGTTCCGCTTCAGCACCTCATCGGCACGGTGGGCTTTCGATACCTCGACGTGTCGGTGGGCATGGGCGTGTTCATCCCAAGGCCCGAGACTGAACTGGTGGCCGAGGCGGCTATCCGGGAGATACGGCTGCAGCCCGAGGGCGCACGGATCGCCGTTGACCTCTGCACCGGTAGCGGCGCGATCGCGATCGCTCTGGGCACTGAGGCGAAGGGTTCGGTCATTCACGGGGTCGAACTCAGCAATGACGCGATTGTCTGGACTCGCCGCAATGTTGCCGCGTACGAGGAGCGTCTGGGCGAGGCAGGCTCTCGAGTCGAGGTCGTTCACGATGATGCGGCGCTCGTCGCCGATCCCGGGCATGCCCTCGCAACGCTCGCGGGACAGGTCGCGGTCGTCGTGTCGAATCCGCCGTATGTCCCGTCCGGCATGGTTCCCCGTGAGCCCGAGGTCCGCGACCACGAGCCGACGATTGCCCTGTATGGCGGCGAGGACGGCCTTGACGTCGTGCGCGGGGTTCTGCGCACCGCCGCGATCCTCCTGCGGCCGGGTGGCCTGCTCGTCGTTGAGCATTCCGACATGCAGGGCACTGCCGCCGGACCGAAGGGAGTTCCGGGCGCGGCCCGGGAGATGGTTGCTGACGAGGAACTCTCGACGATGACGAGCCTCCTGCCGGGCGACCCGGTGTGGACCCGGATCACCGATCGGATCGACCTCAGCGGGCGCCCGAGGTTCACCTTGGCACGACTGGTGGACTGAACGTGGTTCGACTCGACAGCAGTGAGCGTGCGGGCCGGGAACGCTCGGTCGGTACTGCAGCGTCTGCTGCTCGTCGCGGCGACGTCGTCCTTGTTCCAACCGAATCCTGCTATGCGCTCGCGAGCGACGCATTTTCCGTTCGTGGCGTGCGTTCCATCAGATGGGCGAAGGGTCAGATGAGCCAGGTACCGCTGCCGGTCATGGTGCCATCGGTCATGACGGTTGGGGGGATTGCCGCAGGAATATCGAGCGATGCACGCGCCCTCATGGCGGCCTGTTGGCCGGGTGCACTCACCCTTCTCATGAGGTCCCAGCCCACCCTCGATTGGGACCTTCCCGAGGGCACCCCCGTCGCGGTGCGCATGCCACTTCACCCCGTCCTGCTCGAGCTTCTCGACAGGACCGGGCCACTCGTCGTAACCGCTGCCAATGCGGCGGGCCTCGAGCCGCCGCTCACCGTTGATGAGGCGGCCGCGCAGCTCGGGGAAGCCTGGGTGGTCGCGCTGGACTTCGGGCCGATTGAGCCCGCCGAGCCGAGTACCGTCGTCGACGTCACGGGAGATGATGTGGTGGTTCGGCGTTATGGCGGTGTACGCATCGATCTCCTGCGTGAGATCTGCCCCGATCTGCTCGACGCTGCGTCAGCCTGATCCGCGAACGCGAGGGTAGACTCAGCCAACACGATCTAGGGAGTGACATGACTGCGACACCGTTCTGGGGACCGGATTTTGACGCGCTTCAGGCCGAGGACCCTGAGATTGCCGGTGTCGTCCTCGCTGAACTCGAGCGGCTCCGCAGCGGCCTGCAACTCATCGCCAGCGAAAACTTCACCTCGCCGGCGGTGCTCGCCGCCCTCGGATCGACCCTGAGCAACAAGTACGCCGAGGGGTACCCGGGACGCCGCTACTACGGTGGCTGCGTCGACGTAGACGTCGCTGAAAACATCGGGATCGCTCGGGCGAAGGAGCTGTTCGGAGCCGAGCACGCGAATCTGCAGCCGCACAGCGGTGCGAGCGCGAACCTCGCAGCGTACGGGGCGTTCGTCATGCCGGGCGACACCGTGCTCGCCATGAGCCTTTCGCACGGCGGGCACCTCACGCACGGCTCGAAAGTGAACTTCTCCGGAAAGTGGTTCAACGTCGTGTCGTACGGCGTTCGGCAGGATACCGAACTCATTGACTACGACGAAGTACGGGCGATTGCGCTTGAGCACCGGCCCAAGATGATCATCTGTGGTGCCACGGCCTACCCGAGGCTTATCGACTTCGCTGCGTTCCGTTCCATCGCTGATGAGGTCGGCGCCATCCTCATGGTCGATGCCGCCCACTTCATTGGCCTCGTCGCTGGCAAGGCGATCCCGAGTCCGGTGCCGCACGCCGACGTCGTCACCTTCACGACCCACAAGGTTCTGCGCGGCCCCCGCGGCGGAATGATCCTGTGCAAGGCGGAGCATGCCGCGAAGATCGACAAGGCGGTATTCCCGATGATGCAGGGCGGCCCGCTCATGCATGCCGTGGCGGCAAAGGCGGTTGCGCTCAAGGAGGCGTCCACCGCCGACTACCAGGCATATGCGCGGCAGGTCATCGTCAATGCCCAGACTCTGGCCGCAGGCCTGGCAGCCGAAGGTATGCGTCCGGTAAGTGGTGGAACCGACACCCACCTCGCACTCATCGACATCCAGGGCGTAGGTGTCACCGGCGCCGATGCTGAGATCCGCTGCGACGCCGCGCGGATCACGCTGAACAAGAACACGATCCCTTATGACCCCCAGCCGCCGTCCATTGGCTCGGGCATCCGGGTTGGTACCCCGGCGACGACAACCCAAGGCATGGGGGAGCCCGAGATGACCGAGATGGCCGGTCTCATCGCGCGGGCGGTTCGAGACGCCGATGGCTCCGATGTCGCCGCTGTAACGGCGGGCGTGACTGACCTTGTCACTCGATTCCCGGCATACCCAAGAGGCTGATCACCGGTGCGCGAATACCTCCTGTGCCTGCTGGCCGCCGCGGCGGTCACGTATCTCACGACCCCGCTCGTCGAGCGGTGGGCCGTGAAATTCAGGGTCATGGCCGAGGTCCGCGATCGCGATGTCCACGCCGAGCCCACTCCGAGGCTGGGTGGACTCGCGATGTTTTTTGGGCTGCTCGCCGGCCTCCTCCTTGCGAGCAAACTGCCAATGATGCGATCTGTCTTCGATGGAGGGAGCGCTCCGGCAGCGCTGCTCTCAGGCGTACTCGTGCTGCTCGTCCTTGGCATCGTCGACGACAAGATCGGGCTCGATGCGCCGGTGAAGCTCGCCGGTCAGGTGCTGGCTGCCGCAGTCATGGCCTTTCAGGGCATCGCCGTCATCTGGCTGCCATTCGGTGGAACGCTTGTCCTCGATCCGCTTACGAGCGTGCTGTTCACGGTCCTCATCGTGCTGGTGAGCATCAACGCCATCAACTTCGTCGATGGCCTCGATGGACTCGCTGCGGGGATCGTCGCGATCGCCGCAGGCGCCTTCTTCATGTACTCCTACCTGCTTTCGGTCGAGCTCGGCGTCGAGCGAGCCACGCTCGCCACCCTCGTGTCGGTGCTCCTCGTCGGCATGTGTCTGGGGTTCCTGCCGCACAACACCTTCAGAGCTCGAATCTTTATGGGCGATACCGGCTCGATGATGCTCGGCCTGCTCCTCGCCGCGGCGACCATCACCCTCATCGGGCAGGTTGATCCGAGCTCGATCGCCGGGCCCACTCTGTTGCCGACACTGCTGCCGATTCTGCTCCCGGTCGCGGTCATGGCGGTGCCGGTCGTCGATCTATTCCTCGCGGTCATCCGGCGTACCCGAGCGGGGCGAAATCCCTTCGCCCCGGACAAGCAGCATCTGCACCACCGACTACTCGAGATGGGGCACTCGCAGGCCCGGGCGGTGCTTGTCATGTACGCCTGGACAGGGCTCATCAGTTTCACCGCCGTGGCCGTGGCGTTCGTCCCTGTTGGGTACGCCCTTTTGGGTTTTCTCGTTGGTCTTGCTGGGATTCTCATTGCGATTCGTCCGCCCGTGAACCGGCCCCTTGCGGTCGTGAAGACCCTGCGGACAGGCACCCGCAACTGAACGTGACGCAGTCCACTGGACACCGGTTTGGGCGATCCGGGTGACCTACGCTACTTTCAATTCGTGTCCATTCCGTTGACGCCTGCGTCCGGGCCCCCCGTTCATACAGCGGCGTCGATCGACTCGCTCGTTCTGCGCTGGGCGGGCCTTGCCAGCCTGGCGGCGGGCGTGATCGCGATCATCATCGGTTTTGCGGTGTCCGGTTTGGGCGGTGGTATCGGCGCAGCCATTGCCGTCGCGATCGTTGTGGTGTTCTTCTCGATTGGCCAGCTCATCTTGGGCTCCGTTCTCCGCAACAACCCGCAGATGGCCATGACGGTCGCCCTCATGACATACCTCGTGAAGATCGGTGTGCTGTTCGTCTTCATCATCGTGTTCGCTGACACAACAATGTTTGATACCAAGGTATTCGCAGCCACAGTCGTGGTTTGCACCATTGTTTGGACGTCAGCAGAAGTGTGGGTCTTCAGTCGGACCAAGGTGCTGTACGTTGAGCCCGGGGGCCCCGCGTGAGCGCCCCCGCGCCTCAGCGACCGCCGTTCGGGTGGTACCGTTCGGGCGCTGGAATTCGACCGAATCCCGTGGCCTCGCCTCGGGGAATGTCGGACTCCGCGTGGACGATCACCAGTCGAATCATCGCGGGCCTGCTGCTCTACACAGGCGTGGGATGGTTGATCTCCTTATGGCTCGGGCACCAGCAGGTGTTGATGGCTGTGGGGGCGCTTGTCGGCCTTGGGCTCTCGTACACCCTCGTCTTCACGGGCCTCGCCCGCGAGTCGAGGCGAGAGGCTGCCAGTGCCGATGAAGATCACGGGGTCGTGCAGTGAACGTTCATGAATCTGCGGTTCTGGGAGGACCCCGTTGTCGGCTGAACTAGTGCTCGCCTCTGGCGGCATTGACTGTCACCTGATGTCCGGATGCGGGTTCCCCGCCCCCGGCGCTGAGATTTTTCAGTTCGACGCAGTGTTCTCGTTCACGGTCGGCAGCCTTGAGTTCAACATCACGAAGGTGACGATCCTGCTGTTCATCGTCGTCGTCGTACTCCTCAGTTTCTTTCTGTATGCCTTCCGCAAGCCTCAACTCGTGCCGCGCGGGGCACAAAACGTCGGAGAGCTCGGCTACCTGTTCATCCGCGACGGCATCGCTCGTGAGGCGATGGGAAAGGAGGGTGACAAGTTCGTCCCCTTCCTCTTCTCGTTCTTCTTCCTCATCTGGATGTCGAACTTTGTGGGTATCGTGCCCTTCGCGCAGATCCCCATCACCTCGATTTTCGCCATCCCCGTGGCATTCGCGCTGATTGTTTATTTGACGTGGGTTCCGCTCGGTATCTACCGTCAGGGGTTCGGGCCCTTCTTCAAGAACATGCTCTTCCCTCCTGGAGTCCCGAAAGCGATGTACGGACTGCTCGCGCCGATCGAGTTCATCTCGAACATCATCGTGCGGCCCTTCACGCACTCGGTTCGTCTGTTCGCGAACATGTTCGCCGGACACCTCCTCATCGCGTCGTTCAGCGTCGCGACGTTTTACCTCATCAGTGCCAGCGTTATTGGGATTATGGGATCGGTGGCGTCGTTCGCAGTGACGATTGCCCTCACCGGCTTTGAAATCCTCATCCAGGCACTGCAGGCCTACATCTTCACGCTGCTCACCGCGGTCTACATCAGCGGTGCGCTGCATGCCGAGCACTAATCAGGGCAGCACCACCGCAAAGAAAGTCAGTAATCTGGTCCACAACTCAATAACCCAAGAGACCCCAGACCGGCGGAACGACCGCCGGCCCGGCAAGTAAAGGACATGACATGTCGCTCCTCGCAGAACTGACCGGCTCAATCGGTTCGGTCGGCTACGGCCTCGCCGCGATCGGCCCAGGCATCGGTATCGGCATCATCTTCGGTCAGGGCGTGCAGGCCATCGCGCGTCAGCCTGAGGCGTACGGCATCATCCGCCAGAACATGCTCCTCGGCTTCGCCCTTGCTGAGGCGCTCGCGCTCATCGGCTTCGTCGTTCCCTTCGTCTTCGGTCCGTGACCTGAGCCGTCCCGCGGTTCCTCCATTGATTGAAACGGGAAGGTCTTTGACGTGATGAACGTGTTTGCTGCAGTCAGCACTGCGATCACCGCTTCGGGTGGTGAGGGTGGCGAGGAGATGCCGTCCGTCCTCGCGGTACCAGTCGATGAGTTGGTCATCGGCATCATCGCCTTTCTCGTCGTCTTCGGGGTGCTGGGGAAACTCGCGCTCCCGAAGATCAAGGCAACCCTCGAGGAGCGCACGCATACGATCGAGGGCGGCATCAAGCGGGCTGAAGAGGCGCAGGCCGAGGCCCAGCGCTCCCTTGACGAGTACAAGATCCTCCTAGCACAGGGACGCGAGGAGGCCTCGGCCATTCGCACCCAGGCACAGGCGGATCGCACTGCGATCATCGAAGAAGCGCGCGGCGAGGCACGAGTGGCAGCGGCGCAGGTGACTGCCGCCGCAGAGGCCCAGATGGCTGCCGAACGGGCGCAGGCAACTGCCTCACTCACTCGGCAGGTCGGTGAAATGGCTGTTGGTCTCGCTGGCAAGGTCATCGGGCAGGCGCTGACCGACGACGCGCGGGTCCGTGCAACGGTCGATGACTTCTTGGCCGATCTTGAGCAGCAGGCGGCGCGCTGATGCTCGGAGCCAGCCGCGAATCGCTCGCACGTCAGTCCGATGCTCTTGACGCACGTCGTCAGAGTGCCGGATTCGACGGGCTTGCCGGTGAGTTGTTCGCGGTCGCGAGTTTGCTGGAGCGCGAGCACCAGTTGCGCATGGCGCTGGCCGACTCCGGGCAGCCGCTTAGCGTCCGCGAGGGACTCGTCCGCGAGATTCTCGGCGGCAAGGTCAGCGACCTCGCTGTGGCGGTCATGGTCGAGATCGTTGCCGAACGCTGGTCCAATGACGATGACCTCCTCACGGCCATCGAGCAGCTCGCTGACCAAGCGGTCTTCACGGTGGCTGAGGCTGATGGCACCCTCGATGCAACCGATGACGAATTGTTTCGGTTTGGGCGAGCCCTTGATCAGTCGCCGGAGTTGCAAATGGCCCTCACCAGCCCTGCCCAGCCTTCGGCGACCAAGGCGGCCATCGTTCACGATCTCCTTGATGGGCGGTCAACTGGAGCCACCCGTCAGGTGCTCGAATACGCGGTCGGTCACCTGCACGGACAGCGAATCGATGCTGTCGTCGATCACCTGTGTGACGTGGCCGCGCGGCAACGCAAGCGGGTCATCGCGGAGGTCCGGGTCGCATCGCCGCTTGACGCCGAACAGAGCCGTCGTCTGGCCGATGTCCTGAGCCGGCTGAAAGGCCGGACAGTTCGCCTAAACGTCGCTATTGATCCCACCGTCCTCGGCGGGGTGCACGTCAAGGTCGGTGACGAGGTCATTGATGGCACGGTCGCCGCCAAGCTTGAGCAAGCTCGCCGAGTCGTCCTCAGTTAAGCACGAACACACCCCACACTCCCGCCGACCACGGCGGGCCGAGAAAGAGAGCAGGACCCCATGACGGAGCTGACGATCCGACCGGAAGAGATCCGGGATGCGATCGAGCGGAACGTCGCGGCGTACTCGCCGACAACCGCCCGTGAAGAGGTTGGTCGCGTTATCGAGACCGGCGACGGCATTGCCCGCGTCGAAGGCCTCCATTCCGCGATGACGAACGAGCTGCTGGAGTTCGAGGGTGGCCTTTTGGGCCTGGCCCTGAACCTTGACGTCCGCGAGATCGGCGTCGTGCTCCTCGGTGACGGCTCAAAGATCGCCGAGGGCCAGGCGGTTCGCCGTACCGGCGAGGTGCTTTCGGTGCCGGTTGGCGATGCCTTCCTTGGCCGCGTCGTTGATCCACTTGGCAACCCGATCGATGGCCTCGGTGCCATCGCGGCGGAAGCCCGTCGTGTTCTCGAGCTCCAGGCCCCGACCGTGGTTCAGCGGCAGCCGGTTAAGGAGCCGCTCCAGACAGGGATCAAGGCGATCGATGCCATGACCGCCATCGGTCGTGGTCAGCGCCAGCTCATCATCGGCGATCGCCAGACTGGCAAGACCGCGGTGTGCCTGGACACGATTCTTAATCAGCGCGAGAACTGGCTGTCGGGCGACCCGAACAAGCAGGTGCGCTGCATCTATGTCGCGATCGGCCAGAAGGGCTCCACCATCGCGTCGGTCAAGGGCGCTCTTGAGGAGTACGGCGCGATGGAGTACACAACCATTGTTGCGGCCCCCGCCTCGGACCCGGCCGGCTTCAAGTACCTCGCTCCCTACACCGGCTCGGCCATTGGTCAGCACTGGATGTATGCCGGCAAGCATGTACTCATCGTGTTTGACGACCTGTCGAAGCAGGCTGAGGCCTACCGCGCCGTGTCGCTGTTGCTCCGCCGCCCGCCGGGACGCGAGGCCTACCCCGGCGATGTGTTCTACTTGCACAGCCGCCTACTCGAGCGTTGCGCGAAACTTTCGAATGACCTCGGTGCAGGGTCGATGACCGGGCTGCCGATCATTGAAACGAAGGCCAATGACGTCTCGGCATACATTCCGACCAACGTCATCTCGATCACCGACGGCCAGTGCTTCCTAGAGTCCGATCTGTTCAACTCCGGCGTCCGACCTGCCATCAACGTCGGCATCTCGGTATCCCGCGTGGGCGGCTCGGCGCAGCCGAAGGCCATGAAGAAGGTCGCGGGGCGCCTACGTCTGGATCTCGCACAATTCCGTGAGCTCGAGGCGTTCGCTGCTTTCGGTTCGGACCTAGACGCGGCATCGAAGGCACAGTTGGCCCGCGGTGCGCGACTCGTAGAGCTGCTCAAGCAGCAGCAGTACGCTCCGCAATCGATGGAACGAGAGGTTGTTTCGGTGTGGGGCGGAACAACAGGCCAGCTTGATGAGGTCCCGATCGAGGACATCCGCCGCTTCGACTCGGAGTTCCTGTCGTTCATTGAGCGCTCAAAGCCGGAGATCCTGGATGCCATTCGCACGACGACAGACTTGTCGAGCGACACAGTAACCGTACTCGAGACGGCAATGGCCGAGTTCAAGCGTCAGTTCGCGACGGGTGCGGGCACCTTGCTCGTCAATGACGAGCCGGTTGCGGCGCTCGATGAGGACACCATTGACCCAACCCAGATCAAGCGGGCGGTTCGGGGCTAACTGACATGGGTGCACAACTGAGGGTCTACCGGCGGCGCATTCGCTCCGTTCAGGCGACCAAGAAGATCACGAAGGCGATGGAGCTCATTGCTTCATCGCGCATCGTGAAGGCGCAGCAGCGTCTGAACGCGTCGATGCCGTACCTCACCCTGCTCAATTCGGCGATCTCGGCGGCGGCGTCGCACGCGTCCGATGTTTCGAAACACCCGCTCATGGCGACGTCAACGAACGCTACTCGGGCAGCGGTGCTCATCGTGACGGCCGATCGCGGGCTGGCGGGTGCCTACTCGTCCAACGTCATCAAGGAGGGCGAGTCCTTGACGAGGGCGCTCAATGACCGTGGCGTTCAGGTCGTGCCCTATGTCGTTGGCCGTAAAGGCGTTGGCTACTACCGATTCCGCGGTCGAGTCATGGCAGGCGAATACGTAGGGTTCACTGACCTTCCCTCCTATTCGAATGCAAAGGAAATCGGCGAGGATCTCCTCGACGCCTTCCTCAAGCCGACCTCCGAGGGCGGCTGCGATGAGATCCACGTGGTGTACACCTACTTCACGAACATGGGGAGCCAGGAGGCGCGTGTCCGGCGCGTCCTGCCGATCGAGGTCGTCGACGAGGTCGTGACCAAGGAGTCGGGCCTGCCGTTCCCGCTTTACGAGTTTGAGCCTGGTCCGGAGGCGGTGCTCGACGGCCTGTTGCCGCGCTACATCGACCAAACCGTGTACCTCGCGCTGCTCATGGCGGCGGCGTCAGAGCATGCGGCCCGTCGGCGCGCGATGAAGTCGGCGACCGACAACGCAGAAGAGCTCATCCGAACGCTCAGCCGCCAGGCAAACCAGGCCCGTCAGGGCGAGATCACCCAGGAAATCAGCGAGATCGTCGGCGGCGCCGACGCTCTGTCCGCCTAGAAGCGTCTGCATAAGGAGAATGAACAACATGACCGCTGACCTCACGACCAAGACCGGCGTCGGACGAGTCGCCCGGGTGACCGGACCTGTCGTCGACGTTGAGTTCCCCGTCGAGGCCATGCCTGAGCTCTACAACGCGCTCCAGGTAGACGTCTCCTTCGGTGACGGCGATGACCGGATGCTCACCCTCGAGGTGGCGCTACATATCGGCGACAACATGGTGCGCGCCATCTCGATGCAGCCCACCGACGGCTTGGTCCGCGGGTCTGAGGTGCGCGATACCGGGTCGCCAATCATGGTGCCGGTTGGTGACGTCACCAAGGGGCATGTCTGGAACACCCTCGGCATTCCGCTCGATGTCCCCGAGGCATCCCTTGACATTAAGGAGCGGTGGAGCATCCACCGCCAGCCACCGGCCTTCGACCAGCTCGAGTCGAAGACCGAGGTGTTCTGGACCGGTATTAAGGTCATCGATTTGCTCACTCCGTATGTGAAGGGCGGCAAGATCGGCCTCTTCGGTGGTGCGGGGGTCGGCAAGACCGTCCTCATCCAAGAAATGATCTACCGGGTCGCCGAGAACTTCAGTGGCGTGTCGGTGTTCGCGGGCGTCGGCGAGCGCACCCGTGAGGGCAACGACCTCTTCCTCGAGATGAGCGAGTCCGGCGTGCTTGAGAAGACCGCCCTTGTGTTCGGCCAGATGGATGAGCCGCCGGGTACGCGACTGCGGGTGGCCCTGACTGCCCTGACCATGGCCGAGTACTTCCGCGATGTGCAAAAGCAGGATGTGCTCCTCTTCATCGACAACATCTTCCGCTTCACGCAGGCGGGCTCGGAGGTGTCGACCCTGCTTGGGCGCATGCCGTCCGCAGTGGGCTACCAGCCGACCCTTGCAGACGAAATGGGGCAGCTTCAGGAGCGCATCACCTCAACACGCGGACACTCAATCACCTCGCTGCAGGCCATTTACGTGCCTGCCGATGACCTCACCGACCCGGCGCCCGCGACCACCTTCGCCCACCTCGATGCGACGACCACCCTCAGCCGTCCGATCTCGGAGCTCGGCATCTACCCAGCCGTCGATCCCCTCGACTCCATGTCGCGCATCCTTGACCCGCGCTACGTCGGTGATGAGCACTACGCCGTTGCCGCCCGCGTCAAGGAGATCCTCCAGCGCTACAAGGATCTTCAGGACATTATCGCGATCCTCGGCATCGACGAGCTCTCCGAGGAGGACAAGATCCTCGTGGGTCGCGCTCGCCGTATCCAGCGATTCCTCTCGCAGAATATGTTCGTCGCGGAGGCTTTCACGGGTCAGTCGGGGTCGTTCGTGCCTGTGGAAGAAACCATCTCCTCGTTCCGCGCGCTGTGCGTAGGTACCTATGACCGTCTGCCAGAGCAGGCGTTCTTCATGTGTGGTGGCATCGAGGATGTCGAGAAGAACGCCGCCGAACTGAACAAGAAGTAGTCGAGATGGCAGAACTCGTCGTCAACGTCGTGTCAGCGGAGCGCGCGCTTTGGAGTGGAACCGCGAAGAGTGTTGTGGCAAAAACACCCGATGGCGAGATCGGGATTATGCCGGGCCACGAGCCAGTTCTCGCCCTTCTCGTCGACAGTGCGCTGCGCATCGAGGAGTCCGACGGGACGAAGATGCTCGTTGCGGTGCATGGTGGGTTCTTCTCGGTCGACTCGAACCAGGTGAATGTCATCGCTGAAATCGCCGAGCTCGCCGGAGACATCGACCTCGATCGTGCGAAGGTGGCGCTCGCTGCTGCTCAGGCCGCGAATGATGAGGACCCCTCGGCGATGCGACGTGCAGAGACTCGAATCACGGTGGCAGGAATGGCCGGAGCCCTCCGCTAATGGCCCCGTTGGTCTTCTGACACGGGAGATCCTGCGCAATTCCGGCTGATTCGGTCACGGTCCTGCAGGGTGCCCGTCGTGGAGGTGCTCACCTGAACTCGGCGATGCGATCTTCCGTGTCGTCAATTGGGTAGCTCGTGTTGGCCTCGTAGGCGAGGCCGTCGGGAACGCTGAGGCGCTGGGCGGCCCGGTAGAGGTCCTTGTAGGCCATGAGCGCACCGTGGCTGTTTGCTGCGATGTCCTTTGCGAGGTCGGCGACAACGTCGTCGAGGTCGGATCTTGGGCAGGACAAGGTTGATATGCCGAGGTCGCGAGCCGTCGCCCCAGTGAAGGTGGCAGCCCGGTATGAGAGCAACCGAGCGGCTGCCGGCCCGGCGAGTGCTGGCAGGCGCTGACTCATGCCCCATGATGGCCGAATGCCCCACTTCGCGTGGGTATCGCCAAGCACCGCTTCGTCGGCCGTCACGATGAGATCGCATGCGAGGGCCAATTCGAGAGCCCCGGTGAAGCAGAAGCCGTTCACCTTCGCGATGACAATGGCGTCAAGGTGCTCAATTCGCCTGATGACACGCTGCCCCGGAATATCGAGGTAGTCCCCGACGGCTCCGTTGGTGAGTGAACGCCCACTAAGCTCCTTGAGATCCACCCCGGCGCTGAAAGCGCGACCTGCGCCTGTCATGACCACCACGACAATGTCGGATCGTCCGTGGAGATCGGCGAGCGTGCTGTCGAGGGCTTCCAACATCTCGACCGTGATCGCGTTGAGAGCTGCAGGCCTATTGAGGGTGATCGTGGCGACCGCCCCCTCGATTGATAGGAGGACGGGGCTATCGGCGGGGTTCATGTGGACTCCTTCGGATTCCGGTCCAGGCTACTTGAGCGCATCGTGGGAGGGGTGCAATGGTGAAGAGTCGTGGCAACAGTGCCATGCGTCAATCGACGTCCACGTACTCTTCATTCATGAGCGGGCCACTTCAGGGGATTCGAGTCGTAGAACTCGCATCACTCGGGCCGGGCCCGCACGCCGCCATGATTCTCGCAGATCTTGGGGCAGAGGTCGTTCGTGTTGAGGGGCCTGCTGGACGTCGACTTCAGTTTGGCGAGCCGGGGTCCTTCGATTCGACTCGACGCGGACGGCGCACGGTGTTCGCCGACCTCAAAGGGGACGATGGCCGCGAGCAGGTACTCGCGCTCGTCGCCGAGTCGGATGTGCTCATCGAAGGGTTGAGACCGGGCGTTGCTGAACGACTCGGAGTAGGGCCCGAAGCCTGTTTCGCGATCAATCCCCGATTGGTCTACGGGCGGATCACCGGTTGGGGACAAACCGGTCCATGGGCCGATAGGGTCGGACATGACATCAACTACATCGGGCTCACCGGTGCCCTCCATGCGATCGGTCGTGAGGGTGAGGCTCCGTCGGTTCCGCTAAGCCTGGTCGGCGACTACGGCGGCGGTTCGATGCTTCTGCTGGTCGGTGTCCTCGCCGCGCTCGTTGAGCGCAATTCGTCAGGCCTTGGGCAGGTTGTGGATGCCGCAATGGTCGATGGGACCGTACTCATCAGCCAGATGATCCTCGCGCTACGTTCGATGGGAGCATGGACCGATGACCGGGCGAACAACATTCTCGACGGCGGCGCTCCGTTTTACGACACCTATGTCTGCGCCGACGGTGGCTATCTTGCGGTGGGGGCACTCGAGCCGCACTTCTTTGTTGCACTGCTCGACGGCCTCGGGCTGACGCTCAGGGATGTCGGAGATCCCCGCGACCGCGCGAACTGGCCGCTCATGCGGTCGCAATTCACCCGATTGTTCGAATCGAAGCCCCGTGATGAGTGGGTCGCGCACTTCGACGGCTCCTCGGCCTGCGTGACGCCGGTCCTGACCTTTGCGGAGGCAGCCGAGCATCCCCACCTCGTTGCCCGTGGCACCTTCACTCGAGGTGAGGGGGGACTCCAGGCATCACCCGCCCCACGGTTCTCCCGAACGCCTCCTGCGTCGCGCGGCGACGTCCACTTCATTGCAGAGCAACCCAACGGGAAGGGTATCTAGATGCATGAGGCTGTGATCGTTGATGTTATTCGAACTGCTTCAGGGAGAGGCAAGCCCGGCGGTGCGCTGTCTGGGGTTCACCCTGTCGACTTGCTGGCCGAGGTACTCCTTGCCCTCGTCGATCGCAATGGCATCGACCCGATGGTCATCGACGACGTGCTTGCGGGGTGTGTGAGCCAGGCGGGGGAGCAGTCGCTCAACGTTGGACGAAACGCCGTGCTCGCCGCCGGCTGGCCGGATCAGATCCCGGCGACGTCGATTGATCGGCAGTGTGGGTCGAGTCAGCAGGCCGCCCATTTCGCGGCCCAGTCGATCATTGCCGGCGCTGCGGATGTTGTGATCGCGTGCGGCGTCGAGTCCATGAGCCGGGTGCCGATGGGCACGGCGCTCATCGGATGCGACCCGCTCGGGCCGAGAATCGCGGCCCGCTACCCGCAGGGGCTGGTGAACCAGGGGGTCTCGGCCGAGCTCATCGCCGCGAAGTGGGGATTCAGCCGGGCGCAGCTCGATGACTTCTCCGCGCAGTCCCATGAGCGCGCTGCGTTCGCGGCTGCGTCCGGTGCCTTCGACAACGAGATCGTGCCCGTCCAGGTGCAGGCGGCCGACGGTCGCGTCGTCGAGCATCGACTCGACGAGACGGTCCGCGCCGGCACGACCCTGGCGGGACTCGGCGGCCTCAAGCCGTCCTTTGCCACAGAGGGGCTCGCTACCCGGTTTCCGCAGGTCACCTGGCAGGTCACTCCAGGCAACTCCTCGCCGCTCACCGACGGGGCGTCCGCCGCGCTCATCATGAGTGCAGAGCGGGCTAGGCAACTCGGGCTCAAGCCGCGGGCACGCTTCCATTCGTTCGCAGTCGTCGGCGATGACCCCCTCTACATGCTCACCGCACCGGCCCCGGCGACGCGAAAAGTCCTATCGCGAGCGGGCCTTTCAATCGATGACATCGACGCATTCGAGGTCAACGAGGCGTTCGCATCGGTGCCACTTATGTGGCGTGCCGAGCTCGGGGTATCGCCCGACCGGCTGAACCCAAGAGGAGGGGCGATCGCCCTCGGACATCCGCTTGGAGCATCGGGCACCAAGTTGCTCGCGACGATGGTCAACCACCTTGAGCAGACCGGCGGGCGCTACGGGCTCCAGACGATGTGCGAGGGTGGCGGAATGGCGAACGCCATGATTATTGAGATTCTCTGACGGGCGTCGGGCGGCAGGTCAGCGGTTGGCGCCGGGCTGCCAGAGCACGTCGCCGCCGGCATCCTTGTTCGCGATGCGGGAAAGGATGAACAGCAGGTCGCTGAGCCGGTTGAGGTATGTGGCGGTGAGCGGGTTCATGCCGCCGTGGTACGTGTCGAGGGCGGCCCATGTCGACCGTTCGGCACGACGGACAACCGTGCGCGCGATGTGCAGGTTCGCGGCCAGCAGGGTTCCGCCGGGGAGGATGAATGACCGAAGGGGTTCGAGTAGGTCGTTGGACGTATCGCATGACTGCTCGAGGAAGTCGATGTAGGGCTGGGTGACGCGCAGCGGCTCATATGGCGGATTGTCGACCACCGGGGTGCACAGGTCGGCGCCCACGTCAAAGAGGTCATTTTGGATGCGCAGGAGGAGCGCCCGCATCTCCTCGGGCGGTGCGGACGCCGCTAGGCACACCCCAATCGTGCAGTTGGCCTCATCGACGTCGGCATAGGCCTTGAGCCTCGGATCATTCTTGCCCGTGCGGGTCATGTCACCGAGCGACGTCGTGCCGTCGTCGCCGGTGCGGGTGTAGATCCTCGTCAGGTTGACCATGGTGCCTCCTCGTCGGAAAGAGCCTATGCCACGTTAGGTCGTTGTGCCCGGGCGCTGACGCCCGGTGGCGCTCGTGGAGCGCCAACCCACCTTTTCACCTGGCCCAGAATCTGGGTGACCTGAACGAATTCCTGCCATTTGGGGCCTTTCTCGTTCATCTCACCCAGATTCTGGGCGAGATGAGAGGGGTGGGAGCGGGTTAGGGGTGTGTGCTCCGGGATCTCAACACTCGTACGATTCGACCCGTGGAGGTTTTCAACGTCGTCGGGGGTACGCCGCTTTTGGGTGAGGTCACGGTGACCGGCGCCAAGAACTCCGTTCTGAAGCTCATGGCTGCTTCGCTGCTCGCGGTTGGCACGACCACCCTGCGGGCCGTACCCGATATTCTCGATGTCGAGATCATGGCCGAGTTGCTCCGCCGCCTCGGCTGCGAGGTCGATCACCGCCACCGCGCGGGCACCGTCGATATCACCGTTCCCGAGAACCTCGAGCACCGTGCCGACTACGACCTTGTCCGCCGCATGCGGGCCTCTATCTGCGTCCTAGGCCCGCTCCTCGCCCGTTGCCGGGCCGCAGACGTCGCGCTCCCAGGCGGCGACAACATCGGGTCCCGTGGGCTCGACATGCATATCGACGGCCTGCAGCGAATGGGCGCCGATGTAGTCAACGAGCACGGCTACCTTCTTGCAGCGTCCGATGGGCGGCTGCAGGGGGCGTCCATCTGGCTGGACTTTCCGAGTGTCGGGGCAACCGAAACCATACTCACGGCTGCGGTAACCGCGAGCGGCATCACCGTCATCGACAACGCTGCCCGGGAACCCGAGATCGTTGACATTTGCACGATGCTCACTGCGATGGGCGCGGTCATCGATGGCATCGGCACCTCCACCATTACCGTCGACGGGGTCGACGAACTCGTCGCAGTCGAGCATACGACGGTCGGTGATCGCATTGTCGCCGGGACTTGGGCGATTGCCGCCGCCATGACTCAAGGCGACATCATCGTGCGTCGGGCAAACGCCGAGCACCTCACCATCGCACTCGACAAGCTCCAGACAGCGGGCGCCGTCGTGACCTGTCTCGACGACGGATTTCGGGTCCAAATGGATCGAAGGCCGCGCGCCGTTGACATCGTCACCCTGCCGTACCCGGGGTTTCCCACTGACCTCCAGCCGCAGTTCATCGCCCTGAACGCGATCTCGGAGGGCGCGGCACTCGTCACCGAGAACCTATTCGAGGCGCGGTTCAGGTTCGTCCAAGAGCTTGCGCGACTCGGGGCCAACGTCCGCACTGACGGCCATCACGCGCTCGTGCGCGGCCGGTCCACATTGTCGGCGGCCCCGGTCGAGGCGACCGACATCAGGGCGGGCGCGGGGCTCGTGCTCGCTGGTCTCGTCGCCGAGGGCACGACCACCGTGTACGGCGTATCGCATATCGACCGCGGCTATGCCGGGTTCATCCCGGCACTGCAGTCACTCGGTGCCGATATCACTCGAGCGGAAGGCTGAGCAGACCACGAGCTCAGGACTTCTCGGACTTCAGGAGCACCCGCGCTCGGTCCTCGTCTGCGGGCCACACCATCACCCGCGGGCCATCGAGGGTCTGTGCAAGGGTCGCACGCAGCCCCGCAGACTCGAGCCGGCGCCTGAGAATTTCGCCCTCGACATAGTTAGGTGGCGACGCGACCGGCACGAGGAGTCCGTACTCCGAGTCGGGTCCGGCTTTGGCTGGAGGCGCGACAAGCGAGGCGCCACGTCGTGATGACCACCGCAGGATGACCACCATGACCGCAATGCCACCGAATGCGGCAAAGGGCCCGAAGAGGTACGAGTAGGAATTCCAAGCGACCACACCCGTATCGTGCCCCCTCGAGCCGATTTGCGCGACCGTGATCCGCGGCCGATACGGTTCCGGGGTGAGAATCGTTGTGGCCCGCTGCACAGTCAATTACGTGGGGCGGCTCACTGCGCACCTGCCCGAGGCGATCCGCGTGATCATGGTCAAGGCCGACGGTTCGGTGCTCATCCACTCGGACGGGGGCTCCTACAAGCCGCTCAACTGGATGAGCCCACCCTGTGTCACGAAGGTGCTCCCGGCGGAGTTTGACACTGATGAGTCGATGTGGGCGGTCGAGAACAAGGCGGGGGAGCGGTTGCTCATCACGATTCACGAGACCCTGTCACAGAGCGACCACGTGCTCGGCATTGACCCAGGATTGCAGAAGGACGGCGTCGAGGCGCATCTTCAGCATCTCCTCGCCACCCATGTCGGCATCCTTGGCGAGAACTGGTCGCTCGTGCGCCGCGAGTTCCCGACAGCTATCGGGCCGGTTGACCTGCTGTGCAAGGACGGCACCGGAGCGACGTACGCGGTCGAGATTAAGCGCCGCGGCGAGATCGACGGCGTTGAACAGCTCACTCGATACCTCGAACTGCTCAACCGCGACCCGATGCTCGCACCGGTCGCCGGGGTGTTCGCGGCCCAGGAGATCAAACCGCAGGCGCGAGTGCTCGCCGCCGACCGGGGCATCCGGTGCTTCCTGCTTGACTATGACTCACTCAAGGGAACCGACGACCCGACGCTGCGCCTGTTCTAGCGCGGGGTGCCGCGGGATCGCTGCACCCGCGAGGATGGGAGACTTCGCCCATGACGAAGACACAGGGTGCCGTGCGGCAGGTGGGCGTGATCGGACTCGGCACGATGGGGAGCGGCATTGCCGAGGTGATCGCGCGCAGCGGCATTGATGTCGTTGCTATCGAGATGTCGGCCGAGGCGCTCGCGAAGGCGCAGGAACGGATGACAGGCTCAACGGCCCGTGCGGTAAAGCGCGGCAAGATGACCGAGGCCGAGCAGGCGGCGCTCCTTGGTCGCCTGTCCTTCTCGACCGACCTCAATGACCTCACAGCCGTTGACCTCGTCGTTGAGGCGGTGCCCGAGCGCCTCGAGCTCAAGCGAGAAATCTTCGCTGCGCTCGACGCCATCGTTCCGGCGCATGCGATCCTCGCGACGAACACCTCTTCGCTATCGGTCACCGATATCTCGGTCGCGACAGCGCGGCCGGCGCAGGTCGTTGGGCTGCACTTCTTCAATCCCGCTCCTGTGCAGGACTTCGTTGAGGTCGTACGAACCGTGGTGTCCTCCGATGAGGTCGTCGACCGGATGGTCTCCTTCGCGACAGCATTGGGCAAGCAACCGGTGGTTGTCGGCGACAAGGCAGGGTTTATCGCCAACGCCCTGCTCTTCGGCTACCTCAACCATGCGGTATCGATGTTCGAGCAGAAGTATGCGAGCCGCGAGGACATCGACGACTCGATGAGGCTCGGCTGCGGTCTGCCGATGGGTCCCCTCGCACTCCTCGACCTCATCGGACTCGACACCGCCTACGAGATCCTCGACACGATGTACAAGCAGGGCCGCGATCGACTGCACGCTCCGAGCCCGATCCTCAAGCAAATGTCGACGGCCGGGCTGCGCGGACGCAAGTCGGGCCGCGGCTTCTACACCTACGAGGCCCCGCAGTCGCCCGTCGTCGTCGCTGATGCCCAGACCCCCGCCGCCTCGATCGCTGGTGAGTCCCTACGATCAATCGAGTCCGTCGGTGTTATCGGCTCAGGCACGATGGCGATCGGCATTATCGAGGTCTTCGCCCGGGCCGGCATCGATTGCATCTTCCAGGCAAGGTCCGAGCAGAAGATCGAGTCGGTGCGGCGGTCCCTTGAGAAGTCGCTCGAGAAGGCGGTTCAACGCGGCAAGCTCGACGAGCCTGCACGCGACGCTGCCCTCGCACGCATCACCGGCACGACGCGACTCGACGATCTCGCGAGCGTCGACCTCGTTGTTGAGGCGGTGGTCGAGGACATCGGGGTGAAGACGGCCATGTTCGAGAACCTCGATGAAATTTGTCGGCCGGGTACCATCCTCGCCACGACGACCTCGAGCCTGCCGGTCATCGACCTCGCGGCCGTCACGAAGCGTCCGCAGGATGTCATCGGCCTGCACTTCTTCAATCCTGCGCCGGTAATGAAGCTCGTTGAGGTCGTAAGCACCGTCGCGACGTCCCCGGATGTTGCCGCCACGGCGGTCATGCTGTGCGAGCGGCTCGGCAAGCACCCGGTGCAGTGCGTCGACCGTGCGGGGTTCATCGTGAACGCCCTCCTCTTTCCGTACCTCAACGACGCCGTCCGAATGGTCGAGGCGAACTACGCGAGCACCGACGACATCGACCTCGCGATGAAGCGCGGGTGCGGGTACCCGATGGGTCCGTTCGAGCTCCTCGACGCGGTGGGCCTCGATGTCTCGCTCGCCATCCAGCGGACCCTCTATCTGGAGTTCCGCGAGCCTGGTTTCGCTCCAGCCCCGCGCCTCGAGCACCTTGTCACTGCGGGCTACCTCGGGCGCAAGACCGGCCGCGGTTTTCGCACCTACGCCTGACCGGCGAGGATGGTGGAGACCGTCATGGGGCGAAAGAACCGTAGGCAGCCGGATCCTCCGGAATCCGTGCGCGGTCCCGGGGTGTATGGCCCGCAGAGCACCGAGGAGCATGCCGATGGTGAGTGGGTGGTTCACCGGGTGACCGGCTCGGGTGCGACGAAGACCTATCGCTGCCCGGGGTGCGATCAGGAGATACGTCCGGCAACCCCTCACGTTGTCGCATTTCCGGCCGATGACTACGGAAACGTCGAGGATCGACGCCACTGGCATACCCCGTGCTGGCAGGCGCGCGGCCACCGCGGGCCGCGGACCCAGCGGTCGTCGAGAGGGCCAAGGTACTGATGCCCGATCCTGAACGCATCGTCGCGAACTCAGTACTTCCTGCGCGTCGGGAGTCGCTCCGGCTGCGCACGAGTGATGGCCTGAGCCTGGTGGCTGAACTCGCGCTGCCCGCCGATGTGGCGCCGGTAGCAACGATCGTGTGCGTCCATCCGTTGCCGACCCACGGCGGCATGATGGACAGCCACGTCCTGCGGAAGATGGCCTGGCGACTGCCCTCCCTCGCTGACGTCGCCGTTCTGCGCTTCAACACACGCGGAACGACGAGTGCCGCCGGCACGAGCGAGGGTGTCTTCGACGAGGCCAGGGGTGAGGGCCTCGATCTCCTCGCCGCGATAGGAGAGGTCGGTGCCCGCGGGCTTCCCGATCCTTGGCTCGTCGGCTGGTCATTTGGCACCGACGTCATCCTTCGCCACGGCAATGTCGATCCGATCGTTGGTGCGATCCTCCTGTCGCCGCCACTGCGGTTCTCGACCGACAGCGACCTCGAGTCTTGGGCGGCGAGCGGACGATCGCTCACCTGCCTCGTGCCCGAACTCGACGACTACCTCAGGCCCGACGCGGCCCGCGAGCGGTTCGCGGTCATCCCGCAAGCCGAGGTCGTAGGAGTCGACGGAGCCAAGCACCTATGGGTAGGGGAGACGGCCGTCTCGATCGTCCTCGGGGAGATCGTCGCCCGGGTCGCCCCGGAAAAGGCACCGTTGCCCGCAACGTGGTCGGGCGAGATGACAAGATGGAGCGACCTGTGAAACCTGGCCGGTGCGTCGTGCTTTTACACGCCTTCCCCTGCGATGGCCGGATGTGGGCCGCCCAGGCTGACGCGCTTTCCGAGGCCGGGTGGGACCTCATCATTCCCGATCTACCGGGGTTCGGAGCGAGCGACGTCCTTGAGGCAGAGCCGAGCTTGGATCTTGTCGCGGATGTGGTCCTGCGCGAATTGAGCGCGCAGCGGATCGAGGGCGCTGTGCTTGCGGGTCTCTCCCTTGGCGGTTACGTCGCGATGGCGATGATGCGCAAGTCGCCGGAACGCTTTTCTGCGCTCATGCTCTGTGACACGAAGGCGTCGGCCGACACCGCAGAGGTCCGGGAAAACCGCCACCGACTGGCCGAGTCTGTCGCGCAGGAACCGGCTGAATGCGGCCGGATCCTGCGCGGGTCAATACTTCCGGGGCTCCTTGGCGCCACGACGTTCGCGGAGCGGCTGGCGGTAGTGGACGAGGTGGGTGGATGGCTGGACGAGGCGCGCCCGCAGGCCGTTGCCTGGTACCAGCGGGCGATGGCCGCGAGGCCGACCTCTATCCCAACATTGGCGGCTGCGTCGATCCCGGCTCTCGTGCTGTGGGGCGAGGAGGACACGCTGAGCCCCGAGGTCGACCAGCGGGCCATGCTGCAAACCCTCACCAACGCTACTAGCGCGTGCATCCCAGAAGCGGGGCACCTGTCTGCCGTGGAGCGCCCCGAGGCCGTGAGCCGGCGGATGATCGAGTTTCTCGAAGGCGCCCAACTTAGGTCCTAGAGGCCGGCAGTCTCCTTGATGAGGCTGGCGTAGACCCTCGCGCCTGACTGCGTGAGGTGGATTCCGTCGGAGGCGAAGTACTCCGGATGATCGATTGATGCAGCGCGCCAGTCGGCGAGCACTGCGTTCGGGTAATCCGGCACGACGTCCTCGATGACCTTGTTGTTCGGGTCGCGCCAGCTTCGGGGCATGTTGGTATTGACGACGACGACCCGGGGGCTGTCGACGAGGATGTCGAGCATCTCGCGCATCATGCTCTCCGGGAGGACCCCGTTCGTACCCGGGTGGAGCACGACGATTGGTGCGAGCCGATTTCCGGCGACGTATCGCTTGAGCTTGCCGATGAAGGCACCCGGGTATCGAGAGACAGCGGCATCAACCTTCGTCCCTGGGATCGTTTCCTTGAGAATTGATCTCGCCCCGAGCATGACGGAGTCTCCGATCGCGCTCACGGTTCCGGTGTCCCGGCTGGGGCTGGCTTGCGGGGTCGGAACTGCCGTCGCATCTGTTGTCGCAGCGACGTCTCCTTCGTCATCGAGCGCGACCTCGGTGGGTCCGCCGGACGTGATGCCCATCGCTGCCGCGACATCGGGTGCGACGACGATGTTGACTGTTGCGCGGGTCGTTGCAGCGAGAAGCAGCGCGACGGTGACGATGCCAGCGAGCATGACGCCGACCATTGCCGCCCCGACGAAGCGAAGCCGTGTGCGTCGAGCGCCCTGCGCCTCACGGACTCTGGCAACGAACCGATGGATGGCTCCGCGCCGGATTGGCATCTCCAGAAGTCGAAAGCTCAGCTCGGCGATGCCCACAGTGAGGGCGAGGCGCAAGATGACGAGGGGGACGCCGTCAACCGGAGTGTCGAGCACGGGGCGGGTCGCCATAAAGACCGGCCAGTGCCACAGGTACAGGCCGTAGGAGCGCTGGCCGATGTATCGCCATGGCTGGGTGCCCATCGCCGGGCCGAGTTTCACACCCGGGTGGCTCGCCGCGGCGATGAGTGTCGCGACGATAAGGGCGAGCGCGAGGAAGCCCCCGCGGTAGAGCCAAGGGGTGAACTCTCCGACGAAGGCGAAGAACCAGATGACTGCGAGGAGCGCGACGAGTCCGATACCCGTGATGATCGCGGTGGCCCCCGATGACAGGTCCCGACGCATTCGGCCCGGTCGCCAGAAGGTCGCCATCGCAGCCCCGACAAGCAGGCCCATCGCGTGGGAGTCGGTGCCGAAATAGGCTCGGCTCGGATCCGCGAAGTCCGGGAAGCCATTCGAGACCGACAGCTGGAGCATCCAGACTGTCGAAAGAACGGCGAGGACGGCCGCGACAGCGAACACACCCTTGCGTGCGAACTTGCGCATGGCGAGGAAGGCGATAGCCGGCCAGATGAGGTAGAACTGCTCCTCGACAGCGAGGGACCAAAGGTGGTTGAGGAATGGGGGCCGGCCGATGAACTCGAAGTAGGACTGGTCGGCGGTGATGTACCACCAGTTGTTGACGTAGAAGATTGACGCCAGTACGTCGGTGGCAGTCTGGCGCGCGGCATCCTGATAGACGAGTGCGGCGGCGAGCGACACGACGATGAGAACAAGAAGGAGCGCGGGGAGCAGGCGTCGGGCGCGTCCGAGATAGAACTTTCGAAAATCGACCCGTCCTGATCGGTCGAACTCCTCAAGAATCAGGGAGGTGATGAGGAACCCGCTCAGGACGAAAAAAACATCGACACCGAGGAAACCGCCCGGAAGCCACGAGAGATCTGCGTGGTAGAGCAGGACGCCGATGACCGCGAGTGCACGGATGCCGTCGAGGCCCGGAAGATAGCCCATCTCGTGAGCACGGGGGCCGCGATCGAGCTTCCATGGCACCTTGTCGCCCACGGCCGATTCGGTCACGGATTCATGCTAGGCGACGTCGCAGTTATCTCGTGAATTGCGAGAGGATTCCGGTGAAGAGTCCGAACCTCGCAGCGGACCACAACGCGATCCCCACCGTCGAGGTCACGAGAAACACGATGAATATGCTGCTTGCGCGCCGGGACGCCGTGAGGAGGGCAAGGGCAATGAACGCCCCGAACAGCACGGCCGCACTGGCCGTCAACTGGTCGTCAGTCGGTGTCCAGCCCAGAATCGTGATGTCGGGCATCTTGATCAGTGAGGGAGCGGTTCACCGTCGACTGCACTGTGCGCATCTGCTGGTGGGGCGGCCTGGACCAGTTCGACGAGGACTCCGCCACAATCCTTTGGATGCGCGAAGTTGACGAGCGAGCCGGCGGTGCCGCGCCGTGGCGCGTCGTAGAGCATGCGGACACCTGCAGCAGCGAGTTGCTCGGCGGCGGCAACGACGTCGTCGACTCCGTAGGCGATCTGCTGGATGCCGGGACCTGACCGGTCGAGGAATTTGGCGATCGTCGAGTCAGGGGTGAGCGGGGCGAGCAACTGGATGCAGCTGCCGGTCGAGCCGATGCCGAGCATCGCCTCCCGGACTCCCTGCTCCTCGTTCACCTCCTCATGAACGACGGAGAGCCCGAAGGCCCGACCGTAGAACTCAATCGCGGCGTCAAGGTCTGGAACCGCGATGCCAACGTGGTCTATGCGCGTCAGGATGGAATGCATGACGGATATCGTGTCACCTGCCTGACTCATGACGCGCGAGAGGAGCCAGAAATGTCCATTACCCCGTTTGCACTCCTCGAACTGATCAACGGTGCGCAGGCCGGGGACGTCCGGAAGATTGCCCGGCTCATCTCAAAGATCGAGGACGGTGGCGTCGAGGCACGTGAGGTCATGCGGGCGCTCGCCACCTACTCAGGCCGAGCCCATGTGATCGGACTCACCGGCGCCCCAGGGGTCGGCAAATCGACGACGACTTCGGCCCTCGTTACTGCACTGCGCGCCGCGGGTCATCGCGTTGCGGTTCTCGCGGTCGATCCATCTTCACCATTTTCTGGCGGCGCGCTGCTTGGTGACCGGATTCGTATGCAGCGTCACTCCGGCGACGAAGGCGTCTACATCCGATCGATGGCCTCTCGAGGACACCTTGGAGGCCTCTCGGCGACGACGCCGCAGGTCATCAGGGTTCTCGACGCGACAGGCTTTGACATCGTCATCATCGAGACCGTCGGGGTGGGGCAGTCGGAGGTCGAGATCGCTGCGACGGCAGATACGTCGATCGTCCTCCTCGCCCCCGGAATGGGCGATGGCATCCAGGCGGCGAAGGCGGGGATTTTGGAGATTGGCGATATCTTCGTCGTGAACAAAGCCGATCGTGACGGGGCTGACGCGACGGCGCGAGAGATCCGCCACATGGTCGAACTCGGTACCTGGCATGGCTGGAAGCCGCCGGTGCTCAAGGCGAGCGCTGCTCAGGGCACAGGCATCGATGAGGTGGTCGATGCGATGGACGCGCACCGGGCCTGGCTCGCTGAAAGCGGTGAGGATCGGGTGCGCCGGCATCGCAGGGTGCGCGACGAGATCACGGCGCTGGTCCTCGGTGCAGTGCGGGAGCGACTCGCACGACGTCGCGATGAGCTGACGGCGCTGGCTGACGCCGTGCTCGCGGGGGATCTCGATGCCTATGCCGCAGCCGAATCCCTCGCCTAATCCCCGTTTGTCCCATGAGCTGATCCCCGTTTGTCCCATGAGCTGATCCCCGTTTGTCCCATGAGCTGGGAGAACGTGCAGAATCCAAGCCAAAATCGCCCAGATTGTGCACGATGCCCCAGTCTTGGGTCCGGGTGGTAGCGGAGCAACCCCTTCAGGGCTTTCGGCGCTGCCAGGCCCCTGGCTCGGCGAGGAGTTCAGTGACGTCGCTCGGAAGCTTGTTGAGTGCCACATCCTCGAGACTGATGCCCTCGAGGACATGCCTCATTGCTGCGCGTACGGCGATCCAGACCTCGCGAAGATGCTCGCTGGCCCCCGGGTACTCGACGTCCTCGGGCCTGTTCCCACGTACTGCGGCAAGCGGCCCGTCAAGGGCGCGAACGACATCGGCGATCGTGACGTCGCTGGGGTCGCGGTCGAGGCGGTAACCGCCCTCGGCCCCGCGCTGGCTTGCGACGATGCCTGACTGCCGAAGCTGGCGAAGAATCCCCTCGAGGAACTTCACCGGGACCTGCTGCGCCGTCGCGATTGCCTCGCCCTTGATGAGTTGCAGCGGATCGATTCGGTAGGCCGCCACGAGCTCGAGCAGCGCCCGCATGCCGTAATCGGCCTTGGCAGAAATGTGCACACCCCCATTCTTCCCGCTCAGCCGTTCGTTCGCCGCATTGCCCGGCTGAACCACTCGCGACAGACCTGCCTCCTCGTTGACTTGACTCCCGTTTCATCAATATGCACTTTTGCTATTGACTTACTAGGGAATAAACAATCGCTGGTGATGTGAGCGGACGAATCCAAGAACCTCTCAGAAGGAGAACAGCGAAATGTCGTTATCAATCAGTCCAGTCCGCCGGGCGGTGCGGCACGCAATCGCCATCGGTGCTGCCGGGGCCGTCCTCACTGTCGGAATCGGCACGAGCCAGGCGCTCGCAGCGCCGACGCCCTCCCCGACTCCCACCCCTACCGCCTCGACCTCGACACTGCCGAAGCTGGCGACCGCACCCAAGGTGCGCATCGGCTTCTTCGCAAATCTCACCCATGCTCCCGCCCTCGTCGCGCAACAGCTGCGACTCTTCGAGCAGAACCTGAATCGCGAGGGCACGCAGGTCGAATACGTCCTGTTCAACGCAGGGCCAGCTGTGATCGAAGCCATGAAGGGCGGTGCAATTGACGTCGCGTGCATCGTTCCGAACCCCTCGATCACCGGCTACAACTCAACGAACGGCACCCTCCTCAAGGTGGTTTCCGGGGCAACGTCAGGTGGCGCCTATCTCGTTGTGAAGCCGGGCATCAACACGGTGGCCGATCTCCGAGGCAAGAAGATCGCAACGCCGCAGCTCGGCAACACTCAGGACGTTGCGCTGCGCTCATGGCTGAAAACCCAGGGCCTGCAGACGACAGTCTCAGGCGGGGGCGATGTCACGGTCATCCCGACGGAGAATGCCCAGAGCCTCACGCTGTTCAAGAGGGGCGACATCGATGGAGCCTGGGTCCCAGAGCCGTGGGCATCCCGGCTGGTCCTCGAAGCGGGCGCAAAGGTACTCCTTGACGAGAGGACGCTCTGGCCACCCGGTGGACAGTACGTGACGACCCAAATCATCGCGAGCCAGCCATTCTTGAACCAGTACCCAGGGACCGTTCGATCAGTCCTCCAGGCGAATAACACGGCCATTCGGTACATCGCTACCAACGTCCTGAAGTCCAAGGACATCGTCCAGGAGCAGATCACCAAGTGGACCGGAAAGCCGCTGCCCGACGCGGTGATCAACCGATCCTGGGGAAACGTGCGTTTCCACCTGGGACCCGCTACCCCTCACGCTCAAGCAAGGGGCAGATGACGCGGTCAGCGTAGGCCTGCTCTAGCTGGGGTCGAAGGGCTTGTCGGGGATTTACGACCTGCGATTGCTGAATTCGGTGCTCGCGGCATCGAAGGCGCGCACCGTCACCGCCGGCGGACTCGGCCAGCAGTAGAGCGTCCCTGACGAATCGCATCACCATCTATCGAGGAGAACCGCACCATGACATTCGCCAGCGGCGCACATCCGGCACCTGACACAGGCAATCAAGCCTCGGACATCATCGACCCGGTCGGGGAGCCATCCGCGAATTCGGTGAGCCTGCGCCACGTATCGAAGCAATTCAGCTCCGAAGGTCCCGTCATCCTTGATGACGTCACCTTGGATGTGCGTCCTGGCGAGTTCGTCTCGCTCGTCGGGGCATCGGGCTGTGGAAAGTCGACCTTGCTCAATCTCATCACCGGACTCGACAAGCCAACGAGCGGCACCATCGAATGTTCAGGGCCGTCAAGCCTCATGTTCCAGGAGCCGGCGCTCATGCCGTGGCTCACTGCGGGCAAGAACGTCGAACTGGCAATGCTCTTCAACGGTGTCGGCCGGACTGAGCGAAAGGCGTGGGCACAGGAACTGCTTGCCATGGTCAGCCTTGAGCGTTCGTACGATCAGCGGCCGCATGAGTTCTCGGGGGGCATGCGCCAGCGGGTTGCGATTGCACGTGCACTCGCCTAGGAGAGGTCAATCCTGCTCATGGACGAGCCATTCGCCGCGCTTGACGCGATCACGCGCGATCTCCTCCACGAGGAGCTCACTCGCATCTGGAACGAGACCAGGATGACCGTCATCTTCGTTACCCACAACGTGCGTGAGGCCGCTCGACTCAGTCAGCGCGTGCTCCTCATGTCATCAAGACCTGGACGAATCATCCGCGAATGGAAGGTGGCAGATCACGGTCCGTGGCCACTTGACTCTCCCGCGGTGGCTGACCTCGCCTCCCAGATAACCGCCGAACTTCGACAGGAGATCCGCCGTCATGCCAAATGATCAGTCGGCCATCGAGGCGGTCGACACCGAACCAAATCCGCACGTGAATTCGTCGACGGACCTTGAGACCCTGGAGAAGGGACTCGACGCGCTCGAGACCGGGCCCCGCCAACGGCGCAGCGTGAAGGGCGCTATCGGACGGGCGCTTTCGCCGCTCATCGCGATCGCGGTCATCCTCGTAATCTGGCAGGTCATCATCTATCTGCAGTGGAAGCCTGACTACATCATCCCGTCACCTAGGCAGGTGTACGACGCCCTGGGAATGCAGGCTGAGCAGGAGATCCTCTGGGGTGCCACCTTCAACAGCATGAGGCGTGCAGGGCAGGGGTTCATCATCGCCCTCATCATCGCGACCCCCATCGGCGTCGCCCTCGGACTCAATCGGACCCTGCGGTCGATTTTCGGACCGATCCTCACCGGGTTGCAGCAGTTGCCCTCGGTTGCGTGGGTTCCTGCGGCGATCATCTGGTTCGGCCTCTCGGATGCGACGATCTACACGGTCGTGCTCCTCGGCGCAGTGCCGTCGATCGCAAACGGCCTCATCGCAGGCATCGACCAGGTGCCCACGATTACGTTGCGTGCCGGACAGGTCATGGGTGCGAAGGGCCTGCAGCGGGTCTGGCACATCGTTCTCCCGGCGGCTTGGCCCGGATACCTTGCGGGGCTGGAGCAGGGATGGGCCTTCGCCTGGCGCTCCCTCATGGCCGCCGAGCTCATCGCCGTTTCGCCGGCACTCGGGCTGGGCCTTGGTCAGATGCTCGATGTTGGCAGAACCCTTGGGGACATGGGGCTGGTCCTCGGCTCGATATTCATGATTATGGCGGCGGGAATCCTTGTCGACCGAGTGGTGTTCACTCCGCTTCGTCAGCGAACCCTGAGAAACCGTGGGCTCATCCGCTGAGCTGACAGCTTGGCTCAATGATTGCCGCAATTGGACGTAGCATTTCGCTTGCGACGGTTCGGTAGGGGAGAATGAGGCCGTGACGTCGACTCCGTTCTCAGCCCGTGGCGCCGTTGATCTCGGCGCCCTCGCCACTGCCCGACAAAATCAGCAGCGGGCCGCGGTTGCCCGGTCCAGCGCGCCCGCCGGCGTCGTCATCGATGTGACGGAGGCCTCCTTTGAGGCCGATGTCATTCGACGGTCGATGACCGTGCCGGTCGTGCTCGATCTGTGGGCCGAGTGGTGCGGACCCTGCAAGCAACTCTCGCCCATCCTCGAGGCCCTCGCGGCTGAATATGGTGGCCGATGGATTCTTGCCAAGGTCGATGTCGATGCGAATCCGCAGATTTCGGCGGCGTTTCAGGTGCAGTCGATCCCAGCAGTGTTCGCCGTCATCAAGGGCCAGCCGGTGCCACTGTTCCAGGGTGCCTACGCCGAGGCGCAGATCCGCCAGATCCTCGAGCAACTGCTCACGGTCGCCGCTGAGCAGGGCGTGTCGGGATCGCTCACTGAGGGTGATGCCGACGAGCCCGCTGAGGTCGAGCCCCCCGTCGATCCGCGATTCGAAGCCGCATTCGAAGCCGTCGAAGCGGGCGATTGGGACGAAGCCGAGGCGGCGTATCGGGCCATGCTCGACTCGAATCCAGCGGATGCCGATGTTCAGGCTGGACTGTCGATGGTGGGGCTATACCGCCGCGCGGAACATGTCGACCCGATTCAGGCGCGAACCACTGCTGCCGAGGAGCCGTTGAATGTGCAGGCGGCGCTGGTGGCGGCAGACCTCGATGTTCTCGAGGGAGACTGGGCGGCGGCGTTCACCCGGCTCGTCGAGTGCATCCGCGCGACCACCGGCGACGAACGAAGTGTGGCTCGAGCGAGACTCCTCGAGTTCTTTGTCATGGCCGGCGACGATCCGTCGGTAGCCCCGGCCCGAGTAGCCCTCACCAACGCCCTCTTCTAAGAATTCATCTGGCCCAGATTCCGGGGCATATGAACGAAAAATGCCGCTGGAGCCTCGATTTCGTTCATCCCACCCGGATTCTGGGCCAGATGATGTGGTGGGCGGTGTTGTGTGCTGGGGCCGTTGGCGGTGTGGCCCATGGGGGTTAGGTTTTGGTTCTTTTGAACTGTAGGTAGACCGTTGACAGCGGTGGCAGCACGATACGGGCCGAGGCAGGTCGGTTGTCCCAAACCTCCGGTACTGCTTCGACCGATCCGCTGTTACCCATGCCACTTCCTCCGTACCCCGCTGCGTCGGTGTTGAGAATTTCCGTCCATGGTCCGGCGAACGGCAGGCCGATGCGATACGAGTCACGGGGCGACGGAGACAGGTTCGATGCCACGGCCACGCAGTTGCCGGCGTCATCCCAGCGCAGCCAGGTGAACGCATTGGCGCTCGCGTCACCTGCGTTGATCCACTCGAATCCGCCGGGATCGTCGTCGCGCTGCCACAGGGCCGGGGTCGTCCGGTATATCGTGTTGACATCGGTCAGGGCCGCTCGAACACCGGCATGCTCGGCGAACTCGGTGAGCCACCAATCCAGGCTGGTGTCGCTGTTCCACTCACGTGACTGCGCGAACTCCGAACCCATGAAGAGGAGCTTGCGGCCGGGGTGGCCATACATGAATCCGAGGAAGGCGCGCAGGTTCGCGAGCTGCTGCCAGCGGTCTCCCGGCATTCGCGCAATGAGGGAGCCCTTGCCATGCACGACCTCGTCATGGGAGATCGGCAGGATGAACCGCTCGCTGTAAGCGTAGACCATCGAGAATGTCATCTCACCGTGGTGGTACTGGCGATGTATCGGCTCATGCGTGATGTAGCCGAGGGAGTCGTGCATCCAGCCCATGTTCCACTTCAGGCCGAACCCCAGGCCCCCGGACGAGGTTGGCGCAGTGACGCCAGGCCAGGAAGTCGACTCCTCTGCAATGGTCATGATGCCCGGTAGTCGCCGGTAGACGGTGGCGTTCATCTCCTGAAGGAAGGCGACCGCCTCGAGGTTCTCGCGGCCGCCGAACTCATTGGGCTGCCACTCGCCGGTCTTTCGCGAGTAATCCAAGTAGAGCATCGACGCGACAGCATCGACTCGCAATCCATCAACGTGAAACTGCTCGAGCCAGAACACCGCGTTGGCGACGAGGAAATTTCGCACCTCCGTTCGACCGAAGTCGAACACGTACGTCCCCCAGTCTGGGTGCTCGCCTCGCATGGGGTCCGGATGCTCGTACAGGGGCGTGCCGTCGAAGCGGCCGAGCGCCCAGTCGTCCTTGGGAAAGTGCGCGGGAACCCAGTCGACGATGACCCCGATACCCGCCTGATGGAGACGGTCGATGAGAAAACGCAAATCGTCGGGGGAGCCAAATCGGGAGGTTGGGGCGAAGTAGGACGTCACCTGGTAGCCCCATGACGGGCCGTATGGATGCTCGGAAACAGGCAGGAACTCAACGTGGGTGAAGCCGGTGGCGCGCACGTAGTCGGTGAGCTCCTCGGCAAGCTGCCGGTACGAGAGTCCAAGCCGCCAGGAGCCGAGGTGGATCTCGTAGATGCTCATGGGTTGCCGGTTCGGATCTTGCGCAGCGCGATCGGCGAGCCACGAGCTGTCGCCCCACTCGTAGGTCGAGGTGAAAACGACCGAGCCGTTCGCTGGCGGAATCTCGGTGGCGAAGGCGAACGGGTCGGCCTTCTCATGCCACACGCCGTCGCGTCCGAGGATCTGGAACTTGTAGGTGGTGCCGCCCGCGACTCCGGGGACGAACAACTCCCAGATACCGGTCGAACCGAGCGACCGCATCGGGTGGGTGACACCGTTCCAGAAATTGAAGTCGCCGACGATGCGGACTCCCTGGGCGTTCGGCGCCCATACTGCGAACGAGACCCCCATGACCGACCCGAACGGAGTCGGGTACTTGCGTGCATGAGCCCCGAGAACCTTCCACAGTTCTTCATGCCGGCCCTCGCCGATGAGGTGGAGATCGAACTCCCCGAGGGTTGGGAGGAATCGATAGGGGTCGTCGGACTGGACGATTGTGCCGGCGTACTCGACCTCAATCGTGTAGTCCGGGATCTCAGGAGTCTGGATGACCCCGCACCAGATCCCGCGGTACTCATGCCGCAGCGCCACCGGGCCTTCTTGCGTGATGACGGTGACGCTGTCGGCAAGGGGTCGCAGGACCCGCACGGTCACGGAGCCGTCGTGGATGTGCGGGCCGAGGATCCCGTGCGGTTGGTGGTGGGAGCCATCGACGAGGTGACCGAGGTCAACTTCGAGGACGGGCGAGGGAGTGCTCATCGGAGGTCCGGCCAAGTTATCCACGGGGCACATGCGTTATCCACGGGGCACATGCGTTATCCACGGGGCACATGCGTTATCCACGGGGCACATGGACGATGTGGGCGACCTGCTCAAGGGGCCGTAGTTGTACGAAGCAGGTCTGGCTCCAGGTCCAGCACTGGTCAGTGGCGAGGTCGTGGGCGATGAATCGGTCGTCCCACGCGAGGCCGAGTGCGGTCATGTCCCAGAACACCTGGCCCTGCTGGGGGCGGTAGGACTCCAGGGTGCAGACGATGAGCATGAGGTCGTCGTCATCCTGCTTCGAGAACGCAATAATGCTCGGATTGTCGGTCCGGTGGAACGTCAAGGAGCGAAGGTCTTGTAATGCCGGATGGCTGCGCCGCCACGCGTTGAGCTTGGTGAGGAGCGGGGCGAGCGTGTAGCCGCTCGATTGTGCCCCGGCCCAGTTGCGTGGGCGGTACTGGAACTTCTCGGAATCGAGGTACTCCTCGCTCTCTGGTCGCAGCGCCACATGCTCATAAAGCTCGAAGCCACTGTAGATCCCGTAGGTCGGCGAGAGGGTTGCCGCGAGGACGGCACGAATTGCGAACGCGGCCGGGCCCCCGTATTGGAGGTATTCCGGGAGGATGTCGGGTGTGTTCGTGAAGAGGTTGGGACGCATTGACGCGGCCGCTGGCCCGGCGAGCTCGCGACTGTAGGCCTCGAGATCGTCTTTCGTGTTGCGCCAGGTGAAATAGGTGTAGCTCTGCTGGAAGCCGACCTCGGCAAGTGCCCGCATCATCGGCGGCCGGGTGAATGCCTCAGCTAGGAAGAGCACATCGGGGTCGGTGGCCCTCATCGAGGAGAAGAGCCGGTCCCACATCCATACGGGCTTCGTGTGCGGATTGTCGACCCTGAATATCCGGACTCCGTGCGAGACCCAGAACCGCACGACCCGCTCGACCTCGGCGTACAGGCCCTCGGGGTCGTTGTCGAAGTTGAGGGGGTAGATGTCCTGGTATTTCTTGGGGGGATTCTCGGCGTAGGCGATCGTGCCATCGGCCCGGGTGGTGAACCACTCGGGGTGCTCGGTCACCCAGGGGTGATCGGGAGCGGCTTGCAGCGCGAGATCGAGGGCGATTTCCATGCCGTGGCCGTGAATGGCGGCGACGAAACGATCGAAGTCCGCGATATCGCCGAGTTCTGGATGGATGGCATCGTGACCGCCTTCCTTGGAGCCGATTGCCCACGGCGACCCCGGATCGCCCGGTCGGGGCGAGAGCGTCCCATTCGGTCCCTTTCGGTTGATGGTCCCGATTGGGTGGACCGGTGGGACGTAGACGACGTCGAACCCCATTGCGGCGATGGCAGCCAGCCGTCGGGTAGCGCTCGCGAAGGTGCCGGAGCGCGGTGGATCAATGGTGGATCCCTCGCTTCGAGGGAAGAACTCGTACCAGGATCCGACGAGGGCTCGGCGGCGCTCGACGCGCAGGGGCCACGGTCCGCTTATGGTGACGTCCTCGCGGATTGGGTACCTCGCGAGTACCGAGACGATGCGCGGATCGGTACTCGCGGACAGGCGCACCGGCACTGGCAGGGTGCGCGTGCGCAGGGTCCGTGCCGCACCGTGGAGCAGCTCGCGCGATGCGGGTGGCGTTGGCATTCCGCCCGCTGCGGCGGCACGTTCGAGCAGGAGGGCTCCCTCCTCGAATTCGAGTTCGACATCGATTCCGGCAGGGATCTTGATGCCCGCACGATGCTGCCAGGTTCCCCAGGGGTCCGACCAGGCCTCGATGTCAAAGTTCCAGTCGCCCAAGGCGTCGGGACGGACGGTCACTGTCCAGCCGTCGAGTCCGTCGCCGGCAGGCACCATTCGCAGGCGGACGTGCGCTGTTCCGTCGGGTCGATTCAGCACCACTTGGACGCCGAGGGCGTCGTGACCCTCACGAAAGCAGGTGGCTCGGATGGGGATTGCCTCACCGACTGCGGCAGCTGCCGGGCGGCGGCCACCGAGGACCGATGGCTCGATATCGGTGATCGGGAACCGGCCGGTGAGCATGATGGGCAATACGTCAGTCATGGTGGGGTAAGAGTACGGCGCAGGGGTCGAAGAGAGGAGGTCATCGGGGCCATTGAGCATTGCGTTGCAGACCATGCAAGCGTTCTCATACGGGGTATGGTGTGCGCGTGAGAGCGATTCGACGGTTCACCGTCCGCACCTGTCTCCCCGCCCCGTTGACTCCCCTTGAGGAGCTCGCGACGAACTTGCGTTGGTCTTGGCATCCCAAGACTCGGGATCTCTTCGAGGCGATCGATGCCGGTCTGTGGGCCGCATCCGGCCAGGATGCGGTTCGCATGCTCGGCGAGGTCAGCGCTGAGCGGCTTGCAGAGCTCGCTGGCGACGAGGGGTTCGTCGGATGGGTCAATCGCTGCCGTGACGACCTCCACGCCTACCTGTCGTCCGATCGCTGGTACCAAACCCTAGGGCCAGAGGCACCGGCTGGCATCGCGTATTTCTCACCGGAGTTCGGCATTACCGGCGCACTGCCCCAGTACTCAGGTGGCCTTGGGATCTTGGCCGGCGACCACCTCAAGACCGCGAGCGATCTGGGCGTCCAAATCATCGGCATTGGCCTGTTCTATCGTGCAGGCTACTTTCGGCAGTCCCTCTCCCGTGAGGGCTGGCAGCTCGAGCACTACCCGGTGTGCGATCCTGATGGAAGCCCGGTCTCGCTCCTTCGCGAGGTCGATGGTGCTCCGGTCAAGATCTCCCTTGGCATTCCCGGCGGACGTCGGATCACGGCACGGATCTGGGTCGCCGAGGTCGGCCGGGTTCCGCTGCTCCTCCTTGACTCTGACGTCGAGGAGAACGCCCAGGCGGAGCGCGAGGTCACCGACCGTCTGTACGGCGGCGGTGGCGAGCACCGCCTTCAGCAGGAGATACTGCTCGGTATCGGTGGCGTTCGAGCCATTCGCGCCTTCTGCCGCGTCACTGGCGCAGCCGCACCAGAGGTCTTCCACATGAACGAGGGCCACGCAGGCTTCCTCGGTATCGAGCGAATAAGGGAGCTCGTTCAGGGGGAGGCGCCCCTCGACTTCGACCAAGCGCTCGAGGTATGCCGCGCCGGGACGGTGTTCACGACACACACGCCGGTTCCTGCGGGCATCGACCGATTCCCCCGCGACCTGATCGAGCAGTATTTCGGAGGCGAGAACGCCGAGGCCGGGGTTCCTGTCCAACGCATCCTCGAACTTGGTGCGGAATCCTTTGCTGGGGGTGACCCGAATGTCTTCAACATGGCGCTGCAGGGCCTACGCCTCGCGCAGCGTGCGAACGGCGTGAGCCTCCTGCACGGCGAGGTCTCGCGCGGCATGTTCGCCGGCCTGTGGCCAGGGTTCGACTCAGAGGATGTCCCGATTACGTCGATAACGAATGGAGTGCACGCGCCCACTTGGGTGGCAAGGGAGATCCGCGATCTCGCGTCATCTGCGGTCGGCGTCGAGCCCATCAATGGAGCGGAGGGCTGGGAAGCGATTGCGAGCACGACCGACGAGCATCTCTGGTCCGTGAAACGTCAACTGCGCGAGCAGCTCATCACGATGACACGCCATCGCCTGCGCGAATCATGGCTTGCCCGAGGTGCCAGCGAGCCGGAACTCGGGTGGATCAACTCGGTCCTCGACCCAGACATCCTCACCATAGGTTTTGCTCGTCGGGTGCCGTCGTATAAGCGCTTGACCCTCATGCTCCGTGACAAGGATCGACTCCGCGCGCTCCTCCTCGATCCCGTCCGGCCCATCCAACTCGTCGTTGCGGGCAAGTCGCATCCAGCCGACGATGGTGGCAAGCGGCTCATCCAGGAGCTCGTCGAGTTCGCAGATGGAGCAGATGTTCGGCATCGAATCGTCTTTTTGCCCAACTACGACATGGCTATGGCGACGCTCCTCTACCCCGGCTGCGATGTCTGGCTCAACAACCCAATCAGGCCCCTCGAGGCGAGTGGTACCTCGGGGATGAAGGCGGCGCTCAACGGTGCGCTCAATCTCTCCATCCTCGATGGCTGGTGGGACGAGTGGTTCGACGGTGAGAATGGTTGGGCGATTCCGACCGCCGATGGTGTTGAGGACGCCGATCGTCGCGATGACATCGAGGCAGAGGCCCTTTACGAACTCATCGAGAACTCGGTTGCGGTGACCTTCTACGATCTCGACGACCTACGCCTGCCGCGCCGATGGCTTGCCATGGTCCGTCACACCTTGCGGACGCTTGGCCCGAAGGTGCTGTCAACGCGAATGGTGCGTGAATACGTTCTACGGCTCTACCTGCCGGCCGGGTCATCATCACGGCACGTCCAGGCAACAGGGTTCGAATTCGCCAAGGTGATGTGCGCCTGGAAGCAGCGCGAGCGGTCTCAGTGGCCGCTCCTGAGGGTCGATCATGTCGAGGCCGACGGCGTCGGCGACTCGGTGAGCCTCGGCACGCCGATTACCGTGCGCGCCTTCGTCTCGCTTGCGGAGCTTTCCCCGGATGACGTGCTCGTCCAAGTGGTGTACGGCCGCGTCGATGCTGACGACCGATTGGTCTCCCCGCAGCACGCGGCGATGGAGCCGGCGGAGTCCTTCGAGCCGGGCGGGTGGCAGTACCGGGTCACGCTGACCCTTGAGCAAAATGGGCCCTTTGGTTACACGGTGAGGATGCTTCCGCGACATGCCGGGCTCGCATTTGCCCCGGAGATGGGCCTGCAGGTGCTGCCGTCGGTCAGTGTTGCGGGCTAGGCGGACACCCGCAAAAATATTCTGTCACCCGGAAAACTATTCCGTCACCCGCAAAACTGTGAGGCTGTGCGGAGCCATGGTGATCTCACTGCCGGCCGCCTTGTCCTGTGACGCCTCTGACGTGCTACCGGTCATCGTGTCGATCACTCGCCTGTACGACCGGGCGTAGGGAGCCTGCGGAAGGATGAAGGGCTGTTCCTGCTCGCCTGCATGGAAGATGACGAGAAACGAGTCGTCTCGCACGTGCGTGCCATCGGGGTGCACCGCGTGCAGTTCGCCAGAGACGTACATGCCCAGGGTTCGGGTCCGGCTGTCATTCCATGCGTCGGGGCTCAATTCGATGCCATCCGGGGAAATCCAGGCGAGATCCTTCGGGCCACCGTCGTGCATCGGTCGGCCATCGAAGAAATTGCGCTGACGAAAGGCCCGGTGTTCCCGGCGCAACCGCAGCACCCCGGACGCGAACTCCAGGAGGCCGACCTGCGCAGGCGCAAGGTTCCAATCGATCCAGGAGATCACGTTGTCCTGACAATAGGCGTTGTTGTTGCCCATCTGGGTGCGCCCGATCTCGTCACCGGCGGCGATCATCGGTACCCCGGACGACAGCGCCAGAGTCGCCAGCAGATTGCGGATCTGTCGAACCCTGACGGCATTGATGGAGGAGTCATCGGTGGCGCCCTCGACCCCGTAGTTGCGTGAGCGATTGTCGTCGGTGCCGTCTCGGTTGCCCTCTAGGTTCGCATCGTTGTGCTTGTGCTCATATGAGACGAGGTCGTGCATGGTGAATCCATCGTGGGCGGTGATGAAGTTGATCGATGCAGAGGGCCGGCGACCCTCGGATGCGTAGAGGTCGGCTGAGCCGGTGAGGCGCCAGCCGAGCTCCTCAATGCCGCTTGATCCTCGCCAGAAATCGCGCATGCAGTCGCGGTACTTGCCGTTCCATTCAGTCCACAGCGGGGGGAATTCGCCGACCTGATATCCGCCAGGGCCGATATCCCACGGCTCCGCGATGAGTTTCACTCGACGCAGGACGGGATCCTGCTGGATGGTTGTCATGAAACTACCGAGCATGTCGACGTCATGGAAGGAGCGGGCAAGGGCCGAGGCGAGGTCGAAGCGGAAGCCGTCTACGTGCATCTCTGTGACCCAGTATCGAAGGGAATCCATGACGAGTTGCAGCACGTGTGGCTTCGAGATATCGAGTGTGTTGCCGCATCCGGTGTAGTCGGTGTAGTACCGGCGATCGGGCTGAAGCCGGTAGTAGTCGTCATTGTCGAGACCCCGGAACGACAGGGTCGGGCCATCCTGATTGCCCTCAGCGGTGTGGTTGTAGACAACATCAAGGATGACCTCGAGGCCCGCAGAATGCAGGTCCTTCACCATGTTCTTGAACTCCTGCACCTGCTCACCGCGGGTACCGGACGAGGAGTAATCGGCGTGTGGTGCAAAGAATCCGATGGAGTTGTATCCCCAGTAGTTCGAAAGCCCCCGCTCCATCAGGTGGATCTCGTCAACGAAGTGATGGGTCGGCATGAGCTCGATCGCCGTCACTCCGAGGGAACGCAGGTGGTGGACGATCGCAGGGTGCGCGACGCCTGCATAGGTGCCACGCAGATGGGCAGGGACATCGGGGTGCAACTTCGTGAGGCCCTTCACATGGGCCTCGTAGATGACAGTGTCGCCCCACGGGGTGCGGGGGTGTGCGTCACCCTTCCAGTCGAATTCGTAGTCGACGACGATGCTGCGCGGCACGTAGGGTGCGGAGTCGTCGCTGTTCATTCTGAGATCGTCGCCGCCGACGTGAGCGAAGATTGCGGGATCAAGGTGAAAGTCACCCTCGATTGCACGGGCATAGGGATCGATGAGGAGCTTCGAGGGATTCCAACGCTGGCCATTCTCGGGTTGCCAAGGCCCATATACGCGAAACCCGTAGCGGGTACCGGGCGGAAGGTGCTCGACATGTCCGTGGAAAACGTTGAAAACTCGGTCGGAGATGGGGACGCGTCGCTCGACTCCTTCGTCATCGAAGATGCAGAGTTCGACTGCTTCGGCGCCCTCCGCCCATAGAGCGATGTTTGCCCCGCCCCGTCCGTCCGGCGTGACGCCTAGTGGATCCCAACTGGAATGCGGGTTTCGTTGTCGGATCGACATTTTGCAGACGCTACAGGTGACTGCCCGACACAAGGTGTGGCGCACGCTGAGATCAGGTCCGCCGGGTGCGCGCTAGGCTCGCGCATCTCATGACAGAAGGGGTTGGAATGGCTGATTTCGTTTCGATGGAGGTCGTGGATCGGGTGGCAACGATCACCTTGAACCGCCCGAAGATGAACGCCCTGTCCCTGCAGATGCAGCGGGAGATCCGCGATGCTGCACTGGAGGCCTCGTCAATGCCCGATGTCGGTGCTGTTGTGCTCTACGGGGGACCGAAGGTGTTCGCCGCCGGCGCCGACGTCAAGGAAATGGCCGACATGTCTTTCCAGGACATGGCCCAGCACTCCCGAGGCTTGCAGGCATCATTCACGGCTGTCGCCGCGATCCCCAAGCCCACCATCGCGGCGATTACCGGTTATGCGCTCGGCGGGGGTTGCGAGCTCGCACTGTGCTGCGACCTGCGGGTCACCGCTGAAAACGCTCGTCTCGGCCAGCCCGAGATTCTTTTGGGCATCATCCCCGGCGCTGGCGGCACCCAACGACTCTCTCGCCTCGTCGGACCCTCGCGGGCCAAGGACCTCATCTTCAGCGGTCGGTTCATCGATGCGTCGGAAGCCCTAGCGATCGGCCTCGTCGACCGGGTCGTTGCCCCCGAGGATGTGTACTCCAATGCACATGCATGGGCGGCTGAGTTGGCCCGTGGCCCGGGCCTCGCGCTTGCTGCCGCCAAGGGGGCCATCGATTCCGGCCTCGAGACCGATCTCGCCACCGGCCTTGAGATCGAGCGTCAGGCGTTCGCCAGCATGTTCGCGACCGAGGACCAAAAGCTCGGGATGGCATCGTTCATCGAGCACGGTCCGGGCAAGGCGGAGTTCACGGGCCGCTAGCGAAGCGCTGATTTCCTATCCCTCCTCATCCCTTCGGGTCTCACCGGGGTGGATCTGGGCGAACGAGGCTTCCTTAGTTCGAGGGCTGTCGATTGCCGTTGTGCAGTGCCAATGCGAGTTGGCTGACGAGAATTTCCGGTGCCCGAACCATCGCCGGGCCGTACCAAGTGAGCGAGCGCCCATCGACGAGCGCGCAGGGAATCGGGTCGAAAGACTCGGGGCCGTCGTGGGCGCTAAACGCGTAGGGCTCGTCGGGGAGCACGACGAGGTCGTAGGTGGGCAGGTCCTCGAGTTTCACGCGGGGGTACCGCTCGGGGGAGTTGGCGAGCACATTGTCGACACCGAGGCGGCGCAGGACATCGCCCGCGTAAGTGTCGCTTCCAACATGCATCCAGGGCCGTCGCCAGATGGTGATGACGGCTCGGCGGCGCTCGGCTGCAGGGCGATCAGGCAGGCTTTCCCACCGGGAGCGAGCGTCGTGAAGCCAGGAGCATGATGGAGCGTTGATTGCCTCGAGCAGTCGCGTCATGGAGTTCAGGGCCTGCCCGACGGTGCGAATGTCGGTGACCCAGACCTGCTGGCCTGCTGAGCGCAGGGCGTCTACGTCGTCGGCCCGGTTCTCCTCGGCATTGGCGATGACGAGGTCTGGGGCGAGGCGAATAATCGCTCCTACATCAGGGTTCTTCGTTCCCCCGATGCGCACGGCATCAAGATCGGTGGGATGGCTGCACCAGTTGGTTGCGCCGACGAGGGTCTCAGGTGCGCTGGCGGCGAGGGCCTCGGTGAGTGAGGGCACCAGGCTCACGATCCGCCGTGGTGGCCCATCAAGTCGGACGTCGGCTCCCGTATCGTCTCGGTGGATCGTCATGCCGAGAGAATGTCACAGTCAGTCCGCGCCGCCACACAGTTGAGTACGACCTACGCGAAGGGGCATCATGAACGACGAGGCAGTGCTATTTGACGTCTGCGATTCGATCGCGCGCGTCACGCTCAACAGGCCGGGCCAATCCAATGCGTTCGACCTCGATGCGGCTCGCAAGTTCTCATTGGTGGTCGAGACTATTGCGGCCAGCGAGGCGCGAGCGGTACTCCTCACCGGCAACGGGCCGCGGTTCTGCGCCGGTGGGGATGTTGCGTCAATGGTCATCGCCAATGACAGGGCCGCCTACCTGCGCGAGTTGGCCAAGACCTTGGAGGCGGGGCTTCGTGCCATGTCGGAACTGCCGATCCCGGTCATCGCTGCTGTCCAGGGGGCGGTTGCCGGGGCAGGCCTTGCAGTGGTGCTCAATGCCGATGTCGTCGTTGCCTCCCGCTCAACGAAGTTCCTGACCGCCTACGCCGGTATCGGGCTCACTCCCGATTGTGGCGTCTCGTACCTCCTCGCACGGGCAGTCGGGCAGCAACGGGCACTTGAACTCGCACTGACCGGCCGGGTGCTCTCCGCCGATGAGGCGCTCGCTTGGGGTCTCGTCGCCCAGGTTGTCGATGCAGATGACCTCAGTGCGACCGCCGATGCGCTGGTAGCCCGCGCCTCCTCGGGGGCGGTCGCAGCACTCGGTGACGCCAAGCGACTCATCCGGTCATCCTTTGAGATGTCTCGACTCCAGAGTGCTGCGGCCGAGGTGGACGCCATCGCCAATGCGGTGACAAGGGACGAAGCGATCACGCTCATCGAGGCTTTCACCAAGCGCGGATGACAGCAAACCTGCTGCGCGATCGGTGAACAGCGGGTAGCCTCCCCACACCCCCTTTGGCCCAGATGATCGGAGATCTCAGATGACACTGCAGGACAGGATCGACCCCGAGGTTCGTGTTCCCCTCGATGGACTCCTTGGCGCCTTTCCAGGCGGCTTCAATGCCATCCCCGACATCGTCGCTCGGCGCGAACTCGTCATCGCGATCCTGGCCGCCGGCGCCGAGGGCATCCCGCCGAATGACAGGGTGTCCTCGCAAGATCACGTGGCGCCGGGTCGTGACGGCCACCCCGAGGTGGGCGTCCGCGTGTACCGTCCAGTGGGTTCCTCGGGCGCACTCCCGGGCATCTTCTACATCCACGGCGGCGGCATGGTGCTCGGCAGCATCGATATGGATGACGCCTCCGCAACGATGCTCTGCGAGATGACCGGTTGCGTCGTCGTGTCAGTGGAATACCGCCTCGCGCCGGAGAACCCGTTCCCTGCCGCTCCGGAGGACTGCTACACCGGCTTGGTCTGGATGGCCCAGAATGCCGCGGAGATCGGCGTAGACCCCGAGCGCGTCGCCCTGTTCGGCCAGAGCGCTGGCGGCGGGCTAGTTCTCGCAGTCGCGCTCATGTCGCGTGACCGCGGATTCCCGGCGATCCGCATGCAGATGCCGATCTACCCGATGATCGACGACCGTAACGAGACGCCGTCGAGCCACGAGGTGACCGATATCGGCATCTGGGACCGGGCCGGTAACCTCGAAGCTTGGGGCATGTACCTCGGCGATGTCTACGGCACTGATCACGTGTCCCACTACGCCGCTCCGGCTCGAGCCACCGATCTTTCGGGGCTGCCGCCGACCTTTATCGATGTTGGCGACCTCGATCTGTTCCGCGACGAGGACATCGACTTTGCGGCGCGCCTCATGCGAGCGGGTGTTCCCACCGAGCTCCATGTGAATCCGGGTGCGTACCACGCGGCTGAGGTTTTTGCACCGACAGCCGCCCTGTCTCAGCGGATTTGGGCCATGCGGGTCGATGCTCTTCGGCGATGGCTTTTCAGCTAGCAGGCCCGCTGGGAGCGGGACCTGGTGGCAAGTACTTGGAATGCCAGACAAGGTCCCGCTCCCCGTCATATGGTGGGGCACTGTTTCTTGAGTCGTTCTAGAGTTAGGCTGACTTTGGGAACATATCCCGCCAATTTCGATAATGAGGAGTTTCCATGGGTCTTCTTGACGGCAAGGTCGCGACAATCACCGCGAGTACCCGCAGTATTGGGCGCGGCATCGCGCAGGCCTTCCACGACGAGGGCGCAACGGTCGTCCTGAGCGGCCGCAACGAGGAGAAGGGCCGCAAGGCCATCGAGGAGATGGGTGGCGGCGATCGCCTGCACTTCATCGCGTGCGATGCCTCGAAGCAGGCGCAGGTTGAAGCCCTCGTTGACGGTACCGTCGCCAAGTGCGGCCGCATCGACATCATCGTCCCGAACGCCGGAGGTGTCGCGAACACCGCTCCGGTCGCCATGATGAGCGACGAGGAGTGGCAGTACGAACTCGACTTCAACCTCAACCAGACCTTCTGGATGACCCGTCGGGCCCTGAAGTACATGCTGCCGCAGCAGTCGGGCCGCATCATCGGCATGTCGTCGATGTACGGGAAGATCACCACGATGGCCGTTCCCGGCTACATCTCCAACAAGCACGCGATCATCGGGCTCATGAAGGCAGTTGCCAAGGAGGTCGGTACCCAGGGCATCACCGCGAATGCACTGTGCCCGGGCTTCGTCGCCACCGACATGTTCTACGAGACAGGTCCGGCGACAGTCGAGGCCATGGGACTGCCGAACCTCGATGCACTCGCGCAGCTCATGTTCAGCGTCACGGCAATCCAGCGTCCGAACACCGAGGCTGAGGTCGCGGCTGCCGCGGTGCTCCTGGCATCGGATCTCGGCGCGGGTATCACCGGCACCACGATCAATGTCGACGGTGGCGCATCTCCGTACTAGGCCACCCCGTGTCTCGCTTGGGAAACCTTGACCAGTGGTTCACCAACAAGACCGCGATTGTCACCGGCGGTGCTGGAGGTATGGGGCGTTCACTTGCCCTAGCCTTCAGCGCTGCTGGTGCTCGTGTGGTGGTCGCTGACTTCAATGCTGAGGGTGGAGAAGTCACCGCCTCGCTCGTACGCGAGCAGGGCGGTGAGGCGGTGTTCGTCCGAACTGACGTCTCGAAGTCCGATGATGTCGCGGCAATGGTTCAAGCCGCGGTTTCGCAGTTCGGCGGGCTTAACTTCGCAGTGAATGCCGCCGCAATCGAGTTCGAGACCGTGAACCTTGCTGATCTTGCGGATGAGGACTTCGATCGGATGATCGCGGTGAACTTGCGGTCGATCTTCCTGTGCATGAAGCACGAGATCAAGGCGATGCTGGCCGAGGGCGGCGCCATCGTGAACATCGCTTCGACCAACTCCTACCGGCCGCAGCCCCATCAGTCCGCCTACACCGCCAGCAAGTTTGGGGTCCTTGGGCTCACGAAATCTGCGGCAATGGACTACGCGCCTCTCGGCGTACGCATCAATGCGATCTGCCCGGGAGCGATCGAGACCCCGATGCTGCTCGGCGCAATCGAGGCGCGCGGCCGCGACAAGCAGGAGGTCGCCAACCGATTGAGCCTCCTTGGGCGCTTCGGCCAGCCCGACGAGATTTCCGCGGCTGCCCTGTGGCTGTGCTCCGAGGCATCCGCTTTCACCATCGGCCACGCGCTCGCAGTGGACGGCGGCTATCTCGCTCGCTAGCAGAACCTGCTGCGACTACTTGGTGTAGTCGTAGAAGCCTCGTCCGGACTTGCGGCCAAGCAGGCCCGCCTCGACATGGCGCTTGAGCAGGGCAGGCGGCGCGAATGCCGCCTCGAGGTGTTCGGCATACAGGCTCTGTGAAACGAGGAGCATGGTGTCGAGCCCGATCATGTCGCAGAGGGTGAGCGGACCCATGGGCATGCCGCAGCCGGCCATCATGCCGGTGTCGATGTCCTCCTTGGTCGCCACATTGTTCTCCAGCGACCTGATGGCGGAGAGCAGATATGGCACGAGGATCGCATTGACCACGAATCCGGAACGGTCCGCAGCCCTGATGACCTTCTTGCCTAGGACATCGGCGCAGAATTCATGGGCGGAGTCGGCGACAGCGGGATCAGTGACGAGGCATGCGACCACCTCGACGAGTGGCATGACCGGGACCGGGTTGAAGAAGTGCAGGCCGAGGACCCGACCGGGGTGGGCGCTGGCGGCTGCGATCTGCGCCACGGGGATGGACGATGTGTTTGTCGCGATAATCGCTTGGGTTGAAAGAATGTCGTCGAGGTTGCCGATGAGAGCGACCTTGTCCTCAAGGGTCTCCCGGATTGCCTCGATGACGATCTCCCGGTCGGCGAGCGCCGCGCGGTCGGTGGTGAAGGCAATGCGCCCCATGATGGTGTCCGCGGGTTCGTTGAGGCGCCCGGCCGTCTCGGCCTTCGCGAGCGACCCGGCCATCCGGCCCCTCGCTCTGTCGAGGATCTCGTCGCTGAAGTCGACGACGACGACGTCGCAACCGCCCTTCACCCCAACCTCAGCGATACCCGCGCCCATGACGCCGCAGCCGACGACTCCAAGTCGATTCATTGTTCGTTCGCTCCCTGTGTTGTAGAGCCCGGCCAGCGGGTATACCCGCTGGGGGGATTCGGCAGAACCTAGAAATCGCCTGCGTTCGCCCGGAGGCTGCGCAGGACACCTCGGAGTTGGTCCACCTGATTGTCGGTGATACCGAGGTTTTCGAAAACTTGGGCATTGAGCGCCGTCGTGGCGGTGGCCGATTGGCTTCGACCGGTGTCAGTGATGGATGCGAGCACAGCCCGCCGGTCGGTCGGGTGGGGGAGTCGGGCAACGAACCCCTGCGCCTCGAGACGATCGACGGCGCTCGTCACGCTTGTCGGATGGACCTGCAGCAGGCTGCCCATCCGGGTCATTGGCAACGCACCAGTGCGCGAGAAGCCGAGGAGCATGAGAATCTCATACCGTGCGAAGGTGAGATTGAGGGGACGAAGGACGACATCGATTCGCTGCATGAGGATCTGCTGGGCGCGCACGAGTGACGTCACGGCAGCCATGCCATCGGCCGCGTCGGCCCATCCGTGCTTAACCCATAGCCGGTGGGCTTCACCGATCGGATCGGTATCGAGCATCTTGCCGATGGTCATTGCATCCCCTTGTCGCGCACGTCGTAAGGCAAATCGTCGTGCCGAGCCCCGTGGACTTCAAATACTAGGGCGTACACGCACGTGCGTGTGAGCAGGAGGCTACTTCACGAGATGCTCGGCCAGGGTCGCGGCAGATGCCCGGAACCGCATCGGGCCAAGCGTCCGGTAGCTGGGGTCAAGCTCGAGGCGGGCCCTGGAAATTACCTCCAGCAGGGTGATGAGGCCGAGTCCGGCCACTGCGCTGTCGAGGCGATCCTTGGCAGGATTCATGACGAGGAAGGATTTGGCGGCCCTCTTACTCAAATCGTCTCGAGTCTTCTTGCGAAGCGCTTCACCAGTGCTCGTCGCCCCGATCGAGGTTACGAAGTAGACGGTGGCCACTCGCTGGTGCTCATCGACCCAGTTGAGGATGTCGTCGATGAAGTCGATCAGGTCTTCTGGGTGAGTCAATTCAGGGAGGAGCCCGCCTACGAGCTTGGACCAATCACCGGCGAACTCAGCGATGATCTCGTCGAGGATCTCGTCCTTGGATGCGAAGTGGTAGTAGAACGCAGCGGGGGTCATGCCCGCCTGGGCGGCAATATCGGACACAGCGATCTGGTCAGGCGGCTGCACGGCGAGTAGTTCGATAGCGGCGGTAAGGATCTCGTGGCGCCGCGACGGGCGATTTGCGGGTCGCGTGGACCGAGGAGAGGGCCGCGTTGACCGAGGATCAGCCATGGGTTGACCGAGGATTACGCACGGATTGACCGAGGATTACGCATGGTGTTGCGAGTGTGCCATATGCAGGTTGGGTCTTCGGGTTCATAATGACAACGTGTCGAGAGCCGCGGCCGAGCCGCTCGTTGATGAGGAGTCCGATGCGCCAGGTCGTCCGGCGCACCGTCCGTCGCGGCGCGCTGAGATTGTTCGGGGAGCCACGACCGCGTTCTCGCGGCTCACGTATGCGGAGGCGACCGTCGAAGAGGTTGCGGTCGAGTGCGGTGTGGCGCCGACCGCCGTCTACTACCACTTCGGCGGCAAGGAGGAACTCTTCGATCAGGCCTTCGCCGCCTGCCTCGAGGGATTCAGTGCGTCAATTGACCATATCCGCGCAAATGCGGAGGTGCTGAACGAGCAGGTGCTGCGTGAGGTGATCTACGCAGGCTGGGCCTGGTGGCGAACTCATCCGGTGGAGGCGAGGTTCCTCACCCTCCACCTCGGGGGCGCGACACCGCAATCGCGGCGCACGTACGAGGGCTGGCAGGAGCGACACGCCCAACGGGCATTCGACTACCTCGCGGAGAGTGAGCGCCCACCCCGCAGTTCACGCAAAGCGCGGGAACAGTACGCATCAAAGCTCATGGCCTTTAATTTCCTGAACCAGCTCCTCACCACGGCCCAGACCACCTGGATCGACGGTCCGCTGAGCCGGCTGCCGGTGGCGCGCTTGGAGATCGCGCTCGCCGACATCCTCGTGCCGGTCATGATGGGAACTGAACAGCCCGCTCCTTCTTGAGTTCCCAGCGTGCGATTGACCGCAGGTGCACCTCGTCGGGGCCGTCGAAGATCCGAAGGCCTCGGTGCCAGCCGTACATTCGTGCGAGCGGTACGTCGTCGCTCACGCCCATCCCGCCGTAGATCTGAATTGCCCGGTCGATGACCGCGCATGCCATCCGCGGGGCGATGACCTTGATCGCGGCAATCTCCATTCGGGCAGCCTTGGCGTCGCTCCGATCGATCATCCAGGCTGCCTTGAGGGTGAGAAGGCGCGCCTGCTCGATCTCGATGCGGGATTCGGCGATATCGCGCTGAATAGTCCCCTGCTCCGATAGTGGTCCGCCGAATGCCACTCGACTCTTCGCTCGGTCGACCATCATCGCGAGGGCACGCTCGGCGGCACCGATGGCGCGCATGCAGTGGTGGATACGGCCGGGACCAAGTCGAGCCTGCGCGATCATGAATCCGTCGCCGGCCTCGCCGAGAAGGTTCGATACTGGTACCCGGGCGTCCTTGAAGCGAATCTGTGCGTGGCCGTGCTGGTCATAGTGCCCGAGGACGGGAAGGGATCGCTCGATCGTGACGCCTGGGGTGTCTCGGGGGACGAGGACCATTGACTGACGGCGGTGGGCCGGGCCATCGGGATCGGTCTTGCCCATGACGATGAAAATCTGACAGCGCGGATCCATGGCGCCGCTGGCCCACCACTTGAGCCCGTTGATGACCCACTCATCGCCGTCGCGCTCAATCGAGCAGGTGATGTTTGTGGCGTCGCTACTCGCAACCGCGGGCTCGGTCATGACGAATGCGGAGCGCATGGTGCCATCGAGGAGCGGCTCGAGCCAGGTTGCTTTTTGCTCCGGTGTTCCGAAGAGATGCAGGGTCTCCATGTTGCCTGTGTCAGGGGCTTGGCAGTTGATCGCCTCCGGCAGGATGTCCATGCTCCAGCCGGAAATCTCCGCCAAGGACGCGTATTCGGTGTTGGTGAGCCCGCTCTCAGCAGGCAGGAACAGGTTCCATAGGCCGCGGGCGCGCGCTTCGACCTTGAGTTCCTCGACGATGGGGGGGAGGGTGGAGTCCTCGGTGCCAACACTTGCGCGGTAGCGGTCGTATTCCTTCTCCGACGGCAGGACACGGGTGTTGAGGAAGTCCCACATGTTCTCTGAGAGCTCCTGGGCACGTGCGCTCAGCTGGAAGTCCATCATTGCTCCGATTCGCTGTCGTGGGTGACGCTGCGTTGGTATTCGATCCTAGTGAGCAGATCGGGTTTCTTGACTCCTTCTCCACTAACGAGCAGTATTCTAAGACGGAATCATCGGGCCCGCGCCCCTAACTTTGAGGACCAAGGTGTCGTCTCTGCCGCTTGGACCAATTGCAGATCGAGCAGCTGACCAGCCCACCTCGGTCGCAATTGTTGACGATCTCTCCGTGCGCACCTGGTCGCAGGTAGCCGATGAACTCAGGAGCGCGGCGGCGGCGATGCTGGGCGCTGCACCGGATCCAGACACCCGTTGGGGTGTCCTCGGAGACAATGCAGCTCCGACGCTCCTCGCGCACGCGGCCGGTCTTCTCGCAGGAGTCGGCACTGTGGCGATCTCTCGCCAGTTGACTCTTCGGGAGCTCGCCGATCAGATTCAGGACGCTGGCATCGTGGGCCTCGTCGCCGGGGCTGGAGGCGCAGCGGTCGCGGAGGAGGCGCTCGTCGCCGGGCTCGTCGCCACAGTTGTCGTGCACTCATGCGAGCTACCGACCGGTGGGCCCCAAGGAGTCGTGACATGGGATGCGTGGCTTGCAGCGTCGACGAAAACCCATGCTTTCCGGGGTCGTCCCCCGAGACCGGTTATGGTCTACACGTCCGGAACGACAGGCCGGGCCCGTGGTACTGAAACCCGGTGGGTGCTTGCACCCGTCGAGACGAGTGACGACTATTTGCGAGTCCTGCGAGAGCGCGCGCAGTTTCCCCCCGGTGCCCACATTGTTGTCGGACCGCTCCAGCACAACGGACCGCTGGCTGCGGTTCGGCATCTTCTGCTCGGTGAGACCGTCATCATCATGGGCCGGTTCGATGCAGCGCGTGCCCTCACTCTCGTCGATGAATACGACGTGTGCTCCTCGGTCATGGTCCCGACGCATTTTCAGCGGATGCTCGCACTCGACCCGGAGATTCGGGCACAGCACCACCTGGGATCGATTGCGATGATTGCCCATACCGGCTCGGCGTGCCCTCCAGACGTCAAGCGGGCGATGATTGACTGGCTCGGCCCGGTGTTCACCGAGTCTTATGGCGGCAGTGAGTCAGGGACCCTGTGCCGGATCCACTCGACGGAGTGGCTCGCTCATCCAGGCTCTGTTGGCCGGGTCGTCGAGCCGTACCGCATCCTCGTACTCGACGAGCAGGGGGCTGAGCTGCCGGCTGGTGAGCAAGGTCTCCTCGCCTTCGAGGCCCCTGAGGGGTGTGGGATTCGGTATTACCGTGACGAGGAGAAGACGCAGAAGGCCTATGTGCGGCCAGGCGTCTTCACCCTCGGCGATGTCGGCCATGTCGACGAGGATGGCTTCATCTACGTGACCGACCGGGTGTCCGACATGGTCGTCTCGGGCGGCGTCAACCTGTATCCGTCCGAGAGTGAGCAGGTGCTCCTAGAACATCCCGGCGTGCTTGATGTCGCCGTCATCGGGGTGCCTCACCCGGATCTCGGCGAGCAACTGCTCGCGCTCGTCGTTCCGGTCGAGCAGAGCGCACCGCCCACACTCGCAGAACTCAATGCCTGGTGCCGGGAGCGTCTCGGCGGATACAAGATCCCGCGCCTCGTTGAATTCATCGAGGTGCTGCCGAGAAATGAGATGCAGAAGGTCGACAAAAAGGCCCTCCGCAAGCCCTATTGGGGCGAGGGGCGCACGATCGGTGGCTAGCCGCCGAGCCATCTGGGAACGTCAACGACGAAGGAGGAGACGATGCTCAAGGGAATTGCAGGACGCACAGCGATCGTGACCGGAGCGGCCGGCGGAATCGGATCAGCAACCTGCCGACGGCTGCACGCCGAGGGCGCCAATGTTGTGGCCGTTGACATCGATGGCGCCGGACTTGACGCCCTCACAGCAGAACTCGGCGACCGACTCGTGGCGACGCGCGCAGACGTCTCCGATCCTGCGGCGACGGAGGCATTCTTCGCCACCGCAGTCGACAGGTTCGGTTCGGTCGACATGTTCCACGCCAATGCTGGCGTCGAGTCGAAGGTGAATCCGATCGCGACCTTCGATCTCGCCGACTTCGAAAAGGTCATGGCCGTAAACGTCCGCAGCGCATTCCTCGGGTCGGCTGCCGCCGTGCGCCAGATGATGACCCAGCCGAGCGCGGGCAAGATTGTCTTCACCGCCTCCATCGCCGGGCTCAAGAGCGACGCAGGCGTTTCGGTGTACAACGCGAGCAAGCACGCGGTCATCGGACTAGCGCGCTCGCTCATGAAGGAGACCGGCGCGCTCGGGATTCGCGTGAATGTCGTAGCGCCCGGCGTCGTCGACACTCGAATGATGAAGCCGCTCGAGGATGGTCTCGGGGCACTTGCTGGCATCGATGGCGCCACCCTCAAGGCCGCGCTCCTTGCTGGCATCCCGCTGGGACGCTATGCCGAGGCCGATGAGATCGCAGCGACCGTCGCTTGGCTGCTCAGTAATGAGGTGCCCTACATGCACGGTGAGGTCGTCACAGTCGGTGGCGGTCTCTACCCGTGACGAGGGTTGGGCTCAGCCTCCCTCAACTCGGAGGTCACGTCTCGAGGGATGTCGTTCGCGGGTTTGCCGAGCGGGCTGAGGAGCTCGGGTTCGGGTCGCTCTTCGTCCAGCAGCACCTGTTCTATCCGCGGAAACCGGCGTCGGGCTATTCAGCCCGACCTGGGCTGGCCGTGCCGGAGGCGTATCGATCGATCCTGCAGCCGATGGAGCTGCTCGCCGCCGTCGCAGCATGGACGTCGACCATCACGATCGGCACGAGCATCCTCGTCGCGGGTTACCACCGCCCCGTCGATCTGGCGCAGAGGATCTCGACCCTCGACATCCTCGCTGGCGGACGCACTGTGTTCGGGTTCTCCGTCGGCTGGTCCGACGAGGAGCACGCGCAGTACGACGTCGATCCACGCACCCGCGGCCGGCGGGCAGATGAGCTCATCGATGCACTGCTCGCGTGCTGGGGGAGCGATCCGGTCTCGTATGAGGGGGAGTTCTTCTCGATCCCGGAATCCGATGTCCGGCCCAAGCCGATTCAAGCCCCGCATCCGCCCTTGATGTCTGGCATGCGCTCGGCCGCGGGCCTTCGACGCACAGCGGAGAAGTTCGATGTCTGGAACCCGGCCTCGGGAACCCTCGAGCAGCATCTGGAGACGTTTGCCGAACTCGGCACCATGCGCCCCGCGCATCTCGGACCCTTGGCCATGTGCTGGAACCTCTTCACCCATCCACCGGTGGAGGTCGCCAATCTCAGGCCGCTCAGTGTCGATGAACTCTGCACTGAGGTCGCCGCTGCGGCTGCGGCGGGGGTTGATGCGGTCTCGGTCGATGCGAACTTCGATCCGTCGATCACCTCGGAAGCCGATTGGCCGACAGTTCCCGATCGGCTCGCTCCGCTCCTCGACGCCGCGCGTCGGTAATCCTCAGTCCGCCCAGCCGATGCGGCTATCCGCGTGGGCATCGACAGTGATCGTCTTCTCGACGATCATGCCGATTCCGTTCTGCACGCTCACCCGATCGACGTAGCCACCCCAACCCAGGATCGAGGTGGCATCACCGGCGAAGGTGTAGAGGAAAGACGAGCGCATGAGTGCCTCGCCGGGGGACAGCCAAGTGACCTGCTGGTTGACGATGAAGTGGCGGCGGGCAAGGGGGGCGGCGAGCGCCTCGCGGTAGTACTCCACGATCGCGTCGCGGGATTGACGGGTGCCGCGCCGTGTGGTGAGTGACGCCTCGGGAGCGAAGACCTCGGCGAGCAACTCGAAGTCGGGGGTGTCGATCGCTTGCGCGTACCGGTATGAGGCGGCACGCGTTGCCTCCGTTGTCTCGAGTCGTTCAAGTCGCTCGAGGATCACCTGCACGTTCGCATCACCGATACCGCTCATTCGCTGCCGCCCTCGACCGCGTGTACGCCCCGCTTCTTCAGGCTGACCGGACCGGTGACCGTGAGTCGACAGGCCAGGCGACGCTGTCCGTCGAGCGGAACGAGGGTGCGGGTGAGCGTCTCACGCTCGTCAGCGGGCATCTCGCCGCAATTGTCGAGCCCGTTTTGGACCACGCTCACGCAGGTGCCGCATGATGCTGAGGCATCACAGACGGTGGGCCAAGTGAATCCGGCGCCGCGCGCAGCGGTCATCACGGTCACGCCTGGCGCGACCTCAAGGTCGATGCCGATCGGGTCCACGTGTACGAGGCTCATGTGATCTCCAGTGTCAACTGCCGGGGAATGCGTACTTACCGTAGTCTGATGCTAGTAACATGCCCATGTCACTGCATTGCCGTACCCGCATCCAGCGTGGCACCCCCGAGCGACGCCCTGCGCCGCACTGAGCGAAGAGGTTTGACATGGATCTAGGCCTGAGCGGCAAGCGTGCCCTCGTCACCGGTGGCACCCGAGGTATCGGCCGGGCAACCGTCGAACTCCTCGCCGCGGAGGGTGCGTCCGTTGCCTTCTGCGCGCGCAATGCCGAGTCCGTCCTCGAGGTGGCGGCTGATCTCCGCAGCCGCGGTGCAACGGTCTTTGCCCGCGCATTCGACGTGAGTGATGAGCAGGCGCTCAAGGGGTTCATCCGAGACGCCGCCGCAGAATTCGGTGGCCTCGACATCCTCGTGTCGAACGTGACAGCTGGGTCTGTCAAGGGCCCGGAGCAGTGGCTGAACAGCCTGAGCCTGGATCTCATGCCGCTCGTCCACGCCATCGACGAGGTCACTCCCATTATGGAGGCGGCCGGCGGCGGCTCAATTGTGGCCCTGTCATCGACGTTTGGCTTTGACAATGTCTGGCCGAGTTCACCGAATTCGTATGGTGCCTTCAAGGCGGCCATCATCCGTCACGCCTCGGCCGCGGGCCACGCACTCGCCCCCAAGGGCATCAGGGTGAATACCGTCTCGCCCGGTCCCACTTACTCCGAGGATGGCGACTGGGGCAAGATCAAGGCTGGCCGTCCCGAGGTCTACGAGAAGGTCAAGGACTCGATCCCGATCGGCCGGATGGGCGAGCCAAAGGAGGTCGCCTCAGCGATCGTCTACCTCGCCAGCCCGGCTTCCGGCTTCTGCGTCGGAACGAACATTGTGTGCGATGGCGGCATGACCGTCCGCACCCAGTTCTGACCGACGCTAGACCTCAAGCGATCGCGCCACAGACGATGGGCACCCCGGCTCGCTGCGCGGCGGGCCGGGTGGTCGTCGCCCTCGTTTGCGGCGGTCGTTGGCATGACTTTGATTATGCGCGGCTGCAGATCCTTGCGTTGCTCGGCCGCCATGACAGCGTGCGCTGCAGCGTCCACCGGGACTTCTCGGATGTTGCAGTACTGGCTGCAGCGGACGCCGTCGTCGCCTACACATGCGACGTGAGGCCGGGAAGGGTGGAGGCTCTCGCCCTTCGTGACCGGGTTCGCGCGGGCGGCAGACTGCTCGCCCTTCATGCGACGAACTCAGCGATAGATGCCCCTGTCCCTGGGGCGCAGCGGCTGTTTCGCACCCCCGACGCCATGCCGGAGTTCAGTGCACTCCTCGGCAACAGGTTTCTCGCGCACCCCAGGATCCACCCGACGCGCATTGAGATCGTGAATCCGGACCACCCGCTGGTGTCCGGCGTCCCAGCATTCGTCACAACCGACGAGATCTACGTGTCTGAACTCGCTGATGACCTTGAGGTGATCATGGACGCCCCCTACGACGGGCCCTGCCAGGGCTTCGAGACCCAGCAGGTGGCCGGGCGTACGCGCCATCCAGTGCTGTTCAGCCGGCCGGAGGGCAACGGATCAGTGGTGTCCTTCACCCTTGGGCACTGCCGCGGACGCTTTGATGTCGCAGATCAAGGCATAGACGATCTCGGGGTGACCGATACTGCTGCGTGGGAGTCACCTGAGTTCAGGCAGGTTCTGCGTCGCTGCGTCGACTGGGCGGTCCACGGCGACGACGTCGCGCGGTGTGATTCAGGGAATGAATACACGAAGGAGCTGCAATGAGCGGACTCGGAACCGCGGTCGTCACCGGAGCGGCGCAGGGCATCGGACGCGCGGTCGCCGAACGACTGCTCGCCGACGGATACGAGGTGCTGGCCGTTGATGCGAACACCGACCAGATCGCGCAGGCAGCGAGTGAACTCGGCTGCCGGGGCGTGGCCCTTGACGTCACGGATGACGAGCAGGTAGCTCGCCTTGGCGAACTCGCGCCGGAGTGCACTGCACTGGTGAACAATGCCGCGATCCAGCGCTACCAGGATCTGCTCCACACCACCCACGAGGAGATGCGTCGCGTTCTTGACGTGAACGTGATTGCCCCGGTGCTTGCCGCTCAGGCGCTCGTGCCGGTGATGAGCCGAAATGGCGGCGGCAGCATCGTCAACCTGTCGTCGATCACCTCCAAGGCCCACCCCGCAGCGACCTCGCTGTACCCGACATCGAAGGCGGCCATCAATCAGTTGACCCAGGCGATGGCGCTGGAGTTCGGGGCCTTCGGAGTCCGCTGCAATGCGGTGGGCCCGGGCACCGTTCTCACCGAGGGCACGACCGAGCATTACGGCACTGAGGCGGCACAGGAGCTCATCGCAGGCTGTCTGCCCATTGCTCGCATGGGTATGCCCGATGACATCGCCAATGCGATCAGCTGGTTCTGCTCGCCAGAGGCCTCGTGGGTCACCGGCCAGGTGCTCTTCGTCGATGGTGGCTACCTGGTATCGCACGGTCAGTTCTTCCGCTGGGCCAGAAAGGCGCCAAAATGAGCACGATCCCACGGAACGTCAAGCCCTTCCGCTTCGCCATCCAGGCCTACCGCAGTGAGTCGCGCCGCGAGTGGCTCGACCTTGCCCGCAAGGTCGAGGCACTCGGCTACTCGACCCTGTTCCTCGCCGATCACTACCTTGGCCCAGGGGAGCTCATCGCACCGACCGGCCACCGGGTCCAGACACTCGCCTCGATCCCGGCAATGGCTGCGGCAGCCGTTGTGACCGACACACTGCGCATCGGATCGCGGATGACCTGCGTGAGTTACCACCTTCCGACCGTCCTGGTGAAGGAGATGGCCTCGATCGACGTGCTCTCCGAGGGTCGGCTGGAGATCGGTCTCGGGGCCGGCTGGCTCGCGAACGAGTATGAGGCGCTCGGTATCCCATTCGAGGGGGCTGGCCGCCGTATCGAACTGCTGCGCGAGACGACCGAACTGATGATCGCCGCCTACTCGGGCGAGCCGGTCGATTACCGCGGCCAGCAGGTCACCTCGCATGGGTACACGGCGGTTCCGGCAACGGTGCAGCGGCCGCGCCCGCCGATAATGATCGGCGGCGGCGCGCCGAAGGTACTCGCTCTCGCCGGTGAGCTTGCCGACATCGTCAGCATCAACTTCAACAACAGTGCAGGTGTCGTTGGCAGCAACAGCATCGCGAGTTCAACGGCCGAGGAGACCGACAAGAAGATCGCCTGGGTGCGCGAAGGAGCCGGTGATCGGTTCGATTCGGTCGAGCTCGAGACGGCGTGCTATTTCGTGTCGGTTGACGGCGTCTCGGAGATAACCGCCGAGGCGCTCAAGGCTCGCACGAATCTGACGCGCGACGAGCTCGTCGATTTCCCGCACGCAGCAGTCGGCAGCGTCGCTGAGATCTGCGAGGCGCTCATCCGCAGGCGCGAGCGTTACGGTTTTTCGTACATCACCGTCGGTGATGCCAATATCGACGCATTCGCGCCAGTCGTCGCGCAACTCACCGGGAAGTAAATATGACCAAGACGTACTCCCTCGCCCACCTGTCCATGATCGAGGTGCCGCCGATCGGCCTCGTACGCGCCGCCCAGCACGCGGGCTTCAAATACACCGGCTTTCGGTTGACGCCAACCTCGTCCGGCATCGATCACGGCATCCTCGGCAACGGTGTGGCCATTAGGGAGCTCAAGTCTGCCGTCGACGATTCCGGGATTGCAGTCCTCGATCTTGAGGTTATTCGAATCAAGGAGGACGGCCCGAGCGCCGACCCGATGGCACTGTTCGAGGCGGCGGAGTACCTCGGTGCCAGATACGTCATCACGACCCTTGAGGATCCGGACCCGGTGCGCCGGATTGATTCGCTGGCCCTCCTCGCCGAGCAGGCAGCCGAGTACCAGGTAGCGCTCTCGGTCGAGTTCATGCTCTTTTCGTCCGCACCAACTCTCCAGGCCGCGAGCGAGACGGTCATGGCGGCCGGTGCGCCGAATGTGGTCGTCCTTGCCGACGTCCTGCATCTCGTGCGTTCCGGCGGCGCCCCGGATGACATGCTCGACTACCCGGCGCGACTCTTCCCCTACGTGCAGATCTGCGGAGCCGAGGGCGCGGCGGCGGCACCCGATGCTGCAGCGGCACGGGCGGAGGCCGTGACGGCACGCCTCAAGCCGGATCAGGGTGATCTGCCTGTCCGGGAGTTCACCGAGTGCATCCCGACCGGGGCCATCCTGGCCGTCGAATGCCCGCTCGCCGGACTTGGCAATCCCGATGATCCGGGAGCACTCGCCGTCGATCTTCTCGCCTCGGCTCGACGGGTCTGCGAATGACGACGTCGAAGGCGACGGTGACGGAGATCGATGGACTGGCGAATGCCCGAGACCTCGGGGGACTCCGCACCGGTGATGGGCAGATCGTGCGGCAGGGGATTGCTGTCCGGTGCGACAGTCTGCTCAGCCTCACCGCGAAAGGGCACCGGGACTTCATCGAGATCGTGGGTCCGCGAACCGTGATCGACCTGCGGATCGAACTCGAGGTGGAGCGCGGCGGCTACTCGCTCATCGATGAGACCATCGTCGTGCTGAACTACCCGATGCTTCCGCTTTCCGGGGTGAATCAGGAGCAGATCGATGCCGGAGCGTGCGATAACCTCATCGACGATTACCTGGGGCAGATCGAGGTCAATGGCGACGCAGTCATCGCAGTACTGCGGCACTTGGCCGACTCCGAACAGCACCCGGTGGTGTACCACTGCACGGCGGGCAAGGATCGGACAGGCGTCGTCACCGCAATGCTCCTAGGAATTCTCGGGCTCGACGATGCGACGATTGCCGCCGATTATCACGCGACGACGGCGAATATGGAGCCGATTATTGCGCGAATGCGCGGCGCACAGGTGTACAAGGACAACGGCCTTGCCTATGCACCGGACTGGATCTTTGAGTCGAAGCCCGAGACCATGCTCGCGTTCCTTGCCCAGATGAAAGATCGCTACGGAAGCGCCGAGGGGTGGGCGCTGGGCCGAGGCTTGAGTCCGGCCGAGATCGACAGCCTTCGTGCGGCACTGCTTGTTGATGAGAACGGGGCTCGTTGATGAGAATGGGGCAGGACCCGCTCGTCAGCGGCTACTGAATCGTCTCGCCCCCGTCGACAACGAGCGTCGCGCCGGTCATGAAGCTCGCATCGTCGCTCAGGAGGAAGCACACGGCGGCGGCGAGTTCCTCGGCTTGGGCCACCCGCTTGAGCGGGATGTTGGCGCCAAACATCTCAGCGCCCTTCTCGAGGGTGCCGCCGCGCGCAAGCATGAGTGGCTCGGTCATGCCGGTCAGTGTGCGCCCGGGCGCAACGCAGTTCACGCGAACGGCTGGCGCTGCCTCGAGGGCGAACTGCCGGGTGAATCCGGTGATCGCTGCCTTTGCCGCACCGTAGGGAACATTGAGCCGCTGGGCGACGATGGAGGCTGTTGAGGCAATGGTGACGATCGACCCCGCCCCGCGCGATTGCATGATCGGATTCGTGTACTTCGCGGTGAGGAAGGTGCCGCCGACATGCACCTCCATCATGCGATTGAAACGGGCCGAGTCCCATTCGGAGATGAGGTCGAACTCGGCGTGACCGGCGCAGGCAAGAACGAGATCGATACCGCCGAGTTGAGCGACCGTGGCATCGACCGCTGCCTTGACTTGAGCCTCATCGGCGACATTCGCGGACAGTCCGATGCAGCCGGGGAGTTCGGCGGCGACGGACTGGGCCTTGGTGAGGTCGAGATCGACGATGGCCGCGATCCCGCCCTCGGCTACGACGCGCGCTGCCGTCGCCCGGCCGATGCCGCTGGCGCCACCGGTCACGAAGAGGATCTTGTTCTCGAAGCGCATGGCGGTCTCCAATGTCAATCAGCAAGAGTTGCGGTGAGGTCGAGTGGCGATCAGTGCGAACCCGAGGGCGAGTCACTGGGCCGGGCGCCCTCTGACGCCTTCCACATCTTCGCGCTGTCGAAGCCGATCCGGGTCGCCGGGATGAGTTCAAGAACGACGCGTTCGGGGGAGTCGAGCATGGCACGGAAGGCCTCAGCCTTCTCGGGCTCACCTGGGCGCATCGCGTTCGCGAACTCGGGCAGGATCCGGTCGAGGGTCTCGCGGTCATTGTGGACGATCGCATTGCACTTGTAGGTGATGGAACGGCGCTCCTTCACCGAGGAGCCCTTCGAGGTGACGGCGATGCTGACCCGCGGATCCTTGCGGATCGACGCGATCCGCGGTCGCTCCTCGCTGGCGGTGAGCCAGAAGATGCCGTCGCGGTAGATGAAGTTGACGATGACACCCATGGGCCAGCCCTCTTTGCCCGACCAGATGAGCGTGCATTCGATCTGCGCGTTGAGTAACTCCAGTTCGTCATCAGTATCGAGGCTGTAGGACTTGACGTCCTCCCAGTTCTTTGCCTGTGCTGAAGTCACGGTTTTCCTCTCAAAATGCTGTGAATCGAATGGTGTCTAGGGTGTCACAAACTTAGAGCAATTCCTAGAGAGTCCTTGCATAAACTAGCAAGGGTGTCTAGTTTCATGTCTGGTGCCATCTGCGAACCGCTTATTCCACCCGCGTACTCCACTCAGCCCAGGAGCCCCCGTGCCGCTCGACCTGCAGACCATCTCCGACCGGATGGAGATCGACGACCTCCTCGTCCGCTACTCCCGGGCAATCGACACCAAGGACTTCGCCGAACTGGAGAACCTCTTCACCGCCGATGGCGAGTACGACGCCGGGAGTCTTGGCCACCCCAAGAGTGCGAAAGCAGTCCGGGAGATGATCGAGGGTGCGATCGGCAGCCTCGACGCGACAATGCACCTAGTGGCCAAGAGTCTCATCGAGGTTGACGGTGATGTGGCCGAGGTGCGCACCTACCTGATCTCGCAGCACATCCGTGAATCGAACCCCGGTCCGATCAAGCACTATTTCATCGGTGCCGAGTACGCCGACCGGGTCGTCCGTACTGCTGACGGCTGGAAATTCGCCTATCGTCGGCTCGACCGAATGTGGAAAGAGGGCGATCGCGCCGTCATCGTCCGCACGTAGCACCTTCTCTCACCGTAACCAGCACCTCTTCTACCTCAGTAAGGGAGTTCACCATGGAACGTTGGATCGCCGACACAGAGCAGTCCGAGCGCTTTCCCATCTACACACGTGGAAACGCGGACGAGGTGGGCCCTGATCCATTCACCCCGCTCAACTGGTCGTTGGCGTGGGAGCAGGGCGTCGTGCCTGGCACCGCGTGGGGCTGGATCCACCTGGGGACCTTCAAGGAGGAGGAGTTCCTCTGGACTCAGCCGGAGACCTACGGTTCGTGGGGCGGCTATTTCTACAATCAGGTGTCGGTTGGCCGCGTCTTTGGGCATCGCATGCCGGGCCTGACAGCAGATGCGATCGATGTGAGCTTCTTTGGCCAGAACCCGGCGGTTCCGAAGTACGTCGAGGACCCGCGCGACAATGACGAGGAGTGCTCAGCGGCACTCGGCGCGACGTTCGCTGGAATCCTGGGCAACAGCCAGGTGCCCTTGCTCGACGAGTTCCTCGCCGAGGTCAAAGCCGGGGTGGCGTCAAGGCCGGACCTCGCATCGGTAAGTGACGCGGAACTTGTCGCGTATGGCCGCGCGATGGCCAAGCGCCAGAACCGCACCTGGGATGTCTATGCGCAGGTGGTCGTTGGCGCAACGGTCGGACCGGCCATCGTCCAGGGGGTTGCCGATGCCGTGGGCAAGCCGGAGCTCGGTCTGATGATCTTCGCCGCACTTGGCGAGGTCGCCTCCGCGGGCGTTCCGGAGCGCATCTGGGAGCTTTCGCGGATGGTGAATGGATCCCCGGAGATCAGCACTGCCTTCGACGCAGGGGTCGACGGACTCCACGAGCGGCTCGCCGCGTTGCCTGCGGCTGCGTCATTCAATGTGGCCTTCGCTGGGCTGCTCAGTGAATTCGGCCACCGCGGGGTGAATGAGTGGGAGCTAAGCGCCGAAACCTGGCAGATCAATCCGAGCCTCGCATACGACATGATCGATCGGGTGCGAAAGCAGGACGACGGCAGCTCGCCCGCAATCCGGTCCGAGCAGTCAATAGCGAATCGAATCGCGGCCGAGGCAGAGCTCAGCGCGCTCGTCGCCGGCGACGAGGCGACCGCTGGCATGCTCGCTGCCGGAATCAACTCAGGGCAGACCTCGTACCGCATGCGCGAGGCGGGCAAGAACGCGGCGGTGCAGCTGTTCCATGAGCCCAAGCTGGCATTCCGTGAGCTCGGTCGACGCATGCACGAGCGCGGTTCGATCGCGGATCCGATGGACATCTTCATGCTCCTCGACTCCGAGCTCGATGGGTTCCTCGCGGATCAGTCCGGGTGGAGCACGACCCTCGCGCAGCGCTCAGTGGACTTTGCGACGCTCAAAGACCTCGATCCGCCATATGTGGTCATGCACGGCCAGCCGATCCCCCCGATCAGCGAATGGCCGAAGAAGGGTGCGGGCGGCGGGGCAGCGGAGGCTCCCGGCACGGTAATCAAGGCGGTGGCGGGATCGCCGGGTGCCGTGACAGCGCGCACGCGAGTCATCTCCGATCTCTCGCAGGCCGGTGAGCTTGAGCCGGGCGAGATCCTCGTCTGCACGACGACCGACCCTTCATGGGTGCCGCTGTTCATGATCGCCAGTGCGGTAATCTGCGAGATCGGCGCGCCCGGCAGCCATGCGGTGATCGTGAGCCGCGAGATCGGCGTTCCCTGCGTCGTGTCGCTCCTCGGCGCTAGCCACAAGTTGCCGACCGGGACCCTCGTCGAGCTGAACGGATCGACCGGCACAGTAACGGTGGTCGAATCCGCCGGATGACCGTTATCAGCCCTCCGGCCTCGTCGGAGCCGCCGTTCTCCGTGCGCGATCCCTTTCTCATCGGGTCGCGCACGGCGACGCGCATCACGCTTATCCGACATGGCCAGCAGCAGTATCCGGTGAGCGACGTCTTCACCCACGGAGACTGGGTTGATCCCCATCTGTCGGACATTGGCAGAAAGCAGGCTGCTGCGGTCTCGAGGGCGCTCGCGGATGAACCGATCGACGTCCTATTCTCAAGTACCTTGTCGAGGGCCTTCGATACGGCAGTGGCCATCGGCGAGCCGCACGGCCTCGCGCCGGTCCGGATGCATGAGTTGCGCGAGATCGAGTCATATCGTGACATCGGCGCCGACGAGAATCCCGCCGACCTCATTCCGGAAGCGGAGTGGATTGAGCGGCAGCGCAGATTCCGGCTTGAGCGCCGCTGGGATCTCATGCCGTTCGGCGAGCCTGCCGCCGAGTTCCGGGCACGAAGCCTCGCCGCCATCAACGGCCTCGCCGATGCGCATCGGGGCAACCACATCGTCATTGTGGCGCATGGCGGAGTCATCAATGCCTATCTCAGCGAGGTGCTCGGTACCGACGATGACCTGTTCTTCCTCCCGACCCATACCGCGATCAGCCGCGTCGCACTTGATCATGAGATCAGGGTCATTCGGAGCATCAATGAGCACCAGCATCTAGGCGCGGACCTGCTCACCTATTGATTCGCGAGAGCCTCTTCGTCTTGGAAGGATCCCCGAATGACCGAAGCAGTTCCCGAGTACAAGGCAGCGCTCGTCTTCGAGGCTGTCGATCGCGAGAGTGCCCTCGACATCATGGCCAGGCTCGTCGAGCACCGGCGCAATGGCACGACCGACTTGGTCGCCGAGCAGCGGCGTGAGCCGATCGCCAAGTACCTCGACCAAGGGCTCTGGGAGCGGGAGATCGCTGAGATCTTCCGGGTGATCCCGCTGCCGGTCGCGACTTCCGCCGAGTTGCCGAGCGTTGGAGACTTCAAGGCGATGAGGGTTGTCGGTCGCGAGATCGTGCTCGTCCGGGCTGCGGATGGAACGGTGAACGCGATGCTCAACGTCTGCCGCCATCGGTCAATGAAGGTCGTGCCGCAGGGCTGCGGCAGCGCCCGGCGCTTTAGCTGCCCGTACCACTCCTGGACGTACGACACCGATGGACAGCTGACCGGGGTGCCGGGGGAGGAGACGTTCGGAGCCGTCGATCGCGAGGAGAACAGCCTCGTCCGACTTGCATGCGATGAGCGGGCCGGCATCATCTTCGCCTGCCTCACCCCTGGTCTCCTGATGGATCTGGATGCCTGGCTGGGCGACGCGCTACCCCAGCTCGAGCAGTTGGACTTGGAGAAATGCCACCACTTCTCGACCCGCGAGTTGGCCGGGCCGAACTGGAAGGTGACCGTGGATGGATTCCTCGAGGGCTACCACTTCTCCTCCTTGCACCCAAACACCGTCGCGCTCACCAACTACAGCAACATGGCTGCCTTCGATTCGTACGGCCCCCACATGCGGCATGTCTTCGCGCTCAAGTCGATCGATCGATTCCTTGACGCCCCTCGCGAGGAGTGGGAACCGGCCGAGGCACTCGGGCTCGTCTACTGGATCTTCCCCGGGATGGCGATTGCCGGCGGGTGGCGTGAGCGGACCGTTGTGTCGATCATGCTTCCGGGGGACTCGTGGGCGGAGTCGATGACGAGGCAGACGGTGCTGCTCAGACACGCCCCACAGACCCCGGAGGAGATTCTTGAGGCCGAGCGCACTGCGGACTGGTTCTATGCCGCGTTCCGCGACGAGGACTACACCGCCCAGACGGAGGTCATGAACGGGCTGTCTTCCCTCGCAGACAAGGAGATGCTCATCGGCCGCAATGAGCCGGGCGTTCAGCACGTGCACGAGACGGTCGATCGGATCCTTCGAGGTGAGTCGGCCCATGGGGATCGCGTGGCATCCCGCTGACTTACTGCACATCTTGCCTACTAACCGGTGAGATCCCCTGACAGTCACCCCTCTGTGATGGCAGACTGACGGTGCGCATCGGGCGGTCCTGCCCACGCGCCCTGCGCCACGTCGCAGCCGAAGAGAGGAAGAGTGATGACCGAGAAGGCCTGGATCATTGACACCGAGCCGAGCAAGCGGTTCCCCGTCTTCACCCGACTGAACGCCGCCGACGTCATGCCCGAGCCGATTACCCCACTCGGAGCCTCGATGTGCTGGAAGCCGATGGTCCTTCCGGGCTGGGCATCGGGCTATGTCCAGGATGCCTGCTTCACCGCCGATGAGATGGTCGAGGAGTCGGCAGTTGCCGGCTTCCTGTACGGCTACCTTTACATCAACCAGAGCTCGGTTCGCGTCCTCGGTATCCGTAAGGGCATGACCTGGGAGCTCATCGACCAGATGTTCTTCAATTCCCCCGGTGCTCCGGCGCATGCCGCCTCCGAGGCGGATGCGAATGAGGCACTGTCGGCTGCGGCGCCTGCACGTTCGGGCTGGGTTCTCACCACCACGAATTTCCCCGAGGTCGAAGAGGACGAGATCCTCGCTGATCGGATCCGCAATGAGCGCCCGAACCTCAAGGGCCTGAGCAACCGCGCGCTCATCGCCCGTGCCCGCTCGGTCATGCCCTACGAGCGTCTCGCCTGGCGGTCGGAGCAAATGGGCTCCTCGAACGCGGCACTCGGCCCGGCAGTCGCCGGCATGATGCTGGGCGACAAGGCTCACCTGCTCGTCGCGATTCTCGGACAGGCCGGCGAGGTCGAGTCTGCAGCCCCGACCTATGCCCTCTGGGCGCTGTCGCGGACACTTCGTGCCGATGCCAAGACCACGGCCCTGTTTGATCAGGGTCTCGCGGCAGTTGTGGCGGCCTACCCGAGTGCGCACGGCCAGTTCTGGTCTGAGTTCGGTGCCTTCATCTCCGAGTTCGGCTTCCGGGGACCGAGCGAGTGGGATCTGGGGACCGACTCTTGGGAGTCGAAGCCCTCACTCGCCCTCGCGCTCGTCGACCGAATGCGTCAGCTTGGCGACGAGGATTCCCCGCACGCCAAGCAGGCTGCCCATGCCGGGGCGACCGACCGTGCCATGGCCGAGGCAACGGCCGGCATGGATGCGGCGACCGAGGCTGCCTTCCGCGGGGCCATCGCTTCGGCCCGCCGATTCGCCGGCTGGCGTGAGAGTGGCAAGTCCTCGTGCACGAAGATCATGAACGAGGCGCGCATTGCGCTCCTCGAACTGGGCTTCAGGCTTGAGGCAGATGGAGTCCTCGACCACGCCAGGCAGATCTTCATCGCTCTCGATGAGGAACTCGATGCCCTCGCGCTCGGTGGCACCCCCACGCTCAAGGCTGCGATTCGCGAGCGCGAGGCTGCCTGGAAGGAGCTGTGGAACCTTGAGGTCCCGATGTTCATCGACACCTCGAACGGCATTCCGCCGATCTCGTCACTGCCTCGCAAGGGCGACGCCCAGGTCGAGCGCGCGTCGGTTGGAACCACCCTCACCGGTGCCGCTGCTTCGCAGGGCATCGTTGAAGGCAAGGTGCGAGTGGTGCTCGGAACCGACAGCATCTCGGACTTCCAGCCTGGTGAGATCCTCGTCGCGCCGCAGACCGACCCTTCGTGGACTCCACTGTTCATGGTCGCGAGCGGTGTCATCGTGAACACGGGCTCAATGGGCTCGCACGCGATGATTGTCGCCCGCGAACTCGGCATCCCTTGCGTGGGAGGTATTCCCGGGGCCACGAACATCCTCAAGACCGGCGACACTGTGCGCGTGAATGGCGCGACGGGTGTGGTCGAGGTACTCGCGGTCTAGGCAGAAGGCGAGGAGGGGCGGGCGAACAATGCCCGCCCCACCTGTTTCGTTGTGGTTATTGCCGCGAAGTTGCATTCGCGGTAGCCGCCTTTTCGGCTGCAAAGCGAATCCCGGTCGTAGGTCGTACTAGCGAGGCGTCGAGTTGAAGAGTTCCTTGGCATCGTCAACGAGGCGCCCGGCCTGCTTTACGCATTGCTCGGCGTCGGACTGAGTTACTGACGGTGCCGAGTACTGCGACTTGGTTTTCTTGGTGAGTAGCCTCTTGAGCGTTGGCGCTGCATGGGCCCCAGCCGGGCCAGATTTGCTGAGGTCTTCGACCGCCTTGTCGTGGCTGTCACTCTTGTCCGTGCGGCCGGTGGAAAGGATGCAGACGACATCCTTGGAGTTGATCCCCGCTGTCACCGAGAGCGAGCATGCAGCGTTGTTGTGGCCGTACTCAAGCACCAGACGCGCGGCGTCCAGGTATTCCTGTGCCTTCTCCAAGTGTGGACGGGCCTCGTCCTTTCTGGTCATGAAGTCGCCGCGACTCGCTGCTGACGAAGTGTGGTAGATGGGTGGGCTCCAAAAAGAAGGACAGCATCGCGACGCAACTCAGATACGAGTTTGTGCCCGGTGCCGACGCTCACACTCAGCTCATCCATTGACAACTCGAGAACGGCGCATGGGTTGCCAGACCAACGACGGACATTTTCCTCGAGTTGTGAAAGCTGGGTGCGCCACATCTGCTCATCCTCACCGAGGTTGTTGAACCGCACGACGAGGATGTCGATGTCGCTGTCAGCGGACCCCTCTCCTCGGGCGGCGGACCCGAAGAGCCACACGGCGGCAGCAGGACGCGACCATGCTTCCGCCTCGCACCGAATCCGGTCCAGCAGTAGGTGGCGCAGGTTGGCGAGTCCTTCAATGAATGGTGCCGCCACATGCTCGCGGTTGAGTTGGTAGAGCACCGTTGGTGGGTGTGGCACTCGCAAGACCAGACCGCTGGCGGCCAGCTCACCAAGGACCGAGTTCACGCGGGACCGACCGACCTGTCCCTCTACAAGCGAAGCCAATTGGCGTCCGCTTAGCGGGATCCCTGCACGCACGAGGGCCGTGAGGACGGGTCCGTACGCATTCGGAATGACGGAACTTATGGGGCTTGCAAGATCCATGATGAAACTCCTTTCCCTGCGGCAACCTTATCAAGCCATCCAATAAAGTGGTCAATCGTCCACTTTTATGGTCGCATGTCGGGGGCAGCCAATCGAGCCCTTCACTCCCTCGGCAGGGCGTTCCTAGAGCAGCATCGCGAGTTCGAAGGCCTGCCTGGTGGCGAACGTCATCCGTCGTGGAGCGAAGGCGTCACCGAGCAGGTGCACTCGTGGGTGGTGCGGTAGCACCGCGCGATAAAGCGCGTCATTGCCGACGCCCCCGGTCACGAGGACGACCGAGTCGATGCCGTCGAGGGTGAATCGGCGCCCACTGTATGAGTGTGCGAAGTCCACTCGATCCACATGAATCTCGACTGCACGGGCATTCTGCAGGATCTGCACACCCGCGTTGTCGAGACTGGCGAGCATCGCCCCGATCGAGTACTTGCCGACCAGGGGTGACGGCCCGGGGGTTCGGAAGGCCAAGGTGACTTCGTGGCCGAGTGAGGCGAGGTGATCCGAGACGGACAGGGGCGCTGGCCCGTCGTCTTCGGCGATGACGAGAACGCGGGTTCCGAGCGGGCGGGCGATGCCAAGGATCACCGCATCTGCGCCAGCAACGTGCGGCAGGTATTCGCCGGGAATCCCCGGATTGCGGCCCCGGCAGCCGGTGGCGAACGCTACGACGTCGGCGCCGGAGTCAAGGACGCTGCGTACCTCGGCCCGTCGACCGAGAGAGATCGGCACGTTGAGTTTCGCCAGTCGAAACGTCGACCAGTTGATCCAGTCTTGATAGGGGGCATTCGACCGAAGTTGCGCTGCGATCGCGAATCGGCCACCGAGAGCGGAGCCGGCTTCCCACAGCGTTACCCGGTGTCCGCGCTCAGCGGCTGTCGCGGCGAGCTCCATGCCGGCGGGCCCGCCACCGACTACGAGCAGGCTCACCGGCGAGTCAGAGGTTCCAACTGGCGGCTGGCTCTCGCGCCCGGCACGTGGGTTTGTCCCGCACCCGAATCCGAGCCCCTCAAGGGTGTAGCGGTGAATGCAGTCGTTCAGTGCGATGCATGGGCGTACGGCTGGGGCATCGCCGGCGAGGTTCTTCGTGAACCAGGTCGGATCGGCGATGAGCGCGCGAACCAGCCCGACCATGTCGGCCTGCCCACTGGCGATGATGCGCTCGGCGGTCTCGGCGTGGACGACCCTGCCGACGTAGAGCACGGGAAGTCTCGTGACGTTCTTGGCTTCGCCGCACATCTGGGCCCAGTGACCCTCTGGGTACATGCCGTGCTGGATGTACGACACCGCCCCCCAGTTGCCGCCAACATCGAGGTTGAAGAAGTCGACGGTGCCGTCGGCCTCAAAGGACTGCATAAATCGCATGCACTCATCGATCTCGTAGCCACCGTCCATGTACTGGTCCATGGCCAGACGCAGTCCGAGGGTGATGGGCCTGGTGACCCGCTCGCGAATCCCGTCGACGATCCGGCGTAGGAACCGCAGCCGGTTGTCGTAGGAGCCGCCGAACTCATCATTTCGCTTGTTCGTGAGTGGTGACAGGAACCATTCGACCATGTCGTCGTGATTGGCGTGGATCTCGATCGAGTCGACCCCCGCGTCCGCAGCGATTGCCGCGGACTCGATGTACTCGCTGATGATCCATTCGATCTCAGGATTGCTCAGGATGTGGACGCCGCGGTGATCGAGGTTGCCGGAGAATGTCGACGACGGAGCGCTCGGCATGCCTCCCTGCTGCACGAGTTGGATACCGAGGTAGCTTGCCTTGGCGTGGACGCGGTCGGCGAAGGCGCCCATGCGCTCATGGAACTTTGGATGCCTGAAGATTCCGGCCTCCTTGCCCAGCGCGCCCACGCCAGTTGGCTCGAAGCCGGGGATGTGGACATGCTTCACGTGCCCCGTGGGACCACCGATCCAGGCGAAGCCGTCGTCGACCCGCGCCATCCAGTAGTTGACGAGATCCTCAAAGCGTGAGTCATCGGACGTGAGGGATCCGGCGCCACCACCGTGGGTCGGTACGAAGAGTCTGTGCGGTAGCCGCATCGTGCCGACCGTGATGGGCTCGAGGGCTCGCTGGAGCAGGCTGCCTGGGTGAATCGAGGTCGTGGTCACGGGGGAGTATCCCACCGTGACCATGGGCCTTTCAGCAGTTCAAGGAAAGAAACTCCCTATGTGGGTCCAGCTAGGGAACAATGACTGCGCGCCCCTTGACCTGCCCGGCCTCGAGGTCGTGGTACGCCTGCAGGGTGTTCTCGATCTGGTACTCGGTATAGGTGACGGTGATGTCGCCGCGGGCGGCGAGTGCGAGCACTTCGGCGAGCTCGGACCGGCTGCCCCAGTACATCGATCGAATGTTCATTTCGTACGGCACCGTGTACAGCCCCATCGGGTAGGTGCCACCCGCGCCTCCGACGATGGTGAGGTCGCCCAATTGGCGACCGCTGGCGACGCCGAGCGCGATGGTGGCGTCGACTCCAACGAAGTCCAAGACCACCTCACAGCCGCGCCCCGCGGTGGCTTCCTTGACCAGGGCTGCTGCGTCGTCGCTAGTTGTGAGAACGGTCGCATCAGCGCCGCAGCCGACCGCAAGGTCGAGGGCCTCCTGGCGCGTGTCGGCAGCAATGATGGTCGCGCCGGTGAGCGCGCGAAGAATCTGGACGGCCATGTGTCCGAGGCCTCCAACGCCGATGACGAGCGCGGTCGTGCCCGGGGTGAGCTTGGGAAGGGACAGCTTGACCGCGTGATACGGGGTGAGGCCCGCATCGGTCAGCGGGGCTGCAGCAACGGGATTGAGGGTGCCGGGAATCCGAACGAGGTGACGGGCGTCGTGGACGAGCATGTACTGCGCCATGCCTCCATCGAGGCCGAGCCCACCGCCGAAGGCACCATTGCCCGCTGCGGAGAGTTGGTCGGTGCAGTACTGGTCGACTCCGGCCATGCAGCGGCTGCACGACCCGCAGCCCCACGGGCCATGCACGGCTACCGGCTCGCCGGTGCTGAAGCCCTCGACTCCTGCCCCGATCTCATGCACCCAGCCGGCATTTTCGTGGCCGAGAGTGAAGGGTGGCCCCCACGGGAACATGCCATCGGACATCATGTGCATGATGTGAAGGTCGGAGTGGCAGGCGCCTGCCCCGGCCACCTTGATGACCACCTGGCCGGGTCCTGCCGTGGGTATCGGGACATCGACAATCTGTGCCTCGGATTGCCAAGCGAGAAGTTGGACTGCGCGCATGTTGGGGCCCTTCATGGAGTGGTGTACAGCAGGAGAGGCTGAAGCGTCCGTTCGGATCGTAGACTCATCGGTTCAGGGATGGCGGCGAATTGCAGGATCTCCGATTATTGGATCCCGGCGGATTGCTTTCTTTAGTCGTGCTCTATAAATAGGCTCCAAGCTGCAGAACTGGAGGTTCGAATGTCTGATGTGGTGCTGAGCGAGGCCGAGCTTGATGTGCTCATCTCAATCGTCGTGCGAGGGATGGCCCGCGGCGAGGCGTCGACGGAGCAGCAGGCCCTGGCGGAGGCATCGCTGATCCTCGTCAAAGGCCCGATCATGATGCCTCTGCCCGCCGGCACCACCATGGCAGGGGACGTTCTTCGACTGGCTCCGGATGCGCCGGAGCGGGAGCGAATCATGTCGACGTTCCACCGATTTCTCCCGATCAACCGCCAACTCAGAGATCTCTGCACCGCTTGGCAATGCCGCCCCGATGGAAGCGTGAATGACCATTCCGACATCGGGTACGACGCGCAGATCCGCGATCGACTCGACGACATCGATGACGCGGTTGCTCCGTTGCTCAAGCGTTTCGCGGAGGATCTTCCGCGCCTGGCACCGTACCGTGAGCGACTCAGTACGGCCTTGGCGAACCTCGACGAGGGTGACAACGCCTGGTTTGCCTCGCCGCTCATCGACTCGTATCACACGGTTTGGATGCATGTGCATCAGGAACTCCTCCTCACCATTGGGATGTCGCGAGCCGATGACGAGGCGCTCGAGGAGCAGTTGGTCGCCGGCAGTCATGGGTGACGCGTGAGCGTGCGGCCGATTGACGATGTCGGCTTTGTCCCCTTTGGCCTCGGGTTCGAACGCGGCCTTGACACACGATCCCTGTGCACCCGCGGGGTGCAGATGGAGACCCTCGCCGGTCTCGGACTCCCAGTTGCCATCGGACTGACGGTTCCCGTCCCAAACGTGCCGGGCATGGTGACGGTTGACCGAGCGGCTGCTGCGATCAACCTCCTTGAGACAATTTCCGGGCGGGCGGTGGGCTCCACGACCCCCGACGGGGGGATTGTCCTGTTGCGATTGAGCGCGAGCGCTCCGGTTGCGGCGGTCGGCCTTCCGCCGGACCTCGTGGCGATCGGTGTCGCTGGAGCACGGATTCCCAAGGGCCTGCCAGCCAAGATGTCTGCAGATCTCACCGCTGCCTGGTGGAAGACCGCTAGTTTCATTGCCGAGTACTCACTTGCAGTTCCGGCCGACGAGATTGCATCCCTCGGTCTCGATCACGATGACCCTGCCAACCGCATCGAGCCACTCCTTGCCCTGTGCGACACCACGGGTATCACCCCATTCCCTGTCGATATCAGCGGCCAACTGGCAGCAGGGGCGGCAGCCATGCTCGCACGCTGGAACTCTCCCCGGGCTGCACGGGCTCGGCGTACGCAGCAGTTGCCGGTGGACCTCCCGCTGGCCCTGCATATCGAAACCGTCACCGTGACAGACCACAATGAGGCTGGCCACGGTCATGCGATCTCCCGCGACCTCAAGTCCGGGTTGTTCGCTCCGAACGGCGCCTTCCGGCACGGCGTGCGCTCGACCGGGGAGCGCCAGATGCTCGGCCATCCCCTGTCCTCCCTGCCTGGCGGCGTCGCGATGCTCACCGGGGTGCTCGCTGAACTTGAGGGCCGCCTGGGAAGTGTCGCGCTCGTCGACTTCGAGTACGGACCTGAGGGCTTGGTCCTCGTCGGGCTTGAGGAGTATCGGCGCACGAGCGCCCGAACAGCGACAAGTCTGGCTGTCGATCTGGCGACCCGCGGCATCACCGATGAACGCACTGCCGTCCGCGCCATTCGGCCGCACCATGTCCTAGAACTCCTCCACCCGCAGCCTCGGCTCACCGGTCAGGAGGTGCTCCTCGTCGCTGGCCTGGCCGCGTCCCCTGGGGCAGCTGTCGGGCGCATCGTGCTCACGAGCGAGGAAGCCGTCGAAGTGGCGGAGACCGGCGAGTCGGTGATCCTCGTCGCAGCCGAGACATCCCCCGGAGACCTCCCGGGGATGATGGCCTCGGCAGGCATCCTCACGGTCACCGGAGGTTCGGCCTCGCACGCGGCGGTTGTCGCACGCGGTATGGGTCTCCCGGCGATCTGCGGGGCAAGTGGCCTGCGCATCGACCGGGCAGCGGGGACCATCACCTGCGGCGAGCACGTGCTTCAATCGGGATCAATCATTTCGATCGACGGCGATACCGGCTCCGTCTACATCGGAGCCGTCGCGATCGTCCGCCCTGAGCCTTCGGCAAGCCTTGCAACGGTGCTCTCGTGGGGCGACGACGTCCGGCGCCTCGGTGTTCGTGCCAATGCCGATACCGGCGTCGATGCAGCCCTGGCGATGGACAATGGTGCTGAGGGAATTGGCTTGTGCCGAACGGAACACATGTTCCTCGGCGAGCGCCTTCCGCTCATTCGCCGCGTCATCCTGTCCCACAATCCCGAGTCGGAGGAGGCAGCGCTCGCCGCACTCGCCCGTGCCCAGCGCGAGGACTTCCGCGAACTGCTCCTCGCCGTCGGTAATCGCCCGGTGACGATCCGGCTCCTTGACGCCCCGATGCACGAGTTCCTGCCGGCGACCCCGCAGGAGGCCGAAGACGAGGATCAGGCACGGATGGTTGAGCACCTCCATGAGGAGAATCCGATGATGGGGGTACGCGGTGTGCGCCTCGCTCTCCTCCATGAGGGGCTCTACCCGGCTCAGGTTGAGGGGCTGTTCAATGCGTGGATTGATGTCTCGACGCAGCACGGAATCGAGCCGGAGCTCGAAGTCATGGTGCCGCTCGTGTCGATCCCGGATGAGTTGCTCATGATGGTGCGGCTCATGCGGCGGGTGAACCAAGAGGTTGCATCGCGGACTGGCATCGTCGTGAAGTTCAAGATCGGAACGATGGTTGAGACTCCGCGGGCCGCCCTCATGGCCGACCAGCTCGCCCAGTGGGCCGAGTTCCTGTCCTTCGGCACGAACGACCTCACTCAACTCACCTACGGCTTCTCGCGCGACGATGTCGAACGGCGGATGCTTGGGACCTACCTAGAGAAGGGCCTGCTCACCGTCAGTCCCTTTTCCGAGCTTGATGACCCAGGGGTCGCGGCGCTCATGCGGATAGCAGTCGACAAGGCTCGATCAGTGAAGCCGGATATCAAGCTCGGCATCTGTGGCGAGCACGGAGGAGACCCAGTCTCCATCGCCCTGTGCGAGGATCTCGGGCTTGACTATGTCTCCTGTTCACCAAGTCGGGTGCCGATTGCCAGGCTGGCCGCAGCCCACGCTGTGCTCGACCGTGATCCGTCATGAGCCTTCGGGTAAGTGCCGGGCGAGCAATGTGCATGGAAGGCCTTGCAATTCAGATTCGTGCCGCTAGGGTTTATGGGATGAAGAAGGAGGCACAATGACGACCGCGCTCTCGGTTCGAGATGCATCGAAGATCTTCGGTGGACAGGTTGCGCTCGACCACGTGAACATCGACGTCGAGCCTGGAGAGGTGCGTGCCCTCGTTGGTCAGAACGGCTGCGGGAAGTCCACCTTCATCAAGATTCTTGCTGGCTTTCATCAGCCTGAACCGGGTACCGAGGTCACGGTGGGCGGCCAGAAACTCGAGTTCTCCGACCCGACGTCGAGCGAGTCCATCGGCCTGCGCTTCGTGCACCAGGACCTCGGCCTCGTCGGAAACCTCGACGTCGTTGACAACCTTGCGATCGGCCAAGGCTATCTCACCGGCATCTCGAAGACCATCAGATGGAAGCAGGAGCGGATCGCGGCCCGAGAGGCTCTCCTGGCCCTCGGCTATGACATTGACGTGCGCCGGCCGGTGGGTGGACTCGCAATGAGCGAGCGAACGGCCGTAGCGATCGCCCGCGCGATGTCGACGCGTGGAACTCCGGCAACGATGCTCATCCTTGACGAACCGACGGCAAACCTTCCCGGGCCCGAAGCCGAGCGGCTGTACACGCTTGTGAGGCGCGTCGCCGACAGCGGAGTCGCAGTGCTCTTCGTTTCACATCACTTCGATGAGGTGTTCGAGATGGCTGATTCGGTGACGGTCCTTCGGGATGGCAAGCATGTCATCACCCGCCCCGTCGAAGGGCTGACAGAGGACGAACTCATTGAGCACGTCGTCGGACGCAAGCTCGACGAGTACGACAAGGAAGGGCACGTGCGTGCACACGGTGGGGTCATCTTGGAACTCAAGAATCTCAGCGGTGCTGCGGTCCAAGGCATTGACGTCACCGTCCATGCTGGCGAGGTGGTCGGCATAGCGGGTATCACCGGATCTGGCCGCGAGGAGGTCGCGGCACTTGTATTCGGCGGTCACGGGCATGGAGGAGAGGTCGTGCTTGACGGCGCGGTGCTCCCGATGTCCCGACCCGATATCTCCATCGATCGGGGGATGGCCCTCGTTCCGGCAGAGCGACATCAGAACGCGTCCCTCATGTTGCAGAGCCTTCGGGAGAACATCACGATCGTTGACCCCGGACGGCACATGTCGATGGGGATCCTGCGTCATCGGTCAGAGAAGTCCGATGTCACCGTTTGGCTTGAGCGGCTCGATGTCCGTCCGCCGCAGTCGGAGTTCACGATGGCCCAACTCTCGGGTGGCAACCAGCAGAAGGTCATCATTGCGCGCTGGCTTCGGCAGGAGCCGAAGGTCCTCGTCCTTGACGAGCCGACCCAGGGCGTCGATGTTGGTGCCAAGGCCGATATCCACCGCATGGTTGATGAGGCGGCCGCGCAGGGAGCAGGCGTTCTCGTGTTGTCAACCGATCACGAGGAACTCGTTCGAGTATGCGACCGCGTCATCATCTTGCGTCGCGGCAAGGCCGTCGACGAGCTGAGCGGACCCCGCCTCACGAATGACAGCATTACCGCAGCAACGATCGGTCGCGACTCGAGCGAGCCGGCTGCCTGAACCACCGCACTGCACTGACAAATCAGCCTACGAGATCCGGAGTCACGTCCATGTCTGAAGTTCAAGCGGCACCGCGTCGGCGAATCAACCTGGGATTCGACAGGTTCAGCGGTCTGTATGTATGGGCTGCGCTCATCGTGCTGTTCGCGCTGTGGATCCCCGATTTGTTCCTCCAGGTGAGCACGCTGAAGCAGGTGCTGACCTTCCAGGCGATCGCGACCATCGTTGCACTCGGGCTCATCATCCCGGTTGCGGCAGGTGCCTTCGACCTGACCATCGGAGGGGTGGTGTCGGTCTCGGTCTGCTTTACGGCGTGGGCTCTCGTGAATCACCACGGAGTCGTCGTCGCGGTCGTCGGTTCGATCCTGCTCGGAATTGCGGTTGGCCTCCTCAACTCGCTGGTGGTGGTGAAATTTAAAGTCGACTCGTTCATCGGCACGCTCGGTATGAGCTCAATCCTCATCGCCGTCGCTGCGATGATCAGTAGTCAGTCGCAGATCGTCCTGAGCACCGAGGGCTATGCCCCCTTCCTGAACTTTGCTCGTGGTGAGTTCCTGGGCCTGCCGTACACGGTCTACTACGCAGCGGTCATCGCCCTGTTCATGTGGTGGATCTTGGAGTACACGCCCGGCGGCCGTTACCTTTACGCCGTTGGCGGTAACCCGGTGGCCGCACGACTGTCGGGTGTGCGTATTGGGCGCGTCACCACGATCGCTTTTGTGACCTCGGGGGCAGTAGCTGCATTCGCTGGTATCGCGCTCACTGCCACGATCGGCACAGCGACCTCGATCGTTGGCGAGGGCTACCTGCTTCCCGCCTTCTCAGCGGTCTTCCTCGGCGCGACCCAGATTCGCCCGGGCCGGGTCAACGTGCTGGGTACCCTCGTCGCGATCTTCCTGCTGGCTACCGGTGTCTCGGGCCTGCAACTCGCAGGGGCTCCGTCCTACGTCACGGACCTGTTCAACGGACTTGCTCTCATCGTGGCAGTTTCGCTGGCAGTGCGAACGGCAAGCCGCCGCAAATAGCGGGTGGGGAGCTTCAGAAGTCCGCCTACGGCAGCGGCACAGCGAATGGCTGTGCCGCTGCCGTGCTTTTCGCGTCTGTGCTGGATACCCAATCGAGGGCATTGCCGAGCAAGCTTCGAAACATCGGGTTCGCGAAGGTCGACGGGCCATCTCCCATGAGGAGGGTCGCGATGGGGCTGCTGCCGGCGGTGGTGGTCCAGCCCATGAGGCGGTGGCCTCCGTGCAGCCCGGCGTCGGCCCCACGACCCGCGCAGGTGACACCCGTCGATGAGCCGTTGGTCACCATGTCGAATGTGTCTTGGAACAGTTCTCCGGACATGTCGGCGTCCTGGGTGAGGAGCGGCGTGACGCGATCGGTGAGCACGGGCGCGAAATACAACTCGTCATCGATGGTGAAATCCGTAATGTCCGCGCAGATCGGATGCGAGGAGTCAGCCACCTCGACGGTGAAGGTGCCCATCCGGTAGCCGGATGACGGCAGGTCCTCACCGCGCATACGTGCCGGGCGGTAGTTGAATCGGCCGCCGATCGCCTCGGCCCATCCCTCCCAGGTGGGCCAGGCAGCGATCGCATGGTGGAGCACGACAACCCCCTGACCTGAGTCGAGCAATCCCACGAGCGCCTCGGCAACCCCCGGACCGGGTGGCAGCGGAATGGGTTCCGTGCCGCGCGCGAGTGCAAGGCCCGGAATATCGTGGAGGAGGATCGCATCCCAGCAACCAGCGAAGGCGGGGTCGAGCCAGGCTTGTGCGGTTGGCTGGGTAGCGTGAGCCCACACCCACCCTCGATCGCGACTGATCTCGGCGATCGCACCGAGGAAGTCATCAATTGCCACCCGGTGGCCGCCGGTGACGACGAGGATTCGCTTGCCTGCAGCCATTGGAACTCCTGCGATTGAGGCGGTTCGGGGAATGACGGGGTCTCAAGTTCGGAGGGGGCTTACGTCGTCCGTCTAGTTACTATAGTCTGCTTCCTATAACTGTGAGGAGCATCTGAATGACGGAAACCTTGGCCCCCAACGTGACCTACGGGCCCCCTGAGGGCTATGCCGCCGGCGTGACGCGCGAGCTGGTCTTGGACCTCCACCGGCGAATGGTGCGCATCCGAATGTTCGAAGAGTCGGCTGGCAAACTCGTGGAGTCAGGTGACATGCCGGGTTTCCTCCACCTGTATGTCGGCCAGGAGGCGGTGGCCGCCGGGGTCATGTCGGTGCTTGACGACGTCGATCAGATCACCTCGACGCACCGTGGCCACGGGCACGCCATCGCCAAGGGCGCCGAATTTCGGCCGATGTTCGCGGAGTTGTACGGCAAGACCACTGGTTACTGCAAGGGCCGTGGCGGAAGCATGCATATCGTCGACATGAATCGCGGGATGCTCGGCGCAAACGCGATCGTCGGAGGGGGTATCCCGATCGCCATCGGCGCTGCGTTCGCAGCCCAGTACCGAGGTGATGGCTCGGTTGCCGCGAGTTTCTTCGGTGATGGCGCGACGAATATTGGTGCCTTTCACGAGTCGGTGAACATGGCGGCCGTGTGGGACCTTCCCGTCCTGTTCGTTTGCGAGAACAACGGGTACGCGGAGTTCACGGCGCAGGGCAACCACATGCGCCTTGACGACATCGCCGAGCGGGCGAACTCCTATGGCATCCCGGGGGTTGTCGTCGACGGCATGGATGCGCTCGCGGTCCGCGCGGTGGCGAAGGTTGCCGTTGAGCGCGCGAAACGTGGCGAGGGCCCGACCTTGATCGAGGCAAAGACCTATCGCTACTTCGACCATCAGGGAATTAAGGGCATGCGTATTCCCTACCGTGACCCCGCTGAGGTCGAAGCCTGGAAGGCACGCGACGCTATTCGACTCCTTGAGGTCATCGGGACTGAGCGAGGCCTTGCCACGTCCGAGGACTTCGCGGCAACCTGGTCACAGACAGAGACCGACATCGCCGACGCGATCGAATTCGCTCGCAGTAGCCCAGATCCGGATCCGGCCGACATCCTCGACGACGTTTACACCGTCTGAGCCAGAAGGAATCCCCGTGAACACGCGCGAACTTACTTATGTCAAGGCCTTCAACGAGGGCATGCACCAGATCATGGCCGAGGATCCGGACGTCTTCCTCATCGGCGAGGATGTCGCTGGCTACGGCGGCGTCTTCCACATGTTCGACGGACTCCTCACCGCCTACGGTGACAAGCGGGTCAAGGACACGCCGATCGCCGAGCAGGCGATCATCGGTCTCGGCGTCGGCGCGGCAGCTCGCGGCCTTCGCCCCGTTTGCGACCTCATGTTCATGGACTTCATCGGCGTCGCGATGGACCAGATCTTCAACCAGGCCGCCAAGATGAAGTACATGTTCGGGGGCGCGGTGTCTGTGCCCTTGACCATCACGACTGCTGGTGGCGCCGGGATGTCCGCAGCAGCCCAACACAGCCAAAGCCTTGAGGCGTGGCTCGCACACATCCCTGGGCTGAAGGTCGCCATGCCGGCGAGCCCCTACGACGCGAAGGGGCTCATCGTCGGTGCGATCCGTGACGACAACCCGGTCATCGTTGTCCTGAACAAGAAGATGCTCGGGATCAAGGGCCCCGTTCCGGAGGAGCTGTACGCCATTCCCTTGGGCGTTGCCAATGTTGTCCAGGAGGGCGACGACGTCACCATCGTCGCCATCGGGCGCATGGTCATTGAGGCAACCAAGGCAGCGCAAGCGCTCGGGGAGCAGGGGATCTCCGCGGAGATCATCGATCCGCGAACCGTTCAGCCCCTCGACATCGACACGATCGTGACGTCAGCCAAGAAGACGAACAGAGTCCTCATCGTCCACGAGGCTGTGCAGTTTGGCGGTATCGGCGCCGAAATCTCCTCTCAAGTCCAAGAGTCCGCGTTCGATTACCTTGACGCACCCGTGACCAGGCTGGCTGCGCCCTTTGCCCCGGTGCCATACGCCCCGATCCTCGAGAACGCCTACATTCCTGACGCCGCGAGAATTGCGGCAGCGGCGCGCCAACTGGTCGAACGGAGCTAGTCGTGGCCATCGAAGTGCTGCTGCCCAAACTCGGCCTCACGATGGAGGAGGGCACCGTTGATGAGTGGCTCGTCAACGATGGTGACGTCATCTCTGTTGGCACCCCCCTCCTGCGGCTCGCGACGGACAAGATTGATGTTGACGTCGAGGCCGAGGCTGAGGGCGTCATCGCCAGGGCGGTGCCGAACGGCGCGACCCTCGCGCCCGGCTCAGTGCTCGGATGGCTCCTCGCTCCGGGGGAGGTGGCCCCGGTAGGCGCAACCGCTCCTGCGCCTACATCTGCCCCGGTTGCTCTGTCCGACCGTCAACGTGTTTCCCCGAACGCTCGCCGCGTTGCCTCGGAACTCGGCATCGATGTAGCGACGCTCCGCGGTACCGGTCCCGGCGGACGGGTGGTGTCCGAGGATGTCGAGGAATCCGCCCGTGTGCAGTCGACGAAAGTGACCTCGCCGCTCGCCCGCCGCGATGCGATGCAGGCCGGCATCGATGTCAACGAATTGCCGACGGACACCGGGTACATCACGCGCAAAGACGTCCGAGAAGCTATTTCAGGTCAGGGCGCAGGTGTGCCAGCCCCTAGTTCGCTTGCCACAATTCCCCCGGGTCAGGAGAGCTCGTCCATCATTCCGATGAAGGGCATGCGAGGAACCATCGCAGCTCGAATGGTGCAGAGCCTCACTGAGATGGCCCAGCTCACCCACGGTTTCGAGGTGTGCATGGACGCCGTGGTTGAGCTCCGCGGAACGCTGAAGGAGCAGTACCACGATTTCGGGCTGCAGGTGCCATCGCTCAATGACTTCGTTGTTCGAGCTGCCGCCCTCGCCTTGCGCAAGCACCCGATCCTCAACGCCACCATCACAGGGCGAGAGATCCACCTGCTGCGTCGAATTCACATGGGGATGGCCGTTGCGGTACCTGGCGGGCTCATGGTGCCGGTTATTCGCGACGCTGACACGCTGTCGATCTTTGAATTGGCGCGTGCGACCCGTGAATTGGCGGAGAGCTGCCGCACGGGGTCGATCTCACTCGATGCTCTTGAAGGCGGATCCTTCGCTGTGACGTCCCTGGGCACCTACGGGGTGGACTTCTTCACTCCTGTCATCAATCCGGGCAACGTCGGAATCCTTGGTGTCGGACGTCTTCGTGATTCAGGTCGCTGGGACGAGGAGCGATTCGTGAAGACCCAGGTTCTTACGCTCAGCCTCACCTTCGACCACCGTGCCGTTGACGGGGCCCCCGCCGCCGAATTCCTTCAGACCATTGCTGAGCTCCTGGCACGACCACTGGTGCTGCTCCCGGGGGCGTGACATGCCGGTCATTCATCTCGTCCGGCATGGTCAAGCGAGCTTCGGGACCGACAACTACGACCTCCTCTCGACCCTGGGCCACGAGCAGGCAGCCATCGTTGGCCGCGAACTGGCCCGCCGGGGGGCCACTTTGCCGATCATGGCGAGCGGGTCGCTTCAGCGGCAGCGGCGCACAGCCGAGATCATCGCTGGTGAGCTTGGAATTGAGGGGTCTGCAGCAAACACCGATGACCGCTGGAATGAATTCGATGCGCACGCGCTTGTCGATACGAGGCTGGGAAGCGGCGGCGCATCGGGAGGTCTTTCGTCGCAGGAGTTCCAGGTGGAACTCGATGAGGCGATGCAGGTTTGGATTGACGATGCCAGCCCAACGTGGCGGTCCTTTAGCGATGGAGCGCTCGAGGCACTGGCGTCGATCGCCGAGCAGACCCCGAAGGGTTGCGAGGCGATCGTCGCGACTTCAGCAGGAGTGACAGCTGCCGTCGTCGGTCGATTACTGGGTCTTAATGTTCGCGGCGTGATCGCCCTCAACCGCGTGAGTGTCAACGCATCGATCACGACGGTGCTCTCGGGTGCACGCGGGCTCTCGCTGCTCACCTTCAATGATCACGCGCACTTCATCGGACAGTCGGGACTTGTCACCAATCGTTGATTCTGGATCAGGCGATGCGCGTCAGGTGGGATCGATTGGTTGGGTGAAGGTGAGGGTCGGACGGATGCCGAGTGCGAGCAACGCCTCTCGGAACGACTGCATCGCCGGACTGCTGCGGTGAGTGTCGACCGCCGCGTCGCTCTCGTATCGCTCAAAGACACTGAAGGTGCCGGGCTCGTCCCGATGCTCATTGATTGAGAACAGGGTCGTTCCCGGCTCATCGGCTGTTGCAGACTGCAGTGCCTGAATCGCTGCGAGAGTCTCGGCCCGCAGTCCTTCGGGTGAGACGAGTGTTGCGAGCACTCCGGTTGCTCCCATGGCGACCTCCTACGATCCGTGACTAACTTGGCTGGACATTCGGTAAGTTCGCCTGCCGGCTACATGTAGCGAACTGGGTCGGAGCCGTCCCAACCCTTTGCGAGTTCGGCGACGCGTGCATAGTGCGCTCGCAGGTGCTCGGTGCCGACGTAGATCTCGATGAGGCCACCGATCGTGCTGCGGCCGTCGAGGAAGTGGACTCGCATGCCGGAGGAGGAGATGAGTTCCATCATGAGTGGGAAGCCTTGCTCCTGAAGGGCCGCGCTACTGGCGTCAAGGTCCTCCACGAAGTAAGCGAAGTGGTTCACCTCGCTTGGGGCTGAATGGCGGAAGGCCTCGTTGAGTGGGGCCGGCGTGCACTCGTGGAGCTCGACGAGTTCGAGCATGAGTGGCCCCCACTGGCCGAATGCGGCGCTGTGGTCATAGACCGCCGGCTCGCCGTCGTGGGTCGCGACAACCGACAGGTGGGACCGGATAAGGAAGGGTCCAGCGCCGACACGTTCGGCCCACTCACGGCAGGCTGCCTCGAGATCGGGAACCGCGTAGGCGATCTGGACGAGTTCGGTTGTGAGGGCCGACGCCGGCATCAGTGGCTCCTTCGGGGTACGTCCGGGAATCTGGACTCAGTGATAGTTACTGTACCCCGACACTAGTTGTGTAGTGTGAGCTTGAACGTATGCCGCTGATCGCCCGCGAGGAGTCTTGATGGCCAAGGTCTACAACCACCCGATAACGGGGATGGTCTACTCCGTGAACGAGGTCGGCCTCGTCGACGTCCGTGATCCGAACTCCGAGAGCTACGGAGTGTTCGATGACAAGGGCGTGTGGTTTGAGGGGGATATCCGCGACGTCGACTTCCAGGTTCTTGGCTGGGTGGGGCGTACGCCAGAGGCTCGGGCCCGTCGTGAGGCGAATTCGTGATGCAGACCATCGCGGTCATCCTTGCGAGGCGGCCAGAGCGCACCTTCGTTGCCGATGACTTGAGCCTCGGCACGATTGAACTCCCTGATCTGTCATCAGGTCAGGTCCTCGTACGGAACCAGTACATGAGCCTTGATCCGTCCACCCGGGGGCGGATGGACCCGGGGGAGAAGCAGTACACGACGAACTTTGTGGTCGGCGGCCCGCTCGATGGCTCAGCAGTAGGGGTCGTCGTCGAATCGTCCTCCCCGAAACTCCCTATCGGAGCAACTGTCCGCCACCGCATGGGATGGCGCGAGTATGCGGTCGTCGATGACTCCGCTGCGACCATCTGCGATATCTCGGTGGCTCCGGCCACTGCCTGGCTGAGCTCCCTTGGTCAGACCGGGTTCACTGCGTACGCAGGGCTGCTTCCCGTCGGCCAACTGCAGCCGGGTCAGATCGTGCTCGTCTCGGGGGCCGGCGGAGCTGTTGGCTCGATGGCTGGGCAGTTCGCACGGCTCATGGGTGCGGGCCGAGTTATTGGGAGTGCCGGCGGAGCCGAGAAGTGTGCATGGCTTCGTAATGATTGTGGTTTCGACGACGTCATCAATTACCGCGACGGAGACTTCGCGGCTGAGCTACCGCAGATCGCCCCCGATGGCATCGACCTGTTCTTCGACAACGTCGGCGGTTGGCAATTGGCAGCAGCGCTGTCGAACATGAAGATCAACGGTCGCGTCTCTATGTGCGGGGCCATCTCGAACTTCGGGACGCAGGATCAGCCGTCCACCGCTGTGCTCATCGAGACCATCCTGCGGCGCGTCACGATTCAGGGCTTCATCGTCCGCGACTATGAGGACCTGCGCCCAGAGTTCGAGCGCCGCGTTATCGCTTGGCTCGCGAGCGGTGAACTCATCGATCGATCGACGATCGTGGATGGCATCGCTAATGCTGGATCCGGCCTTGCTGGGCTTCTTGCAGGTGCGAACGTGGGCAAGGCCCTCGTTCGGCTCTCGGAGTAGAGGTGGGAATGGGCGTTCACGTTGTCGATCCGAGCCTGTTCTCATCGCTTGACCCGGTGGTGCTGCAAGGCTCGGCGTGTGCCGCCTGCGCGGCCCACGTATTCCCGGCTCAGGGCACCTGCCCGATGTGCGCCGGTACTGAGGTCGACCGAGTTCCGCTTCCCACCAATGGAGTGGTCTGGTCGTGGACCACCCAGCGCTTGGCCCCGAAACCCCCCTTCCGTACTGACGAGTTTGCCCCATTCAGCATCGGCTATGTCAACCTTGGCCCAGTGATCATCGAAGGTTGGCTCGTGGGCAAGATCGACTGGGTGATCGGCGAGACGGTTCGACTCGCGCTCGCGAAGGCATGGACCCAAGACGGCGAGACGGTCTTCACCTATGGATTCGAGGCGACCGGATGACCGGCGGAGTGAATGACGTCTACCTTGTCGGCTGCTCGAGAACGGCGTTCGGTCGATTCGACGGCGAGGATCAGGACCTCGCCGAGCAGGCTGTTCGGGGTGCGCTAGCGGACTGCGGCCTTTCCTGGGGTGATGTTGAATTCGCGGCCGGTGGTACGAACGGAGAAACGAAGCCTGACAACCTCGTCGCGCGGATGGGCCTGACCGGGATCCCGTTCGTCACGGTCAAGAACGGCTGTGCCACGGGCGCCGTGGCACTGGGAACGGCTCGCAACGGGCTCGTTGCTGAGCAGCGCGAGATCGCTTGTGTGGTCGGATACGACAACCACGCACGCGGTGCTTTCAGTGCTTCGCCAGCGCGCTACGGCATCGGCGACTGGTACGGCGCTACGGGAATGATGGTCACGACCTCCTACTTCGCCCTCAAGATTCAGCGATACCTTCACGAGCACGATATTGATCCGAGCATCCTGGGCCACGTCTCAGCCAAGGCGTTTGACTATGCGGCTGCGCATCCGCTCGCTTGGCGACGCAATCCGGTGACGGTGGACGAGGTCCTTCAAGCCGACATGGTGAACGATCCTTTGACGCGCCTCATGTTCTGCTCTCCTGACGCCGGAGGAGTCGCGCTCATCTTGGCCCGGGGTTCGCGAGCCTTCGACCTGTGTGACAAGCCGATCCGTCTCGCGGCCGTCGAACTCCGGGGTCGTCGTCCGGGCTCCTTTGAGGTCTTCTCACCGTGGCTGTCCCCGGGAGTCCGGACGAGCCCGTCTGTCGACGCGGCTGCGGCGGCGTTTCAGGAAGCGGGCCTGCGGCCCCAGGATGTGCAGGTTGCCCAAGTGCAGGACACCGAAAGTGGTGCCGAGATAATGCACCTCGCCGAGACCGGCCTGTGTGCGCCAGGTGAGCAGGGCGCCGGCTACCTCAACGGTGACTACCTCGCAGGTGGTCGATTGCCGGTGAACACCGATGGCGGCTGCATCGCGAATGGTGAGCCGGTTGGGGCCTCGGGTCTTCGCCAGGTTCACGAGGTCATGACCCAACTCCAAGGACGAGCCCTCGGCCAGCAGGTCCTCGGCGATCCACGCATCGGATTCACCCACGTCTACGGAGCCCCCGGTATCAGCGCGTGCACCGTCCTTGTCGCCGAAGGAGCATCATCATGACCGATCTCGACCCAGCCCACCTCGAGGACTTTCGCCGGGAGGTCAGGGCTTGGCTCACCACCTTGGCCAAGCCGCGCGCCGAGGAGGTCCGGGTCTGGGGTGAGGGAGACCCCGATCTGCAGATCTTCCGTGTCATGAGCGAGGAGGATGAACGCGCCCATCTCGACCGGGTGCGCGAATACCGCAAGCAGCGGTTTGATGCAGGCTACGGTGCCCTGACCTTGCCGGTCGAGGTCGGGGGCAGGGGACTGCCGAGCGTCTATGCCGTCGCCTTCGCCGATGAGGAGCGGGAATTCGACATTCCGCCGTCCTCCGAAATCATCAGTGTCACGACCGGGCTCATCGGCGCTGCTGTCAGTGTTTTTGGCACCGAGGAGCAGCGCGAGACCTATGCACGAGCGTTCCTTCGGACGGACTGGCTCTGCTGCCAACTGTTCAGTGAGCCCGGCGCGGGGTCAGATCTCGCGGGGCTCTCGATGAGGGCGGTTCGCGACGGTGATTCGTGGGTTCTTGACGGCCAGAAGATCTGGACCTCGAATGCTCAGGTTGCCGAATACGGGTTCCTCCTCGCCCGCACTGATCCCGATGTCGTGAAGCAGGCGGGGATTACCGCCTTCCTCGTCCGGATGGATTCCCCCGGGATCGACATCCGACCCATCCGCCAGATGAGCGGGCCTTCGTCGTTCAACGAGGTCTTCTTCGACGGCGTGCGCGCCCCAGACTCGCTGCGGATCGGCGAGGTGAACGACGGTTGGAGGGTTGCAACGGCGACCCTCGGCTTCGAGCGATCCTCGTCGGGCTCGGGTCACAGGCGCAAGGGCGGCACCGTTGATGATCTCGTGGCACTGGCCCGCTCCCTTGGAGTGGGCTCGGACCCGGTTATTCGTCAGCGAATCGCCGACGTCTATGTCCGCACACAACTGCATGCTGCGATGGTGGCGAAGGTCGCGCGGGCGAACGCGGCCGGAGACAAGCCTGGTCCGGCCGGTTCACTCGGCAAGCTTCTCGCGTCCGACAACCTCGTGCGCATCGGCAATGTTGCGAGCGAACTCCTCGGGTCGGCGTTGGTCGCCGACACGGGGGAGTGGGGGCAGTTCGCGTGGTCTGAGCATGTGCTTGGTGCCCCTGGCTATCGCCTCGCAGGCGGGACCGATGAGGTCCAGCGCAACATCATCGCCGAGCGCGTGCTAGGGCTGCCGCAGGAGCAGCGGGCCGATCGCGCCCCCTTCTCGCAGTTGAGCCGAAGCTGAGACGGCGCTGGCCGCTTGGGTTTGGACTACCAGTCGAGTAGGGCTGCGATCCGTCCCCGATGGAAGGATGCATCGCCGAGGAAGGCCGCATCGAACCGTGCTCGCCTGAAGTAGAGGTGGGCATCGTGCTCCCACGTGAAGCCGACCCCACCATGGAGTTGCACCGTTTCGGCAACGACGGCGTTGTAGGCATCGGAGCACCAGGCCTTGTTGACAGCGGCTTCTACGGCGAGCTGCTCACTGGGTGTCCAGGTGACTCGTTCCAAGCCGGATCGCGCCATCTCGACGAGCATGAGCGCATCGGCCATCCGGTGCTTGATGGCCTGAAAACTGCCGATCTCCCGATTGAACTGACGGCGAAACTTGATGTACTCCAGCGTCATGTCGAAGCAGCGCTGTGCGCCGCCGAGTTGGTCGGCGGCGGTTGCAAGAAGCGCCACGTTAACCCCGTGGGCCAGTGCCTCGGCACCTGATCCGTCGAATGTGAGACGCACCGCAGAGGCGCCTTCGAATGAGATGGTGGCGGAGGGTCGGGTGAAGTCGAGCGAGGCGAGTGGTTGGACGCTCGTCTCGCTCGACTCGACCACGAAGAGGTCGGTGCCGTGAGGGGTGATCGCCGAGACGATGGTGAAGGCTGCTGAGGCCCCGTAGGCCACGAAACGTACGGTTCCGGTGAGTGCCGAACCATCGAGGGTGCATGCTGACTCGCTGAGCCGGCCGATGCTGTCGGTGATCGCCGCGGTGGCGATCTCACCCGCCACGATTCGCTCAAGGTAGGGGCGAGCAGATTCGCCGCAGGCAGCCAACAGTTGACCTGCAAGCACAGTGCTCGTGAGGAATGGGACCGGTGCCAGGGTGGCGCCGAGTTCCTCTGCGACGGCGAGGATCTCTGCGAGACCGCCGAGCCCGCCGGCGGTTTCGGGAAGTCCCACCCCAGCGATGCCGATGTCCTCGGCGAGGAGTCGCCAGAGTTCGGGATCAAGACCCGGGGACGTTGCCTGAGCCTCGAGTTCCCGGGCGCGGGCCGGGTAGCCAGACTCGTTCACCGCTGCCCGGACTGTGGTTCGTAGCTCGGTGAGTTCCGCGGGATCGAGGCTGCTGAGGGCGAGATCGCCGGACATGAGGCTCCGTGTGGTCGAGGTCGTGTTGGACGCTTACTCGTGGACAACCGACGGTAACGGCGTCAGTCAGTGTTTCGCTACCGAGTCGAAAAAAAGTCTACCCGAGCCGGCGCAGCGCGCAGGTGGCTGCGCCGTTCGACGGTCGGAGTTGCTCTTCGGCGGGACCGGCCCATATTGGTAGGACGTGCATGTATCGTAGGTTGACGTCTATCAGCCGTTGAGGCTCCCGTTCCGGAAGAGAGATCTATGCGCAAGCCATTGCTCGCACTCGTACTCGCCGCATCCGCGTCCCTACTTCTCGCCTCCTGCGCCATGCCGGCAGACGACCCGAACTTCGGCAAAGAGACGACCGGCGTCGACGGAGCGCCGGGCGGTGGTTCGGCCGCGGAGATGGTTGCGACAGCGACCGCCGTGCCGACAACGATCGGTATCGACGCCCCGCTGGCTGCACCTCCCGCGCAGGGAGCGGTGATCGTGAGCCTTTCCGATGGTTCCGATGGGTCCAAACTCTTCAACGATTCGCTTTCCGCTGCGGCAACCGCGCTTGGGTGGACCGTCGAGGTTGTTGAGGGAGCCAATACCGCTGAAGGTGCAGTCGCTGCGTTCGACGAGGCACTCGCGAAGAAGCCCGCCGGTATCCATATCGATGGCGCATATGTTGACTACCTGACCGATGGCCTCGCGGCCGCTACCACTGCCGGGATCCCGGTCGTGTGCACCGAATGCATGGTGGACCCCCTTGATTCCCTCAAGGACACATCGATCGCGGGCCGCACCGAGGTTGACGGATGGGGAAGGCTCATCGCCGCTTTCGTGCAGATGAACAACGCCAATGAGGATGCGGTCATTGAGATGATCGCCCTTGGGACCCCCGCCCCGACCCAGTTCGACCAGGGCTTGCAGGCCGCGATGATGGACTACTGCGAACCATGCTCGACGAATGAGAACTTCCTCGATCCGCTTGATCCGACGATGCTCCCGCTCGATGTGGCGACGCTGGCACTGCAACTCAATCCGACTGCCACCTGGCTGAGTTATGCCCCAGGATTCCTTTCTGCTGATGCGCAGGAGGCCATCACCATGGCCGCAATGCCTGATGCCTCGCTGAAGGTTGTCGGAATGGCGGCAACCCCGGCCAATCTGGCGGCGATCCAGGCTGGCACGGAGGCGGCATTCACCGGCTATCCGATTCCGCTCGCTGCCTGGCGGGTCATTGACCAGTTCGCGCGCATCATCGGCGGTGAGGAGCCGGTCGTTGCGGCGTTGCCGACTCAATTGCTCACGGCGGAATCGGCGGTAACTGCTGCAGTCGATGCGGATGGCAACTACATCGCCGTTGCTGACTACGAAGCGCAGTTCAAGGCTCTGTGGGGCCTGAAGTAGCGGAGGTTTAACCGCTGAGCTATTCGGCAGCCGTCAAGGGGTGGGCCCGGTCCTTGCGACCGTGCTCACCCCGTTTTTTCTAAGGACGGCAGCCTCGGGCGACAATGATTTTGGGGCGAGATTGGATGGAGTTGCCCCTGAGTATCAGGAGACAACCTTCTGTTTCTATGGGCGCTCCCTCATTGATCGGACCAGTTACCAGAATTTTTCTCAAGAATGCTTTGAATTTCCCTTCCATTTACTCGGACGTACATGTACTTTGTGTGCAACCGGGTCCGAGTACCCGCTGACTGGAAGAGAGATCCATGCGCAAGTCATTGTTCGCGGTAGCCATCACGGCCTCCGTTTCTGTCGTCCTCGCGACGGGGCTCGCCCCGGCCGCGATTGCGCAAGAGCCCGCTGCAAATAACACGGCGGCAGCGAAGGCCATCGTCAAGCAGTACTCCTCGACTCCGACAAGCATCAACATCACCACCAAGCTCAAGACCAACCCGCAGACCCTCCCCACCAAGTTCATCGTGGGTCTCACCAATGGTGGCGATGAGAACAAGGTGCTTGACGAGAGCATCGCGGCCGCAGGAAAGGTCCTCGGCTGGACCTTCAAGGAGATCCTCGCGGGTGCAACCCCCGAGGATCAGCGCGCTGGCTTCTCCGCAGCACTAGCCCTCAAGCCGGACGGCATCCACATCTCGGGCATTGAGCCGAGCACAATCGGCGACCTGCTCGACAAGGCAAAGGCCGCCAATATTGCGGTTATCTGCTCCGCTTGCATGAGCGCGCCGACCAGCGCCCTCGTCGACACTCACATTGCGGGCAAGCGCCAGATTGACGTGTGGGGCCGCATGATCGCCGCCTACGTTGTCTCCACTACGACGGCGCCGAACGTCGAGGGCATCACCGTGCCCCTATACCCGATCCTCGTTCGCTTTGATGAGGCCTTCAAGAACAACCTGAAGATCCTCACGGGTGGCACGGGCGTGTACTCCGCCAGCCCGGCGAGCGTGCCGGCAATCTTTGCGGGCAAGATGCCGGCAGAGGCAGTGAACATCGTTCAGCGCAACCCGAAGGCCAACTGGCTCGTGTCTGATCTCGGCGGCTGGGTGACCGGCGTGTCGGCGGCTCTCACGACCGCGGGCCTGAACAAGCAGGTTCAGATGGGCGGCCTCACTGCAGGCAAGGGCAACATTCAGGGTCTGAAGGACAAGACCGAGTCCGCATGGACCGGTTACTCCCTCCCGATCGTTGGATGGACCGTTGTCGACAGCTTCGCACGCTACTTCCAGAAGATGCCGTTCAACACCAAGGATCTGCCCACGCAGATCCTGACTCAGGCAAATGCCAACTCGCTCGTTCTTACGCCAGCCGGTGACTACCTGGGTGTCAAGAACTACGTATCCCAGTTCAAGACAGTGTGGGGCGCCAAGTAGTTCGCTTTGCACAACCGAAATAGTGGGCCCCGTCCTCGTGACGGGGCCCACTATTTTGCATCACCACGCCGGCCGAGTATCTTTATCTGATATTCAGTATCTCAACAGGTTGAATCCCAAATCCGACAGTGCACCAGCGCGATCGAGGAGTGTTTCATGACTGACCTGAGCGTTTCTCCCCAACGCGCATCGACGGAGCCCGATTGCCCGCGATCCCCGGGCACGAGCGTGCAGGAGTACCTCGATCACGATGCTCGGCCAGTACCAGCCGTGCTTCGATACGACGTGAACGAGGACCTTGGCACCGAGCCCCTCGATGTCGAGCGCTTCATCTCGCGCGAGTGGCACGACCGCGAGGTTCAGAAGGTGTGGCGCAAGGTCTGGCAGATGGTGTGCCGGGCGGATGAAATCCCCGAGCCGGGGGATCACATCAACTACGACATAGCTGACGACAAGCTCATCATCATGCGCACGAACACCGGCGAGATCAAGGCGCTGTACAACGCGTGCCTCCACCGGGGACGCGCACTTCGGACCGAGGATGGCCGGGTGAGCGAACTACGCTGCCCATTCCACGGATTCAGCTGGAATATTGACGGTACCTCCAAGTTCGTCCCGTGCGCCTGGGATTTCCCGCAGATCGATCCCGAGAACTTCCCGCTTCCCGAGGCCAAGGTCGCCGAGTGGAACGGCTTCGTCTTCATCAACATGGATCCGGACTCTGAGTCACTTGAGAGCTTCTTTGGCTCGATGCTCAACGACTGGGATCGCTGGGACTACACCGATCGCATCGTCTACTCGCACTTTGGTGGCGTCATCGATGCCAACTGGAAGATCACCGGCGAGGCATTCATCGAGGGCTGGCATTCGCTGGCGACCCACCCGCAGATGATGGAGTGGCTCGGCGACGAGAACACCCAGTACGACGTGCTCAAGGGTGAGAACTGGAGCCGGCAGATTGTTCCTCAGGGCGTACCTAGCCCGACGATCGCGAACCACATCAGCGAGCAGGAGGTGCTCGACTCCTATTACGAGACCCGGGCCTTCTACTCTGCTGGCGAGGGTCGTGACCTCTCTGCAGGCGCCGAGGGTACGCCCATTGTCCCGGCGGATTCGACGGCTCGACACGAGCTAGCTGAGCAGATGCGTACCTCGCTGGCCAAGCAGACCGGAACGGAGCAGGATCACTGGACCGACTCCGAGCTCCTTGACGGGATTCAGTACTTCGTCTTTCCGAACTTCTACGTGTTCGCGGGTCCGCGAACCAATGCGGTGTACCGGTTCAGGCCGCTGGGCAACGACCCCGACAAGTGCATTGCAGAGGTGTACCTTCTCGCTCAGCAGCCTGCCGATGGCTCGCATCCCAAGCCACCCAAGACCAGGTGGCTGCAGCCGGGGGAGACCTTCTCCGACATCACTGAGATCGGTCTCCTCGGCCCGGTGTTCGATCAGGACTATGCCAACCTTCCGCACATCCAGGAGGGCCTGAAGTCATTGAGAGCGCCCGGTATTCAGCTCTCGCGCTACCAGGAGAACCGTATTCGGCACTACCACGGGATCCTTGACGAGTGGATGGATCGCGACTAGTAACGCAGCACGTACGACACCCGATCCATTCGTGCTCGCCGGGTAACGCGCAGGATCGGGTTTCCGTCCTCATCTGCGGTGAGGCCATCGCGAACGATGATGGGCGTGCCGGGCTTCACCCGCAGGATTGATGCATCGGCCGACGTCGCTGCCTCAGCTGAGAATGAACGCCACAGTGGGATGAGTTCACCGCGGTCCGCAAGGAGCATGCCGTACAGGCCGCTGACCGGGTTCCAGTGCTTACGAGGATCCTTGATGAGCTCGAGGGGTAGCCACGAGCTGGACCACATCCATGTCTCCCCATCGACGACGAGGGCATTGTCGATGCGCCAGAGTTGTCCGGGTGGCAGCCCGAATTCCATGTTCGTCTGCGGCTGGTTCACTCGCGAGGTCTTGAGAAGGACGTCCTCATATGAGTGACCATGTTCGGCGAGTTGTTCGGTGATGCCCGAGACGAGTGAGTCGGGAGAGAGCGACTGCGAGACGGGCAGGCGGGTGACTGACGGTGCCACGTAAGTGCCGGACCCTTGCCGTGATTGGACCCGTCCGGCCCGAGCCAACTCCTCGATTGCGCGGCGGACGGTGAGCCGATTGACGCCCATCGTCGCGGCGAGGGTGCTCTCGCCGGGGAGTTTGTCGCCGGGCCCATACTCCCCGCTTGCGATCGACCCCTCGAGGGACTGCCGCACTTGCTCGTAGAGCGGGATCTCCGTCACGTTCACAGGCTACGGTCTGTGTAGACAACTTCCGGGGCGCGGGTAGTTTCTATAGTCGAACACCACTAGTCTGAGATGCATGCTCGAGGACAGGGTGCGCCGGCTTGAGGACCGATTCGAGATCAATGATCTCCTTGTTGCCCACGCCGTCCTGCTCGATGACCGGCAGTTTGAGGCGGTTGGCCGGTTGTTTACCGAGGACGGAGTGTTTGCTTCGCCGAACAGCACGACGAGCGGACGTCTGGCGATCGCGGCGAACTTCGAGGCGAAGCACGCCCCCTTCACGATGACCCTGCACGATCCGCACGCAAGTTCCTGCTTTTTCACCGGTCCGGATGATGCTCGCGGAACCGTCTTGGGCTACGCAGAACTCGCGAACGAGGAGCACACGATCGTCACGAATATCCGCTATCAGGATGACTACCGCCGCGAGGCGGGAGTCTGGCGGTTTGCGAGGCGGCACGTGTTGTCGGTTTACGGAATGACGGTCGAAGACTTCGTGTCGGGGCAGGCTGGTGGGACGGAGCGCAAGCGCTGGCCGGCTCGGCCTGTCGGACCCGCCGAGTGCCCTGATGTCGACCAGCGCTTCCCCGGTTACCTGATGCAGCCATGACCGACAACACGGCGGTCATTGGCGAGGCGCATGAACTCGGCGGTCTCTACAACGTGCGCGATATCGGCGGCTACCCGACTGCCGATGGGGGTGTTGTTCGCCGGGGCATGCTGTTCCGGGCGTCGAGCCTGCATCGACTCGATGACGAACAGGCCTGGGCCCAGTTCGGCGCAGGGACCGTCATCGACCTGCGCTATGACCGTGAGCGGCTGGCCTTTCCGCTGCCCGCATTCATCACCGGGGAGCTCCATTCACCCTTCTTGCCGAATGACTGGGACGCCGATCCTGAGTCGAGGGATCTCCCGGCGGCGGAGTTCCTTGCGAGCGTGTTCCGCGACATGGTCGATTATGGTGGCGATACCGTCCGCAAGGTCGTCGCCCGGCTCGCGACCGACGAGGCCTATCCAGCAATCTTTTTCTGCATGGCCGGCAAGGACCGCACCGGGGTACTCGCGGCGGTACTGCTCGGGCTGCTCGGCGTGAGCGATGCGGATATCACTGCCGACTTCGAGTTGAGCGGCGACGAGGTCGTCGCACTTGTCGACTACTTGCGCACGCGTGAGGACTTCGAGGATCACCCGATGATGAATCAGCCCGAGGAATTGCTCCGGGCGCCGAGGGCCGCGATGGAGATCTTTCTCGCCGACGTGGGCGACGAGTTCGGGGGTATTCCGGGCTGGGTTCGCGAGCTCGGAATTTCGGACGAGCAGGTTGAGGTATTGCGCACCCGTCTCGTCGAACCAGGGAACATATCGAGGGAGCATCAATGATCGAACGGCGCGAACTGTATATCGATGGCGCGTGGTCTGCCCCGGCTGGCGGCGACGTCATCACCGTTGATGAAGCGGCGACCGAGGAGATCATCGGCACCGTTCCGGCGGGCGATGGCGCTGATGCTGAGCGCGCCATCCTTGCGGCCCGTCGTGCCTTCGATGGGTGGTCAACCTCGCCAATCGCCGATCGGGCAGCGGCGGTTCAGGCGCTAGCCGAAGGCCTGCGCGCCCGCGAGGGTGAGCTTGCCGAGATCATGGCGATGGAGGTCGGTACCCCGCTTGCGATTTCGGTGAGGGTCCAGGTTGGCCTTGCTGCGTCTGTCTTCGAGACCATGGCCGAAGCGGCCCTCGAACTTCCGGATCAGGAGCAGGTTGGCAACTCCCTTGTCATCCGCGCCGCCGCTGGGGTCGTGGGAGCCATCACGCCATGGAACTATCCGCTGTATCAGCTCGCGGCCAAGGTTGGGCCGGCGCTCGCCGCAGGATGCACGGTCGTGGTGAAGCCGAGCAGTGTCGCACCGCTCGCGACCTTCATCCTTGCGGACATCGTGCACGGTCTGGGTCTGCCGGCGGGCGTCTTCAACCTCGTCTCAGGGCGAGGGGCCCTCGTTGGCGAACTCCTGTCCTCCCATCGCGAGGTTGACATGGTGAGCCTCACCGGCTCAACCGGCGCCGGGGTGCGGGTTGCCCAGGCCGCGGCTCCCACCATCAAGCGCGTGGCGCTTGAGCTCGGTGGCAAGTCGGCGTTCCTCGTCGCGCCCGGTGCAGACCTCGACGCTGCCCTTCCAGCCGCGGTTCGCGGCTGCTTCGTCAACAATGGCCAGACGTGCTCGGCGACCACTCGCCTCATCGTTCCGCGTTCGCAGCTCGCCGAGGTCGAGGCGCGGATCGCCGCACTCGTCGAAGCGTTCGTTATCGGCAATCCGCTCGATGGAGCTACGGATCTGGGCCCGGTCGCCTCATCTGGGCAGTTCCGCACGGTGAAGGACTACATCGACATCGGCATGACCGAGGGCACGCTCATCACGGGTGGCCCCGGGCCGGTCGAGGGTCAGGATCGCGGCTACTTCGTCAAGCCCACGGTGTTCAGCCGGCTTGATCCGAAGGCGCGCGTCGTGCAGGAGGAGATCTTCGGCCCGGTTCTTGCGATCATTGCCTACGACACGATCGAGGAGGGCATCGCGATCGCGAACGATAGCGAGTTCGGATTGTCGGGTGCGGTCTGGGCGGCTGACGTGCCTGAGGCAGTGCGGATTGCAACCCGGCTTCGGACCGGTCAGGTCGCAATCAATGGCGGACGATTCAACGCGCGGGCGCCCTTCGGCGGATTCAAGACCTCCGGGGTCGGCCGGGAGCTTGGCCATCACGGGCTCCTCGAGTACTTCGAACTGCAGAGCCTGCAGTTCCCCTCAACCGAGGACCTCGGCACCTTCACTGAGACCGTCTAATGGCAACCCCGGCACCGGCCGAGATCCTCCTCGTCCGGCATGGGTTGCCGGAGCCCGATGGTACGAAGGATCCGCCGCTTGGTGAGGTTGGACTTGCTCAGGCGAGGAGGCTGGCGCAGTGGCTCGAGGGGGAGCGGATCGACGCTGTCTACTCGAGTCATCTCAAGCGCGCGGTTCAGACGGCTGAGCCGGTCGCTGCAGCGCGTGGGCTTTTGGTGACGATTGACGAGGGCTTGCGCGAATGGATCTCTGATGCTCCGAGTTACCAGAAGGTCGAGCAACTCGACCACCCGGAGCGCGCCGCAGCCTGGAATGAGGGACGCTTCGAGGACTTCCTGCCCGAGCATGATGCAGACGACCTCCGAGCCAACATGATTCGCACGATGCGCCGGATCGGGCTTGACCATCAGGGGCAGCGGATCGTGGCCGCCAGTCATGGGGGAGCATCCAATACGTTCTTGGCTGACGTGGTCGGCAGCCCGAGGCGGTTCTTCTTCAACCCGTGGTACACCTCGATCTCGCGTGTCCATGTGCATCCGGATGGTCGATTCGTTCTCGTCTCCCTTAACGAGACGGCCCATACGCGTTGACAGCGCCGAGGTTGGGACTCATAGTTGTCTACACAACTACGGAATAGGAGCAGGCAATGACCGAACTCGCTGATGCCGTTGAGGCAGATGCCGTCCCCGCGTACCTGCCGAGCGCCGTGCTTGATGGTGCCGCCCGTGAGGACGCCATTGCAATGATGCGCCGTCTCATTGCCCATACCCGAAACAAGACGACCGACCAGGCAGATTCGACCTTCGAGGAGCCCGTCGACAACTACCTCGACGAGGAACTCTTCGCCGCCGAGATCGAACTCATCTTCAAGCGGATCCCTCTCCCGCTCGCCCTCTCGTGCGAACTTCCAACGAAGAACAGTTACAAGGCGATCGAAGTCGTTGGTGTCCCGGTTGTCATGACCCGAGACTCCAAGGGGGTCGTGCACGCAATGCTCAACGTGTGCCGCCATCGAGGGTCACTCATCTGCAAGGAGGGCACCGGTACTTCCCGGGCGCTCACCTGCCCGTACCACGCTTGGTCATACGGCATGGATGGCTCACTCAACGGCATCTACGGGGAGCACACGTTCGGTGAGTTCGACAAGTCTTCGCGCGGCCTCATCACTCTCCCGGTGGTCGAGAAGGCCGGTCTCATCTTCGTGTGCCTGACACCGGGTCTCGTGATCGACATCGATTCGTGGCTCGGCGACTTCACCCCGGTGCTCGAGAGCCTGAAGCTCGACGAATGTCACCTGTTCAGCTCGCGCATGATGCCCGGTCCGAACTGGAAGGTCGCAATTGAAGGCTACCTCGAGGGCTACCACTTTGCCTCGCTCCACAAGGACACAGTCTTCAAGACGAACCTGAGTAATACGGCGATCTTCGACTCCTTTGGAGCGCACGAGCGGGTCTCCTTCGCCCTTCGGGAGATTGAGAACCACCTCGATGATCCGGAGGAGACCTGGGATCCAACGGCCAATGTCGGGGTCATCAACTGGATCTTCCCGGGCTTCTCGATCGCCGGTGGCTGGCGCCAGCGAATGGCAATCGGCTTCCCGCTGCCCGGTACCTCGGTCACCGAGTCGATGACTGAACAGCGGATCCTCGTCCGGACACCGATCCCCGACGACGAGCAGGAGATTCACGAGCTCGAGGTGATGCGCGACTGGTTCTACGACGTCACCTACGGCGAGGACTACATCACCGGGTTCGGCGTGCAAAAGGGTGTCTCCGTCACCGGTGGAAAGACCCAGATCTTCGGGCGTAATGAGCCTGGTGTTCAGTACGTCCATCGGACCATCAACCGGTTGATGACTGAGCACCACCGCGAGGGGCTTCCCCTCCCGCGGGTCATCGAGCGCTAGGCAGCGCTCTAGCCCGATGCTAGGGCGACCAATGTTGGGGTTTCCATTGACGGACTCCAGTAAGTGGTGTGAGATGACGACACAAGGAATTGGCGGCCCGATGGCGGGCTGCCACGAGTAGCGGGAGTTCACATGGGTAACAGTCTCGAGGGCCGTGTTGCAGTCATCACTGCTGGCAGCACCGGCATCGGCTTCGGCATCGCGAAGGCCTTCATCGATGAGGGTGCGTCGGTCGTGCTTGGCAACCGCAGCGAGGAGAAGGGTGCCCACGCCCTCGCGCGCCTAGCTGCAGGGGATCGAGCGACCTTCGTCAAGACTGACGCCCTCGACCGCGCACAGGTTGACTCCCTCGTCGACGGAGCGGTCGCGAAGTTCGGCAAGATCGACATCATGGTGAACTGTGCAGGTGGCTCAGATGGTTGGGCCCTTGTCGGCGACCTCAGCGATGAGGCGTGGCTCAAGGGCCTCGAGTGGAATGCGAGCACGGCATTCTGGGGCACCCGCCGGGCGCTGAAGTACATGCTGCCTGCAGGCTACGGACGCATCATCAACATTGCCTCGATCGAGGGCAAGATCGCCTCAAAGCCGATGGTGAGCCATTACATCGCTGGCAAGCACGCGATGATCGGCCTGACCAAGGCGACAGCAGTTGAATACGGCACCTCCGGAGTCACCTGCAATGCCATCTGCCCAGGGCCGATTGAGACTGAGTTGATGCAGGATGCCGGTGCCCAGGTCGCTGCTGCTGCAGGGATCACCTACCAGCAGTTCATGGATGATTTCGCGGCAGACTGCTTGACGAAGGAACTTCAGACGGTTGAGCAGGTTGCCGGCATGGCCGTGCTCCTCGCCGGCCCACTCGGCAATGGCATGACGGGCTCGACCTTCAATGTCGACGGGGGCTCTGCGCCCTTCTAGGCCGGAGCATTCCCGAGATCGACGAAAGGCGCCTTCATGATCGACTCCTGGATCGTCGACTGGGATCGCGACGAGGACCTCCCTTACTACACGCGTGCGAACGCAGGCGAGGTCCTCGCCGATCCAGCGAGCCCGCTGGGCTGGTCGCTCACCTTCGAGGAAGGTCTGCTTCCCGGGTGGTTTCGGGGGTTTGTCGACTTCGGCATCTATGCCGAGGATGAGATGCGGGGCCCGAAGTACCCCGTCGTCGGAATCTTCGGCGGGTACTTCTATCTCAATCTGTCGCATATGCGGTTGCTCGGCCTGCGGCTCGGCGTAGACCTCGCGAAGTTCGACGCCGATCTCCTCGGCTCTCATCCCGATACCCCGCCCTATGTCCCGAGAGAGGGCGATGTTCGCCCAGACCTCACCGCCAAGGCGATGGGCACGATCGGTGAGATCCTCGGGGCAACGAGCTTCCCGGAGATCGAGGAGGATCGTCGACGCACCGGCCGATTCCGATCTGAGCGTCCAGACCTAGCTGCGCTCACCGATGCCGAACTGGTAGTCCGTGCCCGCTCGTTCATCCCAGAGCTCGACAACGCCTTCTTTCGCCATGATTTATCGAGCCTCGGTTCGACGCTGGGCCCAAGCATGCTCATCGGGATCTGCGAGTCGGTCGGTCGGCCGGAACTACAGCTGGAACTCATCTCGGGCCTCGGCGAGGTGCAATCGGCTGCCCCGTCGACGGGACTTTGGGACCTTTCGCGCGCGGCGAATGATTCGACCGAGGTCACTGCGCTGTTTGATCAGAGCCCCGAAGCGGTCCTTGCGGCAGTCATGCATCCCACGACCGATGAGCTGCGTGCGTTCGCCTCGAAGTTCGAGGGATTCCTCTTCGAATACGGGTTTCGGGGGCCGAATGAATGGGATATCCACTCGCTGTCTTGGGAGTGCGATCCGTTGCAGCCCATGCGACTTGTCAACGGGATCCGCCGAGCGCCTGATGCCGATTCGCCGGCCGCGCGGCACGAGTTCCTTGCAGGGCGTCGCGCAGCGGCAGCCGACACCGTCCGCGCTCTCCTCGCAGGCAACGACGAGGCCCTCGGCACCTTCGAGATGGCATTCGCTTCTGCGCAGCGAACCGTACCGCTGCGTGAGATGACGAAGGCCACTTCCTGCGCGACCATCAACGAGGTGCGCATGGCCATCCGGGAGCTGGGCAGGCGCGGGGTCGAGGCGGGCCTCTACGGAAAGCCGGAGGACGTCATGATGCTCATGAATGACGAACTCGACGCCTACGTGCAAGATCCGCCGGCCTTTCTTGACCTCATCGCCACGCGACTCCGGGAGTACGAGCAGCTCTTCGAGCTCGATCCGCCATTCATCATCTCGTCCGACCCGCTGCCACTGTCTCAGTGGAATCGTCGGGCGGCAAAGCGGGTGACGCCGTTGAGTCAGGGGGATGTCATCGCCGGTATCGGTGGGGGAGCCGGTCGCTACACCGGACGTGTCTGCGTGCTCCATAACCCGTCTGACATGGCTCGGCTTGAACCGGGCGATGTCCTCGTTGCCCCGTTCACTGATGCTGCGTGGACTCCGCTCTTCCTCATCGCGGGAGCCGTCGTTGTCGATGTTGGCGCGCTCAACTCGCATGCGGTGGTCGTGAGTCGCGAGCTCGGGATTCCGAGTGTCCTGTCGGTCACCACCGGGACGACCTCGCTCGTCGACGGTATGGAGGTGACCGTTGACGGCACCGCCGGCACGGTGACGGTGGTCTCGACTGACGCTGGCGCTACGGTCTAGGTATGTCTGATTCGAGTGTGTCCGCGAGCATCGTGGACGAGTTCCGTGAATTGCTCATCATCGAGCGGCGAGATGAGGCTGACGGCATCGTCTCACTTCGACTCGCCGACCCTTCTGGCGCTCCATTGCCCGCGTGGGAGCCAGGTGCCCACGTTGATGTGCTCCTTGACGGGGGTCTCGAGCGCCAGTACTCCCTATGCAGCCGAGTTGGGGAGCCAACCTGGCGAATTGCCGTCCTGCGTGAGCTTGCGGGCCGCGGTGGCTCGGCCGCCATCCACGATGGGACGAAGCAGGACGGTTCACTGAGGGTCCGGGGGCCTCGCAACCACTTCGCCCTCATCGAAGCGCCGGACTATCTGTTCATTGCCGGCGGTATCGGCGTGACCCCGCTCATGCCAATGCTCGCTGCGGCGCAGGGCCTCGGGGCAACCTGGCGGTTCATGTACGGCGGCCGTTCCCGAAGCTCGATGGCGTTCGTCGATCAATTGACCGAGTTCGGAGTCGTCCCGTGGCCGCAGGATGAGCAGGGGCTCCTCCCGATCGCCGATCTCATCGCGGGTTGCTCGCCTGAAACGGCCGTGTACTGCTGCGGACCAGAGCCCCTCATCACAGCCGTTGAGCAGGCGTGTGCGGCTGCTGGCCGGCCCGCACCACATGTCGAGCGATTCGCGCCGAAAGTCATCGACACGACGGGTGATCATGGCGACCATGCGTTCACGGTTGTCATCAACAGCAGTGGGAACGAGTACGTTGTCCCCGCTGAGCGGAGTATCGCTGAGGTGCTGCAGGCGGCGGGTGAGAAGCTCGTGACGAGCTGCGCCGAAGGCATCTGCGGCACGTGCGAGACCAAGGTCATCTCCGGTGTCATCGTCCATCGGGATTCTCTCCTTTCCGAGGAGGATCGCGAGGAGGGCATCTTCATGATGCCGTGCGTTTCGAGGTGTGCTGGCGATCGGCTCGTCCTCGATCTCTGACAAGGCAGACCGCGACGGTCACTGCACAATTCCTTGTAAGTTGTATAGACAACTGATAGATTTCGGTTCCTTAGCTCTTCTTGAAAGGCATCCTGATGGTCTTCGTCCCCACCCGCGGTGATCACACGCTGCGCTTCGGCCCTGACATCCCGAACACGCCCTTCCAGCCGGGCACCGTTCCCGCGAGTTGGTACACGGATCCGGAGCGGTTCGATCTCGAGCGCCGGTACGTGCTCAACCCGAACTGGCAGATGATGTTTCGGGCAGAGCAAATCCCCAATACGGGGGATCACTACGTGTGGGAGGGCCAGGGGGAGACCGTGGTCTTCACCCGGCGCAAGGACGGCAGCATCGCCGGATTCCACAACATCTGTCAGCACCGCGGCTCTCGGATCGTGCGCAACTCAGGCTGCGGCGCCCGCCGATTCACCTGCCCGTTCCATGACTGGGTGTACGACTTCGATGGCCAGGTCATCGGCATTCCTGATCGCGAGGATTTCGACCAGACCAAGGTTGAGGGCCTGCGCTCACCGAGCGTCGAGGTCGGCGAATGGGGCGGCTGGGTCTGGGCGGTGCTTGATGGCCCCGGCGTCGCGCCGCCGCTGCTCGACTGGCTGGGCGCGGAGATCATCGAGGACCTCGGCGCTTACCAGATGGAGAACATGTTCCTGAAGGAGAAGGTCGTCTGGGACGTCGACGTGAACTGGAAGGTCATCATGGATGCCTTCAACGAGTTCTACCACGCGCCGGCGCTCCACCATATTTCGCCGCAGGATGTCAAGGACGGCCGCGAGATGCGCATCTTCGAGTTCGATCACCACGCGATGATGATCGTGCCGCTCAAGGGCGCCCTGCCGAAGTTGAAGGAGAACCCCGACCACCAGTCGGTGGCCATCTGCCACTACACGATCTTCCCGTCGGGAGTGTTCAACAACAATCCTGAGCATCTGCAGTTGTTTCGACCGGTCCCGATCTCGCACAACAAGACGAGGTTCGAGACCTGGGAACTCTGGTATAAGTCCGATGACGAGGCCTACCTTGACCGCACCGAGCGGCACTGGGAGCACTTGAAGATCGTCGTGGGTGAGGATGTCTGGACCTGGGAGGACATCGCCGCCACCTCGCGCTCGATGTACTACAAGGAGAACGTCTACAACGACCGCGAGGGCAAGATCCCGTTCTTCCACAATCAGGTGAACGTCCTCATTGTGGAGGGCCAGAGGCGTGACGCCGCCGGCAAGTAGCGCGACGCTCACGCCTGCGGACTTCACCTTCTCTTGGAACTGCATCCCGGACATCCCGCTGGCGGAGCGATTCGCTGCGGTTCGTGATGCTGGGTTTCGCGACATCGGCCTGAGCATCCGCTGGATGACTGAGTTCCTCATCGATCACTCGCTCTCTGAGGTCGATGACCTGTTGGACGAGTTCGGACTGGTCGTCACTGAGCTCGAGGCGGCGCGAGTGATGCTGTCCGATCCTGACCCCCGCTTGGTCGTCGCGGCCACCTTGGCTGAGCACTTCCACCCGCAGCGACTCCAGGCAACCGGCGACTTCGACGGTACGTTTGAGGATGCCGCGAGGTATGCCGGCGTCGTGGCTGATCAGTTTGCCGAGTTCGGCACCGAGATCGTGCTCGAGCCCCTGCCGTTCACGAACATGACCACCCCGGCCGACTCGGTTCGCATCATCGAACTCGCCGGCCGCAAGAACATCAGCATCTGCATGGATGTCTGGCACCTCTACCGCAATCAACTGCCGCTGTCGGCCCTCGACGATGCCTGGCCGCACATCAGCACCCTGCAGTTCAACGACGGCACCATCGAGCAGGAGGAGCAAGATCTCCGCGACGACTGCCTGCACAACCGCCGCATTCTGGGCGAGGGTGAGTTCGATCTCATCGGATTGCTGCGCGAGCGCGACAAGCGCCGCCCCGACACCACCTTCTCCATAGAGGTCATCAACACCGGGTTGCGAGCGCAGGACCCTGCGCTCACCGCACGGCAGATTGCACAGGGCATCTCGAACGTCATCTCGTTGCTGCAGTAATCCCGCAAACATAAATCGCGCACACAAGGAGGAAGTCATGTCCATGGCCCGCGTCGAGGGGCTGCGCATCGGTGATCGCTACGACATCGAGCAGCTCATGTACAAGTACTGCAAGGCCGCCGATATGGCTGATGTTGACACACAGGCCGACCTGTTTCACGAGGAATGCCGCGTGCGCTACAGCGGCACCACTTGGATTGAGGGCCGCGAGGCATTGCGTGCATCGCTCCGCAATGCCTTCACCCGCTACCTACAGACCTCTCACGCGGTCACCAACATCACGATCGAGTTCCAGGACACTGATTACGCGACCGCGGAGAGCCTCGTCACCGCATGGCACCGCGATGCGGAGGGCAAGGAGTGGACCCTCCACGGCCGCTACATCGATTCGTGGAAGAAGGACCGCCACGGATGGAAGATGCAGACGCGCGAGATCCTTGCAGCCGGTGCCGTGAACCGTGATGAGTCGTCACTCAACATGATTCAGCGTGTCTCCGTGAGCGACGAACGCTGATGAGCGCGTTGCCAAGCGGCCGGCTGGCAGGCAAGTCGGCCGTGGTCACTGGCGGAGCGCGGGGTATCGGCGAGGGCATCGTGCGCCTCTTTGTCGAGGAGGGCGCCCGGTGCATCATCGCCGACGTTGACGACGAGGCCGGGGAGCGGCTCGAGGCAGAGTTGGCTCCGAATGCGATCTTCGTTCACACGGACGTCACGAGTGAATCTGATATCGATTCCGCCATCTCGGCTGCAATCCTCGATTTCGGCGGCCTGGACATCATGGTGAACAACGCAGGGGTCGTCGGGGTCATCGGGCACATCGGCGACACCAAGCTCGCCGACTACGAGCGCACGATGTCGATCCTGCTCACGAGCGTGTTCCTCGGAACGAAGCTCGCGACCAATGTCTTCAAGCGCCAGCGCTCCGGCGTTGTCATCAACACCTCCAGCACGGCCGGCATCAATGGCGGCCTTGGCCCGCACATCTACACCGCAGCGAAGCACGCGGTTATCGGGTTGTCGAAGAGCGTTGCTGTCGAGATGGCCCCGCATGACGTGCGCGTGAATGTGCTGTGCCCGGGCGCCACTGTGTCGTCGCTGACCGCCGGAATCGTCACAGGCGATAAGGACAATCTCGCGGACGCGGCGGTGAAGATGGGTGCGAAGTATGCGAGTGGCAGGGCGCCGATGCCGCGCGACATGGCCAACGCAGCTGTGTTCATGGCGAGCGACGAATCCGCGTTCATGAACGGCGCCGTCATCGTCATCGACTCGGGCAAGGAAGTCCTGAGTGATCGCGGACGCGACAAGTTCTACCCAGCGTAGTTAGCTCGCTGAGCGCCCTACTGCCGAACTTCCGCTCAGGATCGCTCGCTCATTCGTCACACGAGTCCTGAGCAGGGCCTCTCCCCGTTCGATGAAATTGCGATCGACCGTATCCATGACGAGGTCCATGGCGGTCGAAAACGCGCGACTGGCGTTCTCGTAGTCGCGGATGACATCGGAGAGGACGAGGGATTCGCCCATCTGCGACCCTGCTCTAGCGGCTGCGACGTCAGCGTTGCCGGTTGCCCCAGCCACGTCTGCGGCAAAGGCGAGGTACTCGGGAATCTCAGTTCGCATGACCGAGATCTCACGCTCACTGGCATTGACGCAAGTCTTGAGCACGACCATGAGCATGTGCAAGCGGATCTGCTGGGCTGGGTCAGTGATCATGGGCATGATGTCGCGGGTGAGCTCTTCAACGACGTCTTCGAGCACGCGTGAGGTCGACGGACGGGTGATCATGCGGTGACCTCCGAGTAGGGCAGCTCGAGTGAGTAATCGAGGTACAGGTTGTTGAAGTGCGCATATGCGGTCATGAGGAAGGTGCCCATCACGCCGCGGTGCAGCCCGTCGGTGACGTCCCGGGCGCCGCGAAGGATGTCGACCATGAGGTGGCTCGTGCCAAGGAGCAGGAAGTACTTGGCGATCGCCGGATTGATCTGTTCCTCGGTGAGGCCGGTCAGGGCCCGGTAGCTCGCAAGGAAGGCCTCGGGATCCGGATGGTAGAGATGAGGTGGCATTGGAATCTGCAGGTAGTAGCCGATGTCGAGCCGCGGATCACCGATGCGGGCGAACTCCCAGTCGATGATGTAGGGGTCAGTGCCGTCGGACAGCAGGAAATTGCCGGGCTGGAGGTCGCCGTGCACGAGGGCCATGGGCACCTCGGCCGGCATGTTCATCCGGATTTTCTTGAGTGTGTAGCGAAGCACCGGATCGCAGCCGTCGATGATATCGAGCATGCGCTCGTAGTTCGAGATGACATCCTCGATGTGCTCGCGCCAACTCGCAGGCCGCTCGATGGTTGCGTCAATGGAGTCCAGCGGCGTGTTGTGTGCCGAGGCCATGATCGCTACGAAATCCTCCCGGGCCTTGTCGAGATCCGGGCCGGTATCGAGGTACTTCTGCATTGAGGTGGAGTCGATGGCCTCGGAGACGATGGCTTTGCAGCCCAGGTACTCGCCGGTGGCGTCGAAGTACCGCGGGGTTGGAATCCGGAAGTCGGGAAGATCCTTGACCGCTTGCAGCATCGCCCACTCCGCTGCGCGATCGCTGCGGAAGACACTGCTCTCGTCCGGTGGGTCGCCGCGAAGCACGAACCGTTCGGTCGTTCCGTCGGCCCACTGAACCTCAGTGAGGACGGAGAGCCTGCTGTAGCCGCCGGGGAGGGCTACAGCGCTGAGCACAGTTACCCCGCGGTCCGGTTCGACTGCATCCAAGAAGCCTTGGAAACGCTCGATATCCATTCGTGCTCCCTCTTTTTGAGTGCGTCAGGCTTCGTGGGGACGGTAGCTGAGATCAGTGGTGTCGCGAGTGCCCCTGACCGTGTGTGGCCGAAGGCGGAAGTAGTCGTCGGCTATCGGCTCGGTCCGCGTCCAGTCAACGACCTCGGTTCGGTGTGACATCTGCCATGACCCATTCACTCGACGGTAGCGATCGATGTACCGGCCGCAGATGAATCGGTCGAAGCCCTCGGTGGCGTGCTGGTGGTACGCCTGGAAGTACACCTCGCCCGTGGCCTCGTCGCCGTCGATCTGCAGGTTGATCTGGCCAAGGAAATGCTGGGTGTCGCTGTAGGCCGACAGCGCCTTCATGGCCATGCCGGCCATCTCACCTGGGCCACCGGTGAACGAGCCGTAGTGCGTCGTGGCGTCGTCGGTGAAGACGCTGCGCACGAGTGCGCCATCAGCGCGGTCGAGGCCCCGCATGTAGGCGGCCGACAGTGCCCGCAACTCCTCACGGTCGAGGAGCCACTGGAGGCGGGCCGGATCGATCGCGCTCATGGAGTGATGACGCATTCCATGTGGCCGAAGCCGGAATCGACGGGGTTGTCGAGATTCACGCAGGTGGCGAACTGCTCAGCCCAGGCGTCCGGGCGTTGCACGAACCAGCCAGCCGGGTCGCCGACATGGATCGGATGCGTCACCTCCCAGACCTCGCCATCGTGGAACTCATCGCCGCGGAACACGCCGCGACCGAGGCCATCGGCGAAGCCATCGTGGTAGCCGCCGCCCTGCAGATAGACGGGCCAGCCCACGGGGGTGTTGAGGAACCGGTCGATGCTGCCGTCGGGGCGGGTGAGGGCGATGGTGGATTCCTTAAGGCGCGGGTAGCCATCGATGCGCTCGTGAGTGACGCTGGCGTCGACATACGACCACCACTCCTGCGTCGTGTCGTTTGGGATGACGATGGTCTCGAGTTGGTTGAAGGAGCCATCGGGCTGCTGGTGAAACTGCCAGAACATCACGCGATCCGGCATCTTGAACATGGTCCACTGACGCATCGCGAATCCGCGGCGCGGATCCTTGCCCCAATCCGGGGCGACCCCTGAATTCTTGCCGCCGGTGCGACCCATGCCCCAGGAGTGATCGCGCACGCCGACCCACGATTTCGGCGAGACCTGCAGCGTGCGATCCCCGACAGTGATGGTGCCGGCGACATCGAGGCACTGGTCGTAGTTGTTGCGCGTGTACACCTTTCGACCGCCGGAGTAGCGGATGATCTCGTCCTCGAGATACGGCTCGTGGAGCGCCGTCCACTCGAGGTCGTAGCTGATGCCGTACTGGTTCTCGTCGCAGGATAGGCGCATCCGCTTCAACGGCTCGAGGATCTCGAGGGCGAGGGGGCCGACTCGAATGTCGTCGATCTCGGGTCTGAGGCGACGAGACCACCGCACATTGTGCTGGCGGCCATCGACGGTTACGCAGGCGAATCCGTCGATGACATCGGTGTTGGAGTACAGGCGCAGGCCGGCGAACAGGCTGGCACCAGTCTCACGGTCGCCGAGCGTGAAGTAGTAGCCGTCACTCCAGTTGGGGGAGTCGCTGGCCACGGAGTTGAAGGTGCCGGTGGTCTGGTGCCGCGGGAACTCGTCGAACGCGGTCAGACGCTGTTCACTCATGGACTGAGCCTACTGATGCACTCGGTGCTATGGGACAAAACGTCTCACAAAGTTCGAACGAAGGCTAGGGTCCTCCCATGGAAACTCTGATCCTCGGTGGAGGCACGTTTGTCGGACGCCGCATGGTCGAACACCTGCGGGAGGCCGGTCACCAGGTAACGGTGCTCAACCGGGGCAAGACCTCAACGGACCTGCCAGCAGGGGTGAACCGGATCATCGGTGATCGCACGAGCACCGAGTCGATGCGGCAGGCGCTCGAGGGCACTGAATGGGATGCCGTCATCGACGTATCGGGCTTCGTCATGGCTGCCGGTGGAGGGCCCTTCGATGAGCTCATCGACCTGCTCGACAGCCGGGTCGGCTCCTATGTCTTCGTCTCGTCGATCATGGCCTACGAGCCGACCGGCCTGATGCCCTGGACGGAGGACCAGCCCTACCGCGATGACCCCGACACGACCTACGGCGGCTTCAAGGCCCATACCGAGCGGGCCATCCTCGACCGATTCGCATCGACCGGCTTCCCAGGCTCGATCGGCCGACCCGCTGCGATCTACGGGCCAGACAACAACATCCATGACATGGAGACCGCGATGTTCCTGCGACTGCGTCGGGGCCTGCCCATTCTGATTCCGCATGAAGGCCTCGTCACAACCTCTTACGGCCATGTCGATGATCTCTGCACGAACCTGCTCGAGATGGCGCTCCTGCCCGCCGTGCGCGGTGAGGTCGTGAACCTCACCGGGCAGGGCTGCTCGGCTCGTGAGTACGCACTTCGACTCTCCGCCATCGTCAACGTCGAACCCGACATCATCGAGGTCCCGAACTGGAATGGCGTGGGTCAGGCGCCCTTCGGCCACTTGTTCAAGGACAAGCACCACGGCATCCTCTCGGTGGAGAAGGCTCGAGACCTCGGACTCACGTCAGAGCGCGGCTTCATGAACGGCCATGAGCAGACCTACGAATGGTTCTGCTCGACCGATCTCGTGGATGCCCCCGATGCGCTCTCCGACCCGATGTGGGGCGCCGGCTACGACTTCGACCTCGAGGCAACCTTTGCCAAGGAGCTGCACGGGTGACCGTTCGCATCGCTGACCAGGCGCTGACCGAGGCGATCGCGCGCGCACACGCGGTTTCGGACATCGCCCACGGTGACGTGAGTCAGTGGGTAGGAATCGAGACGTATGCCGCGACTCGCGGTGAGGATCCGACCCCTGCGCGGGCGGCAGAAATCGCTGAGCTCATTGGCTGTACACCTGACGAGGCCTTCGACGCTGCGGCTCAGGCGATGCTCGATGATCCAGGGGCATCGGAGCTGCGTGAGCGCCTTGTTGCATGGTTGCGCGAGGACATCGCTGTCGCCGAGCCGCTCCTGAGCGTGTTCACCGGCCACGGCACCGACGTCGAACACCCGGTGCTCGAGGTCGACCAGAGCGAACTCAGCAAGCTGGCTGCCTGGCTCACCGCTGGGCACGGGTCGGCCGTCGAGGTCCTGGGCGCCGAGGTGATCGGGGGAGGGTTCTCCCGGCGGATGTGGCGAACGACCATCACGGTGGACGGCAGCACCCGCAATGTCATCGTTCGCATCGAGCAGGGTGGGATGTTCGGCACGGACACGATGACCGAGGTCGCCGCGATGCGCGGCCTGCTCGGCGCGGGCTACCGGGTACCAGCGATCTTGCACGTCGAGGCGACCGGCATGGTTCTCGGCGAGCCCTTCTTCATCATGGAGGAGGTCAGGGGTCAGGTGCGTCTTGACGATGCCGGGCTCGACGACATCATCCGATCGGTCGCCGAACTCCATCGGGTGCCCGTTACCGCGATTGACCCGTCTGAACGTACGGCCGAGCAGGTGATGAGCGACAACATCGATGGCTGGCTCACGCTTTACCGAGCGCACGCGGCGACACCGATCCCGCTCATCGATCAGGGGGCGGCATGGCTGCGCGCCAATCTTGAGCCCACCGGCCCGAGCGTCATCGTCCACGGCGATGCGGGCCCCGGCAATGCGCTCTTCGATGAGGAGAATGGCCTCACCGTGCTCGACTGGGAGTTCGCCCATGTCGGCGACGCGGCGGAGGACTGGGCGTATCTCGCCCTGATCCGGGGCCGCCGAACGATGAGCGCTGAAGCGTGGAAGATGCGCCTGCACGAGGCGATCGGCCTCGAACTGACTGAGCTGCAATGGCGAAACTGGTTGGCCTACAACCACTTTCGGGGGGCGTGCGTGAACCTCACCGCGCTCACGGTGTTCTGCGACGGCTCGCACCGCACCGCTGATCAGCTCGCGATCGGCATTGCCGTCCACCTGCGTTTCCTCGGTCAGCTCATCGAGATCACCTGCGAGTAGTCATGACGACCGATGTCCGCTACGAGCGCTCGAAGTCCGCGGTCTTCGACGCGGTGCGCTCAGTCCTGGTAGCCGATGGCATCGCAGGCCTGAGCGCTGACAGACTGGCAGAGGAGTCCGGCGTCTCGCGCAGCACGATCTACCGCAATTGGCCGAACCTCGCCGCCCTCACCTGCGAGGTCTTCGACGAGCTCATGCACCGCGACACCGTCGAGTTCGCGGACGAGCCTGCTGCGGCCCTTCGCGAGTACCTCGCCGACTACGCACGCCGCCTCAACGACCCGACCTACTGCGCCGTGCTCATTGCCCTCATCGAACTGTCAATGCGCGACGAACCCTTCGCCGACGTCCATCGCCGCAGCTTCTCGCAGACTCGATCGCGAGCAGCAGGGATCATCAGGCGCGGTCAGGCGAGCGGAATCTTTCGAGCGGATCTCGATGTGAAGCAGGGGGTCGAGGACGTCGTCGCACCCTTCCTCTACCGCCGGCTCGTCACGCAGGCGCAGATCACCTCACGACAGGTTGAGCACCTGCATCAGCGCTTGATCGGCGCGTGGAGCCCGCCCTCCTGAAGTGAGCGGTCGCGCCAGGTGCCCTCGTGGTAATCGGCCTCCAGCGTCACGGTGAGCCCGTCGAAGACGACGAAGCTCAGGCCTTCGACGATCCACTTCTTGCCCTTGTGCTCGGCTCCCTTTGAGTCGTCGAGCACCGTCGCGCTCATCACCCATTGGAGGGCAATGCCATCGGGACGGGCCCAGAACTCGCCGGTCGGCTCGAGGACGAGATCGGGGTAGCGCTCGAGCCCGTGGCCGAAGTACTCGCGGATCGCGGGCCAGCCGTCCTTCTGGCCGCCGATCGAATCCCACAGGATGCCGTTCTCGGCCATGAACGAACGTGGAGCGTCAGCATCGCCGCTACTCCAAGCGGCGAAGAGCTGCTTCACGATCTCGATGCGTTGCAGATCAAGTTCGGTGAACTCGGCCATGATGTACCTCCTGTTATCCGGGAAACATCACGCCACCGTTGGCGGTGATGGTCTGACCTGTGACGAATGATGCTCCGGCGGAAGCGACGAAGTTGATGACATTGGCGATCTCCTGCGAGGTGGCGGCCCGGCCCACGGCGATGCCACCGATGAGGCGGGCATGCCGCTCCTCGGAAATACGACCGGCAACGAGCTCGGTATCGCCGGTGTAGCCGGGAGCCACGACATTGCACGTGATCCCGCGGGGGCCCTGGGTGCGCGTGAGGCCGACGACGTACGTCTGGAGCGCCGCCTTGGCGGCCGAGTAGGCGATTGACCCGGTGCCGAACTGCGCCGCGAAGGATCCGGTGATGACGATCCGGCCGCCGGGGGAGGTCATCTGCGGGAGCAGGGCCTCGGTAACGAGCACTGCACTCATGAGGTTGCCGCGGATCGTCAATTCCCACACATCGGCAATGTTCTGCAGTCCGCCCGCGAAGGCAGGCTGGGTCGACCCGGCATTGTTGACGACGATGTCGATCGAAGGGAGCGCATCGCTCGCCCAGGCCGCGAACGCCTCGACCGCCAGAACATCGGCGGCATCCACTGACATCACGTGTGCCGTCACCGCGGGGTGGCTCGCCGTGATGTCGGCGGCCACCTCCTCGAGCTTGGCCAGCCGCCGGCCGAGGAGCACGATGGTGCTGCACGAACTTGCCAGGGTCCGAGCGGTTGCTGCGCCGATCCCCGTACCAGCACCGGTGATAACGGCTGTCCGCGCGATAACGGAGCCAACCGGTGCCTGTGTCACAGGAGGGTGACGGTGCCGGTTGAACCGTTGACCTCGACCATCGCCCCGTCGGGGATTCGATCGGCTGCTCCCTCGAGGCCGGCGACACACGGGATGCCGAGTTCGCGGCTCACGATCATTGCGTGACTGCTCAGGGCACCGACACCCACGACGACCGCGCTCGCGACGACGAACAGCGGCGTCCATGACGGATCAGTTTGCGGCGCGATCAGGACGTCGCCGGGCTCGAAGGCCGCGATCTCGCCCGGGTTGAGGATGACCCGTGCGCGACCCGTCGCCACTCCCGATGAGGCCGGGGTACCGGTGAGGACATCGCCGGACGCGGCGACAACAACGCCCGCGACCGACTTGCGGGGCAGGTCGGCGAGCGGGGTCATCGGCGCACCCGCGTGGAGGAAGAGGGGGAGGACGACGTTGCCGAGGTCCTTCCATTCGACCTCGCGTGAGGCGAGCCGCTCGGTGAGAGCGCCCGGCTCAAGCACGATGAGGTCGAGCTCCTCGTCGAGGGCCATGAAGATCTGGCCCGGGTGCGCGATGTGTCCTTCGGCTGCGAGTCGTCGCCCGAACTCACGCATCGCGACCCGGGACTCATTGAGGACCTTGATGCAGTTGGCCTTGCCGAGTTCACGCCATGAGGCCACGCGCCGCGCCGAGTCGACCGCCATGCGCAAGGTGGCCTGCGCCTCGTCATTGCCGGCGAGTGAGGCATGCACGGCCTCAAAGGCGCGCTCGGCGCGTTCGACGCTCTCGGCCCTGCGTAGCGCTGGCGACGCGGAGTCGTCGAGTTGCCTCATGCGATCGAGGAGCGACAGCGCGAGTTCAGGCCGAGTCTCCCAAGAGTCGGCGCCGAGATCCCACTCAGACGGCCCTCGGTAGCCGAACTCGCGGATGAATGCAGCGAATCGCGCATGCAATTCCGGGGAGACTGCTTCGAGCCCGCCGGCGATGCCCCCGACCCCTGCGTCAAAGAGCGCGGTGGCCGCTGCATCGGCGCGGACGAGCCGCGACATGTCCCACAGGGCGTAGGAAGGTGCGGCCGACACGACATCGCCGGCTGGCCCGATGATGTCGACGACGTTCACGGGTGAGTCGTCACCGAGCAGGCTCATGACGACGGCCGGACCGATGGCAGCCTGTGACCCGGCGATGAGCTCACCGCGCCAGGTGAGGCGTTGGTACGGCATCATCGAACGTGCTCGTGCGAGGAGCGCGGCGTTCGACAGGCGCGCGATGTCTGGACGTTGCTCGCGGAAACTGTCGGCGAGGCCGGTCTCCTCCTCGAGGTCGGGGAATGACGTAGCGGTGAGGGTCCACATCGTCCGGTCGGCGATGCGCTGGCTTACCTCCTCATTGATGTCGCTCGGCGAGTCGGTGTGTGGCGGGGCATCGGGATGACTACCGAAGAACGCGGCGTCGATGCCGGCCCAGCCGATGCCGCTTCGGATCCCAACGAGGCGCGCCATCGTGACGTTCACGTAGAGGTGGCCGTAGCAGAAGGCACCGAAGGGCCAGGCTGCGAAGTCGATCGACTCCTCGGCTGTCACGGCACCGAGGGCTGCGTAGCCCATCGATGAGCCTGGCAGCATGTGCGGGATCCAGGCCATGCTCGCGCCGAGCGGGGTGATGGGGTCCGGGAGCACGTCATTGGCATTGAACCTGGTGTAAACCGGGAAGCGGGTATTGAGCTCGGTGTCAATGCACCATCTGGCGTCGGTCATGTGCTGCTCCGGGTTGTCGTGCGCGGCTGGGTTTGGGTTGGTTCTCGCGGATGGTTCGTTCAAGTTCAGGACGATTGGAGTGGCTCGCCGGCGAACCAGCGCTCGATGCGGGGTCGGCTTCGGTAGTCGACGGGCTCGAGAAGGAACCCGGTCGGGGAACGCACGTAGGTGAACGACCCGTAGCCCTCGTCGGGGGAGAGCTGACTGCACTCAAGGGTCCAGCCCTTCGCGAGCAGGGAGTTGGTGAGAGCTGGCACATCGGCCCAGACCCCGGCATGGTGGAGCCCGGGGGAACCTGCGGCGTCCCAGATCGAACCGGGGGAGCCTTGGAGCAGTTCGACGTACTGGGGTCCCTGCTGCGAGTAGGCGAAGGTGAGCGGAACCGTCGTGGCACCGTCCTTTGGCGTCCACATGCGCTGGTCATCGCGCACGACCACCTCGGTCCAGGTGAGGCCCAGGCTGGCTCCGAGATCTGCCATCGTCGCCGCGATATCGGTAACGAGGTAGCCAACGTGGTACATCGAAGAGCTGTAGCCGAAGTCTTCGTGATGGGTAGCGCCTGCTTCGGTCATAGGTCCCTCTCGATGCTGAGTTCAGCCATTTCGTTCCGCCAACGGGGTGACGGTATCGGAAAACTTTCTTGAGAGGAACTCGTTGAACTCATGGATTTGTCGGAAAATCGGGGGGAATTGAGGGGTGAACGCACACACGTAACGCTGATGTGCTTTAGTGGGACGTCCTAGTACTCTTCAATGACGTGCACCGGCCCGGGAGTTCACGAATGCCAACGCCACCGTTACACGACCCGCAAAACCCGGTTCGGTTTGTCACGGCCGCGAGCATCTTTGATGGGCACGATGCCGCCATCAACATTATGCGCAGGCTCCTGCAGTCCCAGGGTGTCGAGGTCGTGCACCTCGGGCACGACCGCAGTGTTGAAGAGGTCGTGACGGCAGCGCTGCAGGAGGATGTTCAGGGTGTTGCGATCTCGTCGTATCAGGGCGGACACGTCGAGTACTTCACCTACCTTGTCGAGCGACTTGCCGAACGAGGCGCCGGCCATGTGAAGGTCTACGGCGGCGGTGGCGGGGTCATTGTTCCGGAGGAGATCGCCGAACTCGGCTCACGCGGTGTCCATATCTTCAGTCCCCAGGACGGCCAGCGGCTTGGTCTGCCCGGGATGATCAACCAGCTCGTGAGTGAGTGCGACATCGACCTAGCCGTGGGCGGGGCTGATCTCGAGGCCCTGCGCGCAGGGTCGCCGGCCGCGCTCGCGCGTGCGATCACGGTCCTCGAGCAGGGCAGCAACCCATCGCTCGCGGAGGGCGTGCGCGCATCGGCGTCGGGCATGACAACCCCGGTGCTCGGCATCACCGGCACCGGCGGATCCGGCAAGTCCTCGCTCACCGATGAACTCGTTCGCCGTCTGCGCCGCGACAGCCAGGACAAGCTGCGCATCGCTGTGCTCGCAATTGACCCGACCCGCCGCCGCGGTGGGGGCGCACTCCTTGGTGACCGCATCCGCATGAACACCATTGACCCCGATGTTGTGTTCTTCAGGTCGCTCGCCACCCGCGACTCAGGCCATCAGGTGCCGGAGGCACTCGATGACGTGATCGCCGCATGCAAGGCGGCCGGCTTCGATGTCGTCATCGTCGAGACCCCGGGCATCGGCCAGGGCGATGCGGCGATCGTCCCCCACGTCGACATCTCGCTCTATGTCATGACTCCGGAGTTCGGTGCTCCCTCGCAGCTCGAGAAAATCGACATGCTCGACTTCGCCGATGTCATCGCCGTGAACAAGTACGAGCGCCGTGGGGCCGAGGATGCCCGGCGCGATGTTGCGAGGCAGATCGTGCGCAACCGCGGCGCATTCGGCACCCCCTGGGAGGAGATGCCGGTCTTCGGAACGAGTGCTGCCCGCTTCGACGACGACGGTGTCTCGGCCCTGTACCAATACCTGAAGGGCCTGCTCATCGGCAAGGGTCTCGGCGATTTCGAGGGCGTGCTGCCCGTCGTCGATGGGCGCACCTCCACCGGACTCGTCGGAATCCTGCCGCGCGGTCGCGAGCGGTATCTGGCCGAGATCGCCGAGACCGTCCGCGCCTACCACGCGGCCACCGAGCGCGATGCCGCGCTTGCCCGCAGGCTTCAGCAGCTTGAGGCAACCCGGGAGCTCCTCTCATCCTCGGATGAGACATCCGCGGTCGATGCCGTCTCGCAACTCATTGCGACCACCGTCCGCGAACTGTCGACCGGCGTCGTCGCCCAACTCGAGGCCTGGCCATCCCTTCGCGATTCCTATGTCGGCGACGAGCAGGTGTACGTGGTCCGGGGCAACGAAATCCGTACCCCGCTCACCCACACCACGCTCTCGGGTACTCACGTGCCGCGCGTCGCACTGCCTCGCGACGATGAGGCAGGGGCGCTCGTGCGGTTCATCCGCGCCGAAAACCTTCCGGGCTACTTCCCCTTCACCGCCGGGGTCTTTCCGTTCAAGCGGACGGGGGAGGCACCCGCCCGAATGTTCGCGGGGGAGGGCGATGCCGCCCGCACGAACCGCAGGTTCCACCTGCTGAGCGAGGGGCAGCCCGCAACCCGCCTATCAACGGCCTTCGACTCCGTCACCCTCTACGGACGCGACCCCTCGCCGCAGCCGGATATCTTCGGCAAGGTCGGCACCTCGGGCGTCTCGATCGCCACGGTCGATGACATGCACGATCTCTTCGCCGGCTTCGACCTGTGCTCGCCTTCGACCTCGGTTTCGATGACGATCAACGGTCCGGCCCCGGCAATCCTCGCGATGTTCCTCAACACGGTGATCGACCAGCAACTTGCTGCGTTCCGGGCGGACGAGGGCCGCGAACCTGACGCTGCGGAGGCGGACGAGATCCGCGCTCGCGGCCTCGCCACCGTGCGCGGCACTGTTCAGGCCGACATCCTCAAGGAGGACCAGGGGCAGAACACCTGCATCTTCTCGACCGAGTTTGCCCTGCGATGTATGGCGGATATCCAGGAATGGTTCATCGAACACTCGATCCGCAACTTCTACTCCGTCTCGATCAGCGGGTACCACATCGCCGAGGCGGGTGCGAACCCGATCAGCCAATTGGCGTTCACGCTCGCGAACGGGTTCACCTACGTCGAGGCCTATCTCGCGCGCGGCATGAAGATCGATGACTTCGCGCCGAACCTCTCCTTCTTCTTCTCCAACGGCATGGACGCCGAATACACGGTGCTCGGCCGGGTGGCGCGCCGACTGTGGGCGATCGCCATGCGCGACAAGTACGGCGCCGATGAGCGGGCCCAAAAGATGAAATACCACATCCAGACTTCGGGCCGTTCCCTGCACGCGCAGGAGATGGACTTCAATGACATCCGCACGACCCTCCAGGCTCTGTGCGCCCTGTACGACAACGCAAACTCACTTCATACCAACGCCTATGACGAGGCAGTCACGACGCCATCGGCCCAATCGGTGCGGCGGGCGCTCGCCATCCAGATGATCATCGACAAGGAGTGGGGGCTCTCGTCGAATGAGAATCCGCTCCAGGGCTCGTATGTCGTCGATGAGCTCACCGATCTTCTCGAGGAGGCCGTGCTCGTCGAGTTCGAGCGCATCGCCGACCGCGGCGGGGTGCTCGGCGCCATGGAGACGGGCTACCAGCGCGGACGCATCCAGGACGAGTCGATGCTCTACGAGCACCGCAAGCACGATGGCACGCTGCCGATCATCGGCGTGAACACCTTTCTGCCGGCGGAGGGGAGCGACACTCCTGCGACCGTTGAGCTCGCGCGCGGAACGCAGGAGGAGAAGGACTCGCAGCTCCGACGACTCGCCGAATTCCAGGCGAGGCACCGCGACGAGGCGCCGCTGGCTCTCGAACGACTCAAGGCGGCCGCCACGTCAGGGGGCAACGTCTTCGAGGCACTCATGGATGCGGTCCGCTGCTGCTCACTCGGGCAGATCAGCGAGGCATTCTTTGAGGTCGGCGGGCAGTACCGCAGGAATGTATGACGTCGCCCCGAGCGGTAGTCTCGAGCCTTAATTCATGCACTCAGAACGCTGAACTCCCGGAAAGAGTAATTCCCCATCTGATTGGAGCACGACGTGACCACCTCAGTCATCATCGCCGGAGCCCGCACGCCGATCGGCCGACTGCTCGGAAGCCTCGCTGGGCTCAGCGCCTCGAATCTCGGCGGGATCGCGATTCGCGAGGCGCTCAGCCGCGCTGGCGTCGCGCCGTCCGATGTCGACGCGGTGATCATGGGGAATGTCGTGCAGGCCGGGGTCGGCCCGAATCCGGCCCGTCAAGCGGCGATCGCAGGGGGCATTGGCTTCGAGGTCCCGGCGATCACGCTCAACAAACTCTGCCTTTCCGGGCTCAGTGCGATCGCCCACGCTGATCAGCTCATCAGGCTGTGCGAGCACGAGATCATCGTCGCCGGTGGCTTCGAGTCGATGACAAATGCGCCCCACATGCTGCTCGGCTCGCGTAAGGGCACGAAGTACGGCGCCGCCCGAATGGTCGATTCCTTGGATCAGGACGCCCTCACCTGTGCCTTCGACGGCATCTCGATGGGAGCGGCGACCGAGCGCTACCAGGCCTCCTATGGCCTCACCCGAGAGGCGCAGGACGAGTTCGCGAACGCATCCCATGCCCGCGCGGCGAAGGCTGCAGCAGAGGGCCGCTTCGACGAGGAGATCGTCGAGGTTGTGAACGCGAAGGGCGAGGTCGTGCTCGCCGCCGATGAGGGTGTTCGTGCCAGCACGACCATCGAGAGCCTCGGCAAACTGCGCGCAGCATTCGCAACCCCGGGGGCCGAGGCCGCAGCGACCATCACCGCGGGCAACGCATCGCAGCTCTCAGATGGTGGTGCGGCTGTTGTCATGATGAGCCGGGCTCGCGCCGAGGAGTTGGGGCTGACCTGGCTCGCCGAGGTTGGCGCCTACGGCAATGTGGCTGGCCCAGACCCGTCACTCGTCGTTCAGCCAGCGCGGGCCATCCGCGACGCCCTTCGACGCGACGGCACTCTCACCATCGAAGACATCGACCTGTTCGAGATCAATGAGGCGTTCGCCGGCGTAGCCCTCGCATCGGGTGCGGAGCTCGGCGTCTCGCCAGACATCACGAACGTCAACGGTGGGGCGATCGCCCTCGGTCACCCGGTCGGCATGAGTGGTGCCCGAATCGTCCTCGCACTCGCCCTTGAATTGCGGCGTCGCGGTGGAGGAGTCGGTGCGGCGGCACTTTGTGGTGGCGGAGGTCAGGGCGACGCCCTCATCATCCGTGTTCCCGCGAAGGCCTGACGCGTGGGCACAGGGGGAGACTTCGACCGCTACCAGCTCTCCGAGGATCACCTCGCCATCCGCGATGCGATCCGGGAGATCTCAACAGACCTCATCGCGCCCCATGCGGCCGAGGTCGACGAGACGAGCTCGTTCCCGCAAGCGGCCTATGACGCCCTGCGCGCATCCGGCTTCCATGCCCCGCATATTCCGGAGGCGTACGGGGGCGCCGGGGCTGATGCGCTCGCGACCTGCATCGTCATCGAAGAGGTCGCCCGAGCCTGCGCATCGTCCTCGCTCATCCCGGCGGTGAACAAACTCGGCACGATGCCGGTGATGCTGGCGGCGTCAGAGGAGATCAAGTCGAAGTACCTTCCGCGGATTGCGAGCGGAGAATTCATGTTCGCCTATGCGCTCTCCGAGCGAGAAGCAGGATCTGACACTGCGTCCATGCGATGCCGGGCAACCCGCGATGGCGACGATTGGATTCTGTCGGGACAGAAGTCGTGGATTAGCAACGCCGGCATTGCCGAGTACTACACGGTCCTTGCCGTCACCGACCCCGACGGTAAGCGCGGCAGCAATGTGAGCGCTTTCGTCGTCGAGAAATCCGACCCCGGCTTCACCTTCGGAGAGCCCGAGCGCAAGATGGGCATCAAGGGATCACCGACCCGCGAACTTCGCTTCGACGGAGCCCGCATCCCGGGCGATCGCATGATCGGCGAGCCCGGCGCCGGGCTCAAGCTGGCACTGCGAACCCTCGACCACACACGCATCACGATCGGCGCCCAGGCCGTCGGCATCGCCCAGGGCGCCCTCGACTTCTCGCTCGGCTACGTGAAGGAGCGGCAGCAATTCGGCAAGCGAATCGCCGACTTCCAGGGGATCCAGTTCATGCTCGCCGACATGGCCATGGAGCTCGAGGCCGCACGTCAGCTCATGTATGTCGCAGCAGCGAAGTCAGAGCGAAATGACGCCGATCTCGCCTTCTTCGGCGCGGCGGCCAAGTGCTACGCGTCCGACGTCGCCATGCGCGTCACCACCGATGCCGTGCAACTCCTCGGCGGCTATGGCTACACCAAGGACTTCCCGGTCGAGCGCATGATGCGCGATGCGAAGATCACCCAGATCTATGAAGGAACGAACCAGGTGCAGCGCATCGTCATGGCACGACACCTGCTCGGCTAAAGCGAGAAAGTGAAATCTCGCGCCGTCGCGAGAACCCACCGTTGGTGGAGACGCAAACTGCCATCATCCATGGCGTCGCTTGGTGTGGCTTGGGTGACGCGTGCGAACGTCGACGAGCCACACGACCTGGCCGTCGATGAAGAGCCAAATTCGGGCGCCACCGGGCAGCTCGTGCTGCCAGCGGGCAAAGCAAATGCCGTCACGGACAACGAACTCCAACTCGGCGCGCATCGGATGATTTCGCTCTGTCTGGAGCATGGGGTTGGTGGTGAAGTGGTCCCATGCGTCAACCATCGCGCCGCGGGTCGTCGCTAGCAAGTCCGTCCAGCCCTTCTGGGCCTCCCGGGTGGCGAATCGGATCTCGTACTCCGACTTCTTGAGCGGACGGTTCACCCCTTCCGCGCGTTTGCTCACTTCAGGCGTGGGTCGGGAACATCGACCGGGGCTGCCATCCAGTGCAGGTCACCGTCGGGAATGTACCCACGTGTGATCGTCTCGGCCGACGACCGCCACGCAGCGAAGACCACGAGTACACGAGTGAACTCAGCGATCGCAGCGCACGCTCTCGTCACGGAGATGATCTCCTCGGCGAACTGATCGCGCGCCTCTGGAGACAAGAACTCGATCCACGGAAATGACTGCCGTAATCGCTCCGCAAGCGGAGCTCCGCAGGTGTCAAGGGATGCCCACATGAGGTCTGCCGCAATCTGGACCGCCCGACGTTCCTGTGCCACGGCACTGGCTAGCGAGAGCACGAAATCCTCACCGTCGCGACGGGTGATAACGATCGGCCCTTCCTCGGCGGCAGCGAAGACGGCAGCAGGATTCCGGGACAGCTCAGAAGACTGGACGCTGCGGTGGACGATGTCGGTGCTCACGATGCCAGTATTCAGAATACGTTCAGAAGGTTCAACCCCGGTGTCCTCGGAGAATGCTTTCAACATTCGAGTGAAGTCGGGTTCCTCAACTAGGTGCGCATCGCACGCCGCAACTCGGATCGCCTCGGAGGACCTCGAAAGGTCGATGTCTCGCTAGGCCAGGCGCATGTGATGCAGAAACGGCCGTGCCAAGGGTGAATATGCCTTGGCCATATCAGGTCCGCGTGGGGCCTGCAGCACACCAGTCTTCAGTTTGGCTGACTGCTCAGCCGTGCCGTGACAGACTGCGAGTCTCAGAATCGGGGGATTCAAATGAAGAATGTCTTGGTGCTGAGGCACTCATCCTGGGCATTATCGGGATACTTGGGGCCGTCGCGGGCGGCTGGGTCTGGGCCTCGGGATCGCTGGTTTCGTACTGGCGTTCGTCAACATCCCGTCGCTTTTCCAACTGATCGGCGGTGGTCATGGTGATTGGGTTGCTGCGGATCGCACTCGTTGGATTCGGTGTTCCTGCCTTGTTTGGATGCACGGTGTCGACGGGTCTGCCGGGCGTGCCGGATGTCGAGATCGTTCCCTCCTACTCGGCCATTCAAACTGTGTGCCGAGACTTTGGACGCGACATGGGCAGCGTCAACTCGGCAGAGGATTTACTCGATGCAATTCTCGTGGCGGAGGCGGGAGCGGTTGACGCGCCTCGGGACGATCCCAGCGCGCGATCAGTCGATGAATCCCTGCAGGGTGTGCTGAGCACGACATCGAAGGCTGCGGTCGAGAGTGCAATGACTGACGTGATGGCGGCGTGCACTGAGGTTGGCGTACCGATGAGTTGGGGGGAGTGAGGACTGTGGGCACGTCGTGGCCGTTGGGGGTGTTGCATGGTTGATTGGATTCTGAATCCATACGGGGTAGGCCTTGGCTCATACATCATCCTGTGGGTTGCGCTGCTGGTGATTATTCCTGTCTCATTTGTCGTTGCGTTAGTGAAGGTTTTGCGCAAGAAGCCTTGATTGCCGCTGCGTAAATCTATTGGGCATCCCTCACCCATGAGGGTGACGATTCTGGTGCGGGCGTTGACCTCCCGCGAGCTACGGCGCACCGTCGTGGAGGAGGGCCGGGGATCGATGCACTTCCCCGGGCGTCGCGAGCGCGCGCTCGAAGTCAGTGAACCGATCGAAGAGGTCAACCGACTCGAACGCCCGGTTGCGGCGCTTGTCGACGTTCACCTGACGGATCACGCCACCCTCGACAAGCCTCGCGATCGCCTCGTTGACCTTCTGAGGTGGGCGGGAGAGGTAGCTGGCCATGCTTGTGGACTTCATCATGATTCTCCCGGATGCCTTACGCGACAAGGCTGGCCAGCGACTCGTGAACTGGTAGTGGGCCCGGATACCGCCACCGAAGGTAGCTCGCAAGTAGACCGCCCGCTCGTGTGCGCAATGAGAGGCCCAATGTCGGCAGCTGGTGGGTTGCGTTGTGGATTTCCGACGGGGCTGTGGGTTACAGTTCTTTCACTTTGGAGGTGCCATGACTGTTCAGTTCATTCGTAGCGAGGCCGACGTGTTCCCCGCGGAGGCTTCTTCACGCACGGCCAAGCGCATAATGAGCGTTGATGTCGTCCTAGCTGACGGCGAGCGCGTGGAACTCAACTACGTCGCGGTCGAGTTGATGGAGCGCCTGCGCGAGGGCCTCGCGGGGTCCAAGGTCGCCCACCTGGAGATGGACGAAGAGACGATCTCCGCGGAGCGCGCAGCAGAGTTGCTGGGAGTCACTCGCCCCACCATCTACACGTGGCAGGACCGTGGGCGCATCGGCCGAGTGAACGTCGGCGCGAAGCGCATGGTTCCCCTAGCTGACGTGGAGAAGCTGACGAACTCCGAGGTCCGCCGGGCCACGTTTGTGGCAGCCCGTCGCCAGAACCTGCACGAGCCGGAGGAGCCGCTCACCAAGGATGAGATGCGCGACTTTCGAACGCTGTTCGAGTAGCCCAGGGTGACGGACGCGACACCAGAAGTACTTGTTCTGTTCAGTGGGTGCGTCATTCTGCGCGCCTTCGACGAGTTGGTCAGGGGCGGGACCCCCGATCTCGATCCGTTTCCGCCTGCCGATCCGGTCACTCCTGCTGCATCCGCGTTGTCAACGGGAGCCTCGCACCGAGTAGACAATGCTGGCTTCCGAATGGTGCTCGACGAACGCACGCTGACCCAAGCGTTGAAGCAATTACGGGCCGGGGCGGCGGTGCCTCGCCGACGTGGCTGCGTTCGAGTCGTCCTTGCGGCAGCGGCTTGGCCCGACGATCGAACCCGCCCCCAACGACAGGCCTGCGACGTTCGACGACATTGTTCAGTACTGGGACCCGGACTTCGTCATCGCCTCCGACGCCCGCGTTGTAGCTCGCTTCGAGGATGAACGGTGCGTGTTCCGACCTTCGGCGTGGGTCAGGAACTGCATCGCGGTGATCCGGTAGCGGTACCCCCGTAGCGCGCGGCGCCCACAGTCAGGTCCCGAAGGGGTGTCAAGGGACGACGAGCGCCAGCGGCACCTTCGACGGGGCATACTCCGGTTGCGCCGCAAGCGACCATGCCGTCTGGCAGTATGGCAATGATTTCAGGAAGGACGGGGACAGGGTGCTCGAGGCTTCACCGCACTGGCAGGACGTTGGCGAACCGGCGACCCCGGCGGAGGCCGAGGCCCTCGATGCGATCAAGGCGATCCTGCCCGACGCCAGCCTCGTGTGGGCGTGGTCGAACCTGTCCTTCATCAGCGTGAACGGAAGAATGGCGGAGGTCGACCTCCTGCTGCTCACTAGGTCCGGGCTCACGGTGGTCGAGTTGAAGGGGCTGCATGGGCGCATCACCGGCAATCAGGGCTACTGGCGTCACAATGGCCGCGAGCTGAAGAACCCAATTCACGCGACGAACGACAAGGCGAAGTGGCTCAAGGGCGTGCTCGAGCACGAGGTGACGAGGGCCGGGGGCAACGGGCAGTTCCGGATCCCATTCGTTGAATCGATCACCGTCCTGCATGGGCGTGATTCGAAGGTCGAGCTCGACAGTCTCGCGAAGCAGAAGACCTACGGCCTCGACGGGTTCAACGTGCAGGGCCTGCCGCTCTTCACGAAGTTCCTTGACGAGGCCACGGCGAACGGGCCGCGGGGGCTTGACATGCAGCGGGCCAAGGCGGTGAAGGCGCTGCTCGAGAGCGCTGGGTTCGCTGCTCCGGCCAGGGTTCGCATGGTTGGCCATTACGCCGTTGATCGGGCCGAGCCAGCAGATCAGGGTCCTACGTGGAGTGATGTGATCGCCGAGCACCCGAACCTCACGGGCGTTCGCAAGCGCATCCGGCTCTACGACATCCCGCGCGGCGCCTCGGCCGAGCGCCGGCAGCAGATCACCAGGTCTGCCCGGCGCGAATACGAACTGACCTCCGGCCTCAAGCACCCGGGAGTCGTTGCGCCGGAGGACTTCTTCGAGGACCCTCAGGCTGGCCCCGCGCTGCAGTTCGCCTACGACGGCAAGGCCCAGCGGCTCGACCGCTGGCTCGAGGCGAACAGCGACAGCCTCACCCTCGATAGGCGCCTCGAGCTGGTGAGGCAGGTTGCCGAGGTCTTGCGCTACGCGCACGGCCGAGGGGTGACCCACCGTGCGCTCACCCCTCGGCAGGTCTTTGTCACCCAGGCTGCCTCCGGTGAGATCAGGGCGTCGATCCGCGACTGGCAGACCGGGCGCGAGACCCCCGGCACCCAGACTGGCACTGCTGCTCCGCAGCCGACCCTGCTCCAGGGCACGCGCCATGTCGCAGACATGGCGGCGCAGGAGACATGGGTCTACCTCGCCCCCGAGATCTACCTTGCCGACGAGCCCGATGGCGTGGCCCTCGATGTCTACGGCCTCGGCGCCCTCACCTACCTGCTCCTCACCCTCCAGCCACCGGCGACATCGATGGCTGATCTCGAGCAGCGGATCCGGGGGAGTAGGGGCCTGGACCCGGCGATCGACCTCGACGGTGTCCCCGAGTCGCTGAGACAGTTGGTGATGCGGGCGACCCATCCCGATGCCCGCATGGACCGCACGCCCGACATTGCAGCTTTCCTTGCCGACCTCGATAAGGCCGAACTCGAACTGCATGCCGGGCAGGAGCCTGAGCCCGTGTTGGATCCCCTCGAGGCGATTGCGGGATCGGTCCTCGGCGACCGGTTTATCGTCCAGTCCCGTCTCGGGAGCGGTTCGACGGGTCTGGCGCTGCTCGTCAACGACCTCACGCTGGACGAGGCGGAAAAGAGCACCGTCTTGAAGATCGCGCATGACGAGACCAAGGCCGAGCGACTCCAGCACGAGTACGAGATCCTCGCATCGCTCGAAAGCGCCCGCATCGTCAAGCCAATTGGTGAGCCGTTCAACCTCGATGGCCGGCGCTGCCTGCAGCTCGAGAACGCGGGCCTGCCGACCCTCGGCACCCGCATCCGCGACGAAGGCCGTCTCACCTTCGATCAACTCGAACGGTATGGGGGCGACCTGCTCGAGGCCGCCGCCCACCTCGAAGCGCGGGGCGTGCTCCATCGGGATATTAAGCCCGACAACCTCGGCGTTCGGCCTGACTCAAGTGGGCGTCCACGCATCGTCCTATTCGACTTCTCTCTGAGCCGCGAGCCGATCGAGCAGGTGCGAGCGGGAACCCCGCCCTATCTTGATCCGTTCCTCGGCGGCGGCCGGCGGCCGAGGTACGATCGCGCCGCAGAGCGATTCGCCATCGCGGTCACCCTCTTTGAGATGGCCGCGGGCGAGAAGCCGGTGTGGGGTAGCGGCGAGGCTGATCCGGCGACGATCGCCGACGAGGTGAACCTTGCCCCCGACATGTTCGAGGCTCCGGTTGCCGCAGCGATGATGGCCTTCTTCCGCAAGGCGCTCGCCCGTGATTCAGCGCAGCGGTTCGGCGATCTGTCCGAGCTTGCCCAGTCGTGGGCCCAGATCTTCCGCGCCATCGATGCCTCGACGTCGCTCTCGAGAGCCGGAGCGGACGGAGACGAGAGCGGCGACACCGAGGCAGACGACGTGCCGGTGACCTTGTCGACCCCGCTCGTCGAAGCGGGATTCTCCGCCCGGGCGCTGTCAGCCCTAGCGCGGCTCGACGTAGCGACGGTCGGCGAGCTGCTGGCGATCTCGCAGTTCCGGGTCAACAGCATCTCGGGCATCGGCGGCAAGACCCGAAGGGAGATCAAGCATCGGCTGCGCGATTGGCGTCGGAACCTCGTTGCTGAGCAGATCGCTGTCACGGTCGATGAGTCCCAGGAGCCAGAGCTCGGACGAGGCATTGACCGGCTCGTACATGTGTTTGTGCCGCGTGCCACCGGACGCAACGCGACCCAGGTCAGGACAGCATCGCTGTTGCTCGGCTTGCGCGGCCCTGACGATATGGCCCTTGAGCCATGGCCCAACCTCACTGAGATCGCTCGGCACCTCGATGTCACCCCGCCTCGTGTCTCACAGATTGTCGACGACCTTCGCACCGCTTGGCGCAAGCTGCCGGCCAGTCCTGAGCTCGCCGAGGAGATTGAGTCGATCGTCTCCAGCCAAGGAGGGGTCGCGGAGTCATTTGAGGTCGCGCGTGCCCTGCTCGCCCGTCACGGTTCTGCCGCGGTCGAGCCTGATCGCACACTTCAGGCGATCGGCCTGGTGAGGGCGACCTTGGAATCTGATCTGGCCCGGGGGGTTGACTCCAGGTTCTCAAGCAGTCGCATCGGCCCGAGGATGGTCATTGCCCTTGAACCGAGTGACCCCCAGGCTCCAGCAGCTGACGCGATCCTCGACTACGTGCGGCAGCTCGCCACGGTGGCCGATCGACTCGCGGACCGACCGGTCGTCGCGCTGCGCGCCGAGGCTGTCGATGCCCTCCGCAGCATCGCGGCACCCGAGCGCATGCAGCCGTTTACCGATGATCGCCTGCAGGAGATCGCCGCTGCTGCGTCGAAGCGCGCCGCCCGTGGTAGTCGCGGGGAGATCTACCCGGTCGGGCTCAATGCCGGGGTAGCGCTCAGGCTGACCCTCGCCGGTTCAGCGTTCGGCCGTCTCCATCTCACGCCACTGGCCCTGCGCCAGCGGGTGAGCGCCCGGTTCCAGGCCGCCGAGGCCCTGCCAGACCGGCCCGCCCTCGACCGGCTCGTCGAGCAGGTCGATCCGTCGCTGCGCTGGGACGGCACCGTCTACACGATGCCGACCAGCGTGACCGACGGACTGCTCCAGACCCGACTCGCCCTGACGATGCTCGGCGCCGGCGGCGAGGTCGTGCCCTTCAACGAGGTCGACACCAGGCTGCGCGGTGCGCTCGCGAGCGCCGGCTACCTCACCCTCACGGTCGACCCGCGCCGGATCGACCAAGCGGCGTCGGTGCTCGCCGAGGACTACGGGGTCACGAGGGTGAACATCACCGATGTGCTCCTCTCGGCCGTCAAGGAGTTCGCGGTTGAGAAGGGGGTCGATTGGACGTTTTTACTGCGCGTCGACTCCGCGGACCCATCGAGCGTCGACCGCTCGAACCTCACGGCCTTCGTGCGCGAGGCACTCGATCGCGCCCTGCCCGGCATCCTCGCGCTGGAGCAGCCGCTCCTCCTCACCGACACCGCGCCGCTTGGCCGCTACGGGCAGGAGCACTGGCTGGCTCGCCTTGCCGATCTCGGGGCCCCGCGGCCTGCCGCTCGCTGGCACCTCGTGCCGTTCCGGGTGAGCGACGCAGCTCCGACCCTCGACAGTGCGGTGCTGGTTCCGCTGGGCGCCGATGGCTGGGTGCCGATCACGGCCGAGTTCATCGGCGCGAAGCGGACGGGCACCAGAACGGCACGGTTCGCGACGTAAGTGTTGCCACGAGTCCAACGTGGCGAGTTCGACGCACTGGGAAGCAGGCTCGATTCGGGTAAATCACTTGCGGTACATCGTCAACTGGACGAGCAGCGCTGCGGCGGCGTCGACGATTGCCCGGTCATGAGCTGGCCCGAGGTTGCGTCGAGGGGCGCGTCACGTCAATGCTGGGGCGACGCAGGATCTCGTCGATCAGTGGGTCGTGTTCGGGCTCGGCCCAGGCGCGCGTGCTGCGGAGTACCGGGTTCACCGGCCTTCCGAGCCGTGCCTGCGCGCGGTCGGCCGCTGCGTAGAGCTCACTGCGTGGGATGTCGTCGCCGACGATAAGAACGTCGATGTCCGCCGGAGCTGCGCCCGATTCGCCGAGCAGTCGGGCGGCCCATGACCCGAAGATGAGCACTCGCCTCGCACCGAGGTGGGCGAACTCGTTCGCGATCACCGGCTGGGGGCCGAAGGTGAGCATGACGACCTGGGTCAGTGGTGCCGTCACGGGGTTGCTGGTATTCGCGTGGACAAGCCGGGTGCGGCCGACCTTGCGCGACGAGATGAGGTCTCCGGACTCGAGGCGGGCGATCTCGGATTGTGTTGACGTGAGTGGCGCTCCTGTGGCACGGGCCAATTCGGAGATGGTCCATTCTTGCTCCGGGTCCTGCAGGACGAGGGCCAGGATCTCCCCTTATGCTCGGGTCCGGAAGATCGGGAGCAGGGCGGGCGCTTCACTACGCATAATCCGATTTTATCACCGAGGAATGCGTAGTGATGACGCCTGAGAAATGGGACGGACCAACCGGGCGTGCTCGTTAGGTCTGCGGCCCGAGCGAACCCTCGTGGAGAATCTGGCGATCGTCCGCGACGGTGAAGCGCGAGATGATCACAGACAGCGCAAGACCGACCGCCCATGAGGTGCACCAGCACAATTCCGCATCGAAGAGTAGTACGGCACAGCGGCGACCTTCCGACGCCGAGCTCAGTTCCCTCAATGAAGTTGGAGAAGTAGGCAGTGCTGCGCTCGGCATTGGCCCGGGCGTTCCAGACCGACACCTTCGGAGGCTGAGATGACCAAGAGGCAGGTCGGCTACTACTGGCATCTGCGCAGGTTGATGGCCGAACGTGGGATCTTCGCCACCACCGAGCAGGTGCCGCTGCTTGCCGACCGGGGCGTGAGCTTGTCCCGGGAGCAGGTCTACCGGCTGGTGGTCAAGGACCCGGAGCGGCTCAACCTGACCGCGCTGGCAGCGTTGTGCGACATCTTGGACTGCTCACCCGCCGAGCTGGTCGAGCCCTATTGCGGGGCACCGGCCACTGCCAAGGGCAGCTCGGCAGGCTCGGCGCCGCCAGCCCGTCCCCGGCGTGCACGCGTCACACCGGCACCACCCAAGTAGGCCCTCGGTGACACGGGCGGTGACGGATGCGGAGCGCGTTCCGGTGAACCTCTCGGTGCTCTCTGAGCAGCGCCGCCGGCAGGTCTTGGCCGCCGTTTTGGCGGCCGACTCGACCCTGACAACCGCCCGCGTCGAGACGGCCTTGGCGGCAGTCGTCAGGCACCCGGCCGCGCTCCGCAGCTCGCAGGCCAACCACGCCCTCATTGAAGATGCCGGGATCGGGTTCGTCGGGTCGCTGCCACCTTCGGACCACGCCGGGCTGCTGGCCAGGGCGTGTCAAGTCTTTTGTGTAAATGATTTCCGGCAGATTGTTTTCTAGATGCCATCGGGCAGGCGCCCGGGGTAGATTATGGCGAAGTGGGTCAGGGCGTTCTTCCAGCCTTGGGTGCCGCTTCCTCGTTGCGTGATTGATGGGTTTTTCGGTGTGCCTCCTCTGTTTTTGGTCCGGTCTTCGATGTGGCTGATCGCGAGGTAGAGGAGCTTGTATGCGGCTTCGTCATTTGGGAACTGGCCGCGTGTCTTGGTGACTTTTCGGAGCTGGTAGTTCATGCTCTCAATCGCGTTCGTGGTGTAGACGACGCGCCGGATATCCGCGGGCAGGTCCAGGAACG